>OZ220744.1:4800000-6471377 GCA_965116925.1 Candidatus Poribacteria bacterium | reverse complement strand
GCTCAGAAATATCTGGAATAATAACTACCTGAAGGTCTTTGCCAAGAAACGGATGGGCGCAAAAGCAATCCGTCAGTACATCAACTGGACAGGTTTGCAATCGATTTATATTTGCCTGCTGATCCAGTGGAAAGCAAGCTGAGAGATCTGCCTCAGTGAGGATAAGGATTTCGCCATCTAGCTCAACAATCCAATATTCGCTACTTTCCTGTACCCCAATGGCAACGCTCCCAGCAAGATACCATAGATCTTGAAGCCACGCTAACAGGTAAACGTCCTCGCCAAACTCTTCTAAACCGATGCTAACAGGAAATTTGACGTACCCAGAATACGCCGGGGAGGGCTGATTTTTCATCTCATCCATATCTAGTATAGTATTACATTTCGGACACCATGCTCCCAATTTTCGATCTTTACTCAAATACCCCAACTCCTGCAACGCGCTGAAAGCATTGATAATTTTCGCTTCATCGCGTGAATCCAGAGTTTTGCCCTTCTTCCAATCTCCAAAAATCCCAATCGCTCGCAGTTGGTTTTGTTGTTGGTCAACCTCACGTTGGAACTCACGGCGACACTGCCGGCGAAATCGAATGGCATCAAAGGTGCTATCCTTATACTCCCGATTCAACGCCTTTGTTTCAACAGCAGAGGTATAATAATCCCAATGCGGTACATACTCTACCCCCATCCCTTGCATCATGTTCGATTTCAGAAACATGTCTTGGCAGATCTTGCCTTTAAGCATATCCAACTTCAAATGATGGGTAGCCGTAGGCATTTCGCGAAGAACATAGGGTGTCGATTTCGCTCGTTGAATTAGTTGAGCGTAAATATCAATCTCATCCCATAATTTTAGAATTTTTTCTTCAGTCATCATTTTCAAGTACCGTTAGGGATACCTAATAATTACAAAAATTCAGAAATTCTGAATAAATGGATGCTTACAAGGTTGACCTCAACATCCTTTGCAGTATCTGTAAAAAGAGTATTAAGATAAGCGGCGAAATGTCAATTCCCAACCCACCCGTCACGGGACGCAGAAAGCGGCGAATGGGGTCTAGTGCGGGGTCAACAAATCGGTTCGTCATCCAATAAAGTTGTCTTACTGTCACGTTACCAGAAAAGTTCACAACCCAAGATAATATAACATTGGCAAAAACAATGATTGAGTAAATCCCAATTACTTCAATCATGAGAGGTATCAACACTTCCATAGTCGAGGACCCTTCCAATCTCACTCAATTTGCAAGCTCTTCGGAGCGTTTTGTAGCGGCACTCACAGCATCAGCAATAACCGACCGCAGGCGTCCACTCTCCAACGCATATAATCCTGCTGCGGTTGTTCCCCCCGGCGTCGTCACCCGGTTTTTCAGGACTGCCGGATGTTCATCCATCTCCTCAAGCATCCTACACGCTCCGAGCACGGTTTGTAGGGCAAGTTGATATGCGTCGGGACGGGTCAAGCCGACCTGTACCCCTGCATCAGCGAAGGCTTCAATGAAGAGGAACACAAACGCGGGACCGCTGCCGCTTAAACCGGTAACGGCGTTCAGATGTCTTTCCTCCATAACCAGCGACTTGCCTGCAGCGTTGAAAATTGCTTGGGTTACGGCAAGGTGTTTAGACGTGGCAGTGCTTCCCGCTGTGATTACGGAGATTGCTTCCCCCACAGATGCGGCGATGTTTGGCATCACACGGACAATTGGCGGTGGTGGAGAAGCAAAGTAAGATTCTAATTGGGTTGTTGAAACACCTGCTGCAATGGAGATGATCCACTGGGTCGGAGATTGGAGGGTGGCAGCAATTTCTGGGAAGACATCTGGCACGTTATTTGGCTTGGCTGCATATAGCAGACAGTCGACCTTTTCCATCAATTGCGGGATGTTTTCCGCACTGTTGACCCCTAACTCCTCGCACAACTGGTCAACGAGGGGACGATAGACATCTGTTATCCAAACCTGTTCAGGTGGTAGTAAATCACGCACAACGCCTCTGACAATTGCACCTCCCATATTGCCAACGGCAATGAAACCGACTCGAAGTTTAGTATCCAAAGGGCTATGCTCCTATCTGCGTCAAATGTTTTATTCCCGTTCTCCAAAGATTGCGGTACCAACCCTGATGAGATTCGCGCCCTCCTCAATAGCAACCTCAAAATCGTTGGTCATTCCCATTGACAGGGTGTCCATCTCAACGTTCGGAAATTGCTGGGCGATAATTTTTTCACGGAGCTGCCGCAGCAATGCAAACATCGGACGCACCGCTTCAGGATCTGGCAGAAAGGCACCGATTGTCATCAATCCTTTGATCCGGACATGGGTGTAAGGGTGTGCACTTTCAATGAAGTCTAGCGTCTGATCCGGTTCCAGACCGTATTTGCTGGGTTCAGCAGAGGTGTTGACCTGAATCAGTATCTCTGTCGCGCGATTCAACTCGGCAGATCGTCGATCTATTTCAGCAAGGAGACGCGGGCTATCCACGGAGTGGATGAGATCAAAAATCTGTAGGGCCTGTTTCACTTTATTTCGTTGCAGATGACCGACTAGATGCCACTTCACCGGGTGATCAATCTGGGGATGCTTACTTTGTGCCTCTTGGACGCGATTCTCACCAATATGCGTAATCCCCGCTTCAATTGCTTCTACAATTAGACTAACAGGCTTGGTTTTAGAAACAGCAACGAGCTCTATTGAATCTGGGTTACGTCCAACGCGTGCGGCAGCTGCAGCAATCCGATCTTGAATCCGTGAAAGATTTTCGTGAATAAAAGCCATTGTCTTCCTCCCGTAAGAGAGAATTAACAGGGATGTGCAAAACCGCTAAATGATAGCATATTTCAAGAAGCGATTGCAAGATCAACTTTTGACCTTCCAGAGAGTTGCCGGGTCGTAGGGTTCTCCGCGCTTGGGTAGAAACTGGCGCAGATGTCGCCCACCCAACGCGAACCCGGCAAGCCCCGGCATCCCTCGGTCTTCATTCTCAACACAGAGGACATAATCATATCCGCTCTCAAGTAGTGCACCGATGATTGTTCCCCAATTCAACTGTCCGCGTCCGGGAACGCGATACTGCCACCACCAATTCCCAATGATTCCTTGACGGAAACGCATTTGTGGACTGACTTCGCAATCCTTCACATCGGCATAGTACCACTTGCCGGCAAACATGCGGATAGCATCCTCTGCCGGCAAAATCCCCATCCAGAGCCAGTGGGAGGGATCGCAAGATAATCCTAGGTTGTCGGAAGGAATTGCGTCAAGAATGCGTTCCCACATCTCCGGATTACAGGCGATGTTACCCATTCGTACCGCACAATCAAGCGCGATTGTCACACCCTTCTCTTCAGCAAAGCGGACGACCGGCGTCCACATCTCCTTAAATCTGCCTACCAGTTCAACCGATCTATCGCCCGGATTTCCGGGGTTCGAGGAAAATTGTCCGTAAAAATGCCAACTGACAGGGCTGCCGGCATAGGTCACGAGGACTGGTGCCCCGAGGATGCTTGTCGCTTCGATCGCTCGTTTGAGGTTTTCACTGGCAGCTTCACGCGCTTCGAGATCGTCGTCTAGCAGATTGTTATGGGCACTTATCGCAGCGAGATAAATATCGTGCGATCGCAAGGTTTCGTTGATCTTATCACCACCCACTTGCGAGATATGATCGGGATCAAATGTTCCACTAGCGTTAGGACGAATTGCATCGAAACCGTTTGCTTTCGCCCATTCGGCACACTCTTCAAGGCTCCATGCACCCCCACCTGCCCCTGTACTAAAACTGATGTCCATAATTTTTCCTCCTTCTATGAAAATTTCAGATTTGGACTACTACATTATGCTCCTGCTCAATTGGCATCTCAAGCAATTTTTTGTGTCATACTATAGCATCATATCCACAACAGATAGTGCCATGAGCACCAAACTCACCACGCCATTCAGTGTGAAGAAGGCGAGATTTACCCGTGAAAGGTCGTGTGGCTTGACGATGACGTGTTCATAAATCAGAATAATTATAACGATTCCAACGCCGACCAGATAGACGACACCCAGATCTGTCAATAACATAACGCCGAGCAGGACCGCAACCATCACTACATGTAGTACCGATGAAATCCATAATGCCGGTTTGATTCCGAACTTCGCAGGAATTGAGTATAACCGATGCTTGCGATCGAAATCGAAATCTTGACAAGCGTAGATGATGTCAAATCCCGCTGTCCAAAGCAGCACCGCCAATCCGAGCAGTATGGGTGTCCAATCAAATTGACCTCTGATAGCGATCCATGCGCCAATCGGCGCGATTGAGAGGGAGATGCCAAGCCAAAGGTGAGAGAAGGAGGTAAAGCGTTTGGTGTAGGAATATCCCATAATCACCACAAGCGCAACAGGTGAAAGTGCAAACGCAAGCGGATTGAGGTTATATGCAGCGAATACGAGCAGTGCAGCGGAAACAAGGGTAAATCCCCATACCGCTCCCTTTGCGATCAATCCGGCGGGAATAGCTCGCATTGCCGTACGTGGGTTCGCTTTGTCAATTTCAGCATCAGCGAGTCGATTAAATGCCATAGCACAACTTCGTGCTCCAACCATGGCAACGAGTATCCAGATAAACTTATCTAACGCTGGCAATCCATCCGAAGCGATGAATGCGCTCATGATCGCAAAGGGCAGCATGAAGATTGTGTGCTCAAATTTGATCATGTCTAGGATGATCTTGATTTTTCGGAAGATTGTGGTTCACCTCTCCTTCGACAACAAAATTCAGTATGGTCAGTATAGTGTACCATATTTTGATTGTCAATCCATTTTTCGTCTATAGATTACGGCATAGTGAAGACAACCCCCAACGCCTCGTTCGGGGTTTGGATGAGTTTTTCGCACGCGTCGGCGGCCTGATCGATTGGGACCATATCGGTAATCAGCGGTTTCACCCTTAGCTTACCTTCCGACATGAACTGAAGTACTAATTCCAGATTCCGTTGCGTAGGCCAATGGACGAAAACCGGTGGGTAGTCTGCGCCGTGTTCATAGGCTTCGTCATGATAGCCGGGGCCCGTCCGGGCCGCGCTGATTACGTCCACATTTCCAACGCCAGCGGCAAAGCGGTGCGTAATGTTTGCACCGCCAACGATCACGATGCGTCCCATCTTGTGCGTGTCTGGTGCCGTCTTGAGCATACTGCGAATCTGGCGAAACGCTTCCGTGCCATCGCCGCCGAATGCGATAATCCCACAGTCCATCCCGTATCCTTTTGTGAATTCTTCTGCAATCGACACCGGGTCGGTATCACCTAATTGGATTGGCAGATCCACACCAGCCTCCTGTGCAATCTGCACACGCCGGGGAAAATGATCTAACCCCATAACATACGCACCGGCAATCTGTGCAATTTGACAGGACAACTGTCCCACCAGCCCCAGCCCTGCTACAACAACATTTTCACCGATTGTGATTCGGCCGCGCTGCACAGCGTGTAAGGCTGTCGCTGCAAGATGATTGGACGCCGCTTCGGCATCACTCACATTCTCAGGAATCTTTGCACACAGATTGTGCGGTATACAGGCGTGCGTGGCGTGTAGGGCGTATCCACCGCCCATTCCCGACACACGATCGCCAATCGAAAACTCATCACAATCCCCTTTTTTACCAATGACGACACCGGCGTTGGTATAACCGAAAGGACGCGCGGCTGGATTCGGTTCTGGATTTGCACGTCTGCCCTTGACCCCACCGAGTCCGGAGCCCGGGCTTACCATTGATGCTTTGACTTCTACCAGTAATTGTCCCGACTCAGGTTCAGGGGTAGGCTGCTCCTCCGTCCAGATTTTTCCGTTGCTATCCATTACAACAACTTTTCTTGTTTGGCTCATGATGTTCTCCTTATGAGCAGATAGCTCATGACCACAGGTTTAACAGTTAAACACAACCCAACAGATTTGACTTTTACATATCATGTTTGATATCGCCTTCTAAAACAGTCATCCAGCTGCTCGCTTTATCTAGGGTTTCCTGATATTCTGCCTCGGGTTCGGAATCCGCAACAATGCCGCCGCCAACGTGAAAGTAGGCACACCCTTCCTTGAGGATACAGGTCCGAATGGCGATGTTGAGATCCATCGTCCCGTCAAACCCGAAGTAGCCGATTGCTCCTGTATATACGCCGCGATCCGTCGGCTCCAGTTCATCAATCAGTTCCATCGCCCGAATCTTTGGTGCACCGGTGATCGAGCCGCCCGGAAAGCACGACTTCAGGAGATCGATCCGATCAGCGTCCCTCCGGAGCGTTCCTCTGACAGTAGCAACGAGATGGTGTATGTTGGAATAGCTTTCGAGCGCGACGCGCTCCGGCACATGGATGGAGGCGATTTCACAGACGCGTCCAAGGTCATTCCGCTCAAGATCAACAATCATTAACAGTTCAGCGAGATCTTTTTCGCTATGCAGCAGCTCTGTCGCTAGTTTGCGATCTAACTCTGGTGTCAGGCCGCGTGGGCGGGTCCCTTTGATTGGACGGGTTTCGACGGTTCGGCTGCTTGGCGAAAAATGGAGGAACCGTTCAGGAGAAGCACTCAGAACCTGAAAATCACCACAGTGGAGGTACGCGCTATAAGGGACAGGGCTTAACTGACGCAGGCGGGCGTATAGCTCTGGTGGGGGTAAATCGGTTGAGGTTGATAGACGTTGTGATAGATTAACTTGGTAAACGTCGCCCGATGCGATGTACGCCTTTGCGCGTTGTACAGTGGAGAGATAGTCTGTTTTAGAAAAGTTGGATCGAATCGGATATTTCGTGAAATGTGAAAGATCTAACTTGAGCACTTCGCAGCGACGTTGCGAGCAGTGAGCTTCAGATTGGAGGAGGGAGCGAAGTTTTTCGACCTGCTGTTGATGTCGATTGGCGGAGCTATCGTTGACATTGGATTGGCATAAATAGACCTGATTGGTCAAATGGTCAAATGCAACGACGGCATCGTAGAAGGTAAAGTAGCAATCGGGCAATTTGAGGTCGTCGTGTGCTGTCGCTGGTAGTTCTTCGATGAAGCAGCGGAGTGGATACCCCAAATATCCAACTCCACCGATAAACGGTAGGTCGCAGGGCAAAGACGCGGACTGGAACCGATTCAAAATTTCTCGGAGCGCGTCAAAAGGATTGCCTGAACGTTGCTCAATCCGGCCTCTCCAATTAAACTGGAGGTTTGTCCCTTTGCTGCGGAAGATCAGGAAAGGCTGCGAACCGACAAACGAATAGCGTCCCAGCCTTGGAGCATCCATGCCGCTATCAAGGAAAAAGCTATGGGGTTCATCAGCTAACACCTGAAAGAGGTCAAAAGCCGTCAACTGAGTCTGAATCTCTTCAAGAGTAGGAACAATGCAGGTCGTGGTTCAAACTACCTTTCTTGGCAATGTAGGAGAGCGAGCGTCTATAACCGATTTTCAAACAGAGGTAATGTATCTTCATTGATCAGCGTCTCAACCCGATTTTGTGCATATTCACAATACTCCGGGTTAATATCATAGCCGATGAAATGCCGTCCGAGTTGTTGGCAGGCAACGGCTGTGGAACCGGAACCGATGAAGGGATCTAACACGACATCGCCAGGGCGTGTGAGCAGGTGCAGAAATTCCTCAACAATTTTTACGGGGTAAATTGCTGGATGCTTGATTCCTTTAATTGACTCAACGGAGTGCTCGAGCACATCTCGCTTGAGTTTATTGCCCCGTAATCGAATAAGCGTGAAACCATTTTTTTCGATCTGAATCTTACGGCCGCCATCCTGTCCGCCAAATGCTTCCGCGTGGATACCACGAATTTTCATCCGTAATCCTGCGATTTCACCACGGCGAACTTCTTGAATTGCAGCTTCCAAGGCAAGACGGGCATTACGTTTTTCGTCCTCAGACAAATTTGATTGATTAATCAACTCGAAATACTTCTGCCCCACATTTGTCCCTTGGGACTGCAATTTTGGGGAGGCACTCTCGTTTGACATGAACGCATCGGGATTATAAAAGTAATCCCCTGTCTTGACAAAATGAAAGAACGGCTCGGTGCTGCTGACCAATCGCCGTCTAAACTGGCGTGGTGTTGGATTTTTCTTCACCCATGTCACATCGTTGACTAGTTTCACCAATCCTGTTTTTGTCGCCTCAATCGCAAAGCGGTACGGTACAAGGAGCAAGCTGCTATCTTCGTACTTATCTCCTAAATTAAACACAAGGCTCCCGTCATCTGCTACAACGCGCACACACTCACGGAACAGGGTTAGTAGGTTCTCAAGATATTCCTCTAAACGCGCCTCATTGCCCATACCTCCACCATAGTCGCGTTGTTGGAAATAGGGCGGTGAAGTAATGACAAGTTGAACAGAGCGATCTGGAAGTTGTCGAATCAACTCCAGATTATCGCCGCACAAAATCTGATCGAGTGGGAGGGCATTGGTGATCTTGATGTCTTGCAAAGTTTTTCCTCTTAACGCAACCAAGTAGAAGCTATTTTTAGCCCATGTCTAAAACCCAAATCGCTTCTCGCATCACTGTTGAATAAAATCTTCGCTGACGAAGTTCATGCCATTCCGCCTGAGTATAGATTAATAGATCGACAGGGACCGGCAGTCCCGTAACATTCCAACTGGCACTTCGTCTTTCAAAAGGCAGGTCAGAGTGTTTAACAATAACGATGAGATCGAGGTCACTCCCTACTCCCCAATCTCCTCGTGCGTAGGAACCAAAGTACCCGATACGCAGCACATCTTTTCGGTTTTGATGAATGTCTGCAGCCCAACGACGTACCGCTTCATCAACAGTTTGGGCATCCGGCCATTTGAGCACGGGCGAACTCAATAATCTCACGGGCATGTCGAATTGCCACCTCACTTTGTAGCGGACCGTAGTGTTCAAAAGGGGCTCCTGTCAAATGACCATTCGGATAACGGGATGGAATATAGAAATTATCCAAAACGCGTCCCTTTTCAACCAAGAGTTCTGGCACATCAATGGTTTCTGGCAACTCCTCAAGTAGCTGGGCGACGACATGACCCCACGCCTCCTGTCCTACATGAAGATGTAAAGCCTTGACCGCTTTTTCCGCTGCCTGTTGTGCAGCGAAACATGCCCACTCATGTCGTTCGGCATGGCGGGAATCCATCGCCTGCTCGAAATCTCTATCGGCTTGTCTCAACCAGTCTAGCGCACGATTTGGCATGATTTTGATCCTTTACGGCTGCCATCTATAAAATGAAAGCATTGTGTCACCATACCGTTCTTGACGACTTAGTACCAATTCATCTAGTATCAAAGACTCAGTCCAATCTATCTTTTGAACTGTTCGATGTTCAATAACGAGCACCCCGGTTGGCAAAAGTATATCTGCCTCCGCAATCTGCTTCACACACGATTCGTGGATTTTAGAGGCGTATGGCGGATCAAAGTAAATCAGGTCGAACTGCGCTTTACGTTTGCCAAGTCGGGCAAGTGCTTTCCGTGCGTCAAGGTGAATGAGCCGGACACCCGGATGCTTGCGGTCAAACCCACACATTTCAAGATTAGACTCGATAATGCGGACAGAGTGATAACTGCTATCAACAAAGGTAGCAGCCCTCGCACCTTGGCTCAATGCTTCCAGACCGATGCTACCGGTTCCTGCACAGAGGTCCAGAAAATCAGCGTCGATGACCTGCTCACCAAAGATACGAAATAACGACTCCTTAACGCGGTCGGCAGTGGGACGAACCTCTGAACCTTTAAGTGTTTTTAACCGTCTGCCTTTGAATTTTCCAGCGACAATTCTCATCCTGCGACCCTGTTGACGCTTTGAAACTTAGTGCGTAGTGAAATACAGGCAGATTATACAATAGCACCCCCTGCACGTCAACTCAAAACCGAAGCGTAAAACGTGAAACGTGAAACGTGAAAATATCCTCAATAAAATTGGGATGCAAGCACCCGTTAGTTCTTTAAACCCCGATGAGTCGGGATTCAAAGCAACCTGAAAATCCTGATTGAATTTAGAGGTTGAATTATAACTATTCTGGTTTATAATATCAGGTAGACAGGTTTATACGACAATTTGAAGTCTTCATAAAAATGATTCTGTAAAAGGAGAAACGAATGGCAAAAAAAATATCGCGTGAGACACTCGATCTTCTCTTGATTCCCAGTACCGCAACCTTGACTTCGGTGCTGCGGCAACATGGCATCACCTGGACGTTTATGCACGGTGTCGCACCGCTACGCCCCAATATGAAGATGGCAGGACCCGCATTCACCCTTCGATACATACCAATGCGCGAAGATCTGGATCCGGGCACAGTTGATAACCTGAAAGATGTCCAACGTGTCGGGATTGAGCAGATTGGTGAGGGAGAAGTCTTGGTTATTGATGCACGAGGGGATACCCGCGCAGGAACAATGGGGTCAATCCTTGCTACACGCCTCCATTGCCGTGGCGCAGCGGGTATTGTGACCGATGGTGCTTACCGTGATAGTCCAGTTATCGCGGAACTTGGTATTGCGGCTTATGCTGCAGCGATGAATGCTCACACCAATAAAACCATACACCATCCGAGCGAGATTCAGGTGCCGATTGCCTGTGGTGACGTGGCGGTGTATCCGGGCGACATCATCGTTGGCGATGAAGAGGGTGTCGTCGTGGTGCCGGCACACTTGGCGGAGCAGGTGGCGCAGACCTCCGCTGAAATGGAGGAGAAAGAGGTGTTTATCACGGAAAAGATACAGGCAGGGGCGAGTATCGTCGGCGTCTATCCGCCTGATGAAAAAACGTTGGCTGAGTATGAGGAATGGAAAAGTAAGAGGGGCAACCGGACTTAAAGTAAGCCTTTGGCTTGGAAGAATCCTTTCAACTGCTCCATCTCTGCGTCGTTCAGCGTGTGATAGGGTTTTCTGCGCCAACGCCCGGCAATCCCGAATAGCTCCAGCGTCCCATGGATGCCGGCGTCTCCACCGCCTGTCAAGCCACCGACAAAGTCGAAATAGGGAAAATCGTAATTCTGTATAACCTCTTTCACACGCTGCCAATCCTGCGTCTGGATTGCCCGCCAGTATTCCTGAGTGATGTCGGGTCTAAAATGAATGAAAGTGGAGAAATACCCGTCGCAGCCGTAAGGCAGCACGTCCAGATGGTTCTGTTTCTGCCCACCGGAAATTACGCCCCAATGACCGTGTAACAGCAATCCCATCCGTCTAGCAAACGCTCCAACAATGTCATCCTTAATGGCGACAACTCCCTCTACTTTATCGCGCAAGACCTCCAGCGTCTTTAGACCGAGATCCGGTGCACCCGCAAACACATTGGTGACAACCATCACCGGAATGTGTTCAGCGACAGCGGCGTAGTGTTCGACAAAGGTTTCCACCGTGCAGGATTTCGCCCAGTTGGGGGGCAGAACCATTAATAGATCCGCGTTGACGCTTGCAGCGTATTTGGCAAATTCCACCTCTTTGTCGGTCCACCACTGTCTATCCGCCGCGATAACCATGGCGCGTCCAGCCACATGCGCTGCGGTCACTTTGGTGAGATGAGCAACTTCCTCGTCGGTCAACACTGAATAAAGGCTATCCCCATAGGTTAAGATGATGCTCCCACTTCCGGCGTCAATCACATGGTCGATCATGTTCCGCAGCCCGTTTTCGTCGATCTCTCCATCAGGTAGAAAGGGGGTATGGACGGAGGCAACGGGACCCGTAAGCGCTTCTCGAACTCTCGAACGGTCTATCATAGCAACTTACACCATCTCCTCTGTACTACGCAGCAAACTATAGTAGATTTTAGAATTAATGAGACACTCCCAATGCACAACCAACCCCCTAAATCCCCCTTGTCAGGGAGACTTTTGAAGCTTCGCGCAGGTCAAAGTTATTGGTAAATATCCACTTATTTTTAGAATTCACCATAAATTCTTGTAGGCACGGCTCCCACCTTACCAATCGACGACCGTTCCATCGTCGGGGTGAAGCGGGGATTGTGGCCGGAAGATAGCACCGATTTTGTCCGCCATCGCTTCATCGTCGAGTTCAATGCCAAGCCCCGGTTTGTCAGGGATCGGCAAGTAACCATCGACCGGAACGAACGGTTCTTTGAGGTAGCCCTCACCGAGCGTCACATGTTCCTGAGACACAAAGTTTGGCATCATGGCGTCGAGTTGCAGGCAGGTCGCTAGCGCAATCGGACCGAGTGGACAGTGGGGCGCAACGCCGGCATAGTGCATCTCTGCCATCCCCGCGATGAGGCGTGTCTCAAAAATGCCACCAACATGGCAAGGATCGGGATTTAGGATTTTCGCTGCGCCGCGCTCCAGAAGTTCACGAAACGCCCAGCGTGTGAAAACGCGCTCACCCGCCGCGATGGGAATGCTTGTCGATTGAGCAATTCGCGCCATCTCATCGTAGTTTTCGCACTGACACGGATCCTCAATCCACGCTGGATGCAGCGGTTCCAACGCTTTGATGATTGGCACTGCGGCAGCGGGGAGAAATGCGCCGTGTAGATCAATAGCGATGTCAATGGAGGGGCCAACAGCATCGCGGACTTCTCCCACCCAAGCAACCGCTTGATCGATAAACGCTTTCGTGGCGTGAACCTTGGGATATTGTCCCGGCAAACCGATTTTGAACCCTTTGAATCCACGCGCCACATCTTCCTTCATCTGCTCAATGGAGCCGCCCCCTTTGTACAGACGAATACGGTCTCGTGCACGTCCACCCAACAGCTGCCACACCGGCAGCCCGACGCTCTTGCCCAGAATATCCCAAAGCGCCGCCTCGACCCCACTGATAGCACTCATCATAATTGCGCCGCCATGATAACACGGTTGTCTATACATCGCCTCCCAGTGGTGGATAATGCGTCGTGGATCTTGACCGATGAGGTAATCTTCCATTTCCCTAACCGCTTCAGCGGAGGTTGTGGCGCGTCCCTCTAGATACGGCTCACCCAAGCCGACAATTCCCTCGTCGGTATGTACCCGCAGAAACAGCCAGCGGGGTGCAATCAGGAACGTTTCGAGTTTGGTAATTTTCATCCTTTAATGTACTCCCAAGGCTAGAGCCTTTAATTTTTCTTGACGTTGATTCCATTACAGGCTATCATTCGATAACTCTCTGAATAAGATAAGCACGAATCTGTTGAGGACGGTGGAAATGATATAGAGAATTCTCTGTTCGCACGGAGGCGCAAAGCGGAGTGAATCAGTAAGAGCTGCCTTTGGCAAGTGCCTGTAGGCCGGGGCGGTTGACTTGGTACTTCATTGCACCGCCTGTTGGGGTAGGCTGAACTCAAAATCAACCTTTGCATCTTGATTGATGGTGACCGCAACTTCTTGAACCGGTAGCGTCCCCAATTCTTCATGCCACGCCCTAATGCGGTAACTCCCTTCTGGCACATTTTCCAACCGAAACTGACCGTCCGCATCCGTGAGTGCGTAGTAGGGATGCTCGGTTACAATAATCCATGCCTTCATCCAGCTATGCACATCGCAAACCACTTTAATGGTATCAGGTTCAGGGAACGTCACGGGCAACCGTCTCCTTTTCGTTTTGGTCTGTATGATGTTGAGCTCTTTGTTATGTGCGCCAATGGTATGGAAACTGTGCAACACGGGATCGCTATTTAAGACTTCAAATTCTACGCCGGCGGGGACCAGCAGCACATGTGGGATAAAAATACATTTTTGCTGATCAATTTGGATCGGTTTGTCGTCAGTCTTCCTTGGCAACCCTTTGGGGATTCTCAACAACGACACGACTACATTCTGAATGCCGCCTTTTTCAGAGACAAGAAGACTTTCAGATTGATATGTATGTCCGCACGTCTTTTTGTTTAATGTAACACGCAGTTCTTTGGGCGGAGGCGGTTCACCTTTGAACAGCGCGTGTCCGCTGATGGTTCCTACCTGTCCGGATTTGATTGCGTTTTGGAATGCTTCCAGGGTCCTCGGTCCCCGTTTTGGTTTTGTAGACTGAGCGGTTTGGTTTGACTGTTCGGGCGAATCGGTCTGTGCTTCGCTCTGCGGCGGATCATACCCCACCAAACAGATGAAGATACACAGTAAAAACAGTTGTAATGAAATAAACCAGCGGCAAATAATCATTAATCTTCCTTCCTGTTTGCCAAAAGTTATGTCAATATCTCATCGGGTCGAGAGAATCGTTGGCATTATATCAACCCGTCCCATCCGCGTCAAGTAAATTGCGGATTGTTATCTTTGCTGAACGGTTCAACGAAAGGAAATACCATGAAAAGGGCATGGATCGGCTTCAGTTTGTTATTGATTATATCTGCTTGTTCGGACAGAAATACGCCTGAAGGTGTTGCGGAGGATTTTGTCTATAACTACTACCTGCATGCAAACCAAGGGATGGCGTTACGTTTGAGCGATGGACTGGCTAAGGAAAAATTGGAAACAGAAATTGAATTCTTACGGGAAGTGCGAAGTGGTAGCGACCAATCCCAAGTAAAACCGAACATCGAGTATAAGCAGGTGGGAAAAAAAATTGAGGACGACAACCGCGTATTCTTCAGATACCAATTGACCATCAAGGGTACAAGTTTTTCAAATACAGTTCGTAACACTGTGATCTTCACCGAATTGGTTGATGGACAGTGGAAGGTCACTAACTTTGATGAATACGCGGAATAATAAAGGGAAGTGGTAAACGCTGTTTTGTCGATAATAGTAGCTATCGGTCAACCTGTTTGAGCCAACCCCACATCGTGAGTTTTTTGCCTGCCGGAGCAACTGCAAAAGTAGGATTAAACCATGCAGGATGAGTGTCATCGTGGCGATTATTGGTGAGTCTTCGTCGATTCTTCCCATCGGCGTCCATCGCGTAGATTTCTACGTTTCCAGGCCTCTGAGACGCGAAAGCAATGCGTTCACCGTCGGGAGACCATGACGGATACCAGTCATTCCGGCGATTTTCAGTGAGTCTTCGTCGGTTCTGCCCATCGGCATCCATCACGTAGATTTCTGCGTTTCCAGCCCCCTGAGACGAGAAGGCAATGCGTTCACCGTCCGGTGACCATGAGGGATACCAGTCCGCCTGGAGAGTTGCAGTGAGTCTTTGTTGATTTTTCCCATCAACGTCCATCATGTAGATTTCTGAGTTTCCAGCCCTCTGAGACGCGAAGGCAATGCGTTCACCATCGGGAGACCATGAGGGATGCCAGTCTGCACTGGGATTTTCAGTGAGTCTTTGTTGATTCTTCCCATCGGCGTCCATCACGTAGATTTCTCCGTTTCCATCCCTCTGAGACTCGAAAGCAATGCGCTTACCGTCGGGAGACCATGAGGGCGAGGAGTCACCATGGTGATTTTTAGTGAGGCGTCGTTGATTCTTCCCATCGGCGTCCATCACGTAGATTTCTCCGTTTCCATCCCTCTGAGACTCGAAAGCAATGCGCTTACCGTCGGGAGACCATGAGGGCGAGGAGTCACCATGGTGATTTTTAGTGAGGCGTCGTTGATTCTTCCCATCGGCGGTCATCATGTAAATTTCAGGATTCCCATCCCTCTGAGACACGAAAGCAATCCGTGCCTGCACTTCAACTTCTACTATTAACAGCGATAGACCCAAGGCTACTATGTTAGCTAAAATGAAATGTGCTAGATTGTATCTCCGCTGCATCTGTCCTTCCTCCTCTGCTATCAAAATAGCAACTATCGGTCAACCTGTTTGAGCCACCCCCACATCGTGAGGGTCTTACCTGCGAGAGAAACCGAAAAAGCAGGGGCATACCATGCAGGATCAATGTCATCATGGCGAGTATTGGTGAGGTTTCGCGTATTCTTCCCATCGGCATCCATCACGTAGATTTCATAGTTCCCATCCCTCTCAGACATGAAGGCAATGCGTTTGCCGTCCGGAGACCACGAGGGTTTCCTATCAAGAAAGAGATTATTGGTGAGTCTGCGCGGATCACCTCCACCGGCATCCATCACGTAGATTTCCCTGTTCCCATCCCTCTCAGACATGAAGGCAATGCGTTTGCTATCCGGAGACCATGCGGGTGAAAAGTCATTACGAGGATTATTGGTAAGTCTTCGCAGATCACCTCCATCGGCGTCCATCATGTAGATTTCTGAGTTTCCATCCCTATTAGACGAAAAGGCAATCTGTTTACCATCCGGAGACCATGAGGGTTCCCAGTCAATCTCGGGAGCATTAGTAAGTTTTCGCTGATTACCTCCATCGACATCGATCACGTGGATGTTCAAGAATTTTCCAGCCCTAGTGGCAGCAAAGACAATGCGTTTGCCATCCGGAGACCATGAGGGCCACGAGGCACCCCGCGGATTATTAGTGAGTTTTCGCTGATGACCTCCATCGGCGTCCATCATGTAGATTTGGCTGTTCTTATCCTCCTTTCTATTGGACACAAAGGCAATACGGGCACCGTCCGGAGACCATGACGGACTCCAATCATCAAAGTCATTTCTAGTAAGTCTTCGCTGATTCCCCCCATCGGCATCCATCACGTAGATTTCCTGGTTCCTATTCCTATCAGACACAAAGGCAATCTGTGCTTGTGCGCCAATGTCCACCATTAGCGATGTCAGCACCAAGACTACAATACTAGCTAAAAGGAAATGTGCGCGATTATATCTCCGGTACATCTACTATGTCTCCTCTGTTCTCAAATCAGTTGTTTATCTTTTGGAGTTGATGGCGGTCATCTTGTGTAGGAAACCCCTTTCCAATTAAAGGGGCAACTCAGATTATTATCACATGAAGGTTTCGCGGTTTCCTTGACGTTTATGCCCAATCCTCTCTCAGCAAACACTGTTTTCTCAATAATGCCAGTTATCGGTCAGCCTGTTTGAGCCACCCCCACATCATGAGTATCTTACCCGAAGGAGCAACTGCAAAAGTCGGGTCAAACCACGCAGGATCCGTGTCATCATGGACATTATTGGTGATTTTTTGTTGATTCCCCCCATCGGTGTCCATCACGTAGATTTCAAAGTCCCTATCCCTATCAGAAGCGAAGGCAATCCGTTCACCGTCAGGAGACCATGACGGATGCCAGTCGCTACCGGGATCATTGGTGAGTCTTTGTTGGTTACCCCCATCGGCATCCATTATGTAGATTTCAAAGTCCCCTTCCATCTCAGAAGCAAAAGCAATACGTTTACCGTCAGGAGACCATGACGGATGCCAATCACTACGGGGATTATTGGTGAGTCTTTGTTGGTTACCCCCATCGGCGTCCATCATGTAGATTTCAAAGTTTCCATCCCTCTCAGAAGCAAAAACAATGCGCTTACCGTCGCGAGACCATGACGGATGCCATTCACTACGGATAGTATTGGTGAGTCTTTGTTGATTCTTCCCGTCAACGTTTATCACGTAGATTTCAAAGTTCCCCTCCCTATCAGAAGCGAAGGCGATTCGTTCACCGTCAGGAGACCATGACGGATGCCAGTCGTTACGGCGATCAATGGTGAGTCTTCGCGGATTAGCCCCATCGGCGTCCATCACGTAGATTTCACTGTTCCTATCCCGTTTGGAACTAAAGACAATGCCTTTACCGCCCGGAGCCCATGAGGGATCCCATTCATCAGCGGGATTGTTAGTAAGTCTTCGCAGATTCTTGCCATCAACGTTCATCACGTAGACTTCAACGTTCCCATCCCTCTCAGACACGAAGGCAATGCGTGCCTGTGCGTCGCCGCCTACCAGCATCAGCGTTAGAATCAATACTACAGCACTCGCTAAAATCAAATATGTTAGATTGTATTTCTGTCGCATCTGCTATGCCTTCTCTGTTCTCAAATCGGTTGTTTATCCTTTGGGTGGTGTGGAGGTCAACCGGTGTTGAAAACTCGTTTTCAACTAAAGGGGCAACTCGGATTACTATCGCCTGAAGCCTTCGCCTCTTCCCTGACGTTTAACCCCCGTTCCCACATCTCAGCAAACACTGTTTTCTGAATAATGGTAGCTATTAGTCGTCCTGTTTGATCCAACCCCATATCGTGAGTACCTTACCCGCAGGAGCAACTGCAAGAGCAGGGTCAAACCATGTAGGATCAATGTCATTACGGGGCATATTGGTGAGTCTTTGCGGATTATCTCCATCGGCATCCATCACGTAGATTTCACGGTTCCCGTCCCTATTAGACACAAAGGCAATACGTTTGCCGTCCGGTGACCATGAGGGATGCGAGCCCCTGCGGGGATTATTGGTAAGATTTCGCTGATTACTCCCATCAACGTCCATCACGTAGATTTCACGGTTTTTCCCCTCTCTAGCAAAGGCGATATGTTTACCGTCCGGTGACCATGAGGGTTCGTTGTCATGACGGGGATTATTGGTAAGGTTCCGCTGATTACCCCCATCGGCATCCATCACGTAGATTTCTTGATTCCCATCCCTACTAGAAGTAAAAGCAATGTGTTTACCGTCCAGTGACCATGAGGGATTCCAATCATCAAAGTCATTGTGAGTGAGTCTTCGCGGATTCCCCCCATTGGCACCCATCACGTAGATTTCCCGGTTCATTCCACCCCTCATAGAAACAAAGGCAATACGCTCACTATCCGGTGACCATGAGGGTAAAAAGTCAAACGCGCGCTCGTTGGTGAGGTTTCGCTGATCACTCCCATCGGCATCCATCACATAGATTTCCAAGTCCCCAGCCCTACGAGAGGTAAAGGCGATACGTTTACCGTTCGGGGACCATGCGGGATCCCAGTTATGAAGGGGATTATTGGTAAGGTTTCGCTGATTACCCCCATCGGCATCCATCACGTAGATTTGCCGGAGCCCATCCCGCTCAGACACAAACGCAATCTGTGCCGGTGGGGCAGCGCATACCATCAGCGGCGTCAGCACCAAGGCTACTACGATAGCCAAGATCAAATGTACAAGATTGTATCTCCGTTGCATCTGTTTTTCCCTCTCTGTTCTCAAATCAATCTCTTATTCTTTGGGGTTGATGGAAGCCAGCTTGTGTTGGCAAACCCTTCCAATTGAAGAAGCAACCCGGATTATTATCGCATCAATTCTTCGCCCTTTCCTTGGCATTTATGCCCCAACCCCGTACGTCCCGCATCTCAGAGAATACTGTTTTGTTGATAATGGTAGTTATCGGACAACCTGTTTGAGCCACCCCCACATCGTGAGTGTCTTATCTGCGGGAGCAACTGCGAAAGTAGAACTATACCACGTAGGAGCAGTGTCGTGACGGCGATTTTTGGTTAGGTTTAGCGTATGCCGCGCGCCATCGGTGTTCATCACGTAGATTTCAAAAGTAGGCATACCATGCACAACGTGCCCATCCCTATTAGACGAGAAGACGATGCGTTCACTGCCCGGTGACCACGAAGGTGAATAGTCATGCGCGGGATTTTTGGTGAGTCTTCGCGGATTACCCCCATCGGCGTCCATCACGTAGATTTCAAAGTTCCCATCCCTATCAGACACAAAGGCAATCCGTTCACCGCCCGGGGACCATGAGGGCATCCAGTCAAACGCGGGATTTTTGGTGAGATTTCGCGGATTACCCCCATCGGCGTTCATCACGTAGATTTCATAGTCCTCATCCCTATCCCTATAAGACGAGAAGACAATGCGTTTACCGTCAGGAGACCATGAAGGATCTATATCAAACCAGAGATTATTGGTGAGTCTTTGCGGATTCTTCCCATTGACTTCCATCACATAGATTTCCCAGTGCTTATGATCTCGGCCGGACGCAAAAACAATGTGTTTACCGTCTGGCGACCATGAGGGCATCCAATCCTTCGCAGGATTGGCGGTCAGGTTTCGCGGATTCCCTCCATTGGCGTCCATCACATAGATTTCCCAGTTCTTGCCGCCAAAGCTACCAACCCTATCAGACGAGAAGGCAATGCGTTTGCCGTCGGGAGACCATGAGGGATAACTGTCAGCAAAACGATTGTCAGTAAGTTTCCGGAGCTTCTTCCCATCAACGCCCATCACGTAGATTTCGCTGTCCCCATCCCTATCAGACGAGAAAGCAATCTGTGCCCGTGCGTTAATGCTTACCATCAGCGGCGTTAGATTCAAGACAACAACGCCAGCTAAAATGAAATGTGTGAGATTGTATCTCCGTTGCATCTGTCCTACCTCCTCTGTGCTCAAATCAGTTTCTTATCCTTTGGGGTTGACAGAGGTCTGCTGATGTTGGCAACCCCCTTACAACTAAAGGGATAGCCTGGTTTATTAATGGCGTTCGGCTTGGATAGTCTATGTTTCTACCCAATGCCGGTATAACGGTTTCACATTTTCAGGCAGTGACTCGTAGACATCTGATCGTATGAGAGGAGAATCGTAATTTTTTCCATCCGTCTCGATTACTATTTGGGTGTGTTCTGGATTTCCAGCCTGTGTAGGATTCAGATTAAGCCACCATGGCGCATAGCGGACAATAATCGCAACGCGGGGTTTGTCACTACGGTTCGGCGGCACTGCGTGCCAAAGTCGGCTGTCGTAGAGTAGTACGCTACCCGCGGGACCCGAAACCTGTGTTTCAGTAGGATATGGAGCATCGGGATCGATTCCGGCTATCCCTGCTGCGGAAGGATTTTCGTCGGTTCTATGGCTTCCGGGAATGATGTAGGTGCCGCCCGTTTCGGGTCCAAATGGAGTTAGCATCCAAATCGTTGAGAGGTGCATGATTGTGTCCGGATATGGAGCGGGGATGTGCGTTGCGTTGGTTTGATTGTAGGGCCAATCCGAATGCCAGTAGCCTCGCTCATTTCCCGGATAGTTAATCACACAATCGGTGCAAGAAATCCGCACATACGATCCGAACAACGCATCGGTGATCGCCATAATTCGCGCATCTGCCAAGTACGGAGCGAAGGTCTGGGTTTCGTTGATGACCCCTCTCAGATTCGCAACCCCCTGAACACCCACACGGTGTCCCCGCGCTCGTGTCTTTGCGAGTTCCGCTTCTGCCTTTTTGTGGTGCGCCGCTTGCGCTGCTACCACACCCTCTCGGACTTCATCAATTTTGTCATCCGGGATGATCCCCTCAAGGACACAATAGCCATTCATTTTCAACTGGTGTAACGCTGCCTCTGTTGACATGCTTCCCTCCTAAGACGAATACCGCAACGCCGATTATAAAGAATATCCAAAGTAGTTTTTTTATGGAATATGTCTCCGATTTTCGTATCTGTCGATCCCATCGACAAGTAGTATGCGCTTCTCATGACTGTTTGAGCTAGTATATCACAACTCCAAATTGAGTGTCAATGACCCCGATTAGCTCCCAACTTTTGAACAATTGCAGGCAAATGATCTCTGATTTTTGTTGATCGGAAAGCGAAAAACGGGTACAATGACTTACGAAGACTTTCCAAATCTAGCGGTGAAAGTCCCTATGTTGTTCATCTACGATGAGTATTACAACATTGTGAATATTAGATTGGAAGTTCTCATCTAACAAAATCAGGTCAGAAAGGAAGTATCAGATGGCAGAAAAGAGTTTGAAACAACGTATACGTGATGGAGAGGTACTTATCGGGCGGGGCGCCCCTGTCGCATCGGATCCGGATGACCTCAGAGCGATTCTTGACGGGGCAGATTTCGATTTCATCAATACCGACAGTCAGCACTCCGCATTTAATGAAGAACGACTGAAAACTTTTTGCGAGGTTGCAGACGAATTTGATATGCCTGTTCAATTCCGGATTAAGCACACCCGCAATGCCTACCTTATCGGCAACTACCTAGATTTGGGACCGACAGGCATTGAGGTGCCGCAGGTGGAACTTGAATCGACGGTTGATGAAGCCATTAATTTCTTTTACTATCCACAAACTGGCAAGCGCAGTTGGGGTGGTCCCTCTCGGAAGGTCGCGCCGGAACACAGCGGACGCCTTGAGTATGCACAATGGTGGGACGAAAACGGTGTTCTCTGGATGCAGATAGAATCGGTGGATGCGGTCACCAATGCGAGAAAACTCGCTAAGCCGGGGATTGATTGCCTTTCTTTTGGACCAGCAGACTTGAGCTTCAGCCTAGAAAGCTATCCGCACCACTCGCTCAAAACCCTTGATGACTGTGCGCAGCATGTGGCAGAGCAGCTGCAGGGCACCGGTGTTGCGGTCTGCCTCCGGGGTATTGACCCAAACGATCGCGATAGATATATTAATATGGGCATCACGATGTTTCTCTAGTTATCACCAGCTTACATAGAATTTCATCCTTGCGGAGGTCTAATACCTTCGCAAGGATTAAACTGTCAGTAGAATCACAAGTTGAAAATCCCGATTTATCGGGGAGGAGGAATTGGTTATATGGTAATGGCTAATACGTTTCGTGAGAAACTCAATCAAGGGAAACCAACCATCGGCACACACTATCTCTCTAGCGACCCGGATCTTCCAGAAATCATTGGAGACACCGGTCTGTTTGACTACGGCGAGTTCTGTGCCGAGTATAGCACTTTTGATATGCAACTACTCTACCACATGGCACGTTCGGGCCAGTGTGGCAACCTACCGCTGATGACAAAGCTAGACCAGAAAAGTGAGAGTTTTTGGGCGCAAGCTTCGATCGGCGCGGGTTTTAAGGCAGTGCTTTTTACGGATGTGCGTACTGTAGAGGATGTTGACCGATGCCATCAGGCGATAAGACCGGACCTCCCGGCTGTCGGTGGACACATGGGAGTCAAGATCCGCCGTTCAGCATTAGGTGGCTATAGCGCAGACGGCTATATTGAAGATCTGAATTCGATTGTGTTTTTGATTATGATTGAGAAAAACATAGCAGTTGAGAATATCGACGAGGTTCTAACTGTCGCAAAAGAAAAAGGGGTTGATATGACCCAATGGGGCCCCGCAGATTTTGGTTTCTCCAGAGGTGAACCGAACCTAATGAACACACCGGAGATACAACCATTTGAAGAACTTGTCATCAAGAAGTCAATAGAATATGATGTTGCCCCACGGATCGAAATTAGCCTACCTGAAGAAGCAAAACGGTATATTGATCTAGGTGTCCGCCACTTCTGCATGGGGTGGGATCGATTTATATACCAAAGTAGCCTAGTTCAGCTTGGTGAAGGGCTTCGGAAAATTGTAGATCCCCTCTAACGGTTCGTCCAATGATGGAGACTATGACAAGCACTAGCAAATACGGGAGGCGAATATGGAGTTAGCGGACGTTAAAAAGGTAGGGGTTGTCGGAGGTGGGACCATGGGGTTCGGCATCGCCATAAACTTTGCGCTCGGTGGATATCCCACGGTTATCAGGGACCTCAGCGATGCACTCCTGCAGCAGTCTATGAGAAACATCAAGGCTGCTATGGATCTATTTGTCGAGGAGGAGCTGATAACCCAAGCCCAAGCCGATGACACCATTAGCCGGATCACAACCACCACCGATTTGGAGGACTTGGCAGTACAAAGTGATTTCATCACCGAAGTCATTGTCGAACGGTTGAAAGACAAGCAGGTTCTCTTTAATACATTGGATCAACTGTGCCCACCCCACACCATCATTGTCAGCAACACCTCCGGATTTGTCATGAGTGATATCGGCGCAGATGTCAAGCGGCAAGACAAGATCGGTTTGACGCACTACTTCGCACCGCCGCACATCGTGCCCGGCGTTGAGGTGGCTAAAGGTCCCGGCACGACCGACGAAACATATAACATCATCTATAACTTGATGAAAAAGGTCAAAAAGATCCCAATCCGGGTGCTTAAAGAATTGCCGGGCTACCTGCTGAACCGGATACAGGGCGCAATGGGACGCGAGGCGAGTCGATTGTGGGCAGAGGGGGTGGCAACGGCTGAAGAGATTGAACTCGGCATCCAAGCTACCTTCGGTTTCCGTATGCCTCACGAAGGTCCGTTTCTCCACTACGATTTAGCGGGTATCTGGAAATGGCCCGCAGATATACGAACTAGGCGGCGCAGCAGATCCCAACCGCGTGACGAAGCCGCTGAGAAAATCAGTGAGCGTATGGCAGAAGGGAAGCCGTGGTTTGTTGACCCGAATAAGTTCGATGAGGCAGTCGAAAAACGAGATCGAGAGTACGTACGCCGTCTGAAAGAGCTATACCGGTCGGATGAAAAATAAGCGGAAGCAGCTAATTGTTGCAACATCGAAACCGACCGTTTTTGCCAACCAGATCTTAAATTCCTTTAACCTCTATCAATATTTCACTACCGTTGTTGGAAGTCACCTTGACGGAACAAGGGTTTCAAAGACCGAGATTATTGCACACGCATTATCGACGCTGGGAAAACCGAAAGAAAATGGCGCAGTGATGGTAGGAGATCGGGAACACGATATCATTGGTGCTCAAGGTAATGCGATTGACTCAATTGCGGTGACTTATGGGTATGGATCGATTTTAGAATTACAACGTGCAACTCCAACCCACTTGGCGCATACTGTTGAGGATATCGGAGCATTGACCCGCTAGTGCAGGAGTGTATTACAATTGTTTTAAGGTGTTTTTTGTATGATATGGGTTGTGCACCAAAAACAACTCAGGGTAGAGAAGCAACAATTTCCCCGTATTCATCTTCCGTGAAGGCGCGAAGGGTCTCAATGCGGACGTTACCCTCCGCAGCGGTGGTAAGCGCGAACTTGGCTGCGGTTTCATCGTCCGGTGCATCAATGATCGTGACAAAGTCGTACTGACCCATCACGATATAAAATGCCTTAAATTCCGCGCCAAGTGCCTGAGCGTTTTTTTGGGCAGCTTTAGTGCGCGCAGGTCCTTCTCTGATATTCTGTATGCCTTGTTGCGTATAACGTCCCAACGCAATGTAAGTAGCCATTGGATTTCCTCCTTTGATGGTTCTTCATAGTATCGATCCATTGTAGCAAAAGGCACCAAATCTGACAATGGAAAATTGCAGAGAGGTTGAGATAGTTTCGCTATTTCGGAAGAAATGAGGTCTGTGCATGGACAATGATAGAATTTCTTTACAAAATCTTGATGGCTCAATTGCAGTGGTAACAGGAGCAGCACAAGGGCTAGGTCTCGGCATCGTAGAGCAACTTGCCCGCGATGGTGCAACGACAATCATCGCTGACCTGCAACTGGATAAGGCTGAAACGGAAGCCGACAAACTACGAACTGATGGTTTGAAGGTACATGCAGCTCACTTGGATATCACCGACAGTGTCGAGGTAACAGCGTTCTTTGAAAGGTTGTCCAGTGAACATGGACGGTTGGATATCTTGGTCAATAACGCCGGCGTGGGTCAGCAGGTCACCCCCATTGTGGAGTTGAGCGATGAGGAGTGGGATCGTGTGTTAAAAGCTACTTTGACCGGGGCATTCTACTGCTGCCGTGCTGCCGGTGGGATTATGGAGCGTCAGGAACAGGGATGCATCGTTAATGTCGCCTCGATCAACGGTCAAAATCCGGCGGCATTAGTCGCAGCGTATAACGTAGCAAAGGCAGGCATAATCAGCTTGACCAAGACATTGGCGTTGGAGTTGGCAGCGTATGGTGTGCGAGTGAATGCCGTGAGTCCGGGTCCAGTTTACACCGAGTTTAACAAAAGAAACATGGCACAACGCTGCGAGACGCTTAACATCACTGAGGACGAGATGATCGAGCGCATCCGCAGCGCCATCCCGTTGGGACGGTGGGGCGAGCCGACTGACATCGCCCGTGGTGTTGCTTTTCTATGTAGTCCGCAAGCGTCTTGGATTACGGGCGAGGTGCTCAGAGTCAGCGGCGGTATGGAAGGCGTCTCTGCAACCCCACCGAAACGCCAAAAGAATTGAACCTTAATTTTCCCATTTGGAGTAAGTGCATAATTTTATTGACATAAGGAGATAAATTGAATGGCTGAAGCTCGGAACGACGATCATATTTTTCATAGAACGCTGAAGCAGCAATGGCAACAAATTTCTCACGGCGAGGGGGTCTATCTATTTGATACAGATGGCAGACGTTATCTTGATGCGTGTGCAGGGGTGCACGTGGTAAGCATCGGCCACGGCGTCAAAGAGATTGCCGATGTCATGGGCGAACAAGCGAGCCAAGTCTGTTTCACATACAGCCGTTTCCTCACGCAAGCGCAGATTGATCTCGCCCAGAAAATCGACGATATGGCACCGGAGGGACTCTCAAAAGTGTTCTTTGTCTCCGGCGGTTCCGAGGCGACAGAATCTGCCATGAAAATGGCGCGCAAGTATCATATTGAGACCGGCAATCCCAAAAAGTATAAGGTGGTTTCGCGGTGGCAAAGCTGGCACGGCAATACAATCGGTGCGCTGTCAATGTCCGGGCGGACATCATGGCGGGACGACTATGTTCCCTACCTGCTCGATTTTCCGCACATTCCAGCCCCTTACTGCTATCGCTGTCCCTACGGACAGGAGTATCCGGACTGTCATCTCACCTGCGCGGACGAACTTGAGCGCGTGATTCATCAGGAAGGCAGCGAGTATATCTCCGCGTTTATCGCCGAACCGATCCTCGGCACGTCCGCAGCGGGAGTGGCACCCCCACCGGACTACTATCCTACCATTCGGGAGATCTGTGATCGACACAACATCCTGATGATTACCGATGAGGTCGTAACCGGATTCGGGCGGACCGGCGTCAACTTTGCTATTGAGCATTGGGATGTCGTCCCTGACATTATGACCACCGGGAAAGGGTTGAGCAGCGGCTATACCCCTATCGCTGCAACGATCGCCCACGAAAAAGTCTACGATGCGATCTATAAGAAATCGAGCAGCTTTACGCACGGACATACTTACGGCGGGAATCCCCTTTCATGCGCCACCGCGCTCGCCGTGCAGAACTATATTGAGAAGCATGACCTTGTTACACAGTGTGCACGGATGGGAGATCTGATGCTTGAAAAGCTGAAGCCGCTACAAGCGTCACCAATTGTTGGGAATATTCGTGGGAAAGGGTTGCTGACTGGCATCGAATTTGTTGCGGACAAAGAGAAAGGAACACCGTTCGACGTTTCAAAAGGCGTGACCTCAGCCGTCGTAGATCTGGCTTTTGATAAAGGTGTTCTAATAATGCCGGGCGCACCCGGACTGATTGACGGTGTGGCTGGCGATCACATCGCCATTAGCCCTCCATTCACAATCAACGAGTCGCAAGTCCTCGAAACTGTTGATGTGCTGAAAGAGACAATTGATGAGGTTTCAAAAGGGTTGGGATATTAAAATCTCACGGAAAGATGTATTTCTCTAATACTGATTATCCTTCGTGGTAATGGAGCACCATCGGGCGGTGAAAAGTGCGTTCATCAACGCGTCTCGTGCGGCAGATGTGTCAATCCGTCGTAATGCATTTGCCGCATAAAAACGGTTGTACCGATTCTCGTCCTCTAACATCTCCACCAGCCCAGGTATGGCTTCGTCTGCGGGTTTTCCCAGCTTCGCCAAAGTGAGGGCGGCGTTACGGCGTACCCGGTAGTCTTCATCTCGGACCGCGTCAACCAGTAGCGGTGTTGGGTCTGCGCTGCAAGACCCAATGGTTCCCAATGCCTCAATCGCATTGCGACGCACCCACCAATGTTCATCATTCGCGCGTTTCATCAATGCCGGTGCCGCATCTCCCGCTGACTGTCCAATCTTCGTCAACACATCCACAGTCATTGCACGTACCCACCAATGTTCATCAGCCAATGTCTCGACTAGTGCTGGAATTGCTTGTAAGCCAATCGCAGACAACGCTTGCGCCGCATAGCCGGCGGTCGGATTGGTGCCGTGTAAATTGTCAGGAGGTTTGGCGGTCGTTTCCTCAATTGATGCAAGGGTTTCCTTCCGCATAGTGTCAATTAACGCAGGCACGACAGATTCCCCCATCCTTCCTAGTGTATAGGCGGCGTTCAGACGAACGGTTTCTGACTTATCCCCCAAAGCTGCGATCAAAGTTGACGCTGTATCTCCCGACGCATCTGGCTCCGGGGGCGAATGGTTTCCGCATAGCCAGTTCCAGACATCTACCGATGTGGCTCGGCTTTCATCGTTTGGGTCGCCTTCCCATTCACGATGTTTGTGATTCCACGAAGGCCCTTGAGGTGTCTGCATACGCGCGAACTGAAACTTGAGCATGTATCGTTTCTTTGTGCTAAGATTCGGCGTTGCCCGGTGCCACGCATCGAAGTGAACGAGTGAGACAGTGCCGGCTTCGCCGCATAGGGGTGATGCAGGCTCACTCGCTAGTTGCGGATCGGCATGGCTCACTTTTTTGTAAAACTGCTTGCCGGGCAGCAGCCCTGTTGGTCCCATGTCTTCGGTCGTATCTTGAGGATAGTAGAGCGCAAGCACCCACTGAAAGCGTGGGTGGCGCATATTGTGATCGAAGACATAACAATCCTTATGCCACTGCTGCCCTCTGCTGTCAGGGGGATTGAGATGGCAGTGCCGGTGGGGGTTCATGATGTAACCTTCCCCAAGCAGACTGGTCAAAGCACCCTTTAACGTCGGATGATCGAAGACCTTCTGAATCTGGGGGACGCGTGGCAGGATATTGTTGCCGGTGTTACCCTCACCTTCAAACATCGCCTCAATTTGTTGGTAGATGTCTTGGTGAAAGTCGGGAGGGTAGTCGGCTCGGACAGTGATATAGCCGTCGGTGATGAATTGCTGTATTTGGGCATCATCAAGCAGATTTGTCATTTTCTTTCCTTTCATAGACTGGCTGACGGGTACTGAAGCGTCCCGATCGTAACGGGATGTATCCTTAATTGGAATAGATTAAGCAATCAGATATAATTATAACCGATGCAAGTATTGAAAGCGAGGATTATTGATTGGCGTAATTTACAGTTGAAAGAAGATCGAATTTGTGGTATGCTTTTGATTCGGTGGGATCTCAAAACTTTGTACGGTTAGGACAACCTGTTCGATTTAGGTAATTAGTGGTGGAGGAGCCGTCGCATAACATGCGTCTTGAAATCGGCATCATCGCGCTCGTTGAGGAGGTGTTGGGGGTTCCTGCTGAACGGCGTGCTCAGTTCGATTGGCTGATAAACAAACCGTCCCCAGCCCATTTCGGTGAATATTATCCGAGAATTGTCAACCTCTTTGAGAAGATGGGCGGTGATTGGGAGGGCTTATCCACAAAAGCAGATGGATACTTAACCCCCGATGCCTATTTCCCCGCGCCCTACAATTTTATCTTTGAATTTGACGAGTTACAACATTTTACAGTATTTCGTCAGATAACTTTGGACTTTTATTCGGAAGACTTGGCTCTAGGATTTGATCGCCACGCATACCTCCAATTGTGTGTAAAACATCAAGAGATGGCGATTCAGAAGGGGACAGATCGTTTTCGACGAAAGACAGCAGATTTTCCGTTTATTAACGGCCGAGCTGCACAACGCGCCTTTTTCGATACATTCCGAGATTGGCTACCGCCGTTGCATGGACTGAAACCAACCTTGCGTTTAGCGGAATTTGAAGTGACCGACATTCTCAGCGGTGAATTGACCGGAGACACCGCTAAAGACTATATTCGCTCGTTAATTGAGCAGCGGCTGACTCAAGCGGAGTAAGGAACGCAGATCCGCGTTCCGTACAGTGCAGTGTATTACGAGTCATTTTTCAAAACTGCTCGACAGCAATCTCCTATAAAACTCCATTAGAAAAAGGAAGTAACATCCTAAATGAGCAAACAATCGACCGGCTCCGTTTCTCTCTCAAACTATCCGCTTCTTCAACAGATCGGAAATACACCGCTGGTCAAAATAGACCTATTCGCCGATGAGTTGCCCGATGTAGACATCTATGCAAAAGCAGAGATGTACAATCCGGGCGGCTCTATTAAAGATCGGCCTGTACTGCGTATGTTGACGGAAGCCATCCGATCCGGCGAGCTAACACGCGACAAGTTTGTTCTCGATTCGAGTTCTGGAAATGCCGCAATCGCTTATGCCATGATCGGTGCTGTTTTAGGCTACCAAGTTGAATTGGTCATTCCCAGCAACGCCAGTGAAGAACGAAAAAAGCGAATTCAAGCGCACGGTGCAAACATCATCTACACAGACGCAATCCTTGGCTACGATGAAGCCCTCCGCGAAGTCCATCGTCGCCATGAAACAACACCTGACAAGTATTACTTTGCCGACCAGTATCAGAACGATAACAACTGGCGGGCGCATTATGATACAACAGGGGTAGAAATTCTGAAACAAACAGCGGGACATGTCACCCACTTTGTCGCAGGGGTTGGCACAGGAGGAACAATTACCGGCGTTGGACACCGCCTTAAAGAGCACAATCCAGATATTCAAGTTTGTGGTATTGTTCCCGATGAATTTCCGGGTATTGAGGGGCTCAAGCCGATGGGGAGACCCGAAGACATTGTTCCGGAGATTCTCGACGAGAGTATCATTGACAAAAAGATCCCTGTTACCATCGATCATGCGTATGACATGTGCAGCCGCCTAGCAAAGCGAGGATGGTTTGTTGGTCAGTCCTCCGGAGGATACCTACAGGGTGCTTATGAAGTCGCTAAAGAGATTCAAGAAGGGGTTATCGTTACCGTCTTCAACGACCTTGGGGAGCGATACTTCAGCACCAGACTGTGGGATTAGCATGGAGAATTTCAGATGTCCCAAGACCACTTAGATACCTTAGCCTTTTCACATGAAATGTACGATCACGCCGCTCGCACGATGGCGTTTCAGGCATCCCCCTTTTCCCCCCGCCAGCGGGGGGATAAAGGGGGGGCGGAGGGTTGGCAGCGCGATTTGAGAGCGAAACTCATTGAACTTCTCGGTGATTTTCCAGACGAGAGATGCGAATTGCTGCCCAGAGTCACGGAAACGAAGGAATTCTCAACCTATACCCGTGAAACGGTGCTGTTCCAAAGCCGTCCCAATATGACCGTTTTCGGCTATTTGCTGCTGCCTAAAGATTTTGAAACGCCGGGGCCCACCATCCTCTGTCTGCATGGACACGGACGTGGTGTCGATGACATCGTTGGAATTCAGGAGGATGGCACAATGCGAACCGAATACGGCGAATATCAAAACGATTTTGCCCTTCAGTGTGTAGACCGAGGGTATGCTGCGTTGGCAATTGAACAGTTTGGGTTCGGACATCGTCGAGATGAAGCAGCGTGTCAACGGGGAGCGGGCAATTCATCATGTCTGCCTGCTTCCGGGGCAGCCTTTCTGCTTGGGCAAACGATGATTGGCTGGCGAGTCTACGATGCGATGCGGTCTCTCGATTACCTTTCAACACGTCCTGAAATTGACATGAACCGTATCGGCGTCATGGGAATCTCCGGCGGTGGGACGACAACATTTTATTCAGCAGCAATAGATGAGCGGTTCAAGGTGGCTGTCGTCAGCGGCTATTTCAATACATTCCGTGACAGTATCTTGAGTATCAACCACTGTATCGACAACTATATCCCCGGTGTTCTCAAGTATGCAGAGATGTATGACATTGCTGGCTTGATTGCGCCGCGGGCGATGTTCGTCGAATCCGGCACGGAAGATACCATCTTCCCAATTGATGCGACCCGATTTGCATTTGACCAAGCGCAAGAAATTTTTCGCGCCTTTGGTGCTGAGGATCAGTTAGGACTTGAGGTGTTTGAAGCTGCCCATAGTTTTCACGGGGTTGGGGCATTTCAATTCCTTGACCAAAAGTTGTGATAAATAGGCGAATAACCAATGAGCTCTTGAGCGATGAGGAGGTTAGGTTGGAACGCACGCCCGTTATTGAGTTATTTTCAATTGGAACCGAGTTAATCCTAGGGCAGATCCAAGATACCAATGCTCACTGGATTGCACAGCAGATTCTTCAGTTAGGCGGCCAGCTGCGTCGTGTGACGATGCTTCGAGATGAGTTTGACGAAATGTATGAAGCCATTGAGGATTCCATTCACCGGAAAACAGATCTGATCCTTACAACCGGGGGACTTGGACCAACTCCCGACGACATGACAGTGCAGAGCATCGCAAAAATCCTCGGGGTACAACCTGTTGTACATGAGGAAACATTAACCTCTTTTATGGAGAGACGGGAGTTAACGAACCGTGATGACGTGACCGATGCCATGGTTAATATGGCGACTGTTCCCGAAACCGCCGAAGTTTTTCAAAATCCGGTCGGTTGGGCACCGTGTGTTCGTGTTACAAAAGATTCGTCGTCGATTCTGTTGATGCCCGGTCCGCCGCGGGAGATGAAGTCCATTTTTGAAGCCTACATTGCGCCGTTGATTGCTGAACGCTATAGCGCGAAAATTGCAACATTGCGCGTACATGTAAATATGTTTGAGGCGGAAGTTTCGCCGCTTTTGCAACAAGTAATGGGTGAACACCCAAACGTCTACTTAAAAGCCTATGTCGCCTTGCGACGCGATGACAATCAGTATATGCCTGTTGATCTGGTTTCGACCGGCAGTGACGAAGGCAACGCCCAATCCCAACTCCAAGCAGCAGCGAAGTATCTTCGCACACTCGTCATCGAAAAAGGCAAAATTTTCAGTCTCGAAGACCATTGACAACTCTCCGTCACGAATGACGGAGCTATAGATTGGAAGATTTTGATAACCCTTTAACCCATACAGAGGAGATGTATACAAGTGAGAGGCAAAAGACCTACACAAGGAAGAGGCCCATCGCCAAATAGAAATAGACCTGCACAAGGTAGAGGACCTTCACAAGGTAGAGGACCTTCACAAGGAAGGGGATCTGCACAAGGCAGAGGACCTTCACAAGGTAGAGGACCTTCACAGGGCAGAGGTCCAGCGCAAGGTAGAGGTCCCGCACCAGGCGCAGGAAAAACCAGAAATAAAAAGAAAAATAAGCGTGAATTTCGTAAGGATAAGATTGAGGTTCGCGCAGAGCAAGAGACTCAGGAAACCAGAGATGGTGTCCAATCCCGAGTCCGAGCCAAGGAAGACAAAATCGAGGTACAAGGGACAGTGATCGAAACCCTACCCAATGCCATGTTTCGGGTTGAATTGGATAATAAACATGAGATCCTGGCACACATCTCTGGCAGAATGCGGAAGAATTTCATCAGAATTCTGCCGGGAGATAAAGTCCTTGTCGAACTGTCGCCTTACGATTTAACACGCGGCCGTGTTATTTATCGAGATCCAGGACGACGATCCCAAGGGTAAATCCGTAACAATGAAACGTGAAACGTAAAATGTGAGGAGGTTTCTGCCCTTTTTCACGTCTCAGGCATCACGTTTTCCCACTTTCAGCTTTTACGCATTACGCTTAATTCTATGAGAACATCTCCAGCCCCGCGTTCCGAGTCGCGGATTACCTTACGTGCCGTGCTATTAGGGTTTATCCTCATGCCCGTGAACGCGTATTGGATTGCCATGGTCGAAATGGTCTGGCATGGCTTCCATTTCTCTGCAACTTCCATCCCGATGAATGTAATTTTCATCGTCTTCACCCTCGCCCTTGTGAACGCTGGCGTCCACCGGTTCTTTCCCAACTATGCACTGACCCAAGCCGAACTACTCGTCATCTACATTATGATGGCGACGACGACATCGGTGATCGCCCACGACAACATGGTGAGCCTCATGGGTCCACTCACCCATGCGTTCTGGTTCGCTTCGCCTGAAAATGAATGGAAGCAGCTTATCCATCCCCATCTCCCAAAGTGGCTTGTCATGGAACACACCGAGATGGCACGTCCATTTTACGAAGGCGGCGCAAATTTCTTCACCGATGGGTATTTGCGCTACTGGATAGCACCTATCCTGAGCTGGACAGCAATCGCCACGCTGATCTTCTTTCTCGTTGCCTTCTTGAACGTTTTCATCCGACGCCAATGGATTGAACATGAAAGGATGCCGTATCCGATTGCCCAATTGCCGCTCGATATGACAGCTCCGGGAATGAGTTTCTTTCAGAACCGTGCAATGTGGTGGGGATTTGGAATCGCAGCAGCAATCGAAATTATCAACGGACTCAATTTTCTGTATCCATCCGTCCCCCTGATACCGATCCGCGAGCCGACTGCGGATCTCGCCCTATGGCTGAACAATGAACCGTGGGACGCGATTGGAACAACCTATTTTCATCTACGATTGTTCATGATCGGGTTGTGTTTTCTGCTGCCGATCGATTTAAGCTTCTCAATGGCGTTCTTCTACTGGGTCCGAAAAGCACAATTTATCGGCGGACGGGCTGCTGGCTTGTATACGATCCCCTACTACCCCTTCCTACCGAACCAAGCGGTTGGTGCCTTCCTCGCAATCATTGCAATGGCAATTTGGGCGGGGCGGAAACATTTTCTGGACATTCTAAAGCGTGTGATTGGCATGAATACGTCCCTTGATGATTCGCAAGAACCGGTGCGCTATCGATCTGCTGTCATCGGGATCGTGATCTGTCTTCTTCTCCTCTATGTAATTTCCAGTCAGGCAGGAATGTCCGCGTGGGTGTTCCCACTCTTCTTTGGCTTATATATGATTATTGCAGCGGCTGTTACACGCATTCGCGCTGAACTCGGTCCGCCTGTGCATAACATGGGGGGCGTCAATCCACAGACAATTCTGACATCGGTGGCGGGTGTGACGGCTTTCGGTAAGAGCGATCTGACGCTGTTCTCACTGTTCTCGTGGTTCAACGGTTCAAACCGAAGCCACCCGATGCCTCACCAACTTGAAGGTTTCAAGCTGGCCCAACGCACCGGAATTAACTATCGCCGGTTGATGGTGGTCATGCTCCTTGGAATTGCGCCCAGTGTTTTCATCGCCTTTCTTGTTTACCTCTACTGTTTGTACGACTTCGGTGCCTCAATTGCTGTAGACGCTCCCGGACAGGTGTTGGGACCGGGACAGGGTGTTTACAACCAACTCTCCGGTTGGTTCCAATTCCCCCGTGAGATGGATGTTTTTGGCACCATGGCAATCGGTCTAGGATTCGCATTCACCATGTTGCTAGGGCTTCTACGGCTCAAATTTATCTGGTGGCCTCTGCATCCGGTCGGGTATGCGATGGGCATCAACGGCGGTACCATGGATCACTACTGGTTCGCCTTAATCCTATGTGGAACTATTAAATTCATCGTTTTCAAGGTTGGTGGAGCACGATTATACCGGCGTTTCCTGCCCTTCTTCCTAGGACTTATTCTGGGAGATGTTGCAAGTGGATGTTACTGGTCAATTTTGAGCGTGATTATCGAGACACCGTTGTACGTGGTGTGGTTCTGGTAGCATAGGGAGGGAACATGGCAATAATCTTGGTTGACTCACGCCGGCAGATTGACGCGATAGATCCGAATATCTACGGCAATTTCATTGAACACCTCCGGCGTTGCATTTACGGCGGTATCTACGAAGAAGACTCACCGTTATCGGACAAAAGCGGGTTTCGGCGGGATGTGCTTGCAGCCATCAAGTCGTTAAAGGTCCCGAACATCCGTTGGCCCGGTGGGAACTTTGTTTCAGCGTACCACTGGATGGATGGCATCGGTCCGAAGGATGAACGTCCACGCAAGATGGAGTTGGCGTGGAATACGGTCGAATCGAACCGCTTCGGGACAGATGAGTTTATCCAATTTTGTCGTGAAGTCGGGACAGAACCCTACATCTGCGTCAATATGGGAAACGGCACAATGGACGAGGCGCAGCATTGGGTGGAATACTGCAACGGGGTGGAGGACACCTACTACGCCAATCTCCGTCGGAAAAATGGGCACGACGAACCGTATCGTGTGAAATATTGGGCATTGGGCAATGAGGTTTCAGGGCATTGGAAAATTGGACACAAGCCAGCGGAGGAATACGCTGCCCTTGCGTACGAATACGCAAAAGTGATGAAACTAGTCGATAAAAATATCGAACTGGCTGCCTGTGGTTCATTTGAGCAAAATGCCTCCGATATGAAGTGGAATCAGGTAGTAGTCGAGAAATTAGCGGACATCGCCGATTACCTCGCCATCCACATGTACGTCGGCGATTGGTACGGCGGTTATTACGAGTACATGGCCGCATCTGAACATATTGAGAAATTTATACGGGCAGCTCGCGGGATCATTGACGTTGGGGTGTATTACTCGGAGGAGGGGAAGAAACTGAAAATCGCCTTCGACGAATGGAATGTGATGTATAGCCACGATCCTGAACATCCACGACATGAGCGATACACATTGCAGGATGCCTTGGCAGTCGGGATGTTCCTCAACGCTTTCCTCCGTCATGCGGACGCGATCAAGCTAGCAAATATGGCGCAGTTGGTCAACGTCATTGCGCCGATCCACACAAACACAGAAGGACTGTTTTTTCAAACAATCTTTTGGCCCCTGCAACTGCATACCCTCGAAAATGGAACGATTGCCCTCAATGCACACTGGGATTCGGACTGTTTTGAAACGGAACAGCACGGCAAAGTTCCATATCTTGATGCCTCTGCGAGCTACCAGCCAGATCTCGGACGCATTTCGATTAACCTGATTAACAGGCATCAGACGGAGGCGCTGCCGGTCGCAATCGAAAATCAACATGGGAATCTCAAGGGCGATGGCCTGCTGTTTGAAATCACCGGCGAAGATCCGATAGTGACAAACAACTTTGGTGAAGAAAACGTAAAACTGGTGAAACGGAAATTGGAGATCCCGTCTAATCCGTTCGCAGTTACATTGCCACCGCATTCAATTTCGATGGTGCAGGTATACCTTGGATGAAATTTTTTGTCCTCGCATTGTTGTTAGTTGGATAAATTTTGTAGTGTTCCGGTATAAAATAGATGCTCCTCTTTGAGACAAACAAAGGATAAAACGATAATGGGAACAGATACAGAACGTCCGAACCTTTTGTACATCCACTCCGACCAGCATAATCCCGCAGTCATCGGCTGTTACGGCGATCCGCTGGTGCAAACACCGAATCTCGATAGTTTAGCAGCAAAGGGAGTCCACTTCACAAACGTCTACTGTCCGTCACCGGTCTGTGTGCCCTCACGGATGTCGATGTTGGCAGGCAGGTATCCATCTGAAATCGAGGTCTGGACGAACAATCACATCATGGATTCCGGTATTCCCACGTTCGCACACGCGATGGGAGCGGCGGGCTACCAGCCGGTGTTGATTGGGCGGATGCACGGATTGGGACCCGATCAACTGCACGGCTATGCGGAGCGTCTGGTCGGTGACCACGGCGGCAATTACCCCGGTAACGGAGTCGCCCCGAAAAATATGCGTGCTAGCCTGCAACAAGCAGGATCCGGTCAAAGCAGCTATCAGGTTCACGATGAAGACGTGACCGCTGCGACCGTCAACTACTTAGACCGGCTCGGCGTGCAAAAGCGAGCAGGTCTGCCAACGGAACAGTTCTCTCTCTGTGGGATTCATGCTACCGCATTCGCCTTATGTAGCACGTCGAGAGGACTATGAACTCTATCAAGATGTCATGACTCTCCCCAAACATCCCGAACCGTACTCCGACGCACTTCACCCTTACTTCAAGTGGTGGCGAGAGTGGGGCAATCTCGTAGATGTTTCCGAAGCAGAGATTCTTAGAGTACGGACGGCATATTGGGCGTTAGTGACGCGGATGGATATCATGATTGGTGAGATTCTCGAAGCACTCCGAAAGAATGACCTAGCAGAGAACACGCTTATCATCTATAGTTCCGATCACGGGGATCAGATGGGCGAACACGGATTGTGGATGAAGCGCACGTTTTACGAAGCCTCGGTCAAAGTACCAGCGATCCTCTCTTGGCCCGGAGCCTTGCCGGAAGGTGTCCAGTGTGATCGCGTTCTCAGTTCGCTCGACTTGAACGCGACAATGCTGGAAGCTCTCGGTGCACCACCCCTGCCTAATGCTTGCGGCAGAAGCGTGCTCGATCTGGTGCGTCATCCTGACACAGAGTGGGAAGATCTCGCCTTCTCCGAATACTGTACCTACGAGGACTGCTTGCATAGGATGATTCGACGGGATGAGTGGAAACTGAATTACTACCACGGTCAAGAGCCACAGCTTTTTAATCTGGCTGATGACCCTGACGAACTATCGGATCGTGCACAAGATGCAAGTTGCCGAGAAATACGGGAGCAACTGACTACCGAGGTGCTGGCAGGTTGGGATCCCGAAGCAGTTGCCGAGAAGATGGAACAGAAACGGGTAGACCTAGAGGTTATCCGGGCTTGGGTGGAACATACCAAACCGAAAGATCAATTTCGCTGGGACCGTCGTCCGGAGATGGACTATTTGGATTGAACTCTGTCTAATCAACGCAAGGAGATGTAGGTAAGATGTTACCAACTATTTACTGGTTAGCCACTACCGCCCCAACTGCATCAGGAACCGCTTTAACCCCTCCCGTTGCGAAAACTGACCCAAAAACAGACACTGTGCATGGTGAAGTGCGTGTTGATGACTATTTTTGGCTCAGAGAGAAATCGAATCCGGCAGTCATCGAATGCCTTGAAGCCGAAAACAGATATACCGAAGCGATGATGCAGCATACCGAAGTCTCCCAAGAACAACTGTATCAAGAGCTTTTGGGCAGGATCAAAGAAACCGATCTCTCCGTCCCTGAAAAGATGGGTGACTACTACTATTACACCCGCACCGAGGAGGGAAAACAATATTCGATCTATTGTCGAAAAAAGGGAAGTTTGGAGGCGGAGGAGGAGATACTACTAGATCAGAACGCCCTTGCCGAAGGGCATGAATATCTAGAAATTGGCGTCTATAAAATTAGCCCAAACCATCAACTGTTGGCGTATTCCACCGATACGACTGGAGGAGAGAGTTATACCCTGTACGTCAAGGACCTGAATACCGGTCAACTGTTAGGGGATCAGATCCCAAACACCTACTACAGTGTCGAATGGGCAAACGATAATCAAACCCTCTTTTATACCACGCTAGATGCAGCAAAACGTCCCTATAAACTTCACCGACACCTACTCGGCAGCGATCCAGCAGCAGATGTTCTTATCTATCATGAGACAGATGAGTCATTTTTCCTAGATGTTTCCAAGACAAAGAGCAAGGCTTACCTGCTGATGGAGTTGGAGAACATCAATACGTCTGAAGCCCATTATCTGAAGGCAGATCAGCCCACAAGTGATTTCAAAGTCATTTCGCCCCGCCAGTCGGAATTGGAGTATTCCGTTGAGCATCACGGCGATCAATTCTTCATTGTTACCAACGCGGAGGCAGTGAATTTCAAGTTGATGCGTGCTTCTGTTAGTAATCCGTCAATGGAGAATTGGGAGGAGGTTATTCCCCATCGCGAAACCGTAAAGCTGGACGGTGTCAGTGCCTTTCAGAATCATCTGGTGATTTCTGAACGAGAGGAGGGACTCCAAAAAATCCGGGTTCGCAACTTCACTACGGACGAGGAGCACCCGGTGGATTTCCCTGAACCCGTTTATACCGTCCGGCAGGGTAGAAACCCGGAGTTCAATACAAACACTCTCCGCTTTAACTACGGTTCGCTCGTTACCCCGATGTCAGTCTTTGATTACGAGATGGACGCCAGAACCCGCGAACTGAAGAAGCAGGACGAAGTTCTTGGTGGATACGATCCCTCCCTTTACAGATCGGAACGAATTTTTGCCAAAGCCTCCGATGGTACGTCTATCCCGATTTCGCTGGTTTACAAAAAAGGGCTGGTCAAAGATGGAGGGAATCCGCTGCTCTTATACGGATACGGGTCTTACGGCATCAACAGCGAACCGTATTTTTCATCAAACCGATTGAGCCTATTAGACCGAGGATTCATATACGCCATCGCTCACATCCGGGGCGGCGAAGAGATGGGACGGCCTTGGTATGAGAATGGCAAACTCCTCCAAAAAAAGAATACTTTTACCGATTTTATCGCCTGTGCCGAACACCTAATCGCTGAGAAATATACTGCAAGCGACAAGCTAGTTATTCAAGGTGGCAGCGCGGGTGGGTTGCTTATGGGCACAGTCACAAATATGCGCCCAGAACTTTTTGAGATTGTTATCGCAAAAGTGCCTTTCGTTGATGTCGTCAACACCATGCTCGACGCCTCTATCCCCCTAACGGTCATCGAATACGACGAATGGGGCAACCCCAACGAGAAAGAGTTTTACGATTATATCAAATCGTATTCCCCCTATGACAATATCGGGACGAAAGAGTACCCGCATATCTTGGTGACAGCAGGACTCAACGACCCACGGGTCCATTATTGGGAACCTGCCAAATGGACAGCGAAGTTACGCGCATCGAAAACGGGGGATAAGCAGCTGCTTCTCAAAACTGAGATGGGCGCGGGCCATGGTGGACCGTCGGGAAGGTACGACTATTTGAGAGAGATCGCTTTTGAGTATGCGTTTATCTTCGATCTGTTAGGAATAGATAAATAGCATGCAACATCTCTGTGATTCGTCAAAGGTGATTGGCTCAGAGGTTCATTAATTCACTAGTTCATTGAATGCGTGAAACGTGATGCGTGATACGTGAGAAAAGGCGGATATCTTCTCACCTTAATTATACTTCTAACTATTCAATTAATCATGAGGTGACAGATGAGTTTACAAGACAAAGTTTGTATCATCACCGGCGGTGGCAGTGGTATCGGGCGCGGTGCGGGGATAACGATGGCGCAGCAGGGAGCCAAAGTGGTGCTGATCGGTAGGACAGCGTCAAAAGTTGAAGCAGTCAGAGATGAGATTATCGCCGATGGCGGCACAGCCCTAGCTATCGCTCTGGATGTCGTTGACCACGCCGCCGTCCACCAGATGGCAAAAGATGTGTTCGGCACCTATGGTCGCATTGACGTGCTGGTGAACAACGCCGGTCACAGTTCCAAAAATCGGAGGCTGCTGACCATTACACCGGAGGAGATACGCAGCGTCTTTGATTCCAACTTGATTGGCACAATTTACTGCACACAGGCAGTAGTTCCAGCTATGCTGAAGGCAAAGCAGGGAACTATTATCAATGTTTCTTCCCTAGCTGGCGTAACACCCGGACCTTTTAGCGGATTAGCGTACGGTCCCGCCAAGGCAGCGGTTATCAATTTCACGGAATTTCTCAATGTCGATCTTCGGAACACCGGTATTCGGGCGAGTGTCATTATTCCCGGTGAAGTTGACACTCCCATCCTCGATAAACGTCCCATTCCCCCTCCCGATGAGACACGTCCGGAGATGGTGGATGTCGACGAAACCTCGGCAACAATCTGCCTCATGGCGAGTCTACCACAACGGACTAACCTCCCTTCAGTGGTCATCAGACCGACGATGCAGCGAGACACCTCCGGCGAGGTAGAGTCAATGCCAGAGGTGAATTGAGAAACTGAGTCACCTTGATTGCTATCTTTTCTACCGCAGAGACGCGGAGAACGCAGAGTTTTATTAGAAAAGTAGTGTGTCTCGTTCCGCCTGTTCCGATGCAATCGGGAAGGATCTCGATTTATCGGAAGAGGCGAGGATACGTAGAGGTGTGAAAGATACTCGCTCCCTCCAATACTCACCCTCTCGCTTCCTCTATTTCTTCTCTGTGTCCTCTGTGCCTCTGCGGTTTCGTTCAAAGGAGAAAAGACAATATGTCAACAACCAATCCTTATCTCGAACTAGATCAGAAAATTGTTGGGGATATATACACCTCAACTGAACCCATGGCATTGCTGACGACGCTCTGTGATGAATTTGGATCGCGATTCGGTGGGACGGAAGGCGCAGCCCTTGCCGCGGATCTGCTGGAGGAGAAATTTGCTGCCTATGGACTGGCTAACGTCCATAAAGATGCCTACGACTATGATGGGTGGTATCGTGGAGAAGCAACCTTGGAGGTTCTCAGTCCGATAGCACGCGAAGTGCCGTGCATCTCGCTGCCTTACTGTCCAGCTGCAGAGGTGGAGGGAAATCTCGTTTTCGTCGATGAAGGAGTTGAGAAAGATTTCGAGAAAGAGAAAGACCGTCTGGCAGATAGTATTGTCATTTCTCGGAGCGGTGGAATCCACCGTATGGAAAAGTACGATCGCTCCATCTTATACGACGCAAACGGATTCATCTTTCAAAACCACTACCCCGGCTATGGCGAGGTTACCGGCACCGTTGGCTGGAATCACGAAGCCGTTATCCCCGGCATCGGGATCTCCTATGAGACTGGGGAATTTCTTCACCGTCTGTCTCAGCAAAATGGAGCAGTGCGTGTGAGGATTAAGACCACCGATGAATATCGACCCACAACCGCGTGGAACATCGTAGGGGAACTTCACGGCAAAACACATCCCGAAGAGGTCATTATTGTTGGCTGTCATTACGATGGACACGACATCACGCAGGGGGCTAACGATCCGCTCAGTGGAATGGTAGTCGTTACAGAGATGGCGCGTGTGTTGTCGGCTCACGCAAGGGATGGATTAGCCCGCACTGTGCGATTTATCGCTTGGAGCAATGAGGAAGTCGGGTTATTCGGTGCGTATCATGATGCCCAGGGGTTAGGCGACAATCCGACCCATGTCCGCTTTGTTTGGAACCTGGATTCTGCCGGCAATCCCGGCGGACGAAAAGGGATTCAGCTGCACCGGTTACCGGATTTTGAACCTTTCATCGAAAACGCAGCCGAAGAGATGGGGCAAGACATCTCCGTTGGGGGTGGCATCAGTTGCTACTCCGATCACTACCCCTATTTCCTCAAGGGGCTCCCGACCGGTAGTATCACGACGGTTGGTCGTCCGCCCGGCAGGGGTTTTGGACACACGGCGTTTGACACGGTGGATAAGACCGATGCCATGTCTATCCGAGAAGCAGCGGCACTCGGTGCACGGGTCGTTCTGCGTCAGTTGAATGCGGAATCGTTACCGCTTGAACTTAGAGGAACAGAAGAAGTAGAACGATTATTGAAAGAAGACTCAGGATTGGAACAACATCGGCTGCGAGAAGCAGTTTATGAGAAACTCGGTAAAGAGAATCTGCGGCAATATTGTGACGCTGTCATGGAGTGATGGGTGCAATCAGGTAACTCTTTCGCGCTCTTGATCCTTTCGCGCACGCTTTAACAGCTGCCTCTGCATTGTCTCAACTTGCTTTTTTCGCGTTAGGTTCTGGGCGACCGTCCCTGCGAATGTCTTGGGTTTGCGTTTCGGTTTCATCATCAATACCCTCCCACTCTTTGGAAACGTCCTTTTCGCAAGGGGGTTTCACCAATCCCTCTACGATTCATCGCATGAAGTCCACGCTGTTGGTAATGGTCACCCCCAGTTGTGACATATCGTGCAGGAACGCATCGCCGAGCGATTCAAAGCCGGGGACATTCGACATACAGTCCTCAAGAATAACAAATTTCTTCACCCCTTCATCACCAAACTCGGTTGCGATATCCCGCACCGTACTTGCGACGCAGTGAGATAACGCTTCACCGACAATAATCACCTGATCACACCTTTCCAGTTTCTGGATTAGGTCGGTATTGAGCTGCGTGGCGGGGTCTTCTGGATCCGGGACATCCGCCTTCACCGCGCTGTAGTGCTCGGTGAAAATATTTGAACCCTTCGTTACGAAATCAACAACCCTCAATTGAGATGTCTCCCAATCTCGCACCGCCTGATCCACAGAAGGATAGAGCGCGCTCCCCCACGTTGCGATCCGGCAGTGTATGGGCCAAATCGTCAGTTGATACCGATTATTTTCCTCCAACAGCCGCGTGTAATCCAACATCCGTTGAGTAAACGCTGGATCATACGGCAGCCAGTTTCCAGCTTTAACATCCTCATGCGTGATGGTAGTAAATGATTCCGGCGGCTCACCATCGCTACTTTTCCAAAATATTGGATGCCCGACATCAACCGTGTGATGGCTGTCAAGTGTGAAGTGCATATTGTGTAGACGACTACCGATCCGATCGATAAATGTCGCTAAACAGGCCATATCATTTTCTGCGCCCGGCACATAAAGCGCGCCACCCGGATCACAGAAGTCGTTTTGGCAATCAATGGCTAAAAGTTCAACGCGCATGGTTATCCTCCTTTTTCCTCCGTAGATTCTCTGAGACAATTTGCTGCTTGGATTTTTTTATTTAGTCGTGGTGTAATTATACTACAGGACTCGTTTGATAAACGACATAAAAAGATGTATAATAATGTTAAGTCGCTACCTAAACGAGTAAAAGATCATTTTCATAAAAGCATTGTAACTGCTAGCCATGCTCTTAAAGGCTTCAGTGGAGGGTTTTAAGTTGGAAAACCGAGCAGTTCTCAGCAAGCACTTTATCAAACAGACACTTGCGGATAACCGGGATACACTGAGGAAGTTTGGGGTCAAGCAAATCGGATTGTTCGGATCTTACGTGAATGGAACAGCACACGCTACAAGTGACATTGATCTACTCGTTGAATTAGAAAAATCAACTTTTCGCAACTACATGGGGCTTGTTCTCTTCCTCGAAGATCTGTTTGAGAAGAAGGTTGACCTTGTTGCCGTTCAGTCCGTTAAATCGGACTTGAAACCTTATATTGAAAAACAGGTAGAGTATGTCACGAACCTATGACGTATACCTTCAAGACATAGTAAAAGGAATTAACCGTATTGAATCGTATGTTTAGCTTGTCATCAGGTACAAATTCAGCACTATGATTACCACATTAAGTAAATTGGCAGATTTGGTACTTGCCAAGTACGGGGTGCTTTACTAAAGATAAGGATTTGCATTATGAATCAACTTTTCCTAAATTATGCTAATCTTTCACCGGAAGATTCCATCGATCAATTAAACCTAACCAATCGTTCCTTCAACGCCCTCACACGCGCCCGTATTCAGACAGTTGGAGAAGTCTTACAGCTAGTTGAATCGGACAGACTCCGAACAACTCCCGGTCTCGGAAGAAAATCTATCTTAGAAATAAAAAATAAGCTGGATCAGGTGAAAATCCTCGGTGATTCTGAGGTTAAAGCGAATACAGATACAATTACACCCCAAGATAATGAAATTTCATGGGTAGTAGTTATGTGGCAAGTACAATTAGTCAAGAAGCAGCTATCAAGAGGATTGCTCCACTATGAGGTGCCTATTGCAGAAAAATCGATAAAAGACTGGGTTAAAGACTGGCGTGCGGAGATCAAAACGATAGAGAGTAATCATGTATATGAGGTTTTAGCAACCATTTTAGGCTCTTCACTCAATATCTGTGAGGAAATCGAGTTTTTCCTCAACCAGATTCCCGGCCAACACTGTGTACCCGTTTTACTCTCCACGTATGGTTTAGAACCTAAAAACCTGAGACAAACTGGGGAGAAGCTAGGTATTTCGCGTGAACGAGTAAGGCAGATACGCAGTGAGCTCAAGGAAAAGGCCATCTCCATCAGCAACCTAAAGACTAAACCCGCTCTGCATAGAATGCAGTCCGCCTTCCTCATCGCGAGAGATTTAGGTCTCGATATTACCTATGCAGGATGGGCGCAGCGTATTCGGTCATCAGGACTCGTTGGTGATTGGACATCACAGGACTTTGTCGATACGAACACAGTAGAAGCCATGATTGCAATCTGTAATCTGTTTACTGATTGTAAGATTCGTTGGCTGCAAATGCCTAAGAATTTACAGTATGCTGTACAACTTGCAGCCAAAGGCAAATCAGATGTCCCGGCTAAAATACTACATGCGGTTGACACTTTATCTGATAAAGCCAAAAGACTCATCAACCGGCACAGGAAGTTTTCCGGAGGCGTATATGCTAGGTGGCTATCCCAAGAAATGGAAATAGAATTAGAAGAGATAACAGATATCTTGCAAGGACTAGGATACAGAGCTCTTTCCACAGGATGGTTTACTCCCAGTCCTTCCCAAATTTCATCCCGTGATGTTTTTCACCGCTGCCTACATCAGATGTTTCAGTACTGTGGACAATTGAATATTGATGACATCTGTGCTGGTCTAAGACACGGAATATCAAGGTCAGGATCCTCTGTACCAGAATACCTAGCAAGTAGGGATACTGCTCGATCAAGGTCAATATTTCCTGTGCCTCCTCCTGATGTGATGGCTGAAATACTTAGGATTAACGGCTACCAATGTGACAATGAATTGTATTATTGGGAGGGTGCCCGCGACGAGAAGCTAAGCAAAGGTGAAACTATCATAATGAATTGTTTAGAAGAAATCGGACCGGTATTGCATCATTCCGAATTAGCTCATGCCTTTGTAGAAAGTGAACTATCTTTTCCTACCTTACATGCAACCCTAAATTCTTCTCCCTTGTTTGATAAAATAGAATCAGGTTTATATAAGCTGCGCGGGAAGGTAATAGCCTACCAAGATATAGAACGCGCCCAAGCTGCTAGAGAACATCAGCCACTTCGTCCGGAAGTTGAATACCGTATGGATGGGAACATCATAGTGAGTGTCACCCCCAGTGCAGTTGCTGTAGGTTCAGGTACGATTTTTTGTGAACAATTTCGGGATTTAAGTGGTAACTGGCCCTGCTATGTTAATAGTGAGGAAGCAGGTGAACTAAACGTAGTTGAGAATGAATTTCGACATTTAAAAAAGCCTTTTGAATTGCTGAACTGTCAACCGGGAGAGCGCGTGAAGTTTACATTCAACGCATGGACCAGAACAGTTATGATAGAAAAGGAGGCGGGAAATGCAAAGAATTGAATTCTCAAAACCACAGTTCGTTACAATAGCCGTGGCACTCTTAGATGGAGACACGGCGTACGTTGATTGTGAGGATGTCGCTCTCAAGGTAAATGATATTGCACCAGGACGCTTTAATTGGCGAAAATATCCTGAACACATTGATTTATCAACTGTTAGTTTTGCGCTCCAAGACGCGAAGAAAGCACGATGTGGAGAATTGATAGTCGGGAATAATACAAAAGGCTGGATGCTCAGTCCTGCAGGTTTGAAGTGGATAAAAACTGTGGATTTTGATGCTATTAGAGATGAACTCCCAGCTAAATACAGGAAAGCTTCTATTTCCGCAAACCAGGAGCTAGAGCGCAACCGTTTATTCAGTACAAAAGCATATCACCTATTCGTTGCAGATAAATCAAAAGAGATTACTGTACAAGATTTCTACGAGTTTGCCCGGGTGAATGAGTATTTTCAGATCAAAACCAGACAGCGGCGATACGCAATCATAGCGAACGCGGTAAGCGATAATGAGACCTTATCAGAATTGTGGGATCTGCTTCAAACGAAATTTTCAAAGGAGATGGAGTAATGGCTAGACAACACGCTATCAAGGTTACTTCAAATGTAGCTAGGGATTTCCTTCAGAATGCTGCATATTTTAATACCATGCCTAGAGTAGTTTGGGAATACGTCGCAAACTCTCTGGACGCTGTCAAAGATGACCTCCGAGCAATTATTGCTGTTGAGATAACAAGCCATGAAGTGACTATATCTGACAACAGTCGCGGTATGTCTGAAAAAGAGCTAGGCAGCTTCTTTGAGATGCACGGGGAGAATCCTCTTAGAAAAAAGGGAAAAAGAGTCCGAGGACGATTTGGTACGGGCAAATGTGCCGCCTTCGGCTTGGCAAATTTGCTTTGCATTGACACAATTCAGGCAGGTTCGCGGAACATCGTTGAACTGCACAGGAGAGATATTGAACAGGCACAAAGTGGCGAACCTTTTCCTGTTCGAGACATTGAGGTAAATCAGCCAACAGATGAAGACGATGGGACAATTGTAGTCATTCGCGAATTTAACATAAAACGACTAGATATTGATAAGGTGATGTCATACGTTGAACGCCATCTCAGCCGTTACCGTACCCGTGCCCATGTGACTGTAAACGGGCATGTGTGCAAGTTTAAAGAACCGCCATCTGTAGCACAATTTGAACGCCTTCCGCCAAAAGGAGTTGCCCAACATATTGGGGACGTATCCCTGAATGTCAAGGTATCTCCTGTACCGTTAGACGAGGATACGCGAGGAATTGACATTTTATCTCACGGCATCTGGCATGAAACGACACTTGCAGGAATTGAAAGAAAAGAGAACGCGAATCAAATTTTTGGACAGATCGATGTCCCAATCTTGGAGGACGGTGAATGGCCCATTCCAGCCTTTGACAACACAAGAAATAACACGCTGAACCGACAAAATCCCGTGGTTGTGGTGCTGCTAGGTTGGCTTTCACAAGAACTTGAGGAAATCAGATTAGAACTTGTGAGACAAGCTCGTGAAAAACGTCAATCAGCGATGGAAGCAAAGCTGGTGAAAGAAGCTAATAGAATCTCGAATATTCTCAATCAAGACTTCGCGCAACAAGAGCTGGACCTTGAAATGACGCAAAGGGTTAGGCGTTCTAGGAGTGGAGATGGACAGGGAAATACCTCAAGGAAGAAATCGGCTGCACAGGGAGAAAATAAATCGAAACCGAGAAAAGATCCAAGCGGAGAGAACGAAAAACGGCGAAAAGCAGTTTTCTCCATTGAATTTGAGCGTATCACTACTGAACAAAATCGATCAAGGTACGCCGGAGATACGAAGACAATTTTCATAAACTTAGATCATCCCCAAATCGCTAGTGCCCTGGAAACTGGAGGCAATTCTACCGATTCACGAGAATTCCGAGAAGTTTGCTATGAAGTTGCAGCGGTTGAATATGCAATTGCTTTACCGTATGAGAAACTTGAGAAGGACGAGCTATATCCCGCAGAAGATGCACTGTTTGATGTAAAGGAGACCATAGATCGGGTAACTAAGCGGTTTATGGAACAACTTTCATAATGCTGGCAGCTAGACATGTTTTGCTATACACATAGCACTCATCTGGAGTGCAGAGATGGGATGCATTGGTATTCTATAAACATATCGCTCCGCTGGAGCGAAAGATTGAACACATCAACTTTAACGACAATCCAACGGATTTTCAATACCTATAGGCATTACGCAGCCAACTGTAGGTGGGGCATACCCGGGCACGAGCCTGCTCTCGATTTATCGGAAATCCGCTCGGACTTGCCCCGCAACATTTTGTCGGGAGTCAGAAGTATCTTCTAATGCGTAAATCCTAACTTTAACGGCATCCCTGGCAAAATCTAACAAAATCTAACACTTTTTGCGATTTACGCAGCCAACCGCAGGTGCTTGCATTCCGATTTATCGGGGCGGAGCATCTGATTTCCCCGCGCCAACTGAGCTGAAATGCGTAAGTCCTAACCTAGTAACTTGGGGTACATACAAGGAAAACAATCATGCGAACGACACACAAATGGAATGATAACACAGCAACGATTTGCGTCGAAGGATTGGATCAAACGGTTCGGATGCTCCACATCACCGATTCACACATTGCCCTCATTGATGACCGTGACGCTGAACATATAGAGGCTTGTCAAGGGGCATGCGAGCGTTTTGCATCAAGAGAACAGATCTTTGATAAGCTGATGGAAGAAGCCAAGGGCAGCTCTCTGGATCTGGTTGCGTTGACCGGTGATATGGTACATTTCCCCTCTCAAGCGGGTGTCGAAACCCTCGCGAAGTCGATTGACAAAGTGGACGTACCGGTACTGTATACCTCCGGAAACCACGACTGGCACTATCCGGGCGTCGAGGGACGGGGGGAGTTGCGGGAAGTATGGTGGGAGGCATTGGCACCGCTGCACCACGGAGAGGCGGCGTATGCCCGATATGAAATCGGTGGCATCCAGTTTTTGCTGGTCGATGATTCCATCTATCAAGTAGACGAAGAACAGACAGCGTTTGTAGCTACACATCTGGCAAACGGAATACCAACAGTGCTGCTCACCCATATCCCTGTGAGCCTTCCAACGCTGCGGGAGCCAACATTAGAACGCTTCGAGAACCCAATTTTAATCGCTGATCCGGACTGGGGCCCTGAGGGTCGAGATCAATGGGGCACCGGAGAAGATCTACCCCCAACCTTAGAATTTGCGCGTACCCTTGTGAGGGCAGAGAACCTTGTCGCTGTTTTTTGTGGTCACATTCACTTTGCACATGCGGATAGCATAAATCTAAATGCCATCCAGTATGTGGGAGCCCCTGGGTTTGATGCCAACAGCCGTTTAGTAGAGTTCCGTCCACTGTGAATCAAAAATTAGCGTAGGTCAGAAGAAATATACTCATTTGGGGTTGAAACCTGCCGCGCCATTTGGTAAAATGAACCCGTTCAAATCTCACACATCACATCAGAAAGGGTAGCACCATGCCGAAACAGACAAAGCGATTCTGGCTGCTCACCGTCATCAGTACCCTTCTAATCTGCTCCTCTGTTTTTGCTCAAGTTTTAGACTCTCGGAACGGAGAGGAAGCGGTTGAACCACAAGTACCCGCCAATTCCTTAGACGAAACTTCAGATACACAGGAGATGCCTTCGCAAAAGTATGTTGAATTAGCAATCAAGGGACCGCTTGCAGAGGTCAGACCCACATTTGTATTTTCGCCCCAAGTCAAAACCCTCCGCAGCATAACAAAACAGATCGACAATATCCGCAAGGACGACGAAGTTGCCGGTGTCTTGCTGAAGATCGAGGGACTCGGAATCGGTTGGGCGAAGCTACAGGAACTCCGTGACAAAATTATCCAACTCCGAAGCGATGGAATCGAAGTCATCAGTTACCTCGAAAGCGGTGGCAATGTGGAATATCTGCTCGCCTGCGCCGCGGATCGGATTGTGTTGATGCCGGCAGGGATGGTCGGTTTGACAGGATTGCGGGCTGAAGTGATGTTTTACAGAGGCCTTCTGGATAAACTAGAGGTCAAAGCGGACCTGTACGCTGTCGGCAAGTATAAATCAGCGATTGAGCCATACATGCGAGACAGTATGTCAGAAGCCCAAAGAGAGACAATGAATGCGATTCTCGATGATCTTTATGCACAGCAGGTTGAAATGATTGCTAACGGACGGGGTGAAATTGATGCGGCGTTGGCTGCGAATCTCATTGATCGAGGACCTTTTACTGCCGAAGAAGCACATCAGGCAAAGCTCGTTGATGCACTCCAATACTACGACGAACTGGTGCAATCAATTGAGGAACGTGCGGAGGAAAAAGCCGAAGTTGTGTCCGAATACGGCAAAAAATCAATGGCAGCCCCTGAACTCACCGGCTTTGCGGGTTTCATGAGACTTTTTTCTATGCTTTCATCGTCAAAGCAGCCAACCTCTGGAGAAGGAAAAGCAAAGGTTGCACTGATTTACGCCACCGGTCCCATCATGCCCGATGCACCTACCAGTCCATTCACAACAGGACAGGTTATTACCCCCGGCGTAATGGCGGAGGCACTTCGTGAAGCCCGCGAGGACAGTGACATTCAAGCGGTCATCATGCGAGTTGATAGTCCCGGCGGGTCTGCGGTCGCATCAGACGCCATTTGGCGGGAGGTGCTGCTGACGCAACGGGAAAAACCCGTGATCGTATCAATGTCGGATGTTGCCGGATCGGGCGGATACTACATCGCTATGGCTGCAGGTACGATTGTCGCCGAACCGGGGACAATTACCGGCTCAATTGGGGTGCTTGGCGGGAAACTCAATCTCAAAGGACTCTACAACAAGGTTGGACTGACAAAAGAGGTTATCACACGCGGGAAGAATGCGAATCTCTACTCGGATTACGGCGATTTTACACCGAGGGAGCGTGAGCGGTTGCAGAAATTGTTAGAGACAATCTATCAAGGTTTTGTCCGAAGGGCTGCTGAAGGGCGAGATAAAACCGAAGCGGAAATCCACGAACTTGCACAAGGGCGAATCTGGACAGGAAAACAGGCGAAGGAGATTGGGCTTGTCGATGAACTCGGTGGACTCGATACCGCACTCGCAATTGCTAAAAAACAAATTGCACTGGATCCCACCGATGAGATTGACCTCATCATACTGCCAAAGCCGAAGACGTTCTTCGAGACCCTAATAGAGGATATGGAGATGGACATACGGCTTCCGATGACGTCTCACCTGCCATTGCCGACACCAATTGAACAAACTTTGCCGAGTTTTTACTGGCTGTATCTGTTTGTCAATGAACCTGCTGCAACAGTAATGCCGTTTGAAATTGTTATCCGGTAGGGTAGGTACAAGGGAGAGAAACGAATTGACGCGAATCAAGATTTGTGGAATCACTAATATTGACGATGCGCTGATGTCAATTGATGCGGGTGCGGATGCTCTCGGCTTCAACTTTGTCCCCGATACACCCCGCTATCTCAAAGATACAAAAGCTGCGACAAAGATTATCGAACAACTTCCCCCTTTCATTACAACGGTTGGACTGTTTGTCAACGCAGATCCGGAGTTGATTCAGTCAATCGCCGACGAATGTTATCTAGACACGCTACAGTTGCACGGCGATGAATCCCCTCAATTCTGTCAAGGGTTCAATCGCAGGGTCATCAAAGCAGTACGGGTTAAAGATGAATCGAGTTGTTCCCATCTGTCCGATTATCGTGTCAGTGGATATCTGCTGGATACCTATGTCAAGGGAGAAATGGGCGGAACAGGGGTGGCGTTTGATTGGCGTCTCGCTGTAAAGGCGAAACAGTACGGTCGAATCATTCTTGCAGGTGGGCTCAATCCTGATAACGTTGGGTCAGCTGTCCAGCAGGTGCGTCCCTATGGTGTTGACGTCAGCAGCCGCGTCGAGGCGAGTCCCGGGCGAAAAGATCCGGTCAAAGTAAGGACATTTATTCAGAATGTGAAAGAGGTAGATCGCGAATGGAAACAATCAAACTGATTTACAAACGCCCACCGAATCGCGTAAACCACTTTCCGCAAAATCTACTTTACGAAGACGACGACGTTATTGTCACCACGCAACGCATCAAACCTTCCAGTCCAATCATCATTGATGGCGTAACTGTTCTTGGGGATAACTACCGGGCAGTTTGGTTTGTCTTCGCCAATCGCTGGTATGATATTGGGAAAATCTATAACCTTGAAGACCATTTCACGGGGCATTACTGCGACATCATCCTACCGATGAAACGACTGGACACTCATTTTGAAATAACCGATTTATTTTTGGATCTGTGGGTTTCACCGGATGGCAGCTATCAGGTTGAAGACGAAGATGAATTTGAGTCAGCGATAGCGAACAATTGGATCCAGACTGATCTGGCAAATCAAGCGAGAAACGCACTACAAGATTTGATTGCTGAAATTGAATCCGGTGCTTTCCCACCAGAGATTACGAATCACTGGTGATGAGAAAAATAACGTGTTTGTTTCTACCGTATTATGCTTTATGGAGGTCCTTATGTCCACAATAACCAATGGAGAAGTTCAAGACGATTTCCAGCTTTTTGCCGGGCGTGCCAATCCGGAATTGGCGAAGGAGATCGCTACAATTCTGGGGGTTGAATTGGGGAAAATGTCAGTCAGCACGTTTCCCGGAGATGAAACCCACGCTCAAGTTGAAGAAAGCATCCGGGGGGCTGACATCTATATTGTGCAGCCAACATCCCCACCGACAAACGACAGTCTAATGGAGTTGTTGGTCATAATTGACGCGATGAAACGCGCTTCTGCTCAACAAATCACTGCGGTCATCCCCTATTTCGGCTACGCCAGACAAGACCACAAATCGACAGGACGAGAGCCGATTAGCGCGAAACTAGTAGCAAACCTGCTCACAACCGCAGGTGCGAATCGGGTTGTCTCTGTCGATTTACACGCCGCACAGATCCAAGGTTTCTTCGATATCCCTACCGATCACCTAACCGCACTGCCGACACTGGCAGATTACTTTAAGGAGAAGCAGATTGAAGACGGCGTAATCGTGTCTCCCGACGCCGGTCGGGCAAAACTAGCGGATAAGTACGTCGATATGCTCGGCATGCCACTGGCAGTCATGCACAAACGCCGAAGCGGAACTGGTGGGAGAGAGGTGAAGGTTGTCACCGAAATCATCGGTGACGTTGTGAACAAAACCCCAATTATTATTGATGATCTCGTAACGAGTGGAAGCATTTACCAGCAGGCGGATGCCATCGTCGAGGCGGGTGCCAAGCCAGCGTATCTTAGTATTACGCATCCGGTGCTTGTTGGGCCCGCGCTAGAACGTCTGAATCGCCCTTCAATTCAGGAGGTTGTTGTCACCAATACGATTCCCGTCCCTGCTGAGAAACAGATTGGCAACAAAATCCAAGTCCTATCCATCGCCCCACTTCTCGCTGAGGCAATTCTGAGGATTCACCAGCGACGTTCCGTGAGTCAGGTCTTTTTTGATCAAAAACTGGTTTTTCCGGTGTAGTGTATTGCGCCGTGCGACAGTTTGAAACCCTCGCACGGCTTAATTTAAGGGGATTCGCTCGATAAATGGCTAGGTAACTTATCCCAAATGGATTTGGAGGTGCAAATGAAATTCAAACGTGAAGATATTTTAAGCCGATTGCGCACAAACGTTGAGGCAGGCAAACCGATTATCGGTGCAGGCGCAGGAACCGGTATCTCTGCCAAGTGTGAAGAGGCTGGCGGTGTAGACCTCATCGTGATTTATAACTCAGGCCGTTTTCGTATGGCAGGTCGAGGATCGCTCGCGGGGATGATGCCCTACGGTGATGCGAACCAGATTGTGGTTGAGATGGCGAGCGAAGTGTTGCCGGTTGTTGAAAATATACCCGTGCTTGCAGGTGTCTGCGGGACGGATCCGTTTCGCCTAATGGATGTATTCCTCAAACAGATCGACGCAATCGGCTTTTCTGGGGTACAGAACTTCCCAACTGTGGGCTTAATTGATAGCACATTTCGACAAAATCTGGAAGAAACGGGGATGGGGTATGGACCAGAGGTGGAGATGATTCGCACCGCCCATAATCTCGGCATGTTGACAACGCCCTACGCCTTCAAGGAATCGGAGGCGGAACAGATGGCAGATGCCGGCGCAGACATCCTCGTTGCCCACATGGGACTGACAACAAAGGGTAGTATCGGCGCAAAGACGGCGTTGACGCTCGAAGAGTCTGCCAAACGGGTGCAAGCTATCCACGATGCAGCGAAGTCGGTCAACCCTGAAATCTTGGTCATTTGTCACGGTGGTCCCATCGCCGAGCCGGAAGATGCCCAGTATATCCTCGACAACACAACTGGGGTCGTCGGGTTCTACGGTGCATCAAGTGCGGAACGTCTGCCGACAGAACGTGCGATTACCGCTCAAATTGAGTCGTTCAAGTCGATTCACCTATCGTGAGTAGGAAGGAAACATTGATGCAAACGCCAACATCCTCTACGGCACGTGCAAAATATAAGGTGGATGGGTTCTATCTTTTCCCGGAGCCGGTTATTGATAACGCAGTCATTCAACGCGCCATCAAAGGCATGGATGCGGTCCGAGCGGGAGAATACGAAACAGGCACGCCGCCACGTCCGTCGGCTTGGAATCCCGGTGATGATCCAAAGAAGCTATGCAAGATAGAGATGTCTCAGATTGCAAACCGTGCGATTATGGAACTAGTCAGCCAGTCATCGATCGGAAAATTGGCAGCTGAAGTCACAGGGGCCGAGATGGTGCAGGTGTGGTGGGTACAACTCCTCTATAAACCTCCCGCTGACCCCGATGGAATTGTATTCACGAATATTGGCTGGCATCAGGACCGCCACTATTGGCAGGCGTGGGAGGAAGGTAGCGAACTGCTCACAGCATGGGTTGCACTCAGCGATGTTACCCCCGAAGCTGGACCCATGAAATTTGTCCGCGGTTCGCACAAGTGGGGATTGCTCGGTCATAGCGATTTCTATGGACAAGACCACGAAGCACAACGCGAAGAGATTGAAGTGCCCGACGGTGAAAGCTGGGAAGAAGTCCCCGCCATTCTTTGCCCCGGCGGTATTAGTTTCCACGATAATCTCACATATCATGGCAGTGGCCCCAATCTCTCAGGGAAACCACGGCGGAGTTTTGCAGTCCATCTACGCACGGAAAAATCTAGACCGGTTGACAACCTCCGGAGTGGATTAACGGCATTCATTGATACACCCACACACTGTCCGGTGATCTATCGAAAAACATAAAAGGAGTTGTTCTGATGAAAGGCGTCGTTAAATATCAGCGTGGTGACGGATTCACCGAACTCCGTGATGTTGATGTTCGGAAGCCTAACGCCAACGAAGTGCTCATCAAGGTGCACAGCGCGGGGATTTGTGGGTCAGATCTGCACATCCATCACGATCACATTAACCTCCCGATGCGTCCCCCGGTTGTCATCGGTCACGAATTTAGCGGTACAATCATCGAGTGCGGTTCGGAAATTAGCCGTGTCAAGGTCGGGGATCGCGTGACCGTTGAGCCAACCTTTTCGATCTGTGGACGATGCGACTATTGCCGTTCAGGATTTTATAACCTGTGCAATCACCGGGAGATTATCGGTTATTGGCATAATGGGGCGTTCGCAAAATATTGTACCACCCCCGAAACCGGATTACACAAACTTCCAGAAAACGTAGACCTGACCTCTGGATCATTGACAGAGCCGCTCGCTTGCTGTGTCCACGGTGTAATCGAGCAGACGAAGGTCTCCGCCGGCGACTTTGTCGCGATCACTGGTCCCGGAACCATTGGACTGCTCAGTTTGCAAATCGCGAAGGCGGAAGGGGGCATTGTCGCTGTGTGCGGCACATCCGTTGATGCAAATCGGCTTAAACGTGCGGCTGAGCTTGGCGCAGACCTAACGATAGATGTCGAAAAGGAAGATGCGGTGGAAGTCATCAAGGCACATACGGGCGGCTACGGTGCCGATGTTGTCTTGGAATGCTCAGGGGCAGCACCGGCAGCACCCCTAGGCATCGAACTGACTCGCAAACGTGGGAAATATACGCAGATGGGTTTGTTCGGCAATCCAATCAACATCGACTTTGAACAGATTGCCTTTAAGGAACTTCAGGTGACGGGCTTCATCTCTCAGAAAAAGACCGCATGGGAGCGTGCACTCAAACTGATGGAACACGGCATGGTTTCCACCAAGGCGTTAATCACCCATGAAATGCACATCTCCGAATGGCAGGAGGCATTTGATCTCTTTGAGAGACGGGAGGGCGTAAAGTTGATGTTGCGTCCTGAATAATGGAAAGCGTTTCATCTTATCTTCTTCATCTTCACGATTCCAATATAGGCAGATACAGGTGACACTATGGAGCATCTAAGCTATACGGAAGGTTACAGAACCGTTGACGATTTTCGAGTTTATCACCTTAGTGCACACACACCGAATGCTTTGAGTTCGCCGCCGACAAACATTAAAACTTTTAATGAGAATCCAGATATCAAGCCATCGGATTGGCTCGCCGCTGCTGAAATTGTGCCGGAACTTGGAAATAACTGTTACCTTTTTAAGGTCGCCGACGGCGATAGATGGATGGACGTAATAGAATCGCCGCCGGATCTCGCAATGTTAAAAGAACGTCCTACCGCTTACGGCAATCCGATCTTGTTTCCGTTTCCAAACCGCATCCGGGGGGGCACGTTTACGTTTGAAGGCGAAACCTATCAATTTGACAAACCGCCCGAATCCCCGACCTCTATTCATGGATTGCTGCTCAATCAACCGTATCAGGTCGAAAGTTCCATCGCCGGCAGGGATGGCGCGATACTGGTCTGTTCACTTGACACCCGCGATTTCCCAGATATTGGTCGGCAATATCCGTTTCCTTTTAAGATTCAGATTACCTACACCCTAGGACCGGTTAGCCCGACAAATGGTGCACCGGCGTCGTCCACTGAGATACCAACACTATGTCTGAAAATGGATGTTTCAATCACCAATACAGGCGCACGTAATATGCCGATGGGTTTCGGCATCCACCCCTATTTTCACACTCTCCTTGCTCCAGACTCAGATGCAACGCAGGCGATGATTACTGTCCCCACCGCAAGATATTGGGAACTTGATGAGGCACTCGTGCCAACCGGAACGACACACCCCGTTTCTGGTGCGTTGGATCTGCGAAATGGACAACCCTATGCCAATACGGAACTAGACCACGTTTTTACAGACGTTCAGCTGACAGATGGCATCAGTCGTTGTATCATTGACAACCAAGATACCGGACGCGGCACGGTTTTGGAATCGGACGACCAATTCAGGGAATTGGTCGTTTATAAACCGCCGGGACGGTCCTCTATCTGTTTTGAACCGTACACCTGCCCAACAGACGCCATCAATTTGGAAGCGAAAGGCATACCCGCCGGGGTGATTGTCTTGTCGCCGGATGAGACATTCTCGGCAACGGTTCGCATCATCCCAATCCAGCGTCATTGAATGATGTCGTGCCCTCACCTATCCGACACTTCAATCCACCTTCAGGATAATCTTCCCGAAGTTCCGATTCGCCTCCATATACGCATGCGCTTCGCTAGCTTGCGATAACGGCATCACACAATCAATAATCGGTTGAATCTTTCCTTCTTTGAGCAGGGGAAGCCATCGGTCAACAAAACGCTGCGTAATCCCAATCTTCTCTTCAATCGACTGCGGACGCATCACCGATCCGAAGACTTGTAGCCGTTTCCGCATGATTTGACTCATATTAAGTTCCGCAGCGGCACCGCCCATCAACCCAACCATAACCATACGACCTCGCGTCTTGAGAATCGAGAGATTGCGTTCCAAATACGGCGCACCGATGAAGTCTTGAACCAACTCCACACCTTCCCCATCTGTCAGTCGCATAATCTCTTCCGCGAAGTCCTGTTTCTTATAATTGATGCCTTCTGTACAACCGAGCTGCTTGCTTCTCTCAATTTTCTCTGCGGAACCGGCTGTGATAAAGACATGAGCACCCGCATGATGCGCCATCTGCGTTCCCGCCGTCCCCACACCGCTGCCACCGGCATGAATGAGCACCGATTCCCCAGCACGCAAGCCGCCGAGGGTGAAGAGCGTCTCATTGGCGGTAAAGAAGACCTCCGTGACCGCCGCCGCCTTCTCAAAACTCCAATCGTCAGGAATTGGCATTGCCATGCGATAGTCAATGACCGCCTGTTCTGCGTAAGCACCGCCGCCGACCAGGCCGAACACGCGGTCACCTCGCTCGAAGCCTTCCACTTCATCACCCCACGCTGCAACAACCCCGGCAAGCTCCAAGCCCAAGATTTCTGATTCGCCGGGCGGGGGTGGATATCCCCCTTGCCGTTGTATGGTATCCGCTCGATTGAGCGCGGTTGCTTTTACGTCAATCAACAGTTGTGTGGCTCCAGGAGTGGGGGCAGCAACCTCCCCTAATTCCAAGACCTCCGGTCCTCCGTCACCGGTTCTAATGATTCCTTGCATTTGTTTTCCTTTCAGAGATACTATTCAATTTGACCTAAACTATCGAAAATCCATACGCACAATGATTGCACGAAGCGCCTTCCTAATCTATAGCGAACGATGCCGTGCTGTCAGCTGCTTTAAAGTGATGCTTGAACCACTTTCCCGTTTTCGCTTGACCGCGTAATTTACCCTATGTATAATTGCATTTTGAACCGAAGATTTTCTGACTAACCATGTCAGTATGCGCTGGGGCTATGTCCTCAGTTCAGAGGTATGCTATCTGGTCACAGCTGCCCACAGCAAAGATATGTTACCACTCTTCAAAGGCGGACGCAAGATCTATTAATTTCGGGGAAATTTAGGGGTTGAGATTGTGTTTACAAGGAGGCTTCGACCATGAGCAAGATCCAAACCTTTTTCGATGAGAACGGCTACTACTTGGCAAAAGGTGTTTTCTCAGCAGATGAGATAAGCACACTTGAGAGCGAGTTTGATCGAATTGTGGGACAACTCGAAAAACCCAATGAAGACGATCCAAATCATAATGGCGTCATCTCCACGCGTAATGTGCAGCAGTATTCTAGTCTATGGCTGACAGCCCTGCTTCACAAAGGGTTCCTCGACATTGTTGAACAGTTCATCGGTCCCGACATCGTCCTCAACCATTCGACACTCTTTGAGAAGCGACAGACAACCGGAGAACCCCCCTTCAAGATGCACCAAGACTGGAGTTACCTGCCAACCCAAAAGAACACCATGATCGCCGGAATGATTCACGTCAGCGAAGCGACTGAAGAAATAGGATGTCTAAGGGTCTACCCCGGATCACATAAACAGGGACGAATGGAGAGCTCAAAGGCGGTTGATCCTGAATTTCACGAAAAGTTTCCATTTGAAGGTGCCACGGTGATTGAAGCCGAGCCCGGTGATGTTACCTTCTTTGATTACTTTATCGTACACGGCTCACAGTCCAACCGCTCTGAGAAGCCGAGGAAGGTAGTTATTGCGAGGATGTTTTCCGGCAAGGATCGGAAGGAGGACCTCTACCAGTTTAGTGAGAATTTGGTGTTGCGCGGTTGGAACCACCATACGACCGAGGCGACCGCGAGGAAAGCTGTGGTGAAACCCCAATAGACTCAAATGGAATCTGCTAACACGAAAGGAGAACCATCAATGCCAATCATCGCTAAGGAGAAACGAGATCAACTCATGCGGGATGGTTTCTGCGTCTTCGAGAATGTAATAGCACCGGAGATGGTAGCAAAGCTAAATGCCATGAGCGAATGGATGATCGCGCAACAGGATGAGGAGCACTTTGAGCAGCACCGTTCACAGGGGTGCATCATTCCCTACTGGACTTGCCCCCATCCAGTCTTCACCGAACTCCTTATTGATCCTGGTGCGATGGCGGTCTTCGGTGAATTGGGATTTGACTTCCCTAAATTCTGGAGCGGCTTTGTGATCAGCAAGCCTCCGCACAGCCCACCGTTATACTGGCACCAAGACGGGGTGTTGTGGGAACACCCCATCAGCTACACCAATCAACCGCAGCAGTATTTCCTGATGTACTATTTGGTCGACACGAATATACACAACGGCTGTTTGCGTTTGATTCCCGGCTCTCACCTGAAACGCCACGCGCTGCACGATATGCGACCGAGGGACGACGACACTGTAACCCGCGCAACCGATATGGATCATCTCGCCTTCCAACAGATTGAGGATGAGGTTAACGTGCCAGTTCGCGCTGGCGATGTTGTTGTCGGCGACTCGCGTCTGTTGCATTCCGCCCGTGCCAACCAGACCGACCAACGCCGCACAGTGCTCACAATCTGGTATTGGCCCGCCTATGACGACATGCCCGCCGAAGTTAAGGCACTAATCCGCGACCACATCACCAGCAGATCAGAGTGGGCTGACTGGGTTGAACAGACGCGACACATCACACAGGAATTCCTGCCGGTCTATGAGGGCGAGGCAAAAGCGGTCCCTTGGGGTACATTTCCCGGTGCGGCCTTAATGTAAAACACTCGGTTTTTCTTTGCATGTTGCGCTGTCTTTTTTGAGCCCCGCAGGTCGAGTTTCCTAGCTCGACTGCGCCAACGAATTCACGAGTTCATCAACAAACGGTTTTCACGTTTCACGCATCACGTTTCACTTTAGAATCCCCGCTTCAGATCGACCAAATTCGTGAGCGGCTCTTTGGCGAGGTATCGCCGTAAATTGTCATAAAAAATGGCTTTGCCCGCAGCAGCGGTCTGGGAGGAACCTCCAGAACAGTGTGGGGTTATCAGCAAGTTCGGCGTATCCCAAAGCGGACTGTCTTCGGGCAGCGGTTCTATCGCCGTAACATCCAATCCAGCACCGGCAAGCTGCCCATCGTTCAGCATCTGCATGAGCGTATCTTCGTCTATAATACCTCCCCGCGAAACAACTATCAGGTAGGCTGTCGGCTTCATGAGTCTGAGCTGTTCAGGACCGAGCATCCCGGCGGTTTCTGGTGTGATAGGGGCGGCAACTGCCACGACATCTGAACGTCGCATCAGATCGTCGAGTCCGTCCAACAAACTCAGTTCAGCCACAAAATCGGGCTTGGGCACTTCGTTGATGTCAACCCCAATGACCTCCATATCAAAGCCGTGGCCGCGCTTAGCAATGGCACGACCGATATTGCCCATGCCAACCACTCCCAGCGTCAAACCGGTCAAGCCGACCTGAGGCCCGCTGAATGGACGTGTCCAGTTGTGTTCGCGTTGTGCGTCCAAAAGACTTGGTAATTGGCGTGTAAGGCTAATCAACAATCCAAAACCGTGCTCGGCGATTGTGGCAGCGTGAGAACCACGAGTGTTGGTAACAGTGACATCGCTCTCTGCTATCTCAGAGATTCTCGCCAATCTTTCTACTCCGGCACCTGTATTTTGGATCCACTTCAACTGTTTGGCTGCGAGAAAGGCTTCCCGATTGATTGCGCCGAAAACAGCTTCAGCGTCAACAATTTCGCGCAGAATATCATCTTGGTCGGCAGCGACGGTGAACTGGACTTCGGGAAAGGTTTTCTGTGCCTCTTCGAGTCGCTCTTGGGACCATGATGAAGCAACAAGTAATTTCATAGAAATTGTGCAGCGGGAGACTCAAAATTCAGATTTAAGTACTCAACCGCTTCTCTCCTTTTTTAATTGAGTTGTGAACACCAAAAGAATATACTAAGACAAAATTGCTGTCAAGCGAATAACTATAGTGAATTCTAAAAATAAATAGACACTCTCACCCACCGGTAGGTGCGGTTTGATGAAGTTTAAGTATTTAAATCGGTAATCCCTATTTTCCTCGAAACATACGGTAGGCGCGGTTTGAAACCGCGCCGGCGTCGCTAGCAAATTACCGAACTGTTTTTTTAATTTTCATTCAACCGCACCGAATAGGCACAGTTGGAAACAGTGCCTACCAAACGGGAGAACGGTAGTTCCGTTTTCCTAACCGCACCCGTTTGAAGTGTCCCATTAATTCTAAGATCCACTATAAATACCTTAGTGCATTAGTTCATTGGTTCATGAATGGACTTTTGAACCAAACCCTCACTAACTCGGACCAAAGGTTATTGAGAGAGGAGGCATCGGATGACTATTGAACTTCCCGATTGGGTAACATTTCCTGAAGATGATTGGGTTGAGATTACGGCAGAGGAGGCGGGGCTTGATTCTAAAAAATTCGGAGCCTTTATAGGGGGCATGGAGGTCAAAGGGGCGTCTTTCGGCGGAGAGGATCACTCCGGCGACAAATACGGTGCCGTGATTACCCGCGGTGGTTATTTAATCCACGCTTGGGGAGATCCGCATTATCGGCATCAAACCGCCTCTGTCGGAAAGGCTTTTATGTGGGCACTTCTCGGTTTCGCAGTTGCAGACGGACGCATCAATCCGGACGAGCCGATTAACAAACAGTGGACCGGCGAGGGCGAGCTCTCCCACCCTCACAAATATCTGACCGAAGGGCATCATAAGCACCTGACTTGGAGACATCTCATTGGATCAAAGCACGAGTCCCTTCACTACGGAGGATTTCCGATAGAGTTAGGGATTCGTTGGCGGGAGAAGGTTACAGGACTTGAGGAAGCAAACCTTATACCGGGCGTTCCCGAATGGTCCAAGTGGAGCGGTGACCCTTTCTATGACCTCTACTCCCATGCTGAGCCGGGCACAGTTGGTCTCTATAGTAGTGCCGGGTTCTGGCGCTTAAGCCAAGCACTTACCTACGTCTTGGGGGATGACCTGAAGAATATTATTCAGGAGAGACTCTTTGACCGGATAGGGATTCCTGCAGAGCGATGGGATTGGCTCACCGGCGGCTATGTCAAAAACGAGAAATATTTGTATCCCACAATTCCAGATTCGTACACCTATCTCGACCCTCCCTATGAGATTAACGGGCACCCTGTCCGCAGCGGTCCCGGCTGGGTCGTCATCAGTGCATCGGACCTCGCTCGGTTTGGTCATCTGAACGCAACGGGTGGTATCTGGAAGGGGGAACAGGTCATTGATCCCAATTGGCTACGGGGTCACAGCGGGGGAAACAAGAGCGGAACGAGTGGCGAGTCCAAGTACTTTACTGCGATGGGGGTCGTCACGACCGAGGGTTTTGAATATAGGCACGCTACTGAGACAACGAGTTTCCTGCCCGAAGAGTTGTTCATTGGACATGTGCAACTAAATAAACACTCTTGACGTACTGCACCGTCTGAACCAGTGAGATACCTTTTTTGACTCACTTAATAGGGGTTGGCTGACTACAGCCCCAACCTGAAGGATGGGACTGTAGTCAGCAAGATTGATAGCGTCAACCAGCACCCAGACCATTACACTATTTTCAGCATCTCAAGGTTTTATAGCACTTTATTATTGGAAATAGTCAGCGTTTAACTGGGTGAAGTGCTCCCATTCTTCGGGGACATCCTCATCTATGAAAATCGCTTCGACCGGACATTCCGGCTCACATACACCGCAGTCAATGCACTCTATAGGGTCAATATAAAGCTGGTTGTGATTTTCAAAGTCGTCTGAGTCTGAAGTTGGGTGAATGCAGTCAACGGGGCAAACATCAACACAGGCAGTATCCTTAACATCGATGCAAGGTTCAGTGATGACGTAGGTCATCGGTTTTATCCTCCTGTTTCATTCGGAAATTAGTTATTGAAAATTATATTATCGAAAATTGACGATTGAATCCTCTCAACCTGATGTATATCATTCAGGTACTTCAATAAAGTTGGGAATAATCAAAGCGCCGGTGTTTTCAGTTCAATAAGGTGAGTTAATCATATCATATCTGTCAAAGTTTGTCAAATAGATCTCACAGGATTATCAAGCCCCCAAATTGCCCCCTCAACATTGTATAAACACGTCGTTCCGCTAGAGGGGATCGGTTGAACCTTTTGTGTATACACCGACCACCTCATGGGTGTCTTAAGAGGAGCTAATCGAAAGGGACAGTGTATAGCGCATACGGCGGCGATATACTCGCTGGATCATTTAACTGAGCACCGGGATCTGGGGGAACGGGTCCGTGCAACAGCGGGTCAGCCGTCTCATCCATCCATCGATCAAGCCGATGGCGCATATCCTCAAGCACAGATGCTACAGTTGAATCATCGACCAAATTGTGCGTTTCGTTTGGATCGAAAATCAGATCATACAACTGCTCAGGGGCAACATATCGATCCTGCCAACCGTGTTGCATCCACACATCTTTGGTTGGGCCTGCATCACAGTTGGGAAGCACCGGTTTCTGCCTGTCGCTGTACCGTCGGATATACTTCCACCGTTGTGCCCGCACAGCGCGCTGAGGCTCGTAGGCAGCGTGATAATTGACCTCTGCAAAGATTTCATCGTGAATAGCCTCCACCTCACCCCGGATTAACGGCATCATCGAGCTGCCCTGTACCCCCTCCGGTACAGCAAGATCCAGCAGATCGCAGATCGTAGGAAGAACGTCAATGTGGGAAACCATTGCATCGCAAACTTTTCCGCCGGTAAAGCCACCGGGCCCACGCATTATCAGCATCACACCGATGCCGTGATCAGTTAGATTGCATTTCATGCCCGGAAAAGCGAGTCCGTGGTCGGTGGTGCAGATGACCAGCGTATTCTCGGCTAACCCGTTTTCATCAAGTGCATCCAAGACCGCTCCAATACTGTTATCCAGAATACGAGCACTCGCCTTGTAAGCCGCCATATCGTAGCGATTTTCAGACGTATCGGGCATGGGGGCGGGTGGCAGACAGTAGCGTGGATCCTCGTCCGGTCCGGGTTCTGGAAACTCCCGATGTGTCACGAAAAAACCAACATCAAGGAAGAACGGTTGTGATGGAGCATCCTTCAGGAAATCAACCGTGCGCGAGACAACCTTTTCGGGACTGCGCTCGCCATCTAGGATCCGATCGTAGCCAATCTGGGCGGGGTCCTGAGCAACATGCTGGAGACCCGCTAATACCGAATGATAGCCCGCCCCATCTCGAAGGGTGTGAACAATATGCTGGCTATAGTCCGACATCGAAAAGCCGCGGTTGACCAAGCCAAGCATCCCACAACTATGTGCCCACTTGCCGGTCAAGAGGCTAGCACGGGAAGGCGAGCATGTGGGATTGGCACAAAATGCCTGCCGAAAAAGGACACCTCCCTCAGCAAGGCGTTGGATATTCGGTGTCGCCACAGCGTGACCGTAAGGTTGGACGTAGCGTCCTGTGTCGTGGGAATGGAGGTATAGAATATTTGGATATTTCACGCAATAGACCTTCTTTCTCCGGTAAGTGGGGACATCTAGTCCTGCCACAAAGCGATACCGCCCAATAAACCGGCGACATTGGGAATGATTTTAACATTGGGAGGAAGGTCAACCCTAAGCCTCCGAGCATTGCCACCTCCGATGTAAAGTGTATCGTAATTAAATAGGTGTTCGAGAGAGGCAATCGCTTCCATCACACGCTGTTGCCACTTTTTCCTGCCAGTTTTTTCCAATGCAGCACTCCCTAAACGCTCCTCATAGGTCCTACCTCTACGAAATGGATGGTGTGCAACCTCAAGGTTGGGAACCAGTTTCCCGTCAAGAAATAGAGCAGATCCAAAGCCGGTCCCTAATGTAACAACCAGTTCCACACCCTTGCCGGAAATTGCACCGAACCCCTGAACATCAGCATCGTTCAAGACACGCACAGGTTTCTCCAGTTTTTTGGATAACACCCCTTCCAAGTCGAACCCAATCCAATCTTTGTGGAGGTTCACCGCTGTTTCGGTTACGCCTTTACGTATTACACCGGGAAAACCAACCGATACACGATCAAAGTCTGACTGTCCCTTGGCTAACTTAACGATTCCTTCGAGGACAGAGTCTGGTCTGGCAGGGCGCGGTGTTGGGACGCGCGTCCGCTTCCCTATCGGATTTCCGTTTGCATCAAGAACCATCGTCTTGATACCGCTGCCACCTATATCAACTGTCAAAGTTTTCTGATCAGCCATTTTTCTCAGGTCTCCTTTTGAGTTTACCAAAAATCCGTGAAAGAATAGCCCACGTCAGATGCTATCACACATCGGGATTCAGCCACCGGCGTCCATGTTCATCTTTTCCAATAAGATCATTCGCAGGACTCGGTCCCCACGTTCCAGCCTCGTAGTTCGGAAAATCACGAGGAGGCAAGGCTTCCCAAACATCCAAGATAGGAGTTGCAATCTCCCACGCTGCCTCGACCATATCCGCACGATGGAATTGCGTAGAATCGCCGTTCATACAGTCGTATAGCAACGTCTCATACCCAGTTGCGGGGCTGCTCCCTGCCAAATCTTCGTACCGAAAATCCATATCAACGGGGGTCAGACGGACCGTCGGGCCCGGAATCTTCGCTTGGAATCGGATGGTGATGCGCTCGTCAGGTTGGATATGGAGGACCAGTCGATTTGCCTCTAACTGCTCTTCTGCACTACCGCGAAAGAGAAGGTGGGGAACACTCCGAAATTGAATTACTATTTGTGTGTCGCGCTTGGCTAATCTCTTTCCAGACCGTAAGAAAAACGGTACACCCGCCCATCGCCAGTTTTCTATAAAGAGTTTCAGCGCAGCATAAGTCTCCCGTTCTGAAGTAGGCGAAACCCCCGGTTCTTCGCGGTATCCAATTACCCGTTCGCCATCTACTATCCCGTCACTATACTGTCCGCGCACCGTATTGGAGATAATATCTTCGGGACGCATCGGACGAATCGCATTCAACACCTTCACCTTCTCATCTCGTACCGCATCCGCCTCAAAGGAGATTGGAGGCTCCATCGCCACCAACGACAACAACTGGAACATGTGGTTTTGAATCATGTCGCGCAGCACCCCTGATTCTTCGTAATATGCACCACGCCCTTCAATGCCAATGCTTTCAGCAACCATGATCTGCACATGATCAATATAGCGACGGTCCCACGTCGGTTCAAAAATGCCGTTAGCGAACCGAAAAACGATGATATTCTGTACAGTCTCCTTCCCCAAGTAATGGTCAATCCGGTAAATCTGCTCTTCATCAAAAGTCTCAAGCAAACAGCGGTTCAGAAGTTTGGCAGAATCCAAGTCATGTCCAAACGGTTTCTCAACGATAGTCCGGCGCCACATCGCTTTATTTTCGGGTTTTGCGAGTCCAGCTCTCCCCAAATTGTCGGAAATTGCCCCGAAAGAACTTGGGGGAGTTGAGAAATAGTAGAGATAGTTGCGGTTTGTTCCCCATTCCCCATCCAACTGCTTCAGCAATTCTGCAAGACGTTTATAATCGTCTACATTGTCGTAATCGCCCTGATGATAATAAAGCCGTTTCTCCATCCGTTCCCAGAGCGATGAATCAAACGCAGTTGTGCCAAATGCTTTAATTGCTTCGGTCATCTGGGCACGAAAATTATCGTGGCTATTTTCTCTGCGCGCAAACCCGACAACCACAGCGTTTTCGTTCAACAGTCCGTTCTGGGCAAGGTTGTACAGGGCTGGCACTAACTTGCGCTTCGTCAAATCCCCTGAAGCACCGAATATGACCATCACACACGGATCCGAAACCCGTCCCTGATCAGTTTTGATGTTTTCACTCATAGCAATTACAATGTCGTGATTAATGAAGTGCCACAGACTCTTCCGTAGATCCCAATACCTAATTCGCTGTTGTTCACCAGCTTGCTTATACTCATTGGCATTTATAGTGGATCTGAGAATTAATGAGACACTTCAAACCGGGCGGTTAGGAAACCGCACCTACCGGAGAGCGAAAGTATCCATTTATTTTTAAAATGCATCATAAATAGACATTAATAGTAGTAGGCACACTCCGTGTGCCGTCACTCCGTGAACCTCGATCTATCAAGGTCCGTTCATCGTGTCTAATTCATTCTAAGATCTACCATAGTTTTCGGTTTTTTGCTTATCTGGGCGATGTGTCGGGATTCGGAAATCCTCTCTATTTCAATCCCGATTTTCGAGGGCTCTGATTCAATCGGAAGAGTGTGCAATCGACAGAAAAACTAAATGAGAGGAACGCATAAGGATCCTTCTATTAATGCCAACGCTATGCCAACAGAAAAAAAAGTTTGGGGGATCGGGGGCGAGTTGGGTAAACCTCACCTACAGGGTGAAAATGCTGGGAAGCCAACGGTAGCATGGCTCCGAACCGATTTTAGCCGCTTCATCTGCTCATCTATCAATGCCAACGCTATGCCAACGCTATACCAAAGGAACACCAATCAATGCCAACGCTATGCCAACGAAAAAAGGGTCAGGATTGGGAAATCTCTCTCCGTTCCGATCTCGATTTTGGTGGACTCCAATCAGATCGGAGGAGTCTACGACCAACCGTGGGTGTAAATGCTGGGGTGCAATGTATGGTAATGACAAGTGGATAGCATGACTGTCAGCAGTTTGTATTATACTCTGACGTGTGTTGAGATGCAATGTCGTTATGGTAGGGCAATCGCATATAAAAAATAGTATTTGACAGTGTTGTAAATTGAGGTAATGTATAAGGCATCCTCAAAGCCAAGGAGTCGCTAAGATGCCGAATCAACCGATAAGCTCAATCGAATCCCATTTTTCTGACTTACCTGACCCCCGAACAGACAAGAATCGGATACGTCATAAATTGCTGGATATGGTTGTCATCGCTATCTGTGGGGTCATCTGTGGTGCTGATAGCTGGGTGGCTGTCGAATCATTTGGTCATGCGAAATCTAAGTGGTTGTCTGGTTTATTGAAATTACCTAACGGTATTCCATCGCACGACACCTTTAGTAGAGTCTTTGGTTTAATTGACTCCGTTGCATTTGAGCATTGTTTCATCAATTGGATAAAACAGGTTATCAAAGTGACAGATGGTCAAGTGGTTGCTGTTGATGGTAAACGCCTGCGTCGTTCTTATGATAGCTTGACCGACCATGGTGCGATTCACCTTGTCAGTGCATGGGCATCAGCACAATCGGTGACACTGGGTCAACTGAAAGTCGCTGCCCATTCCAATGAGATACCAGCCATTCCACCATTACTGGAGTTGTTGACACTCTCAGACTGTATTGTGACCATTGATGCGATGGGATGTCACCCGCCTATTGCTCAACAGATTGTCGATGCCGATGCGGATTATGTGTTAGCATTGAAAGCGAATCAAGGACAACTGTATGAAGATGTCAAACTGCTGTTTGATGGCATTGCCGATAATCAGTTACCCGATGTGCAAACCGACACCGCTCAGACAATCAATGGCAACCACGGGCGCATTGAGACGCGAACTGCTATCCGTGTTGCGGACCCTGCTTTGATTGCACCGTTGAGAGGCAGTGAAACCTTTGTCAATCTCAATTCAGTGGTGAAGGTCACTGCCCAGCGCGAACATAATGGGCAGACTACGGTGAAATCTCGATACTATCTCTCGTCGTTGCCCGGCGAGGCTGACCAACTGCTTAACGCTATTCAAACCCATTGGTCGATTGAAAACTCATGTCATTGGGTATTAGATGTTGCCTTTGATGAAGATAGGTGTCGTATCCGTAAAGAAAATGGCAGTCAAAACTTCGCCATACTTCGACGGATTGCACTGAACCTACTCAAGGGGGAACCCTCAGCCAAGGTCGGGGTTGCCACCAAACGATTGAAAGCCGCATGGGACACCGACTACTTAATTACTGTCTTATCTACGCTATTCTAAAATCTCACATGCGATTGCCCTATTATAACATGAGTACGTATAAATTTCCATCTGTATTTGATGGATTCGAGTTAGATGCTACATTGAATCCAATGGAAAGATTGGTCTCCGCACACTCTGATACGTAAAATGCAGCGGATTTACCGCGGTCAGTCCGGGGGGATCTACTTCAATAATCTTTCCTGCGATAGGCTCATAGGCTGCACGATAGGCGATAGCAGCTTTGACAACGATGTACTTCATTTGCCGTGGATCAATCCCCAAACTGAAGAGTTGATGTAGACTGAATGGTACTTGATGTTTGCTCGTTAGCACAATCAGGCTCTTCCCTTCCATTTCGACAACTGCCGTGATACCTTGATCTTGGTATCTTCCACCGCCGTGGCGAGGTTCTGTCTCCTCGTAGTAGCCGTCGTGAATGAGACGAACACGCCCACGGATTGGGACCGGTGAGCCGTGTAGGTCATCCGATTTCCCACCCACAGTCAGGTCAACCTTCCCGCGAACCCCCGCCTGAATACACGCCTCCACCTCTTGTGGTGCATAGAGGATACAGACGAACCCATCCACTTTCTGTCTCACCAGTTCACTTAAAATGAATGTACTGTCTCCCGGCGAGCCGCCCCCGATGTTATCTCCCATCTCGACCAATATAACAGGGTATGACTCGCTCTGTATTGCTTGTGCGACTGCTGCTGCATCTGGCAGGTTGACGTCCAGTTGATCACGCACATTCCACAACATATTCGATAACCGCTCGGCTTCTGTTTGGGCGAGTTGTGGATTGTTGTCGGTCACAACGACAGCAGCAGGACCAATTTCATGGACATCGGCGTATGGGTATCCTGCCGCAATGTTTGCCGTAAGGACATTAGATCTGGTTTCCAGTTCCGCTGCTTCCCCAAGGATTGAGCACATTGGTTCGATGCTGGTGTATTGATGCCAGATATTGAAAATCATCGGCGGCTTGACCAGTGCCTGCGATGGCTTAATTTCCCCACTAAGTGAAATCTCCAACAGGTGGTATGACCAGTGCCCCACGAATGCTCCCGTTGGATTGAGCGGGTTTGAGGATCACTGATGGTGATAAAAGTAGGTTCAATATATTGCAGGACTGGATCTAAGAATAACCCAAATCTCATTGTGGATTCATGACCTAGACCGTTGCTTCTACGGTAAACCCGCCGACTAGCGAATAGTTCGCCGCATAATGATGGAGTTTGGCGTTAATTTCCAATATTTCGTCCGGTGTGCGGTGGACGCCTTCTCTTGACCAAACAGCGTTATTCGCCTCCACACTTTCCCAGAGCGTCATCCAGATATAATTGTGCCGGATTGTGCGAAGCCGGCAAGATCTCCACTGTACCCTTTGAGTAGCTCGACATTCAGACAGTTAGGCAGCGCTCGAACTGTAGGTAGAAATTGATGTAGCATAAAATCCTCAAACTGTTCGCGTTCAACATGCGGCTTTAGTTTAATCGTGTGAATGGCGCGAAAATGTGGCATCTCGTACTCCTTTACCAAAATAATAAAAATGGGAAAGCAAAATATGGCTATGCTTTCCCATGGATTCGACTGCAAGTAGGGAACGCAGATCTGCGTTCCCTATGCTATCCCTTATCTACCGCCGATGAAATCTTCCACCATCGCCAAGGCTTCGGCGTCAGCATATTGACGTGGTGGTGATTTCATGAAGTAAGCACTTGGGCCATAAAGGGCACCGCTGATCCCGCGGTCCCGTGCAATTTTGCAGCAACGAATCGCGTCAATCGCTACACCCGCCGAATTGGGCGAATCCCATATCTCCGATTTGAATTCAGCCCGGACGGGAATATCACCGAATGCGGTTCCTTCGAGATAGAGATAGCACCATTTCCGATCTTCGAGGAAGGGCACGTAATCGCTGGGACTGATATAGACATTTTTCGGTGCGACCTCATGGTTGAGTTGGGAGACAACGGCATCCGTCTTGGAGATGCGTTTGGATTCCAACCGCTCTTTTTCCAGCATGTTTTTGAAATCCATATTTCCGCCAACGTTCAATTGAGAGGTGCGTTCAAGTTTCACGCCGCGGTCACTCATCAATTTTGCTAGCGTACGGTGAACGATAGTGGCTCCGAATTGCGCCTTAATATCGTCTCCAACGATAGGCAAGTCTGCGGCTTCAAATTTTGCACGCCATTCGTCATTTTTTGCGATGAATACAGGCATACAATTGACAACAGCGCAACCGGCGTCCAACGCCTGCGCCATATACCATTTTGTTGCTGCCTCGCTGCCAACAGGTAGATAATTGATGAGAATATCGGCTTGACTTTCGCGCAAAATCTCAGCGACATCAACGACTTCAGCCGGCGATTCATCGACCGTCTCATGGTAGTATTTGGCAAACCCATCCATCGTGGCACCACGCTGAACAATCACGCCGGTCTTTGGCACATCTGAGAATTTTATGGTATTGTTGATTTCGGCAAAAATCGCATCAGCAACATCCAGCCCGACCTTGTTCTTATTTACATCAAAAGCTGCAACAACTTTAACATCACTCACATGGTAGGGTCCAAACTTAACGTGCATCAGACCGGGAACGAACTCATCCTCTTTGGCATCTCGATAGTATTCAATACCTTGGAGCAAAGAAGATGCACAGTTTCCGATACCAACAACGGCAACTCGAATTTCAGGCATTTTAATTATCCTCCTTAGGAGTTACGCACTTCAGTAGGGAACAACGATCGTTGTTCTCTACGAGATCCTTGATGGTACTCCTGCTGTAGTTGCCCGATTCATCGGGCGTTGGAAATGGTGTCCTACGGCGATAAATCGCCGAACTACAAGGCTTTAAGCAAGAATTGTACCAACTAGCGCGAATCTCGGAAGAGTCAAAAACACAAGGGGGGAAACTGTAAAACCTGTCTGAGTACGCGCAATTTATTGTGCAAAATTTACGAGCGTGTGAAAAAATTGCACAGAAAAGAGAGGTAAACAAGACAGCAAGAATCGCAATTAACAAGAGGTTTCAATCTACCTCCAAAGACACCGACGGCGATAATGGCAGTGTGTCGTGTTTTTCAGTGTATATATTCAAATCACCACATCATTGATTTTGTCCATATATAACATGAGTACGTATAAATTTCCATCTGTATTTGATGAAGGTCGAGGGCAATCGCATGTGAAAGCGATTGAAACGGTTATAGCGTAGGCAGTCCTTTGTTTTGTATGATTTGTCCAACAATTCAGTAGATGTTGTTCCAATGAGTGTGTGAAATCACGTCCAAATGAACGGATTCGGTGCCCTCGGGCGTCAAATAAACAGATGCAATGACCCGAATTCGCGCTACCGTCAAGCAAAATTTCTATATGCGATTGCCCTAGTCGTTATGGTGAAATTAAGGCTATCTGGCGTTGGGATTCGGAGATTCCTCCCTCTCAAGCAGGAACAATATGTGCTCGTTCAGGACGAAGAAGCCTTTTTAACTCACGGTCATAAGCCCGCTTAGTCTCCGCCTGATTCTGGGGCAGACCAATCTCTACCTCCGCCGCCGTGAAGGTAATAACCATCGCCTTACGAGGAACGATGTCCACATTGGTTGATGCGCCGTGCACCATCGCAGTGGTCAGGACGGTCGCCTGACCCGCTCGCGCCACCACAGGAATTGCCTCAGCGTAACCAAGTGCAGGCAGCCCATCCAACATAACACCTCCGACAAGCGGAACGCTGCCTTTCAGCTCCGGTCGGTTTTCTCTGTATTTAGCTATCAGTCGATGGCTGCCGGGACGATACATCAAGGGCGCACGTTGTGCCGTTACATCATCTATCCAGACAAAAAAGGTGCAAACCATATACCTAGGAGTAGCGTCAAGATTCGAGAGGCTGTATTGGACATCCACGTGTTGGTAGAAGCTGAAGGGAGTATTTGGCGATGGATAAGTTGTCACGATGGCAGTTTGAAAGAAACTTATCTCATCAGCTCGTAGCGCACGCTTGGCGACTTCCTCAAAAAATGGATGTTGGATGATGTCCAACAATTCTGGATCATAGAAGGTGCACGTTGTGCTGACCCGATAGCGCGGTTCTTCTCCTGCCCCCGGTTCACTAAACGGAAGCAGGCGATCAAACACGGCTGATGCCGCTGAGAGCTCCTGTTGCGTCAACGGCGTATCGATTGTCACTGCGCCCATCTCGGAAAACTGTTGAACCTCTTGCTCGGTAATCATGTTGGCTCCGTTTATCCCTTATTTTTTTCGGTTCATATCAAAAGAAAGTGCAAAATACGAAGAGAAACCGAGTTTTTTCGGAAAAACTCGGTTTCTTTGCACGATTTCTTAACATGAGCCATTTTTTTATATAATCTTGTTGAATGCGAAATTAAAACATTATACAATGATATTGTCCTACATTATGTCACAAAATTGCAAAAAAAATATATCATATTTTTAACCTTTGAAAAGGACACGAGCAATGGCAGATTCTACAGTTTTTGAAGGGCGCGCCCCGGGAGCGCACGAAGGTATGATCAAACTGAAGGATGGACGATGGCTGATGGTTTGGTCGGGATTGAATGTTAGCTATTCCAATGACCGGGGACGAACTTGGTCGGCGGGTGAACCGCTTCAGACCGGCAACGAACCTATTACTGGAACAGGTGCCCCGACCTGCCTAGGGCGTTTGCAGTCAGGCAAGATCGGTCTCCTCTACGGTCGCCTTAGCGGCACAGCCGGTGGAACATTGGCTGGCTATGCACTCTGCTTTCGCACCTCCGACGACGAAGGTGAATCATGGTCAGAAGAAACACTCATCAACCTACCCGGTGAGACCGCGAGTAACTATCACGATGTACTCTTTCAACTCCGGTCAGGTCGCTTAGTTTTACCCACGCGGTTCTGTCCACCCTGCACGTTTCCGGAACTGAAGGACGCCGGTGCCTACGGCACCTTTCAAGGAAAGCGTTTCAAAACAGAGGGGCACGCTCACGGTCCGGAGATTGACACGAGTCAAGTCTACTTTTCAGACAACGAGGGCGGCACTTGGAAACGATGCCCTCAAGACATCGTGATCTGGCACCAAGACGGTTACGGCGGAATGTGGCCCTGCGACGAGCCTGGTGCGGTACAACTCCGCGATGGACGACTCCTAATGATGTTCCGAACAACGTTGGGCCGCCTCTACCAAAGTTTCAGTGATAACGAAGGACTAACATGGTCCTTACCTAAGCCAACAGCACTTGCCAGTTCATACTCGCCGTGCCGACTTCGCGTCATCCCAACCACTGGAGACCTGCTCTGCGTGTGGAATCAGGTGAGCGGAGATGAAATCCGTCGTGGTTTTCGCCGCTCACGCTTGTCACTCGCTATCTCGACAGATGATGGGGGCAGTTGGGGACACTTCAAGACGCTTGAAGTTGGCGGTCCGATGGATAGATCTGACCGCATTCGTCCCGACAATGAAATCGGTATGGTTCGCGGCGAAAAAGAACTCGGTGAGCTGCCGGCTGACATGATATATGTATCGTATCCGAACGCGCATTTCTTCGAGGACGAAGTTGTGCTGCTCTACGACTTCGGCCCGCAGCTAGATGCCTCCACAGATCCACCCTCCTGGCCCCGCTACCGCAAAATGGTTATCCGTCCGATCGCGTGGCTATACGAGGAGAAATAGATGAAGGGGGCTCATAATTGTCGTCTGAATCAGGATAGAGTACCTGATGCGTGAAAATCCCAATACTTGGGATACTCGGAACGGGACGGGAAAGGTTCGTGGGTTCATTTAGCCCCAGCGGGGCGACATGTCTATAGCTGGGCGATAGGGACCTTCTCCCAAGCCCCAGAGGGGCGACATGTGCATCCAAAGGCAAGAACGTAAGAAGAAATAAATCAATGAGCTCTTGAACAATGTGGAAACGACTTTGTCCATAACTAGCACCAAAGGTCACTCAATATGAAAGGAGTTTTTTAATGAAAGGTCTAACCCCAGAACAAAAAGCACAGTACGATCAGGATGGCTATACCATCCTGAAATCAGTCTTTTCCAAAGCGGAGTGCGAGGAGTTCGTTGAACACATGATGGCACTTCATTCAGGGCAAAAAACGCTTGAAGGTTTCACACCCCGCGAACCAGACAATTGGGGTCGTACACACAATCAGCATCTGTATGATCCGAAAGCACTTTCCTTGCTGATCGATTCCCGTCTACGCCAGCCGCTGGAAGATTGTTTTGAAGCTGATGTTGAGGGCATACAAACCATGTATTTCTACAAAGGCTCTGAAGGGAGACGCCACCAGGACCAGTGTCCCCTCCCCGGCTGCATGTCCGCTTGGCTACCTTTGGTAGATGTCAACGAGACAAACGGCACTATCTATATACAGCCCGGCTCACACAAAGGGGAACTTGTAACGTACTGGGAGACACTAGATGAGAACGGGAAAATGGATTACGAGTATCGCCACGCGAAGACCGAACGGATCTTTGAGGAGAACAACCGTCCTGAGATTTCCATTATAGCCAATCAGGGCGATGCAGTGTTATTTCACGGTCGCTTGATTCATCGCGGAGGTCCAATCAAGCAGCGTGGTGCTTTGCGCCACGTCATGGCAAACCACTATATCCCGTATCAGTTCACGGATTGGCCCCATACAACCTGGCCCCGAATTTCCTTCAACGGCAAACAACGCTATACTGACTAAGTTGGGTGATTCATGTTAAGAAATCGTGCAACAGTAACCGTAGGAGCCAACTCTCGGACTTTCGGTCGTAGACCGGAAGATTGTTGTTCTTTATTGCTAATGAACTAACGATCCAATAGTTTGTTTTTACGTTTCACGTTCCTATCACTTTGCACCTTCTTTTTACATGAGTCAAGATTTCAAAGCTACGAGCCCTTGTCCCCAAACTGTGCATTGTAAAGCCGTGTGTATAGTCCCCCCTGTGAAAGCAGCTCGACGTGTGTCCCAAGTTCGACAATTCGATTGTCCGCCAATACGGCGATTCGATCCGCAAATCTGATAGTCGCAAGTCGGTGAGCAATAATCAGTGTGGTACGCCCATGCAGTAGGTTTACCAAGCTCTGCTGGATTAGCTGTTCTGATTCCGTATCAACAGAGGAGGTGGCTTCATCAAGGATGAGGATGGGTGGATCTTTCAAAATGGCACGCGCAATGGAAACCCGTTGCTTTTGCCCACCAGAGAGACGCATACCGCGCTCCCCAACAACGGTATCAAAACGATCTGGTAAACCTGCGATAAAGTCATAGATATTAGCGGATTTCGCTGCCATTTCAATTTCTATCTGTATTGCGTTCAGTTTGCCGTAAGCGATATTCTCTCCAATTGTTCCATTAAATAAGAACGTCTCTTGTGGCACAAGCCCAATCTGACGCCGCAACGCCTGAATTTGCCAATCCCGCACACTGACACCATCAACCTTCACCTGTCCGCCGGTTACATCGTAGAATCTCGGCACAAGACCAACTAACGTCGTTTTGCCGACACCACTGGGACCGACGAAAGCGATTGTCTCCCCCGGTCGGATTTTGAGATTCACATCTGTCAAGACATCTTCATCCGTGTACCTGAACGAAACATCTTCAAACAAAAGTTCCCCTTTAATCTTCCCCGTCCAAGCATTCGGGAGGTCTTTAATTTCAGGGGCTGTGTCTAACAACTCCATCATCCGTTCGCCAGCGGCGAGGGCTTTCTGCAACCGTTCATTTTCGTGGCTTGCCATCTGAATCGGCATAAACAGCTGCCACAAAAATCCAAGAAAAATAAACAGTTGTCCAACGGTCATATCACTCGATCCGGTAATTATCTGCCAACCGCCGTACCACAGAATCGCTGCGTAACTCGCGCCAAGCAAAAACTGCACGGCGGGATTCAGCCGCGCCCACAGGCGTACTCCTCGGATGATTGAGTTCCGGTAGTCGGCACATCGGGCGATAAACCGCTTCTCCTCATAAGGTTCACGGGCGAAGGCTTGAATCTCGAAGATTCCCGAAAGGTTATCTTGCAAACGAGCGTTGACCTCCGCAAGTTCTGCACGTACATCGCGGGAAATGAGACGCAGCTTTATACCGAAGTGGACAATCAACGGTCCCAGAATCAGGATCGGGACAAGGGTCAGGATCGCCATTTTCAAGTTCGTGGCACACAATATGATAGCAATCCCGATAAAGGTCAACGCTTGCACAATGAATATGTGTATGGTGTGAGCAAGCATATCCCGCATCGCGTCGATGTCATTCACTACACGCGACATCATATCGCCGGTAGTGCTGTCCTTGTGAAAGCGAAACGAAAGTTTCTGCAAATGGCTATAGATCTGCGTCCGCATATCGTAAATAATCTTTTCAGCGATTTCGTGGGACAACCATTCTGCCAACATTACCGCGATGCTCTTTACGAGATAAACGCCAAGCAGCAGGAGCGCGATCCAGTGCAAACGGCTGACATCCCGCTGTACAATCACCCCATCAATAACAATCCGCCCTGCAATCCATGTTGGAACCAGATTGCCGACGGATACAACCAACATTGCTATTAGCGTAACCACCGTGCTTTTCCAGTACGGCTTAACGTAACTTAATAGGCGGAGGTATAGATTCATTTGCGGTTATCCTTGCAGGGTTGTAATGTGTATTGTGTCATACGTGAGACACAACAATTTGGGTAGAAAACCCTCCCGTGAAGTGTTAAAATTAGACGCTCATGTTAAAAAATCGTGCATCTGAAACCGAGTTTTTTCTTGAAAATTCGGTTTCTCTTCGTGCTTTGCATCTTCTTTTGATATGAGCCAAATTAGAAACGGTGCCCGGAAACAATTCAAGGCGAATGAATATCAATCCCGATTTATCAAAACGAATCCCTATCAGGAGAAAATATGGAAACAGAAAAACTGAAACAACTCGCGGCAGAACAGGCTGTCGAAGAAGTGGAGTCCGGCATGATCGTCGGGCTCGGCACAGGCTCAACAATCTACTACGCGCTGCTAAAACTTGGCGAAAAAGTTCGGAGCGGTCTTGATATTATTGGTATTCCAACCTCCAAACAGACAGAAGAAATCGCGACTCAACAAGGTATATCGCTCTCAACCCTTGGGGAATACCCTGTGATCGATTTAACCATTGACGGTGCGGATGAAGTCAACCCCACCCTCGATCTCATCAAAGGAGCGGGGGGCGCGCTAGTCCGAGAGAAAATCATTGCCCACGCCTCCAGACGACTGATCATCATCGTTGACGAAGGAAAGCAAGTAGAACAATTAGGATCCAACTTCCCTGTACCGGTGGAGGTTGTCCCATTTGGCTGGGGTTCAACCCAACTCGCGCTCAACCGGATCTGCCGAGACTCGACCCTGCGTCCTAATTTTGTTAGTGACAACGGCAATTATATCTTGGACTGCACTTTTGATGGTATTCTTGATCCAGTTACCACTGAGCGCATCATCAATAATATCCCCGGCGTTGTTGATAACGGACTTTTCATTAACCGAACTGACCAAGTCATTATCGGCACTGCTTCAGGAATCCAAACCTTAAAACGTCAGGAATAAAACCGAGCGTATTGCACATCCTTCTGATATGAACTCTGTAGATTAGACACCAATGAACCAATTTTTTACGCATCACGTTTTACGCATCACGTTTCACGAAACAATTCAATCGAAACGGTTGTGCCAACCCCTTCTTCGCTTTCGACGAATATTTCTCCATCGTGATCGGTGATGATACGCTGAACAATCGCCATGCCCAGTCCTGTCCCCGTATCTTTTGTTGTATAATAGGGTTCAAAAATCTGTGCTAGCGTCTCTGGTGACATACCGATGCCGGTGTCTCGAATCTGGATCTGAATTTTCGTCTCACTTACCGATTGAGCCGAGACGTTCAGTGTTCCGCCGTTAGGCATGGCTTCGATCGCATTCTTAATCAGATTTCCTAACGCCTGTGTGATCTGCTCCGAATCAAGAGAGAGAGGAAGGAGATCAGAGGAAAGATTCGCCTGAATCTGAATGTTCTCGACGGATTCCGCGTACAGGCTCACCACGTTCTGCACGATTTGATTGAAATCAGATAGCTCCCGTTTAGGAGGGGGCATTCGTGCAAACTGATCGAACTCATCTACCAGTCGCTGTAGTCGTTCCACCTCCTCAATAACTATGTCGGTGCATTGTACAAAAATTTCATCAAACATCGCTGGTCGGGTGTCCCCACTTTGATAGGCTCGCTGCAGGTTTTCGATCGAAAGCCGAATGGGAAATAGCGGGTTCTTAACCTCGTGGACAACCCAACGGGCAGCGTCTCCCCACGCTGCATGTCGCTCGGCAGCGAGCTGTCTCTCTAGACTCGTCTTCAGCGTTGCCGCCATCTGGTTGAAAGCACTCGCCAATCTACCGATTTCATCTCGACTTTGGAGGGCGACCCGCTGTTCAAGATTGCCTGACGCAATTTCAGCCGCTCCCGCCGCTAACTGATTGATCGGTTTTGTCATTTGAAGTCCAACGATATAACTGACAATGTATACTAAAATCAGTCCAACCCCACCGATGATAAGTAGGATAGACATAAGCTGCTGTTGTAGTGCAATCTGATCCCGATGGGAGTATGCAAGAACCAACTCTGGCCCAACGACTTGGGGTTTCTGCTGCGCTTCAGTCTGCATCTCAATATTTGAGGCTAAAATTAGGATACGACTGACGCTGTGCGGCACACCTATTAGCTCAATCTTTGGAAACGTCTGATATGCGTCATCTGCATGCGCTAGGAGCGATTCTCGTTGGTACTTTGGGATCGTCTCGCCGGGGGCGTTCAGCGGTACGAGGCGAGTACCTTCCTTGAGAAAGATCGGATGGAGTGTCAGATCCTTTAGGACTTGGCTGAGATGTTTATGTAAAAAATAGCCGCCGGTGACAAATCCCAAAAAATTACCCTCCGCTTGAATTGGCAATGTAATCTCGATTGTCGTCCGTGCTTCAGGTGTTCGGAGCCGCGATGCTGGTTCTGGCTTCGGTTTTCGGGCCAGAGCTAACGCTTCCAGATCTTTTTCTCCATGGCGCAAGTTAGCATCATTGCCCACTTTACTTGCAGTAACAATACCCTCGTCGGTTCCATATTCCAAGATATCCATTACACTGTCGGTGATGCTAGGGGGATACGGCTCACGGTTTCGGATCGCCTGAACGACACGCCAGTCCTTGATTTCGCGCTGAACTTTTTCCTCAATATCTTGGCGAAGCAGATCTATCGTGTGGGTAAGCCGTGTTCTGAACTCTTGAACCTCCTCTTGAATCTGACTATCTAAAGTCCGCACGATAGCAACACGTGCGACCACGAAGATTCCTACGATTATGATAAGGAATACAGAACTATAAGTGAGGAAGATCTTGTGATGGATTTTGTTGATAGTAAAGATCATTGATGGTTTGTAGATCAGTTATTGGAGATATCAGTGCGAAGATACTAGGATCGATTTTCCAAAGAATTTATGCTAATTATCAAGTATAGAAACGTTCAAAGAGTGTAGCAAAGTTTATCTTTGAAATCAAGTGCCAATTTTTTACCGCTTTTTCGCTTGATCGGGGTAATTAATCCTGATAGAATGTCCATAACCGTACATTTTTCGGAACATATAGCAGCCAACATAAAAAATATAATATGCAACGGAAACGCACAAATATTGTTTGTACGATCGGTCCCGCTAGCAGCTCACCAGAAATGTTACGTTCACTGATTGAGTCAGGGATGAATGTCGCAAGAATTTCATTCTCCCACGGCTCACACGCCGATCATGCACAAACCATCGCCCATCTGAAAACAGCATCCAAGCAGCTCGGCGTGAGAATACCAATTTTGCAAGATCTCTCGGGACCAAAGATGCGAATCGGCAAATTCTCGGACGAGCCAATTGAGTTATCCCCGAATGCAAAGTTCACTCTCACAACACAGGAAATCGTCGGCAATCTCAACACCGTATCAATCAGCTATCCCGAATTGGTTGCCGACATTAAACCGGGAAATCGCATTTTATTGGCGGATGGAGAGATTGAGTTGTGCGTGATTTCGACTACAAGCACAGATATCATCTGCGAAGTCATCGCCGGTGGGCTGCTCCGTTCAAACAAGGGGATCAGTGTTCCCGATATCTCACTACAAACTCCCATTCCAACCCCAAAAGATGTCGAGGATCTGCGCTTTGGAATTGATCACGGCGTTGATTGGGTCGCCCAATCCTTTATCAGAAGTGCCGCGGACCTTCAGAACCTTAGATCAATCCTTCAACAACACGATTCCGATATACCGATTATCGCCAAACTAGAAAAACGTGAGGCATTGGATCACTTAGATAAAATATTCACTGAAGCAGACGGTGTGATGGTCGCTAGAGGGGATTTGGGGTTAGAGGTCCCCCTTCCTGAAGTGCCGCTCATCCAAAAGGAGATTATCAAGTGGGCAAACCTTGTGGGTAAGCCAGTCATCACCGCAACCCAGATGCTTGAATCAATGATTGTCAACCCACGTCCCACACGAGCAGAGGTCACAGACATCGCTAACGCGATTCTCGATGGCACGGACGCCTTAATGCTTTCCGGAGAGACGGCTATCGGCAAATACCCCTCTGACGCAGTCCGAACAATGGCTCAAGTTGCCACGACAACTGAAACTACCATCGACTACGTAGAATACTTCAAACGCCAACCCATCACCCTTGAAGAGAACGTGCCGGATGCAATTGCACACGCTGCTTGTCACACCTCTATAGAAATTGGCGCAAAAGTAATTATTTGCTGCACACGGTCAGGTCAAACCGCGAGACTAGTGGCTAAATATCGTCCACCTGCACCGATTGCAGTTGTCAGTCCTTATGAAACTACGCTCCGGCGTGTAGGGCTCTTTTGGGGGGCATTCCCGGTCTCAATTGAATTCGCGCCTGACACAGACACGATGATTGCAAGTGCAAAGCAAGCCGTATTGAAATCAGGGCTTGCCCAGATGGGGGATCAGGTGGTTATCATCGCGGGGATACCGGCGGATGTGCCGGGAACGACGAACATGATTAAAGCGGATATTCTCTAGGATAGGGGCATATAGTTCTCATGTAGGAGGGATCTCCGAATCCCGATGTTCCACTAAATGACCCCGCTTCTAGGATTACTCGCTTTGATGAAAGGACAAAATCCGCTTGCAAAGAGTACCACTTAGACAATACATCTCACTCCTTGCGTACTATCTTAAACCCCTGTGGTTTCGGGTGATCCTACTTGCTGTTTTCATTTTTGGTGGGATTGGTTTAAGGTTGTACGGTCCGTGGATTCTTCGCGACTTCATTGATATGGCAAAAGCCGGGGGCGCGCTCCGAAATCTGTTTGTCGCCGGTGGGTTATTCCTTGCAGTTGGCATCTTTGGGCAAATTATCATGCTGATTAGTTCCTATATGGGGCAGGATGTAGGTTGGCGAGTAACCAATCGGATGCGAGAGAATTTAGCGTTTCACTGTCTGAATCTCGACATGTCGTTTCATCACCAATATACCCCCGGAGAGATGGTTGAACGCGTGGACGGTGATACAACAGCACTCTCAAACTTCTTCTCGGAATTTGTGTTGCAGGTTATCGGCAACACTTTTCTCCTAATTGGCGTCCTCATCGTACTCTCCCGAGAGGATCTGCGGCTGGGTATTGCACTAACAGCGTTTGTAATTATTGCGTTTGTCATCTGCAACCTCATACGAAGCGTCGCCATTCCAGCGTACACCGCCGAGCGAGAGGGTTATTCCAAACTGTACGGCTTTATAGAAGAGCGGCTGGTTGGGATTGAAGACATTCGGACAAACGGTGGAAGCGCCTATACGATGGATCGGTTCTACGATGTCAACAGTGATGCTTACAGACGGGTACTGAGGTCCCAGATTATGGGCGAGATTGTGCGGGCAACCACGACGATTATGTTTGCCCTAGGACTTGCGATTTCGATGAGTATGTGTATCTATCTCTTTCAGGAAGGAACGTTTACGATCGGCACAGTCATGATGGCCATCTATTATACCGCTATGTTCCGGCATCCGCTTGACCAAATCGGTCGCCAACTTAACGATCTTCAGAAGGCGACAGCGGGCTTAAAACGAATCGAGACCTTGCAGCGTACAACCGCTCACATTCAAGACGGAACGGAAACACTGCCCGCCTCAGGTGCAATCTCAATCGAATTTGATGGGGTAACATTCAACTACACTGAAGGCGAGCCCGTTCTAAAAAAGATCTCCTTTAGCCTAGCACCGGGCAAAGTCCTCGGTCTGTTGGGGCGGACGGGTAGCGGCAAAACAACTATGACTCGCTTACTGTTTCGGTTCTACGAGCCAAATATAGGCGAAATCCGTCTGGGCGGTATGCCGATAATGAAGGTGCAGCAAGATAACCTACGTCAAAATGTGGGGTTGGTCACGCAAGATGTTCACCTTTTTTATTCATCTGTCCGGGACAACATCACACTTTTCAACGCTGAAATCACTGACTCACAGATTTTGAGTGTCATTGAAGAACTGGGGTTGTCAGAATGGTATGCGTCGCTGTCAAACGGGCTTGATACTGTAATCGCTTCTGGAGAGCTTTCCGCTGGAGAGGCGCAATTGCTCGCATTTGCGCGGGTATTTCTCAAAGATCCGGGAATCATTATCCTTGACGAACCTTCGTCCCGACTGGATCCGGCAACCGAACAACAGATTGATCGTGCGGTTCAAAAGCTGCTCCGTAACCGAACAGGCATTATCATTGCCCATCGTCTCGGTACTGTTGAACGGGTCAATGAAATAATGATCTTGGAAGATGGCGAAATCCAAGAGCATGGAGAGCGGGAACGCCTTGTCGGAGACCCAAATTCACGATTTTCACAACTCCTCAAAACAGGGCTGGAGGAAGTAATCGTGTGATAGCCCTTCCACTTAGAGGGGTGTCCCGATATTGAGCGATCTATTTCTTCTCTCGGTTGACTCGTGAAGGCAGGAGAATGTATAATTACTGTATCTTAACTCAAGTTGCTAGTAGTAGGCACACACCGTGTGCCCTAATTCGGTGAATCCCGGTCTATCGGGGCTCGTTCACAATGTCTAATTAATTCTCAAATCTACTATAGTGATGAATATTCACGACAGCGGCTATAAGAAACTATTCTCAAATCGGACCATCTTTCGACAACTCCTTGAAACCTTCGTCAACCAAGAATGGGTCCATTCGCTCGATTTCGACACCTGTGAACCTTTGGATAAATCCTTTATCTCCGAACACTACAAAGAAACCGAGAGTGATTTAATCTACAAAATCCAGTTTCAGGACCGCGAGGTCTATATTTATATTCTCATCGAGTTTCAATCTACCGTTGACCCGTTCATGGCGTTGCGGGTGCTGAACTATATCACCAACTTTTACATGGATTTTCTCGTCAATAACAGCGGTGTCAACAAACTGCCGGCGGTCTTTCCAATTGTGCTGTACAATGGAGAGGCACGTTGGACGGCACCGGTCAATCTTTCGGCGTTAATTGAGCGGACACCACCACTCGGTAGGTTCGCGTTAGATTTTCAGTATTTCCTGATTGCTGAAAACCAATACAGTCAGGAGGCGTTGTTAAAAATCCGAAACATCGTATCAACGTTGTTTCTGGCAGAATCCCATTACAACTTAGATGTGCTAGAGGCGGAGCTGCTGAATGTGTTTTCGGCGGAGGCGGATAGACAGGCGGTGAGTCTGTTCTTAAACTGGTTTAGGCAGTTAGCTTTTCACGGACGAATTGAATCTGACGATTATGAGTCATTGGAGTCCATTTATCGGACTGAAGAGGAGGTGAAGACGATGTTAGTCACAGCATTAGAGAAGGAGAGGCAGCGTTTTTTTCAAAACGGTTTGCGTGAGGGTAAGCAGGAAGGGCTGCTTGAGGGTGAACAGAAGGGCAAGCAGGAAGGCAGAATTGAAGAGAAGATTGAAACTGCAAAGGCAATGCTTGCCAAAGGAATGGAAATGACGCTCATTTCTGAAATCACCAATCTTCCAGAAGCACAACTCTTGCAGTTAAAAGAAGAACTTGCCCTATCTAATAGGTAAGCCGTCTCACCCGATCCATAGCCTCAGTGGTGCGACAACCGTGCCGCACGTAGATTGGGTTGAACCGGAGCTCTAAAACCCAACGCCGTAACGGTAGGCCGGACCGTACCAATGAACCAATGGTTTCCGCCTTTCACATCTCACCTTTCACGTTTCATATTCTACGGGTAACAGATATGACAATCGAATTTAACCTCCCCGAACTCGGAGAAGACATTGACGCCGGCGATGTCGTTGCCCTGCTAGTGTCTGTCGGAGACACAATCGAAGTGGATCAACCGGTCCTAGAGATTGAAACAGATAAGGCTGCTATCGAAATACCCTCTTCCATCAGCGGCACCATCACGGCGATTCATGTGGAGGAAGGTGGAATCGTGGAGGTTGGAAAGCCGATTCTCACGGTTGACACGGAGGGAACGGGCGAAGAAGGGCCCAAACCCTTAATGACACCGCAGAAAACGACTCCTGTTCCCAAGGTGGCGTCGCCTCCACCTGCCAGCGTGGAAAAACGGGAAGAGATACCAACCATTGCAGCAGCCAAAGCGCAACCACCCACTGAAACCGCTGAAACGCTACTTGATTTCTCGAAATGGGGCGAAATTGAGCGGGTAGCGATGGGAGGGATACGCCGTGCCACCGCGAAACATATGGCTACCGCTTGGGGGATGATTCCGCATGTCACGAATTTCGATAAGGCGGACATCACAGAGCTAGAAAAACTCCGAAAACAGTACGGCTCAAAAGTTGAGACTGCCGGCGGCAAACTCACCATCACAGCAATACTCCTCAAAATTGCTGCAGGCACGTTGAAACAGTTCCCGCAGTTCTGCACAAGCGTGGATATGGATAGAGCAGAGATTATCTACAAGAGATATTATCATATCGGTGTAGCAGTGGACACGCCACAAGGGCTTCTAGTACCCGTTATCCGCAATGTCGATCAGAAAAACATTACCGAATTAGCAACTGAGTTGAATCAGGCAGCGGAGAAGGCAAGAAATAGGAAACTCGGTTTGGAAGAGATGCAGGGCGGAACCTTCACGATAAGCAACCTTGGCAATGTCGGTGGGACAAACTTTGCCCCGATAATCAACTACCCCGAAGTTGCTATTCTCGGTGTTTCCCGCAGTCAGATTGAACCGGTATTTATCAACGACCAATTTCAGCCGCGTCTAATGTTGCCGCTTGCCCTTTCCTACGACCATCGCTTGATTGATGGTGCCGATGCAGCCCGTTTTTTGCGTCGGTTGATTGACGTGTTGGAAAATCCTTTTTTACTCGCACTGGAAGGATGAACGAAACGTCTAAACTGAAGAAAAGAAGGTAATTCCGTCAGCAGACGCTGCTAAGGATATTTTATGGAAGATTACGATATTGATGAATTGATTGAACAGTTGGAATATGACGAGGATCGAGAAGCGACGATTGCAGCCTTGGTTGAGATTGGTGAATCTGCGGTGACTGATCTGATAGCGGCGTTAGAAAACGTGATTTGGGATGTGTGCGATGGTGCAGCTGACGCCCTAGCACAGATTGGAGAACCCGCCGTTCCCGCTTTGATAGATACGTTTGCTCATGAATTCAGGCATGTCGCGCTCAACGCATCCGACGCCGTCGCTCGAATTGGAGAACCTGCCGTTCCGGCTTTAATTGAGGCATTAAACGACACCTATGACCCCGTCCGCGAATATGCTGTCCGCGCATTGAGCACCATTGCACAGTCTACCCAAGCTGTTGTACCGGCTCTGATTCGGGCACTCGGCGACGATGAAATAGATATTCGCACCTACGCCGCGATTGGACTGGCAAATGTCGGTGAGGCTGCGAGCGACGCTGTGCCGGCTCTGATAGCCACCTTGACTGATGAATCCGATCGAGTCCGCGAACATGTCGCTTTTGCGTTGTCAGAAATTGGAACACCTGAAGCAGAAAAAGCGTTGGGCGAGCTGTGAAATTAAAATTGGGGCTTGAAAAGAAAACATCTTCCCTCAACGGACGCACGGGATGTCGCTAGTTGTATAGAATTCATTTGAAAAATAAGGTAGGATGTGGTATGCTTAATATGGTTTTTTGCTGTCCAGACCTAATTCAACTATAAAAACTTGTATTCACTTAAATATTCAACCAATTTTTGAACAGCACTCCTGAATTTGGTATAGTCAGAAGCAAATTTCTCCTCCCTCACGACACAGGGGAAATTTGGCTTTGTTAATTTGCGGTTTTCAAATAGGTGGAAAACCTATGATAGAAAGGATATAAAATGGGAAATTACGATTTTGCCATTGGTATGGGTGGAGCACCCGGCCAGGGTATTGAGAGTAGTGGACCGTTACTGTTGAGGATTTGTGCACGTCGTGGCATCTATGCGTTCACTTATAGTGCCTACCAATCCCTCATCCGTGGAGGCCACACCTTTTTAACCATGCGGCTCTGCTCCGAACCCATTGCTAACCATGGTGATAAGATTGATTTGGTCATTGCGTTGAACCAAGACGCAATGGACAAGCATCTTCAGAACGTTGTCCCCGGTGGGGCGATTCTTTACAACAGCGACAATACGAAGCCAGAAGCAGATGTCCCCGAGGGCGTTCAGTTATGTCCGCTCTCCTTTAAGGAGTTGTCCAACAACAGCCGAAACCGGATCATGCTGAATACGCTGCTGCTCGGTGCCGCGCTTAATATGCTGGGTGCTGGCTTGGAACAGTTGGAGAATATTTTAACGATCCAGTTCCAGCGAAAAGGTCAGGCAGTTGTCGACGAAAACGTCGGTATCGCTAGAGCAGGGTTTGACCATGCTGCTGAACATTTCACACCGTTCCCTACATCACTGCCAATGCAAGACAAACCGCTAGCGGTGACAACCGGCAACGACATGATGGCAATGGGGGGCGCAGCAGCTGGGGTTAAATTCTATTGTGCCTACCCGATGAGTCCTTCGACCGGTGTATTGCACTGGATGGCTGCCAATGCCCGCGACTTGGGAATCATGGTTCGGCAGGTTGAGGACGAAATCGGTGTCGCGAATATGGCAATCGGCGCTGCCCACGGTGGATGTCGTGCGATGTGTGCAACCTCCGGCGGCGGTTTCGCGCTGATGACCGAGGCTATCGGAAGTGCCGGTATGATGGAAATTCCGGTAGTTTTTATTAACGTCCAACGCGGCGGGCCCTCCACTGGGCTACCGACCAAGACCGAACAAGGCGACCTGTGGCAGCTGCTTGGTGCCAGCCAAGGCGACTTCCCAAAAATTATTGTCGCGCCAACCAGTATCGTTGATGGCTTCGATGTGATTCCAGAACTCTTCAATTTAGCCGATAAATATCAGTGCCCGGGGATGGTACTTTCCGATCTCACACTCTCCATGGGATACACAAATATCGATCCAGACCTTATTAAGTGGGAGCAGAAAATCGATCGGGGCGAGATCATCACCGAAGAAAACGGTTCAGACGATAAGTATCAGCGGTTTAAGATTACGGAGAGCGGTATTTCTCCACGAGCATTGCCCGGAACACCAGGGCATGTCCATGTTGTGGCAACGGATGACCACGATGAAGATGGCGTATTGATCAGTGACGAGTTCACAAATCCGCACAAACGTCGGGACATCATGGAAAAACGTCAGCGTAAGATGGATGGTATTATGGCTGATTTGCCAGCTCCCACGCTCACGGGTCCTGAAGATGCAGAACTTACCTTGATTGGTTGGGGTTCCACAGACAGCCTCATCGACGAAGCGGCAAGTCTGCTCAGAGCAGAAGGGTACAGCACGAACCATATTCACTTCCGCTGGCTCTATCCGCTGGACGAAGAGAAGGTGAATCAGGTACTCTCAAAGTGTAAGCACGGTATTGTTGTTGAAGGTAATTATACCGGTCAGTTTGCTCGCTTCCTGCGTGGCGAAACCGGCTTCAAGGCTGATGGCCATATTCGTAAATATGATGGTGAGCCATTTATGCCACACCATATCGTTGATGGTGCCAAAGAGATTGAGGCTGGTAAGACCGAGTTGTATATCCCGTATCAAGAAATTGTAGTATAAGGAGGAATAAGATGGCAAACGATGCAAAGCCTATAAAGGCGGCTCCAACAGCGAAAGATTTTAAGGGAAGCATTTCCCCAGATTGGTGCCCCGGTTGTGGTGATTTCGGTGTATTGAGAGCCCTTGAAATGGCTTGCGCCAAAACGGGGCGCGAACCGCATGACTTTATCACGATTAGCGGGATTGGGTGTTCATCCAACCTCCCCGGATTCATCAACACCTATGGGATGCATACCCTGCACGGACGATCACTTGCTGTGGCAACAGGTATGAAACTCTCCAATCATGAGATGAAAGTCATCGTCACAGGGGGCGATGGCGATGGATATGGTATAGGCGGAAATCATTTCCTCCACACAGTTCGCCGCAATATTGATGTCTTGTACATTGTGATGAACAACCAGATCTACGGATTGACCATTGGTCAAACCTCGCCGACAAGCCGAATGGGCATGAAGACGAAGAGCACCCCCTTTGGTAGTGTCGAACAACCCCTGAACCCACTCGCGTTGGCGATCCTCTCAGGCGCGACTTATGTGGCACGCGGGTTCAGCGGCGACACGAAACACCTCTCCGAATTGATGTATAGAGGGATCGAGCATAACGGATTTGCACTCCTGGATGTCTTCAGTCCCTGTATCACCTTTAATAAGGACAATACCTTCGCTTTCTTCAAGCAGCGTGTGAATAAACTTGAAGAGGAAGGACATGATCCCACCGATATGCAAGCTGCGCTTCAACAAGCAATGATTTGGGGCGATGAGATTCCTATCGGTCTGTTTTATGAGGACACCACCCGTGACGCGCTGGAAGACCTTGAACCGGTCCTACAGGACGGCGCGCTCGGCAGAAAGACGGATCTCGCCATTACAAAGGAGCAAGGCGAATCCATCGTCAAACAGATGATGTAAGCCAGTCCGTGAGGCATTCAGCGTAACACAATCTATATCAATCACAATCTGCAAACAGCCTGAAATTGTTAGCCCGGTTTCAGGCTGTTTTTCTTTCTGTTCTTGCGGATTTCTGCAGCCAGCGGATTGTTCTGAAACTCCCGACGTAACCAGTTTCCCATCTGCTACGTTTCCTTTTTGCTTGACAAATCCCCCTGAAAAATGGTAGTTTAATTCATTAGCACTCTCAAGAACAGAGTGCTAAAAAAAACGCTGCGAATTGAGGCGATCCTGTTGATAACTCCTATGCTGGACTCTCGAAAACATGCCGTTTTAGAAGCAATTATCGATTGCTATAACCGGACAGCAGAACCTGTCAGTTCACAGAAAATTGTGCAGGACTATGACATGGGGTTAAGTGCGGCGACGCTGCGGAATACTATGGCGGATCTGGAGGAATTTGGCTATCTGACGCATCCGCACACCTCCGCCGGGCGCATTCCGACGGAGCAAGGGTATCGTGTCTACGTTGATAACCTGATGACCGCCCAAAAGTTGAGTCGAAGGGAAAAGCAATTTATCCGAGATGGATATGCCTCATCTCGGCGTGATTTTGAAGAGATTATGGAGCAGACATCCAAGATTCTGTCTGCGATTTCCCATCATATCGGCGTCGTCTTGAGTCCAGAGCTGCATGAGAGTATCCTACGCCGCCTTGAACTTATCTCGATTGATAGCGAGCATATACTTGCAGTTTTATTGATGGCTTCGGGAGCCGTTAAAAATCAGGTCGTTTCCATCCCTAAAGATCTGTCCGATGAGGAACTCTACCGGATAAACCAGATATTAAATGAAAGGTTAGCAGGGCTACCGTTGAAGCAGATACGGCAGATTTCACAAGATCCTGCAAAATTAAGGGCTGTTTTCGATCAACACCTGTCCGACCCAATAGCAACTGTTACGCGGAATACTTTTGCACTAGAGCAGGAAACTCATGTTTACATCGACGGTACTTCCAACTTCTTCAGTCATCCCGAGTTTGGAGAAGTTCAGAAGATAGAATCGCTATTTCGGGTTTTGGAACAAAAGGAGCAGATCGCCGACCTGCTAGCCACCCGGCAAGACCCCCTCGGAATTCAGGTGCTTATCGGCAGTGAAAACGGCTGTGAAGGCATGGAAATGTGCAGTATCGTCAGATCAAGCTACCGGGTGCGCGGGAATCACTTTGGAACAATAGGCGTTATCGGACCGACCCGGATGGCGTATCCACGCATCGTATCAATTGTCAAATTTACTTCCCAGATGGTTAGCGAATTGTTTGAAGAATCACTTTAGTGTTAGCAACATGTAACTGTTATTTTTAGCTATTCCTTAGAAAGGTCATACGTATGTCAGAAGAAAAAAACACAGATGTGGAAGAACAAGAAATAGAAACAGCCAATTCGGAGGAGGCAGAGAATCCACCGACCAACGATGCCTCAGCAGAGTCCAGTGTGGGTGCTGAATCGGAGGACTCACCCGAAGCAGAGGCACTTGCCAATCTCACAGCCGAATATGAAGCATATAAAGTTGAGTCCGAGAAGCAACACGACCAGATGCTCCGCACAATCGCGGAGTTTGATAACTCAAAAAAACGAGCTGAACGCGAGAAAGAGGAATCCTTAAAATACGCACTTGAAAGCTTCGTAAAAGAACTAATCCCGACGATAGACAGTATCGAAAGAGCAATCCAGTCGACAAAAGAATCCCAAGATGTTGACGCCCTTGCCGAGGGAGTTGAGATGATCTACAAGGGCATTCTCAGCCTCCTCGAAAAGCGCGGCGTAACTCCAATTGAAGCCGTCAATGAACCGTTCGATCCCATGCAACATGAAGCGGTGATGCACGTTGAATCGGAAGAGGTTCCCGAAAATAACGTCATTGAAGAGTGGCAGAAAGGATATATGTTACACAATCGCGTGATTCGCCCATCGATGGTTTCGGTTTCTAAGGGAAAAAGCGAACAGGTTGCGGAAAGTGAAGTCCCGAGCATCGAGGAGGAAGAATCGAATGAGTAAGGTAATCGGCATAGACCTCGGTACAACGAATTCGTGTGTCGCAGTTTTAGAAAGCGGAGAACCGAAGGTACTCGAAAATGCTGAAGGTAATCGCACCACCCCTTCTGTTGTCGCCTTTACGAAAGAGGGTGAGCGGATTGTTGGACAGGTTGCGAAACGGCAAGCGGTAACAAACCCCCAGAACACCGTCTCGTCGGTCAAACGTTTCATGGGGAGACGCTATAATGAAGTTAGTGAAGAAATGCAGCGGGTGCCCTATGCGGTAATTGAGGGAAGCGGTAGTGAAGCGAGAGTCAAGATTGATGATCGTGAGCACGCGCCTCCTGAGATTTCAGGACTCGTTTTGCGTAAAATGAAGGAGACAGCGGAAGCGTACCTCGGTGAAACGGTTACGCAAGCTGTCATCACGGTTCCTGCATATTTTAATGATGCACAACGTCAAGCCACCAAAGACGCCGGGCAAATCGCTGGACTTGAAGTACTGCGAATCATTAACGAACCGACAGCCGCCTCCCTCGCTTATGGGTTAGACAAAAAAACGGATCAGAAAATTGCCGTTTACGATTTAGGCGGCGGCACCTTTGACATCTCAATCCTTGAGATTGGCGAAGGCATTTTCGAGGTCAAAAGCACAAACGGGGATACACACTTGGGGGGCGATGACTTCGATGAGAAAATTGTCGATTGGTTAGCCGAAGAATTTCTTAACGAGAACGGCATAGATTTGCGGCAAGACCCAATGTCGCTCCAACGCTTGAGGGAAGCAGCGGAAAAGGCAAAGTGTGAATTATCAACGGCACTACAGTCAGAGATTAATCTGCCTTTCATTACCGCAGACGCAAGTGGACCCAAGCATCTGAATCTAACGCTCACGCGGGCGAAACTGGAGCAACTTACCGCAGACCTGATTGATCGGGCAATTGAACCGTGTCGCCAAGCCCTTGCTGATGCCGAGCTACGCGCATCGGACATTGACGAAGTGGTACTAGTCGGCGGTCAGACACGGATGCCAAAGGTACAGGAAGCAGTTCAGCAGTTTTTCGGTAAGGAGCCGCACAAAGGGGTCAATCCCGATGAAGTGGTTGCCATTGGGGCAGCAATCCAAGGGGGGGTCTTATCCGGCGATGAAGGGGTTAAGGATGTGCTGCTACTTGATGTCACCCCCCTTTCACTCGGCATCGAAACACTTGGCGGTGTCTTCACACGCCTGATCGAACGAAACACCACCATCCCGACTAAGAAGAGCCAAACCTTTTCAACCGCTTCAGATAACCAAGAAGCTGTGAGCATACATGTGCTCCAGGGCGAGCGTGATATGGCAGCCTATAATCGCACGTTAGGTCGATTTGATCTGATAGGTATTCCTCCAGCACCGCGTGGAACGCCACAGATCGATGTGACATTTGATATTGATGCGAATGGCATTGTGCATGTTTCTGCGAAAGATCTTGGGACAGGGAAAGAGCAGAAAATTCGGATCGAATCCTCAGGCGGCTTGTCCGACGCGGAAATCGAGCAGATGGTTACAGACGCCGCAGAACATGCCGAAGAAGATTCACAAAAGAAAGAGGAAGCCGAGGCACGCAACAATGCCGACTCGCTAATCTATAGCACGGAAAAGTCCCTCAACGAATATGAGGATCAGATCTCTGAAGCAGATCGTAACGAAGTCCAAAGTGCGATCGCAAAATTAAGGGAAACATTGAACGGAAATGACATCGAAGCCATTAGGGCGGAAACCGATGCGCTGACGCAGGCAAGTCACAAATTAGCAGAAGTAATGTATGCCCAAGCAGCAGCCGAATCCGAGGCAACAGCGGAAACAGAAGATGCGACCACAGAAGCAGAAACATCGGACGAAACTGTTGTTGACGCTGAAGCGGAAGTTGTTGACGAAAACACGGACGACAAAGCAGATAAAAAATAGTGGAGAAGACCATGGCGCAAAAACGCGACTACTATGAAGTACTCAATGTCAGTCGAAACGCGGGCGAAGATGAGATTAAGAAAGCCTATCGTAAACTGGCAATTAAATACCACCCTGATAAGAACCCTGATAACAAAGAAGCCGAAGAAAAATTCAAAGAGGCAACCGAAGCGTACGAGGTATTGCGCGATTCCGAGAAACGGAGCCGCTATGACCAGTTTGGTCATGCAGGGCTCGAAGGAATGATGGGCGCAGGCGGATTTGACTTCGGTAATTTTGAGGATATTGTCGGGGACATCTTCGGTGATTTTGGAGATCTCTTTGGATTTGGCGGCTCTAGCCGCAGGCAGGGAGGCCCCAAGCGTGGACGGAGCCTACAATATGATCTGGAAATCTCTTTAGAAGACGTTATGCTCGGAAAAACCTTGACCATTGATGTCCCGCGCTTGGAAACCTGTCAAACCTGCCACGGCACCGGTGCCGAAGTCGGATCCAAACCGGAGACCTGTCCAGAGTGTTTTGGACGTGGGCAAGTCACTCGAACACAAGGCTTCTTTAGTATGTCCCGCACCTGTCCACGCTGTCAGGGTGAAGGCAGGGTGATTCCAAAGCCTTGTAACGAATGTCGTGGACAGGGACTGGTTCGGAACGTTCGTCAGATCAAGGTTCGTATCCCTAAAGGGGTTGATACGGGGGCTAAAATTCAGATGCGAGGGGAAGGCGAAGCGGGAGTCAATGGAGGACCGCCCGGTGATCTCTTTGTTATCATCCATGTAGCACCCCACGAACTTTTTGTCCGAGAAAATAATGATCTGGTAACGAGAGCGACGATCTCATTCCCACAAGCTGCACTCGGCACTACAATTGAAATTCCGACGATTGATGACACAACGACACTCACCATTCCCAGTGGCACACAATTTGGCACAAGGTTACGGATTCCCCACAAGGGCATTCCTTACTACAATCACTACGGCTCCGGAGATCTCATTGTTGAGATTCAAGTTGAAACCCCGAAGAACCTAACAGAGCGCGAAAAAGAGCTTTTGGAAGCGTTTGTACAGGCTCGCGCTGAAGGCGAGGGCGAAGAACATTCAGGCTTTTTCGATAAACTTGGTGACAAATTTTTCCACCGCCATGATGATCACAACGAGGACAAAAACGGATAAACGATGAAAGTTGACGATTTTGTGTGGATTGTGAAGCCGCAGTAGTGAACCTCCTGATCAAAGAGCTATGAAATGGGCTCAGGTAACAATCACAACTTCTCAAGAAGCGTCGGAGGCTGTTGCAAACTACCTCTTTGAACGCGATGCAACGGGCGTCGAGATAAGAGACAACCTCCCCCCAAATTCTCCCGCTGTCACGCTGATCTCCTACTTCCCAACGGACGACCTCATCGGTGAGCGCGTCCATGATCTGCGTGAATTTCTCGCCAGTTTAATTCAAGCGGGGATCGACACGCAGCCTGCAAAGATCACGCTAAAGTCCATTGAGGAAGCTAATTGGTCAGAGCAGTGGCGGTCAGCCTTCCCACCTCAAAGGATCGGAAAGCACTTAGTCATTGCACCAACATGGGATGATATTGTGCCCGAACCATCTGAGGTCTTGATCCGATTAGATCCGGGAATGGCATTCGGCACAGGCCAACACCCCACAACACAACTTGCGTTGGAATTACTGGAAGCAGCCATAAAGGAGGAGGAGGTTGTCGCTGATATTGGCGCAGGCTCTGGGATCCTGGCGATTGCAGCCGCCAAGTTGGGTGCCAAGCGGGTTGATGCTGTTGATTTGGATGCGACAACGATTCCAATTGCTCGAAGCAACATTCAACTCAACAAAGTGGAATCAGTTATCCGTTTACATCAGGGCGACGGGCTGAACGTGCTTGAAAGGCAAAGATATCCGCTCATTGTCGCTAATATCCTTACAAAAGCTCTCCTGCCGATGATTCCTAGATGTCCGAAATTTCTTGAGCCGGCGGGGCGATTGATACTGTCAGGGATTCTAGCAAACGAGGCGTCGCAGATCGAAGCGCAGTTGGAGGCAAATGATTTCCGAGTGCTTGAGGTCCGTCAACTGAAAGACGGAGAAAATTGGACCGGCATTCTGGCACAAATGGGAAAATGAGAAAACGCGATAATTCACTGTCCCGTTTTCCGGTTTTCCCGTCTTCCCGCTTTCGGGTTTCCCTTGCGCCATTGCGACTTTGCGTTAAATTCTGCTCGTTGTCTCGTCGTCGCGTTCTCTCGTTTTCTTCCTCTTACTGAATGTAGTCAGACGGAATACCGATCTTCCCAATCAACTCGCCGCTAGCAACCATCGGGTACACCGGACGCGACCAGAAGATGCCACTTTCAGGCGTCCGGATAGTTTCCCGTAAATGACCAAAGACATCGCAAATTTCTGCAATCGGTTGATACGCTTCAACCCGATCATACAGGTCCGCTTGGTAATACACAAAGCCACCTTGGTCACTACAAAGTGACACAAACTTGTTGATAATGACCTGCCGCTGGGGAAGTTTCGGTTCGCCATCAATAAAGTCATAGTACTTAAGGATGTTCAACACACCCTGCACCCCCTTTGCGATGCTAGCAGCGTCCCAACCGTGACACCCACCTAATTCCGGATCTATCGTTGGAATACCAATCTCCGGTGCCGCTTGAGCCAGCTGACCCTTCGGGCCCTTCTGGTCAAAGATGTAACCCATTCCAAAGATACGAGCCAACTCAAGACAGGCTGCATGTTGCGGGTGTTTTGGGTCAACACGCACTCGAACCTCATCGATCATGGGGTGGATACCCCCTTGATGCAGGTCAATACAGTAATCAACTTGGCGGACGACCGTATGAAAGAGCTTGTAAGCAATCCGCTCGCTAGAAGTGCCGTCGGGGCGTCCCGGAAAGCATCGATTCATTTTCATGTTATCAACGGGACTGTGAGCTTGTCTGGCGTGAAAAGCGTGAAAGTTCACAATCGGAACAGCAATAATCTGACCGCGCAGACTATTGGGGCGAATCTGGCGTAAAATCTCATGGATGACGGCAATCCCATTAAGCTCGTCCCCATCGCTCGCTGCTTGTAGGTAGAGCGTTTTCCCACCCTGTGCACCATTAATTAAAACAATCGGCAACCGGAAAGGCGTACCATCCTGCATATTCCCTACTTTTAGATGCCCTTCGACACTTTGCCCCGGCTCCGCTATCAATGAGCCGACAACAAGTTTGGATCGGTTCATATCCACCTGCATGTTTCCCTTCAAAAAACTAAAATTAAGCGTTTTTCTATATTCAGAGATATTTTAACACCTCCCATCAATGATTGACAATAGGAAAAATGCCTCCACTAGGGGCATTTAGTTTTTGGTTTTTTGACTGATTTTGGAACGACCTGAACCCGTAGGCGGGGCATCTTGCCCCGCCGTTGCGTTAACCAAGATATCGAGCTACGGAAGAATTAAATGACCCTATGCCTCCACGTTTCATATTACCCTGTTGCAAAATGTATCGTGTTGCAAAATGTAACACATCAAGCCCAAAGTCAGTGCTGATGCGCTGCAGCCCACCTTTTTCTCCAAATAATCTCCCTTGACTGTCACATTTTGTAACGATTCAAATATTCCTTCGGGCCCACACCCTCTCCTTGAAAATTCAGTCATAGCAAGGGTTTAGCCCCATTTATGGGCTTGGAGGTAAAGTTGGCACAATTTATGCACAACAGCCACTCTGTATCGCTATGGTGGAGGCTATTTTACTCCACTCCATCATTCTATGTTGGCAAAAACCCAACAACAAAGGCTGAAAAAGCCGGGAGAAGTAACAATGAATCAACCAATGCCCCTAGCACGACCTATAGACTACATCCACACTGTCCAAGAAGCCTTGAAGTACCGCAAGGAAGATGTTTCATACACCTATCTGATGGGTGCGTCCGGTGAAGCCTTCCGTTTCTTTTACAACCGCACTGACCCTGAAGCAGGGATGAATACCTTCTTTCACAACCCACTGCGTGCAACCTGCCGGACGCTCGGCTATAGCTTTGAAGTCTCATACGATGACACCTATGAGGCTGCATCAGAGCGGCTCCAAGAAAATACGAGTGCCGGAAAGCCAACATTACTACCGTTTGACGATTCTTGCCCATTCCTGACCCAGGATAACGGCCCCGAAACTCTTATCTGCCAAAACGGCTCTCGGTATCAGATCAAAACCGCAGAACTCCACAAAGAGTGGCAGCCGAGCGGCGGTTTTCTTGAACTGGGACCTCACGGTTACTACCAATTTGTGATCGGTGAGCGTGAACGCGAACCCAAGGAGCGTGACGCAGCCCTAGGCACCTTGCGCGTTGCAAGAAAAATGGCAGAGACCCGCCGAAAGATTCACGGTTGTGCAATCGGCCTCGCAGCTTATGACGAACTGATCGCACACCTGAGCGGTCTGCTGAGTCGAAGAAGAAAGCTGACCGAGCATAACGTTTCTAAAGTCATGAAGTGGAGCGGACAACCACTAACAAAATTTATTGAAGCCCGGACAGCAGCCGTGGACTATCTACAGATGATCAGAGAATACTTTGAAGATGAGGAAGTAGAGCATCTGGATGAAGCGATTGCTGAGTACCAGAAGGTTGTAGGATTGCTCAAAGCTGTCCAGAGGGTACTGCCTTCACTTGAAGCGCACGAAGATGCTTCGACGGATGACAAGGCGAAAGTCCGACTCGGCTTGGGACTCTCTCGGATTGGCTTGTGGAGGCACGCTAATCAAGGGGCACTGACCCCGAAAGAAGCGATGAGTCACTTCAAACCGAAATGCCGTGCGGCGATTAAAGTACTCCAAAAAACTGTCGTAGCGGAGACAAAGGCAACCAGAGAAATTCGGAATGTGCTTCAAACTAGTGAAAAGACTAAAATGTAAGCGGTGACTGAATTGTAGGGCCATGGAGGTCCACGATGAAACAGTTTTTCAGATTATTTGCATACGCGAAGCCTTATATACCCAAGCTGATCCTCGGCTTTTTCTTGGTCGTGCTTGTCGGGCAGTCGCCGCTATTCATGCCGCTTGTCCAGAAATTCCTTATTGATACAGTTTTGGAGTCCGCTAATGCACCGCTGGCAAGCATTGATTTGGCGTTTCGGGATGATCTAGACAATCAGGCAACGCTTTCTAACGCGTTGAGGGAGCAGCTTGATAGCCACGGGATCTTACTCTCCTCAAGCACGGTCGTCTCGATTGAAAATCAGGGAGAAAAATGGAGGATCGACGATACGGAAACAGGGCAGAAATACCGCATCAATCACAAGGTATTTCGGCTTGATTCAGATTTCCAGAAGAACCAATATTTAGAAAAACTTGAGGCAGTGACCGATGTAGCGGAACTTCAAAGGATGCCGGATCCTTTGCGCAAGGAGGTCGAGGAAGCCTCTAAAAAGTTGCATAAAGCGTTCGAGGATCGGAAAATTCTGCTATCTTCAAAGACAATTGTCTCGGTTGAAGAGGCAGGCAGCCACTGGCTCGTTATTGATAGGGCAACCGGAAAACAGCATACGATCTGGAAAGAAAACGGTAAGCTGTACGCCGCCGAAGGTGAAATCAAAGTTTACGCCGCGACGGTCACACACACCTTGCTAGGGCGTGAGTTTCATTATACGTTGATCGATTGGTTGATTATTATCCTTTGCACCATTATTGTCTACTATGCGATTTTCGGCGTCCTGTCCTACTTCTGCACCTACGTCATGACATGGGTCAGTCAACGCATCCTGTTTGACTTGAGAAATAAGGTGTTCTCTCACCTACAGTCCCTGTCGATGGGCTTCTATGAATCCCAAGGGACGGGACAGATCATCTCACGGGTCAGGGAGGATGTCGCTTCGCTGCGGAACCTCGCCACCGAAACAACCATTCGGATCGTAACCGATGCGGTCACTTTCATACTCATGCTGGGCATTATGCTGTACTTGGATTGGAAGCTGACCCTCTTCTCCTTGTTGATCTTCCCACTGATTATCGGGAACTATCACATCTTCATCCAACGATTGCGTCCGATGTGGCGCCAATGGCGGCACAAATGGGCGGATATTGCAACAGGGATGTACGAGGCGGTCGCGGGAGCAAAGGTTGTCAAGGCTTTTCATCGGGAACGTTACCATGAGCGACAGCTGTTCCATAATATGCGCGAGACCCTTGAATCGAGAATCAAAATCATGGCAACCCAAACAGCGATGGGCCGTGTTGCACTCTTCTTCCGGTCAATCGGCAGGGCTGCCGTCCTCTGTTATGGGGGATACTTAGTCATTCAGGGCGACTTTACCATCGGGTCTATGCTCGTTTTCTATCAATTTATGGAACGCCTCCAAGAGCCAATTATGAACCTGATTCGGGTCAACACACAGATTCAAGAGGCGATGATTTCAGCTGAACGCGTTTTCGGCCTGCTCGATTCGGAGCCGACCGTTGAAGAATCGCCCGACGCGATAAACCTTACCAACATTCGCGGCCATGTCAAGTTTGAAGACGTTTTCTTCCATTACGAACCAGAGAACCCGGTTCTGCACAATATCAACCTTGAAGCTAAGCCGGGGATGATGGTGGCACTGGTGGGACCATCAGGGTGTGGAAAAACCACCATTGCAAACCTGATTTCCAGATTTTACGATCCAGTAGAGGGGAATATCTTCCTAGATGAGCATAACCTCCGTGACGTTTCGATTAAGTCGCTGCGAAATCAGATGGGAATTGTGTTGCAGGATAATTTCCTGTTCGCGGGTTCGGTTGCTGAGAACATACGATTCGGCAAACTCGGCGCCACGGACGAGGAGGTGGTGCAAGCCGCCCTCGCCGCCAACGCACATCAGTTTATTGTCGATCAGTTGCCGGAGGGGTACGAGACAGAGGTCGGGGAACGCGGGATGCGTCTCTCTGGCGGGCAAAAACAGCGCATCGCCATTGCACGCACCATCTTACGAGACCCGCGCATCCTGATTCTGGACGAAGCGACCTCCAATTTGGATACGGAATCTGAATCACAGATTCAAGAGGCACTGGATCGGTTGATGCAATCCAGAACCTCATTTGTCATCGCACATCGACTTTCAACCATTCTGAATGCGGATATGATTGTTGCGCTGAAAGAGGGTAAGATTGTTGAGATTGGCACCCATGAGCAGTTGTTAGACGCTGATGGGATGTACGCAGATATGTATCGTAAACAGTTCAAAAAAACAGATTCGATTGACGATTCTTCTTGGCAAATAGATAGGAGATAGTAGTGATAATGTGGATAAATGTTCAACGACAACGATGGATAACCTTGGCGATTCTAATCACAACAGTATGTTTAGGGTCGTCAGTTTTTGCTGATAGTCAAAGTTCCGGTCGTGTTATCAAAGCCAAATGGCTCGATACGCCGCCTGTTATTGACGGAGATCTCTGTGATGGCGTCTGGGAGGAAGCCGAGATCGCGGACAATTTTTATCGCGTAGAAGGTTCACACGGAGTCCCCGCAGAGTTGGGCACTAAGGCAATGGTCCTGTATGATGAAAGTACGCTTTATGTTGGCTTGCGTTGCGAGGAGCCGAATATGGAGGCGTTGCGCGAGACACAAACGCGCCGCGATTCCGCTGTCTGGCAGGACGATACGGTGCAGGTACTGCTTGATACCTATCACGATCAACGTAACTGCTATGTGCTGGCGGTCAACACGCTAGGAACCCAGATGGATGCAAAAATCAGCAACGAGAGTAACTTTGACCAAGCATGGGATGCGAACTGGGAGGCAAAGGTCCAGAAGAATGGAAACCACTGGACAGCAGAAATGGCAATACCTTTCAGTGAACTCCGCTTCGATCCCGAAACAACGACGTGGGGCATTAACTTTGCGCGACCACATCCGATGGAAGGGACCCGTTATACGTGGGCGGATACCGGAGACGACTTTAGTCGGGTTTCGGAGTTCGGTCAGCTGGCAGACCTCGAACTCAACAAAGTGAATGCGAATCGAAAGATTGATATTCTGCCTTACGTCACCCAACGCTCGATAGAAGGCGAGTCAATTGATATGAATGCTGGTTTAGACGTTGCTATCCCGTTCTCGACGAACATTACCACAAACCTGACTTTTAACCCTGACTTCTCACAACTGGAGAGCGATTCTACGCGCATCAGCGTCTCAAGCGATCGAGAGATGTCTCTACCGGAACGCCGCCCCTTCTTCCGCGAAGGGTCGGAGTTGTTTGAACTACCACTTGACCTATTTTATAGCCGTCGAGTTCAGGACATCGACTACGGTGTCAAATCAACGGGGAAGGTTGGGAACTATAATTTCGCCTTCATCGATACCTATGGAACGATGGTTGACCGCTACGATGACGATCAGAAGAAACAAGCAAACCTCCTTGCAACGCGAGTCAGCCGAAACGTTGGTCAGCGCACAGTGATTGGTGCAATGGGTTTGCAGAAACATCAGGAAGACCGAGATGTTACCTTGCTTTCGTTAGATGGTCGGTTCGCACTCCACCGTGACGTGACCGCTCGCGGTCAATATGTGACCGATTGGATCCACGGTGAGATGCACTCAGCGTTTCACGCCTCTATGAGCTGGGATCATGAGAGCGGTTTGGGTGCCGAAGCCCGCGTCGAAGATATGCCAGAAGGTTTTCGTCCAAATGAGATGGGGTTGGAAGATGAGGCGTTCCGCAAGACATTCGGCCGCTTGCGATATAGACATCGATTCGACAAAGACAACCTCGTCCGCGGATACTACGTAAGCGGTTACCACCTTTATAAACTCAACGGACAACACCTGTTATGGGATCGGCGTATCGGGCTATCTGGCGGAGTTGATATCGGCAAGTTTGATCTATATACCTTCGTTGGAAGCGGTACGCGACGCGAGGGCGGAGCACTTTACGATAGAGAATATATCGGCACAAATATTAGCTACCGGCCCAAATGGGGACGCTTATCGCTGTACAATCGGTTCGGACCGCGGCAAAACAAGTATAGTCGATACACGCGGTTCTCCACCACTGTCAACCTCTTTGGCAAACTCAGCTTCAGCCTGAACGGAAGTAATTTCTTCTGGCGCGAACATCGCAATACACTCATCGTCGGGGTGAATACCACCTACCAATTCACCCGACGAATGGGTTGGCGAATCTTTGCAGAGCGGGTAGACGAGCGCATGTCTCACGAAGTAAAGTACAATTTCAATTCCGTTTTTGATTACCGCTTCACCCCAGAGAGCCGCTTCTTCCTTGTGTTCGCCGACAGCACCGACGGCGAGCGGGCGGTACTTACCAAGATGTCCTACCTCTTTGAGTCCGGCTTTCTGTTTTGAGGAACTTCAAGGCGTTTCTCAATTTCAATCTTGGTTCATGCAAAAAGAAAGGGTGCGAGCAGAAACCGAGTTTTTTCCTCAAAGCTCGGTTTCTTTGCACGATTTCTTAACATAAGCGTCAATCTTTCCTACATCGTTATCTTATAGTGAATTCAAAAGATAAATAGACACTTTCGCTCCCCATGTTTGGTAGGCGCTGTTTCCAACTGCGCCGATTTGGAGTGTTTCATTAATTCTGAGATCTACTATAAATCGAGGATTCAACCGTGCTTACCCCCGTTAAACAACTCAACTACGCAATCATTCTCTGTGACGACTTAGCAACAATGAAAGCGTTCTACCGCGATCTGTTCCCCTTTCCGGTGGCCTCTGAGTCTGAGACAGGCTTGACATTCCGTGCAGGCGATGTGCTGCTTTCGCTGCGCAAACGCACCCGATATTACGACGGGAACGGTGTTCGTCCAGATCTACCCGGCGTGCAGCTCGCCTTTCTAGTATCACCGTCCGAAGTAGATCTGTGCTACAACCAACTCGTCGCCAAAGGCGTGAAAATCCTTGAGCCACCTACCGACCAGCCGAGGGGGCACCGAACGGTCTACTTTGCTGATCCTGAAGGAAATATGCTCGAAGTCTATGCCGAGATTTGATGCTTTAACTATAGTGAATTAAAAAAATAAAGAAATACTTGCGCCCCCCCGGTAGGTGCGGTTTGTAACCGCACCGGTTTGGCGTGTCCCATTAATTCTAAAATCTACTATAATCTTGATACACTCAAAACAATTTCGGACTTCTGTAGGTCGATTTTCCAAAATCGACATTCTTATGTCAAGATGTGAATCTCAACACCGTTTCGTAGGGAACGCAGATCTGCGTTCCCTATTCCTCATTAATAAAGACCCATCAATCCTTCCGCCCCATCAATAGCCTTACGCTCAAACTCCTCACTAATCCAACGCGCAGCAGAGGGTCTGCCGGGGTTACGGTAGGCATAGACCACCGTCCATCGCGTCTTACTATTGGGTTGCCTCGGACTGACGGCGTGTGCCGCGTGTGTCCACATCAACGCCACCGTGCCATCAGGAACAGATAGGTCTTCTATCTCTAACGATCCACCGGTAAGCGGGTGTTCTTTGCCCGCCATCCATCCTGATAGCAGCTCCTCATCCGTCTGGAAATGGATCTTCGGATCCCGATACAGATGACTCCCCGGAACAGCCTTCAACCCACCGTCATCAACATCAAAACCATTGACGTAAAAGAAGATGCGTATGAAGCCTAGACTCGGATCGTCGTCCGAGTACTCGTGACTATGCCAACGAGTCCCTTGATTGCCACCCGGTCGGTTGAGCGTAACACAGTGATCGTAGCGGATGTCAGCCCCAAGTACTTGTCGGGCGAGCGTGACCATCTGCGGGTGACCAATCAAGCTCTCCAAGAATACGTCGTATTCCGCAGCAAACCGATTCGGCTCATGTCCTTCAGTCGCATTCGGAACAAGCGATTGAATGTACGACAGCGATTCGGTCAATCGTTCACACGCCCTCGACGTCAAGATACCGGGGAGAACGAAATGCCCGACCTTGTCCATCTCTGCCTTCTGCTCCTCACCAAATTCGTATGATTCAAAAATAGGAAAACGTTCCATCAGAAATCCTCTCTCTCCTTATTCTAACCTAGGTTGCTAGTAGTAGGCATATTGCTTTGAATTCCGATCCTATCGGGGATCCCTATGCCGGAAATACCCCTTCGTAGCCACAGATTTCCTAATCTGTGATCGGGACGTAGAAACTGTCCTCAATGTAATCAGGGTTCCATAACCTATGAACTGAACTAATGAACCAATGAACCCTTCCCGCTTTCCCCTGTTCTCCCCTTCTCGTTCTCCCACCTTCCTATCTTCCCGTTTTCTCCTTCTCTGTGCCCGCTGCGCCTACGCGGTGTTTTTCTTACACATCACGTATTACGCATTATTCTTCACGTTTCACGTTTTACGTTTCACGCTTCCCAGCCCAACAGTCTCGCCAGATTTTCCCCTTTCACCTTCTGCCGGTCCGCCTCTGTATATTCCGCTAGATGTGCATCCACTATATCGGGTGTGCCGCTGCCCCAGACCATCTGATCCGGCCCAAACGCTTCGATGACACGACGGGTAAACGAGCGAGCGCTCAAGTAGAGCGGCGCATCCGTAGCAAAATGATTGAGACCCGAAAGCTTCATATACACGGCATCGAAATCCGCCAAATCCAGAACATGTGCAAACTCCACCGCATCCCCCATGTGCGGCTCCGCCAAATGGTCAATCAACACTGTGGATTCCGGGTAATCACGCAACATCTCCGCCGCCCCCTGTGCATGGTCCGGTCCGATATGCAGCTCGATGATTAGATCCAAGTCCAACGCCTTCTCCCAGATCCGCCGCACTTCGGGACTAGTCAGGCTATCCAGATACGTCTCCTTGCCGCGATGGGCGTGGAATCGCGTTGCGATAATCCGGGGCTGCCGCGCCACCAACTCCTCCATCTTGCGAGGCGCGTCCGGATCCCTTGGGTAGAACAGGCATGTGCCCTTGACACGTTCCCGTTCCTGTTCCAAGCAGTCCAGAACAAGCCGGTGATCATCCCCATAAGGCTCCGGATGCACCAACACCGCACGGTCAATGCCGTGTTGATCCATCTGCGCCAGATATGCCCCCAGCGGATCCGCCGGTTGGCTAGAGGCATCGGGCGTGTAAGATGCCCTCTCATGAAACGGATACCGTTGCAAATCTGGACTAAAAATGTGGGTATTCCATTCGATAATCATCCCTCTCCTCCTATCAACGAGCTGTCCTCCCACCACGTAGAAATCAATTTCCATTCTACCCCAAGCAGAACAATACTGTCAATCTCAAAACGCCTCTCTAGAGTTATTTGGTTTTCCGTTTTCGGAATGACCCAAATTCGTAGGCGGGGCATCTTGCCCCGCCGTAGCCTCGACCGGGAGATCGAGGCTACGGGAGAATCAAATGACCCTAACGCTCCACTGTTTACCCTTGACACAACCTGAAGTTCGTGATACTTTTTAGTCAAGCAAGGCGACCACAGAAAGAGAGAACAATTATATGGGATAGGGCATCTCTCATCTGTTATTTCCTCTGTTAAAGAAATTGGATCACCATAAAGATAAAACAGGATTTACGCATACGGTCAAAAAATAGGGTATAATATAGTGAACCAAGCACGGGACGAATGGCAGGAAGCCACCCCCAATCTTCCAACTTTATATTACTCAGGACTTACGCACTTTAGAGTTGTGACCTGTCAGAGACCTGCCAAATCCCTGACATTTGGCACGGTTATGGTGCCATTTCAGTCAAAAACGGTTCATAAATAGGGCGTATTTGGCAGGTCAAAAAGCCGTTTGGACGCACCTTCTCTTACGGGGTAAAAATCTACAAACGCTCGGAAGCTAGGCCCCATCAGAGTTCAGAGAGACATCAGCTAATGATAGCACCCCGATGCGTGATTGATTTTTTTTTGGACCTGCCAGGGCCCTGCCAAATTGCCGAATCGTGCTGGTGGGCCATTGAAACGGAGGTGTAGATTCCGCGTAGCGGAAGGGATTGGATTTCACCGTTCAACTATGTAATTCCTATTGGCTCATGTAAAAAGAAAGTGCAAAACACGAATCGAAATCGTAGGGGCGGGGTCCCCCGCCCGCCGTAAGGGTTGGGGGGCCCAACCCCTACGAATATTCGGTTTCTTTGGACTAAATCTTAACATGAGCGTTCCTATTATATAGATTTTTTCCTCTGCGCTCTCTGCGTCTCTGCGGTAAAAATCACTGTTCCCTACAATAACTTGTTAGGCATAAAAAACTGATAGCCGAACCATGAGGTAATCAATGAAACCGAAACCCGGAATTGAAACCATCCAACCCTATCAAGGGGGCAAACCGATTGAAGAGGTCCAGCGCGAGTTAGGCATCTCGGATATTATCAAGCTAGCATCGAACGAAAACCCGCTGGGTCCTTCGCCCTTGGCAATGCAAGCAATTCAAGATGCAGCAACACAGGTGCACCTCTACCCCGACGGAAACGCCTACTACCTAAAACAGGATCTAGCAGCGCACATCGGCGTTCCCCCCGAAAACCTGATCCTAGGAAACGGCTCCAACGAAGTGCTACAACTAGTCGGGGAGACCTACGTATCGCCGGGCGACGAGGTGATCTATTCGGAGAGTGCCTTTGTCGTCTACATGCTGGTCGCCAAGGTGTTCGGTGCGAAGTCAATCATCACGCCGATGGACGGTTACACGCAGGACTTGGCGGCAATGGCAGATGCAATCACCGATCAGACCCGCGTCATCTTCATCGCCAACCCAAACAACCCGACCGGGACAATGGTTACGAAAACGGAAACCGAGAAATTGATGGCGCGTGTGCCGGACAATGTCCTCGTTGTCTTCGACGAAGCCTACTACGAATATGTCGATCGACCCGACTATCCGCAGACACTGCCCTATATCCACGAAGGACGTAACGTCATCATCACGCGGACGTTCTCCAAGATCTACGGGCTTGCGGGGATGCGAATCGGATACGGACTCGCCAAACCCGATATTATCGAAACAATGAATCGGGTGCGTCAACCGTTCAACTGCAACCTCGTCGCGCAGGCGGCAGCGCGGGCTGCGTTGAAAGATGCCGAGCATGTACGTCGTAGCCAAGAGGTCAATGCCATCGGCAAAACGTATCTATATGAAGCGTTGGATCAGATAGGATTGGCGTATGTCGAATCCGAGGGGAACTTCATTCTAGTGCATTTTGACCGTTCCGGCAGTGAAATCTCCGACGCGCTGATGCAAAAAGGTGTGATCGTGCGTCCTGTGGCTGGATACGGCTTCCCCAACTCCATCCGTGTGACAATTGGCACACCTGAAGAAAATGAACGATTTGTAAAGGGATTGAAAGCGGTTCTAGGAGACAAATAACACTGAGATTCAAGGGAACGAATCACCGTGAACCAACACACGCTCGACGTTCTGGAATATGACAAAATCAAAGAGCTGTTGGTCGGCTATGCAGCGTCAGGGCTGGGGGCAAGGCTAGCACAGGAAATCCAACCGCTGACCGACCTACATCAGATTGAGCGACTTATCGCAGAAACGACCGAGTTGAAAAGGCTATTGTCGCCGGATCGCTATCTGCCATTGGGGGGCTTGCACGATCTCTCTCCAATTCTAGAGAAGCTGGACAAAGGAGCGGATCTCCTCATTATTGAGGAGATTATGAGCATCAAGGATACCCTCCGCGCCTTCAGGATTGTCAAAGCATACCTAGAAGATGCAAAGGGAGACTATCCCCATCTCAGCCGACTAGCAGAGAAAATTCGGCTGTATCCCGATATTGAGGCGAAGATTGAGAATACGCTGAATGAAAACGGTGCAGTCAAGAACAGTGCCAGTCCTAAATTGAAATCAATCCGCAAAACGATTCAGACGCTGAAAGGACGCATTCAGGGCAGGCTGCAATCAACCCTCCGCTCAAAAAGTATCAGTCCACACTTACAAGATCCGATTATACGCGAGCGGAAGGGACGCCCTGTGATTGCCGTGAAAGAGCGCGACGCGTCCCGTGTACCCGGCGCAGTGCGAGACAGATCCGACCGTGGCAATACCGTATTTATCGAGCCGGAGGTGGTACGCGAACTGGGGGATGAGTTACAAGCTGCAATAGACGCCGAAGGGGCAGAGATTGTGCGGCTGCTCCGCGAAATCACCGCCAAGATTGCAGCGGTAACCGAACCGATGGGAGAGACACTGAAAATCCTCGCCCATCTGGATCTGACGTATGCAAAAGTGCGTTTCAGCCGCGATTATGAGATGAATCCGCCTACCTTGAATGCAAACGGAAGGCTCAACCTCAAGGCGGGACGTCACCCATTGCTCTTAACCCTGCAGCGGGAGGAAGATTCGGATATCAAAGCGGTGGTCCCCATCGACTTCCGTCTAGGCGACGATTTTAACACCCTGATTATCACGGGTCCCAACACCGGCGGCAAGACCATCACGCTGAAAACGGTCGGTCTACTGACGCTGATGGCGCAATCGGGAATGCACATCTCAATAGGAGAAGGTTCTGAACTGGCTGTATTCTCACACATATCAGCAGACATCGGCGACGAACAGAGCATTGAGCAAAGCTTGAGCACATTCTCCAGCCATCTCCGTAACATCGCAGAGATCCTTTCGTCCGCCGATGAGAACAGCTTGGTGCTGCTTGATGAATTGGGCGGCGGCACCGATCCAGCGGAGGGCGCAGCGTTGGGCAAATCTATTCTCGAATATCTACACACGCACAACGCACGCACAGTTGTCTCAACGCACATCAGTCCGCTCAAAAATCTCGGCTACACTGTGCCAAGGGTCGAAAATGCGTCTGTGGAATTTGATGTAACGACCTTGCGACCAACCTACAAACTATTGATCGGCACCCCCGGCAGCAGCAATGCGCTAGCGATCGCCAAACGCTTGGGTCTGCCAGACGAAGTAATTGCAGACGCAGAAAAAAGTTCAGCGGGGCAAGATGACGGGGCAGCCGAATTGATAAATCAGCTACAGGCTGCCAAGGTGGTAATGGAGAAAAATAAGCGCGCCGCGACAGAAGCGGGTGCGAAGGCAGCGCGTATAGAAAGCGAATATCGTCAAAAATTGGACGAAATCTCCACACACGAAAAGGAGATGCAGGCACAACTCAGTGGGGATACCTACGCCCTAATCCACCAAATCAAAGGACAGATTGACCGTTTGTATCAGTCGGAAGCGTCCCGGCGATCGCTGCTCGAATCACTATCTGAAATCAGTACCTACATGGCTGATGAACTCAGCGAATTTCCAGAAGAACAGGAACGGCAGGGGTTCATCCACGAATTGAAAACGGGCGATGAAGTCCGCGTGCACAGTCTAGACAGCGTTGGGATACTCAGTGAAGTGGACCCACAGACCCAGAAAGCGGTGGTTCGCTTCGGTGCGATGCAGATGACCGTGCCGCTAGAAGATGTCGGGGCCGCTTAGAAATTTGAAGCCGAAAACATTACTTTCGCACTAGCAGGGAGTGAAGGCAAAAAAGTATAATGTCCACCGATGACAACACCGGATCTATTATTGAACGACATGAAATTGATCCAATTCTCAAGGAAGTATTGACATTTAGCTTCGGAGAATTAGGCATCCCGATTCAGACGCAGGTTGAGGTTAGCCGCCTTCCTCGCACAATGGATGTATTGGTTGTTGCCGAGCAAACTGGCAATTTGGAAAAGATCCGGCACGGAACCGCTTTCGATTTCTTTCGCGCTCATAACTCAATCGAGTTCAAAGGCAAAAGCGATCCGCTGACAATCTTCGACTATCACCTGATTCTCGGTCGCACTCATCTTTATCTGGGTGAAAGAAAAATCTCTAGCTCCGAAATGACTGTTACTATTGTCTCTGCTCGCAAACCAATTAAGGTCTTGCACCAGAGCCAAAATGATGTGAAATGGGAAGAAATCGGCGTTGGACATTATGTCAGCACAGATCTCCTACCTGTTCACCTGCTTGTGTGTAACGAGCTTCCGCTTGAACCGAAATATTATCCGCTGCTGATATTTTCAGCTTCAAAGGAGAAATTTCGGCGGTTCATACTTCGGTTGATTGAAGAAGAAAACGCAACATACATTGACTACGCCTCTCGTACAAACCCTGACCTGACAAAGGAGGTCTTAACAATGGCTGGAAAGCAAAGTCTATACGACAAACAACTTGAGCGTATGGCGAAAGTGTTCGGACCAGATCTGATTGCTTTTTTAAACGAAAACGATATGGTAGAGCAGATGTCCCCCGAAGCACGACTGCGCGGATTGAGTCTTGAGGAACGATTACGCGGATTGAGTCTTGAGGAACGATTGCGGGGACTCAACTTGGATGCAGAAACCCTCGAAAAACTCATGGAACTCATCAACGACCAAGACGGAACATCGAGTTAAAAACAAAAGGAAACGCTGTCATGTCAAAACGTCGTTTGCTGCTCATCAACCCGTGGATCTACGATTTCGCAGCCTTCAATCTCTGGGTGGAACCGATCGGCTTGCTCTCTATCGGTAGCATCTTCCGGCAGCACGGGTATCAACTCGATTTTATCGACTGTCTCGACCGCTACAATCCCGACCTCCTCAAGCTGCAAGGACTGACCGCCCCCAAGGGCAACGCCTACGGCACCGGGAAATATCACCGAGAACCGGTTGAACGCCCGGAGGTTGTCAAAGATGTACCGCGCCATTTCTGCCGGTACGGCATCACACCGGAGATTTTTGAGTCGGAACTGGATAAACGCCCAAAGCCGGATGTGGTACTAGTGACATCAAAGATGACCTACTGGTATCCGGGCCCCCATGAGGTAATCCGCCGCGTCAAGCACCGCTATCCCGATGTGCCCGTGGTGCTCGGTGGGACGTATGCGACGCTCTGTTACAAACATGCAGTGGAAAAATCGGGAGCGGATTTCGTGGTCAAAGGCGAAGGGGAACTCTCCGCCCTGAGACTGGTCGATCAGTTGACAGGAAACCAATCGGACTACTCCCAACTCCCACTCCACATCAACGACTACCCTTTTCCCGCCCATGACCTTATCCGTAAACTCGATTTTGCAGCGGTTCTGACAGCGCGCGGCTGTCCGATGACCTGCTCCTACTGCGCCGTGCGTTCGGTCAGTCCCGGCTTCCGACAACGCGATCCCAAGCAGGTTGTTGATGAACTCCAGTGGTGCTACGACGAATTTGGGGCACAAAACTTTGCATTCTACGATGACGCGCTGCTACTCAACGCGAGGAAACACATCCACAAAATCCTAGACCAAGTCCTTGAACGCCGACTGAAGCTCTACTTCCACACGCCTAATTCAATGCACGCCCAAGTGATTGACAAGGAACTTGCACATAAAATGTACGCCGCCGGATTCAAAACAGTCCGAATTAGTTTGGAAACCAGCGATGTGGCACGGCAAAAGTTGACCGGTCCTAAGGTCACCAACAACGGCTTCACCCGTGCAGTCGAACGATTGAAAGCCGCTGGATTCACGGCAAAGGATATCGGCGTCTATCTGTTGATGGGACTGCCCGGACAACCATTGGAAGAGGTGATTGAAAGTATCAAGTTTGTACACGCTCAGGGGGTTCAGGTGAAACCCGCAGAATTCACACCTATCCCCGGCACCGTCGAATGGGAACGAGCGGGTGAGATCTACGGATTTGATCCGGACGCAGATCCGCTGCTGCACAACAACTGCGTCTTCCCACTTACCATAGGAGACCACAGATTAGAGGAGTGGGATGCAGTCAAGCGGTTAGCCTCGGAGGGTAATCGGCAGATTCTTCAATCGGAACTTAAGCGAGCAACATCAGACGGAGACCAACATGAAAGTTACTGAAATCGAAGTCCACCCAATTACCCTCGAATATGTGGACTGGATCGCATATCAACTCAACCACTTCTACGGTCCCATCACGCGCACCGTGTACGTCGTGCACACGAACAACGGACTAATAGGGCTGGGAGAGAGCGGAAGTGCAGAATCAGAGGAAGTGATCGACGGGTACATCGGAACCAATCCCTTTGACTGGATAGGGGACGAGATCTCCCTCGGATTGGGAACAGCGATGTACGACCTGATGGGGCAGTACGCGGGTGTACCCGTCTACAAACTATTTGGGCAGAAATACCGCTCTTGGGTGCCGGTGGGAAGTTGGACGGTGTCCACACATCCCCATCTCATGGCGGAAACAGTAGAGCAGTACGCCGCACAAGGGTACACATGGCTGAAATACCATCTCTCACCCTTTGAGAACGTCATGGACCAAACCGAGGCGATGCAAGCGGTTGCGCCGGAGGGGTTCAAGATCCATTACGACTTCACCATGCACGGTACAGACGACCACATGCCGGAGCTACTCGCCAAACTAGAACAATACCCAATCGCCGGATGTTTTGAAGATCCCCTGCCGGGAGAGGATATTGAGGGGTATATCGAACTGCGTAAGCGATCACGGTTGCCCATCGTCCTCCACCATTTCCCGATGGGTGCGACCTACGAGGTGTTGATGAAACCCGCCGATGCATATATGCTAGGGCATTCCAGGATCGGAGACGCTATCCGTCGCGCTGGACTCTTTGCAGCGGACAACAGTCCGTTTATGCTCCAAAACGTAGGCGGCACTATCACGCGGACGATGACGACGCACATGATGGCTGCGTTTCCGACAGCGACCTTCCACTTTTTCGCTGACACCGAAACCTGGAAGGACGATGTTGTGAAGGAACGGCTGGAGCCAATCAACGGCTTTCTGCGCGTACCAGAAAAGCCGGGACTGGGTCTCACGCTCGACCGAAACGCGCTAGAACGACTGGAGAACCTGAAACTACCAGAAAAGGAAAAGTGGATTATTAAGTCGCAGTTCAAGAACGGGACGAAGATGTACAACATCGCGGATCCGAAAAACTCCATCTTCATGGTGCGGCCGGATCGGAGCCGCCTCATCCCAATGAGCTACGACTCACCGATCTCCACAGAATATTGGGACAACGATGGCACACCGGCATATCAAGAGATGTTCGCACGGATCGAGCGGGAAGGCATTGTGCTCGAAAGAGGCTGAGATGATACAGAGCAGCATCGAGTCTACAAGGAAAGAAATCGTTGCAGAGAACGGCGTGGTCGCAGGTGGTCATGACCTCGTCGCCCAGACCGGCGTGAAGATTATGCAGCAAGGTGGCAACGCAGTAGACGCAGGCGTAGCCGCTGCATTCGTCGCGCAACTCGCGGAGCCGGGCATGTGTGGCGTTGGTGGCAACGGTATCATTTGCGTCCACTCTGCTGATCAAAGCAAAACGACTATTTTCGATGACACCACCGTGCCACCGGCAGCAGCGACACCGGATATGTTTGAACTCTTGCCGGGACAGGGTGGCTTCTACGGTTGGGAAAATGTGCGCGACGATGCCAATATCATCGGACATAAGTCTGTAGCGATACCGGGGACTGTAGCGGGACTATGCGCTGTATTGGAGCGTTACGGGACAATGGAGATCAAAGATGTCCTCGCCCCAGCCATCGAATTAGCGGAGAACGGGATAGAGGTGGATACACGAACCACCGTAACGATTGCAAGAGTCATGAAGCACTTCCATCAATTCCTGCTTTTAGGTCAACTCTACTTGGTAGATGGATTGCCACCAGCACCGGGAACCTTCTGGGCACCGGGCGACAAACTGACGTATTCTGAACTTGCCGACACTTATCGCGCAATTGCAGAGGGCGGAGCAGACGCTTTTTACAAAGGCAGGATCGCTGAAGCAATTATCGCTGAGATAGAACGGGGTGGTGGCATCCTGACTGACGACGACTTGGCAAATTATGAGTCTGATACCCGCGAGTTGCATGAGGAGCACTTTGGTGAATATCGTGGGCTGCGTTATACCCCAGGGGATTCCAATTTCCTCACGCAGACGCTGAACATCTTGGAGAATTTTGACCTTGCGCGCTTCGGTCCCGACAGTCCGACCTATCGCCACCTGATCCTCGAAACCATGCGGCGGGCATGGGTGAATTACTTCGCATTTCCGCGCGAACAGGGCTTACTGAGTAAGGATTACGCTGCTGAAGTCGCCAACCGTATCCGGCTCGACAAAGCGCGATATGATGTAGAACCGGTGTCGCCCACGCCTTACAAGACGGTGAATCCCCGAAGCCGGTGCAAGGGAACACAAAATCGGTTGGCGGTCACGATACAACAACACTCGCTGTTGCTGATCGTGCAGGGAATATATTTAACATGCTCACTAGCTTGGGCAACGCGTTTGGATCGTATGTCGTGATACCCGGCACGGGAATCGTCATGAATGACCACATGTGCAATTTCGATCCAGTGCCGGGCCGCCCGCTCTCCCTCGGATCGACTCGGCGTCCTCCGCGCGGTGCACATGTCCCCATCTTCTTCCGTGACCGCAGGCCGTTTTTGGCAGTGGACGCGCCGGGTGCCCGACGCAGCATGAGCGGCGTAGTTCACGCGCTCATCCACTGCATCGACTTCGATATGGATATTCAGACCGCGATGGAGGCGCCTCGCGTGTGGGCGGAAGCCCTGTACGAGGAATCATTCCTCGAATCACGGATCCCTGAAGATGTACAGCGCGCATTGGCGAATATGGGACACCGCGTTGTGAGTATGAACGCCGCAGCCAGTGGCGGTTTTGGGCGTCCCACAGGAGTAAGCATCAACAAGGACGGGAAACTCCATGCGGGGGCAGATCCCCTGTATGAGACGGGGGTAGCAGGTTTCTGATGATATTTGAAAACAGGCACAATATAATAAAACCAGTGTTATACGATTCGATGAAGCAGATTAAACCTATAAACCAACCCGTGGGTGTCAATTTTAGACGATGCCCCAAATTATAGAGGAAATGCTTTATGAAAATAACAGACGTCAAGACGACATTGCTGTCGCTGCCACATCTCAGCGCGATTCAAGATGCCACCATCCGCCATGTGGCAAGAGGGCGCAACGCGTGCTTCGTGCACATTATCACCGATTCCGGTCTCGAAGGACTGAGCCCATCAGGTGGAGGGCGCGCAGGACAGACGCTCATAGAGGGCACCTTCAAGGAACTGCTAGTAGGTCAAGACCCACTAAATATCGAAAAGATTTGGGATGATCTCTTCTGGTGCGTCCGGGGAGTGGGTCGCAAGGGATTGGCGTTCTGTGCCCTCTCCGCTGTTGATGTCGCCCTATGGGATTTGAAAGCGAAACACTTTGACGTCCCGCTCTATCAACTGTTGGGTCCCTACACCGATTCTGTCCCGGTCTACGGCAGCGGCGGTTGGACAAACTTTAACCTAGAGGAGTTGGTGGCAGAGCAGACCGGTTATGTTGACCGCGGTTTCAAAGCGGTCAAGATGAAGGTCGGCAAGGACTTCGGCAAAAGTGAGCGAGAAGATATCCAACGACTCGCCGCCGTCCGCGAGGCGGTTGGGGACGACATTGAGATCTACATCGATGCCAACAACGGCTATTACGCCAAGCAGGCAATCTATATGGGCAAAGCCTTTGAAGAGTATCGCGTCGGCTGGTTTGAGGAGCCGGTGTTGGCTGACGACATCGACGGATTGGCAGCCATCGCCAAAGCGATCAACATCCCCGTCGCCACAGGCGAGCACGAATACACCAAGTTCGGCTTCAAAGAACTCATCGCTCGTGGCGGAGCGGACATCGTTCAACCAGATGTCGGACGAGTGGGAGGCATAACAGAGTGGATGAAGGTGGCACATCTTGCACACGCGTTCAACCTCCCGGTCGCGCCGCACGCCTACCAACTCATCCACCTACACCTCGCCTGTGCCACGCCGAACCTGAAGGTAGTGGAATACCTAGGGATATCTGAGGAATCGGACAAAACTGTCTACAAAGAGTGGTCAGAACCCAAAGATGGCATGTGGTCACCCGATCCGAACAAGCCGGGCTTGGGGCTAGAGTTGGATCCTGAAGCTGTAGAAAAGTATGCAGCGGGCGTGGATATTCCACGCGGACAATTATGACAATTCTAAACACTATAAGGAGATATGAAACATGAAGATCCTACGTTATCGCAGCAATGGAGAAGCGAGTTACGGTATTCTGGACGATGATGGGAGCATCCGCGAACTAGCCGGCTGCCCTTTCGAGAGCCTAGATACGAGCGGTGCTGTCACCCATATAGATCAGGTGACGGTCCTTGCGCCGGTCGAATCCCCTAGAATTATCGGCGTCGGTCTGAACTACGTCCTACACGCCCGTGAAGCGGGGAAAGAGCTTCCCACCAATCCGATGCTTTTCATGAAACCAACTCTGACAGCTATCGGTCCGGAAGAGTCTATCATCTATCCCCACCAAGGCAAAGAGGTGCATTACGAGTGTGAATTGGCGGTCATTATAGGCAAAGAGACGCGACGCGTCTCGGAAGCGGATGCCCTCGATCATGTGCTCGGCTACACCTGTGGCAATGACATCAGCGAGCGGGTTATCCAATTCGCTGAGATGGAGATGGGATGTATGCTGCTCGGCAAGGGGTTCGACACCTTCTGTCCGCTCGGTCCGGTGATCGCCACCGACTTAGATCCAAACAACCTCGATATCAAAACGCGGCTGAACGGCAAAGTGGTGCAGGATTCCAACACCTCTGATCTGGTGTTTTCTGTCGCTCACTTGGTTTCCTACATCAGCGCAGTGATGACCCTCCTACCCGGCGATGTAATCATGACCGGCACACCCTCCGGCGTGGGCCCCATCGCCCCTGGCGACACCGTTGAAATCGAGGTCGAAGGTGTCGGTGTCCTGCGTAACCCCGTGGTCGCAGAGAAATAAAGTAGGGGCAACCCTTGTGGTTGCCCTAATAGCAACACAACTAGGGAACGCAAAAAAGAGGAGGTACAGATGGAATATCGCAGTCTCGGTAGGACAGGCACAAAAGTAAGCACGCTCTGTCTGGGTTGCTTGATGTTCGGCGGTCGAACGAACGAGTCCGACTCCATGGACATCATCGACCGAGCGATTGATGGGGGCATCAACTTCTTTGACACAGCGAATATGTACGTCCGTGGCAAGAGTGAGGAGATGGTCGGGAAGGCATTCAAGCGAAATGGGAAACGTGGGCAAATCGTGTTGGCAACCAAAGTCCACTTCCGCATGGACGATGAAGACCCAAACGCACAAGGCAACAGTCGCCGACACATCATCGAGCAGTGCGAGGCATCGCTCCAACGTTTGCAAACCGACTATATTGACCTCTACCAGATCCATCGTCCCTGTTCAGACATACCGATCGACGAAACGCTCCGGGCGTTGGACGATTTGATTCGGGCGGGTAAAGTGCGCTACATCGGTAGCAGTACCTTCGCTGCGTGGCAGGTAGTTGAGTCCTTGTGGGCTTCAAAAGAGTTGGGACTCAACCGCTTCATTTGCGAACAGCCGCCCTATCACCTGTTGGATCGGAGCATTGAGCGGGAGTTAGTCCCGATGGCACAGACGTATGGAACGGCACTGATCCCGTGGTCGCCGATGGCGGGTGGATTTCTCACCGGGAAGTATCGACGCGGCGAGGCACGCCCGGCGGACGCACGCTACCAAGATGAGAGCCAAAACGCGGATCTGTTCTCAGATGCGGCGTTCAATGTCTTGGACGTTGTCTTGGCAATTGCAGCAGAGAAAGGATGTACACCGAGCCAGTTTTCGTTGGCATGGTGCGCCCAGCAGCCGGGGATCACCAGCCCAATCGTCGGCGTCCGCACAATGGAACAGATGGAGGACAATCTGGGGGCAATAGACGTAGAGGTAACGGATGAAGACCGGGGGCGAATCGATGAAGTTGCTACTCCCGGTGAGGCAATCAGACAATACTACAGGGCAGACTTTGGTCCTCACCTATTTCGGTGGTAGAGTTTTCCAATATAATTATGGTAAATTCTAAAAATAAGTAGACATTATAGTGAATTCTAAAAATAAATGAACACTTTCGCCCCCGGTAGGTGCGGTTTTCAACCGCCCTGGTTTGGCGTGTCTCATTAATTCTAAGGTCTACTATAAAAGCAGATAGTTTTTTGTACCACAATCTGTTAGATTGTGATCTTAACCTGCAAACTAATAGTTTGCGCTACAGTGTCTAGTTAATTCTGAAATCTACTATAGAAAGGAGTTTTTCAAAATGGCTGACAGCAAACATTCGCTCACCGACGAGCAGATACAGCATTTTATTATTAACGGGTATATCAACATCAAGACCGACCTTCCTGCCGATTTTCACGAGGCGATCTTCCAGCAGACTGAAGCGGTGTTTGAGCACGAAGGCAACCCAGGGAACAACCTGATACCCAGAATCCCTGATATTCAGGAAATCTTTGATCATCCCGTTGTCGATGGCGCATTGACGGGTCTTGTAGGTCCAAACTATTACACGCATCCGCACCGCCACTGCCATTACAACCCACCGGGCAGTACCGGACAGAGACTGCACAAGGACAGTTGGACGCGACGACGGCATCCGACCCGTTGGGTGATGGCATTCTATTATCCGCAAGATACCCCTGAAGTGCGAGGACCGACGGGGGTGCTTCCGCAGAGCCAGTGTTACAACGACCGACCGGATAATGGACAGGAAGAGTTACCGCTTGCCGGGGAGGCGGGGTCAATGACCATCGTCCATTACGACCTCTGGCATCGCGCCATGCCGAACCGCACCGACACGAATCGGTATATGATGAAGTTCCTCTTTACGCGTATGGAGGAGCCTCAGAGTCCCTCTTGGAATAATGAGGAAACAGAGTGGACACCCAGCGACGATGGACAAAAGTTGATGTGGAAACACCTATGGGCGTGGCATTTGGGAACGGGCAACGGGGCGGGTGCCTCAGAAAACGGCTCTATCCCTGAACTAATCGATTCACTGCGAAGCGAGTCGGAATCGGCATGTCTCAACGCCGCTTATGCGTTGGGGGCAGTGGGCGGGTCCGCTGTTTCAGCGTTGATTGAAACCTTGCACGATGAATCTGAGATAGTACGCCGAAATGCTAGCTATGCGTTGAGCGTAATTGGTGCCCCCGCCGTGTCAGCCCTGACAGACGCCGCGAACGACCCAAACGAAGGGGTACGTGTGATTGCAGTTGACGCGTTGGGAGACATGGGATCAGCCGCTCAGGAAGCCATACCCACGCTAATCAAAGGGACAAAAGACAAATCGGCGGAGGTTCGGAAGGTTGCCGCAGAGGGGTTGGGCATTGTTACACAATCATGTTCGACAGCGGTTCCTGCGTTGATGGAGGGATTATCCGATACGGATGAATGGGTACGCCGAAACTCCTCGCTTGCGTTAGCGCGAATTGGTTCAAAAGCCGAGGAAGCACTTCCTGCATTGAAAGCCGCACTCAAGGATGAGAACCGGTACGTCCGCGCCAACGCCGCGCATACACTGCATCAGATTGGAACCACCGAAGCGCGCGATATCCTGATGCACTTCCTGATGAAATCACGATGGTGTGCATCAACCTCACGAGAAAGCGGTTATTGAGAGATTTCTAAATCCTCAATCACACAATAGGGGCGGGAAGTTGCAAACCCGCCCCCACGTCTTTCAGTCAACCGAAACCCGATAAGAGTTCGCCGCTATCCGTTCATGGTCGGAGGCACGAGCGTTTTTGAGCGCGTGTTCCGTGACGGGTAAGTAGTAATGGGTTTCCGCACTTGATGAGATAAATCCCTCCGCATAGGCACAACCGCCTGCGCTGCCAAACGCACCATCGCTGGTTTCAATCCGTTTGCGGGCATACGCTCCACCATATCCCTGACTTACCAAGCAATCCAGTGCCGCTAGTTTCTTATCTGCCACATCCGTGATGTCAACAAATACATCGTTGTAATAGCCGCCCTCGGATTGCCATACGCTTCGTGGTATAGCCGCCGCACCGGCCCCAAAGAAGAAAACCTGTGCTACCTTGTGGGGTGTATTTCGATCGCCCGGATCAACGCTACCCGCATGTGAAATGGCGTGGAGCGTAATCTGTCCCGCGACAGCGTGTGCGTTAGTTAATCCATCGCCCTCCTTGGGAAAGTGGGTCAGGATAATGTCGGGACGCACCTCGCGCAACAACCGCGCTAGCCGTTTCACCGTCTCCTCCGTAACAAGCAGTACAGCGTCGTCTGCACCAAAGAAGTAGATATCTTCGACGCCCAAAATCTTGCACCCCTTACGAACTTCTTCCGCTTTGACATCTGAGCGTTCTTCCATCAACGCCAGTAGATCAGATTCATCTGGAACCTCCTCGCGATGAAACATTGAGTCACTGATCACAGCGTCATGCACACGGGCACCGTGGGTCAACACCACACAACCGACGTAATCTCCTCGACTTGTGTGATGCGCCATTGTACCACCGGATTGATCGAAAATATCCGCCGGGTGTGCGCCAATTGAGAGTATCCTCAAGGGTTCAGCCATTTTGTATGTCTCCTTCATTAGTCATAAAACTTAGCAAAAAACCAGTTGAATAAGAGGGTATTCACCACAGATAGACAAAGCCATCTGCTGATAACAGGAACATCTTCACAGGTGGCAACTTGGGTTATCTTACCAATCTTTTCGGCGACAATCAATAAAAAAGGCGAATGGATTAAACCATTCGCCTTGTGAAGTCTTGCGGAATAGAGTTTTTGGTTAATTTAGCTTCTCATTCTATAGTGAATTCTAAAAATAAGTGGACATTTACCAATAACTTCGACCTTCGCGAAGTTTCCAAAGTCCCCCTGATAAGGGGGATTTAGGGGGTTGGTTGTGCATTTTGGAGTGTCTTATTAATTCTAAAATCTACCATAAATTGAAATGGGTGCGAATCTCAATCCTTTAGGTTTGGGAGTACGTCAACAGATGTCTAGCATCACAGCCCAACCTTCACAATAATTCCCGCCCAACAATCAGGCGATACGCCTCCAGATATTTTTCGCTGGTTTGGCGGATGACCTCTGCTGGCAACTCAGGTGCCGGGGGCTCTTTGTTCCATCCAATATCACTCAAGTAATCACGAACATACTGTTTGTCAAAGCTGGGTGGGGAGCTACCGGGCTTATATTCGTCCTTGGGCCAAAAGCGTGATGAATCGGGGGTGAAGACCTCATCAATGAGAATCAGTTGACCGTCAATCTCCCCGAACTCAAACTTGGTGTCGCAGAGGATGATTCCGGACTTTTCGGCATGTTCGCTCGCGGCTTCAAACAGCGCGAAACTGGTTTGGATAATCTTTTCTGACAACTCCTTTCCAATCTCCGCCTCCATCTCTGCAATTGAGATGTTCTCATCATGTTCACCATGCTCCGCCTTCGTAGAAGGAGTGAAGATGGGTTCTGGCAACCGCTCTGATTCGGTTAGCCCTGCCGGCAGCTTTTCGCCGCATACCGTTCCATCCTGCTTATACTCCGACCACGCGGAGCCCGCGATGTACCCTCGCACGACGCATTCGATATCGATTCGATTGGCTTTCCGCACAAGCATTGATCGCCCTTTAAGCACTTCCGCGTCCGCTTGCAGCACGTCAGGATACTGCGAAACATCGGTCGTGATGATATGATTATCGACAATCGGTTTTGTGTAATCAAACCAGAACTCAGAGAGTCCGGTCAGGATTTGCCCTTTGTACGGAATCCCATTCGGCAGCACAACATCAAACGCCGAAATCCGATCTGTTGAGATAATTAATAATTCCTCACCGAGGTCATAGAGATCTCGGACTTTGCCTCTGTTGGCAAGAGCTGTTCCGATTTTCATGGCGGTGAATCCTCCTGAGTAGATCTGTTTGAGTGTCGTTGCAGGAGGAACAGATAAACCAGTAAGCAGGTATTGCAATCGTTTGGCGAGTCTCCGCTTCGCACGTGACAGCCGGAACGCAATCGCCTTGTATGACAATCCGTGCGTCTTCGTCAATTCGTCGTAGCTTGCACCATCAAGATAGTAAGAGCGAGCAATCTCTTTATCTTTTTGCGAAAGCATTTCTGTTGCACGGCGAATCAGCTCTCTCTGTTCGTCGCGTATCAACTGGTCGTCGAGCGTATTCGGAGCCTGAAGTGTGTGCTCCTCCACTTCGTTGATGGACACGGTATCCATTCTTTGTTCTCGCAACCAGTTTAGCGCACGATTTCGCGCAATTGTTGCCAACCAACTTTTGAATTTGGTCTGCTCTTCATACTGTGCCAAACCATGATAGGCGTTCAGAAAGGTGTCTTGGACAACTTCCTCGGCATCGTGGGGATTGTCCATAATTCCGATGACGATCGCATAAACGAAGGCATAATTCGCCCGCATCAGGTCAGCAAATGCCTGTTCATCTCCAGATTGGGCGCGGGAAATGAGTGCCTTGTCGTTAGCCACTATTCTGATTCCTCCCTTACACTTTATAAAACACAGTTCTGTGATTTTTTCTAGCACTTTTTTATGATTTTGGGAAAATTAATTGAATTTTTCCTTAAACCATGTTTCCCAGATGCTGCGATCAGGATTCAGAGTAGCTTGTCTGAAAAAAAATCGGGTTATCTCTTACCAGTCTTTCCGGGATAATTAATAAAAAAGGCGAATGGGTTGAACCATTCGCCTCATGTATCGGGGCAAGGAAACCCCTCAAACATTTTTATCATCATTGATAGTAGTGAAGGACTACATACAGAATTGAAACTCAACTTCAATGAAGCGTGACCGGCACGCCTTTGAGCAACCCATTCTCGTGCATATCAACCCACTCGTCCAAGAAGGTTTTGTTCCATTCGTCAGTGAGCGGGTGGTCCATCATCTCACGATAGACCGTGCACATGGTGACGAGCTCATCAGCACCGTCACGGAAGGCGGCGTGGGCTGTCTCCACCGAGCGGACAAGTGCCGCCATGATAAAGGGCCGCTGTTCCCAGCCACTGAACATCTGTGCGCATTCACGTATCAGTTGAGTTGGATCACCACCCACCGCTTTGACAGGATCACAGAACGGCAGGATGTGATCGACCCCGGCTTGAGCCACCGCAGCGGCTTGGGTCAAGGAAAAAACCGTTGTGCAAAAGGTCTCGACCCCCTCTGCCTTGAGGACGCTGAAGGCTTTGAGCCCATTAAACGTGCAGGGAATTTTCAGGATAATTTGATCCGACAGGTCAGTAAATACTTTCCCAACCGCAAGCAGTTCCTCGACTGTGTGACCATCAATTTCCATGACCACAGGCTTGTCGGTTATGTCAAGATATGCTTTGATCAGGTCGATGACTGAACCGTACTCCTTAGCGTATTGATTAAGCACTACGGTATTGGTAACAATTCCAGCAATGCCCAGCGGCATTAACGGCTCCAACTCGTCGGGAGTACCAGCGAGCCAAATCGTCGGTCCCCGACCTTCAGAACGGGCTTTCGGTACTGCTCCATTTACTGCCATAATTAATGTCCTCCTAGGGGTGATAAACGCTTAGGTAACGTTAGTTCGACGTAAGGAATTAGATGATAACTGAAAGAATAAAAAAAGAATTGTCTCAAAGATTGTAGTCAAAAATATGCCGATGCGTCAACAAAAAAGCACCTGCCTAACTGTGTGCGTTTTTGCATATTGACATTTGTATATACAGAATGTATACTATAGCATGTCATGGAATTTGAATGGGATTCGATCAAAAACCAGCGTAATATTGAAAAGCACGGCATTGATTTTGTGGATGCAGTGCGTATCTTTGAGCGTCCAACACTCACAGTAGTTGATAATCGCCATAACTATGGTGAAAAACGAATCGCCGCGATGGGCACCGTCGAGGATGTCATCTTGTATGTTGTCTACACCATTCGAGACGGCATTTGGCGTATAATCTCAGCAAGGAGAGCAAATCGCCGTGAAAGGAAAAAATACTTTGAGATATTCTCTAAATAACCTCCCAAAGGATTCACAGACAGATTGGGAGCATGTCAAAAATATGACTGAGTCCGAGATTGAAGTAGCAGCTGCATCAGATGCGGATGCCCAACCAACGGATGAGACGTTTTGGGCAAATGCTCAAGTCGTGATGCCACAACCGAAGCGTGCCATATCCTTGCGCGTGGATAGCGATGTTTTAGAGTGGTTCAAATCTCATGGAAGCGGTTACCAGACACGTATGAACGCAGTCTTGCGGGCGTATATGGAAGCCCAGCAGCGTTAGGCTTTACTTCCTTTTTCGCTAGTCCCCCACCTCTTGGATAAAACGCTGATACAGCCCCTCGAGCCCCGCTGCTTCTGCGTCTCCATCGTGAACAACGACCCGAACTGCCAAGTCGAGTACCTCACCATCTCTTATCATTCGCCCCTCTCGCGCAAATGGATTCACTGCTAGTGTTCCCCAATCAGCGATATACCACGACGCACTAGCCGTAGAAGGGTATCGAAACAACGTCACACCCACGTACCTATCCGCAGCAATTTGTCCTGAACAGTCCACCCAATCTGCGTTCCCGCCACTTATCGCCGTACCTCCAGAGCGACCATCAGCATCAATAAGGGTCGCGCCCGCTGTAGCGCGTAGGGATTCGACCATGCGAACACCGAAATAGGCGTGGCGCGTCGGTCCGATTTTGATATCCCAATCGGTTGGACTTAGCTGTGAACGAATGTCGATCAGGTTTGCGGTTTCGCCGGGGTAGATATCGATGGTACGGGTTTCGACTGCGAGGATCCGTCCTTGAGGTGCACCCCATTCGGACGGTCCTTGCCAGTTGAGCGTCTGTATGAGCCGGAGATGGTTTTCTGATACCTCCGTCTCCTCCACTGAAACACTGACGATGTGTCCCGGTGCCCGTCCCTGAAAGGTATCGTTGACGTAGAAGTTATAGGTCGCTTCTTCATAGGCGTCTGTCGAGAAGGGCAAATGACAATGGAAATGATCAGCACCGATCCAAAGCGAGTTGTGGTGTGGGTGATCTATCGGACTCTCGGAGGTCACGGCGAACCCCGCCGGGGTATATACGGGGAACAGGTAGGCGCGATATTCGCCTTGACTCAGGGCAGTAATGGGGCTCCCACGCCAACTCACATTCAGGCGATGTGCTTTTGCCCACGCCCCTCGTGGAAGCGAAATTGCATCACTGTCAATGGAAAAGGATTGCATATTAGGTGCCCTTTCATGTTTCTCTCATGTACAATCTCTTAACATGAAGCATCTGTTATTTTAGCAGAACCCAAACATTCTCTCAATACTAAAGCGAAGGATTTCAAACGAAAGAGAGTTACCCCGTTGAACTTTTGCGTTGTATTCCTAGTGAACTATTGCTATAATCCCAACGTCGATATATCTATACCAGCGAACGCTGTGATACGCAAATGAGGTGCACATGAACCGCTCCGACACACACATCAAACCACTTATCTCTCCCGATCAATTTGTAGGACTAGAGGGCGTGACGCATCTCTGCACGGGGGGAGAAGCACCTTGGCTGAAAGCGCAGGAAGCGGTGTACATGGAATTTGCCCGTTTGAAGAGTGCTGGACACGATGGGCGTGAAGAAATTTACGCCCGAGGAGAGCGCTGTAGAAGCCGGATGGGCGAACTTTGGCGTGTACCCTCCGAGCGGATTGCGTTTATGCCATCGGCAGCGGAGGGGATGAATTGGCTCGCGCGCGGTCTGGACTGGCAGGAGGGAGACAATGTAGTAACAACCAATTTGGAGTTTCCATCGGTCGCCTACGCTTGGCGGGACCTCCGCGCTCGTGGGGTAGAGGTGCGATTGGTGCCACATCGGGATTGGCTGGTGCACGAGACCGATCTGCTAGATGCGGTGGATGAACGAACGCGGGTCTTAGCGGTGAGTCAAGTTAGCTTTTATACAGGACAGTGCTTGAACATAGCGCAGCTTTCTGACGGACTTCAACAGAGGAATACGCTTTTCGCAGTGGATGCGACCCATGCTGCGGGGGTTGTGGATGTTCCTGCAGGATTGACCGATTTGACTGTGAGCAGCAGCTACAAGTGGTTGCTTGCCACCCACGGTGTCGCCCCCATGTATCTGAGCGAGGGTGCAGAGGGGCAGATCGCATCAACCTGTTTCGGCTGGCACAACTTAGTGGTATGGCCTCCCCAAGAGGCGGAACGCGCCCCGGAAGTCGAGGAGCAGCCGATGCCTGAACGCCTGGAACCGGGCAACCCATCAATGCTGGTGGTGATGCACCTAGACCGAGCGTTGGAGGTACTGCTCTCGATTGGAATCGAGCGAATCTCTGACCATGCCCGGACACTGTCCGAGTTGGTTAGTGCTGGGGTGGAAAATCTAGGGTTTACAGTCATCAGTCCACAGGATCGATCGGCGCGATCCGGGAACACCTGCTTTTTAGTTGAAAATGCACACACGATGCAGGCACGGTTAGCTAAGATGGGTGTGCTATGTTGGGGCGAATTCGGTCGGATGCGGATTTCAACCCATCTCTACAATGGGAGCGCAGATGTGATGCGCTTGTTAGCAGCATTATCAGAATAACAGGGCGGAGACTCTCGGAACGGAGAATGGGCAAACTCGCAGACTACACATCGCGCATAACGTCTCATCTCTCGCATCTTACAGGCGATGTCTCACCTCGCTTGCTACCCACTATTTTCGCTCTCTGTGCCGCATTTCTGCTCGGCGGCGCCTTAATTTTGTTCTTTGGTAACAGTCCATTTGAAGTTTACGGACTCCTATGGCAGAGTGTCTTCGGTAGTCTCGACGACTTTGGTTACGTTTTATTTAACGCAACCCCCTTAATCTTTACCGGGCTTGCGGTCATGCTCGGATTTAAGGGCGGGCTTTTCAACATCGGCTGCGAAGGGCAACTCTATCTCGCAGGATTCGCCGCGGCATGGGTCGGGTTTCACCTGAACTGGGGAGGCGGCTGGATTATCATACCTACTTGCTTGGCTTCTGCAACTCTCGCAGGGGGGCTGTGGGGTGCTATACCGGGGGTACTCAAAGCGCGTTACGGTGTGCATGAAGTCATCAACACCATCATGCTGAACTTTATCGCAATCGCGTTGACAAATTATCTTGTTACCGAGGTCTATAAGGCACCGGATCAGATGACACCGCACACACCCCTGATTCATGAAGCGGCGCAGCTGCCACGATTGGCTGCTTTTTCATCGGTGTTTCTGCCAAGTAACCCCGTAAACATCACGCTGTTTTTTGCGTTTGGGCTAATTGGGCTGACGCAATTCTTGCTGACGCATACCAAGTGGGGATATGAGATTCGTTTCGTCGGCAATGCCACAGAGGTTGCCACTTACGCAGGTATTAATGTGCGTCGCGTGACGGCCTGGACAATGGCGTTGAGTGGAGCGGTCGCGGGTTTTGCTGGAGTGTGGGAGGTGATGGGTTATCGCTACCGTTTCCTTGATAACTTCTCCCCCGGTTTCGGATTTACCGGTATTGCGGTTGCCCTGCTTGGCAGGAACCACCCTTACGGTATTCTTTTTGCCGCCCTTCTATTCGGCGCGCTAAACAAAGGCGCACTGGACATCGAGATCTTAACGAACGTACCGAGGGAGCTATTTCTGATTACCCAAGGCGCACTTATTTTACTGCTAGTCTGTGCTGAGGGGGTTAGTAAAAACAGAGAGTCGTAGGTCTTTTACGATCCGTCGAGCGGATGAGCGCGTTCGGCTAGAGGAATGGTGATTCGACGACCAGAGTGCAGGTGCGAACTATAGACACCCTGAACCATCTCATTTACGAAACACACCATCTGAATACTAGAGAGCGGTTCGCGGTCAGCCTCAGCGGCATCGATCAGATCCCGAGCAAGGGTTTTGTTGCCTATGCTAAGCCAGTTCTTTCGAAGCAGGGACGGTGCGTGTTCAGGCCGCCCATGCCATTCCGGCAGCCAGACCCGTTTCCAAGCGAGATCTTGAAGGTCGGGCAATACCCGTGGCACAGGATAGATGTAGACATCGCCCGGTTCACGGAGCTCCAGCGACGCTCGCTCACATTCAAGGGACAGCCCGTACAGGTTATCAAAATTTGATTCGCCAGGGATAGCCAAACCGGCGGTAGAGTCGAAGAACCCTCGAACACCGTTGTCGAAGCCGAATACTGCGGAAATGGAATCACCGATGATGGGACCGACGGGGGCATTACCCTGACCTGTATCGTCCGTTGTGGCGTCTCGGTCATCAACGCTGACATGTCCGCTCGCCCAGCGTGGTTCACCGGCGAAAGCCATCATCAGGTCGAACAGATGTGTCCCGTGTAGGAGCAATTCTTCGCCGCCACCTCGGCTGTCGTCCTTCGGACGGGTGCGGACACGAAGCAGCTTTCCAAACTTACCGGCTTTGACATCTTTGATTATCCTTTGAACCGGGAGCATCGCACGCCACTGATGGGCGACCGCCATCTTCACTTTTGCGTTTTGGCAGGCGGCAACTATCGCATCGACTTCGGCAAGGCTGCCCGCAACAGGTTTCTCACAATAGATGTGGCACCCCGCCGCCGCAGCGGCTTCAATCATTGGGACACGTTCTGTGACCCAGCTCGGAGCGATGCTGACGAAGGCGGGTTTTTCCGTTTCAAGCATCTGCCGGTAGTCACGGTAGAGTCGGGAAACTCCCAACCGCTCACCAGCATCCGAAAGTCCTTCAGGATCATGGTCAGCAATGGCAACCAGTTCGACGCCATCGATATCGAATGCGGTATCTAGGCGATGTCCGTAGCCGCCTTTGCCGGTCGATCCGATGACGGCTGCGCTGTAGGTTTTGGACATGTTATATCTCCTAGGACTTCAACAACTATCAACTTACATTAGATTTAACAACCGCTAAGAAGGAATCAAAACGCCATGAAACGGAACCTTGTGAAGATTATCATCGCTGTTATTATTATTGTTGGTGTGTATAGCCTATTAAGCCACTACGGTGTAACAGATTATCTCAAGCGCGATAATATCCCCAAAATCAAAGAGAAAATCAACAGTTTCGGCGTAATCGCTCCGCTAGTATACATCGGCTTTTACATCCTTGCGACCGTTTTCTTTCTGCCCGGTTTGCCTGTTACAATGCTCTCTGGCCTCGCCTTTGGGCCCATCTGGGGGGTTGTCTACGCCTCCATCGGGGCGGTAATCGGTGTCTCATGCGCCTTTCTGATCGCGCGTTACGTTGCTCGCGGCATGGTGGAGGGCTGGGTCCAAGGTAATACACAATTTCGACGAATTGATGAGGGAGTGCAACGGCAGGGCTGGCGGATGTTGATGATTACCCGGCTCGTCCCGCTCTTTCCATTTAACCTACAGAACTACGCTTATGGACTCACGAAGATACGGTTTGCCACTTACTTTTTCGTCTCATGGATATGTATGCTACCCGGCACCGCTGCCTACGTCCAGTTGGGTGCTGCAGTGAACGTTGGCGAAGGGAATATCAAGAAAACGTTAATCTACCTCGCTGGTGCAGGTATTTTCATCGTTCTGGTGTCGTTGATTCCGAACCTAATTCGGAAGCGAGAGCCGGAGGCAATGTGAGTAGTGTAAGTTTAACAACAATCGCAGGTGATTCCTATTAACTCAATGATTGCTCAGTTTGGAAAAAGAGAAGATGAGTCGGTGGATAGCGGTGATATGCGCGGTCACAGCAAGAATCGCGAACACACCGAAGAGAATAATCCCCTTTGACTGCAAAAATGCATACTGATCTGGAATAAGACCTTGCACCAGAACGCCTAACGCCAGTAATATAATCCTTTCGGGCCGTTGCATCAGTCCAACCTTGCATTCAATTTGAAGTCCCTCCGCTTTGGCACGCACATAGCTGACAAGTATCGACCCAATCACCGCTGCGAAAACCAATACCACTCCAAAAAAATTCTGTAGATGATGAAAATAGATAAGGGCACCAAGGAATATCACTGCTTCTGAATACCGGTCAATCACAGAGTCTAGCAGTGCTCCCGAAGAGTTGGTCGATGTTCTCGCACGCGCAACGGCACCATCTATCATATCGAAACTCGCCCCGAATAAAATCAACAACCCCGCTGCTACTAACCGATCAGTCGCCAGGCAGAAGGCAGCCACCAAATTAACCAGCAAACCGAACATCGTGACCATATTCGCAGTGATGCCGAGCGATACGATTACCTTCGCAAGGGGCGAGAGTATTGTACTGATCTTTGATCTCAACTTTGCTTCAAACATGGATAAGATCCATCCTCTATCTTGTGATGTGGATATTGCCCGATTGTGAACTTAGTTTAGCATAAATTGCGTAATAAATCAATCTCTTTGAACGGTTGAAATCCAAAGAAATTCAGCAATCTAGACGAACCTTCTCAAGGGAGATTTTAACTTGACAAAGGCAGTAATGTTTGATAGAATGATTCTGTTCTTTTTGGCAAAACACGGAGGAATACTGCGATCGAGGGTTAGATAGGCGGTTGCTCCGCTCCACGCAGTGGTGGTAACGTGTTGACGAGTTCCTGAGAAATTTGCTATATCTTCCCAAGGCAAGCTTGCGACGAGGTGGGGAGAAGTTAACGGAAACAGCAAAAGCGGATGGAGATATACATCATGAAACATTGGCAACTAGGTTACCTCCTAGCGGGCTTGATAGCGTGTGGGATGTTCGGTTTCTCGACAATCAGCTTTGCGGGAGAGTGGGAAGAGAGAGCGGATATGCCGAAAATCGGTGCCCTCTCTGGCGGGTTATGGGGGTTAGGCACCGAAGTGGTGAATGGCAAAATTTATACCATTGGGGGCCAAGATGACTTGGAAGATCCGGGTAAAGTTGTGAAGGAATATGATCCCCTAAAGGAGGACTGGATAGAAAAGAAGAAATTGCCACAGGGGAGATTTCGGCTCGGCACCGCCACAGTACGGGGTAAGATTTATGCCTTTGGTGGAACAGCGAATAACTTTGAAACCCTTCCCAACGTCGATGAGTATGATCCCAAAACGGACACATGGACCGCTAAAGCACCGATGCCGACCCCAAGAATGGGATTCGCCATCGCTGTGGTAGGCGGGAAGATTTATACCATTGGCGGTGCGGAATCTTTCTTTTTTCCTTCCGCTGCAGTTGAAGTCTATGACCCCGTATCAGATTCATGGGAAAAGAAAGCGGACATGCCAAATCCGAGATGGGGAATGCCGGCGGTGACAATCAAGAGTAAGATCTACATCTTTGGCGGTGCCGTGGATAACACCCATCAGAAGTATACCGACCTGACCGAGGAGTACGATCCAAAGACAGATACTTGGACGAAGAAAGCCGATATGCCAATTGCGTTTTTCGACATGGCAGCTAGTTTTGTCAACAGTGGGAAGACGTATATCATTGGCGGGAAGACCTTCGATGGGAGAGAAAAAGATGGTCCTAAATTTCAAGGCTGGGTCCTTCACTGGACAGTCTTAGAATATGATGTCGAAAAGAACAGGTGGCAACGATTGAACGATCAGATGCCAACCGGTAGGGGCACCTTAGCGACAGCTGTTGTGGACGGAAAGATTTATGCCATTGGCGGGCATCACAACGGACCGCGCAGGGAGGTAGAGGTATACACCCCCGATGGCTGGCCCTTTCCTAATGTCTTTTCGGTTGATCCTCAGGGCAAGCTGGCGACGCAGTGGGGCGAGATTAAGCAGAAACCATAAAAAAGATGGAGGTGTGCATTATGAAGTATCGGATACCACGTTATCTCTTAACGGGATTAGTAATGTGTGGGCTGCTCGGTTTTTCAACAGTAGGCTTTGCGGGAAAATGGGAAGAGAAAGCTGCGATACCAAAAATGGGCGCCATTTCAGGCGGTGCTTGGTGGTTGGGCGCAGAGGCGGTCAATGGGAAGATTTATGCCTTTGGTGGACAAGATGATCTGCAGCCTGCGGGCAAACTGGTGCATGTCTACGACCCAGAGAAAGACGTATGGACCCGAATCAAGAAATGGCAAAGGGGCAGATTTCGGCTAGGCAGTGCCTTGATAAGGGGGAAAATCTATGCCGTTGGTGGAACGGAGGATAATTTTCAGGCGGTCCCGTTCTTGGACGAGTACGATCCCAAGACCGACACATGGACTCCTAAAGCCGATATGCCGACCCCCAGGATGATGGCAGCAACCGCTGTGGTGGGCGGAAAGATTTATGTCATCGGCGGGGCGGAATCCTTCTACTTTCCGTCAGCCGCTGTCGAGGTCTATGATCCCATAACCGATACTTGGGAAAAGAAGGCGGATATGCCAAACCCGAGGTGGGGGTCAGGTGCTTTTGCTGCGAGGGGTAAGATTTACATTTGTGGCGGTGCCGTGGATCAGACCCATCAAAAGTATACCGACCTGACCGAGGAATATGATACGAAGACAGACACTTGGACGAAGAAAGCAGACATGCCAGTCGCCTATTACGATATGGCGGTCAGCTTCGTCAACAGTGGCAAGGCTTATGCCATCGGGGGTAGAACATTTGGCGGGAACGACAGAGATGGACGCCTATCTGACGGGTGGCGCTATCATTGGACGGTTTTTGAATACGATGTAGAAAAGAACAAATGGTCAAGGTTAAAGGATCAGATGCCAACCGGGCGGGCGAGTTTAGCATCAACCGTTCTGAACGGGAAGATTTATGCCATCGCCGGGCACGTTGGTATCGCTGGGATAACACAGGTCTATACCGCGGACGGTTGGCCCTTTCCAAAAGCCTTCTCGGTCTCCCCTCAAGATAAACTAGCAACGCAATGGGGAAAAATTAAGCACAGTCAATAAAAAGCTGGGAGTTGTTTATGATGAAATACCGTATCAAATATAGCATTTTAACAGGCTTGATAGTGTGCGGGCTGCTCGGCTTTTCAGCGGTCAGTTTCGCAGGAGAATGGGAGAAGAAAGTCAATCTACCACAACTCGGTGACCGGGCTGTAGGTATCTGGGGGCTAGGTGTCCAACCGTTTAATGGGAAACTTTACGGCTTTGGTGGACAGGATGACCTGAAACCGCCGGGCAGATTTGTGGGCGAATATGATCCCGTAAAGGACGTATGGGACGTAAAACAGAAATGGCAGCGAGGCAGATTTCGGGTAAGTAGTGCCATCGTCAGGGGGAAGATTTACGCGTTTGGGGGGACGGAGGATAATTTCCAAGCGGTTGGGCTGACCGATGAATATGATCCCAAGACTGACACGTGGACAGCAAAAACCGATATGCCCACCCCGAGGATGTCGACGCTTGCTGCGGTGGTAGGGGGTAAGATTTATGTCATCGGCGGTGCGGACTCTTTCTTTTTCCCGTCTGCTGCGGTTGAGGTTTACGACCCTGTAAACGACTCATGGGAGAAGAAAGCGGATATGCCGAATCCGAGATGGGGGGCGGGGGTTTTTGCTGCGAAGGGGAAGATTTACATCTGTGGCGGTGCCGTGGATAACACCCATCAGAAGTATACCGACCTGACCGAGGAATACGATCCGAAGACGGACACTTGGACCCCTAAAGCCAAGATGCCACTCGACTATTACGATATGTCGGTGAGTTTTGTTAACAGTGGAAAGGCTTACGCTATTGGAGGAAGGACCTTTAACGGCAATGAAAGAGATGGTCAGCCGATTGAAGGGTGGATCCTGCATTGGACCGTCTTTGAATACGATTTAGAGAAGAACAGGTGGTCGAGGCTAAAGGATCAGATGCCAACCGGACGGGCAACATTGGCAACTGCTGTGCTTGATGGGAAGATTTATGCGGTCGGCGGGCACGGAGGCGGTGGGCCCCGGAGAGAGACAGAAGTCTACACGCCGGATGGCTGGCCCTTCCCGAAAGCGTTTTCGGTCACACCCAAAGACAAGATAGCGACGAAATGGGGCGATATTAAACGCCGTCGGTAGTGAATATTTTGGAGCCAACTAGCACTCAGCTCGGAAAGCGGAGAGTTCTCTGGAGGGGAACTACACTAAATCTTTGACAGGAGGTCTGTACCATGAAACGGGCAAGATATCAGATGTTAGTGGGATTGCTGTTATGTGGCTTGTTCGGCTTTTCGGCGGCAGGCTTTGGAGCTTGGAGAGAGTTGGAACCTATCCCAACGGGTCGATGGGGTTTAGCCGCTGCCGCGGTGGGTGACACGGTTTACGCCATCGCTGGGCAGGATGATAGCCCCAAGATTTCAAAAGTAGAAGGATTCGACATAGCAAAGGGTAAATGGGAAGAGAGAAAGGAGATACCGCAAGGTCGGGTTCGGCACGCTGCGGTCACTTTCAGGGGGAAGATTTATGTCTTTGGGGGAACCTTCGATGGGATAGCCGCTTTGGGTAGCGTCCAAGAATACGACCCCAAAAATGACGTTTGGAACAACAAGGCGGATATGCCGACCCCAAGAATTGCGCCGATGGTGGTCGCAATGAGTTCGAATATTTACGTCATCGGTGGTGCGAGTGACCTCTTCTTCCCGTCCCCGGCGATCGAGGTATATAACCCCACGACGGACACTTGGGAGAAGAAGGCGGATATGCCGAATCCGAGATGGGGGGCAGCCGCTGCCGGCATTGCAGCCAAGGGGAAAATTTATATCTTTGGTGGCGCGACCGATTTCACCCACGAGGAATCAACCATAGACGTGGATGAATATGACACCAGAACGGAGACATGGACGCCCAAGAAAAAACTACAGCGACCGTTGCATAATTTCTCCGCTGGCTTTGTCAATAGCGGTAAAATTTATGTCATGGGCGGTCAGAAATGGAAGGGCAAAGGGGGCGTTGATGGAGGCGTTAACGACCCGGATTGGACCTTCTATGACGATGTCTGGGAATATTCGCCAGAGAAAGACGACTGGAACCGTATGGGGGCACGTATGCCGAAGGCGAAGTCCAGTTATGGACATGCGGTTGCGGAGGGCAAGATTTATGTCGCTGCCGGTTGGTCGGGCGGTGCGGGTGACGAAAATGGCACGCATGTCTATCAGCCACCCGGTTGGCCCTTCCCTGATAAGTTTTCGGTCGAACCTCAAGATAAGCTAGCGACGATATGGGGAGAGCTCAAAAGTCGTCAATAGTGAATCTGTTTTGTAATATACAACACCATTTAACCGGGAAAACTGCACCAAAAGAAGGTGGAAGGCTGTTTGAAAGCAACCTAACTAAAACTGATAAAGGAGGCATACACGATGAAGCGGATAAGCTATCAACTGTTAGCAGGGCTGACCCTGTGTGGGCTGTTGAGCCTTTGCGTCGCTCCAGACAGCGTTGCGGGCTGGAAGAAATTGAAGCCGTTGCCAACGCATAGATGGGGACTCGAAATCGCCGCCGTCGGCACCAAGGTTTATGCCATCGGCGGACAAGATGATACCCCCCAGATACACAAAAACGAAGAATACGACACAGAGAAGGATAGCTGGGTCGAAAAGAAACCGATACCAACAGGTCGGGTACGACACGCTGCTGTCTCTGTCAACGGGAAGGTCTATGTCATCGGCGGAACCCGTGACGGAATCGCGCCTCTGGCGGAAGTGGAAATGTATGACCCGAAGACTGACACATGGTCTAGGAAAGCGGATATGCCAACGCCGAGAATCGCGCCCGTTACTGTTGTATTGAGTGGCAAGATTTATACTATTGGGGGCGCAACCGATGTCTTTTTTCCGTCTCCAGCGATTGAGGTATACAACCCCGTGACCGATACTTGGGAACAGAAAAAGGACATGCCGAATCCGAGATGGGGGGCAGCCGGTGCCGCTGTGCCGCCCGGAAAGATTTACATCTTTGGTGGCGCGACCGATTTCACCCATAAGGAGTCCACCACAGACGTGGACGAATACGATACCAAAACAGAGACATGGACTCCCAAAGCTAAGATACAGAGACCCGTCCATAATTTTGGCGCCGCCTTCGTCAATAGCGGGAAAATTTATGTCATGGGCGGTGAGAAATTTAAGGGCAAAGGCGGACTTAAGGGCGGACCAAATGATCCGGATCTTGTATTTTACGAAGATGTCTGGGAATACTCGCCAGAAGAGAATAAATACCGCCGTATGGACGCTATGCCTACCCCAAGGGGAAGTTTTGGAATCGCTGTGGCAGATGGGAAGATTTATGCGATTGGCGGTTGGAACGGCGGTGCCGGTGGAAATGAGAGGGAAAATGAGGCCTACCAACCGCCCGGTTGGCCCTTCCCTGAGAAGTTCTCGGTCGATCCACGGGGAAAGTTAGCGACGATATGGGGCACGCTAAAAAGCCAACGATGAAAACAGGAGACAGAGGATTGAACTTCCTCTGTCTCTCCCTTTGTAAGGTGGGGATACTAGTAATTCTCGGTATACGGAATAGATACCATGACACTCAGTGACACCCAAATCGCACGCTTTAACCAACAAGGCTACCTATTTTTCCCACGTCTACTGGAGGAAGCTGAGGTGGCAGTCCTGCAGCGGGCGATGCCGGGGATCCTCAACCGTCGGGGTCCGGAGGTGATACCTGAGAAAGATAATCCGGACTCCGTCAGACTGGCATTTGGGGCGCATGTCTATTCCGAACCGTTCCGGTATCTTCCGCTGCTTCCACGCTTGTTGAACCCAGTGCGTCAACTGTTGGATGACGATGTATATCTCCATCAGAGTCGCCTCAACCCCAAACAGGGCTTTGGGGGCGGTGCGTCGTGGGATTGGCATCAGGATTTTCCACCGTGGCATCGCATCGACGGGATGACGGAACCGAAGTGTATTATGGCATCCGTGTTTATAGACGATTGCACAGCGGTCACGTCGCCGTTACTGGTCGTGCCAGGTTCACATACGCATGGTCTTCTCGATTCAAAACCCCACAAGGACGCGAAGGGCTATGCTTTGCACCATATTGATCGCACCACCCTAGAGCGATTGGCTGACGAGCGTGGTATCGAAGCGTTAATAGGACCCGCAGGATCGATCTGCTTTTGCCATTGCAATGTCGTGCACGGCTCATCCAACAACGTCTCCCCTTGGCGGCGGGCGATCATGTATTTGAACTATAATGCTGTTAGCAATGCTTGCACCGGTACAGAGCGTGATTGGTATCACAACAACCGGGATTTCACGCCGTTACAACCGCTTGGCGACAACTGCTTGAAGGCATTGGCATAATCATCGCTGTGCTAATCCTGTCGAATCTCCCCTCACGTATCACTTCCCGTGAACGCAATCCTCCCCTACCCTCCCCAATTCCCAACTCGGAGACGTTGAAAGACGACACGTGCCCATTAGAATCCCTTTGGAACGATAACTTTAGGGAATGCAGATCTACGTTCTTTACTAGGGGAAACTATGTAGCACGCTACAAACCACAGCGCATTATGCGTAAGATGAGGCAAGACGGATGACCGAAATACAAAAAGAGAATGAGCTTTCGCTATGACTGAACAACCGATTGGCAATCAACCCCCACACACTGGATTAACGTTTCGCGCTGTGATACTTGCGTTGGCACTGATGCCGGTGAATACCTATTTTATTATCACAAACGAGGTCAAGTATATCGGCACACTGGCGACGACGATGTCGCTAATCTACAACGTGGTTATCAGCCTCACCGTGTTAATCATCGTAAACGCGCTGCTAAAGCGTTTCCTGCCACGTTTTGTGCTGCAACAGGGGGAGTTGATGACGATCTACATGATGCTCTCACTCTCTTCGGCAATTGCGGGGCATGATGTCATGCAAACCGTCGTTCCAACCCTTTCGCACGGTTTCTGGTTCGCTACCCCCGAAAATGAGTGGAAGACGCTGTTTTGGAGATACCTGCCCGCTTGGTTGACGGTGAGAGATCCGTTGAGCCTGCTCGATTTCTATGAGGGTCAAAGTACGCCCTACACAGAAGCGCATCTCCGACCGTGGTTACAACCGATCCTATGGTGGACGGTGCTTTTAGCCGTCCTGATCTGGGTGATGATCTGCATGGACGCTATCCTGCGGCGGCAGTGGATCACCCGCGAGCGGTTGGCGTATCCGATCGTTCAGTTGCCGTTGGAGATGACCCGTGCCGATGGCTCGCTCTTCAGATCCAAGATGATGTGGCTCGGATTTGCCGTCGCAGGTGGCATTGATCTGATGAACGGCTTGCACGTCCTGTTCCCTGCGTTCCCGGAGATCCCTGTGCGTCAAGCGGAGATAGGCCAGTTCTTTACCGAGAAGCCGTGGAATGCGATGGGGTGGACACCGCTCTACATACTGCCCTTCGGACTAGGACTGGGGTTTCTGATGCCGCTGGAGATGTCCTTTTCGCTATGGTTCTTCTTTCTCTTTTGGAAAGCGGAGCGCGTCCTGGGACGTGCGTTGGGGCTTGCCAGTTTTCCGGGCTTCCCGTATGAGGGTCCCCAAAGCATCGGCGCTTTTTTCGCCATCGCCTGTTTCGCGCTCTATGGCGGCCGCCGTTACTTTATTTCAGTTTTCAAGAACCTTTTACGTGACCAGCCGGGCGAGGAGAACGAACCGATGAAGTATCGGTGGGCGGTATTGGGATTGACGGGTGGGGTAATCTTCCTACTGGTATTTTCGTACCACGGCGGGATGGCACTCTGGATGGCGGGGCTTTACTTTTTGACCTATTACCTTTTGGCAATTGCTGTGGGACGCATCCGCGCAGAGGTGGGTCCACCAACGAATGAGATGTTCCTTGTCAACCCCCGCCTTTTCATCACGGATGCAATTGGGACGCGTCGGATTCCACCGCCAAGCTTGGTCATGATGGGGTTCTATTATACGTTCAATCGCGGCTATCGCGCCCACCCAATGCCGCACATACTGGAAGGGTTCAAGGTGGCGGATGCGACGCAGATGGCACCCCGTCGCTTAATTGGCGTGATGGTTCTGGCGGTGGTTGCGGGTATCCTGACCACGTTCTGGGCGTACCTGACGCTCGCTTACGGAAGCGGTGGTGATAATATCAACGTAGGTCTCGGACATGGGGCGTATGCCAACATGAAAAGCTGGCTCTATAATCCAACGGAGACCAATGTGCCCGCGGTGCTTTTTATGGGGGTGGGATTCCTCTTTACGGGATTCCTCTGGGCGATTCGTATGCGATTTCCACTTTGGCCCTTCCACCCCGCTGGTTACGCGATTGCTAGCAGTCCGTGGACCTTCGGCTGGGTATGGTTTTCTGTATTTATCAGTTGGGCGGTCAAAGCGACTGTGTTGAAGGTCGGTGGGATTCGGCTCTATCGGAAGACGTTGCCCTTTTTCTTGGGACTGTTGTTCGGGGAGTATATCGTCGGTGGCGGTTGGGTGCTGATTCGTGTCTTTTGGGGGATTGAGGTGTATTCGTTCTACCGTTAGCCCTGGAACACGATTTAACGCAAAGACGCAGAGACAGGGGGAAACGGCAGCCCCCGCAACATGTCAACTCCCGATCCCATCGGGATCCTCCCTTCGCGGGACATGATGCTGATTCAAGTGATCAATATGATTCTGATTGAGTTTGCTCATTTCTGTTGTCATATCAGAAAACCGTTGATTCATTTCTGACCGCAAACCGTCAATTCGCTGATTGGTTTCATCAATTCGCTGATTGGTTTCATCAATTCGCCGATTGACTTCCTCGAACCGCTTATCCATCCGCTCCTCGAGGCGTTCTAACGCGTGAAAGAACGTCTCACCCATCTGTCGCATATTCTCCGATTGTTTGTCGATTTGCTTTTCCAACCGTTCCGTTGTCGTTTTCAGGCGTGTCAGTATCACGATCAGTTGACCGATGATTGTCGCCACTGCGATTGCAGCCACAATCAAATGCGATGGAGACCATTCACCCATAGTTATTACCTCCTCCCTTCTCTGAATCAGATGATAGCGTTTTGTTGTGCAGCTTCGCCCCGGTAGGTGCGGTTTCCAACCGCACTGGAGCTCTTAGGCACAAACCTTATAAAAAAAGGGCGGAACATCTATTGATGCTTCGCCCTTGCTGTACCAAGTGTTGTTTTTATTCTTAGAAACCGCGTTTCAGCTTACCCCATGTTGTGGTCAGCTTGCCTTTGCTATCGACTGACAACTGTTTGTCCGTTGAGGGGATATTCTGCAATCCCTGCTCGGGCAACGAATCAACACGGACCCAGTAGTAATTCACTTGACCACCACGTCCACCGATTCCCGGAGGACCTTTTTTCCACTTATCGTTTTGTACTACGATCGACAATCTACCATCAACCGAGTACTTGAGGATATTCCCTTCAGCCGAAAATGTAAGGACGTAATGCTCGCCGCCCTTCGTATCCTTTGAATCGGGTCGTTTGGGGCGTCCAGCGTTACCGCCGGGGGTAATCTCATGGGCTCCACCGTCTCTAAATTCATACATCGAGATGGTGTTGGAGTTGTAGCTGACCTCAACAAAATAGAAGTCTTTGGTCGGTATAACGGTCCGGGTGAAGAGATGGAAGTATTTGCTATCGTCGCCGATTTTTCGCGCAGACACTTCTAACTCATAGTCGGTCAATTCAGCGGGGTTGGTATCCGGGTGATTGAAAAAGAGGCCTGTGTTACCTTGAGAATGGAGCTCAAGTTCATCTCCCTTGATCTCAAACTGTGCGCCGGGGCCCGGCTCCCAATGCTTGATGCCTTCTGCCCAAGGAATTGTGGCTTCATCGTCCCCGCGCTTGCCGTAGATGATAGCATCGGCAGGATACACGGTCAGAAACGCGAATGCACACACCACCAACAGGGCGAAAAGTGATTGGATTTTCATGATATGTCTCTCCTTTTTTGAAGTTGGGGCTATAACACTCTCAAAATCGCCAAATCTCGATTAATTTTACGCTATTGTACTATAGATGTCAAGTTATTTTTTGCGAATCTCTCTGCTAGGTATAGAGTCGTTAATTTTGGACGTGAAAAAGGCTGGCATTGTTCTGCCAGCCGAGTGTGTTTAGTCATCAAGATTCTTTCCAATAAGATGGTGTAATAGTGTATCGATTCGCTTGTTAGATTCATCAATTCTCTGGTTTACTTCTCTAAGGTCATTTTTGGCTTCCAACCGAAAGGTCTTAAACTCTGATATAAGGTCATCAAACTTTGATTCAAGGTTATCAAACTTACTCTCAAACTTTAATTCAAGGTTATCAAACTTACTCTCAAACTTTGATTCAAGGTTATCAACTCTATCTCCGAGTCCTCTGATTGAAGAGCCAAGACCATTGATATAAGCAATAACTGCCGTAATTGCACTCAGGATTGCTACAGAATAAAATGCTATCTGTAGTATGTCCTTAATTTGCATTCATACCACCTCCATTTATGATTACAATCAATCAGTATTATAACAGATAAGGATATTTCACGCAATAAGTAGTTATCCGCTCTATCGGGTCATTTAGTTTTTGGTTTTTTGACCGATTTTGGAACGACCCGAACCCGTAGGCGGGGCATCTTGCCCCGCCGTTGCGTTAACCAAGACATCGAGCTGCGGAAGAATTAAATGACCCTAATCCGCTCTATCGGGTCATTTCGAGATTAGGGAACGCCTCCAACGGCTTGGCGGACACTATTTAATCGTTGATCCACCAACCTCTCGATCGGAAGGGTTGACAGGTGGTTGAGTAGTTCCAGAATATCTGATTTGAGGCGGGACGGATCGTCTATGACCTTAACCAAAATCGGGGAGGGGGGATCCTGTGAAGGCTTTGGCTGTGAGGCTGCCTCCCCCTGTTGTACGAGGATCGCGGCATCAACCGAGGCGAATTCAGGTTGGAGCGGTAAGCTGTCAAAGACGCCGATAATGGGGACAGGCAACTTCAACAGATGTAACTGACTATTTTGCGCTGCGCTCCGGTGTAGGAGGGTGCCGGTTGGATTGGCCGTGTCCGCCTGGAATGGGACATCCCACAATAGCACAGGTCGATGAAGTTGCTCGGCAAGGTCGAACAACCGCGAGACACGCCGCCAACTGGGCGGGTAGAGTGTGGCTGTATCGGCACCTCCTATCAGGACAAATTTAGTTTTATCAATCCATGCTAGCCCGGCGTGGATCTCATCTCCGACCCCTTCGGTTCGGTCCCCATAGAGTTCGATAAAGCGACAGATTGTGTTTTGGAATTGTTTGGATTCGATCATATCTGTTGGTTTGTCGGTTCATTGGTGCAATCAATAATTCTATATTTTCCCCGGGCCCGGGTAGGGGCGGTTTTCAACCGCACCGGTTTGGCGTGTCTCATTAATTCTAAGGTCCACTATAAATCGGTAATCCCTATTTTCCTCGAAACATACGGTAGGCGCGGTTTTCAACCGCGCCGGCGTCGCTAGCAAATTACCGAACTGTTTTTTTCGCTCATGTTAAGAGTTAGTGCAAAGAAACCGAATATTCGTAGGGGTTGGGTCCCCCAACCCTTACGGCGGGCGGGGAGACCCCGCCCCTACGATTTCGCTTCGTGTTTTGCACCTTCTTTTTACATGAGCCATTTTTTTAATTTTCATCCAACCGCTTTGAAAATAATCGATGCAATTGTGGGGTCCATTAGAATCTTCTGTCGCTGGTATGTACAGATGATGATGTGGTAATATGTGCCTTGTATTGAAGCCCTGCCTTTGCGGAGGTTGTGGCTTCGATGTTTGGCAGCGGTGTTCATGTTTGGTTTTTCTCCCTCGTCGAACGAATCCGGTGCGGTTGAAAACCGCACCTACCGGGCCTGGGGAGAATTCTGAAACCTCATTACTAATGAACTCTTGAAACAAAAAAGCAGGGATAGTGCATGCACCATCCCTGCTCGAATATTAAAGCGTGTTGTTTTAGAAGAATTACTCCATAGCACTAATAGCAAACCAAGCGGCTGTGCCCGCCAATGCGGTCAGGAATGCGAGCGTACGTTTCGATTTGTTCGGCTCCTCTGTGGCACCTCTGTGCATCGTGTGGAGTTTGTCAAGGCTATCTGCATTCGCCTGAATCCCTGCTGCGAGCTTCTCTTCGGACGCTTTGTGCGCTTCCATACCGGCTTTATGTTTGTCTTTCACCGTCTGGCGGAGTGCTTTAATGTCTCCACGTGCCCCTTCGACCTCTTCCTGAACCTTCGAGATTGCCATTTTGCTAGCTTCAGCGTGTTCCATCAGGGCACCATTGATTTCGCTAATGGCGTTTGCTTGGCTCTCCGCGACCTCAGTTTTCAGTTCCATGAGTCCGCTTTTAACCTTCTTCTGCTGGGCGATCAGGTCATCAACCATCTTTTTAATCGCAGTGACATCAGCGGCGGTGACACCGGTAGCCTCTTCCGCGGCCATCGCTCTGGCTTCCATGGCAGCGAGCTCCGTCTTAATCGCCTCAAGCTCTGCTAGGGTGACCATGTCTTCCTTGACGGCATCGTCAACCATCTCCATCACCATCTCGACTGGGATTCGCATCATCTCGCCGGGGTAGATTCGGTCAGGATCGCTAAAGGTGTTGTACTGTCTGAATTCTGGCCATGCACGTGAGTTTTCTAAATGCTTTGCGGCGAGATCCCAGAGGGTATCACCCTTAACAATGGTGATAAGGTCTGTACCCTCCATGTCCGGATGGGGGGTAATTTTGGCAGAGGCGGTGAGGATATAGGATGCCCCTGTCAAAAGCACACAGAGATAGAGGATAAGCGAGAAGCGCAGGATTGATTTCATCGTCTTCATAGGGTATGCTCCTTTAGTATAATCGGGTCGTTAGAATTATAGTGGATATTAGAACTAATGACACATTCCAAACCGGTGCGGTTGGAAACCGCACCTACCGGGTTGGTCGTGTCGTTAGAATTAGTAGCTATAAGAGATTGATACAAAGTGCGTACCGCCAGCAATGTCATCATAGACAGCACTCTCAACGGCTTTCAAAGCGTAATCGAATTGCAGTCCGCCGACGCTAGCACCAAATCCGAGGAACAGCTGCGTGCGATCGACGGTCAGCCTGCTGCCGCCCCGAATTGCAAAGGTGTTTGCGATCAGGTACTCGGTCCCAAGATGAAGACTGGTTGCGGATTCTGGCAGGTCAACGACCTGGTGTTGCACATCGACAGAGAAGGTTGCGACGTTTTTGTCCAGCACACGATAGGAAAGCCCGCCTGCGACTATGATGGGCAACTCGTTGTCACCGATTGCACCGCCAAGATTCCTAGCCGCGATGCCGTAGCTGAAGGTCCGGGCGCTGTTACCTCCGAGAACCCCGATATCGGCACCGGCGAAACCGCTTGTACTCGAATCATCAATCGTATCCATATACATGCGTGCGCTTGCGCCGAGAGCTACGACACCTAGGTGATGACCGTAGGATAGGGCAAAGGCATTAGAATTATAGCCAAATGAACCGGTCGATCGACCATTACTGTCATAGCCAGCTATATCATCGACACCCGCATTGATTGCCGATAGTCCCAGCCCGCCTTTGCCAACTCTTTTTATCAAGCCGATAAAGCTGTGCCTTCTATCAAGCGACATTGGCGCAGAAGCTAGGGTTACTGTTAAGTCATCCACAGCCGGTAACCCGGCGGGATTCCATATTGTTGAAGTTGCATCGTCAGCGACAGCGGTAAACGCACCACCCAAGCCGAGGGCCCGTGCACCGCTACCCATCCCAAGATGGGGTGCAGCATTCACGCCGGCGAAGCAGACAGGTGCAAGCAAAACTGCCAGGGCAAAAAGCCCAATTGAACTGAATAGTACTTTATGCTTAATTTGAAACATTGTCTCCCTCCTTTATGAAGGCAAATCCTCCGACCCGGAATCGGCTGGATTCCGAGTCAGAGGAGATAGTGAATGTTGCTATTCGCTGATAATTGCCATCTTGAGAATAGCAGATTGAGGTTCTAGCTCGCTTTCCATGAGGATATGGCAGAAGTACACCCCTCGTGCGAGGTGATCCCCCGCATCGGTTTCACCGTGCCAATCGATCTCGACTAGACCCGCCTCGTAGACGCTATTTGTGATAGGTTGTGCGACAAGCCTGCCGGTGAAGTCATAAATCCGGACGGAGATGCTCGCCTGCCTCGAAACCCTAAAGGCAATCGTGGTCTCATGATCAAATGGGTTCGGATAGTTCCGTGCGTCGGCAATTCCCATCCGCTCAACGTAGAAGACCCACTCCTGTTCCGCCATGTTCCCTGCGTTGTCGGAAACTTGGAGTCTGAGCGTATGCTGATCAAAGGTCAGGTCCTGCTTGGGTGTGAACACCACCTGAGTATCTGACAGTGCGTCCGGTTCAACAGGGCTACCATCAAGCGTGAGCTTCACCGATCCAGCGTCAACACCCGACATATTATCGGTGTAGGTCGCCGAGATGGTGGGCCTCCGATTTTCGGTATGTTCCTGCGACGGGCGCGTGTCGAAAATACTCGGTGCTATCGTGTCAAGCTCAACGGTAAATTGCCATTGCGCTGACGCCTCGTTACCCGCCACATCCGCCACTGTCACATTAACGGTGTATATTCCACTTGTCAATGCCGCGGTCGGTGTAAAGGTCGCTGCGGTCTTATCAGAACGGACAGAGGTGACGCCTTCGACCGCTTGATTCCCTTCGCCTTTCACGCCGATTTCGATGGTATCGACGCCGGACATATCATCGCTAGCGGAGACCGCAATAACCGGCTTATCCGAACGAATGATGCCTTGCGGTGAACTGGTCGTTATCGCCGGTGGCGTTACATCCAGTTCGACTGTGAACTGCCACTCCACCTCAGTTCGGTTGCCGTGCACATCTAGAACCGTAACCCGTGCTGTGTAGGGACCTGGGTCTACGGAGATGCTCGGCGTAAATGTAACAGTCGTAGAGGTCGGGCTGGAACGCCTTCCAGTGCCTTGGTTACCTGGCACTCCTGCGATGATAATTGTCAGGCTGCTTGTATCAATGCCCGATTCATCGGTCACCGTTGCGGCAGCTATGGGCCTATCGGTCCGAATGATACCGAGCGGTGAGTAGGTGGCAACCACCGGTGGGGTGATATCCAAAGCGAGTGTAAAGGTTGATGTCGCTTCGGCGGTGTTCCCCTCCTCATCAACAATCTTGATGGTTACGGTGTTACCCGCACCACGGTCGAACATACTATCAAGATCGTCAGAAGCGAGCGTATAGGTCAGCATGTTATTCGCGTCAGAAGCGAGCGTATAGGTCAGCATGTTATTCGCGTCAGAAGCGCGCACGCGCTTAGGGGTCAGCACGTTATTCTCGTTAGGAACGATCATATGGATTAGCTGGGCTGCCCCTGGACGCTTAAGTGAGAACTCGGAGATAGTGATTTCACCGTTACCCGAAAGGGCGGCGGAGATGGTCAACGGTTGATCGGGGTCAACCACCTGCCCAGGGGCGGGTGTTAGGATTGACACGCCTGCTTCCACACCCGATGAGGTAAACTCTACCGATTCTGCGGTGCCGGTATGACCGAGTGTATCGGTTACACTGACATCAATGCGGTATGCACCACCGGAGAGTGGGTCGTCGTGTGTGTAGCTGATGCTACCACTCTGGGTCAGCACTTCACCAGTAGCTGTAACCGCACGAATCATCTCTGGATTGGTTGCAACCTCTTTATGGCTTCCCAAACGGGTCAAGGTAATCTCAATCGCTCTCGGATCCCGCTTTTCTGGATCGAAACCGGTCGCATCGCTGTATGCCACCTGAACGGTTGGCAAGCTACTCACCTGATGCCCTTCCAACGGCGATACAATCTCAATAACTGGTGCAGACCTATCAACTTGGATTGATGGCAAGCCGAATGCAGCAGAGCCGTTTGGCTTGTTCACCATTCCCACGAGACCGTACATACCCTCGTCAAGACCAGAGGTATCGAGGCAAACTGAAATATTGTTGTTTGCATCGGGAGCCATGACCGTGAGCGCACCCATCATCATTGCGGACATGCCATCATCTCCGATGAGAACATCGACATCATCAGCAATGACATTTGGCACGATTAACGTCACGCACACCTCATCGCCAATCGCCGGGAATCCGGTCACATACTGAGCATCAATTTCGCTTGGGCTATGTGCATCACCGCGGGTGTTGACAACACTGAGGATATCAACCGTCGGATCTGCAAAGTTCTCAGGTGGTGTGAAGTTGCCCACCTCAACGTTAATCGCCATAGCGACAATTCGCTCCTCTACTGCACCATCGGCGGTGTGTCCCACTGCCATGAAGGTGTACATCCCGTTCGGGATTGACCCCAGATTGAAGTTTGCCATATAGTTATGGTTACCCGCGGGGCTGAAGGCGGTCTCATCAATTGCCACTGCCTCTCCCGCAGCGTCGTTGATGGCAAGCTTTATCCCACCCGTAAAGGCGTTGGGATGCGCGCCTGTCCATGCGGTCAACTTTAGCATCGGATCCGGTACACCTTCAGCGATTAAGCCGCTGACGTGGTAGCTGCCGTCTTCGCCTGGAGCGACCATATCAACCTCATTGGCAACTTGGGTAATCTCCGTGGGAGAGTAGTTGTCAAGAGAGAAGCCATCGGTCGCTCCCGATTCATATTTTGCGTTATCCTTGTCGAGGACGATGGCTCGGACCACATAAGGATTATCATCTTGACTCGCATCGGGACCATCGTCCGCGATGGTATCCTCAAGCATCGCACTATCGAAGGTGTGTGACCACTCTCGGTAGAGCGGAGAGATCGGTGCGGTCGGTGCGCCATCGATAATTGCATCGACCAGATCCTCAATGATAGCGATCTGAACGTGAGAGATAACCTGTGTATCTGCCATCTGTACGATACCACCTGGGAGCGGTATCCAATCCGCATCTGCGGTACGACGATACTCAAACTGAACCACGCCTGCATCCGGCGAGGTCATCGCCTGTGTGAAAGCACTGACGGCGATCAGCCCCTGCGCAGCATCGCTGACGGGGTGACGATCCTTCACGGTTGTGTGAACCGCTGACACCTCTGGTGGTGTCCGCCGTTGGTATATGAGCGAGACTTCCTGCGTGTTGACAACGTTTAGTCTATTAGTTGTAACGGTACGCAACATCATTTGAACGCCCCTATCCGGCAAGGCGGGGATATCAGGTACAGGCAGCGTGACTGGGAAGTGATTGCCCATCGCGGCAAGCTGATCGCCACTGAACATGTCAACCTGTTGCGAACCAACGCCCGGTATCTCAACCTCAAAGGCGACTGATTTCACTCCGTGCGTCTGCTTTATTACATCAACGATGAGCGTTGCCGATGTGCCTGAAAAGACGGCGACATCACCGGCTGCGGACTGCATTTCATCTGCCCCGATGGCACCATCGCCATTAAAGTCTGCGTGGACGGAGGTCACCTCCAGGATATCGGGATCCGGTCGCACGAGTTCCACTGTGACATCGTGACCTTTACCTGAGTCCATATTAAGGAGCGTATCAATACCGACAGCGCGGAGTCCATATCTACCGTACAGCGCACCGCCCTCCGAGTTGCGGATAAGCATGTCGATCGGACTACCGCCCGTCAACGGTAGCACGCTGGCGGGATCGTTGAGAAGTTTGTCTAAGTCTAACGGCAGTAGATCCGCAGTGACGACTGGATTCCACGTTCCGGGATTGCCTGCGGCATCCAACCTAGCCAACTGGAACAGATAACCTGCCATACCATCTAGCTCGTTTGAGGTGGCACTTGGGATGGAGACGGTTAGACTCGCCTCTCCCGGCTCTGGACCGGTTGCAACGTACGTTCCATCTGGCCGCATATACATACCGGCGTTCATACCCGGTTCGCTGAGATTCAGCGCAACATCGGCGGTCGGCGCTGTCTGATCCAATATGAAATCGGCGGTGATTGATTCGCTGTATCCACCGCGATAGTCCACATCAACATCCAAGGTGTACGGTCCATCGGTATTGGTAGCAAGATTAAACCTAGCCACCCAGAGCGATTGTTGGGGAGTAACCTCCGGCACCTTAAACACCGACCTCACACCAGCCAACTCACTGAGCTCTGATCTGAGGAGCGCCTCTAAGAGTTGACTGAGTCCATCCGTTCTCACCTGTCGGTTCCGTGGATCGATCAGCGGGAACTCGGTAATGGTTAAGCCGCCCAGTGGATCGACATACGGTCTGGCAAGCTTAATCATGTAGTAGTACGAGACATGCTCACCGGGGCTCAATGGTGCTTCGGCTGACCATACCCCTGTGTCACTTCGCACCATATCGTACGCTGATAGATGTCCGTCAATCATCAGTTGCACCGCTCCCAAGCCACCCACATGTCCATCAAAGAGTGCAATCAACTCCTCCTCCAGTTGGAAGGTATAGTTAAAAGTCTCACCGGGGAGAACACGATGCCCTTGTTCAGATTGTGTACCGTTGTTGAGTGTGAAGGTCACCTCGTCGATGGTCGACGCACCTGAGATATACAGATTCAGCTGATCGCCGTTCACCCATCGACCGGGGGTCCGTGCAGCTGCGGGGAGGGCTGCCCACGCTGTTGGTCTGGTGGTTATCGAATTACCGAAACTCTCCTGAGCGATCTTATCACTATCTGGGTCAAATTCTGGTGGCAGCTCAAGCTGGAACGTACCGATAGCCGCCAAGATTGGTGAGATAAGCAGCAGCGCGCTCGGTGGGAGTGCTACCAATGGATTTATCCCTATCGTCTCACCTGCAAGTTCACCCGCAGCGGTGGCGAGTCCTGGCAGATCGATACCGAGCAGTTGCTGGATAATCGGATCTTGGATACCTGTATAGTGCGGATTGATTGAAAGACCACCTAGTTTCAAAAACGGCGCACTCAGTTCAATTGACGGAACCTCTACCCGCTGATCGAGGAGTTGGTGGGAGCTCAATATTACCTCGTGTTGTCCACGGAACTGGTTGGCATCTAAAGCCTGAATTAGCAAGCTATCGCCGGTGGCTGCCAGTGGGGGTCCCAACTTGAGGAAGAATTCCTCATAATCGCCGAAATCATCTGTGGTGGGGGTCCTCTGATCCACAACATTGCCATCCATTATAACCGAGATAGTGACTTGAACGCCGGCAGCGGGGCTGCCACCAGCGTTGACGACATCTCCAATGACATGAAGTGTATTGACTACGGCGCGGGCGGCTGTCTGAACATCCACCTCCGCCTTAGCTGCCTGAACCTCTGCTCCGGTAAGGGTGTGGGGTTCACTTCCGACGGCTCTACCTGCCTCGTTCTGCACCTCAACCGTGAGTTCATCGCCCGTTTCAGCGACGGCGGCACCGCCTAAGGCTTGGAAGACAACACCGTATGTACCATCGTCCCTAACGGGAACACTCTCTTCCAGGTTACCACGGGTGGTATTGGTCACAACGACGGTCAGGTCGGTCTCTCTCAAACCGCTCATTGCCGCCACAGGAGTGTCCCCATTTTTGAGGTAGACTGTCCCTTCCACGACGAGAAGGTTTGAGGAGACTTTTATATTTGTGTCCACATTCCGTGTGACTATCGCAGCACCGGTGAGGTATGTCTCAAGGTCTGTATTGCTTAGGGTCGCTTCCTTCGGCGGTAGCGGTTTACTACGTACACCGGAGCCATCCCTCACTTCAACTAAGATAGCATCGCCGGTTTCCGCAACAGGTGTGCCGGGAGTAACGAATCCGACCGAGTAAAATCCGCTTGGATCGGTTGTGTCCATCTCGGGTGGGTGTGAACCGACTGTGACAGTAACCTCAAGGCCGCCTCCGGCAGGGGCTGTACTACTCTCTTTGAAAACCGTTCCCTGCACGGTCAAGAGACTCACTGATCGAGGCGGAATAAAAATATCGGTTGTCACGTTCACCGTGACTAATTCTCCGGCTTGCACCCTCTCAAGGATGTCGTTGCCCAATGGAAACTGTGATCCGCTATGTGTTATACCGTTGACCTCCAAGCTAACCACGTTGGCATTTGCAACAGTAATGGCGACGATATTGCCGGTGGTTGCAGCAACTCCGCCGGGAACAACGGCTCCGGACGAGTAACCCCCGTTCATATCAGTTGTGTCCGTATCGGAGGGGTTTGAACCGATTGTAACCGTAACCGCGACACCGTCGGCAGGGACCTCGCCATCCTCTTTGTAGACGGTACCTTCGATGATGATTGAACTCACATCTATCGGCGGTTCAGGCGTCAGGTCCAGCATCAAGGTCTCGGAGATGCCAGCGGTGCTGACCGTTATCATTTCGGTTCCTTCGGCATCAACTATCGGTGCGGAGTAGGTTGCGGTGTAGGTTCCAAAAGCTGCTGGGGTGAAATCACCAACGGTTCCGCCGCCCGTTGTGGTAGCGGTCAAGGTCAAGGCACCCACAGGGTTGCCACTGGCATCGGTGACCATCGCGGTAACCGTGGAACTGCCGAGGCTGCTGACTGTCATCGGGCTCGCGCTGAGTGCGATTGCAGCGGGTGGACCGGCGTTGATAACGATGGTCGCTTCGTCGAATGCGCCCGACCGGGTCGCTGTCGCCCTGAGGGTGACTGCCGGTGCAGCGATTGCGCCGGAGGTATAAATCGCGGTGTAGGTGCCGTCAAGGTTATTTGTTACCGTACTGAGCTCTCCGACCTGAGGGGAGAGCGTGAGTTCAACGGTCTCATCTGTCACGGCAACCGCTTTTCGGACGGTGACGGTGACGATTCCTGTGGTGCCGGGTGTATCCGCCATGAAGCTACTCGGAGCCACTTCAACCATAACCGTTGTTGGCGGCGGTAGAACTACGGTGTTGAAGCTTCCTTCTAGACTGGTTGTCGATGAACGCGCGGTGATCGTGAGAGAAGCAGGGATTTCCCCAAGGATGATGGGCGTAGTATAGGTTGCGGTGTAAACGCCATTCCCTACCTCTGTTACCGCGCCCACAGTTCCTGTACCTGCTGAGTCAATTGTAACCGTATCCCCGGTGACACCGGTCCCCTCGTCAATAACTGTTACTGTTACGGTTGTTTCATTGGTGCCACTGCCGTAGGGTGTAGCGGGATCGAGGCTAATATCAATACCTGAGTCGCGCAACTGAATAGCGACATCTATGATAACTGTGTTTCCTGCAAGATCAGCAGCCGCTATCGTAATCCGCTCTGTCGCGACAATATTGTTATCGACATTCCTCACAGTGAGTGTGATTGTGTCCCCAATACTTAACTTCCCCTGGGCGGCACCCCTCGGAGTGGAAACCGTAAAGGTACCATTGTCACGCGAAACAGAAGACTGAAAGATGCCCTGAGGCTCTGCATCTATACGAAGCCCAGCAGCAGCCGTACCATCCGGATTTGTGACCGTTCCCTTAATAATCACTGTACCGAAAGCCTGCCCGTGGGCGGTGCCGGTTGCAATGAATCCGCAGACAATCAATACTGTAAGTAAATAAGCTAACTTCTTGCTACTCATATTTGTCCTCCTGAAGGTTCCCATCAATATGATTTAATTAGATAAACCGAGTATTGATTGGGTGGGCACAAGACCTACCCCTACTCGGTTTCTGTCCGTTTTGGGGTACGTGGGTGTGGACCCGGGTTGCGGCGGGACGCCCCCTGTTTTTTTTCTTTCAAGGTGCCAAGATACATTAATATATGAAACCATTTAATAAAGAATAATCCGTAAGGCGTAATTGGTAAAATTCCCATTTTTCCCGTTGAATTGAGGAATGAAACGTGATTCGGAAGATGCGCTCTCTACCGTCTGTACCACGATCTGTTAGATTGTGATCGGGACGTTCATGGTAATGTCTGTACCACGATCTGTTAGATTGTGATCTCGAACCGCAAACTAACAGTTTGCGTTACATTTATCCACGAGGGGTTTATGGTCGTAGGGAACGCAGATCTGCGTTCCCTACGAAAGTGCTCCCTACAGATTGTAGGTCGATTTTCCAAAATCGACGGGTTTGTGTCGAGATGTGAATCTCGACCTACAAGGGATTGCTTTGTTACTTTACACAAAAAATAGCTGTTAGATGCCCCGGTCGTGTGAGACACCCAACAGCTATATCTAGCGATCGGGCAAGATGCTTCTCCTACAGATTATTCCGTAGAAGCGGCATCCTGCCTTGACGCAATACTGTTAGGTTACTTCAGAATGACCATTTTACGGGTCGCTGAGAAGTCACCTGCACTTAGGCTGTAGAAGTAGATACCGCTTGCAACCTGTTCACCGAAACGGTTCCGACCATCCCAGTAGATGGCCTTGGATCTGGTGTCGTACTTCGCTGCGGTTTGATGTCCCACATCAATGCTACGGACCAGCTCGCCATTGATACTGTAGATGCGCAATGTAACATCGGCATCTTCTGAGAGATGATACGGAATCCAAGTTTCTGGATTGAACGGGTTCGGATAGTTGCGAAGCAGCGCCGTCTCAGCGGGAATCTCATACGCAACGAGGTCTTCCAACTGGATAGTGCTGTTCTTCACATCATCCACTGTGACGATATGACGTACCGCCTCGACACCAATCATCGGATTCGGCGAATCAGCGGAAATCTCAAGCACATCACCGACGCGTGCTGCGTTGGCGTTCGCTAGGTCAAGCAGGGTCACACTGTATCCGTCTTCTGTTTCAACGGAAGTAACCTCGCTGACGGAAGCCTTCGTTGTCAGGTTCTTGACCTTGACACGGAAACCTTCCTTTGCAACGCCGGTGGTCTCGTCAACGACGGAACCGAAGACAGACAGCACTGGTGTCTGGCTTTCCACCGTATATCCAGAGAGCGCGATTGGTGCTGTGCCCGCCCCTGGGTCGTTGCTCCAACCACTACCTGTGACGGTAACATCAGCATCCCTACTTGCTACCACATAATATGCGGCATCGCCTGCGACAGGACCATCGCCTGTATCACCGGCTGCTGCAACGAAGTCTGTCAGGTTAGGATAGACCCCTTCAATAGCAGCGTGTAGACCGAGGATATCGCTGACCATGCTCACGTCGTCATTCATGAGAGGCAAACCGATGAGGTTCGAATCTCCTGCCTCAAGGGAAACCGTGGCGGTGCCATCAGTGCCCCACGCCTCACCCTCAAAGGTGACTGTAGCTTCGGTGTTTAGTGAAACGATGATACCACGACCGCCCTCGATCGCTATATTATCGCTAGAGGGTTCCAATCTACCTGCTGCATCATAGGCGACAATGGAATTAACCTTGGCGTCTCCAATCTCCGCACGAAGCTGACCGATAGTGTCGAACCTCGGATCATTTAACGGTACGTGGAACAGACTGACGCCTGACGATATCGTCGATGTGAAGGACGTAGCGTTCTCCAACTCAACGGTTGTAGAACCCTCTCCGCTGTTGCCAGCGTTGTCCATCGCGGTAACGGTGATTGTATGCATTCCGTTTGCCACTGTATTTTCCATGCTGATGGTATGCGCACCCATATATGTACCATCGCCATCATCATCGGTCAATCTAACCATCTCTGTGGCTTGATTATCCAGCATGGAGACATTTGCCATAACAGAGGAAGAGGAGACACCTGAAACTGTTATGGGATCACCTGATGAATCCATTTTTGCGTCACTAACCGTAGCAGAGATCATCACTTCAGCCCCATTTGCGACAGGACCCTCAATATCTGATACGGTTACAGTTGGATCGGTATCATCAACGATTAGCATATCGGTCGCGCTCATCATTTCGCCTCCGATATAGACGGTGATCGTATGCGAACCTTCCGCACTGCCTGCAGCCACTGGATGCTCACGGGTGTAGGTGCCGGGGGTTGACTCCTCCATATTCCCACGCTGAGCCATGAGAGACCCTATCATAACGGTCGCCGTTTGATCGCGGTTAGCCATTGCGGTGACGGTTACCATATCGTTCTCCATCGCGGCATTGCTTGCGTCACCAGTCTTTACGACACCGTCACTATCGGCAACCGTAAAGGTGACACGAGTAAGTCCTGGCTCATCGGTGGAAACCATAACGGTTGTCATCTTACTGTCATAGCCAGTCGCACTCGCTGTGATGGTGTGGGGACCAAGCGTTGAATTCTTGTAGTACGCCATCCCTGACCACATACCGACGGCGATGTTTATCGTCGCAGTGTCACTATACTCACCATCGGCGGTCATGGAGAACATACCCGTACTGGCACCGTCGTCCAGCATCACTTCAACAGCAGTCTCAGCTGTAGCCGGATTACCGTCAGTAGCTTGAAGTTCCACAGTGACCATAACAGGCATCTGCGGGTCCTCATCTGCTGAAAGGTTGGCTACGTCTTTAAGTGCTATCTGGGTTGCTCCTCCAGCGGGTTGGACAAGCACCTCAACGGGATCTCCAACCATTGCGCCATCAAAGTAGACCTTGAACATGGAAACTTCAGGGCTCACGGGCGGGTCAGCATGATAGACGAACATAATCTTATCGCCCGCCTTCACCGACTTACCCTGTGTAACGCGAGCGACCATTTTCCGACCCTCCGGTGGACGTTCTATCACACCGCCCTCATCGGTGGTGCCGCGCATGTGTTTAACTTCGTAACGACCCTCGTCAGAGGCACCTGATCCACTTGTGGGTTCTTCCCAACTTGTAGGCACTTCGACCATGAGTCCCCTAGGATAGAAAATATCTCCAGCCGCAGTATAGGTAAAGGTCAGCGTTACTTCGTCACCATCCGCATCAACGGCGGTTGGAGATACCATAACCATACCACTACCGGCTTTCGCCTGTCCGACCTCAACGACTAGATCGGTCATATCAGCGATTTCCATCGTGCCATCCTCACCATCAAAGGGCTGTTCTCCACCAAAGACGGCAACTTCAAACTGGTACTGTACAACAGTTGACTCTGCTGACGGCACCACCACATTACTATAAACGAAGGTGAGTGAACCACCGGCTGCCAAATCGACATCTTTAGCAACGACAGTGTGGTTGCCATCGGTGTCCGCATCAAACACGACCTCCTCGTGGGCTCCCGCTGGAGTGACCTCAAGGTTATGCCCTGTATCAACCGTACCCTCTGGATCCGACCATGCTTTGGGGATAGTCAGTTTAACCTCACCACCCCGCATTTGACCGGCAGCGGTGTAAACGATTCGGAGCTCGCGATCCGTATCACCGGCATGTAGGTCACCGCCCGTAACATGGATTGCAGCGGTGCCTGCGCCACTTGCTTGAGACCTGACGTTTATTACTAACGGGTCATCAAGGGTTATGAGACTTCCTTCCTCAGTTCCCTTAATCGCAATATGGAATTGGCTCGGACCGGTATCACGAGGTGCCATGACCATACCGCTACCCATCGATCCGTAATGAATCACAATCTCTTCATCGGGAGCGAGATCAACAATATCCACCGTTACAGTGCTGTTTGCCATTACAGGCAGTTCAGTAGCACCCGATGGCGCATCAATACGGGTATAACCCATTCTGCCTGTAGAGAGATCTTGCGGCGAAGTCCACCCATCAGCAGTAGGAATAGTGAGTCTCAACTGTCCCATTTTTATCGCCTGACTTGCGGTGTACGTAAACTTGAGATAGACATCATCAGCGGCATGGACCTGATACTTTTCGTCACCACCTTCGTATCGCATCTTACCCGCTGAAGTACCAGCAATCTCAACTTTCGCGGTGCCGCTGCCGTCCGCTCCACTCTTCACATCAATCCTAAGTTTACCGGCAGCCTCTTTGTAAATTCGCCCTAGACCTTTAGTGTCGCCGCTTGGCCTTTTGACATCGCTCGTGAGATTAGTAAAAGTACCATTGCTATCACCAATTGATTCAATTATGAAATCGGCAACGCCGATAGTGTCTTGGGCTTCAGCACCTTTGTTTCCAGGCGCGCCGCCATAAATCAATGTGAAGTAGCTTCCTCTCCTAAAGGCATTCGGATTCGGATTGTCATCGTCCGGACCACCCGGCAGATTTATTAGGGCTACACCATCAACGAAGCTATCAGCATTGAGCTCAACGCCCCTAACAGGTGAGCGCACCGCAACGTGGTTAAGGGCTGCAGCATCACTGTTTTGCATTTCGCCCCAACCGCTGGGGATTGTCAGGCGCACCGCACCGCCGCCCATCGATCCCTGTGCCGTAAACTTCACCTCAATCCTGTTATCATCTGTGCCTGCCCTGACGGTAGTCGGCCTTATCGTCGCCTCACCGGAACCGTCCATAACATTTGTAATCTCTGCCTCTATTGAATCCAGAGTGTGTTCGCTGTAGCTCTTATACGCTTTAACTTTCGCCGTAACCACCATCTTGCCGGCTTGATTTGGCATCAGAGCTCTATAATCTTTTGCATCGTCAACCTTCACACCGTATTGAACCGTGATAGAACTACCTTTTGCCAAACTATATTTCGTCGTGCCATCGTCGATCTTAACGGTGATTGTGCGTCCAGATGCGCTGAGCGCCCTCGCTGGCAGGGCATCACGGATAGCCTTCTCGGTCAAATCAGAGATTTTCACCTGAGCCACCCGATTCCCGGTGCTAGCTCCAGACCAGAGGGAAGGGACTGTAATTCTAATGAAGCCATCCTCCTGGATGGTACTATTCGCAGCAGTAATCCTGAACCCAATCTCCTGCTTACTTGCGGCATGAAACATGCCATCAATCGGGTTACCGGTACTTAAATCTACTATTGCGAACTCAAAATCCTCAGCTTTGCCCACAATTGTGATTTTAGCTTGAGATGAATCGGGGGCGTCCGTAGGAGTTCCGCCCCTGGTGGTTGAAAATGAAAATACCAAATCGTCAGTTGAGTCCGGTATATCCATCTTTACATTAGCTATCAACGTCTTCCCTCTGACAAGATTACTCACCGGCCAAACAATCGTCGCGCCGCCATCAGCATGGGTAGGCGTAACACCCGAAGTCCCAGACGTAGCCTTCTTTATGTTTGCAACTCCCGTAGGAAGCGTAATCGTTATTGAGTCCCCGGGATCGTTTCTCGTTGCGGTATAAGTCAGCTTGATTGACTGCCCCGTCCGACCCTTCTCCAAAACCGCAGGCTCCGCTTTTAGCGTTCCTGAACCCTCTGCAGGCTGAAGCAATCCGCCCGTTATCTGCGCTTTCGCGTCGCCCAAGTCCGCATTAGACAGAGCACCAGCACTGTAGTCTAGAGCAGTGCGATCACTACCATCATCAGGGATTGGAGTAAGAGAAGTCTGCGCTACCGCCCCAAAACCACTTTTCCTGTCAGTCTCGGCAGCACTAGTAGGTTCCAAAGCAATAGCGGCAGCAGTACTAGGAATGTCAATCATCTTTGTCTTAAGAACGACCTTCCCCCCACTGTTGAGACGCGCAATCGTGATGTCGACAGTCGCATTGGTAGCGTCGTCCGCAACTAACTTCGCGCCCCCGCCGGACACCGAGGCGATCTGATCGTTGGCTAGGTTAAAAGGAAATGTAATCCGAAGACCCGCTTGGCCTTCATCGTCTGTGACCATCCGACCTGCGGCGGTATAGGTAACTGTAAATACTACATCCGTATCCCCTATGACCGGATTCGCCGGCGTGATCTCAACCGTTCCTTTGCCAGACGCAACATTGCCAACCACGATAGATGGTTGAACTTCCAACTTGGTAAACTCTCCGCCCGCCGCCTTAGACATCGTTGTGAACTCATATTTGCCAGCAACCTTCGGGGACGTTACCGTTATCGCGCTGAGAGTAACAGTGGAAGCAAATTCCAATACCTGACCACTCCGTGTTACGTCCGTCTGTGAAAAATCAGAAGGAATGGTCCAACTCGATGGGAACGTAATTTTAACGGTTGTTGCCGCCGCTGAATCAGCGGTATAAGTAAATGTCAGCGCAACCTCATCATCCGCGAAAGCCTTTCCAGTAGTACCAGTCTCATCACTTTCCACAGTAATTGTATCCCTAGCACCGACCCTAACTTTGATGATTCCATCCGGATCTAATGCTGTTAATAGTTTGTAGCTGCCGGTTCTCCTTTTGGACGAAATTTTGAAGTCGTGAGAACCACGCGTCGCAGGCGCGTTTACCCCAAAGCTGATTGTCACCTCCACATCAGTAGTCGCATCAGTATCATCAGCAGTGTATGTAGGGAGTGTGACCACCACCTTCCTAGTGCCGACGAACCGGGCAGTACCTACGCTAACTTCGGGAAGAGAGAGACCCGCAGCACCTACCACCGACCACCCAGACGGGAGTTCAATTTGAACCGCCCCCTCGGACAGACTGACTCTACTAGCTGCAGGGAGCGTATAGGTGAAACTAATTTGGTGGTTCTTCGCGCCACCAGGAATGGAGCCGGTGCCATCCGCTGCAACATCAGTCACCGTAATCGTTCCGGCACCGGCTTGTGCCATAGCCGCGTTACTGAACATCCCCGCAATCACCATTAAAGCAATGGCAAAAAGCGCGGTTAATTTCCAATTTGTCATACCTTGGTTACCCATTATATGTTTTCCTCCTGTCTTTTTTTGGGTTAAAAGGTTTGTGTTACATCTATATTTAACATGACGCTCGTCACTTTTCGATGCGTCTGTTTGTTCTATCATAAAAGTAAGAATCCTTTCGTTGGGAGTGGAGCTGTGGAAATTGGGTCGGTCGGTAGGGGGTTCGCCGCCCGGCGAACCACGAAACTGTTGACGTAATTTCCCCTCATATCAGTTAAAGACGCCCTATAATACAACAGATCCAAATATCTGTCAAGCCTTTTTTGTGAAAAAATTCACACGAATCGCCGGATTTGGGATTTGCACATAAAAAAACGGAAGCTACGGATAGATCTCTAGCGATTATGCTGAAGATACTACGATGCGGACGGCGGGTCGGTTTCAGGTTTTTTTCAATAAAGTAATAGGCGAGGGGGCGGGAAGACGGGAGGACGGGAAGACGGGAAAACGGGAAGACGGGGAGGCGAGGAGATTCAATCCGTAGGGGTTGGGTCCCCCAACCCGTTGCGAGAGGATGTCCGTAGGGGGTGGGTCCCCCAACCCGTTGCGCGAGGAATTGCTTTTCGCTCCAGCGGAGCGCAATGTCTATAGAGGGCGAGGGGCAAAGCATTGTGCTCCAGCGGAGCACCATGTGCCAATCTGTCTGAATCGCGGATTTACACGGATTAAAGGATTACGCGGATAATTGTCTGAATCAGGATTTTCAGGATTCAAGGATTTATAGGATAGGAAACTGGAAAACGGGACGCTTTTAGCCCCAGCGGGGCGATATGTTTATAGATGGGCGACATACCCTAACAACCCAAGCCCCAGCGGGGCGACATGTAGGACGGGAAAACGGGAGGAAGCGAGGAGATTCAATCCGTAGGGGTTGGGTCCCCCAACCCGTTTTGCCGGAGGATCGGAATTGACCCCGCTCCAGCGGAGCGACATATCTATAGAAGGCGAAGGGCAGAGCATTGTGCTCCAGCGGAGCACCATGTGTTAATTGTCTGAATCGCGGATTAACACGGATAAGGCAGCGTGAAACGTGATGCGTGATACAGTATTTAACGCAAGGACGCAAAAAAAACAGAAAACGGGAGCGGTTTCGTAGGTGGGGTAGAGCCACAGCGAAACCCAACACCAACGTCCGTAGAGGGTGACTCTCCCAACCCGATGGGAGTGCAGTTGCAATTATGATGGAGGCGTTTGCATGGCTTCGATTTGTTCGCGGAGTTGGTCAATTTGGAGTTGCATCTCCTTCTGACCCCGTTCTTTGAACGCAATGATGATTTGAGGGATTGCAATTGCGGCTGTTATTAGTCCAATCAGCGCAAGTATCAAGACCCATGCGCGATCAAAACTTTTATTCAACGCATCAATTCTGGCATTTGTCGCATCAATTTTGAGGTCCATATATTCCCTTGTGCGCTTCTCGGACGCGGCGATTTCTTCTCTGACAATGATTCGTATATCTTCTTTGGTCAGTTCGCCAAATGCAGGAGATGCCAAGAGGAGTAGGGATAGGATTGCTATGATTCTCATGGTTGACTGACTCCTTTGGAGGAATGATGGTATATGTTATCACGGTGTGGTTGATTTATCAAGATCTTTTTGATTGGGTGCATTTGGCTCCGGGGAGCGGGATGCGTTAATTGTCTGAATCGCGGATTAAGAGGATTAAGGGATTGTAGGGCGATTTTCCAAAATCGACGATCTTCCGTCGAGATGTGAATCTCGACCTACAGGGGTTTTAGCGGTTTGTCAAGATGTGAATCTCGACCTACAATTTGCTACACCTCCGTTTCAATGATTCACCGGCACGATTCGGCAATTTGGCAGGGCACTGGCAGGTCCAAAAAAAAATTTAACCTCACATCGGGGGGGCATCATTAGCCGATGTCTCTCTGAACCCCGATGGGCCCTAGCTTCAGAGCGTTTGTAGATTTTTACCACGTAAGAAAAGGTGCGCCCAAACGGCGTTTTGACCTGACATATACGCCCTGTTTATGAACCGTTTTTGACTGAAATGGCACCATAACCGTGCCAAATGGCAGGGATTTGGCAGGGCACTGTCAGGTCAAATCCTAACCCTAGTCTCGGAACAGACGCCCGATGAATCGGGCAACTACAGTAAATCCGTTTCAATCACCGCTTCAATAAAAGGAGGCTTTTGTACCCCGATCTGTTAGATTGTGAGTTGTAGAGGTATCTCATTGCTGCATCGCTTCAAGCGCTTTGCGGAGCTGGTCAATTTGGGATTGCATCTCCTTTTGACTTCTTTCCATCTCTTTCTGACCTTTTTCCTTGAAAGCAATGATGATTTGAGGTACGGCAATCGCAGCGGTTACCAACGCAATCAGGGCGATCATTATGGTCAGTATATCGTCCATTCTGCCATTCAGGTTTTTGTCTAGGGAATCAATTCTGCCATTTGTCGCATCAAATCTGGCATTTATTGCTTCAACTTTCAGATCGATATACTCCTTCAGCCGTTTTTCGGACGCGGCGTTCTCTTCTTTGAAGATGGTGCGTATATCCTCCTTCGTCAGTTGGGCAAATGCGGGGGGAGTTAGAAAGAGGAGTAAGCATAGCGTTGTTACGGTTTTCATGGTGGACCGGCTCCTTTGAGGGGAATGGTCTGATATGGTATCACGATTGGGTCGGTTTGGCAAGCCATTTTTGCGGGAAAACGAGGGAGCGAGGAAGCGAGGGGGCAAGGAGGCGAGGAGGCGTTTAGCCCCAGAGGGGCGCAATGTTTATAGAAGGGCGTAATGTCTATAGCCGGGCGATAAGGCAAAATACCGCACTCCAGCGGAGTGCCATGTGCTAGCGGGGGAAGCGGGACACTTTTAGCCCCAGCGGGGCGGTATGTTTATAGATGGGCGACATACCTTACCAACCAAAGCCCCAGCGGGGCGACATGTGGGACGGGAAAACGGGAGGAAGCGAGGAAATTCAATCCGTAGGGGTTGGGTCACCCAACCCGTTTTGCCGGAGGAATTGCTTTTCGCTCCAGAGGAGCGTAATGTCTATAGAAGGCGAAGGGCAGAGCATTGTGCTCCAGCGGAGCACCATGTGTTAATTGTCTGAATCGCGGATTTACACGGATTAAAGGATTACACGGATAAGGCAGCGTGAAACGTGATACGTGAAAGACAGCCACATCATCTGTGGGAGGGGCATCTTGCCCCGACTGCCAAGCGGGTAGAGATTCAATCCGTAGGGGTTGGGTCACCCAACCCGTTTTGCCGGAGGAATTGCTTTTCGCTCCAGCGGAGCGTAATGTCTATAGAAGGCAAGGGGCAGAACATTGTGCTCCAGCGGAGCACCATGTGTTAATTGTCTGAATCACAGATTAACACGGATAAGGCAGCGTGAAACGTGATGCGTGAAAGACAGCCACATCATCTGTGGGAGGGGCATCTTGCCCCGACTGCCAAGCGGGTAGAGAATGAATCCGTAGGGGTTGGGTCACCCAACCCCTTGCGCGAGGATAGGAATTGACCCCGCTCCAGCGGAGCGACATATCTATAGAAGGCGAGGGGCAGAGCATTGTGCTCCAGCGGAGCACCATGTGCCGGAGTGATACGTGAGGCGTGAGAAAAACAGAAAACGAGAGGGATTCAATCCGTAGGGGTTGGGTCCCCCAACCCGTTTTGCCGGAGGATCGGAATTGACCCCGCTCCAGCGGGGCGACAGGTGCGACGTAATACGTGATGTGTGAAGATTCATTGATGCATTAGCTCATTGATTGATTGGTTCATTGCTTCAATTTGCTCGCGCAGCTGGTCAATTTGGGATTGCATCGCCTTCTGACCTCTTTCCATCTCTTTCTGACCCCTGTCTCTGTAGGCGGCAACGATTTGAGGGATGGCAATGGCGGCGGTGATGAGTCCAATCAGCGCAATCATTATGATTCGTATATCGTTAATTCTCGCATTCAGGCTCTTATCTAATTCGTTAATTCTGGTATTCAGGCTTTTCTCCACACCATCAATTTTGAGATCGATATATTCCCGCGTACGTTTTTCGGACGCGGTGACCTCTTCTTTGACGATGGTGCGTATATCCTCCTTCGTCAGTTGGGCAAATGCGGGGGTAGTTAGGAAGAGGAGTAAGCATAGCGTTGTTACGGTTTTCATGGCGGACCGGCTCCTTTGAGGGGAATGGTCTAATATAGTATTACGGTTGGGTCGGGTTGGCAAGACATTTTTGCGAGAAACGTGGAACGAGAGAAGCACACCGCAGAGACGCTGAGGACGCAGAGGGGACGAGGGAGGCGCGGAGGCGAGGAGATTCAATCCGTAGGGGTTGGGTCCCCCAACCCGTTTTGCGAGAGGATCGGAATTGACCCCGCTCCAGCGGAGCAACATGTCTATAGATAGCGAGATGTTTATAGACTTTCACGCTTGATCATGCCTGTTAAGATGATCGATATGGTTCTGGTTGAGTTGCCGCATTTCCGTGCGCACTTCAGCGATTTCAGCGTTCATATCGGATAACCGTTGATTCATCTCGGTACGTAAGCCGTCAATTCGCTGATTCATCTCAGACCGCAAACCGTCAATTCGCTGATTGACTTCACCGAATCGCTGATTGACTTCACCAATTCGCTTATCGATCAGCGCGAGCAATTCCGCATCCCGCTTTTCGGCACGCTCTTCACTACGTGCCAAGCGTTTCTCAGTTTGTCCCACGCGATAGAACAAGACCGCCACCTGCCCAATGAAACCGGCGACGATGAATAGCGCCAATATCGTATGTGACGGAGACCATGAACCGAAATCCATTTTGGCCCACCTACCTTTCTTGGTTCTATAGGTTATCACGGTTGCAGTGATTTCGCAAGGCTTTTTTGTTTGAATCTAGGGCTATTTAGTTTTCCATTTTTTGACCGTTCGGGCTGACCCAAACCCGTAGGCGAGGCATCTGGTCTCCCCACCGTTTGTAGTAGCGCAATTCATTGCGCGTTCTTACGCCAACTGTCGATAGCATCTTTTATCTTTCTAATCTGTTAATCCGCGTCTATCCATAATTCAGACAATAATAGGGGAGAATTAAATGACCCTACGGTAGGGCTATTTAGTTTTCCATTTTTTGACCGTTCGGGCTGACCCAAACCCGTAGGCGAGGCATCTGGTCTCCCCACCGTTTGTAGTAGCGCAATTCATTGCGCGTTCTTACGCCAACTGTCGATAGCATCTTTTATCTTTCTAATCGGTTAATCCGCGTCTATCCATAATTCAGACAATAATAGGGGAGAATTAAATGACCCTAGTTTGAATCAGGCGACGGGCGGGGAAAACGGGAAGGCGGGGAGGGGAAGACGGGAAGACGGGAAAACGGGAAGAAGCGGGGGAAGGGGACGCTTTTAGCCCCAGCGGGGCGGTATGTTTATAGATGGGCGACATACCCCATCCTCCCAAGCCCCTGCGGGGCGACATGTGGGACGGGAAAACGGGAGGAAGCGAGGAAGCGAGGAGATTCAATCCGTAGGGGTTGGGTCACCCAACCCCTTGCGCGAGGACGGGAATTGACCCCGCTCCAGCGGAGCGTAATGTCTATAGAGGGCGATAGGACCAAATCTCCGTGCTCCAGCGGAGCACCATCTGCCAATATGTCTGAATCGCCGATTAACACGGATTAAAGGATTACGCAGATAAGATTCGCGGGAAAACGACGAAGCAAGGAGGCGAGGATTTAGCCCCTGCGGGGCGATATGTTTATAGAACGGCGACATACCCCATCCTCCCAAGCCCCAGCGGGGCGACATCTGGGGAGCGAAACGGGAGGCAGCGGGGAGGCGAGAAAACGGGGTATTTTCGTAGGTTGGGTTGAGCCACAGCGAAACCCAACACCAATGATGTCCGTAGGGGGGCGGTTCATTGGTTCGCCCCGGTTTCCGGACCTTCGGTCTTTTCACGCAATTGTTCAAGTAGCATCTGGATCTCCCGCCCACGTTTCCTTTCCGCATAAATGATAATCAATTGGGGGAGTGCAATGGCGGCGGTTATCAGCGCGATGATGGCAAGCCAAATACGATTAAATCTGCTATCCACATCATCCATCCTCGTATCTAAGACATCAAATTTACCATCTATGCTTTTCTCTAACACATCAATTCTAGTGTTTACCGTCTCAATTCTGGCATTCAGACTTTTCTCTACAGCATCAATTCTGGCGTTTACCGTCTCAATTTTGAGATCGATATACTCCTTCAGCCGTTTTTCCGACGCGGCAATCTCCGCTTTGACAATAGGGGGGACCTCTTCTTTGATGATGGCGCGCATATCCTCCTTCGTCAGTTGGCCAAACGCAGGGGTTATCAGTAGAAGTAGGAATAGGCTGATTACGACTTTCATGGTGGATCACCTCTTTTGAGGAGAATGGTCTGATATAGTATCACGGTTGGGTCGGGTTGGCAAGACATTTTTGTGGGAAACGTGGAACGAGAGAAGCACACCGCAGAGACGCTGAGGACGCAGAGGGGACGAGGGAGCGAGGGGGGGGAGGAGGCGAGGATTTAGCCCCTGCGGGGCGATATGTTTATAGAACGGCGACATGTGGAACAGGAAGACGGGAGGGAGCGAGGAGATTGAATCCGTAGGGGTTGGGTCCCCCAACCCGTTGCGCGAGGATAGGAATTGCCCACGCTCCAGCGGAGCATAATGTCTATAGAGGGCGATAGGACCAAATCTCCGTGCTCCAGCGGAGCACCATCTGCCAATATGTCTGAATCGCCGATTAACACGGATTAAAGGATTACGCAGATAAGATTCGCGGGAAAACGACAAAGCAAGGAGGCGAGGATTTAGCCCCTGCGGGGCGATATGTTTATAGAACGGCGACATGTGGGACAGGAAGACGGGAGGAAGCGGGGAAGCGAGGGAAATTCAATCCGTAGGGGTTGGGTCACCCAACCCGAATTGTGGTCCCCCAACCCGAATTGTGGTTCACTTTTTAGGAGCAACCCCTCAACCCTACCGGTGACATCTGTTAGGGATTTACAATCCGTTGTTCCTTCAGCGTTTCGATCTCCTTTGCGAGCGTTTCAACTTGCCTTTCGAGCGATCGATCCCTTCCGCTCCGCCACGCGATGACGACTGTAGGAATACCTACCGCAGCGACAATCAGCGGCATGAGGATGGAAATCACCCAATTGTATGTTGAGAAACGTTTGTCTACACTGCCTATTTCGACTGTGACGCTCTCTATTCTAGCGTCGATATAATCTTTTATCCGCTTCTCGGAGCCAGCAATCTCCGCTTTCAGTTCCTGTTCGACTCCGGCGATTTCCTGCCGGACTCCGGCGATTTCCGCTTTCAGTTCCTTTCTGACTCCGGCGATTTCCTGCCGGACTCCGGCGATTTCCGCTTTGACTTCCTCCTTAACAATCAACCGAATCTTGTCAAGATCCGCATCCGTTAGCTCACCGAAAGCGGGCAACGCGATCACACAAAAGAGTATTGAAAGGACGAGAATTGTTTTCATTGGGAGTCTCCTCTGACGGAAATGGTACTATATGGTATCACGGTTTGGTTGATTTATCAACGGTTTTCTGATACAATGATCCGCAGAAAGGCAAACGGGAAAACCAGAGGACACAAAGACGCAGAGAGATGGGCGTTGAATCCGTAGGGGTTGGGTCCCCCAACCCAAACCACAACACGAGTGAGGAAACCTTGCCCATACGGCAATCAAGATCTCTCGCTTCGTCCAACTATGAGGGATGTGAAAACAATACTCCAACGGAGGTTTTGCTGATGAAACCGAAAAGTCAACCGCGTCGCCGTGCGACGCGCTTACGGGACTATGATTATGGTTAGACTGGTGGGTATTTCGTAACTATATGCGTGCAGGATCAGAAATGCTTATTTGGGAAGATTGTAGATGGACGGATGCAATTGAGCGAAATAGGAAAAACTGTCGTCGAATGTTGGAACCGTATTCCACAACATTTCTTTTCTGTTGAACTGGATATGTGTGTTGTTATGCCAAATCACATACACGGAATTATCGTATTAAACACCGTAGGGGCGAGGCTCCCTCACCTCCATTACCGAACCGTAGGGGCGAGGTTTCCTCGCCCACACTAGGACAGGAGGTTTCCTCGCCCACACTAGGACAGGTCGTGGCATATTTCAAATATCAATCCACGAAATCCATCAATCAATATCGTGATATGCCGGGGACGCGCGTTTGGCAAAGGAATTATTACGACCATGTCATTCGAGATGATATAGATTTACAGCGCATTCGCCAATATGTTACCGATAACCCGATGCAATGGGAGTTGGATCAATTGCATCCTAACAATCCTTCCAGATGGTAAATGGGCGACACACAAAACGGGCGAGGGAACCTCGCCCCTACGAATTATCAACATCATAAGATGGGCGAGGTGACCCCGCCCCTACGAACCATTCAATACCAATAGGACTTACGCAGTTGAACGCTCAAAGTCCTGTAGTTCGACGATTCATCGCCGTTGGACACAACTTCCAACGCCCGTTAAGAAACGAGCAACTACAGCAGGGACACCATCAAGGATCCCGACCATAAAATGTAATTGTTTGTAACTGCTTGTAATACAATCGGCAGGCATGACGAAACGTTTCAGCCTGAAATAGGGACAATTTTCCCATTTGCGCGGGAAAAATGGGAAAATTTGATTTTCGCAGGCGAAACGTAACCTTTTTAACCTCGCTCATGCGACCTTCATCTGCGAGATCTGCGTCCGTCTCTACTCTTAAAACTGAAGTGCGTAAGTCCTAACCAAAACAAGGGCGAGGAAACCTCGCCCCTACGATAGGTGCAGCGACACATTAATATTCGTAGGGGTTGGGTTCCCCAACCCGTTGTGATATTCGTAGGGGTTGGGTTCCCCAACCCGTTGTGATATTCGTAGGGATTGGGTCCCCCAAACCGTACCACAAAGAGGGCGGGGAAACCCCGCCCCTACGAATGCGAGGACGAATCGAAAAACATGAAGGGAAATAAAGATGAAAGACAAATATAATATCGCAGACATATCACGTTTCACGCATCACGTTTCACGCGCCACGCTGCTAATTGCGCTTCTCGGTTGCCTGATCGGGTGCAGCGGAAAGGACGAACCGCTCCGGCAGAGCGAGGCGTTGATCCAATCGGGGATGCATCCGGAGGCGATTAACCTGTTGGAGAAGATTATCGACGTAGACGATCGGAACCCGAAGGCGCGGTTTCTGCTAGGTCAGGCGTATGAGGGGTTAGGCAGCTACGACGAGGCGATCCGTCATTACAGGACAGCGATCAACCTGTATACCGCCCGCCCCGAAGACAAAGCGACGGTACGGTTCGCGTTGGCGAAGGTATATCTGAAACAGGGGATTCGGGATTCGGGATACCGTGAGCTGCGGGCGATTGTCCAATCCACATCGGACAACGCCGTGCTACAACAGGTGGCGGGACTTATTACCGATGCGTATCGGGTGGAGCAGTTGACAAGTGGCAAGAAGGACAACTATTCGCCGCGATTCTCGCAGGACGGCTCGCAGCTGGTGTTCGCGTCGTATCGGTTGGATAACGGCGAGATTTTCATCATGGATATAGCGGATCGGCGCGTGCGGAAGCGGGTGACCTACACTACCGATTACGACGAGGGGGAGCCCGCGTTCTTGAGCGATCCGAGCTACGTTATCTACAGCCGTGAACCGCAGACCTCGCGGCAGGTGAAAATTCTGCTGCAGAGCAGCGGATCCACGCCGATCTATGCCGGTTTCTATGCCACACATATTAATAGTAAGACCACACAGGAGATTATGCCCGTCGGGTTCGGTGTCCGCTCGTTGGGGATATCGCCGGATCGGCAGCGGGTCGCTTACGAGTCGAACAGTGCCGGCAATCTGGAACTGTATATCCTCGATCTCCGCGGCGTGGATCTCGGTGCGATTGATCCAGATACGATTCCGTCTCAGCAGATTACGCATAACGAAGTGGACGACGGCAGCCCGATGTTCTTCCCCGATGGGAAACGGATTGCGTTTGTCTCGGCACGGACCGATGACTTAGCGGAGGGTCAAGCGGAACGGCATCAGATCTATAGCATCAATATCGACGGCAGCGATGAGAGGCATCTGAACCCAAACCCGCACGACTGCTATAGCCCGGTAATCTCGTCGGACGGGGAGACCATCGCCTTTGTCTCGGCGCGGGACGGGGATATTGAGATCTACCTGATGGACGCGGACGGATCGAACGAACGGCGGTTGACAAACGGGATCGGTGCGTCAATGCAGCCGGCGTTTTCGCCCGACGCGAGGTTGTTAGCGTTTATTTCGGATCGCAGCGATACGTTCCAGATCTATCTGATGCACCTCGACCGACCGTTGACAAAGCGGGACCTGCTCCTGCACCTAGAGTAGGTGAAAACGAGAAAACGGGAAGACCAGAAAACGAGGAGGGGTAAAGTAGTAGGCATACTCCGTATGCCGTAACCCTCGTAAACCGTAGGTTGGGTTGAGCCACAGCGAAACCCAACACGGCAATCAACCGATGTACAACACAGCCCCAGCGCGGCGATATGTCTATTGTAGGGCGATTTTCCAAAATCGACGATCTTCTGAAAACCGGAAGGTGGAATTCGTAGGGGTTGGGTTCCCCAACCCATCGGGCGATGCAACCGAAGCACGATATACACATAGGAACTAGGTACTTCGCCTGTGGAAATGGTGTTCCCCTGCGTGTAGGGAACGCAGATCTGCGTTCCCTACGGAAGTGCATAAGTCATATTTCTTTTATGGTTGATTATTGGCTAAGTGCTTGTCAATCAATTCAAGTACAGCGGGCACCAATTCTGTGGGGATTTTCATCAGTGTGCTAGATTCATGCTGCAATGCGGCTTCAGCTTCAGCGACAGCCTCATCCTCCGTCTGTTGATCGTAGTACGCGATGACGCTCCGTACGCGCTCTTCATCCCAACCGGGAGGAAATTCGTTCTGTTTCATCGTATACCTCTCCTTTGTTGTCGGCGGCGGTACGCCCTTAACGGTTTTCCTGTCAATTCGTAAGTTTATAGAACAGGCACATCCAAGTACCCAAAGCCCCAGAGGGGCGACATGTTTATAGAATAACACGATAAACAAAATAACCCAAGCCCCAGAGGGGCGACATGTGTAGAAAACGGGAGTAAACCGTAGGTTGGGTTGAGCCACAGCGAAACCCAACGCTTTTCGCTCATGTTAAGATTTAGTGCAAAGAAACCGAATATTCGTAGGGGTTGGGTCCCCCAACCCTTACGGCGGGCGGGGAAACCCCGCCCCTACGATTTCGCTTCGTGTTTTGCACTTTCTTTTTACATGAACCACGTTTTTTTTATGTTTTCTGCTTTTCTCTGCGTTCTCTGCGTCTCTGCGGTTAATTTCCTTTTTAGTAAAGTAGTAGGCATACTCCGTATGCCATAACCCTTGTAAACCGTAGGTTGGGTTGAGCCACAGCGAAACCCAACGCGGTCTCTGCGGTTAATTTCCTTTTTACAGAGATAATTGAAGGATGGCAAATATGCGATTTTTCGCGACAGCAGCCAAAGGAACAGAACCACTTGTTACAAAAGAATTAACAGCAATCGGTGCCCAGAACATCCGATCCACCGTCGGCGGTGTCCATTTCGAGGGCGGGCTGGAAACGCTCTACCGGGCGAACCTGTGGCTCCGCACCGCGAATCGGGTGCTGATGCCGATAGCGGAGTTCCCCTGCCCGACGCCAGACGCGCTCTACGAAAATGCCCGCAACGTCCGGTGGCGCGATTGGATGACAGTTGACACCACATTCGCCGTCGATTGTAACTGCCGCGATTCGCAGATTACGCATTCCCATTACGCCGCGTTGAAGATCAAGGATGCGATTGTGGATGGGTTTCGGGAGAGCGTCGGTCGCCGTCCAAACGTGGATCGGCGACATCCCGCACTCCAGATCAATGCCCATATTGCGAAAGACCGCTGTATCCTCAGCCTTGACGCCTCCGGCGATCGATTGCATCTACGCGGGTATCGCCAGCAGGCGACGGACGCGCCGTTGCGGGAGACCTTAGCCGCGGCGATTGTAGGGTTGGTCGCGTGGGATAACGAAGGGATGTTCATCGATCCGATGTGCGGCTCTGGCACGATAGTCATCGAAGCCGCGCTCAAGGCGATCAATTACGCGCCCGGACTCCTGCGGTGTGGGGACGGATCTTCGGGGCAGGTGGCGTTCGGTTTTCAGCGGTGGCGGAACTTTGATCGGAAGCTGTGGGCACGTTTGACCGATGAGGCGCGAGACGCGATTCGTGAGAAAATTCCGGGACGGCTCCTCGGATACGATATATCGAGACCGGCGATCCGGGTCGCGTCGGAGAATGCGAAGCTAGCGGAGGTGGAAAGGCACCTCCGTTTCATGCGGGGCGACGCGCTCAAGCTGAGTCCGCGCGGAAATCGGGGGGTTATTGTTTGCAATCTGCCCTACGGTGAGCGGACGGGGGAGGTAGAGGAACTGCAATCGTTGTACAGCGGTTTCGGAGATGTGTTGAAACAGCGGTGTGCGGGATATACCGCGTATCTGTTCACAGGCAATCTGAAGTTGGCGAAATCGATCGGGCTGCGCACAGCAAAACGGTTTACACTGTATAATGGACCGATTGAGTGCCGGTTATTGAAGTATGAACTGTTTTGAAACGTGATGCGTGAAACGTAACAAAACCACCGCAGAGGCGCGGAGAACACAGAGAAAACGAGAGTTTGAATCCGTAGGGGTTGGGTCCCCCAACCCGATGGGCGAGGAAACCTCGCCCCTACGATTTCGGGTTTTGCTTCCGCTCCAGAGGAGCGATATGTCTATAGAAGGGCGACACACCTACCAACCAAAGCCCCAGCGGGGCGACATGTTTATAGAACAGCTGTTTTGAAACCTGATGTGTGAAACGTGAAACGTAACAAAACCACCGCAGAGGCGCGGAGAACACAGAGAAAACGAGAGTTTGAATCCGTAGGGGTTGGGTCCCCCAACCCGATGGGCGAGGAAACCTCGCCCCTACGATTTCGGGTTTTGCTTCCGCTCCAGAGGAGCGATATATCTATAGAAAGGCGATACACCTAGCAACCAAAGCCCCAGAGGGGCGACATGTTTATAGAACAGCTGTTTTGAAACCTGATGTGTGAAACGTGAAACGTAACAAAACCACCGCAGAGGCGCGGAGAACACAGAGAAAACGAGAGTTTGAATCCGTAGGGGTTGGGTCCCCCAACCCGATGGGCGAGGAAACCTCGCCCCTACGATTTCGGGTTTTGCTTCCGCTCCAGAGGAGCGATATATCTATAGAAGGGCGATACACCTAGCAACCAAAGCCCCAGAAATTGTCTTCGCTCCAGAGGAGCGATATGTCTATAGAACGGCAATCGATATAGCTTCTGCGCTCCAGAGGAGCGCAATGGCCATACAACAACCTCAATTGGAAAGGTACAAATGGCAGACACATACACCCAACTCTACATACACATCGTCTTTTCCGTCAAAGGACGACAACCCCTAATCCCCAAAAAACACAAAACCGAACCCCACAAATACATAACTGGCATCATCACCAACAAAAAGCAAAAATTGATTCAAATCAATTCTATGCCCGATCATATCCATATCCTTGTAGGCATCACACCCGACATTGCTATCTCGGATCTGGTTAGGGACATTAAAAGGAACGCAACACAATTTATAGTAAATTCAAAAAATAAACGGACACTTTCGCTCCCCATATTTGGTAGGCGCTGTTTCCAACTGCGCCGATTTGGAGTGTTTCATTAATTCTGAGATCCACTATATTAACCGAAAACGATGGACTGTCGGAAAATTCATGTGGCAAGAAGGATTCGCTGCGCTTAGCTATTCACACTCACAGCTGAAAGATGTCATCTCCTACATCGAAAATCAAGAAAAACACCATTCGCACAAAACATTCAAAGAGGAATATCTTGAATTGCTAAAGCATTTTGATGTCTCATATAATCCGAAATATGTCTTTGATGCGGACGATGCAACTGAAGCATGATACACATTGCGCTCCGCTGGAGCGCGACGTTTGGACCTACAATCATTCTATAGACATACCGCCCCGCTGGGGCGGAAATACACATGTCGCCCCGCTGGGGCTTGGGGATATTGGGGGTGCCAATATTCTATAAACATGTCGCACCCCTGGTGCAAAAAAAATACTACGTAATGCGTAAGATGTCAAAACGGTTTTTCTTACGCATTACGCATTGCGTATTATTTATTGTGTTTTATGTGGATTTGCGCTAAACTTAACTGATCTTTTGGATTTATCAATATCAGAAAAGGAGTTACCATAAACGATGACCGATCATAAACCGCCCCTCCACCGTTTTACCGTTCTCGATTTAACCCGCGTTCGTGCGGGCCCGACCTGCGTCCGTCAACTTGCCGATTGGGGCGCAAACGTTATAAAGATCGAACTGCCGCCAGCCCCCGGTAAGGAGGGCGATGCCCTCGGCTCACGTCATAACTCAGACTTTCAGAACCTCCAGCGAAACAAGCGGAGCATGACGTTGAACCTCAAGTCGGAGATCGGTCACGCTGCGTTCATGCGGATGGTAAAACAGGCGGATGTGGTGGTGGAGAACTATCGCCCCAGCGTCAAGGATCGCCTGAAGATTAACTACGAAGCGTGCCGAACCGAGAACCCGCGCATCGTCTACGCCAGTATCTCCGGGTTCGGGCAGGACGGTCCATACGGCGGGCGTCCCGGCTTCGATCAGATCGCACAGGGGATGGGCGGTTTGATGTGGATTACCGGATTTCCGGGTCAGGGGCCCCTGCGCGTCGGGGTGCCGATCGCAGACCTCGCTTCCGGCATGTATACCGCCATCGGGGTACTGATCGCGTTGCTGCAGCGCGAGGAGACGGGGGAAGGGCAGTGGGTGCACTCATCGCTGCTCGAAGCGCAGATTGCGATGCTCGATTTTCAAGCGGCGCGTTGGAGTATCGACAACGATGTGCCCGGTCAAGCGGGCAACGATCACCCCACCAGCATTCCGACCGGCGTGTTTCAAACAACCGACGGCTACATTAATATAGCAGCGAGCGGTGGGACGATGTGGGAACGGCTCTGCGACCTCCTAGGGGCGGACGAACTTAGGAATAACCCCGACTATGCGAACGATGGGGCGCGGTCACGAAATCGGGCTGCGTTGAACGCGGAATTACAAGAGTATTTCTCAACCCGAAGCAGCAACGAATGGATCGAGGCACTCAACGACGCAGGTGTGCCGTGCGGACCTATCTACAAGATGGACGAGATGTGGTCAGACCCGCATATAGAACATCTCGAAATGTCGCGCCCCGTAGATCACCCCGTGCTCGGTCGGATGGACGTGCTACGCCATGCGACAAATATGAGCGGCACCCCAAAGATGCCGTATCGCCCGGCACCCGAATTGGGTGAACACACAGATGAAATCTTGGGGGAATTCGGATTCTCGGATGATGAAATCGAGACAATGCGAAAGGAGAATGTCGTATGAACGTCGCGGCAAGCAGCACCACGGATCTGATTATCGCCGAAAAGCGGGACGGCATCGGCTATCTCCGCTTCAACCGTCCCGAAAAGCATAACGCTATCTCTTACGAGATGTGGCAGGGCATCGCGAAGGTCATGGCGGACTTTGAGGAAGATGATACCGTTCGCGCTGTGGTCATTTCGGGTGAAGGTGGCAGGGCATTTTCTGCCGGCGCGGATATATCGCAGTTCGAGAAGCAGCGCGCATCGGAGTCCGCAATAAAGGAGTACAACGTGGCGTCGGGGCTCGCCCACGAAAATCTGACCAATATCTCCAAGCCAACGATCGCGAAGATTGCGGGATATTGTATCGGGGGCGGGTTGGGGATCGCGCTCTGTTGTGATCTGCGTCTCGCCACCGACGATTCAAAATTTGGGATCCCCGCAGCCAAGTTAGGGCTTGGATACGGTTACGGTGGGTTGAAGCCGCTGGTCGCCCTTGTCGGTCCCATCCGCACCAAAGAGATTCTGTTCACCGCTAGACAGTTTGACGCATCGGAAGCCTACGACATGGGACTCATCAACCGGGTGCTGTCGAAAGATGAAATAGATGCCTTTGTTGATGAATATACGGAGACCATCGCCGGTAATGCGCCCTTGACGATCAAAGCCTGCAAGCAGATTATTGCGGAGGTCTGCAAAGATCCGGACGATCGGGATCTAGAACTTTGCAAACAGCTTGTAGACGCCTGCTTCGCCAGCGAGGATTATAAGGAGGGCAGGCGAGCCTTCATGGAGAAGCGAAAGCCCCAGTTTCAAGGAAGATAGGGGAAAGCGAGAAAACGGGAAAACGAGAGGACCGGAGTTGAATTCGTAGGGGTTGGGTTCCCCAACCCCCTGGGGCGAAAGAACCTCGCCTATACGATTAAGGCTCTTTTTCGCTCCAGAGCAGCGACATGTCTTGCAAACAGCTTGTGGATGCCTGCTTCACCAGCGAGGATTATAAGGAAGGCAGGCGAGCGTTCATGGAGAAGCGAAAGCCCCAGTTTCAAGGAAGATAGGGGAAAGCGAGAAAACGGGAAAACGAGAGGACCGGAGTTGAATTCGTAGGGGTTGGGTTCCCCAACCCCCTGGGGCGAAAGAACCTCGCCTATACGATTAAGGCTCTTTTTCGCTCCAGAGCAGCGATATGTCTATAGACCACCGAAAGAACGGCAAATGACGATGGCGAAACCCGAGTCTTTTTCGCTCCAGAGGAGCGACATGTCTATAGACGGGCGACATGCCCCAAAGTCCGCACTCCAGAGGAGTGCAATGTATATACAATGCGTGATACGTAGCCACCATAATTGAAAAGAGGAACGCACATGAGTTCAAAGAAAGATTATGCGGTTCAGTTTGTCGCACCGGAACAGGCAGAACTACGGGCAGTTGACCGGGACCCGACACCCCTCGCGCCGGACGAGATTGCCGGTAGCAGCGTCGTCACGTTGATAAGTGCGGGAACAGAATCGACGGGCTCCTACCCTTCGGAGGGCAATTTCCCACGTGGCTCCGGCTACGCAGCAGTCTTTGAGGTTGAATCTGTTGGGGAGGCGGTCGATGACATCAAGGCAGGCGATCACATCTTCTGTATGGGGAATCATCAATCCTATCAGCGCGTGAAGCGGGATGCGGGTTTGCTGCTGCCCAAAGGGCTCGCACCGGAGACCGGTGTTTTCGCCCGTCTGATGAACGTGAGCCTGACCACGCTGACCACGACGACCGCTCGACCGCCGGAACGGGTTGTCGTCACCGGCTTAGGTATCGTTGGAAACCTCGCCGCCCAAAACTTCACAAACGCCGGTTATGAGGTGTTCGCCTGTGAACCGATTGAATCTCGCCGTAAGGTCGCTATCGAATGCGGACTCAAGAATGTGCTGCCCACTGTTCCGGTGGACGACCCCGATATTGCGGGTACGGTGGGGTTGGTCATCGATTGTTCGGGCCATGAGCAGGCGGCGTTGGACGGCTGCAACGTCGTCCGCAAGAAGGGCGAAGTCGTGCTGATTGCGACACCGTGGCGACGGTATACGGAGATGTATGCCCATAGCATCTTGCACGCAATTTTCCACAACTATGTGGTCGTCCGCAGTGGATGGGAATGGGAACTGCCGAACCAACCGACGGAGTTTCGGACAAACAGCATCTACGGCAACCTCGCCGCTGGACTGAGATGGTTGGCTGCAGGTAAGATGTCAGTTGCCCCTTTAGCGACGAAAACCTCACCTAGTGACCCTCAGACCGTGTATCAAAATCTGCTGCATCGGCGGAGTGAACGATTGACCTATATTTTCGATTGGACCGACTTTTAAGAGGCGTGAAGCGTAATAAATCCACCGCAGAGACGCAGGAGAAAGTAATAGGCACACTCCGTGTGCCGTAACACTTGGGAGCCCGTAGGTTGGGTTGAGCCACAGCGAAACCCAACATTTCAATGAACTAATGAACCAATGAACCAATAAAAAGGCAAACCATGACAACCCCTTCTAACGAATCCGCCACAGAAAAACATACCCCTTTACAGGTCAGACCCCCACGAATCCTCTGTAACACAGGGGCGTGGAGCCCATTGGTGGATACCGTCGATATCTACGCCGGCAACCGCGGCATGAACCGTGAAGACCTATTCACGCCCTTTGACGCTCCCGTGGGAATCCGATTCGAGGTGGAAACTGCCCTGAAATCTGAACCGCTGCTCGAAGCAGTGCAAGCGTGGGAGCGTCCCGGTATCGCCCCACTCTACATCTGGCAGGATGACGGTGCCTATCACATGCTCTACGAATCAGGGGGCAACGGTGCCGCCTATGCCCGCAGCGATGACGCTTATCAATGGAGCCGTCCCGAATTGGGACAGGTGGAATTTCAGGGGTCGAAACAGAATAACCTCATCGCCAATCCGCCGCGCGGATCATCGGGATTTTTCGAGGATCCGGGGGCACCGCCCAATGAACGCTACAAAGCGATGGGCGGCAATATGGCGTGGTACGACCCGGACACCAACGAAAGGTTGGTCGGAGGGGAAGCGGGCAAGCGGATTGCCGCCCAGAACGCTGAAGGCGCAGCCTATAAGGGCCCGAAAGCGGTGATCTGGGGCTGGATGCTGGGGTGGACCTCCCCGGACCGATTCCGGTGGACCCCCCTTGAACAACCGCTCGGCAATCGCCCCGTCAACGGCGCGATCGCTGCCCGTTTCGATCCACACCACAACAACTACTACGCCTACCTCCAGATTATGGGCTATCCGACGGAGGTGATGGGGGGTATCGGCACAGGACGCTTGGAAGAAAGCACACACCGCCGCACCATCGGCTTCGCTCGGACTGACGATTTTCGTACTTGGCCCGCCCCGAAACTCATCTTAGAGCCGGACGCGCAGGACGACCTAGATATCTCGTTCTACGGTGCCAACTACTTTCCGTATCCCGGCCGCACCGATCTGCACGGGATGCTGATCCCAATCTACCACCAGACCGCCGATTACATGGACGGTCAGATCGCTTTCAGTCGCGATGGATTGTTCTGGTCTCGCCCAGAGCGGAAACCTGTCCTTGAGGTGGGTCCACCGGGTAGTGGCGATGAGTGCTCTGCCCACTTCTGGCGCGGCGGATTGGTCGAGCTGCCCGACGGCTATTGGGCATCGCCCTATACAGGCAACTCAAAACTCCACAACGTCCTGCCTGATATGGCAAGTGCGATGTTCCCCGCCCATCGTCCGCTGCAAATACGGTGGGCGCGTTGGCAGCCGCATCGGTTCTGTGGTTTGGTCGCAGCGTTGGAAGGGCGTTTTACCATTCCGACCGTCTACCGTTGCCACAATGAACTCCGGCTCAACTACCGGTGTAAGCCCGGCGGTTGGATAAAGGTGGAACTCCTTGACAAGACACCGCATCTGATGACTCCGGACGGCGATCCCGTCCCCGGCTTCAGCTTTGCGGACTGCGATCCCCTGACCGGCGATACACTCGACCAAGTCGTAACTTGGCAGGGTCGGAAAGACATCAGCAGCATCGGTGAAACCGTCGCTATCCGCATCCAGATGTACCAATCGAAACTTTTTGCGTACCGGGTTTGAAAGGTTAGTTCATTAGTTCATTGAAGTTACGTGAAACGTGATGCGTGAAACGTGAAGAAGTTCATTGATTAGCCCCAGCGGGATCCGGCTTGCTCGTCGCTCTGCGTCTTTGCGCCTTTGCGTTAAATTGCCCTTTTATTCGTGGGAGTTGGCGTGGATTCACGGAAGGCTTTCTTGTTCTCCCGTTCTCTCGTTTTCTTATCTTTCTCTGCGTTCTCCGCGTCTCTGCGGTGATTCTATTACGCATTACGTTTCACGTTTCACGCACCTATACAGGAGAAGCAATGAAAATTACCAAAGTGGAAACCATCCGCTCGGAATGTAGAAACTACTGCTGGATTCTCATCAGCACCGACGCGGGATATGTCGGCGTTGGCGAAACCTACCACCGTGCCGATCCTGCGGAGATAGTGATCCACGAATTTGCCCGCGGCCATCTGCTCGGTCAGAATCCGGAGGATATTGAGAAGATTTGGAATCGGATGTACCGCAGTGCGTCCTTCCACGGACTGATGGGCGCCGAACTCCGTGCGATGAGCGGCATCGACATGGCACTGTGGGATCTCTTGGGAAAAACATTAGACCGTCCGCTCTACCGCATCTTGGGAGGGCAGACCCGCTCCAAAGTGCCTGTCTATTTCAGCGGTATCTACGACGAGACAGAGACGAACCGAACGGCGTTTCAGGATTGGTCGAAGAAATGTGTGGACGAAGGCTGGAAAGCGTGTAAGACCGCCCGGTTCTTCGGCGATTTTTATCCCAGTCGTGGTGAGACGGATTTTGCCGACACGACTGGCTACATCAGCGCGACAGATGTAGCAGAGGGTGCCGAGCGATTTGAGTGGGTGCGAGATGCGGTTGGGGATGCATTGGAGGTGGGGATAGATCTCCACGCTGCCTTTGATGTTCCCGGTGCGATTCGGATTGCGGAAGCGGTGCGACACCTGAATCCCTACTTTATTGAGGAACCGATCCAGCCCCACAACTTCACAGCCTTAAAAGAGGTGCGGGAAAGCGGCGGTGTGCCTATCGCTGCCGGCGAGCGCATCTTCTCCCGTTGGGGCTTTCAGCAGATATTGGAGATGGGAGCGGCGGATGTTCTTAACCCAGACCTCGCTTGGACCGGCGGCATCTCAGAGGTGAAGAAAATTGCAAGCTACGCAGAGGTGCACTATATCCCGGTCGCACCGCATAACTATGGACCGCTCAGTTGCATGGCGTTGACACATCTGATGGCTGTTATCCCGAACACACGCCACCTCGAATTCACCGCCTACCACTACCCAACGTGGAACACTTATATTGATGAACCGATAATTGTTAAAGAGGGACTGTTAGATCTCTGCGAGCGACCGGGCTTGGGACGCGAACTCAGCCCGAAGATGTTGGAACTTCCCCGGACGACAATAGAGGCTTGACGGACACCCCTCTAGTCGCGACTTGAGTTATAAAACCACTGGTGCTAGTACACTGTCAGGCAAATTATGATTGTCTATATGGATTGAGACTCATAATACTTCGTAGGGGTCGGGTCACCCGACCCCCTTGTTGATATGCAAAACTTATATGACTGAGTACTAGTCTGCATCTGCTGATAATGTGATGCGTGAAACGTGAAAACCATTGGTGAATCGTTTCATTTAGCCCCAGAGGGGCGACATGTCTATAGTACAACGTAAAGATTATCAACCTGAATTGAACGACGACTCCCTCTTCGCCGAAGATCCAAAATATCTCTCAGAGCAACTCATCACATATATCGGGAACAAACGTTCACTTCTAGGACAAATCGGCAAAGCGGTTATGTGTGTCAAGAAACGGACCGGTAAGGAGCAGCTTCGTGTGTTTGACGCATTTAGCGGCTCCGGTGTCGTTTCCCGTTTTCTGAAAGCGCACGCATCGTTTATTGTCAGCAACGATTTTGAGGATTACGCCGCTGTGATTGCACGTTGCTACCTGCGTAACAGAAGTTCAGTTAATTTCACTGCACTGTCCGAGATTGTAGAAGAACTAAACGCTCGCGTAACTGATGCGCCGTTCCCCAAGGGATTTATTGAGACACTCTATGCCCCAAAGGATGAATCAGAAATAACAAAGGATGATAGGGTTTTCTATACGACCACCAATGCCCGTCGTTTGGACAACTACCGTCGGATGATTGATCGCACTCCCTCAGACTTTCGCGATTTGCTACTGGGTCCCCTTCTGAGTGCCGCATCTGTCCACTCAAATACCGCAGGCGTATTCAAGGGATTTTATAAGGATCGTACCACCGGAGTCGGACAGTACGGTGGGACCGGATTGGACGCGCTAAAACGAATCAAGGGCAAAATCAAGCTTGAAGTCCCGGTGTTGAGCAAGTACGAGTGCGATTATCAGGTTCTGCAAGATGACACCAATAAGGTAGCCAGTCAAATAAAGGGGCTTGACCTAGCTTATATTGATCCACCCTATAATCAGCACCCCTACGGCTCCAACTACTTTATGCTCAACCTGCTTGTTCATTACAAACGACCGGATAAAATAAGTCGTGTGTCCGGTATTCCATCGGATTGGAGACGTTCAGGGTATAATGTCCGGACAAAATCTTTACCGCTACTTGAAGAACTACTGCACAAAATCGACGCCCGTTTTCTTCTAATCTCTTTCAATAATGAGGGGTTCATCAGTCCTGATGAGATGCGTGCTATGCTACAAAAAGTAGGTACTGTTGACGAGTTTAGTGTTCGCTACAATACGTTTCGCGGATCGAGAAATCTCAGAAACCGGACGATTCATGTGACAGAGCAGATGTTTCTTATAGAGAGAAGATAGTACATACTAATATAAAGGAGACAAACTATGAACAACACCTCCGATTATACCTCACGAGTTCCACATTACACCTTTGCTGACACCCTCGAAGAACAGGAGGAGCAACTCAAAACCAATCCGTTGATGCTCCGGCTGATCGAGTCGCGCAAAGGGTATGCAGGCAATCCGCACCGTCCCATCTACCATTACGTGAATCCCGAAGCGATGCTCAACGATCCTAACGGTCTCTGTTTCTGGGGTGGGAAATGGCACCTTTTCTATCAAGCATATCCGCCGGAGGATACCCGTCAACACTGGGGACACGCTATCAGCGATGATCTCATTCATTGGCGAGATCTGCCCTATGCGATTTACCCGAATCCTGAAAGGTGCTGTTTCTCCGGTTCGAGTTATGTCGAGGAAGATCGCGTGATTGCAATGTATCACGGCACAGAGGTCGGCAATATGGTCGCTGTGTCGAGCGATCCGCTGTTGTTGAATTGGGAGAAGGTGACAGGGGAGGCAGTGATCCCGATGAGAAACCCGGACGGGTCAGCCCCGCCCTACCGCGTCTTCGATCCGTGCATCTGGAAGAAGGATGGCATGTACTATTCGCTTTCAGGGGGGACGCTGCCAGTTGGCCCCGGTGCTAAACGGATCCGCGCTAACTTCCTGCTCCGCTCCCCGGATTTAGCGAATTGGGAGTATCTGCACCCGTTTGTCGAGAATGATCACTACACATTGGTGGGCGATGACGGTGCTTGCCCGTACTTTTGGCCCATCGGAGATCAGCATATCCTCCTATTTTTCAGCCACATGAGTGGTGGGCAGTACCTGCTTGGCGATTACGATAAAGATCGCGACAAGTTCGTCGTGACCGCGGGTGCCAAGAACAACTTCGGTGCGGCAGCCCCCGCGGGCGTACACGCGCCCTCCGCAACCCCCGACGGTGAGGGAGGACTCATCTGCATCTGGAACATGAATCCTGCGAAGCCGACCCAAGGCTGGAATCAGATTATGACGTTGCCGCGACGCCTAACACTCGCCTCAAGAGATAGATTGGCGATCGAGCCCGCCGGAGATATTGAATCGCTGCGCGGCGCACATCAGGCGGTGAGTGGGATGACATTGCCTGCGAATCAGGAGATCGTCCTCCAAAGTATCGAAGGGAACGCGATGGAAATCGTCGCGGAGATCGACCCGAAAACCGCCCCGATGGTCGAAATGAACGTCCTCCGCTCACCGCAAAAGGAGGAATTCACCCGTATTGCGTTCTTTAAGGAGCGAGGTTTCAGGGATCCAGATCTGAATCGAGAAGGGCGGGACAGCCTGATAACGATCGATTCATCGTATTCGTCAATTGCGCCGGATGTGCTTTCACGCGCCCCCGAAACTGCTGCTGTTTTTATCGCACCGGACGAGACACTCAAGTTGCGTGTGTTCATCGACAAGAGCGTGGTTGAGGTGTTCGTCAACGGGAAGCAGTGTGTTGCAATGCGTGTCTATCCTGACCGCGCAGATAGCGTCGGTGTATCGCTGCGTTCTCAAGGTCAAGAGAGTGAACTCAGATCGCTGGACGCATGGCAGATGGACAATATCTATGAAACCTAAGAAAAACACCGCAGAGACGCAGAGAGCGCAGAGAAGCAGAAAACGGATAGAGAAGTCGTTTGAACACCTGCGTCAACTCGGTTATGGAGATTGACCCACGTCGTCCACTCACAACCCAAGCCTCATTGGGTGAAAGGAGAAAGTAGAATGCCAAGGAGTCATCGCCCCTCAGTCCGCGGGAAACAGTACATTGTCTCATCGGTGCACTATCTCGCAACAATGGGTGGGGTTCGTATCCTCGAAAGTGGCGGTAACGCCGCTGATGCCGGCATCGCTGTCGGTATCTGTATCAATGTGCTTCAGCCGGGATTCACCCATTTCGGCGGCGTCGCACCGATTGTCTACTGTCCGGGATCGGGGGCACCGGTAGAAACCATCAGTGGACTCGGACGCTTTCCCCGTGGGGCGAGCATTGACTACTTCCGAAAATATCACAACGGCGATCTGCCCCCCGGCATCTTGCGGACTGTCACACCCGCATCGCCTGATGCGTGGCTGACGGCGTTGGCGCGATTCGGCACTATGACCTTTGAAGAGGTCATCCAGCCCGCGTTAGACCTCGTCGAAAACGGTCATCCAGTCGATGATCAGTTCCACGCATTTGCCAGCAGGGAGCTAGGAGGCGACCCATCAACGGCTGCTGTCTTCAACCCCGGTGGCCATATTCCACAGGTTGGGGAGATCTTTTTCCAGAAGGATCTGGGGAACACCTTCAGACGGATGATCGACGCTGAACGGGGAGCGAGCGGTGATCGTGAAGTAGGAATCAGAGCCGCACGCGACCTAATCTATAAGGGCGAAATTGCCCACGAAATCGCCGATTTTCACGCGCAGGAAGGGGGACTGCTAGCCTATGAAGATCTCGCCGCATTTTCGGTTCGGGTCGAACCACCGACGCATATCACCTACAAAGGTTATGACGTTTATACCTGCGGACCGTGGTGTCAGGGACCGACCCTCAACATGGCACTAAAGATTCTCGAAGGGGCTGACCTACAAGGGATGGGGCACGAGTCCGCGGACTATCTTCACACAGTTATCGAATCGCTGAAATTGGCGTTTGCGGATCGGGAGGCGTATTTCGGCGATCCCGATTTTGTCCAAGTCCCGATGGCAGGATTACTCGATGAACGATATGCGGCTGAAAGACGGAGTGCCATTGACCTACAACGTGCCGCCCCCGACATGCCACGCCCCGGTGACCCGTGGCGGTTCCATCCGGAGCCGCGCAGAGAGAACGGACCCTTCCCGACTTTGGACCCAAATTGCCCGCAGCCGGAGCGTATATCGCACTGGGAGAGCGATACCAGCTACCTCTGCGTGATAGATGAGAGCGGTAACGCCTTTTCCGCTACACCCTCGGATGTGGTTGGCTGGTCCCCAATCGTTCCGGGCTTGGGTTTTCCTATCTCAGGACGGGGTACACAGATATGGCTCGATCCAGCGCACCCCTCCTGCCTGCAGCCGTGGAAACGTCCACGCCTCACCCCAAATCCAGCGTTGGCTCTCAAAGATGGAAAGCCGTTCATGCCCTTCGGCTGCCCCGGCGGTGACGCACAGGTACAGGGGATGCTGCAGGTGTTCCTCAATATCATCGAGTTCGGGATGGAGCCGCAGGAGGCGATCGAAGCCCCCCGCGTCATCAGTCACAGCTTCCCGAATTCGTTCTGGCCCCATGGATCACTGCCCGGCGAGGTCGTGGTCGAAGCCCGGATCGCTCCACAGACCCGCGAGGCTTTGCGGAATCGTGGGCATCACCTCCACGATCATGACGATTGGAGTGCAGGGGTCAGCCGCGTATGTGCGATTACCGTTGACCATGAGACAGGCACACGCGTCGGCGGTGCGGATCCACGTTCTACGTCTTATGCAATCGGTTGGTAAATAGACCGCAATGAGAGAGGAAAAATTGTATGCCTTTGACCTTTGATATGTCGTTAGCGGAGTTAGAAACCTATCAGGGCATAAATCCCCGCCCCGATAACTTTGATGCTTTTTGGGACGGAGCCCTTGCGGAGATGCGCGAAGTTGATCCGCAGATTGAGATCTCGCCTGCCAGTTTTCAGACCTCCGTTGCAGAATGTTCGGATCTCTATTTCACCGGCGTCGGCGGGGCGCGGGTTCACGCTATGCTGCTTCGTCCGAATAACGCTCCCGATCTCCACCCAGCGGTGCTGATGTTCCACGGCTACTCTGGCGATGCCGGCGATTGGGTGAGCAAATTAGGCTACGCCGCCCTCGGTTATACCGTCGCGGCACTCGATTGTCGGGGTCAGGGCGGTTCGTCGGAAGATACAGGCGGTGTGACAGGCTGGACGTTGCGCGGACATATTATCCGCGGCCTTGACGATGCGCCGGAGAAACTGCTCTACCGCCAGATTTTTCTGGATACAGCGCAACTCGCAAAAATTGTGATGGAGATGCCGGATGTGGACGAAAATCGAGTCGGTGCGACCGGCAGAAGCCAAGGCGGCGGATTGACACTCGCTTGTGCAGCCCTTGAACCCCGCATCAAACGGGCAGCCCCTGTGTTTCCGTTCCTCTGCGATTACCAGCGGGTGTGGGAGATGGATCAGGCAAAAGATGCCTATGCCGAATTGGGGGAATACTTCCGTAAATTCGACCCGCTCCACGAGCGCGAGGAGGCGATATTTGAGAAACTCGGCTATATTGATGTGCAGTATCTATGTCCACGTATCCAGAGTGAAGTCTTTATGGGCGTGGGTCTGATGGACACCATCTGTCCCCCTTCAACGCAATTTGCTGCCTATAACAAGATAACCGCAGATAAATCGTTAGCGGTCTATCCTGACTTTGCACATGAAGACCTGCCGGGGCTCGGCGATGAAATCTTTCAGTTTATGAACGGGCTTTAGTCCTTATTTCTCCTTCGACTTGGGCGGTTAAATCATGAGAATACAAATCGTTCGATCTGCTCTGTGGCTGTTGTTCTGCCTTATCTCTGTCGCGGGGTACACCGATGAAGGCAACTTTTTTGTGCGCCTGGATCAGGATATATTCGATGCAATCTACGATGAACCGCCTCGAAGTGAACCGCTCGGCACTGCTATGGAGATAGGCACCTATTTTGGCGACGGCAGGACAATGTTGGGGGTTTCTCTTCTCCTGATGGCTTACGGGAACGATAAAAATCGTGAGACGGGTAGGCTGCTGACTTCGACTTTCATCAGCACAGGCGTAATCGTTTGGGGAATGAAGGAGATTATCGGACGGAAACGCCCCTTAGACGATGTGGTCGGTAATCCGGCGTTTCCATCGGGGCATACCGCTTACGCTTTCGCCGGTGCGACGCTCCTTGGGAATCGGTATCCCAAACTCCGTATCCCACTTTACATTGGCGCGGGATTGGTTGGGCTTACGCGGATCTATCTAGGCAGGCATTACCTGTCCGATGTGATTGCCGGCGCAGCGGTTGGGACCATTACCGGGGCACTCGTTTCACGCCACCGTGCGACGTTGTTGGAGTGGCGGTTTTGATATAGCTCGGATAGTTGCGGCTGGGCGAGGGAACCTCGCCCCTACGATTGACGTAGGTAACCCAATCGTTAGTGGGGACAGCACCTGAAAGAAACAGAGATCCCTAGATGCTACTTCTGCTTGAGATTTTTCATTATCACTATTGATTGCGAATTGCAGATTCTAAATCCGATACAGCAGATTCCAAAGATTCTATATCGTCTTCAAGATCATCTAACCCGGAGGTCAATGTTCCAGAGCGATTCCAAGTACCAATCCGTGAATTCAGTGTGTCAACCTTTGAACTCAATGTATCTACTCTTGAATTCAGTCTGCGAATGTTTGAATTCAATGTATCCACACTACTAGAAAGATTGTTTATGGCTGATATTAATTGATAGTTATCAGACGCAGTGCTATAGCTCACGTAGCACATAAAAACAACGATGAACAGGGTAATACCAAACAACACATTTCGGTTCATTGAGATCCCTCCGCTGGCTTGGTTAAGGTTGGAAGTAGCATACCACGTTTAGTCCTTTTAGCTATCATAGCATCAGTTATATCACCCCTTAGATACCTTGCAAGTTCCAACATTTAATCAGCACTTTAGCGGATAGTCGATTCTGCAGGAGGGGGTGGGATTGCAACTTCGCATCAACGTATATTCCCCGCTGCATCGGTGATCGAAACGATAACAGAATTTTTGATTGCGTCCGAAAAGTCAATCCCTGGATCCGAAGGAATCATACCGTCATATAGGAACGGAACGAAACCCTCCTGAGGTCGCTCTCCCCAGAGTTGACATTCTTCTAGTTCATGCTGCCTCACGGCATCGTGCGGTTCCATTGTCACGGGTCATCTCAATCTTCCGGTGGGGTTGCGGGAACCGAACCCATCCTTATCGCATCCATTTCTATCCTCCTTTTTTACTCTGTCCGCAGACGCGGATCCAACGCATCACGAACCGCATCTCCGAACAGATTTGCCGGTAACACTAACCCAAACATAAAGGTAAACGCAGCGATGAGATTCCACCAGACCACCGGATCCCTTGCTAATTCCAAGCGGGCGGTGTTGATCATATTGCCCCAACTGCCCGTCGTCGGATCCACACCGATCTGGAGATAGGTCAGCAGTGCTTCAAAGAAAACCAGTCCACTAAAACGCAGGATAGCAGAGATAAGCACGATGTGCATGACGTTTGGGGCGATATGCTTGGCAAGGATTTTCCATCGACTCACGCCGAAGGCTTCTGCGGCTTGGATATATTCTAGCTCCCGTAGCTTGAGGGTTTCGCCGCGCAGCAGTCGGCACAACCCTGTCCAACTGCTGATCCCTATGATAAGACAGAGGTTAAACAAGCCGTGTCCAAACAGAAGCATGAACGCAGCGATCAGCAGAATGCTCGGAATCGACGCAAGAGTGGAGTAAATATACTGAACAATATCATCAATCCTGCCCCCGAAATAGCCGGCGATCACGCCAAAACAGAGCGCGAACGGGATCGCGGTCAGCGTTGTGAATCCACCGATAATCAGCGCTGTCCGAATCCCTTTCAGCGCACGATAGAAGACATCGGTGCCGACCTTGTCTGTGCCAAAGAGATGTGAACGCGGATGTTGCAGCGGCGGATGCTCGCGGGTGACTCGCCCGTCCGGTTGTTGGACCGTGCTTTTAGTGTAGAGGTGGGTTGCAAGGGGAGCGGAGTAGGTTTTTTCGGTGTTCTCACGTAACGGCGTGCAGATTCGATCTAGGAGACTCCACCTTCGCGGGGAATAGATGAGTTGCCCCGCTTCGTTGCGGGTTAGTTTTCCATCGGGATTGATCACCGGATCACTCCAACGGAGGCTATCGAGCAGTCCTACCAATACGTAGACCGATAGGATAGCGAAGGATACCATCGCCAACCGACGCACACGGACCTGACGTGCAGCATTTCGCCAATACTCCCGACGTGCAGCGTACCAAATCAGGAGGATTGCTGCTGCAATCATCGCGATGAGGAGCAGGTTATGGTGAGCTGCAGACCGCCAGATCCATGCAATTCGATCACTGAAGTGAATGGTTCCCGCTGTCTCATCCATACCGATGAGAAAGATGGGCATTGTGACTGACCTTTCTCATATCACAGACGTGGCAATGGTCGCGGGAGTGTGTCGTGCGGGTGAACTAGCGCGTGACGCTCATGCAACTGAGCCAAATGACGGAGCCGCTCTGGGCTAGCGGTCTCTAGCATCAGGTCTGTGTACATGCCGCCGATTTTGAATCCGTGCGCGACAGGGCAATGATGGCGGAGATATTGATCCACACGCGCAATTCCTTCCTCCGTTACCCCTTGCTTAATCAGATTCATCGTAAACATACGTCGGCGCTTGCTGCCGCCAAAGGCGGCGTGGAGGGTATCGTGATAAAAGATTGCCAGATCACCGGGGTTCGTTTCTAAGGCGACATTCCCCGGAACCTCGGAGGGGGGAACTCCCCATAATTCTTCAGAATCCCTCGGTGCCACATCCCCCGTCCGCCAAAAGGAGTCGGGGCGATGGCTGCCCGGCATAACGCGCAAACAGCCGGTATCTCGAGTTAGCGGGTCAAGATAGTATGCTATTTTGATCGCAAAGAGTTCAGGGTATCCGCCATCAGCATGCCAGCCGGTATCTCCGCTGTAGTAGTTGCCGTCACCGGAAGCGTAGTTAAAGTCGTCCCCCAAAATATCGGAGGCGATGCCGACGACGCGTGGGTCGTCGAGCAGCGTACAGAGTTTTTCGCTGTGATCGATGGTCGGAACGATCATGGTGCGTTGTGACCCATCGTGTTCATCGCCTTTCCCGTAGGTATCGAGGACGTGCTCAAACTCTTCTGTAATCCAAGTGACCTCGTCCGGCGTGAATAGTTGCGGAATATGGATGAATCCAAAAGTATGGAAAAAGTTGAGTTGTTGTTCTGTAAGGTACATGGGAATGCCCCCTCTATCTGCACAAATTAGTGAAGACTCATGTTAGAAACGTAAAACGTGATGCGTGAAACGTGAAAACTGTCCCGTCCTAAAATAGCTTTACATGGGTATTATTTTTTCAATGCTGCTTGCCATCTCGCTGCTTCGCCCCGCTCACCAATATGTAGGGTGTCATACGCCTGTTGGGAGGTTTTGAAATGTCCTACCCCCTCGTGTCCGTGCCAGTCTCCCTGCGTCATGATTGGATTTTTGAGTCCTGTTTCTGCCTCACGTTTCGCAATCCATCTCTGCATTCGCGTTTCGAGTACCGTTACAATATCAGGATATATTTCAGCGAGGTTGTTGTTCTCATCGGGATCTTCAATGAGGTTGTACAATTCGACCGGCGGTTTGAAATGGAAATCCGGTTCTAGGGCGATAATCAGTTTCCACTCTGGGGTGCGCCAGCCGTGCTTCCGCATCCAAGTACACTCTGTGATGTAAAACTCGCTTTCGTAGGAAGCGAGTTCTCCCCTCACTAACCGCATTAAGCTCTCCCCATCAAATGCCATATCTGTCTCGATCCCCGCCAATTCAAGGATAGTCGGTACGAGTGCTTTATGTTGGTTAAAGCCGCTGATCCGTTTTCCGGCGGGAACTTTGCCGGGATAGCGGATAATTAACGGCACATGCAGGGTGACATCATAAATCCCATGGTGGTCGAACCAGCATTCATGGTCGTAAAGTGTTTCTCCATGATCGCCGTTGATGATGACGATGGTCTCATCGAAGATACCGTGTGCTTCTAGAGCGTTGAAGATGGTTTGGATACAAGCGTCCATATAGGCAATCGCGCCATCATACTGGGCGATAATGTAATCCTTGTCTGTGACGCCGGGTGGCATCCACCTCGCAAAATAGTCACAAAACGGCTTAAAGTCCATCACCGGCTCCATCGACCTGTTCGCCGGATCAAATTCATCGCCGTGATAGAACATCCGCTCGTAAGGGGGCGGTGGGAGGTATGGGGAATGTGGGTCCATGTGCCGTAAAAACAGGAGGAAAGGCTTGCCTCCTGCAACGAGACGGTCAAGTTCAGGGATTGTAACCTCGTTGAGATTCTGCGCTTTCGGGCTGGGTCGCTCTTCCCAACTTCCCCAACCTGAATAATCCAAGTAGTTATCGAACCCACGCGCACTGGGGTTGCCGCTGAAACCGACACAGGTTGTCTCATAACCGACCTCCCGAAGGATTTCGGGGAGGGTTTTGACTTCGGATTTGAGTGGGCCCTTGTGCCGAAGCGCGACCACCTGTGTGCCAAAAACATCCATGCCGGTGAGCATTGACGCATAGGCACTGGTGGTCGGGATGTGGGCACTATAAGTGCGTTCAAAGAGCGTTCCGTCCTGAGCAAACCGATCAATATGCGGTGTCGTGAGCCGGTGGTAACCGTAACAGCTCATGTGAGTCGCAAGGAGAGAATCAATCCCCATCAGCACGATATTTGGAGGTTTTGCCATAAGCGTCCGTGGTACGATCAATTACCATCGCTCCTTAGCTGTGTATCAATATAACCAGAAGTGAATCACGCCTCGACCGCTGCATCCAAAGCCCGAATATAACCAATCGTCCAAGCGAGCCCGGAGGCAGAATCTCCGGCAATAGATGGGTAGTGTTCGGGGTAGATTTGCCCTTGATAGTTGATCTGCTTGAGTGCGCGGATCGAACCGACCATATCGACTTCGCCTGTACCAAAGGCGACTTCAAGATAGCCAATGTCCGCCAGACGTTTTTCAACCTCCGGTGAGATGTCACCCTCAACTTGTGTTACGACATCGCGGATGTGGAACATGAAGATCTGATCGCCGTAGTTTAAGATGTCTTTCACCAGATCATCGCCAGCCATCTGGGATTTACCTTGGCAGAACGTAACGCCATTGGCGGGGCTATTCACTTCGCTGAGAAGCCGCGACATCGTTTCATAATTCCAGAGCAGGCGGTCCGGCACATGGAAATGATGGGTAGAGATTCGGACACCAGCAGTTTCAGCGATCTGGGTGAGTTGGTTATAGACCTCAATTAAGCCGCCCCAGAGCCCCTCTCTTTCGGCATCTGAACTCAATGGATCAACATTGAGATAGAGATGAACGTATGGGATGCCGGCTTCCCCCATATTTTGGATAAGCTGCCCGAAGGCGGCCACCTCTTCCTTTTGGATCTCAGCGTCAGAGAAGGCAGCCTGACGGATGCGTTCGGGTGTGAGTGCGGCGAGGGTAATTCCCGCAGCGGCGTATTTGCCGACAAGATCTTTCAGAGCATCAGTTGAAGGAATAGAGTCCTCACCGGCGATGCCAGCAGCACCCAAGACGATGTGATGGACATCGGTATCGTGACAAAAAGCGATGTTGCGGTCGTGGTCTGTTCCGTAAGGCGCGAAAATACCGATAGCTAACATTAGATAACCTCCGTGGTGTGAAACGTGAAAACTATCTGTTTATTGCCGCTCGCAGCGGATTGACAAATCCACTGCATAAGATACCTAACAATTTGCGCTCGCTCATGTTAAGATTTAGCAAAGAAACCGAATGTTAGTAGGAGTTGGGTCCCCCAACCCTTACTGCCCCGATAAATCGGGATGTGACACGGGCGGGGAGACCCCGCCCCTACGATTTCGCCTCGCGCTTTGCACCTTCTTTTTACATGAGCCTTTGCGCTATTCTATCATCAAAAGGTTTTCGTGCCAAGAAAAATTTCGGTGATTGCGTTACCCTGTAGAAGGTGATATAATTTGGTGGTCAACTCAATATGATAAGGAGGAATTTCAACCATGAGTCAAGAAAAGGTTTTCCAAGTCGGTGGGGTCGAACTCCACGTCGATAACCGGAGCATAACCGGTGACGGCGGTCCTTCCGTCCGCGTCTACGGCGATGTCAATGGCGAGGCAGTGCAACTGCTTCGGTTCGATTGCTTCCGAAAAGACCCACACTACCATTACGATCCATCCGGCAGAAACGATCAACGCCACCTCGATAAAGCGACCGTCCCCGATTCGATTGGCTGGACGATGGAGCAACTCGGTAGCAACCTCGCGGAGATGATCCGCACGGCTAGCTACGACGGGGTCGCCGCAGGCGTCAACCAAGCGGCGGTCAAAGCGGTGCTGCCAGAGGTCGAGTCGATTATGCGGGGTTGAACCGTCAGATGCTTTGTCAACTTTGTAGTGACGACTTTCGTCATTCCTGAGCGAAGTCGTCGCTACGAATTTATCAACTCCATCAAGGGTTGACGTCCCTTAAATGACGCACCATCCTCATCTCTTTCAGGTCATCCCCTATTCTTCCACCATCTGCTCAATTTCCTCACTACAAAAATTGCTAACCTCGTAAGATCTCATTTGCTGCACCAAAGCGCACACCCCTGACTGACAGTTTTGCCTTTTTTGGGACATTCAGAAGGGTAATCAGATGCGGCAGCCCTCTTCTTGGCAAGTATTGTCGGTGATAGAACCAATGGCATACAAATTGCTTGAAATGTAACCGGCACCGGTTCAGGTCAAACTCGCGCCCTACATATGAGTACCTTGCCAACCATCATACCGGTTTAAATAAAGAACGTTAGAGGATTCAAGAGATTGTAATGGACAGGGACATACGAGAGCCTAAGGGCGAGGGATCCTCATCCTTTTTAAGTCCTAGGGCGGGGCTACTACATCCCTGTTTCCAACCTGATCGACCCCACAATCGGCACGGATTATTAAAATTCAAAATTGCTTGAGGAGGATTACCATGAAAAAATTCACCCTGATTTCACTCGCTCTCCTAGTTATTCCCCATATAAGCATCGCGCAAGATTTCACCGACCAACCCCTATACCATCCTGTCCAATTCGCTTTACAGTCAAAACAGTTCACAGATGCCATCGCACAGATCGACGCTGCTCTCGCTAAGGAAGATGAGGGACGCGATTATCTGCTCTATCTCAAGGGACTCGCGCTATTCTACAATGAAGATTATACCAATGCCATTCAAGCGTGTGATCAACTCTTAGCGGCGCACCCAAATTCGGTGTGGCTGCGAAAAGCGACATTCCTCCAAGCCAAGTGCCATTTCAATCTCAAAGCGTTTGAGCAGGCTGAAGCCATTTATAGCGCCGAGGTCGACCGACTGCTTTCGTCGGAACGCAAATCGGAAATCGCCCAAATCTATATCGAACTTGCCGAAGCACTCTCACGGAAACCGGAAAAGGGAGCCCTAGACGCCCCTCCACCGAACTATCAGAAAGCTTATAACCTATATCGGAAGGTATTGACGCTGGAGATTGATCGTGACCTACGCGAGATGGTGACCTTTCGGCTTGGTCGTATGATGCAGTTACAGGACAGATATCAACAGGCAGCGAACGACTATCAAACTTACCTTGTTGAATTTGACCCCGGTTTTCGACGTTCACCCGGTTCGGCACAGCGCACGGAAACGAATAAACCGCCGGGAAATCACCGCTATCAGGCGCGATACCACCTCGCTGAGTGCCAGCTTGCTATGGGCAAGCACCTACCGGCGCAATTGACGCTTGAAGATCTAATAAAGTTGATTGATGATGAAAAGATAGCAGCCCGACCCCTACTCAAGGACGCACGATTCCTGCTGACCCGCACCTACCAGTTCCCCGCTCCCGGTTCAGACGAGGCGTTGGAACTTGGCGTGCAACGCGCCAAGTATTTTCAGGATGATTTCCCCGATGACCGGCGATCAATGACGCTATCGCACGAAATTGCGGGGGCGTACCAGCAGCGTGGGCGAAGCGAAGAAGCCCTTACCGCCTATCAAGATTTTTTAGACAATAAAGGGTTCAAAGTCACACCCGAAACACGGAGTGCTGAAGATTCAAGTGAATCGTTCGCCGAACATCATCGTCGGCTGCGAATGTCCGCCATTTTTCAGATTGGAGCGATACGGTTCGACCAACGAAAGTACACAGATGCAATTGAAGCGTGGAATCGGTACATTCGAGAGTTCCCTAACGGGCCACAGTGGACAGATGCACAGCAACAGATTATCAACGCCGAATTTCAGCTTGGGGTGACGCTCCTTGCCGAAGAAAAGTATGACGAAGTGGTGCGTGCGCTCGATCAATTTCAGGCGAAACACCCATTGGATGAGCGTGTCCGGCAGATTATGTTAATCTACGCTCAGATTCACCTGCACAACGCCGAGCCGTTGTCTGCGATTGCGGTGTGGGAAAAACTGGTCAGCAAATTTCCGAACAGTGACGAATCCTCGCTCGCGCTCTTTCGGATTGGGCAGACCTACGAGGAGAAGATGGGGGACCTTGAAAACGCGCTCGCAGCCTACCGAAAATTGACATGGGGACGGTGGCACGCGCAGGCACAAGAGCGCATTCGTCGGTTGACGGAAAAACACTTGAAACTAGTGACAGAACGGACGATTCGCACGAATGAGCCAGCGGAGGTACACGTTTCGCTGCGGAACATTGAAACCCTTACCGTAAATCTCTACAAACTCAACCTCGAAGCCTACTGGCGCGAACTGTACGATGTGAAAGGGGTTGAAGACCTTGATCTCGCGCTCATTGCGCCGGACAAAACGTGGGAATACCGCGTACCAGACTATCAGAAGTATGAACCGTTTGAACTCAATATTGACATCCCAATTGAGGGAGCAGGCACCTACGCCGTACAACTCGGAGAGGCAGATCTGGAATCAACGACGCTCCTCATCCGCAGTGACATTGAAGTCATCACCAAAACGTCACGTCGGGAGGTGCTTGTCTTCGTGCAAGATATGTTGAAGGGTGAGGTAGGTGCCGATGCCAAAGTGCTTGTGAGCGACGGTTCACAGGTCATCTTTGAAGGGTTCACGGGAACAGATGGCGTGCTTCATGTGACCAAAAACGCTATCTCGGATGACACGCTAGGGGAAAACCGCCTCAAGGATGCGAGTCGGGTGGCAGCGTTTGTTGTTAAAGGCGGACACGTCGCCGCAGATGGATTAGACCTCGCAGGACTTGGATTCAGCACAGGACTGACGCCGCGTGGCTATATTTATACCGACCGCCCAGCATACCGTCCGGGGGACTCCGTTTCGATCCGCGGCATCCTTCGCGATGTTAGGGACGGAACCTACATCGTGCCTGATGGCGTGCGATATAAGCTCTCGGTGATTGATGCACAGGGCCGCCCCATCCGTGAGGAAGCGGTCAACCTCTCACAGTTCGGTGGATTCGACACCCAGATGCAACTTGATGCGGACGCCCCCCTTGGCGAATATCGCATTCAGGTTTCGCCACACGATGCGAAGGGTACGGAACGCACATTTATCGGGCAGTTTCAGGTGGAACGATTTCAACTCGAAAAAGTACAGTTGACGCTCGATTTTCCACGTGATGTTTATTTCCGCGGCGAACCGGTTGAAGCCACCTTTTCGGCACAATACTACTACGGTCAACCCGTGAAACACGCGAGGATTCAATACAATCTGCCAGATGGTCGAAGTTATACTGAAGAGGCAGATGACCAAGGGAAATTGAAAGTTATTTTCGACACGACGTTGATGCAGCCCGGGAATCAACTGCATTTTCGCGGAACGATTCTGGGTGAGAACGCCAGCGTCAGGGATCATGTCATGCTGGCACACCTCGAATTTTCGATCGATGTCAAACCTGATGCCGATCTGGTCCTTTCCGGCGAGCCTTTCGACGTGACCGTCCGGACAACCGGTGCCGATGGGAAACCGCTTGGGGTGAAATTGGCGATCAAGGTGGTTCAACAGCGGGGAGACGTTCTCACGCATCCTGTCTTGTCGCAGATTCCTTGGCTTGAAGGTGAAGGCACAGCAGAACCTGCGGAAGTAACTATTCAGGAACACCACCTCCAAACGGACAACGCATCGGGGGTCGGTACAATTCAGTTGACACTTACCAAAGGGGGCACATACATCGTCCGCGCGAGTGGGATGGATCGGTTTGGTCAATCCGTCGTCAGTGCCGGTCACGTCCGCATCTCTGACGAGAGTGACGAAACCAAACTGCGTATCTTCGCAGAACGCACGAAAACGGAAGTGGGTGCTGCCGAAACGCTTCGCATCCACTCGCGTCTGATGCAAGCCCATGCGCTACTCACGTTTGAAGGCGAAGGGGTCATCGCTTATGAAGTGCTCGCACTGAAATCGGGCATGAATCCACTTCAGTTCACGGTTGGACATGCACATTTTCCAAACTTCTATCTTGCGGTGGCGGCGATAGACGGTCAGCAACTCCGCACGACGCAGAAACACTTCGTTGTCGAAAGGAAACTAAACTTGCAGGTGAGTTGGAAGGAGGAGCAATCCCGCCCCGACTACAACTTTGAACCGTTCCCGATTTATGAACCGGGAGCGACAGCTGAAATTGAGGTTCGCGCTATCGACCAACTTGGGAAGCCCGTTAAAGCGGAATTTTCGTTGGCACTCGTGGACGAAGCACTGTTCGCCATTTATCCGGACACACTCACGCCGATCAACGATTTTTTCCAAAAAGGCAGCCAACGCAAATCGGCGATGTGGACCGCTTCAAGCTGCACCTTCCGCTACGAACCGCCGACGCGACGCGTGATTCAAGAGATATTGGCGGAGGAAGCGCGACTTGCAGCAAAAGCTATGGTAGGAGTAGATGTCATCCAATTAAGCGCCGCGGTACATGCGGATGCTGGGAAAACTACTGTCAGAAGATCAATAAGAGTTGAGGCTGTGGAGGCAGCTCGTATAGGTGCAGTTAATGACTCGCTTGAACCCGATCCGGGGCGTGCGCGCGAAGAGATTACAGCCGCTGGACATTGGACTGGCGCGGTCATCACGGACGATGCGGGTATGGCAACCGTGACCATCCCGATGCCGGAGAAGACCACGAAGTGGCGGCTGACAGGACGGGGTGCTACCGTCGATACACTAGTAGGCGAGGTTCGTGTGCAGACTGTGACCCGAAAGGACTTTTTCCTAGATATTCAAGCTCCTTCGATTGTCACCGAAGGGGATAAGATTCGAGCACATGTCCGTCTTCACAATCTGACCGATTTTGAGGGAGCTGCCGAAGTTCAACTCACTCTCACCATTGATGGGGCGCGTCATTCACTGCGCCACCATGAACAACTCACAATAAAGGGACAGGACACAACCGAGCTTATCTTTGATGCGACCACCGTCCCTGCCGGAGACCGGCTCATCATCGAAGCGACCGCGACAGCGGGAACAATGCGCGATGGAATACAGCGTGAAGTCCCCATTCGTCCATGGGGGGTAGAATACGCCGATACGCAGAGCGGCACGGCGAGTGGAGACAGGACCGTTTACGTTGAACTCCCAGCCGATCAACGCTACACGCGGAAGGGGCTCACCGTTAGCATTGGACCAAACGTCTCGCGGTTGATTTTTGACCTTGCTATGAACCACCATCCTCAATGGGGCCGAAACATCGCTATCGGATCGACGGTGCAGATGCCCGGCGACAGCGGAAGCGACCTGCTTGCCCTTGCCCACGCACTCGACTACGTGAAAAAGGTGGGCGGGCGCGCCACCGATAATCGTGAATTGCTTGCGAGGGCACGAACGCATGTTGGCAGGCTTGTGACAACGCAAAATTCGGACGGCGGATGGAGTTGGATCGGCAGGGGATTAGAGAGCCATCCCCGTGTGACTTCGCGCAATCTCTGGGCGATGGATGCCGCACGTCAGGCGGGCGTCGCTGTGGACGCCCCAACGATTGCAAGAACCACAACCTATCTCAAAACGGCGTTCGCTCAAATCGATCAGCAGGACAACGACACAAAGGCAGTTATCCTCCACGCCCTCTCAACGCTCGGTGAAGCGGATTTTGCATACGCGAACCGACTGTATCGGAGGCGAAATCAGATGACCGACACTGCGTTGGCATACACCGCACTGATCTTTGTGAATCTAGAGCGATTGGAAATTGCAGGAGAAATACTCAATGTGTTGGAGCGTCGCGACCTATTATCCACACCTTCACCGCGCAAGAGCGGGGAGAAAATTTTCCCGTCGTCCCCAGGGTCAAGTCAAGTGGAAACCATCGCATTGGCGTTGCTAGGACTGGAAGCGGTCCGCCCAAATTCGCCATGGATCAAGCAGGCGGTCGAATATTTGACCGGGCAGCGCCGTTACGACGGTTATTCGCCATACACCGCCAAGGGTCCTGTTGTCGCCGCGCTGGCAACCTACTATCAGGAGACGCAACACACCACAAATGACTACAAACTGAGTGTACTCGTGAACGGTAAGGCGCTCGAAACGATTGTGGTGCGTCAAGACTCAGCAAATCACTTAATCGAGGTGCCGATCAGCCACATTATCGACGGACAGAACAGCGTCGAGATGCGAATGGATGGGCGGGGGACGTATACCTACCTTGTCACACTCAACGGGTTTTCGCCACTGATTCCAAGTTGGGTCGGAACTAAACTGGAGACAGCAGAGAACTGGAAAAAAACACAGATAACGCGTCGTTACCATCACACGCCGCTAGAGTATGAGGGACGACCAATTGAGGCGCGGAGCACGACGCAAATTACACAGCTGGAAGCCGGGATGAGAACGGATGTCGCCATCAATATTAGTCACGGAAGAGACAGCATTCTGTCCCATCGTCAGGATAAAGATCGGCACCTCGTCGTTGATGAGTATTTTCCCGCTGGGACGACGGTTGTCGACGGAAGTGTTAAAGGTGATTTTCATTATTACGAACTGGGAGACGGAGTGATTCACCTCTACTATAAACCCGGAGGGAACGTGCGCCACTACACCTATCAGTTAATCAGCTACATCCCCGGCGAGTACCGCGTCCTCCCGACGGTCATCCGTGATGCACAACACCCCGGTGACATGCGGCTCGGAATGGTGGCTTCATTGACCGTGTTAGGACCCGGTGAAAAATCCCCTGACCAATACCACATGAACGATAACGAGGCGTACACGCTCGGAAAAGCGTATTTTGACGATGGCAGGTATAGCGACGCGCTCCCGCTGCTTGAAAAACTTCACGCGGATAGCTCCTATTACATCAAGAAAGAAACTATGCAGATGCTGTTGTGGATGTACACCACAAAAGCACACTACGACGCTAGAAAAGTGGTCGAGACGTTCGAGTTGTCACGCGAGCGTTATCCCGAGGTGTACATCCCGTTTGACAAGATTCGGGCAGTTGGTACTGCATATCGGGATATTGGAGAGTTTGAGCGAGCGACGTTTGTCCACCGTTCAACGATTGAATCCAGCTTTGTGAATGATGCCAATGTCAGTGCCACACTTCAGGACGAGGGGAAATTCCTGCGTTCGCTTAGATTCATGGAGGAGTTATGGCGCGAGTACCCTGACACCGCCACAACCATCCCTGCTTACTTCACGCTCTCTCAAGCCCTTTACGCAAGGAAAGATGAGAAAATACAGGAAAACAGGGATGGGAAATCACAAACGGTAACGAAACGGGAAATACTAGCGTGGACAGCAAAGACGCTCTACCAATTCTTAACCTTGTATCCGATGAACCCGCTCGCCGATGATGCAGGATTTTCACTAGCGAACGTCTTGATGGATGTGGAAGATTTCGAGGGTATGGTACAACTGTGTCAGCTGAATCAGGTGCGCTACCCGGAGAGCGATTTACTGAGTAGTTTTCAGTACATGGAGGCACTCGGATTCTTCTCGCTACACGCCCATGAGCAAGCCATCGGAGCAGCGACCACCGTCGCATCAAGCGAGAGCGAAGATCGCGATTTTGCGCGATACATCCTTGGACAGATTTATCACGTTCAAGAGAAACCAGAACAGGCAATAGTATGGTACAACAAGGTCAGGAAAATTTATCCCGACGCCGACGAGTCCATCGCTCACTTTGAAGCGCAGCAGATCGCCCTTCCTGAAGTCACTATCAAGCGACCGGATACGGATGTGGTGTTGACGCTCAAATATCGCAATATCAAAACAGCTGTGGTTCAGGTGTACCGGGTCGACCTGATGAAACTCTATCTGAGGGAGAAAAACTTAAGCCAAGTGACTCAAGCACATCTCGTCGGAATTGAGCCAGCGGTCAGCCAAACTGTTCCACTCGGTGACGGGAAAGATTATATCGACAAAAGCCGCGAAATCACTCTGCCACTCACGGAGGAGGGGGCATATCTCGTCATCTGTCGAGGGGATAATCTGTTTACAAGCGGTTTAGTCCTGATTACGCCGTTGGAAATTGAAGTGCAGGAGGGCACGGTGAGCGGGCGGGTGCGTGTCAATGTGCGAAACGCAGTCGCGGAGAAGTACCAATCGAAAGTCCACGTCAAAGTGGTTGGCTCTGCAGCTGCGCGTTTCGTCTCCGGTGAAACCGATCTCCGCGGCATTTTCATCGCCGATGACTTACGGGGCACGGCGACGGTCATCGCCCGCGATGCTGAGAACCGTTATGCGTTTCATCGTGGGACATCGTGGCTTGGCACACCACACGGAGGAGCACAACCGACACGACAGGACTCCCGTCCACGCGAGGTGACAGATTATCGTCGGCACCTTGAACGTAAGAACCGGGCGATTCAATCCACAAATGTTACGACGTTTGACCGACTGCGTCGGAGTGCGCTAAGTGGGGTCCAGATGCAGAGTACCTATTAACTTTTCGTGCTAGTCGATAAGGATGTAGTTTCTATAAGGATTGTAAAATTTACGCATTCGGCCTGACAAAAAATAGATCATTACCCATATCGCCAGACAACGGGAACTGTTTCGCTCTAACCCTAGTTGCCTGTTCTGCCATTCTGGAGATGTAATTTCTCTCTCTGCTCCGCTGTCACCCGATCTGCGTCCGCATCGGTATAGACCACATGCGGCGTGATGAACACCATCAACTCCGTTTTTTCAACCCGCGTGTCTGTTCGCCGAAACAGCTTGCCCAGCAGCGGAATATCTCCCAACACCGGTATCTTGTGAACGGTCTCCGTTTTGTCGTCCTTAATCATCCCACCGATAACCATCGTCTGTTTGTCCTTGATTGTCACGAACGCCGACGCCTCGCGTGTGGAGATGATTGGAGCATCGAACAGGGTAAACTCAACCAAACTGTTGATCTGTTGATTGACATCGAGGGAAACGGTTCCAGATCGGTTGATGCGCGGCGTAACCGTTAGGATGACACCGACATCCCGAAAATCTGTGCTGGTTAAGATGCCCCCCGTCGCTGTCTCCTGTGTACTGACGAGGAACGGCACCGCTTGACCGACGTTGATAACTGCTTCTTGATTGTTTTTGGTCATGACCCGCGGCGTAGAGAGGATATTGACTTTTGTATCCTTCGTCAGGGCGTGGAGCATTGTGTCCAATTTGCTGGAGAGGATGCCGTATTTCAGACCGAAAATCTCATCGGTCAGCCCAAAATCGGTCGTTCCGCCCTGCTGATAGGTTTTATCGTTGAGGCTTGTCCCCTGTTCCCACATCCACTCGACTCCAAACGCACTATCATCATCTAGCGTCACCTCAATAATCTGTGCCTCAATGAGAACTTGAGGGAGTAACACATCGAGCTGTTTGACCAGTTTTTCAACGGCGGGAAAGTTTCGGACAAATGTAGTAATGAGCAGGGCGTTTGTCTCCTCATCGGCAACGATCTTCACATTGCCTGTGAGCCCGCGTGCAGCATCGGCGGTCTGTGCACCTGAACCTAACGCACCGGCGCCTGATGTTCTGCCGCCAAAGCCTCCTCCGAATCCACCCCCGAACCCACCAAATCCACCCCCTATGAAATTTGTGCGGGTTGCTGCTTGACGCTCAAAGAGTTCGGTAGAAAGGAGTTCGTTGAGCACACCTGATACGTTTGCCGCATCCGCGTGTTCAAGGGTAAAAATCCGGGTGTCCTCAGCAAAGTCCGCGATGTCCCGGTCGAGTTGTTTGATGAGCTTACCAACAGCATCCATCTGCTCTGCGGTCGTTGTTACCATCACGGAATTGGTTCGTGCATCCGGGACCGCAACTAACTCTGGTAAGCCAAGTACACCTTCACCACTTTGGCCACTCTGCTGTTGCCGTTGCTGTTGCTCTTCAAAAAAACGTCTATCTCTGCCTCTACCACCGAATCCACCAAATCCGCCAAACCCACCACCAGTGAAGACATTTCGCGCAGCACTGGAGAAGGCTTGGTTAAGCTCATTGGCAATCTCCGTCGCATCACCGTATTTCAGCGAAAACACGCGTGTCTCCGGCTGAGAAAAACGTTGTGTGTCTAGCTCTGCAACCAGCCTGCGAATCGCTATGAGGTTTGGTTGGCTAGCGGATACGATTAGCGAGTTGGTGTTTTCATCGGCGACCGCTTTGACTTCGCCGAGCAGCTGCAACGCACCGCCCTCTGTAGGACTACTTTCCTCAGTTGTGGTTTCAGCTTCCCCACCACCTCCACCAAAGCGCCCTCCACCGAACCCGCCGCGCCGTCCCCGCTGCTGTCGTGTTTGTTCTGCTGCGGCTTCGGCGTCCTGCGGCTTCTCATACAGTTTGGTAATAACTTCGGCTAACTTGGTAGCGTCCGCATATTGCAACGAAAACACCTCAATCTTGATCCGATCTATCATTGAAATATCGAGTTCCTGGACAATTTCCGCTAACCTTTTGATATTCGCTGAAGATGCTGTGATGATTAACGTATTGCTCCGACCATAGGCGGTCATTACACCGTATTGTGGCACGAAATCCTTGAGATCTTTGACAAGCTGTGTGGCATCCGCCGCAGAGAGCGGCATCACCTGCGTGGTAATGGTATCCTCGGATTTAATCTCCTCCGGATCGCTTCCAATCCGTATCGGTGTCGCTTCAAGCTTTGCCTCCGCTAGCGGAACGATTTTTAGGCTGCGCCCATTAAGGATGCTGGTATATCCTTTGATTGCTAGGGTTGTGTTCAACACTGAAAACGCCTCATCCAACGGCATGTCGTCAGGACTGATGATGGTGACGCGCATATCCAGATCCGCCGATTTGACGATGGTATAACCTGTTGCATCGGAGATAAATTCCAAAATATGTTCGAGCGAAGCATCTTTGAATCGCATAGAGATGCGTTTCGATTCGGTTTCTTCTTGAGTGATACCATCTTGACCAAACACCAAAATAGGCATCGTGAGGAGAAGAAGCAGTAAACAAATGAGGCTAAATTCCCATCTCAGAGATTTTATCATTGATTTAACTCCTCTCTTCTCCTTGCTCGCATCCGTTCAATAAGACTTTGTTCACCGTCATCCCCACTATACGCTTGTGTTTGCGAAAGCGCGTCCGTTTTGTTGGGAAGCTCTGGCATTTTCACTGCCCCAGCGGTATCGAAGCGCAGCCGTTCATCTATTCCATATTCAATACTTTCTCCTAGAGCGAGTTGAACGGTCATCTCGCCGCGAGTTAGCGTGATATGTTCGGACATAATATTTTGTACGCGCACATCCTTTAGCATCTCACCGCGTCGGAGAAATGCGCCTTCGTCTCGCTTCAGGTCTTCGACAACGGCAATCCAATCCGAACCACTTTTGGCGATTCCAGTCAGGACCAGTGTATAGGTCGGCGGCGGTGGCAGTATTTCAACAATCGGTTCAGGGATAACTGTAGGGGTGGGTTCCTCCAGCGATTGGATCTCCTTTTTCCAACCGAGCGGTCGAAATAGGTCGTTTTCAGCAATAACCTCGTAATCCTTTAGTTCCGGGGAAAGTGGAAAAGCCCGCTCTGATTCGGAGAAAGCGGGCTTAGATGGATGTACTTTTTGTGGAAGTTGAAACGATTTGAGGATTGTATCGCTCTGTACCATCTTGGACATAATGAAATATATGATGAATCCCAAAATGGTAACACTCACAATTAATAAGGCGATAATATTTTTCACCGACTATTCTCCCTAGTCTCTTAGATCCAGACAGACTATCTCTTGATGGTTTCGCAGGTAAAGTTTACCGCCAGATAGTGTGGGAGCAGTCCAGCACCGTCCGGAAAGGACTTGCGTCTGTGCAATTTCACGGTACGCTTCCGGAGTCGCTTCAACGAGCGCGAGGTTCCCATGTTCACCGAGGACGATAAGATGATGATCCGCATAGATAACCGTGCCTTGACCGAAGCCGCGGGTCTTCCACTTTTCCTCGCCTGTATCAGCATTGACACACTTAAAGATGGTGTTTGAGAAACCGTAGATGTAACCTTCATGAAGTACGGTTGTGGAAAAGCCATTAATCATCGTATGGCTTCGCCACACCTCTTCGACGCGCATATCGTCATCTGTCCCGGCAATCCGTAGGACAACCCCGGCATCACCACTACGAGAGGAGATAAAGACCTTATCAGGTGAGATGAATACGGGTGTTACACGATTATCGCTATTTCGCCCACCATACCACGGATAACGCCAATACACGCTTCCATCTTCAGGTGAAACAGCGAGGAGTTCATCCCGCGCGAAAAAGAGTGCCTGCCGGACACCGTTGACGGTCACAAGAATCGGGGAGGAGTAGCTGGAAGGCGAAGTCGCCATCCCCCAAATACGCTCTCCACTCTCTTTGTTAAAAGCAACAATAGCGTTGTCGCTTGCGCCGCCGGCCTCAATGAGCAGCCGATTATCCTCAATAATGGGTGATGTCGAGAAACCCCAGCGCGGCATTGAGCTCGAAAATGCTTTTGTGAAATCGTGGCCCCAGAGTTCTTCTCCTGTATTTGCGTTGAGTGCAACAAGCCGACCAAAAGCACTCAGGACGTAAACCGTATCGCCATCAATCGTTGGTGTGGAGCGCGGTCCGTTTCCACCCTGACGTTCCGCGTAAAACCAGTCATCAAGATAGCGCCAAAGCTCCTTTCCGGTTTCCGCATCAAGGCATACGACAACCTCGTCCTCTCCTTTGGCGAACATGGTATAGGCACGTCCGTTTGCAACTGAGATTCCTGAAAAGCCCTCGCCAAGTGGGAGCCGCCACAACTCTTTTGGCCCCGCTTCTGACCACGCCTTGAGGATCCCCGTTTCGAGAGATACCCCATCCCGATTCGCTCCTCGCCATTGATGCCATTCCATTTGAGTTATTGATTCGTGCTCTTCCGCCCCGACTATACTGCTGCTCATAAGCACAATCATAATATAAAAAAATATGTTTGCTGAACGGTTAAATCTTCGTATCATGTTATCTCCCCAATGTGAGTTTAGGATATTTATAGTGAATTCAAAAAATAAATAAACACTTTCGCTCCCCATGTTTGGTAGGCGCTGTTTCTAACTGCGCCGATTTGGAGTGTCCCATTAATTCTAAAATCTACTATAAGTGGTACAGCTTTGAATACAAATTGCGGATTTCAGACATTTGGTGCATAGCATCGGTTCGCCGGTTATCCGCCCAGACCGCCAAATCCACCTTGACCTCCACCCCGTCTGCGACCACCACCAAATCCGCCCCTACGTCCCATTTCCGGCAATTTTAGTTCGGGCAGTTTGATGTCCAAGAATTTTTCTTTTTGTTCTTCGTTGAGGACTTCGTGAATTTCTGCGACTAAGGCTTCAATCTGTTTTTGGAAAGCTGCACGCTGCTGATAGAATACCTGCATTTGATTCTGAGAACCACCACGCCTCCCGCCGCTCCCACGACCACCAAAGCCACTACCGGCACGCATCTGATTTTGCCTTTCCGCGAACCCGGCTTCCAATGTTTCCTTCTCTAATTCATAATCCTCAACAATCTCATCAATCTGTTGCACCTTGGATTGTACTATCCTGCGTTGAGTGTCTGAGAGATTTAAGACGCTTGAAGTTTTTTCAATATCAAGCAACTTTGTGCCTCCACACGCAGATATGACGAATATCATGATGACAAAGATAAATCCGCTGAACAGTGTTTGAAGGTTCATTGGTATCTCCCTCAACCTTAGATGTGTTATGTTCAAGGAGAAGCGGCTAAAGGGAAGGTACATCTCTATTGTCCCCTTAGCCGCTTCCTCAAATTGCCATACTATTAATTACCCCGTGGTCTATCCGGTCGGTTACCACGACGTCTCTCTCCGTCACCGAGTCGTCCCCGACGACCGCCAAATCCGCCGAATCCACTCTCATTGTTGACAATACCAGCGATGGTCAACTGCGCTTCTTGGCGCACAGTTAGCAGTTCAACGAGATCTTTCTCTAGTGCTTCGGCTTTTTCCTTCTGTGCAGCCTGATGCGCTTTGAAAGATTTCAGTGCGGCTTTGATTTGTGTGCTATCCCCATCATCAACCGATGTGCGCAGGGTTTGTGTAAATGGGCGCAAATCTTGACGTTGTTGCAGGCGATGCTGTGCAATGGCTTTGATTTTCGGCACGAGAATAGTGGCTTCTTCATCAGACAAGTTCAAACCCTCAATAGCGCGTTCGGTTTGTCGTTCTGCCATCTGTGCAGGATCAAATTGCCCCCTGCGCCCTTCGCCTCGTTCCCCACGCCTCTGCTGTTGGAGATCGGAACGATCGGGACGTGTGTCCTCTTGTGCTGAAATGAAATATGCACTTGATAGTACAAAACCGATGATAAATATGGCTACGAGTGAACGATTCAATTTGGGGCTTGATAGGTTGGGCTTCTGCAAAGCGAAAAACATGATATTTTCCTCCATAAGAAAAGTAGAATGAGTTTACTGCTGGCTTATGAAAATCGATTTTCGTCATGGTTAGGCAAACGGTAGGATAAAAAGTTCGACTTTTTTCTAAAAATTGTCTGAATCCTATACAGTCGGACTACTTGCTGAGAGGTTTCTATGGAGAGCGATAACGGAACAAGAGTGAGCGGAAGGGACAAGTAAATTCACGAATAGCAGATAGGTGGTTAATGTCTAAGCAACTTGGGTTATCAACCGATAAAATAAAAAAGCCGTAGAGACACAGTATATCGTGCCCCTACGGCTTTCTTGTTTATGGATTTCTGATCTTATTCTTCGTAGCGCAGGTGGACAACCTTGTTGATGGCATCAATGTAGGCTTTCGCGCTCGCTTCAATAATGTCCGTGCTAGCACCATGCCCAATAATTACATGCCCGTTGTCCTGCACCCTGATTGTGACCTCACCGATGGCATCCTTTCCCTCGGTCACAGCTCTGATGTTGTAGTCTGTGAGCAGTAGGGGAATCTTGGCGACCCGATCAATTGCCTTGTAGGCTGCATCAACGGGACCATCGCCGGTGGAGGCTTCCTCAACGATGCCCGTTTCGGTACGGACGCCCACCGTCGTTGTTGAAGAGATTTTGGTCCCGCTGACCACCTGAATGTATTCCAATTGGAAGGTTTCAGGAATCGAGCGAACCTCGTCTCTCATGATCGCTTCAAGATCGGCATCGTGAACCTCTTTTTTCTTATCGGCGACGCTGAGGAATCGTTCATAGACTTTTTCGAGTTGCTTTTGCGTCACTTCATAACCGAGTGCATTCAGACGGTGCCTGAGTGCGTTGCGCCCGGACCGCGGGCTGAGGATGATCTGACTCTCTTGCCAGCCGACATCTGCCGGATCAATAATCTCGAAGGTATCTCGCTGCTTAATAACACCATCTTGATGGATGCCAGAACTGTGTGCAAACGCATTCTCACCGACGATGGCTTTGTTCGGTTGGACAGGTATGCCCATCGTCCGGCTGACGCGACGGCTAATCGGAACGATCTCTTTCGTATTGATGTCGGTATAGTAGTCGCCGTAATAGTCTCGACGGGTTCGGATTGCCATCACAACCTCTTCAAGCGAGGTGTTGCCGGCGCGTTCGCCGAGTCCGTTGATCGTGCACTCAACCTGCCTTGCCCCGTTTTCAATCGCCGCGATACTGTTCGCAACAGCGAATCCGAGGTCGTTATGGCAGTGGACACTGATAATCGCTTGATCGATGTTCGGGACATTCGCTTTGATGTCCGCGATCAGTTTTCCGAATTCAGCCGGTACAGTCCAGCCCACCGTTTCAGGGATGTTCACAACTGTCGCCCCCGCCGCAATTGTCGCCTCGACCACTTCATAAAGATAGCTTGGCTCCGTGCGTCCGGCGTCCATCGGCGAAAATTCGATAACTGCACCGGGGTGTCCGGCAGATAGATCTTTCGCGTAGGTGACGGCATCAATTGCCATCTGTAGTGTCTCTTCGGAGAGGTCCGTGTGATGCGTTCTCGGTGAATGGGTGATGTACCAACAAACGTGTGAATACGAGGTTTCCGTGCGTCTTTAATCGCCCCCCACGCCGCGGTAATGTCTTTCTCGACCACGCGTGAAAGCGCACAAATTTCTGGTCCTTCAACCTCATTGGAAATACGTGTCACTGCATCGAAATCGCCGGGTGATGAGACGGGGAAGCCGGCTTCGATAATATCGACTTGCAGCTTTGCGAGATGTTTCGCTATTTCCAGCTTTTCCTCAAGATTCAGTGCGGCACCGGGTGTTTGCTCGGCATCTCGCAGGGTTGTATCAAAAATATAAACTTTCTCAGACACTGTGTGATTCTCCTTTTTTGTAATTATGCTATGTTCCGTCCGCTGTTCTAACGATGTCAAATTGTCTTCGGTATCACGTAAATCCGGTTCTTCGGTAGCCGTCAACCCCACCTTCATCACCTCCTTTCGTGATGCGTGTCGTGATGCGTGAAACGTAAAACGTGATAGAGGATTTTCTTTTAATGTTTTGACCTACTCCTTTTAGATGCCCTTATGTTTCACACTGTTTTTTCAGCCAAAACAATCATCCGCCTTGAATCCCATGTGTACTCGCTGCCATCATAATCGCCGAACACTTGAATCGGCGTCAGGTCTGCACGGTTGAGCATCTTTGCCAACTCAGTATAGAAATACAGCCGACAAGTCAAGTGAACTTTGTGCACCTTCCCGTCAGGAGCAATGTAGGCGCGAAGCTCTTCGTTATTCCCTGTCAGGAGATTATAATCCCGTTGGGTAAGGACAAATGTACCATCTGAAAGTTCTTCCCAACTTTGAGCGCGAAAGTCGCGGATAATCCGCGGGGTGTTGAGGAGATCTATGAGGAACTTACCCCTCGACTTTAACGCTCTCCCAACGGCGTTGAGGACTTTCTGATCCTCCATATCGTCGTCGAAGTAGCCGAAAGCCGTGAACATATTGATGATCGCATCAAACTCATCTTCAAATGGAATCTTTCTCATATCCGCATGGACGAACTGAATCTGAAGATTGCGCGCTGCAGCGGCATCTTTCGCAAGATCGAGGAAGGTGGCTGAAAGGTCCTGCCCGACCATTGAATAGCCTGCTGCTGCGAGCTCAACCGTGTGCCTTCCGTGCCCACAACAAAGATCCAGAATTCGCGCACCCCCGGTTGCATCAGGAGCAGCTGGCGGGAGATTCAGCGCACTGTTGATGAAGTTTACCTCTTTCTGGGCTCGCTCAGGCGTAAGCCCTTTCTCATACTCCTTGAGGTAGTTCTCATCAAAGAAGGTTTCGTACCATGCCATAGGGAGCTTCTCCTTACCTCTTCCGAATGGTTTTTTAAGCCATAGGACCACCACAAGGGATGCCTCTACGCTAGGCTTTTATGTGCAGCCTTAAGCAGTGAAGCGGTCGTCTCCAAATCAATACAACTATCGGTGACGGAAACGCCGTATTCAAGCGTGGATCGATCAAACCCTGTTAAGTCAGAAGGTATTTTCTGACTCCCAGCGTTAATATTTGATTCCAGCATAATCCCTACAATCCCATCATTTCCATCACGAATCTGTTTTAATATTTCCTCAAAAACAGCGGGCTGCTTGCTGTAATCTTTCTCTGAATTTCCGTGACTACAATCTATCACCACATTTGGAGGCAGATCTTCTTCCGTCAGCATCTCTTGGATATCCTGAACGCTTTGTGAATCATAATTTACACCCGTATTGCTCCCCCGTATCACAATATGGGTATATGGATTGCCCGTTGTTCGTACAACAGAGGGAGCACCATATCCATCAATTCCCAGAAAAGAGTGTTCGCCGTTTGCAGATAGAATCGCATTGACCGCGACGGAGATGTCGCCCTGAGTGCTGTTTTTGAAGCCAACCGGCATTGAGAGCCCCGAAGCGAGCTGTCTATGTTGCGGTGATTCAGTTGTTCGCGCACCGATAGCCGCCCATGAAACCAGATCAGAATTATATTGAGGCGTGAAGGTTTCGAGATATTCAGTGGCGCACGGCAATCCTATTTCAAGATTATCCATCAATATTCTTCTTGAGATATATAAGCCATCCTTGATATCCCCGGCTCCGTTTAGATGTGGATCGTAGATCAAGCCTTTCCAGCCTAAGTTGGTACGGGGTTTTTCAAAATAGGATCTAACTATAACGACTACGCGATCCGAAACGGCGTCCGAAACCTCTTTCAATCTTGCCGCATAATCGTGGGCGACCTCTGCATCGTGAATGGAACAAGGTCCAACAATAACGAATTTTCGCGAATCGGTGCCATCCAAGATGTTTCTGATGCTTGTTCTGCCATGTTGGACGGTCTGCGTCATCGCATCCGTTCTTGGAAGATCCGTCAGCAGCTGCCTTGGGCTCATCAAGGTCTGATAGTCTTTGACATTTCTGTCAATTGTACCGTTGGTCTGCATTATTTTACTGCCTCCTATGGACAAAAAAAACGCCCACCATCGAACCTGTTTTCGATAATGGGCATCAATGAACAATTGAATGTGGGATAATCTCTACATCTCCGATGCGAAGTCTACCCGCCCACCATCGCAGCACAAATACAACAAAAAGAGATAGAGATAAAGGAAGTACAGCGTTGTTTGATGTGCAATGTGGGTATGTGGGCAGAAATTCTTCATTAGCCTCTTATAGTACCTATTTTATTTGATACCTAACTCCATCAACTGCTAGAGATGTCTGCAAATCTTTTTTTTGCAAAGACGCTTAATTTTAACAAACCCACCGATAAGATGTCAAGGTAATTTTCGTTTGACAACCCTTTTTCTGAGTGTTATAGTTATATTTTGGAGCGTTGATGAAACAGATTTAACTGGGATTCAAAGATTAAAGAATTGAGATAATCCGACAATCCTGATAAAGGAGTTTTCGTTGAACACTGAAGAAAAGTGTCTATTTATTAACAGTCAGATTCCCAAAGGGGGGCTCTTCACCGGTGAGCAGAAGGCCGTTCACCCCGATAGCAATGTAACGTGGCGGATTTCGCCGGAGCCATTTTGGATTCTTCAAGAACACTTGGATTGGCTTGAGGAACTTGGGCCACATCTCTTGCGGTTCTACAAAGCCTGTAATCTGCTCTACTCGCAGAGTGTACGTGGTATTCAGCCGGATTGGGTCGCAGCATACCTTGATCAGGGAAAACCTGAGTCTGTGATAGAACTCGGACGGATGAATCGGTTTAAGAGTCAACTGCCGCAAGTGATTCGTCCTGACATCTTGCCGACTCCCGACGGTTTCGCCATCACTGAATTAGATTCTGTCCCCGGCGGTATGGGATTCACGGGCAGCCTATCGGCACAATATGCCAAACTAGACTACGACATCATTGGCGGTAGCAATGGGATGCAACTCGCTTTTGCAGAGATGGTCAGGTCGCTAGCAAAGGTTGAACACCCCACGCTAGCAATCGTCGTGTCCGATGAATCCGCGGATTATTGGGACGAGATGAAGTGGTTAGAATCGGCACTGCGAGAGGTCGGTTTGGCTGCCTATACCGTCAAACCCCGCGACGTGATCTTTACGGAAGATGCGTTGTTCCTTGAATCGGATGAGGGAAAGGTCCAAATTGACGTCCTTTACCGCTTCTTTGAGCTATTTGATCTGAAAAATATCCCCAAGGTGGATTTGATGCTCTACGGTGCCAAAAGGCGAACAGTAGTCATGACCCCACCGCCCAAGACATACCTTGAGGAAAAACTAATGTTTGCCCTGTTCCATCACCCATCCCTCCAACCCTTCTGGCAACGAGAACTTGGCAAGAAGACCTACCAATTCCTACCGAGCGTCATTCCACAGACATGGCTGCTCGATCCGCGTGAACTGCCACCACACGCTGTTATCCCAGATCTTGAGATCGATGGATTGCCTGTCACAGACTGGCGGCAAATCATCCCTGTCTCGCAACGTCAACGGGAACTTGTCCTTAAGCCATCGGGATTCTCTGAATTGGCATGGGGCAGTCGTGGGGTTTCAATCGGGCATGACCTTCCCACCGAAGATTGGGAAGACGCAGTAGAGAACGCTCTAACAGGTTTTCACCAAACCCCTCATATCCTGCAAAAATTTCACAGAGCAGAACGTCTCACCATGACCTATTACGATTTTGAGCAGGGTGAAGTTCAAAGGATGCCGGGGCGTGCACTGCTTCGTCCTTACTATTTTACCATGGGTGAAAAGGTGCGCCTCGCTGGGATTCAAGCGACCGTCTGTCCTGAAGACAAAAAAGTGCTGCACGGAATGGTCGATTCGATCATCGTACCGTGTGCAGTCAAAACGGATATATACTAATTCAGCGCAGACTCCAAAGGATTGAGATACGGGCTTATCCTTTGAGAAAAGGACATCACCATGAAAATTGCAACCACTCCAACCAATGGAGAAATCCTTGATAAGAAAGATCCCTATCCCTACGGGTGGCGTGAAGTCATGCGTACTTTGCCAGACGGGACCGAGGTCCTGGAACGGACGCCGCTGACACTTGAGGACATCCTTCACCCACAGGTGGGAGATTACCGAATGCACTCCGATGAGCATGAGCGATTTTGTAACTATCTCTACAACGTGCTATCCGCCCGACTCGCAGATCAGCCGGACGCTATCGTGTTACACGACCTCCGTGTGGCGTGGGCACACCCTGATTTCAGGGCACACGGGCCCGACATTGCGGTGATTTTCAACCTCCGGCGGCGCATTAATTGGAGTACCTTTTCGGAGGCAGAGGAGGGAACCAAGCCAAGCCTGATTATCGAAATCGTCTCGCCTTCGACCCGTTCAACTGATGTTGTCACGAAGGTTGACCACTATGCACGGGTCGGCGTACCAAACTACATCATCGTAGATCGCTTCGTGCGACAGGGGGTAATGGTGCGAGCGTTGGTGGGATACCGACTGACACCGGATGGCTATGAAGAGTTGAGCCCCAATGCGGATGGCTGGCTATGGCTTGAACCTGTCAATCTTTGGATCGGCTTGGATGGGGAAAATTTAGTTTGCTATGATGAAAGCGGCGAAGCCATCCTCGATTATGTGGAAATGACAAATGCTCGTGCGGAAGCGGAAGCCCTTGCCGCGGCGGAGGAACGGATCCGTCAACTTGAAGCTGAATTACAGCGTCGTACACGGTGACCTTCTTACCCGGAACCAATCGCATCATTCCCGGCGATAAGGTAGGGCGAGCGCAGCGGGTGGTCTAGCGTGTCCGACAAATCCAGCCAACACAAGCAGCGTCAAAACATACGGCAGCATCAAGAAGAATTGGTAGGGGATAAATCCGAGATCTGCGATAGCCTGTAAACGGTCGGGCAGCGCGTTGGCAAGCCCAAACAGTAACGCTGCACCGCACGCCTTGACCGGATGCCACTTCCCGAAGATGACAATTGAGAGTGCGATAAAGCCACGCCCTGCAGTCATCTCCGTGCTGAAGAACGGCACGTCCACCAACGAGAGATACCCGCCGGCAAGTCCCGCCATGAACCCACCGAAAAGAACACACTTCGCTTGCAACCAGAGCACGCTGACACCCACCGTATCCGCTGCCTTGGGGTGTTCGCCGCAGGCTTGGATGGCGAGACCGTGATGGGTGTGAAACAGATAAAAATAGACAGCGGGAACAGCGAGAAATGTTATGTAGACCAAGAGATTTTGCTGAAATAGGATAGGACCGATAAAGGGGATGCTAGATAACAGCGGAATATGAAGCGGTTGGAAGATTGCGACCTTCAGTGCGTCCCCAGTTGCGCCAAAGATGCGGCGGTACAACACTTCAACAAGTCCGAACGCCAAGAGGTTAATGCCAGTGCCCGTCACTACCTGATCGGTTTTTAGCCACAGAACTAAGCCCCCAAAGATACTGGCCAAGACCACCCCGCTCAATCCACCGCATAGGATACCGAGCCACGGTGCCAGCCCAGGGTTCATACCTTGGATGTAGAATGAACCGAGCCAGCCGGTAAACGCTCCTAAAATCATCATGCCTTCCAGTCCGATATTGATGACCCCGGCGCGTTCAGCGATAATTTCTCCGAGGGCAACAAGCAAAAGTGGCGTTGCGTAGCGAACTGTTGCTTCGAGAATATATTCAATCATATCGCGTCAAATATCCGTTAAGATCAGACACAATCGCTATCTCAGGGAGAGTGCCTCATCAATTTCTGCTTGATACCCGTAAACTTCGCAGTTCTCCACCTCGCTCATTCGTAACGCCCGTCCAACTCTGGAGGATTCAAATATCCCGTAGAGGGCTGCCACATCCTTCAATCCGCAGACTCCATCGACCTCAATCTCCCGTCCATTGAGAATTGACTCTGCCAGCTCGTAGTATTCAAGCGCGATGAGTTTCCAATCCACCGCGGGATCTCCAGCAGAAACGCCTGATGGAAAGAGATGTTTTGCCAACGGTTCTAAGGTGAATTCATCTATGGACGCGAGAATCTCCTCTTGGCTTATCCCTTCCTGCCCCCTCTGCTGAATGCTGATCTTGCCACCGCGTGTTCCAAAGCCGTTGATACTCCCCTTATCACCGAAGATAATCTCACCGCCGCAACCGCCGTGCCCGCTAAGACCGACCAACCAGTTCACAGTCGCTCCATTCTCCATCCTGAACATCGCCAGCGACGTGTCCTCTGCGGTCGCCGGAATTTCTGCCTCCATCGCCCGATGCCGATTCTGGTAGAAGGTGTAGGTATCACCGATGCTGTCGGGCTTTCTTCTCACCGGTTCGATCAACCGCACATCTCCGTAGACCTCTGCTATATCGCCGAGTTGATACCGGATCATGTGGGTGAAGTGAACCGCCATGTCGAGGAGGGCGCCACCGCGTTCCTTGAGATGGCGCCAAGGGGTAATGAAGATTCCGTTCCCCGGACTCAGCGCATGGAACAACGCCAGATAAGGCGTCCCAATTGCACCAGTCTCCAACAGATAGCGAACTAGCCGAGCGGAGGGATCTCGTCGAAAGTTCTCTGCCACCGACAGATGACGGTTGTTTCGTTCTGCAGCTTCGATCATCTGTCGGCACGCCTTTACCGTGATAGCCATCGGCTTTTCCACCATCACATGGAGTCCCAAGTCTAATGCTTGGCATACAACGTCATGGTGTACCGACGGATCTGTTACCACGTCCACGGCGGTGAGGTCAGGCACAGCGCGTACCATCTCCTCCAAGCCGGTGAAAATCTCTGGGCGGACGCCCATCAGTTTCTCCGCTTCTAAGGCGGCGAGCTCAGCATTCTCGCGGCGAATGTCGCACACAGCACAGAGTTCGACGTTGGAGAAAGGACTTTGCACCAACTCCCGCAAACCGTAGAGGTGCCGCGTCCCCATCCCACCGCAGCCGACCAACCCAAGTCTGATTTTGTCCATATCGCCTCCGCTATCTACGGGGTATAGTTTTCCATATCCGGTTCGATAGCCAGTCCCTGCTCGAGATCGAAATCGACTTCGACCGAGTGGGCGTGATAGTCCTGATCTCCACGAACCGTTTGGTAGACATCGTCCCCCTCCACGCAGATAGGCATGGTATGCCACACCTTGAGTCCCAAACAGACCCCCGTGCTCCCATCCGAATAGAAGGCGCGGACATCTTCAGCCTCTAGGGTGTCCTTCACAGGACCGACTAGAAACACTGTTGGACGGTGCAAGCTCGGATAGAACGCCTGACCTGCGTCGGTGTGAAAGGCGAAGTGCGCCCGCTGCAGCCCTTCGGAGAGCGGTGTTTTTTCGAGTTCGGCGTCCGCAGTTGCCTCAGCAAGATCCGCGGTCACGGGATATGCAGCGGAACGGAGTCCCCCTTTTGCTATCTCCGGTTTGGCTTCCTCAAACGTTTCAATGACCTCCCCGAATGGCGCGAAGGCTTCGGGGGTCAGCGGTTCAACTTTGACTTTGAAGCTTTTCCACATGGTTCTAACCCTCCTCACATCATTGACTGTTGACGATTAAAAATTGATTCCTATCCAACGATTGTCTGTTAAAAAAATACTCAATTGGATTAACCGCTAATGAAGCACATTTTGGGTAGGGAACAACGATCGTTGTTCCCTACTATTCTTGTTACAGCCGCATTGTCGGTGGCAAGCCAAATTCCTCGGCGGTTTGATTGAGTCGTTCGATATCTGCGAAGCTGATAGGTGCACCATCACGTCTATATTCCTGTTCCCTCCGAGCCTCCGGTGTTCCGGGAAGCGTCGCCTCATCATAACCGCGTAGCGGTGCCATTGTTTCTCGTACCCCACGTACCAAGTTATCGACTCCCGTCCGAAATTCTTCCGGATCAGCGAACAGTCCTATATCCATAATCACAATCATGCCACCGGCTTGTCCACGGGGCCATTTCTCTTTTACCGCTTTTGCCCGTGCGCTGTCTGTACCAACAAAGGGTCCACCGAGCCCCCTAGCGACACCGGTATAGCCCATAGACTTGAAGAACGCGGCTGGAATCATTTCCTGTAAGGCATCAAACTCTTCACCGCGCTGATAGTCTGCGAGGATACAGGTTGCCATATCCGGGATAAGCGGCGGTTCGTCCCCACCGGGCAGGCCGAAGCAGAGTGGAGGATTGCCCCAATAGGCGGCAGGCGGTCGATTGTTGGGGTCTGCTGGACCAAATTCACTTGAACCGCCCTGAACAGAAAAGGCAGTACACCCCTCTTCCATTGCCCGACGGACATAATGCCCCGCCGAGCCGTAGTGTCCAATATGACAGGTTGCACCAACACTCACGCCGTTTGCCTTTGCTTTGTCAATAGCACTTTCCGTTGCCATCATCATCGGTGCATATCCTAAACCACCATCGCCATCAACCAAGACAGCAGTGGGTGTTTCTTTGAGGACTTGGCAGTTGGGATTGGGGTTAATCAATCCGTCTCGCAAACTCTCGCAATAACCGGGAACCTGCCGAAGACCGTGGGAGTGCACGCCCCGCAGATCGCCATTGGTCAACAGTTGGGCGAGTTGCTCTGCGTGATCCCCGCGTAAGCCTGCGGCTTTGAAACAGGCTCCAGCAAAATCACGCAGCTGAGTTTCCGAAATACGTTTGGATTCTTGGGGTGGACGGTTCATTACATATCCTCCTATTCCTTTTGCTCTTTCTCATGTAGTATTTTCATAACTTGATGGTGCCCCATACCCTGACTTTTCAGCTCGGCATAGGCTTTTTCGTCAATAGCATCGCGTTTGAGAAAACCACGGATATCGTATCTGCCCGGTTTTTCTACCGGCAGCTTGCCCTCATCCACCATCAATTCCAACGGATAGCCCTCCTCCTGCAGCGGAAGATGAATCACCCGGTGCTGTCGGGCGGATTCATAGAGCGCCATCATAATCTCTACAGTCGCACGCGCTTTTCTGCCGGCCCCCCGGTGTTCGGGACCGCCTTCGATCCAAGCGATAAGTTCACGCACCTGCGCGGCGTTGGTCTGCCCGCCGATGGGTCGAATTTCGTCTGCTGCCACGCGTAAGGGCACCTGTTCCCAACCATTGGATTCGGCGTTAAACAACCTGACTCCGGCTTCGCTGACATCCAACATGCCCTCGGTGCCTCGGATGTGAAAACCGCCCGCCGCTGCGCCCTCCATGCACAGGTCTGACTGTATAAAGAGTTGCAGCCCACCTTCCATCTGTACCAGTGCCATGCAGCTATCTTCGATTGGCGTATCCCTCTCATAGCGATCTGTATCCCGCTCTACCGCTCCCATCACCCAGAGTGCTTGCGGGTCACCCAAAACGAAGCGCGAACCGTCGATCGCATGTGTACCACAATTGAGTAACCCCTGCACGATTTTGCAGTTTACCAAGACCGGATCGCCGATTGCTTTCTCCTGAATCAACTCACGCGCTTTCTCCCAACCGGGCGTAAAGCGTCGCTGATGGCTGATTATCAGCTTCGTGCCGCTCGCTTCGCAGGCATCGACCATGCTGTTCGCTGCACCTAAACTGGTCGCCATCGGTTTTTCGCAGATGACAGCTTTGACCCCCGCTTGCGCCGCCGCGATGGTCGGTGCTGGATGCAGCGGATGCCATGTGCATACGCTGACGATATCCGGCTTCGCTTTCTCCAGCATCTCTTCAACGGTGGCGTAGCCCTGCGGAATGTTGTACTTCTCCATATATTCTTCACGGGCGACCAATAGTGGATCGGCGACTGCGACCACTTCCACATTGTCATTCAAACTGTAGCCGTCCATGTGGGCATTGCCGATAGATCCGCAGCCGATAATCGCCGCGGTATATTTATTTGCCATATAGTGTTCCCTTTCCGTTTGGGATAGGTATATATGAATCCTTATTGGCTCATGGAAAAAGAAAATGCAATACGTTAAGCGCGTGAAACGTGATGCGTAAAACGTGATTATAGTAAATTCTAAAAATAAGTGGACATTTACCAATAACTCCGACCTGTGCGAAGTTTCCAAAGTCCCCCTGATAAGGGGGATTTAGGGGGTTAAAAATCAAAAATCTACCCCTTGTATGCTAAATTTGCGTAAGCCCTGTTATTGTAAGGTTTACAGTGTCCTTGGCAGCTTTCGCATCAACTGTTTTTCGCGTTCCGAAAACCCCGTCCAGACATATTCAGGAATTGGGTTCCGTTCCCGGTGTTCTCGCTGCATCCAGCCACGGAGACATGCAAATACTGCAACAGGACGCGGAGTGTTCGTACGGTTGGGCGTCCCTCGGTGCAGACAACGGGGATCTCGGACGAGGACATCACCGGCATTCATCAGCAGCGGTTCAAGCGGAATTTCGCCATCTTCAATCCGACGCAACGCCTCCGCTTTTGGCAACAGATGCGTTCCACGTGCAACCTCAAACGGTCCGTGTGCCGGCGTGACATCAATAAAAGGAAAATTCACCGCAAGAATCGCAGGCGGATGTTGGAAGTCGGGGTTCTCACGGAAGAGGGGCCCGACGTCGCCGTGAATTTCCTGATACACCGAACCCTTGAGCGGGGTGTCGCTAGCGTACTGATCGATCGCGAAATCCTCCCCTAGTATTTGGCTTGCAATGGCAATAACCGCATCGTCGTCGAAGAAGCAGGGATTATACAACGGCGGCTCGAAAGGCAGTGTGATGTAGTGCCTACATGGTCCGCGGTTTGGGTTCTCTGCGTGCTCGGTGACATAATCGCGTAGGATCGGTGCAAAGGCTTCGTTGCAAGCCTCAATAGTGGGGATAGGAAACTGGTCTCGTAGAATGCAGAAACCCTCAACCAGAATTTGTTCCGCCATTTTCTGAATGTCCACTGACATCGTATGATTCTCCTCGCTCTTTTCGGGTCGTCAGATCTTTGTCCGCCCCTGATAGGTGAGGGGATGGACAATTCCAATCTCCTCTATCGCAGCGTTGAGGTCGTCTGGAAGTGCTCCATGGAGCGCAGCAGACATATTGAATTCGACTTCCTGGAGATTACTGAAACCCACGACGATGGACTGTTGCCTTTGCTCTGAGAGCATCCACCGGATGCAGAGTTCTGCCATGGGAATCCCAGCGTCCACATGGATATCGAGGAACCTGAAATAGGACGCCTTGAAGGTTTCGTCCATCCAACCGGGAGGGTTTTCTTGCCACGCGTTTTGGGGGACAGCGAGCCAACCTTTCATCAGCGGTGCACCAATCACAACGCCCACCCCCAAGTCTTGAGCGGTGGGGAACAGGAATTCGACAGCATTCCTAAAGACCGGGTTGAATTGATGCGCTGCCATAACAGAATCAACCTCAACCACTTTCAGTATTCGCTCCAACAGGCGGGCATTCTTCGCCGTCAATCCGATAAAACGCGCTTTGCCGCTACGCCTTGCGTTGGCGAGAAATTCGACCGCTGGAGCATTAGAGAAGTCGTAGTCTATGTCATCCTCAATGAGTGCACCCCAATCCGCTGACGTTTCATCATCGGAGCTATCGTCAGTCCACCACTTCAGGTAATCCGCCTCGTGAATCTGAATGATGTCCACGTAATCGGTCTGAAGTCGGTTGAGGGAACTCTCGAACTGCTCCATGAGCTGGTCAGCACTGCGATGTCCTTCTAAGCGGTAGTGCTCACGGTTTGTAAATCCCACTTTGGTAGCAAGGATAACCTTCTCCCGTTTTCCCTTTAGGGCGGCACCTAGCATGGTCTCATCCCTACCATCCCCGTAGTTCGCGGCTGTATCGAAATAGTTCACGCCGTGATCAACCGCATAGTCTACGCAACGATCTACGCCAGCCTGCCCTTGACCTGCCATAAAAGCAGAGCCAAGCCCAAGTTCGCTGACGTTGAGTCCTGTTTTACCCAGTATGCGTGTTTTGATTTCCATTGTTTGCACTCGTATTGATTCAGCCATGCCCTTTGGGCGTGAATAATAGTTTCCCAGAAACCGCCTTCATCTAGTTAGGAAGGTACGGAAATTCTCCAGTGCCGCTGCTATCTGCGGGGTGAACCCAACCGTATCAGGATTCGCAGTATACATGGAATGGAGTAGATTCGCCAAATGAGTTAAGCCCCGAATCACGGAAACGCCTCCCGCGTAGGACATATCGGGGATAGAGAATTTTTGATGCCACTGTTGAATCGGTAGATCGCCCGGTGTCACGTAAAGCGTCAACCATGCCCATCCCTGATTTAGATTCCAAGCCAGTTCAATCCACGGATCTGGCTCATAGGCATTAGCCGGGATGCATCGTATCCCTTCGGGAGGAATGTCTTCGGGGGTCCGAAATTCCCCCGCTGGCTCTGCAGCGGGCGCGGCAGCGAATGGTCGATTCGTATCCATGAATTTGTCGCCTTCAGTTATTGGTCGCCTATTGGTCACTACCCTGAGTTTGCATTTTGCGGAGAACGACTTTGCCGGAGCTTTTAATCTTCAATGTCTCTGCCAGATAGCCTTCGTTAATGGCAATCTTAAGCACACTCTGCTCTACGCTGAAACGTACCAAATAATCTCCGACCGGCACATCGCCATAGTTTTCAACGTAGCGACAGGTGATCTCCCGCCCATCCTCAAATTCGACTGTGATAGTGTCTTTCAGCTTCCAACCGAGCGCAGTGAATGCAGCGGGTTTAATATCAGTCACGACGTTGGCATGGTTATCAATCGCCGTGATTTGTCCCATAATTTCTTGGTGGGCTACCTTTTCGGCTTTTGCCATACCCTCGTCGGTAGCTGTCTTACCACCGCAACCTAGCCAGAACATCGTCCCGACCATCAAAGTGAGTGCATAAAACAAAACATTCTGTTTCATAGAAAATCTCCTTATGTATGCGTAGATTAAATTTTCAAAATTGATAAGGCACCAGAAACCGAGTTTTTGTCAAAAACTCGGTTTCTCCATCCTTCCCTAGCCAAACTGCTTAGTCAACATCGTTGATATTTCTCGGATAGGGGCGCTGCCAATCTTCCTTACCGAACACTGGATTACCGGCAAGATCCTTAGAATATACCCGTTTACTCTCATGAGAAAGAGCCATTGAATTCATAATCTCTCGCGTCAGTTCGGCATCCAATCTGGTATACTCTTCCTGATAACGGTTGTCTTTCATCAGGTTATGTTGTTCATTCGGATCTTCCGACAGATTAAACAGCAACACCTCACCACTCCCGTATTTACATAGCTTCCACTGACCATCATAAATCATCCAGCCACCCCTGACCATCCCGACGACGCGCTCCCTCCGGTTTTTGCGTGGGATGTCGAGTTCGGGCAACGGTATAGAGTCCATGTAGTCAGGGATTTCGCACCCACCGAAATGTAGCATCGTTGCGGTCACATCGCCCAATTCGACTATATCTGTGCACGTCTTCGATTCGCTGGCCCACGGCAGGCGAACCATCAGCGGCACATGGATGCTGGATTCAAAGAACGTGCCCTTGCCGATGAAATCGTGGTCGCCGAGATAATCGCCGTGATCGCTGGAGAAAATGATAATCGTGTTGTCCAACAGCTCTTTTTCGCGCAGAGAATCAAGGATCTGTCCTATCTCGTAGTCGATCTGTTTGACCAACCCCGCATAGTGTGCTCGAATCTTCTTCTTGTGCACCTCCGTAAATTCGGTGTAATCAACACCGTTCCATGGTCCACGGTTGCCCTCGATATTTTGCCGACGAAGTCTTGGGGTATCCCCCTCTACCGCCGGAATGGAATCGGGCATGTCGGCTGGATCGAAGCCCTCTAAAAATTCAGCATTGGGGTCGTAAGGGCAGTGAGGTCCCGGAAAACCGACCATCATCGCAAAGGGGCTCTCATCACCGTAGTTGCGGATAAAACGACACGCCTCCTGTCCCACGAAGCGATCGACCGAATAGCCCCAAGGAATTTTGTTGATGATCGCGCCCTTGTTTTCGTGATAGCCGGGGTGCTCGTTTCCGTGGAGCTTTCGGTAGCCACCTTCCTTCAAGAAGTGATAGTAGTCATCGCGGATCTCTAACCACCGTTTGTCTTCGGCGGCGACTCGGTACTGAAATCCCAGATTGATGTCCCACGGATAGAAGTGCATCTTGCCGATAGCAGCGGTATAATAACCCTGCTTGGAAAGGGTTTGGGGCCAGGTTTCTATGCCGGACGCAGCGAGATCAGGGTTTAACCATTGACCGTTATCGGTCACACCGTTTTTGATTGCGTTGAGCCCTGTTAGGAGCGACGCTCTAGCCGGCACACATATCGGCGAGGCAGAATAGGCACGCTCATAACGCACACCCTCCTCTGCAATGCTGTCAATATGCGGCGTATCAATGAAAGTGGCACCGTAGCAGCTCAGGAAATCCGCCCGCAGCTGATCGGGCATGATAAATAAAAGATTCGGCTGCTTCGCCGTTTGGGGTTCGGACATTTAATTTCTCCTGTAGGGGCAACCCTTGTGGTTGCCCACTTTGGGTAGGCACAAGTTGCTTTGAACCCGATTCTATCGGGGATCTGCCAATACTACGAAACAGGTCGACGCTTCCCTATACCTTCACGCCTCGCTATATCAGAAATGAGATGCGCTGGTCGACGACGCATGGGATTGACGAGTGCTCGCGGCATCTCCCCGCGCAGCGTTTCTGCTGAACGGATATATAGACTACGATCGGGGAGCGGAAGGTCTACACGCACATTGCCCCGGCGGTGCGATTCACGGATGGCGATGGCAAGTTCCAACAGATGCCGTCCCATATCGCCAGAACAGTTGGGTGTTTTGCCCGTTTCAATACAGTTGATGGCATCCTTGACCTGTCCCACACCCGCGCTCCAGATCCGTTGGGGACGCGGGAAGATATGCCGCACCGGCGTGGCTGGCGCGTCGTCAGTGACCTTTCCCATTTTCCACAACTCGAACTCATAGCCATCGTTGGCGTTGCGGAGATGAATCGTGCCGTGCTCACCGATTGCGTCGAGCGTCCATGTTGATGCGGCACTCGGCAGCATACGGCAGAATCCGCGGGCACCGTTTTCAAATGCCATATAGGCGTTACCGGCAAGGTCTGCATCGGCTGCGGCTTTTTCGTCGCTCTCCACCTCTCCTACAACCCAAGAGACACGTTCATTCTCGCCTGCCAGAACGCACATCGCCCCCAGCCAGTGGACACCCATGTGCGACAGATTGCCTGAACCGTGCGCTGTTATTTGCAGCATCTTGCCCAGCACACCTTCGTCGATGAGTGCCCGTGCCCTGCGGTAGTATACATCGGAGGCGCGCATCGCGTTCATCATGAGGATGATACCCGCCTCGCGGCAGCCCTCGACCATCGCATCGGCTTCCTCCAGAGAAGTCGCCATCGGCTTTTCCACCCAAATGCACTTCACACCCGTCCGCCCTTCACGTACTAGACGCACGATGTCCATCGTAATTTTTGCGCGTGGCGCGGCGGACGTGCAAATGCTCACGATGTCGGGCTTCTCGCGCTCAAGCATCTCCTCGTAGTTCTCATAAAGATGCGCGTCTGGAATGGTCCACCGTTCACCAAATGCCTCTCGCTGTTCGGCGTATAGATCGGCGGCACCGACCACCTGCACCTCTGGCACGTCCATATAGCTGCCCATGTGGCTGAATGGCACGAGCCAGCCATCGCCTATCACTTCATCGTCAATAGTATCGGCAATACGCCCTAAACCGATGAGAGCTGCTCGATAACGTCTGTCATTCATATCGTTCTCCTGTGTGGTGTGTTGTCTATTGAAGGATGGTTGGTGTAAGTCTAGGGATCTCCGTGTCGAGCGGAAAATAGGGTCGCTTGAGATGTCTGTAGGGAAGATGTCGGCATGTCGCCGGTGTTGCCCCGGGTGTGTCAAGGATAAAAGCTGCCTTGGCAATTTCACCGTAAGCAAGGCGGTAGTTCATCGGGTTTTTGACAACAATGAACTTGGTATCGGGTGGCTGCATCCCCATAGAACGAAACTGCTCATCCGCCCAGTCATAGGTCCCGTGTGTAGCAATGAGCACCTGAATTGCACCGATGGTCAACACCGCCGATGGACCCATGTTACCCTCAACATCGTCCCAAATCCCACCGATATAGCGGAAACGACCATCACTCAGACGGTTAACTGTGCCCGTCACAGTCAACGGTTTCCCCCAGCGTGGATCGAGTCTATGTCCCAAGGCAACGGTGACCTCCTGACCGAGACCGGCACGATGGCAGGCAGCCGCAGCTTCTGGATCCGCTACAGGCACGAGTGAAGGTACAGTTACCTTTGCATCAAGTAGTGCCGTTAATGTGGCAACACTATCGCCCGCTGCACCGCCACCACAACAATCCGCTGCTTCAATCAAGAGCACCGGACCGCCCTCTACCTCTAATCCCTTGGCAATGGCTTCGCTTGGAGTGTGGATGTTGGGTTCAAGGTCAAACCGTCGCGTCCAATACTGTTCCGCAAGCTGATTTGCAAGCGATACTGCCATCTCCATATCGTTATCTGTGATTACCAATGCACCGCTGCCCATGTCCGGCTGATCCAAGTAGGGATGAACCAAGAAAACACTAGTGGATAGGACATCATCACGCCCTTCAAGTGCCTTAGCAGCGCGCATAATTTTGGCAAAAGGATCGTTGTCTTCGGTTGAACCATGAATCGCGCTAGTAATCACCGGCACTTTTGCCATCGCCATAGTTGGACGGCAGCGTCCCTGTAGCATATTCCAGAGCAGCCGAGCACCACGCTCACCGGTGGTAAAGGCATCGCGGTGAGGATAGGTCTCCCACGCAATTAGCCCATCGGCGAAACGAACCATGTCGGCTGTGACATGCGCGTGTAGGTCGAGCGTGACGACAATCGGTATCGCCTCCCCGACGATTGCACGTGCCGCTTTGATGAGATCGCCCTCTGGATCACCGATGTTTTCGACCGTCGCAGCACCGTGTAGCGGCAACAGCACCCCATCAACAGGAGTGGCAGCGCGTAAGCGATCTAGGAGTTCTGTCTTGAGTTGATTATAACACTCGGCGGTCAGGGGACCTCCGGGGCAGGTGCTCGCATAAATCAGGGGAACGACCTCCGCTCCGCATTCGCGCATCACCTGCAGCATCCCACCTACTACGCCGGCGTCAACCCGCAAGACTTCCTCATCTCGACATAGCTCATAACGTTCAAACCACCCTATATCAATGGGCACTCCGCCAAATTCGTTGCACTCGGTGAGAATCGATCCGAGTGCAATACGCGACCTACTTTTCATAGCTGTTTTTCCGTTATATCTTTAACCGGTTCCCAACAACGCTCCCAACTATGCGGGGGCACCAAGGGGTTCACCATCTCGGCAGACAGCAGGGAAATGTTCGCCGGCTTCAGCCATCGGTTCACCATCTTCCAACGTTACAAACTGCTTCATTAAATGTTGACCGTTTGCCACAAAACGTGATTCCCCGGTCATGTAGTGAATGGCGATAGCTCGCCGTGGTCGGTCAGACCGGTTGAAAGGTGAGCCGTGCCACGTCAGCGAATGATGGAATGACACCTCACCACTTTTGACTGGTCGGGGCTGCGGTGCTACAGCTTTGACTTCCGAATCAGCGGGTGGAGAAAACCCTTCAATGTTCATAAATTCTTCGCGTTGTTCAAGGTGATGTTGGGTGCGAAGGAACTCCATCTGATCGCCCCATTTGTAGCTTCCGGGCACCATCCACATACAGCCATTCTCCTCATCGGCATCGTCCAAAGCGATCCACGCCGATACAGGGGTCATCGGAAGGATGATGGGCCATAGCGGAGCATCTTGGTGCCATCGGGTTGCTCCACCGTAGTTGGGTGGCTTGTACTGAATCTGGTCGTGCCAGACCATCAGATTGGGGGCATCCGTCAACTGACTTATCCCCTTAACGATGGAGGGGTGGTAGATTAGCTTCTCAAAGGCTGAGGACGCCTCCCAGATATTGACAATCTGCCAAACAGCGAGTTCGGTGGATTCATCTCCTCGCCGAGACATGTTGCGGAACGACACCGGTTGCGGTTCTTCACTGGAAAAGCTGTCGGGGCCTCTTTCTAAGATACCGTCTAAATCCGTCCTCAGTGCCTCCAACTCTTCATCGGTGAGAATGCGACCACCGTTGAGGAAGCCGTCGCGATGAAACTCGTCGATTTGCGATGGTGTTAGCATAGCGATACATCTCCATATTTATAGTTTATACTGGACAGCGTGATAGTCGTATCTACAAAACTTCCGCCTATGCGGTATTTCCTAGCCTACCAAGGAAGGGCAGCGGAGGGTTGATTAACGAAACACGCGGTTCCCAAGTCAAGCCTGATTTCGGTCGCAGGGGGCAGAACAACCCGGAAGCGACTCGCCCCTATGGACGCGGTCCGGGTGTTTTCGGTTACAGGCGGTGCAGCATAGTCTACAGTTGCTCCCGGATATTCACTTGTGCGATGGGTATACCGAACCTCCGTAAATTGGTGTTCGCCAAATGCCCCTCCTTGGACTACCATATCTCTTGTCTCAAAGGGACTGAGGTTGACCAACCGCACCACCGTCCGATTCGCTTCAAGCGTTTCGACGAGGGCGGCGGTATCTTCGGGCAGACCGGGGCGTTTCCGGTTGAAGTCAAAGTAACGGAGGCGAGACATCAGGAGACCTCCGTTGTAAATCAGCTGTGGTGCACCCAACGTCAGTTGAATCAACGCCTCGGTTGTCACCGGGTTGGTCTGCTGCCAGCGGTGAGGGTCTTGATGGGTGGTCGCCTCTTCATCTCCGCGAACAAGATCCAATCGGCGGCAGACCTGACGGTAACTGGCGCGTAAAATTTCTTCGGGATAGGTCGGGTTATCACCCGCTAGAAAGCGGATCCAAGGTTGTTCATGTCCCGCATCTTCTTTGGTGTGGAAGGAAAACACTTTATTCCAGTCGTATCCACTGGCTTGGCGGATTGCCTCAATCCGTTCCCAATCTTCTGATTCCATAGAAAGATTCCAGAGCGACACCGGGTAGATTGGCGACATCGGCTGATAGTCGAACCAACCTGCATCCCCGTAGCGGTACGGAACGAGGCAGGTCTCGTGCTGTTCCCCCAACGCTGAAAATTGACCAATCCAGTGTTCACCGAGGCTCATGTACTCTTCACGAACATCACGAATTTCGCCGCGCTCCACAATACGATCCATCTGAATACGCGGCAGATCCAAGTAGCTAGCGTCTTGGGTTAGGAGGTAGGCGTTAGATGCCGCAACCAACGCTGCCATCTGGACATTGTAAAATCCGTGGGGCCAGGTCCAGCCGTAAAGCCCACCATACCAATTTCCCTCAATATATTCACCGACCTGACCAGACAACCCAACATTGTCTGGAAGCAGTCCATCGTTCTGTTGGGCGCGTTCTATCCAAGCGTCCGTGTACTCTAGCACCCAAGCGCGATATTTTTCTTCGCCGGTCATGAGATAAGCATTGGTCACCAAACTAGTGACTGCGAGGTTAGCGACCACATCCCCGCGACTCATGCGTTGATTCATCGCTTCGCCCATGCGCCGTGCAAGGGTTGGATCTTTCAGGTCTTCAATTTGGGTAATGCCGGGAATGTCGTAGTGGGGTAAGCCGTATCGCGCCATTCCGGGGGAATAGTTATAGGAACGTCCTTCAGCCATCGACATATCCGGACCGTCGCTGCCGTTGTAAGGGGAGCGGATGATTTTATGCACAGGATCGTAGTTGAGGGCTTCAGGATCCTCGTTCATGTATAGCCCGGCAAACCGTCGTGCCCGTTCAAGGTGTTCCGGGCGATTTGGATCAGCGGTACAGAGCAGATAGAAATAGATGTCGCTCTCGGCTTGATGGAATTGATCATCCCGTCGAGCGTATTCCTTGTGAACCTGTCCCGCTTGGGTCAACTGGCGGGTGACAGCGTTCCACTGCCGCACCCCCAACTCCAAAAGATGATCCCCACCGCCCAAAAGATAAAGCAGGGGCCAATTATAAAAGCTTTCGTAGAAATCGTCTTCGCTGCCGCCGATATTTCCTTCCCAGATCAGGCTTCCATCAGGATGGGTGTATTTTTCCAAGAATGGATACACCGATTGGCTCATGAGATCAAACAGCTGCCGCTCTAACACCGCCCATGCTGGCGGTCCGGTGAGCGGTGTCGTCGCCGTGATCGTAATCATATATGCTCCACAGTATCGGGTAAAATTGCGTTTTTGAACGCCTCTGTCAGTCCTTCGACAACCTCAATGTAGGTCCGAATCCTTCATTTGATTGCCGAACAAGATTGTATCTTTGAAAAAGTGTGTAAGATCATCGACTTCATCATACAAAAACAGTTGCTGCGAAATGCCCTGTAATGTTGCGGAAATATCGGAGCCCTTCTTCGCGATTACTGCAATAGGGATTCCCTTAGCGTATGCGTAACCCGCTTCGATACCCAATCCCACCCCTTTTTCTGTTAAATCAATCACGATTAGATGACTTAAATCAATTTCCGAAAATGTCCTTTGCATCAATTCTTCGGGACTTAATTCAATCTGTCCCCATTTCTCAATATCCCGAGTGATACATACTGTTTCAAAGCCGTTTTGCTCAAGTGCCGATGCAATTTTCTCAATACAATTTCTATTACTATTGTCTTCACGATATTTAATAGAGATATAAGCTCTCATAGCCTACTATCGTCTTTGGTTCCTGATAAAAAGGAATGAATCTTTTCCACAGGCGGGATGAGCAAAAACCCATCCACGAATCACGCCAATAAATTCGCCCTAATTCGCGTAGATTCGTGGATGAATTTAACATAAATGTTACCTTACAACAGAAGTTACCCCTACCCTGGATTCGACATCCCCCCTGCTTCCCAATCTTTGGACAACGCCGTGCATTCGGCAGCCACCTGTTCTGCGGTTGCGTCCGTGCGTCCTGCTAGTGCCTCTATCGTCCATGCACCATCGAAGCTGATATCTGCAAGTGCCGTTCCTAGGGCTGACCAGTCAATGATGCCGTGTCCCGGAACCCAGTGGCAGTCGTCTTTGCCATCCACATCCTGTATATGCAGCGCGCAAAGCCTTTCCGATGCGACCCGCGCCTGCTCCGCCGCATCAAGCCCACTGATACAAGCGTGACCTGTGTCTAGACAGAGTCCGACATGTTCAGGCGGAAAGCCAGCGATGAATGCGCGTAACTCCTCCATAGACTTCAGCGGACGGCACGGTATGCTTGTATTCGGGAGATTCTCTAACGCAATACGAACCCCAGTTGCCTCTGCAACCGCAACCAGTTCACTGACAGAACGGTGGATACGCTCCGCTGCTGCACCGACGTTTTCTAGCGCATAAGGTGGTTCTTCAGAGGTGGTAGCACCCGTTGGGTGGACGATTGCAGTCCGTCCACCAAGCTCTCCGAGATATCGCATCGCATCCCCAATACGCGTGACACTATCACGCCGAATCTCCTCGATTGAACTTGCCAAGTTCACGCCCGACATGGGTGTGTGTATCGTGTGCGGAAAAATCTTAAATCGCTCCAGTGCCTCACGACACGGTCCCGCGTCGTGTGCCCCCGGTTCCTGCCACTCGTCGCCTTCTGCCATCAACTCAGTCTCGCTGAAACCTGCGGCAGCGATTGACTCAAGTGCCGCGACGAGATTATGCCTTGCCTTGTCCTCTGCATCCAGAAAGAAAAGCCCCAAAGCTAAACTATATGTAGCCACTATAACCTCCTTGTGCGGAACGCAGATCTGCGTTCCCTACGATTTGATCGTATCCTACGCTCCATCAAGCATCTGTTGAACCCGTTCAGTAACGCCTGCGACAACGGCGTTGAGAATCTCGCCACCCTTGGGGATGGTTGCCAATTTTGCGTTGTCGTAATTGACCTCGCCTGTGCGGATGCGCTCAGGAAAAACGACCATCGCAAATGAGGTCTCAAACTCCCCGGCGTGACCCGCGCTTCGCTCTAACTCCAGATTCGCCTCATAAAAGGACTGTGGGGCAGTTTCCCAATAGGTCACATACGTGACACCCAGATCATCAATCCGTTTCATGACATCGGGAGCAACAGGTTCAAGATTCTCGCGCTTGTTGCCGCCATGACCGTTGAGCACCATGACTTTTGGAACACCCAGCCGCTTCAGGCTGCGACACACATCGTGGACATACTCAAGATGGATCTCCGGCCGTATCGTCAACGCACCGCCCCGAGCCATGTGGTGTTCCGACACCGACATAGGAACGGTGGGTGTGACTAGCACATGGGGATAAAAGTTCGTCGCAGCCCGTTTGGCGATTTCCGTGACGCTGACGGTATCGTGAATCATCGCCAGATGGTCCTGATGCTGTTCGGTGGCACCCGTTGGGACAATCGCCCCTTTTATAGTGCCGCTGGAGATGGCTTCCCCAAGTTCTTTCCGTGTAAGTTCGCCTAAAAACACGTTATTGTCTAGCATTGATATTTCCTCTGATCTGTTAAAGCAACGGTTATATAAGGATAAAGAAATAGTGCATATCGGGGATAGGAGTTGGTTGGGCGGGAAGGAAGGGTGGAAGGTGGGAAGACACAACCCTCCACCCAGATAATCTACATTGCAAAATCTCCAACGAAAACGTTGTTGGTGTCTTCGCCACAATTCCAAGTGACGGAGAGAATTTTGTCTTGATAGCAATAGGTGGTCGATTTACCGACGATAGGGGCATCAAGCTGCTCCAGCGGCTTGTACCAAATCTGGTGAGGCTGTGTGCAGTTTTGGCAAGGATAGCGCGAAACCGATAACGTTAGCACTTCCCCAACCCGCAGATCGTATTTCACACCTTCCTTAGCGAAGGCAATTGGCGTGCTCTCTGTGCTAACAACTTCGCCGAGAACTGCACTGCGTTTCGCAGTTATCAGATCGGTTAAGGCAGACTGTTGTTCCGATGTCGCATTCTCGTCGATATACAGGACGCTGCGGCGTGTGTTGGTATCAATCGCAAGGTTGTTCTGCGCTGTCACCACTGCAACAACGGTCAACCCGTCTAACGAAACACCCTTCCAGGTCCCTTGGCGAATATTCCAAACGAGGGTCGCCTCCCTGCCCCCTTCGACATATTCAGCACCGTAGTGACATGCCCCGACATAGACACTGACGGATCGGGCTTCCAAATACTCACCCTGTACAGTTTCAGGCTGTGTAGCTAACGCACCGGCAACGGTCAATAACAGCGCGATTGCCATTAATATGAAAATCTTGGTCTTCATCTCTGGACTCCCTTCTAAAGATCTAACGAAAGTAGGGGCACCCCTTGTGGGTGCCCTTCTCCCATGTATGTGCAAGTTTCAAGGCAGTTTATCATACCCAAGTTTTGGCGTCAAGTGAAAAGAAAACCCTCAACAAAAAGCACACAACTGAACATTATCAATCGCAGCATTGGGGGCAAAGCCTGAAATAGTATTTTCGCTTGACGGAACCCCCGAAATATGATAGATTGTGTTCAGGATTTTCAACATCATTGAGTGGTTACAACGGAAAAATTCTGGAGTGCCTCATTAATCTATTTTTATAGGGGCACCCCTTGTGGGTGCCCTCGAAACTTTTTTGACTCTTGATCGCTTAAGATAGGAGGACGACATGTCAAAAGAGAAAGAGCAAACTCAGGAAACGACCATATCGCGGCGGAGTTTCCTGAAAGGCGTGGGCACGGGCGCGGTCGCCGCAAGCGTTGCACCGACTGTTCTCATCAGTGCGGAGACAGCGGCGGAAGCTCAGATGGGTGAAGAGATTACCCGCGCTAAAATCAAACTCAATATCAACGCCAAGACCTATGAAGTTGAGGTAGAACCACGCACGACATTGTTGAGCGTTTTGCGAGACAGTTTCGATACCAGTGGAAACCGCGTGGATTTGACCGGTGCAAAGTCCATCTGCGAACGTGGCGAGTGCGGTGGCTGCACAGTGCAGGTTGACGGAAAGGCAGTTTACGCTTGTATGATGCTAGCTCTTGACGCACAAGGGAAGCAGATCACCACCGTCGAAGGACTTGCCAACGGCGACCAATTACATCCAGTCCAAGAGGCATTTGTCCAGCACGACGCCTTGATGTGCGGTTTCTGCACACCCGGTTTTGTCGTAGCTGCGAAATCGTTTTTAGATCAGAATCCGAGCCCAAGCCATGAAGAGATTAAGGAAGGGTTGGCGGGTAACATCTGCCGCTGTGGGACTTATCCCTTTATCTTTGAGGCGGTCAAAACGGCTTCGAGTAAGATGGGAGGCTAGAAAATGGCATCATGGGGAAAAGCAAGGGATTCGCGCTTGATTGGGAAACGGATCGCGCGTTTGTCAGGTGCTGATAAAGTTACTGGAAAGGCAAAGTATACATTTGATATCAATCGTCCCGGAATGCTTTACGGTCATATTCTGCGATCACCGGTTGCACATGCGACCATCACTGACATTGACCTCAGCGCAGCGGAGGCATTGCCCGGTGTCAAAGCTGTCCTCCCGCTGATTGAACCGGGGAAAAAGGTGCGCTTTGAAGGGCAAGAGATTGCTGCGGTCGCCGCTATCACTCCTGACATCGCGGAAGATGCGGCTCGATTGATTCAATATGACTATGATGAATTGGACTATGTCGTCGATGTTGAGGGGGCGAAAGCGGAAGGTGCCCCCCAAATTCGTGATGACTGGATGGGCAACCAAAGTGAACCACGAGTCGACGAACGTGGTGATCTTGAGGCGGGTTTCGCTGAAGCCGCAGTCGAGGTTGAGACAACCTACCACGCGGCGGTTCAAACCCATGTCTGTCTGGAGACACATGGGCATGTTGCCGAATGGGAAGGGGATAACCTGACCGTTTGGGCTTCGACGCAGGCGGTCTTTGGTACACGCCAAAACCTCGCACGGCATTTTGAGCTGCCCGAAAATCAGGTACGTGTCATCACCGAACACATGGGCGGTGGCTTTGGCAGTAAGTTCGGTCCCGGAGTGGAAGGGATCACCGCTGCGAAGCTAGCACGAAAGGCGGGCGCACCTGTTAAGCTGATGTTGACGCGTAAGGATGAGCACCTCGTTGCCGGCAACCGTCCGTCAATGACACAGCAGGTCCGTGCCGGTGCAACACAAGATGGTCGCTTCATCGCTTACGATATGAGTGGCTACGGCACAGGCGGCATCGGTAGTGGGGCAGGTTTCACCGGTCCCTACGTCTATCATGTGCCGAATTACCGGACTGAAAAATCTGCTGTCGCGATCAACGCGGGCAGTGCCCGTGCCATGCGCGCACCGGGTCATCCACAGGGTGCCTTCGCCATGGATTCGTTGATGGACGAACTCGCTGAACAGCTGAATATGGATCCGTTAGAGTTCCGCAGGATAAACAGCGATAGCGACGCAAGACGAAACAGAATCCGTCAAGGCGAGTATACGCTCGGCGCGCAGGAGATCGGCTGGCACCGACGCAACAGAATCCCCGGATCCAGTACAGGTGTCAAGAAACGCGGTATTGGTATGGGCTGCGGATTGTGGGGTGGCGGCGGTAGTGCAGGAACAGAAGCCCGTGTGACCATCCACGCAAGCGGTGCTGTCGAAGCGGTCACCGGCACGCAAGATATCGGCACAGCTATCCGGACGGTTATCGCCATTATCGTTGCGGAAGAACTTGGGCTGCGTCCCGAAGACATCACGGTCAAAATTGGCGATACAGAACCGGGACTACCTTCTCGCGGAAGTGGGGGTAGCCAGACAATCGGCTCTGTCGCACCGGTGATAAAGACCGCAGCGATGGCAGCCAAGCGTAAGCTCTTTGAGCATATTGCACCGCTGGTAGAAGCAGTGCCGGGAGATTTACGCGCCGCCGGTGGCAGGATTTACACCGAATCAGATCTAAGGATGCACCTCCCGTGGAAAGAGGCGACGGGGTATCTCGGCATGGAGACCATCTCCGAAGGTGGCGAATGGGACGAAAACCTCCGCGTCGGTGATACCGCCGGCGTCCAGTTTGCCGAGGTCGAAGTTGACACGGAAACTGGCATTGTCAATGTCATCAAAATTGTCGCCATCCAAGACTGTGGTTTGGTAGTCAACCGTCTGACGACTGAGAGCCAGATCAATGGCGCGGTCATCATGGGATTGGGCTATGCGTTGCTTGAGGAGCGCATCATGGACGACCAGACCGGCGTGATGATTAACCCGAACCTTGAGGATTACAAAATCCCCGGCACGATGGAGATCCCTGAGATTGTATCCATCGCATACGATACCGACCGGAAAATAACGGGAATCGGTGAACCGCCGACAATCCCGACAGCAGGCGCAATTGCAAACGCTGTCTACAACGCAATCGGTGTCCGCATCCGGGAAATCCCGATTACACCGGACAGAGTCCTCAACGCTCTCGGTTAGTGGAAAAGGAAGGAGATGAAAAGATGGAAAATTTTGCCTACGTCAACGCAGCAGATGTCGAGCAAGCCTCTTCGTTATTGAGCGACGACTGGAGCGAGACAAAAATGATCGCGGGAGGAACGGATCTCCTCGGCGAACTGAAGGAATACATCGAAACGCCTAAGAAGGTGGTCAACCTCAAATCTATCCCCGGTCTGGATGAGATCAAGGCGGATGGGTCTGGCTTGACCATCGGTGCGCTCGTAACACTCACCGACATCGCTGCACACCCAACTATTCAGCACCATTACACCGTTCTGGCAGAGGCTGCTGAATCTGTCGCATCGCCACAGATTCGGAATGTTGGTACGCTTGGCGGAAACCTGTGTCAGCGTCCCCGCTGCTGGTACTATCGCCATCCCGACATTATCTGCCTCAAAAAGGGCGGTGATACCTGCTACGCGGTCGATGGATTGAACAAGTACCACGCAATCTTTGGTGGGGGTCCCGTCTACATTGTCCACCCCTCTGATACGGCACCGGCACTCATCGCCCTCGGCGCAACAGTAAAAATTGTGGGACCCAACGGAGAGAGAACAATGCCGCTAGAGGATTTCTTCGTCCTGCCCGATGTCAACCCGCAACGTGAAAACGTCCTTGAACCGAACGAGGTCGTCACAGAGGTGCACGTCCCTCAACCGAAGGCAGGCACAAAGAGCACTTACCTCAAAGTCCGTGAACGCGGCTCTTTCGATTTTGCGTTGGTGAGCGTTGCCGCTTTCTTCGAGATGAATGGCGGAATCTGCAGCAAAGCGAATGTTGTCCTCGGTGGCGTCGCTCCTATCCCTTGGCGTTCCAAGGAAGCCGAAGCGGCATTGAATGGCAAACGCATCACAGACGCGGTGGCAAAGCAGGCTGGCGAGGCAGCGGTGGCGAACGCAGAACCGATGACTGACAACGGCTATAAGGTCCCATTGACTCGGAACGTTGTCAGCCGCACCGCAATGGACCTCGCTTAAATACAGCTGCATCAATTTTGGAAAAGGAGAACGAACATGCAATTAGAAAAAGGATCGTCCCTCTTAAATAAACCGATATGTCAAAACCTATGTACCAAGGCACTCTACACCCACGGCGGGAACCTGCAAAACCTTGTCGAGACCAATCCGTTCTCGAACTACTGGTGCAACTGCACGATGACAGTGGTTGGACCAGATGATCGGTTTGTTTCGCCAGAGAACTGCAACCGGTCTCGCGCCTGCTTTAAGCCGATTGGAGGCACCCCTATTGCATAATTCAATCAGGTCCCCTATAAAAAGGACTAGATAAGGGGAAGTGAGAGGAAACTAGATAGCGTAGGGGCACCCCTTGTGGGTGCCCTCTTTTTGTATCAAAGCATTGGAGGCACAACTTGAGCACAATTGACGCTATGATTGAGGAAGTGTTAAAAGGCAGCGTCGGAAAGGCACAAAAGCTGCCAAACATGGGGACACCGCACGTAGTGTACAAAACGGTGGCAGTGGACGATTTTGTTCTGACCCTGCAACCGTCCTGCCGGTCAAAGCGAACGGGTAAGCCGATACCGGGTATCAACAAAGGTCACACCCAAGGCGAGCCGAGCCCGTTGCGTTTACTGATAAACCCCACCGATCTGGAAGTGGAATCGGTCAAGGCAGAACAAGATGTAGCAGCGTTGAAGGTGTGCATTCCAGAAACTGCCACGTTGACCGAAATCAAGCGGATTCTGCATACACGGACGCAGGGCAAGGAATGGGTTGTCCGCACCGCAGATTTTGCCGGTTGGGATTTGCGGGTGAAACACCGGCGTCTTGTGTATCAGCGCACACAGTGTGACCATTGCAACGGCTATTACGTTCACGCGTACAAAGGATATTGCCTATTTTGCGACGTGAGAGATAATTGGCACCCGTGCGAATATTGCGACACCGTGGTTGAAGGTGAATATCGCTACTGTTATGCCCACAGCAAGATAGCGTACAACGAAGGACTCCCCACCAAGCATTCAGGTAGTTACGACACAGTCGGCACACGGCGTGTGTGGCGACAAACGGTCATTCCCCCAGAGATGCGACAGTGGTTTGAATGGCGGCACAGGGTGAGGGAGGGCAGTAACACGGGCTCAGTCGAGCAGCCGACGTTACCACAGAAAACAGACGGGGTGAACACGGCTGAAGTGGATGCACTGATAGCCGAAATGGAAAAAGTATTGAAGGAATAGTGTATGGCACAAAAGACACCGAGTAACTTCTTTAGGACTTACGCGGTTGAACGCTCAAAACCCTGTCGTGGGAGGGGCAGCCCTGCCCCGATACCCCCGATGAATCGGGCAACTACAGCGGGGGCACCATCAAGGATTCGGTAGGGAACAACAATCGTTGTTCCCTACCGAAGTGCACAACTCCTAAAAGAAATAGTTTCCCTACTCTCTTAATCCATTATTGACATGATAGACCGTGTGCTCGTCCAATACCACGACTTCACGGCTGATGAATTAGACTTTATCATCAACTACGACATCAAATACCGGATGGGATAGGGAAGTGAGTGAAATTGGACGGCCGAAACCCTACTGGCGGAATACAAAGGGGCCGCAAAATGAGAGAAATGAGAAAATACCGCGATTACCTAATCGGAAGACTTGCTGATTACGAGGAGGCGGTCGCCTATCTCGAAACCTCTCAAGAAGAATATCAAAAAGACGGTGATACTGTCGCATTTTTGTTAGCACTCCAAAGCATCGCCGAAGCGCAAGTGGGGAACAACGAACTCCTTTCCCAAGTCTATTTATTGAGCGGCGACGTTCATCGTTCACGGGAGGAGTATGACTTAGCAATTGAAGACTATGACACTGTGATAAAATTGACTAATACAGTGATAGAAGCGGATCCAAATAATGTTGAAGCCTATATTCGTCGTGGCATAGCTTGCTACCACAAAGGTGAGCATGATCGCGCTATTGAAGACCTTACCAAAGTAATACAACTTGATCCTAATAATACCGGTCGTGCCTCAGCTTCTCACCCTAAAGAAGACATTACCGAATCAATTCGACGATTGCTTACAAGGTCAAAGGAGAGGTTGACCACACCATCGCAGACTATGCCAAAGCAATAACACTAATGTGAATCTGCCAGCAGAAATCACCACAATATTGATACCTCCGCAGGCATGAATGTTTAAGGGAGTACCCCACGCATGTCAAAAGAAACGGTCGATGGCATCACCAAGATAGCAGTGAGCGGTTTCAAGTCGCTCGCGGAAGAGTGTGCAATCGACATCCGTCCGCTGACAATCCTTGCTGGTGCAAATAGCTCCGGGAAATCGAGTATCATGCAACCGCTATTGATGCTGAAACAGACGCTGGAAGCACCGTACGATCCGGGACCGTTGTTGATTGAGGGACCTAACGTTCAGTTTACGTTGGCAGAACAATTTTTGTCCAAGTTGGTCAACGAGGAGAGGACAGATCGTTTTCAGATTCGGATTGAGACTCGTGGATTTGATTCTTATTTTTTAACAACAGTAACTTTCAAAAAGAGACAAAGCGGGATTGAGCTTGTTGAAATGACGAGAGAAAACAAATCAGAGCAGGCTCCATTATGGCAGCCCAATCATTTCACCCTGTATCCTGAGATGTCGCCTGAAGACATCCAGTCATTGGTTGAGCAATATGTGATTCCCAAGGGTCCTACGACTGAGACTGTAAGACGTTCACGATGTTTTTTACGTTTTGAATCTCAAGATGCTCATACGTCCTTAAACGTTACTAGTAATCTTGAGTCCCATATTTTCAACATTATTCACCTTCCCGGATTACGCGGCAACCCAGAACGTACCTACAAACCGACCAGTACCGGACCACGGTATCCCGGCACATTTGAACATTACGCTGCCAGTATCATTCACGAGTGGCAAGAGACGGGGGATAAACGTCTAGAAACGTTAGCCGAAACCCTCCATGCACTTGGACTGACAGGGCAGGTTGGCACAAAAAAAATTGACGATACCCGCATCGAACTTCAGGTCGGGCGTCTCCCCCGTGACAAAGCTGGTGAAACCAATATGGTCAGCATCGCCGATGTGGGATTCGGTGTGTCCCAAGTTTTGCCCGTTTTAGTCGCCCTGATTGTCGCAAAGCCGGGGCAGTTGGTCTATCTGGAACAGCCGGAGATGCACCTCCATCCACGCGCACAGGTAGCGTTGGCGCAAGTCTTAGCAGATGCCGCGAAACGGGGAGTCCGTGTAGTTGCGGAAACGCATAGTTCGCTCCTGCTTCTGGCAGTGCAAACGCTTGTTGCCGAAGGAGATCTCTCGCCGGCGTTGGTGAAGCTGCACTGGTTCACACGCGGCGAAAATGGTGCCACCAAAATCGACACCGCTGATCTGGACGAGGTGGGTGCTTACGGGGATTGGCCCGAGGACTTTGACGATGTTGACCTGAAGGCGCAGAGCCGTTATCTTAACGCCGTAGACAGAATTGCATTTGGGAAGACGGAGGCATCGTGAGGGAGGCAGATTCAAAACGATTGGTTATTGATACCGATGTTGCCCAAGCCGCCGGTAGTGAGACAGCAACCCATCCACGAGCCAAAAATTGTCGTGATTTTCTACAGGAGGTGTTGTCGCTCGGTCATAGCGTTGTAATGACACCGAAAATTAGGGACGAATGGAAAAGACATCGATCCGGATTTGCACGTCGGTGGAGGGTGTCAATGGATGCACGCAAAAAAGTGTATCGTGTCAATGCTTTGGCAGATGAAGAACTTCACGACAAAATCAAACAGACAGGGACCAACCTAGAAGAAAGCGAAGATATGCAAAAAGATCTTCATCTCCTCGACGCAGCACTGGCAACGGATCAAAACATTGTTTCCCTTGATGAAACTATCCGGGGGTATTTCGCTCAAGCTGCTCAACGTGTTGGTGCAATCCGAGACATCGTTTGGGTGAATCCTGAACGTACAGCAGAAGAGGAACCGCTTGTTTGGCTCCAAAACGGTGCACCGCCGGAAGAGCATCGTAAACTCCGCACTTGGCGAATTGTTTATAGTGAATTCTAAAAATAAAGGGACACTTTCGCTCCCCATGTTTGGTAGGCGCTGTTTCCAACTGCGCCGATTTGGAGTGTCTCATTAATTCTAAAATCTACTATAGTAAACCCACGAACAAATTGTTTTTCACGTTTTACGTTTCACGCATCACGTTTAATATGATCGGAGAAATCTCAGATGAAAGCGTGGCGTTTTTACGGATTTAACGATATGCGACTGGACGAGGTCCCCGCCCCAGTTCGGCGTGAGGGGTATGTAATCGCAGAGATTCTCTGTGTGCAACCCTCCGTCACCGAAGCACAACTGGCTTACGGTATCCCAACCCTCGCCTACGAGCAGATTAAACATCGATTGGAGACCGAGGCACCGATACGGTTATTCGGGCACGAGTTCTGCGCCCGAATCGTGGAATCCGACGAAGACTCCCAATTCCAACCCGGAGACCGTGTGGCAGCCCGCGCCAAGTTGCCCTGTGGCGAATGCTCCCTTTGTCTATCAGAACGCGGGAACGGCTGCCGGCGCGGTCCGATTATCGGCTTTCAGTTACCCGGTTGCTTCTCCGAATTCGCCCTCCTGCCCGAAATCGCTTTGACAAAAGTGGACGACCGAATCTCTGACAGCGAGGCGGCATGTCTACAGTCGCTCTCCGACAGCCTCGCCGCGGTGGATACAGCAGAGATAGGTATTGGGGACACCGTCGCCATCTTCGGTCAGGGCAGTATGGGACTTGAATGTATGCAGGTCGCTCGTGCGAGCGGCGCAGGACGGTTGATCACCGTAGATGTCCGAGAAGAAGCGTGCCAAGTCTCTGTGGAGTTGGGTGCTGACCACAGCATCAATGCGAGTCAGGATAATCCAATTGAGGTGATTCAGGGGTTGACGGACGGCAACGGTGCCGATGTTGTTTTTGAATGCGCGGGTGGCAGCCCCAAGCAGGGTTTGTCGGGAACGAAAACACTTACACAAGCCATCGCAGCCGTCCGATCGGGCGGGAAATTAAACATCGTTTCGTGGTTCGGTCATCCGATGGAGCTTGATGTAGACTCACTACGGGAACGGAGCCTCCGATGTCTGTTCCCAGATATCAGCACCTTAGCACACCTAGAACATACGGTGCGGTTGGTCGCCTCCGGACGGATTCGGTTGAAACCGACCATCAAGCACGTTTTATCCGGCATCGAATCTGTCCCCAAAGCCTTCGAGATAACCGCAAACAAAGGCAAGTACGGTGCGATCAACCCTGCACAGGTAATGATGCACGAGTGATTTATAGTGAACTAAAAAAATAAGTAGACATTAATAGTAGTAGGCACACTCCGTGTGCCGTAACTCCACGAACCCCAATCTATCAGGGCTCGTTCATAGTGTCCAATTATAGTGAATAAAAAAATAAACAGACACTTTTGCTCCTCATCTGGTAGGTGCTGTTTCCAACTGCGCCGATTTGGAGTGTCTCATTAATTCTAAAATCTACTGTAATTCTAAAATCCACCATAATTTGCAAAAGACAGCTCTTCACACACATTTTTAGAGAGAAAAGACGAATGACCAACACCCAAACGACAGATGACTTCCAAGGGCTCCTTCCACATTTCCGGGAGAACGGTTATGTTATTCTCAAGGATCCCCTCACCTCCGATGAAGTAATATACTTCCGTGAAATTTACGACCGCGATCGTAAGGAGTTTGGCCATCCGAATTGCTGGCATCCTTTTGCCAACCAGACGCGAAACTGCAATGCGTTAGTCACCTCGCCGGAATTTGACCAACTCCTCCGCCATCCCAAGATTTTGCCGGCGATTGAATTTTTCATGGGCGGTCCCGTCTGCTTCGGCGAAATCTGTCTGCGCCACATGGGAGCTTATAATGGCGATCCTCACCAAGGCTTCCATCGTGACAAGCCGCATTGGGAGGAGCATCCGCTTCGGATGGACTACATACAACTAATGGTTTACCTCACCGATGTCGATGAGGGGACACACTGCTTTTCTATTTCGCCCGAATCCGTGGATGAGCCGATCTTGGAGGTCGCAGAGAATGTCGAGCGTAACGGCACGGTTGATCTTCACGGACCCGCAGGCACTGTCGCCCTTTTCAACATCGCTGTTCCGCATACGGCAACGGTTCGCGTCACACAACGAGAACGGAAAACGGTTCAAGCCTATTACGGGCACCGTTCTCGCCCGTACTTGAGCGACTGCTCTGTAATACCCCCTCGATTCTCGCGTCACGATCCTGATCCAGAAGTACGAGCGTTTTACGGCAACCTCAACAAGACAACGCGAACTTACTTGGCAGCCTTTGATCCTCCATCCGCGTGAATCTTGAATCCTTCTACCGGAAAGGCAAACCGCTATGAAGCGTAGACACTCCTTGGACGAACCCCGCGTCTTCATGTTCGATGACGGACGGCACGCTGCGAGCCTCTATCAATTTGAACCACCCCTCGAACCATCAGACTTCACCTTCAACGTAGATCAACTCGCAGACAGCGGTGTAGATACCCTGATATACTTCGCCGTGCTTGAGGGAGGCGTGACCATGTATGACAGCCGCGTCGCACAGAAGTGGGGCGATAACGTCGTCAAATGGACGCATACGGTCTGGTATCGAGCGGGACGAAACATCCATCAACTGATCGCCGATGGCTACGACCCGCTGAAACTGCTCTGCGATCGCTGCCATGAAAAAGGGATCTGGTTCATTCCCAGCAACCCGGTCACTCTCTCTGGAGGTGATAGAGCAACCGATGGTGGATTGGGTCGTAAGTCCGACTTTGTGTACGAGCATCCAGAGTTTCAGGTGGGTGAGGAGGATGACCCGCGGGCATCGGACGCAACACGGTTCAGTTTTCTGCATCCGGAGGTGCGTGAGGAACGCTTTCAGGTCTCCGAAGAACTACTCACCCGCTACCAAACCGATGGGATCGAACTGAACATGACCGATTTCGTTCCGTTTTGCAGGTTCGATGAGGTCGAAGAACTCACGCCGATTATGACCCAATGGATACGCGATTTACGTGCAGTTGCTCGGAACACCGAAGCGGATCAGGGACGTCGTAAACGCATTTATGTCCGTATCCCCGCGCATCCAGACGCTTGGCGTGCCCTTGGGTACGATGTTCCGCTTTGGGTGTCGGAGGGATTGGTAGATGGTCTTATCTGTCAACCCGGGCTCACGCAGGGACCTGTGGATCAAGATCCCGATCTCTCAGGTGCAGTGGCTCTGGTTAGTGGGACTCAGTGCCGGGTGCTTGCTTCCTTCCAAAATGTGCTCGGCAGGCAACTGAAACAGTATGCCACCCCGCCGATGATCTGGGCTGCCGCTGCGAATGCGTATGTCCAAGGCGCGGACGGTTTCGGGATAGGGGACGCCCATTGGACGCCTAACGGTTGGCCCTGGACGCACGATGAGTATCAGACCCTGCGACTGCTAGGTCACCCCGAAATGTTAGCGACAACCGATAAACTCTACCGTGTCCGCTCCGAGACACAGGGCGTGACCAAAGGTGTAGGTTGGGCACCCGGTGTAGCACCTTCTCTCCCACAGACATTGGTTGAGGGAGAGCCGGTCGAGGTCCGACTGCGGATAAGCGATGAGTTGGGAAAATGGGGTGCACTAGGAAGGGTTGAATCGGTTCAACTACGAATACGGATAATAGGGATTGAGCCCTCCCTGAACGAGGTCCGAATTGAACTTAACGGTCAACCCTTACCGGATTCGATTCTGGATATAGAAGATCTGAACTACCGTCTGATAAGTACCGGGGCCGTAGGACCCTATGGACAGGTGTACAAATACCAACTGCCCCCTGCATATTACCCAAAGCCGGGACATAACACGGTGCACATCACGCTGACGAAGCGAGATCCGAATATCCAAAATCCCTTTGAGGTTTACGATGTCGATTGCGACATCCGATATCGCCTCCACCGCCACTTTGGGCGAGAACCGATTGACTATTAACACCTTAACCAACAACTCTTGGAGGCACCCCGATGGAATCACCGACGGTTGCTAGATTGCGTGTGGGCACGGGCAGTGTGAACCTTCAGGCTGATGATTCAATGGTCGTGGCCGGCAGCATCCTGCCGAAGTATGTCAAGGGCCAAGAAGGTGAACTGAGGGCAGTCGCCATTGTGATTGAAAAGCCGCCGGCCCCCAAACTTGCCATTGTCGTTTGTGATGTTATCGTTGTAACTCGTGAGGACGTTCAGGTAGCTCTTGCTGAAATTGAAAAGACCACCGGCATTTTGCCAGCCAACATCCTGATCAGTGCCACGCACACCCATCACGCACCGAGTACCATCGTCGTGCACGGCTATGGTCGCGACGAAATGTTTTGCCAACGTCTACGCGAAGGAATTATCCGGGCGGTGCAAGAAGCAGATGGGAACTTAGGGGACGAAGAATCCCATTTCTATTTTCATCAGGGCGAAGAAAATACCATCGGTGGGAACAGCCGTTTGTTGCTTGCCGACGGCACAATCTGGTGGGTGGGACCGCGTACAGACGCGGTGCGACCTACTGGCCCTTTTGATCCACAACTGCCGATTTTCACTTTTCGCGACGCTGATGATCAACTTCAGGCGTTGATGTACAACCATTCCACCCACACGATTGGCACCTGCAACGGGGATGTCCGCTCATCCAGTTTCTACGGTTTGACAGCGCAGGAATTGGAAGCTGAGTTAGGTGGGAGCGTGTGTTTTCTGCCGGGCGCGTTCGGCTCGACGCACAACGTCACCGAGGTGCCACCTCCCGAAGCGGTTAAGCGGCTCAAAGGGACGATCTCTGACGCTATGGAGCAGGCAAAGCCGATGCCCGTTGATAAATTGGCGTCTCTCCAACGTCCCTTTACCTTCAAAGTTCGGACGTTTGACGAAACTGTGGAGGACGAAAAGGTGTCCTCCTACTGCCGTAAGCGTGTGCCGGACGGCGCAGACGGCACTATCAATGTCTTCCGAAACATGCGTCAAGTACTTGCACCCCAACAAGGACAGCTGCGTGAAACCACACTCATAGCGATGGTTATCGGTGAAGTCGCCATTGTCGGTGTGCCGGGCGAGCTATTCACAGGCTTAGGTGTCGAACTCAAGGAACGCTCACCTTTTAAGCACACTTACGTCGTCTCACTCGCCAATGACTGGATGGGCTACCTACCCGATCGGGAGGCACACACACTCGGCGGCTATCAACTTGGATAGGACTACACAGTTACGCGGAGGAAGGTACCGGTGAGCGGATGGTTGATGAATGTATCCGTATGCTCCGCCACCTAGCAGAGTAACAAGAGTAAGCGTAAAAGCAGTAAGCATGCAGTTGAGAAAGTGAGAAAACGAGCAAAGACAAAGGTGTGTAACCGTTGTTTTTCTCTCTTTCTTTTTTTCGTGGAGGTAGAGAAAGTCTTTCTATATCGTGGAAGAAGGGGTTCCTCCGATGTTGCGATCGGGATTCAAAGCAACTTGGTAGATCTTCGATTTACATCTGCTTACCCTGAAGGGGCGTCCCCTTTTACCTAGAACCTGTTTTAAAAGTCATTTGATACGGTTTTGGAAGCAATGTACACCATAGCCTCAGCGGTCTCAGCGGAGCGTTCATAGTCCAAAGTCAATCGGCGAAACCAACCGAGCTGCGATATTTTTAGTTCGTGTTCATTTTCAATCATAATAAGACCTCTTAACCTTACAAAAGAATTCCCATGGATTTTCAAACAGGAATTACCGAATATCTATAACTATAGGGTTTACGCAGTTAAGCTTTCAAAGCCCTGTAGTTCGGCGATTTATCGCCGTAAGGCACCGTTTTCAACGCCCGATAAATCGGGCAACTACAGCCAGTCCGTACGGTGGAACCTCGGGTTATGTGATACAGCATAACCAACGGAGAACTCCAACATGACACGCAGAGAGGCACTTGAAATATTAGGGTTAGATTCGGATGCGTCGCTGGATGAGGCTAGGAATGCTTATCGCAAGCTAGCAAGAATTTACCATCCGGATAAAAATTCCGCCCCAAACGCTACAGCGATGTTTCGGATAATTCACGATGCCTACGAGTTTATCTTGAATAATGATGTGTATCAACAGACAGAGGCCACAACACGACAAAAACAGGCTGAAGCGGAAGCTGCCCGAAAACGTGCCGAGGAAGAATCTGCTCGCAGACACGCAGAAGCTGAAGCTCAACGGAAATACGCTGAAGAAACCCATCGCCGTGCACAGGAAGAAGCCGCACAAAAAGCCAAGAAAAAGGCAGAACGGAAAAATATTCGCAACTTTTGCATAGCACTTTTTCCAATAAACTTAGTCCTAACCTCATTAGCCATGGTCGATTGGTCCGATGGAACAATCATCCTAAGAAAGGGTAGCGATCCTCTCTATCTTACCTTTCCCTTTGCCCTTATTGGTTTTTCAATAAATTCACTTGGATTCTACTACGCATTCCATTACTTGGCATTCCATTATATAGCAACAAACTACCCGACAGAACCCACCAGATCCGGGACTGGTAGAAAGAAAACCTACGGAAAACAGTTTATTGCTCTCTATGCGACCTACGCGATTGTTTGCACTATATCTATGATGACTGATCAACTATCGGTCGTAGTTGTGAGTCTCCTTTTCTTAGGTATCCCATGTGTTGGTTTAATCCCTTTTATTTTAATGGCAGCGATACCTACTCTAATAATCATCGTTATTGCAAAATCTCTCACAGAGTTTGTAAATTCTGTTCGTCGGAGGAAATGATCATGTTTTCAGCAGAAGACATAGCTGATAAAGACATAATTGATATCTGTAAACTTTTTTCAGCTAAAACAAAAGTTCCAACTTTGGTTGACAACTATAAAAATTTTTTAGAGGTCAACTATCCTAACCATGTTAGATCTTTCTGCAGGCGTTTGCGAGATCAACCCGAAAGTGCACGGGCTGAAGCAGTCGTATACTCTTTTTTTGAAGCAAATCACCTTGATGTTCAGGTGGAGGAAGATGTAGGTAAAGGTGGTGTAGATTTTCGGTGTAAAACAGGTAAAGCTGAATTTGTAACTGAAGTCACCGGTCTTGATCCAGAATCTGTCACTTGTAAATCGGGCGTACCAAATGAGCTCCCCGAAACTAGTTTTGGTTATCATTACAGCATGATAACCAACCTATTACGTGCTAAGGCATCCCAAAAAGCATTCCAGATGTCTAGATATAACTGTCCTAGAATTCTGGTAATAACCAGTGAACATGCCGAAGCTCTCGGTCTTTTAGGCATGGAAGGTGGAGAAAATTTACTGACAGGCGGAACGCGAATTGCAATTCCGAGTGGTAGATTGGTAATAGATCTGGACAAGTGTACCTTTTTTCGATTGAAAAATGGGAAATTGGAATCGTGCAGACGGAGTATTTCAGCAATCCTGCTACTTAGTATTTCTCCTGTTAACGCATTCGTAGTTGGTATCCTACACCCGGATCCTGTGTACAAATTCCCAATTGAACTTCTGCCTTCAGTACCGTTTCTAAGACTGAAGAAGTGGCCACCAGAAAACGACAGCATCGAGATTGAGTTAATAGGCAACAAATGGAAGCCTGAAAGATTTTGGTACGACAAAAATTTAAGGGATACATAACGCTCTTCAACACCTGACACATATTCTACAACGGAGGGAGCAAAGGCTACTCCAGACAGCGAGGACAAAACTGAACCGTTTCTAATCGGTACGTTCCCACATTAGAAAATCTTCAGGAACATCACGTATCCATACTAGCCGCGTTTAGCGTTAAAATAGATCATAATGTTACCCCATAATCAATAAATCTCGTGCTATCTCAGAAACCCTCTATCCGATCTTGTACGGCACAATCGAGGAGAGAACAATGTCCACAGCCACAGAGAATAAAGAAACAGAAATCGGGAATGTCATTATCGAACGCCCCGTAGCGGGTCAACCCCATAAGGGCAAGGTGCTTGCCGCAGTTCAACCACATGCGGACGACATCCCGCTCTTCTGTGGCGGTACAATCGCCAAATTCATCGCAGAAGGTTACACCGGCTATATCATCCAGACCACCAACGATGAGAAGTGCGGACCGACCTCAAGCATCGGTGAAACTATCTTGAGCAACGAACGTGAGGTTGACGAATTGGCGAAGGTGTTGGAACTCAAGGGGGTTTTCAATCTTGGATACCGGAACCACCGTCTCGATGAAGCGTCACCGTTAGAATTGAGGGCGCGATTGGTTTTCCTTTTTCGTGCCCTGAAGGTTGACACTGTGTTCACCTTCAACCCTTGGGGACACAACGAGGAGAACCCAGATCACTATGTAACCGCACAAGCGGTCGAAGCTGCACGCTGGATGGCTGGCATGGGCAAGGATTATCCCGAACAGGTGGCACTCGGAATCGCACCTCATACGGTGACAGAGCAGTATTATTGGGTTGCACGTGAGGGACAGCCGTACAATCGGGTAGTGGACATCAGCGATTATATGGGGGAGAAGGTGGCTTCCATGAGTGTCAACAAATCGCAGGGACCGGCAGGCTCAAGCGGATCCAAACTCAAGGCGCGACTCGCAAAACAGGGACTGCATCTACCGGCACTCGATGGCGATGATGAGATGGCAGACCGCGCGTACATCAGACTGTTTGGTTTAAAGGCGTATAGAGAAATCGGTCGGGAGTACGGGCTCGAGTACGCGGAGAATTTCTACTATGTCGGTCCGGGAGGGACCTTTGTGGGTTGCGTGGAACAAGATGAGGTTGAGCGGTATATCGCCGAAAACGCAGCCCCAATCCAATAAGGGAGAGATTAACCGAATTAAAGAGAGGTAGATCGAAATGGAAACCAACGCAAAACTGACGCCAGCACAACGCTATTTCTACGACGTAAACGGCTACGTGCTGCTCAAGGGGATCTTCAGTCCGGAGGAAACTCAGCGTCTCATCGATCTGGCAGACCAGATGGACGCCGATGACGGGTGCACCTATAAGCACGATGGCTATCCGAAAACTCCGACGCTTACCGTTCTCTCACGGTGTGCTTGGTATCATCCGCATCTGCTAGAAACGGCGATGCACCCGATCCTGCTTCCGATTATTCAGGATGTAGTCGGCGGTGACGTGCGCCTTGAGGAGCATCAGTATCTGATTAACTATCCAAACGAAGCGGGAAACGGAAACGCCAGCCAAGTGTCCCATGTCAAGGACGAAGGTTGGCACCGTGGCACTGCTCCGAATTTCGGCAGTTTTGAGGCGGATGGACATTATCACTGCATGTTTAGCAAAGCCTTCATTTACCTAACCGACAACGGTCCGGGCGAGGGCACTTGGGTGGTGCCGGGCAGTCATCGGATGAACACCCCCACGAAAACGCTGCGCGAGTTCATAGATAAGACCTTAGCGAAGCAACTGCAATCCCAAGCCGGGGATGTCCTCATCTTGAGCGAAACACTGATCCATGCCGGGCCCCAACTTAATGCCAGTTCGTCTCCGCGTTACTCACTAGTCTATGGATACACGCCACCATTCATGCAAACGTGGCGTCGCTACGATCCGCCGGCAGATCTGCTTGAACGAGTCACACCGGAGCAACAGCAGTTTTTAACGGGCGAGATCCGCTACGGATTCCGTCGAGGACAATTTTGAAAGGCAAATTTCATGGTGTATTAGGCATCGGAGGGAAAAACAAAAATCGCTTCACGGAACTGTCCGAGCGGTCGTCCATCATAAGTTATATATAGAGGAATAACGGTGCGTTGCACGCCGTTGGCGTGTGTTGGAATTGGAATCGAAAAGGTGATATGTCCCTCCTGCCTTGGTGGAATGGTCACCGTCTGTTCGGGAATGTCCATGCTCCATGATTCAGGAAGAATTGGGCGGCAACTTGCAATTCGCGCTTGTGCGGAGTGATTGGTAACAACCAGATCCAAGGTCACTGTCTCGCCGGCGGTGACGTTTTGCTCGTAAGGGTAGGGACGTACCCAGTGCTCGTCCATCCCGTAGTTGGGATGGTCCCACGGAAAAAGATCTGCATAGAGACGCTCTCTTTCAGCAAGATTCATACGCATCTGCCGAATCTCTTCGTCCGTAAAAGTAAACGCACACGGTACGTGGCAGTTGAAGATATGGGTCGGTTTGAGTTCAGCGATCCAAGCGAGGCATCGATCATATCCTACACCTTCACCGAGCAGATTACGATTTCCAGAGCAGTAATCATCAATGCCTGCCATTGTGAAAGAATCGCCTGCGAAGAACATACGGACACCGCGTCCTTCGACGAGCAATCCACCGTGATAGTAGGTCTGACCGGGGAAGTGGTAAGCGGTCATCTTGAACTCGTTCCACCGCCACGAATCACCATCTTGGGTACGATGATCGATCTGGGCGATAGCGGGTGAAATGCAGGGGAGACGGAAGCCGTGTGGGTTTTCTACAACGTCAGCCACAATTGAATCGGTTCGGGTTGTGCAGGGAAAACTTTCCTGAAATTCAGGGATGGCATCCACATGATCATCGTGGTAGTGGGTAATCCAAAACTCTGTCACATCTGAGATCTCCCCTTTGGCTTTGAGACGCTGAATCTGTTTCAGTATACCGGGGCTGCCGCAATCCATAACGAACGCCTCCCCGTTCTCTGAGATAATCATCCATGTTGTTCCATAATGGCGCAGGAATTCGGGCACCTCTATACCATCGCGGATGGGCATATGCCCGGCACTGCCCTCAAACGCGGTGAACAGTTTCGGAAAGTGGTATCGGAGTGCGGATATGGCAATATACTTATCGTAGCAGGCATCGAGTCGCTGTAGGAGTGTCTCTATAGCCCCGCTCGGATCGTGCATAATCTTTCCATGTGAAGGGATCAGGACTTCGGGATACCGTTGCCGTACTTTTTTGAGGCTATGGGTCAATCGTCCCCTATCACCGAGAAAACCGTGATAATCCGTTGTCTCTCCCCCTTTTTGGAGACTGTATAGTTCCCAGATCTGTCCTGTATCGTAAATCAGATCGCCGCAAAAGGCAAAACAGAGTCCATCAACTTCAACCGTGTAAGAGACACTTCCATCTGTGTGCCCGGGTGTATCTATTACGCGGATTTTTGCGTTTCCCCATTGGAGGGAATCACCCTCGGCATAAGCCTCGGTCACAGGGATGGATTCGGCGAGCATCAGGTTGTGAGGGTGATAGTTGTAGAGATGCCAACGCATCTGTGGATCGTTCCAGAACGTTTCGACCGACTCGAACCATTGGCACTCCTGTGCTGGAACTCCAATGCGCGTGTCACTTGAGGCTACGATCCGAACCCCCGATGCTTGATCGCGGTGATGATGCGTGAACAACACCGTATCAACTGTCGTGATTCCGAGCGTATCAAGAGTTGAACGAACGCTGCCATCACCACACTCAATTAACAGGGCGCGATTTCCGTCACGCAAAATGCCGACGTTGATAGAGCCATGATGAATAAAAATGTGTTCGCTCAGTTGCGAGAATTGGGTTGACATTTGTGAACTTGAATTTATAGTAGATCTCAGAATTAATGAAACACTCCAAATCGGCGCAGTTGGAAACAGCGCCTACCAAACATGGGGAGCGAAAGTGTCTATTTATCTTTTGAATTCACTATAAAAAGTAGGGAACGCAGATCTGCGTTCCCTACATCGAAAAGGTTAGAAGCTGTGCAAGGTTTCAACCGGTAAATTGCCATGAAAAAAATTGTCATCAGCGCGTGTCTCGTCGGTGAGAAATGCCGTTATAACGGTCTCGATAGCAAGAGCGAAGCGGTCATGAGCAAAGTTGAAGCAGATTCATTGATTCAGATCTGTCCAGAGCAGATGGGCGGGCTTTCAACTCCTCGACCGGCTGCCGAGATTGTCGGCGGAGATGGTGAGGAGGTCCTCGACGGGAGGGCGCGAGTCGTCACCGCAGATGGTGAAGACAAAACCGAGGCGTTTATAGCGGGTGCTTATCGTGCATTAGAAATCGCTCAGGCACATCGTGCGACCCACGCCATCCTCAAGTCGAAAAGCCCATCCTGCGGCTGTGGCAAGATATACGACGGCTCTTTCACCGGCAACCTCACCGATAGTGATGGGGTCACCGCAGCACTATTTCGCCGGCACGGGATAGAAATTATGACGGAAGAAGATCTGGAGGACGAGGCGTGAAAAAACGGATGGATCTTCTTCCGAAAGTCGAGATAAAGCGATAAACGTTTAAGCCGCCACCGCCTCCTCACCGAGGTGCTCCGCCAACCAAAGCTTCAACGGCACGTCTTCATCGGTCGGGGACGTATAGCCGTGCCCGCCTGTGCTAGCACCGAGCAGCTGCTGTCGAATCGGATCGCAGCGATCCATAAAGTGATCCACAGTCATGTCGTCCCTAGGTCTTAACCACCGGTAGCTGTAACCGTAGAAAAGCACCTTTCGCGGGATATCCGAGTAATTTGGACTGGCGGAATGCCAGAGGCGGCGATCGAAAAATACCGCTGAGCCGGACGGCACCTTCACAGCTAACGCCTCTTCAGGATCCGAAACGCCATCTGAGGGAAAGTCGGGTGTTTTCCGTAGCTGGCTGCCGGGAAGGACATAGAAATTGCCCCGTCCCTCTTCTGTGGTGTCAGTCAGAAAGAAAGCCACTTTGAGGGAGATGCGCGGTTGGGGAGTCGTTTCCAATTCGTGATTCAAACGCGCACTATCCTGATGCCATCCCAAACGCTTTTTCACCTCAGCTGCGTCGCGTGGCCCCGGCGGAGTGACCGTCATATGGGAGTGATAGAGCTGGATGTTCCAACCCAAGAGCCCCCATACTTTTGGGAACGTCTTATACCAATCGAGCAGCTCCAGAAAAATTTCGTCTTTCCCCACAAAGTCCATCAGATTCAGCCGATCATAAGGACCGACTAACTCTGCTGGAGGTCGGTTCGGGTCTATAGTGCCATGAACTTTTTGATCCGGCGATATCTCCGTGCTCCGGTATTGGGCATCGAGCCGGTCTACGACAGTCGTGAGGTCTTTGACCATCTCCGATGGTAAAACGTCCTCCACTATAAAAAAACCGTTCTTCTCAAATTCGCGGTGTTCATCTTCGGTCAAGCAATAATCAAAACACGATGTATCCATACATGCCTCCTTGATTTATCGCTCATTTTTCTGTGCAAGTCTTAACTGCGACAAGGCAGCAGACAATCCATCAGCCTACGGCACACTTATACATGCAGCATATTATATCAAATTCAACCGAACCTGTAAACCTGAAAGGAGAAGCGAATTTCGTTCCCCAAGAAACGGTTTCAGGTTGAGCGAACCATTTTTGATGTTGATTACTGAAACACTATGTTAGAATGTCAAGCGGTGTACAAGCAACGAGATCTTCCGAAAACGGCGCAAGGTAAGCCGGACGTAAGAACTTCGTCCGTGAGAGCTCGTCAAACGATCAATTCGCACGGCACAAGCAACCCGCCGTATCACTGATTTCAGCAGCGTAAATCCTAGAGAGCAGCATCGACGGTTGAACAGTTACTCCAAACTGACCAAGCAAAAAGGGAAGTGCCAATGGAAGCTTGGAACGCGGGAAAACCCTCTGATTCTCGATCCCAAACCGGAGCACGGGAGGAGAAACCAAACGCTTTGGGTCCCACTCAAACCCAAGGGATTTCATGGAAGGCTGTCGTCTTTGCTATCGCGCTCATCCCGCTCAATATCTATTGGATCGCTGTGGCAGAAATGGTGTGGACCGGATTGCATTTCACCGCTGTATCGCTCCCGTTGAATGTCATCTTTATCCTGTTTTGGCTCATCGGTTATAACGCGGTTGCGCGTCGAATCTCCCCTTGGCTAGCGTTCTCACAGCAGGATCTCCTAGTGATTTACATCATCCTGGCAACATCGAGCGCGGTTGCGGGCTACGATAGCCTCGTTGGGTTGATAGGCGTTTTGCCACATACGACATGGTATGCAACTGTCGAAAACGATTGGGGAAATCTGTTTGCAGGACATCTGCCGTCATGGCTAATCATTACCAACAGAGAAGCCGTGCATGATTTTTACGTTGGAGAGGTCGATTTTTACGGGGCGAATTATTGGCGATACTGGTTAATCCCGGCGATCAGTTGGACATTTCTTGTGTTAGTTATGACCATTCTGCTGCTCTGTATCACGGTCATCCTGCGTCGCCCTTGGACGGAACAGGAGAAACTGACCTATCCGATCATACAGCTGCCGCTTTCGATGAGTAACCCCAAAACCCGACTATTTCACAGCCGGTTGTTCTGGATTGGCTTTACAGTAGCGGCGGTTGTCGACATCATCAACGGACTAAACTACCTCTATCCCAGCGTCCCCTACATACCGGTGCGGGGTATCCGACTCGACCACTATTTCACAGAAAAACCGTGGAACGCTATCGGGTGGACACCCATCCGTTTCCGCTTCTTCATGATCGGCATGACCTATCTGCTGCCGTTGGATCTGTCCATCTCTTGCTGGTTCTTCTACATACTTCGCAAAATCGAACGGATTGCCGGTGCTATAACCGGGTGGTCAAATATTCCGGGATACCCTTTTTTGGGGCAACAATCAATGGGGGCTGTGCTAGGCATCTGCATAATTGCCCTCGTCTCGATCAACCGTCATCTGCGGGATGTGATCAGAAAAGTCTGCTTGGGCACAGGGATAGACGATTCTCGCGAACCGTTGCGGTATCGTGGTGCGGTTCTTGGCATTGTGATTTGCAGCGTACTACTTGGCATTTTCGCTCAACAGATGGGATTATCGCTTTGGGTCGTGGTAACCTTCTTTCTCCTTTTCCTGATGATGTGTATTGCTATGGCACGCATCCGCGCTGAATCCGGCGTACCGGAGCATATCATGCACGTGGTTTCCCCGCAAGATTCGCTAGTGAGTTTGTTGGGAACTCGCAGCTTCGGTCCCCGTAACCTTTCGGGCTTATCCCTTTTCGTCTGGTTCAGCTATCGCAAGCGAAACTACCTTATGCCGCACCAACTCGAAGGCTTCAAAATCGCCGAACAGACAGGTTTTTCAAGTCGTCCTGTCTTTTGGTTTCTGATTCTTGCAACGGTAGTGGGACTCCTTTCGGCGTTCATCATTTTTCCGCATGCTCTCTATCGCTACGGTGCCGAAGCGCGCGCCGGTGGGATGAGAGCGGTTGGGTGGGATGCCTTCAACCGATTGTCCGATTGGCTGCAGCACCCTCGCTCACCGGATTGGATTGGTAACGGCTTTTTGCTTTTTGGACTGTCACTGACATTTGTCTTGACCTTCTTACGTCGCACCTTACTCTGGTGGCCATTTCACCCAGCGGGCTATGCGCTAGCAACGAGCCGCTGCGTCGATGATTACTGGTTTACGATAGTTTTTGCCTCGACACTGAAGTGGATAATTCTGCGGAGTGGCGGTGCCCGGGCGTATCGCCGATCGCTGCCGTTTTTTCTTGGATTGATTGTGGGGGATTATATCTTCGCGTGCGGTTGGTCGCTGCTTGGGATCATCTTAGATCGCCCCATGTATACGGTATGGGTGTGAAAAACCCGATGAAACTTAAAGAAACTGAAACGTGATGCGTGAAACGTGAAGAGGTTTATTGGCTCCCAGTTTGCGGGAGTGGGAAGAGAAGTCGAGTTTTTGTCAAGAGCTCGGTTTCTACTGCACGATTTCTTGACATGAACCAAACAGAAAAGCTAAAAATATTACCCGGGCAGCGCCCCACGATAGTCCACCCCTGTAAAAATGCCAATGACCATCCACAACCCGACAACGCCGTACTCACCGAGAATCAACCCCATGAACAACGGTCTGAGTTTACGGTAACTCCCAACCCCTCCGGTCTTCATAATCAAATACTTCAAAAGCCAACCGATAAATATCGACGCCCAAAGAAAATAGGATGAATAGACAGCTCCCATCACATAGCCGATTGGATGCAATTTCCACCAAATAAATTGATGGCGCATAACAAGGAGAAACGAGATAATTCCGGTGCCGACAAGCATACTGTAAATCTCAGCCCATTTTGGGCCCTTTGGGTACTGAATCACCGAGGCTATATGGTTAAAATATCTGGGTGACCTGATGAAGGGACCCTGTTGTAAGTTTAACGCGCCTTTGTCATAAATCAGCGATAACGATGCAACATAGGAAACGGCTATTGAAAAGAGAATGGCGAGAGTTATCGCCCAAGATAGACTCCTTCGATTGAGTTTCACAGGGTCGGCAGCTTTGAATCCGTGTAGAATACTCGGCATCAAAATCCCACCCCAATCGCGCATCATGACCCGTTGGAATCCCAAGAGGCTCCAACTGTTCGCGCCGATGATTCTTGTCCCAACTGTAGTCTCGAAATATTCGGAGGGATACATTGGGGCTTGGATGAGCAGGAGTCCGCCGTTGACGACCATCCATGTCAAGGCGGTAGAGACGATTAGAAAAAATGCGATAATGCTCAGTGCCACCCAGAGGGTCATCCCTGCGTAGGCACAGAGGAGGCCCAGCAAAAGAAATCCAAAAATCAATCCCAGCAATGCCCATCTGTAAGGGAGCGGTTCGTTGGAATCGTCAATTGCTTTGGCTGCGTGCCTTTCAGCGAATGTCTTTTTCAGTATATCCCTGAGATGGTAGCGGCTGTTGTATATGAAAGCCAATACAAGCACTACGTAGACCGCCATCGTTTGTCCCCGTGCACAGATCCAGGGATTGATCGGAATGGAAAAACCGTTGATGATCAGATACTGAACTTTGAAGAAAAGAAAGAAGAACCAGCAACTAAAGGAGACCTCCATACTGAGAAGATATGTGATACCGATAACTGAGAAATAGAGGAACAAGCGGAGTTGGGGCCACCAGCGCATCACGATCCACGGTCGCTCGGTGAATGGACCGTAAAGGTCGTAGCGGTTCGGAATGCGAGGGAGTGCGGGAAAGTATTCGTGGAAGCCGTTGAGCAGATGAAATGCGGCGGCAATTGTGAAGCCTATCCACATCGCTCTGCTCTTGAAAAAGCCGCTGAGTAGGGCGTTGGGTTGCGTACGCTGAACCATCTCGGCGGGCACGGCAACAAGCGGGAATATGAACCGTTCGTGTTCAACCCACTGCTTCCGCAGAACAACCGACAAACAGATTGTGACAAAGTAGAGTACGATAATAAATATCGTCCAAGCGAAAAGCGGCTTTGCCCACACCGCCCATGGAACGAACGCTTCGCCGGTGTAGAAATCTGAGACCGCTTGTCTATCCCATACCACAAGCCAATCTGGAAGGTGAGGGTAGAGCGCCTCAGCCCATTCGTTTTCTGGCGTAGCGAAGTAGCGTGTCGCGACTATATAGGGAAGCAGATACCCCATCATCCCTTTGGAGGGAATAGCGGAAGTGACAACTAGCATCACCCATACGATCATCAATTCACCGGGATTCAACTCCGCCTTCGGTGTTATCTTTTTGAGGATAGGATTAATGCCTAGGGTGAGGACAATCAGCGCAAATAGCGCTCCCAGAGGGAAATGACTCCCGGAAATATCTGTCCCTTGGAGGTAATAGTCATTATACGGTGTGATCGCTGTCTGTATGATGACCAAGGCGATGCCGATGATAATCGCTCTTAAAGACATATTATTCTCGCTAACCAGCGTTGCTGCGGAACGGTGCGATGATGCAGCCCCATCGCTAAAAAAAAAGCCCTCAGTCAAATTTAAGACCGAGGGCTGAACAATACCTATAAGCTTAAATTACTCTTGGTGAAGCGTCGGTGACCGTCTTGGGGGAGCAAGCTCTAGCTCGGTCAGCGGAATGGCGTGCTTCTTGTAGACCTGCACCCGATAGGAGCAATTGTCTGATATAAACAGCAGCCCATCTCCATTGATCGTCACCGATGTCGGACGCCTCAACAATTTCTGTGGCTCAAGATTCGCCATATCCCTCAGACGATTAGGGTTGGCGTTTGTCATCATATAATCGATCGCAGCTTGTGACAGCGATGCGTCTCCTAGGAATTTTTCCACATACCTCGGTTCGGAATTGAACAGTTGTACGCGGTCATTTCCACAGTCAGCCACGTAAATATCGCCGTGCTCGTCTACCGCAACGTCAGTGGGTCTGTTGAATTCACCATCTCCAGAGCCCGACTTACCGAATGCGAAAATAAACTCGCCCTCGGAATTGAACTTTTGCACCCTATCGTTGCGCCAGTCTACGACGTAAACATCTCCCAGCTCATCGACGGTTATGCCCCAAGGCATATCGAATTCGCCCTCTCCATCGCCGTGGCTGCCCCACTTCGAGATAAACTCGCCGTCCTTAGTGAACTTCTGAACTCTGTGATTCAAGGCATCGGCAACGTAGATATTTTCTTCCGCGTCGAAGGCGATTCCTGCGGGAGCGTTGAGTTGTCCATCTCCATCGCCATGCTCCCCCCAACTGCCGAGGGACTCACCATCTGTGTTGAATGATGCGATACAATGCTTCGCTTCGTCGGAGATGTAAAGATTTTCCTCACTATCGGCAATAATTGCAACCCCCCACGTCGCTACACCACCAATTTCGCCTAAGTTATCTTCATCCACGCTGTACTTTCTAATCATTGAAGCATCGCCGCTTCGACACAATATGTACAGGCGGTTTTCCTTTCCAAGTGCAACATCAACGGGAAAGTTGGTGTGTCGTCGCATACCTACAGTCTTGAAAAATGGGAAACCTGCACGTAGCAGTCCATATGGTCTACCCATGATTCACCTCCTGGAATCTGTGTGAGCGGGTGAGCGAGTGTGTGAGGGGAATCAAGAAAACGAGCAGACGAGAAAACGAGTCCCGCTTTCAGGTTTTTCCGTTATTCCATTCTCCCACGTTCTCTCATACACTCATATACTCGCCCCCTCAAATTTTATCTGCTGGCAAAAGGATAGATCTGTTCAAATGTTCCATCCACTATTGGAACAGGGTCGAGCCCCATCCACTGCTCAAGGACTGTTCCGTATATGCCACGGAAGTCTATTGTATGCTCAAGGTCTTCGCCGTTTGCCCATCGAGCGGGGTCAAGGGATGGATACTCTGCGTATAGTCCCCCTTCGACATGGTCGCCGATGATGAAGGCACCACCGCCGGTGCCGTGGTCAGTGCCGCTGGCGTTGTCCCTGATGCGTCGTCCAAACTCTGAAAAGACGAGCATAACCACCTCGTCAGAGGCGTTGTGGTCACGCAAGTCCTTGAAGAAATCGCGAATTGCTCCCGATAGCTCTGCGAGCAGTTTCGGATGCGACGGGACCTCATTTGCATGGTGATCGTAGCCGCCGTGCTGCGTGTAAAATACCCTCGTTCCGAGGTCGGCAAGGTGAACGCGCGCAACATCCCGCAAACTCTTGGCGATCGGGTTACTTTCGTACTCAACCTCAGAGGTGTACATCGCGGGGGCTCTCTTTAACTCGTCGGAACCTTTGATGACATCAAGCCCCGTTTGCGACAGATAATCCATTACAACACCGGTGCCGATAGCAGGACTGTACATCTCCTTGAATATCTCAAGGGCTTGGAGACGCTGTGGATCCGCCTCGATATCGGTCATCAATCCGTAGGTGTCAAGATTATCAACAGAGGTGGCCGGTACACCAGAAAGAGCGAGTGCTCTCGGCAGGCCTTTGCCAAAAGAGACGCCCGTTAAAACGTTCTCTCCATTAGGATCCAGTTCCCGGATTACTCTGCCCACCCATCCCTCCGTGCCGATTTCTATCGGTTCGCAGGTGTGCCACACATCCATCGCCCGGAAATGGGAACGACTGGAATCGGGATAACCGATGCCCTGAACGATGGCTACCTCGCCTTGGTCGTACATATCCTTGAGGGGCTCGACATTTGGATTCCAGGCTAAGGTATCGTTGAGAGGGAGGACTTCTTCTGCCTTGAGCCCTACAACTGGCCGGGAATCGTAGTACACACCGGCAGTATAGGGAATAATTGTGTTCATAAAGTCGTTGCCACCCTTCAGTTCAACAACGACAAGGACGGGATCTTTCTTACTGACAGCCATATGACTTACTCCTTCTCCACAGGGAATTTCACCCTGCGGCGCGTAGAACCTGAAACGTGAAAACAATTAACTCATTAATGAACCAATGCACTAATGAACCAGGCTCATGTTAAGAAAGTGTGCAACAGCAACCGAGTTTTCGTAGGGGTTGGGTCACCCAACCCTTACTGAGGGCGGGGAAACCCCGCCCCTACGATTTCGTTTATATTTTGCACTTTCTTTTTATATGAGCCATGAACCGAATTAGGCAAACTGATATTCTCTCGAAGACACAATCAACTGTAGCATACGCACCACGCGAGCGTTGTTCTCTTCCGCAGCGTCGTCAACCCCTATGTTAAGGTCACCCTGAGATGCTGCGAACCGGGTTAAGGATTCACGTGTCGTTTCACCGACATCTAGTGGTCCCACCAGCTCGAGACATCTATCCACAAACTCATCGGGAGATAGGGCACTCCCATTTGATTTAAGCCGACTGATAATCTGCTCAATACCCGGCTTGCTGGGATCACTGAGTTCACCAACAGAGAAGTTAATGCGCTCGGTAAGCGTACCGCCATCAATCCATTCTTTACCGGTGTGCCAACCTTCTACAGTCGGGGGATTCAATAGCTCTTGGCCCATCAAAGCGGTGGCTCCCGGATATTTCGCCATGCCCAGCTCGGGCTGTTGATGAGTCCCTACCAGCTTCAGGATACCTGTAACAAGCTCTGTAGGACTCTTAACCTTTTTGAATCGTGCTTCCTTGAAGAAATCGGAGTTAAAGAGCGTTCTGAGGACATGGCGTATATCCCCACCTGACTCCAAGAAAGCGTTTGACAACGTATCAATGGCATCTGGATCTTGTGGAGGCGTCACGTTCCAGGACGGGACCTGTGGTTCGTCCGCGACGAAGAAGTTGTACAGGTGTCTGGATATGAACTTCGCGCAGGCAGGCTGTTGCACGATAATGTCGATTATATCATCACCATTCAAATTGCCTGTATGACCTAGGAACGTCTTTTCGCCATTGTCGTGTTCCTCTTCGATAAACACGAAGTGTGCCGGATAGTAACCTTGTGGGTACAAGGGCGGAGGCTGGGTGAATGTCCATCCTGTAAAGGCACGAGAACAATCTTTAATATCGTCCTCTGAGTAATTACCGACGCCCATTGAGAACAGTTCTAATAGTTCCCTACCGTAGTTCTCATTCGGTTCACCTTTCCGGTTCTCGTTATTATCAAGCCAGAAAATCATCGCTGGATCTTTCGATAGCTCGAGTAGAATCTCTCGCATGTTTGAAAGTCCCACGCGCCGGAGCATATCAATCTGGAGGGCAGAAGCAAGAATATGCTGATTTTTCCCAACACCCGTGGCGAACACATGGTGCCAGAAAAGTGCCATTTTTTCCTCAAGCGGGCGTGGACTGTTAATCATCCGAAACATCCACGTATTCCTATACCCGCCCTCAGAACCGCCGAAGTAACGATCCAAGATATCCTCGTCAACCGGCGGGCAACGTTCTATGTCTACTAAGTCTTCAACAACATTTTCGTAGCCCTTTTTGACGTATTCTTCTAACTCCGTTAGCGTTGTGCCAAACCCTGCACGACGCATCAGATGGGCAGTTAAAGCAACATCGGCATTCGACATTTTCTCCTCCTTTGATTGACGAACAATTATCGCCCAAAAACAGTAAGACTTTTGGATGATGATGTCCAATCACATTCAAGCTAGAACAGGTTTTTTCATTGTATCGCAGTTGCCAAAAACTGTCAACCCTTTTTCTCAGATTTATTAGGGTCATTTAATTCTCCCATATTATTGCCCCGATAAAATCGGGATGCAAGCCCCTACGACTGGCTGCGTAAACCCTAAAAGTGTTAGATTTTGTTAGATTTTGCCAGGGGTGCCGTTAAAGTAGATTTTCAAATTCATTAGATCTATGATGATTACCGTGCTATAATAATCTGGCTCATATTAAAAAAGAGTGCAAAGCACGAAGTAAAGTGACGCTTCTTACCCCCCTTAATCCCCCCGCAAGCGGGGGGAGAGTAACTCCTCAACAAGTTGGGAGACAACCACCTGTGGCTTTTATTGCACTAATTCTTTACATGAACCAATGATTTTAGAGCATTCCATTGAAACCTAGCAAGAAGGAGACATTCATGGCGGAACCCAAATATACCGTTGCAATCATTGGTTGCGGACGCCTCGGTCAACACTACGCGGAGGTGTATCAGACACTGCCGAATACCGAGTTGGTCGCCATCGCTGAATACAACCCAGAGCGGCGGCGCGCCGTCGGTGAACGTTTTGGCATTAAAGCACTGTATCCGGACGCGGAAGCGATGTATAGAGAAATTGTCCCGGACATTGCCGCTGTCGTTTTGCCCGGCAAGTACATAAAAGATGCGGTGATCGCGAGTGCCGAGGCAGGTGTCAAAGGCGTGTCCACCGACAAACCGATTGGGGCGTGTCTGGCAGATGTCGATGAAATGGTCGATGTATGTGAGGAACGCGGCGTTGTTTTTGCCGGGGGCAATCTCCAACGAGCACTCTCGGAGGTCCAAGAGGTCGCAGGTTGGCTCCGCGCTGGTAACTATGGTGAACTACGCGGTGCTTGTGTCCACCGCTGGAACGGCGAGATATCGGGCGGCGGGTGTCAGCATATTGCCGTGCTGCGGCTTCTGGCACAAGCAGAGATCACTGAGGTAATCGCTTGGGGCACACCTGAAGCAGCCCTCCAAAGCGACAACGATGAGGATTTGATCATCAACGGACAATTCCGTCTGAGCAACGGTCTCATCTGCCCCGTTTTCGGTCAGGAGACCCCTTATCGCGGTGTTGACGTATGGACTGACGACACACTGATTCGATGGAATTGGGGACCACCCGAAATCTATTGTGGCTTCGATCAGAACGGGGCACGGATTAAAGTGGAAACCTCGTACACACCGGTGCAATATCCCCGTTTCTCCTATTTGGCAACGTCGATTATGTCTTTCCTTGATGTGGTATCAAACGGAGGGGAACTAGCTATCTCTGGGCATGATCTACGCCAGTCCCTCGAAGCAGCGGTTGCTGCCAAGTATTCCGCGCTGTGGGGCAATGCCCCGTTGAAGCTCCCGTTGGAAAATCGTTCATTGACACTCTATCCAAGACCGTACCGATGGCTTGGCGGAGATCATTCCGGCAGACGACAGACCTATCAGGAAGCCCTATCGGATCCGCTATTCCCCAAGTCTAGCTGATAGTAGGGAACGCAGATCTGCGTTCCCTACGAAGAATGGGGAAGTTCCTTGTGAGATTACGTTGGAGATTTCTAGCGCGGAGCTAGTCGAATTGCTCTTTGCTCTGACGGCACGCCTTGCCTTTGCCCCGAATGATATCATCTCGGTGCCATGTGTGGATGGCATGAGAGATATAGTCATCATTACCGAGCATCTGTCCCACGCGGTCCTTTGTGAACCAGTCATAACGACCATTAGCCAGCGATTTAGACTCTAACGACTCATCGACGTAGCCGTAGACACGGCAGATACCATCTGCCTCTTCAACATCCTCAATATAAGACATCCACGAAACGTCCAATTCGAGCTGTGTTTTTGTGAGATCTTGCAGAGAAGCGATACGTGCGCCGATATCCCAGCCGACCCCCTCTTCTTCTTCCCAGCCTTCTCCGCCGGGCAATTCCCAACGATCGTTTTCGTCGTCATGGACTAGCAGATATTTCGATTCATCGTCAGACGGGCATTCAACAAGCAAGCGCGTCGTCGTGATGGGCTTGTCGAAACAGACAGGGATAAGGCGTTTACCGGCATCGCTTAGTGAGTTAAGCGCCGCGGAATTATACGGATAGTAGCCTGCGGATGGAGGTGCGTTGACCGCACAATATTTATGGAAAATCCCACAACGGTCATCTGTAGCCGTGCCAGCGGGTGCACTATGCCACGTATGCTCACTTGTGATTAGCAAGTCGCCTGCCTTGAGCTCTGGATCGATAAAGGGCGCGAGCTGCTTGGTATCGGGACGGGTGAGATCCAAGATATGTGCGTCCTCGTCGATAACCTGAGCCAACTTATGAGATCCGGGAGACACCATAAAGGGACCGTACACCGTATCGAAATCGGTCAGCGGAATGATAGCGAACACCCAGTTCATGGATGACCCAACCGGGCGCCAACGCTTGTAGTCACAATGACCTCCAGAACCCCGATCCCCCGGACTCCGTAGGTACGCGACGAAAGCGGTCAGGTGCGCTGGCTGACCGAGCGCGCATTCAACTGCATTCACAACCGTCGGATGTTCAGCAATGGAGGCGAGGCTCGATTCCGCCATCTTATTGCCGGCGATCGTATACTTTCCCGGCTCAGGATACTTTAGCGAAGGCGGGTAGGAATTGCATTGTGCTTGTTCTTGGACGACGCGACGATATGTATCCGCTTCATCAGGGGACAGTACATTGCGAACAATCGCATAGCCGTTCTCATGGAAGTCCGCTATCTGTTGATCATTGAGAATTGGAGTGTTAATGGTAGTCATAATGGATAGCACCTCACAACAAAAAGTGGTGAAACAGTGTAGTGGTTCTTTTGATGGTAGTGAATTTGCCAGTTCTCGTCGGACTCAAGACTTGAGTGGAGCGCGTACGCGCTTTCAATATCAAATCTGAGAACAAACATACATCCTCCTCCGATGCTTTTCCCAATTGTATCACGATTCTACTAAAAATCAAACCAATATTTATTTTAGTCGTTGTATGTGAGAGGCGTCTCATTCAGAAACTCTGAACGGCATTTCTAATCGATAAGGAGTCCTCCCATGGTTCCATGGAATTGTGCCTTAGAACTCAACACAGAACGCCACAAGATAGCGGGCAGCGAAGCAGCCCTCGCCGATGCCATAAGACGTGGATGCGACTTGCGGATCTACACCGAATTTATCCACAACGAGCACATTGATGTCACCTCTGACAGCACCGAGCGTATACGCGAAGTCGCCGAATTTGGCGTCACCTACCTCCTTGAGGATTCTTGGGCAGCGGGTATAATGAGCCTACGCCAACCTGTTTCACTGCCTGATGGTTTCGGGCCCCGTGCGTCTATGTCGTTTTTCCTCTACAACCAGAACGGACAGCAGGCGATTGCCCGTCCTCATCTCGACGGACAAGGGGCGACGCAAGCTCCTACCGCCCTGTACGTTGATGATCATACAGATATGCCTAAATACCACCCACAAGATGGCTGGGATCAGCAGACCAATGCGCCGAGTCAGAATTTTATTTACGATTTTGATCTATATCGCTTTTACGTGCGCGACGAATGGCACGAGGTGCTGTCGCACGACGCCGAGGGGGCAGTCCAGTCGGGATCGGTTCACGACCTCGCCGATGCCTTCTCGCAAGGCTGCGAAGTGAAGATTGGGATTCGGGGGTTGTGTGCGGATTGGGTAGAAGATTCCGCTACAGCGGTAGATCATGAGATGTTTGTGCAGACCGGATCGTGTTACTACTACACGGGGCAGCAGCTTTTTATCGCTGGAACGCATCCGACCATCCGTGTTAAGCCCGCTGTGCCTTTGGTATACACGAGTCGTGGCTGGGACTTCGGCTGGCTGATGGTGCGGACGGATGGATCGGTCGTATACAGACGCTGCGATCCGTACACGCTGGCGTTTGAGGATATCGAAGGCAACTACCCCATGCGTTGGTTCGTCCGCTAATGGGAGTGATTCGAGATTCGGAGATCCCTCCCCGATAAATCGGGATGCAAGCACCTACAGGAGAATTAAACGCCCCTGCATCACGCAAAGCATGTTGGCGTATCAGGGCATACTATGGTATAATTCGCATACTCTTATGGTGTCAAAGGAGACTGAAGATGAATCAAACTTTAACAATCGAACAAATTATTAGCACTATTAAACAAATGCCGCAGGAAGATAGACGTATAATACTATCTGCCCTTGCAAATTCAGAAGACGCTGATATAGAAGTTTCAGCTCGTGACGCAGCCTACCTTTCTGAACCGGTTTTTATGCAAGTTTGGGATAACCCAGAGGATGCTGTCTACGATGAGCTATAAACGAGGTGACGTGGTTCTTGTTCGATTCCCCTTCACGGATTTAACAGCAACAAAAAAGCGTCCTGCTCTCGTCATAAGTACTGACTTCTACAATCAATCCCAAATTAATCTAGTACTCAGTCATATAAGTTTTGGAATTATTATATATGTTATCGTTTGCTTTCAATCAGGGTTCATGTAGAAAGTGCAAAGCACGAAAATAAATTGTAGGGGCGGGGTCTCCCCGCCCTTATTTGCCAGTGCGGGGGTCGGGTGACCCGACCCCTACGAAGTACTATGAGTCTCAATCCATATAGACAATCATAATTTGCCTGACAGAGCACTAGCCCCAAATGATATGAAAGTTGTCGAACAAGAATTGGCTAAAGCATTAGGACTCACAACTACCAATACGCTTCGGTAAGAAATGCCAAAACATATTAAAAAGTGTTGACAAACCGCCTATCAATCTGTATACTAGAAGAAGTTATCACTTAATCTATCTTTTGTGTAAAGGGTTTTGAATTTCAGCTTATACTACAATGTCAGCCCCACGCAGTGAAAGTCCTTACAACGGCGCGCTTCTTTGTTTCAATGAGAATGATAGCCTGAGTTTTGACTGTCCCCTAGCATTTCAACAGACGACTTGATATTGTAGTCCAAACGTTCAGGAGAAAAACCGAATGAAAACACTCAGAAATATTTCAACAGTTATCGCATTTGCATTTATATTGGCAGGGATCTCCGGATGCAGTGGCTGCAATCCGCCTCCTGAGCCGGCAAGTTTCAGCCCAACGGAAGGTCCTGAGACCGGTGGGACAGCCATCCGAATTACGGGCGACAAGTTCGATATGAAAAATGGCGTTACGGTGAAAGTGGGTGGGAAGAATGCCACAAGCGTAAATGTCCCCAGTAAAATGGAGATTACGGCAGTGACACCGGCAGGGATGGCAGGCGAATCGGTTTCAGTTGTTGTCACCAACAATGGCAACACGAAACCGGAGGGCACTGTTACAATGAGCCAGCAATTCACCTACACGGACGCAACTGCCCCAACAATCACGGGAGTTAGTCCCGCAGATGGAACGGTCATATCGGAGTATGAAGATTCGTTGAGTGTGAGTGTTCCTATCTCAATCACCTTCAGCGAAGATGTTGACAGTGCATCTGGTAGTTTAACCGTCTCCGTAGAATCAACGCCGGATTCGGGAACGCAACAATCTGGCGAGATTGCTGGCACCGTTTCTGGCAGCGGAAACACAATTATGTTTACTCCCAATGCACCATATCGGTCCGGGCGTATGTATACTGTCAACATATCGGGTGTTAAAGATACCGCCGCCGCTGGCAACACGCTTGAGTCGGGTCGCACCTTTAGCTTTACGATCTCCTCCCCGGAGAAAGTCGATCGATACCTCGTGAAGGAAGGCGATACGCTTCCAATCATTGCCTCACGTCCAGAGGTATATGACAACGAGGAACTTTGGCCCCGACTCGCCGAAGCGAATCAGGACGATTATGACTTCGATCGGACGCGACTCTATCCGGGACGGCAGTGGTTGTGGGTGCCACGTGGATCTTCATGGGGAGATTAACCCGTTGATTCAGAAGTAGTATAGGCAGCAAAAAAGCCAACAACATAGGGGCCTATCATGAAACCTTGTTTTCACACTGTGCTGATGATTTCATTTACAGCCATGTTTTTGGCTGGGTGCAGCATCCGCACCGTTCCTCTTGAGGAGGAACAACGGATCTATGAAGATGAGATGGATATTTATGATAGTCTCCCGCCCGGTTTTCTCTATGACGCTTGGCAGCTGTCTCAGTATCGTCAACATTACGGCTACGGATCTGAATTGGGGCAGCCACCACCCTATTGGCTGATTGACCCAAACCCGAATGATAGCTACCGTGCAGATGAGAAACCTATCCAACGTGCTCCTGCTCAAGCGTCAATCCAAGAGACAACTCCCAATCGCCGCGTTGGAGAACGTCGGGATCCTGCCGCATTCCAACAGCGGGTCAACCGGAGCCGGCACACCCGCTCAAATCGTCTAGCGGCTGAATCCACAGACGACAGGACTCGTGTCCGGGAACAGTTGCGACAACGTCCCCGTCAGCGGACGACAAACACGGAGGATGATGAAGGCCGCAAATCCCAACGGCGAAACACTCGTCGTCGTGCTAGACGGTAGTTCTCCCAAATTTTGAAATCAGTTTGTGCAGCAAAAAAGCCATGTAGAAGGTTCTACATGGCTTTTTTATTTTCTCCGAAACCCTCCCACAGAACATCTGACAACCAACTCCCGTATGGGATGGGTATTGTATTGATGGGCTTTAGGACGATTCCAGTAGTGTCTTGATGTACTTTTCAATCCTCAACGCATGATTGACTAGCCTTGTGACTTCTTGAGGTTCGTGAGTATATTCCTCATATCGTGCCTGTATGCTTGCCATATATAGTGCAGAATACTCTCTGTGTATACTTCCAAGATAGTTCTGGACCTGTCGCTCTCTTGCCTTGTGCCTTTTATCGTGCCCTTCGCGGTCAATCCCCTGTTTTGCAAAATAAGAATCGACAGCGTGTAAGGCTTTATAGAAAGCGAGCGTCACAATCCAGCCACCATGTTGAGGACTATTTTGAGATTGTTGAAGATCGGAAAGGGCAAGTTGTGTTCTATTTTGCTTATCTATAACCCAAGTTGCTAGTTATTGAAAATCCATGGGTTTTCCGTTAAACTTGAGGGGATTCACCCATACCCCCTCAAAAGGAGAAACCCATGGACCTACAAATTGTAACCATTTTCTATCTCTGTGACAAGCTGTTAGAAGCACTTAACTCAAAAACCTCTCCACAGGCGCAGATGACTGACGCCGAGGTCATGACCACCGGGGTCGTCGCTGCGTTGTTTTTCGGTGGTAACTTCCAAGTGACTTGTGACTTTCTACACACTCATGGCTATATCCCCAATATGCTGTCAAAAAGTCGTTTCAATCGACGGTTGCATCGGATTAAACCGATGTTCATCACATTGTTCAAAATCTTAGCCGAAAGTTATGTAAAACTCAATCAACAGCAGATTTATGCGATAGATACACTGCCTATTGCGGTCTGTGACAATATCCGCATTAGTCGGTCAAAACTGTATACCGATGAGGCATTTCGTGGGTATCAAGCGTCCAAGCGTCGGTACTTCTATGGCTTGAAAGTTCACCTGTTAGTGACAGCGAGCCAACAGCCTGTTGAGTTTTTTCTAACGCCAGCAAGCATGAGTGATGTCGAGGGATTACAGTATTTTGATTTTGACTTACCACCGGGCAGTTGTGTCTACGGGGATAAAGCATACAATAACTATGAGATAGAGGATATATTGGCAACCATTGGAGTGGACCTCAAGCCGACACGCAAACAGAATTCCAAGCGACCTTATCCACAGTGGGAGACCTATGTGGCGGCTTGCCATCGTAAGTCTGTCGAGACCGCTGGCAGTTTAATTGAGCGATTGCTGCCTCGTTCGATTCATGCCGTAACACAACAAGGATTTGAATTGAAAGTGGTCTTGTTTGTATTAGCAAGCAGTATCTATCAACTTTAACTCCAACCAACTACTCAATTATAGGTAGCAACTTGGGTTATCTATATGTGCTTCCGCTGTTGGCATGTGGATAATCCCTGTTTTCATCCCTCCTTAACAGAGAGCTTGGAAGAAATCGGGGAATATAGAGATAGGGTCTAGGTACAAGTCTAATAAAAACAGTCAAAATCGTCCAGTTCAAGATCTTTTTCTGAGAGCTTATATTCTACAAAAAAATAGAGGGGACGAAATTTCAGGTTTATCTCCAGATCAATTCCAGCTAACTGCTCGATTCGAGTCACAGAATATTCTGAAATTACAATTATAACATCTGCGTCCTTGCCATTAATTTTTATGTAACCTTCCTTGACATAAGGGATTTCTTCCAATCTCTCTTTATAAAGTTTTTTTAGTTCTTGCCACGCCGGGGGTTCAATTTCCTCAATAATTTGTTTGAGGAATGCATACTCTTGAGACTTTGCAGGGCTTTCCCCTAGCTCCTCATAACGGGCAACAATTTTTGTGCACAAGTCTGACATTGCCGCTTTCACGCTGTCACCCATGCCACATAGCTCAATATCATCGTAGGTAGCAGTCACAGTACCATCCGCTCTTTCGATCAAGATCGGGATTGGCTGGCGCAGGTGGTAAGCGGGATGTCGAAGATTTTGTATCCAATGGGTTTCAGGAAGTTGGCGAAATTCTGCACGGATGATTTCCTTTACTTGTGAAGACGTCAAATTCTCAAGTGCCATTGTTATCCTCCTAATTATCATCAACAAAATTGCAGGAATTTTCGTACATTCTTCAATTCGATAAATCTGCACTTGGTTTTTCTATCTGTTCATAGGACAAATCCGGCAGACTTGCCTGTTGTTGGGCATGTTCGATGGTCATTGCTACCAGATTGCCGAAGGCGTCTAAATCGATATAGATATTCTCGTTAATTTCTTTCGTCTCGGTCACTTCGCGCTCTGAGAATTCAACTAAGGCGGTATCTGTGTCGTGAAAATATTTGACTTTCATAGAGCTTACGCAGCTGAACGATGAGGTGTTGCAATTCGATGTTTCATCACCAATGCTGGGCAGGATGCCCCGCCTACGATGGCTGTGAATGCTAAATATGCCCTTCGACGCGCAATGAATTGCGCTACTACAAACTGAAGGGCGTAAGTCCTATTTCATTAATCTTTTCCTATGAAACTTCTATCGAAGAAAGCGTTTGGACTGTGCCCAGAACGTCATTGAATCTAACGTAACGCGCAATAAGCGCGCTACTACAAACATGCGATAAACCGTAAGGTGTAGGTTTGTAGATGGGCAGGTTGGATGAAAATTAAAAAAATAATTCGGTAATTTGCTAGCGACACCAGCGCGGTTGAAAACCGCGCCTACCGTATGTTTCGAGGAAAAGCGGGATTACCGATTTAAATACTTAAACTTCATGAAACCTGCCCCTACATAGTCAATTCTCTCACGAATCTCAGGACTCATCAGCGACAGCAGCTTGCGCGGCAGCGAGTCGGGCAACCGGCACGCGGAACGGCGAACAGGAAACATAGTCCAAACCGGAGTCGTGGCAGAAGATAACGGAACTCGGTTCACCACCGTGTTCACCACAGATACCGACCTTGAGATCTGGGCGAGTTTCACGCCCTCTGTTTGTACCAATCTGCACTAACTGACCAACACCACTCTGATCTAGTACCTGGAACGGATCGTGTTCAAGGATACCGCCATCCACGTAATCGCCCAAGAACTTGCCGGCATCGTCGCGACTCATCCCGAAGGTGGTCTGTGTGAGATCATTCGTTCCGAAGGAGAAAAATTCTGCTTCTTGCGCGATTTCATTCGCAGTGAGCGCGGCTCTCGGCAATTCGATCATCGTCCCGACGAGGTACTCCACCTCAGTGCCGGTCTCCGCAAACACCTTGTTCGCCGTATCAACGACCACCTCACGCTGCAACGCTAATTCCTGCACATGCCCAACCAGCGGAATCATAATCTCAGGGATTGCCTTAACGCCACGTTTGGTAACCTCAACAGCTGCCTCAAAGATTGCCCGCGCCTGCATCTCCGTGATCTCCGGATAGATAATACCGAGACGACAGCCGCGGTGCCCCAACATCGGATTAAATTCGTGCAACGCTTCCCTTTGTTGATACAATGTCTCAGCGGGAACACCGATCTTATCGGCAAGTTCTTGGACATCCTCATCGGTTTGGGGCAAGAATTCGTGGAGCGGTGGATCGAGTGTCCGAATGGTGACCGGATAACCGTCCATCGCTTCAAAGATCCCCGCGAAGTCCTCCCGTTGGTACGGCAGCAGTTTGTCCAGTGCTGCCTTGCGTCCTTCTTCATCCTTCGCGAGAATCATCTCGCGGACGGCATCAATCCGCTCCCCTTCAAAGAACATGTGCTCGGTACGACAGAGACCAATTCCCTCCGCACCGAATCCCCTCGCAGTCTGCGAGTCGCTTGGCGTGTCCGCATTTGTGCGCACACCGAGTTTACGAAATTCATCCGCCCACTCCATCAGCGTGCCAAAGTCGCCACTCAATTCGGGGTCAATCAGTTTGACCGCACCCTCTATCACCTCGCCGGTGGAGCCGTTGAGCGTGATGTGGTCTCCCTCTGTCAGCCGGAGGCCACCAGCCTGAAACTCCTTTGCCCCCTCGTTGACAGTGATGTCACTACATCCCGCGACACAGCATTTTCCCATGCCCCGTGCGACAACCGCAGCGTGTGAGGTCATCCCGCCACGCGCCGTTAAAATGCCTTCTGCGGCGTGCATTCCACCGATATCCTCTGGGGATGTTTCGGTGCGGACTAGAATCACCTTTTCGCCTTCAGCCACCAGCTCCTCGGCACGATCCGCTGTGAAAACCACTTTGCCCACAGCAGCACCGGGTGAGGCGGGCAATCCCTTCGCAATCGGCTCAACCGCTACCGCAGGATCGATCATCGGGTGGAGGAGTTGTTCCAGATCGTCCGGTGGGATGCGGGTCAGAGCAGTTGCTTTGTCAATGAGCCCTTCGTTTACCATTTCAACGGCAGTACGCACGGCGGCGGCACCGGTCCGTTTCCCGTTACGGGTTTGGAGCATATAAAGGCGTCTATCCTGAATTGTGAACTCGACATCCTGTAGATCGCGGTAATGCGATTCCAGAGTTTCGCCAATCGCCGTCAACTGCTCATAGGCTTGCGGCATGACCTGCTGAAGTTCTTCAATAGGCAGTGGCGTGCGAATCCCTGCAACAACGTCTTCGCCTTGGGCGTTCATCAGAAATTCGCCGTAAAAAGAGTTCTCACCGGTTGAGGGATCCCGTGTGAATGCAACCCCCGTCCCCGACGTTTCGCCCATATTCCCAAAAACCATCGCTTGGACATTGACCGCTGTCCGTCCGAGTTCTTCGGAGATGTTATTCAACCGACGGTAGATGGTCGCCCGTTCATTGTTTGACGATTCAAAGACCGCGTCACGCGCCATGTCGAGCTGCTGACGTGGGTCATCAGGAAAGTCCGACCCTGTTTCCTCCTTCACGAGTGCCTTAAACTCGGAAACCAATTCCGCCAGATCGTTCGCATCCAACTCCGTATCAAGTTCGACACCTTTCGCTGTTTTCTTCGCTTCCAAGAGACCCTCAAACGCATCGTGTTCGACACCCAGGACGACATCCCCGAACATCTGCACAAATCGGCGATAGGCATCGTAAGCGAAACGTTCGCTCCCGGATTTTGCAGTCAGCCCTTTGACGGCATCGTCGTTCAAGCCGAGGTTAAGGATAGTGTCCATCATACCGGGCATCGAAACTGCTGCTCCAGATCTGACAGAAACGAGCAGTGGATTCTCGGTATCTCCAAACTTTGCCTCCATTGCCACTTCTAGCTTTCGCAAATTTTCATCAATCTGTTCGTCAAGTCCATCTGGATATTGATTACCGTTTTCGTGATATAACCTGCCAGTTTCGGTCGATATTGTGAAGCCGGGCGGGACAGGAATGTCTAAACTGGTCATTTCGGCGAGGTTGGCACCCTTACCGCCGAGCAGGCTTCTCATCTCAGCACTGCCATCGGTTTGACCGCTGCCAAAAAAGTAAACGTATTTATCTTGAGCCATTCAAGGCCTCCTTAAAAAACAGTGCGTAACAAGTAGTACGTAAGAGACTATTTATACCACCATCGTCACTTCGTCTTTAGATTGGCTCATGTAAAGAAATCGTGCAACAGAAACCGAGTTTTCAAGTCCCGTTCCGAGGATGCCGATGAATCGGCAAAAAAACTCGGTTTCTCTTCATGCTCTGCACTCTCTTTTTATATAAGCCTAGGTTTATCATTTTCTAAACAGTGTGAATACACAAAAGGTTGAACAAAGAAAATCCCTCCACGAAGGGAGGGATACTTGGTAGGACTGAACCTACGTGTACATCAGTTAGATGAACCTCTCGGTTCACTATTATCAGTAACTGTTGGGGAAAGTAAATCAAAAAAGATTGCTTTTATACTATCAATAAAGCTCTAGTTATTCTTGGCACCCTCAGTAATCCAATCAACGATCAGTTGGATTTGGGCTGCTTCTAGAGGCGGTCCATCAGGGGGCATCTTGCCCTCCACAATCTCTTCGACTATTTCGCTTCCCTTCGCATCGCCTGCCATGACGATAGCCCCAGCGTCTGCGCCTGCACTGAGCGTGTCATAGGTGCGGAGATCCACTCCGTGGGGGCCTCCAGTGACATGGCATCCTGGGATAGCGCATCGGTTTGTCAGGATAGGTGAAATATCGGCACTAAAAGAGGGACTCGTCCTTCCCGCAGCCACCGGGTCGTCAAATACAATGCCGAGGTTATCCGCAGCAGCTTCAAAATCACCGCTGTCCTCCTCGTCGTGCTCATGGTCGTGGTCGTGGTCGTGGTCATGGTCATGGCCATCGTCTGCCACCTCGTTATCACTTCCACAGCCAAACATCAGCCCAACAACGAGTAGTAACACAATTCCTATTTTTATTCTATACACCAATTACTCCCTCCCGTTTGCTTCTTCACATTCCGCTCGCAAGGGAAGTGTGGATAGAAAGCATTTTATAGCAGATTTTAGAATTATTTAGACACTTCCAATGCACAACCAACCCCTTAAATCCCCAACCCCCTAAATCCCCCTTGTCAGGGGGACTTTTGAAACTCAAGGGGACTTTGGGAACTTCGCGAAGATCGGAGTTATTGGTAAATGTCTACTTAATTTTTAGAATTCACTATAATAAGGATTAGTTGTTCTTAGCACCCTCGTTGATCCAGTCAATGATGAGTTGGATTTGGGCTGCTTCTAGAGGCGGTCCTTCAGGGGGCATCTTGCCCTCGGCAATCTCTTCGACTATTTCGCTCTCCCTCGCATTGCCTGTAATAACGATAGCACCTTCATCTCCACCCTTCATGAGGGTATCATACGTGCGGAGATCAATGTCGTGCGGTCCATCAACGACATGGCATTCCGCGATAGCGCATCGCTCGACAAGGATAGGGGCAATATCAGTACTAAAAGAGGGACTCGGTCTGCCAGCAGCCGCAGGATTATCAAATACCAAACCGAGTTCCTTAATAGCACTTCCACATCCAAAGAACCAAAACATTAGTCCGGCGACGAGTAGCAACACCATTCCTATGCTTATTCTATGCATCAATCATTTCCTCCAGTTGGTTACTCCACGTTCCACTAGTTAAAAGTGGTGTGGAAAGGAAGCGTTTTTGGAAAAATCCTTGGCTATTGAGGCCTCCCGGTGCAGATGCGCCGAAACCTGTCCCTATTCAAAAGTGTAATCGTCAGGACTAGTACTCAGTCAGATAATTTTTGGAATTATTATATATGTTATCGTTTGCTTTCAATCAGGGCTCATGTAGAAAGTGCAAAGCACGAAAATAAATTGTAGGGGCGGGGTCTCCCCGCCCTTATTTGCCAGTGCGGGGGTCGGGTGACCCGACCCCTACGAAGTACTATGAGTCTCAATCCATATAGACAATCATAATTTGCCTGACAGAGCACTAGTTTGCCAACTGAATCGCCCCGCAACCGATTCGTGCACCGGCAGCACCTGACGGTTGTGAGGTAAAATCATCGGCTCCTGCATGGACAATAATGCCTGTTCCAACAATATCTAGAGTGGAACCGGTGCCCATTTCCCAGAGGTTTGTCGTCAACTCAATTGTGCCTGTACCATCTTCACCGACGGTTATATTGCCGATGTCCCCAAGGTGGAATTCACCTTCTCCCCATTTTCCGTGAGCAACGTTGGTGGGATTCCAATGGCCGCCAGCGGATGTGCCATCGGGCGAGCTGCAATCGCCTTTCTCATGAATATGCACGGCGTGAAGCCCCGGAGATACGTTTTGGATCTCGACAATGAGCGTGATTGTATCATCGTTCTGTGTAAAAACCGCTGTTCCGGTCAGGTTACTTCCGCTCGCCGAACCGAGAATCGCAATTGCCTGTTGCGATGGCATCGCAGGGATTAAGGCCTCCTGTATTATATCACAACTCACCAAAACAATAGAAACACAGACTAACAACAGGAGCAATGTAGCTTTCGTGCGAAAAGCGACTAAACGTTTTTTCACTGTTAAATCCTCCATAGTAAGAGATTATTTTGAAAGTAGGTGAAACGGTCATCTTTTGCCAATCTAGGGACAAAATCAAGCGATCTCGGGGGCATTTGCCCGTAACATGACAACTTTCAGAGATTGATTAGGATTTTTCAAACAGGCACTAAATCGAATAGATCATCCGGCTGGCTTCTTCATATTCGGCTTGCAGGGGGTCCGTGGAAAGGAAGAGTTTTTGGTAGGGTTCGTACAGTTGGATATAGCTCCAATTAACACCGCACAGAATCTTTCGCTCGTTTGCCAGCTTTACAAAACGACCACGGAACTTCGCTCGGGTGGTTTCCGGTGGATGATGCATTGCCTGCTCAACCTCATCATCGCTGACAATTCGTTCAACGCGTCCATCCTTTTCGAGTTTGTAATACAATCCGAATTCGGGTCGAATATTGTGGTACTGTAGATCAAGCATCATAACCTTAGCAGAGTTCCACTTGAGTTGGCGACTTTCCACATAGGTCTCAATCAACTTCTTCTTGATGACCCAATCAAGCTCTCGGTCGAGCTGCATTGGATCGGTCTCCAAACAGGTCAGCACGTATTCCCACCGCGCCATGATCTGATCGGTGATTGGATCTGATTCTGCCTGCTCGAAATACTGCTTGGCGCATTCAAGGTATTCCCACTGCATCTCGACACCAGAGAGCCGCTTGCCATTTTCTAATTCGATTTTCCGGGTACAGGTGATATCTTCGGAGATCTGCTGAATCGCTCGGACGGAATCGCGTAACGCAAGGCGCTGCTTGATAAAGTTATCTTCAATCATCCGCAAGACGATTGCCGTCGTGCCGATCTTGAGGTAGGTAGCAAACTCCGACATATTGGAGTCGCCGACGATTACGTGCAGCCGCCGATATTTTTCTCGGTCCGCATGCGGCTCATCGCGCGTGTTGATGATGCCCCGCGCGGTTGTCGTTGCAATTGAGATTTCTTCACGGATATGTTGTGCCCGTTGGGAGATGGCGTATCCACCACGGTTGGTAGATTTGACCTTCCCCGCCCCGGCAAAGACTTGGCGCGTTACAAAGAAGGGAATGAGTTGCGAAGCGAGTTGGCGAAAACTCACGCGGCGATCCATCAGGTAGTTTTCATGGCAGCCATAAGTATTGCCGGGCGTATCGGTATTATTCTTGAAAACCGAAATCCGCCCAAGAAATCCATCGGCTTGCATTTTCCGCTCTGCCGCGACAGAAAGCCGCTCGATAATCCGTTCACCGGCTTTATCGTGGCTGACGAGGTCGCTCACGTTATCACACTCAGGCGTCGCATATTCGGGATGACAACCGATGTCCTGATAGAACCGAGCACCGTTCTCCAAAAAAACGTCTGGATACATTCGTCCAGAAATAATCTCACGGAAGAGATACATTACTGCATTTTGGATTGATAACGCTTTTCCACCGCGCCGATCCGACGTGCAGATGATCCCATATTCGTTTTCTAGACCGTAAATGCGTCGATTCATGCGCTCAAAATCTCACTTAGTTCATCGGGAAGCAAACGTCTAAATTTGCGCCGATTTCGATTTTCGTCGAGTACGGCTGCTTCTATTGTCTCAGCCGTCACTTGGTATCGATCTGCTTCGTCGACCTCTGCTTCGATCCTTTCAAAGGTCCTTGCCGCGAGTCTTATAGCACCGTTCAAATCCAAATCGTCGCTATACTCATCTTCGAGGATGCCAGCGATTTCGTCTGCCCTCCCGCCGATGACGGTAAACTGATTGTCTTCCCAAAATGTACCATCAAAAGATAGATGATAGATTCTGTTGTTCGACGAAGCATCTTCGCGGATCTCGCACAGGAGAATTTCGACTTCAAGCGGCTTCATATCCGGTTGTCGATATATTGCACCAATCTGCTGCGAGTACTGATTTGCGAGCCATCTCGCCGTAACATCTTCACGGTTGAAGGTAAACCCTTTGATTTCGGCACCCTGAATCCCGGCATATCGTAGTGCTTCGTAGTCCGGATAGAGTCCAGTCGCTGCCAATGCGATCCGATCATAGATTTCTGAAATCTTGAAAACCGTCGCCAACGGATTTTCTGCAACCATCAGAATACCATTGCGGTATTCCAGAACAATAACCTCTTTTGCCTTCTCGATCCCCTTCCGAGCAAAATCCTCTTTTTCCTGCATGATTTGCTCAGGCGACACGTAATACGGTGCGGGCATCTACTCCTCCCTCAAATTGCAGGTATCAATTATCAGTAGTCTTCAAAGCGGTTTGGTAACAATAGACATACCCCGATTCTTTTGTTGGTTTTGCCAATCCAACGGGCACTCTTGTGACGGACTGATTGCCAATTTTCAATTGCGGAGTTTGTCAAGTAGCTCCGTATAGAGTTCCTTAACCTCTGAATCGGGTATATCTGAGATTCCTGTCGAATCAATAACCTTAATTGTCGGGAAAATCTCCCGGATAAAATCGGGTCCTCCTGTAGCCACATCTTCATCGGCGGCGTCCCAGAGTGCCTCCGCAACTATCTTCAGGGCACCCTCACAGGGCATATCGGGGCTATACAGCTTTTTCAACGTTGCTTGCGCATCCTTACCGCCGGACCCAGTAGCATAGTATTCACTTTCTTCGTATTGCCCCCCTATCGCGTCGTATTTGAAGATCTTTCCTTGTTTTCGTTTCAGGTCATACCCCGCGAAAATCGGAACGACCACCAATCCCTGCAACGCCATAGGCAAATTGGATTTGACCATGTTTGACAGCGAATTGGCTTTGCCATCTAGGCTTAACGGCGAGCCTTCTATCTTTTCATAGAACTCTACCTGAACCTGGAAAAGCTTCGCCATTTCCATCGCCGGTCCGGCGACCCCTGCAATAGCGATAGCTGAATAGGTATCCACTTCATAGACTTTTCGGATACGCCGTTCCCCCACTTGAAATCCCGCCGTTGCCTGACGGTCACCGGCGATGATAACCCCCTCGTTATAAACAGCGGCTAATATAGTTGTGCCTTCAAGCAGGCTATCGTAAAGATCCATCACACTGGAAGTTGGTACACGCTGTCCTTTCCAGTTTGCAGCGGGTGAGTCCGGCAGGGGTGTTGTACCGAACGCCCCTGTACCAGATTTTGATAGAAGCTCCGGGCGTTCCTTTTGCAGGATCTCAAGGAAATCGGAGGTTCTATGATCGGAACCGCTAAAGAGCACTACTCTCCTCCTCGCTGAATATAATTCTCGACAAATTCTTCTGAGTCTTCTTCCAAGATTTCGTCGATTTCATCAAGGATTTGATCGAGATCCTCTTTAATCTCTTCGCCTTGCTCTACGACCTCTTGATCCGGTTGAACTTCCTCAGTATCCTGAGTCCGTTTGTCTCTTTGTTCCTGTTGCTTTTCGGCTGGCATGTTACTTCCCTCCTTCTAATGGTTGGATGTGAGAATGGCTTGAACTAGTTCTGCAGCCGTGCAGTCTCTCAACAGATCGCCTGTCATCTCCTGTGTCCCAAAATGCGGACGATCCATTAAGATTTTATCTAAAGAAGAATTGTCAGTACAAAAAATCATTGAATTCCAGCTTGCGCTGTGAATCTGGTTGGGATATTTTTGTAAACACATACCACGAAAATAGGCACGTGTATCAACAGGTGGATTGTTAATCGCTTGAACGATCTCCTCATGTTTGAGGAGCCGTTCAACACGTCCATTTTTCAACAACCTTGCGTAAAGCCCTTTATTGGGGCGGATGTCGTGATATTGCAGGTCTAACATCCGGGCTTGATGGTCTGAATGGTCTAAATTGTGGCGTCGCAAGTACGCATCAATCAGCCGTTTCTTAATCACCCAATCGAGGTGTCGATCTAGGCTCATCGGATCTTCTTCGAGGCGGTCGAGAACAAATTCCCAAGTCTTCATCACGTCGCGTACTACCTCGGACAGATCCGCCGTGGGGATATGTTTGTGAGCTAACTCCAGATATTCGCGCTGAATCTCGATGGGCGTCCATTTCCGACCATCCTCTAAAACCAAAGGTTCTTTACAAGAAAGATCGCGTGATACCGTCTTGATCGCCAAAACAGGGTCAGAGAGCCTGAACTGATCCCCGACAACGCCCTGTTCGATGAGCTGCAGCACCACCGCCGTAATTCCCACCTTCAGATAGATGGAAAATTCAGACATGTTGGAATCGCCAACGATCACGTGCAACCGGCGGTATATCATCTCATCAGCATGCGGCTCGTCCCGCGTATTGATAATCGGACGCGCCACCATCGTGCTCAATCCAACTTCAGTCTCAAAAAAATCTGCACGCTGCGAGATTTGATAATCCGTTTCCGCTGCGCCATTTTCTGCGCCAACCTTACCACTCCCTGTGATGGGCTGCCGTGTCACGAGAAAAGGCGTTAATCCGTCAACGATATCTTGGAAGGGAACATTCCGAGACATTAGATAATTTTCGTGGGCACCGTAGCTGTGACCTTTATAATCGCTGTTGTTCTTATAGATAATAATCTCTTGATTCGCAGGCAACAGCTCTTGGGCAGCCAGACGACTCAAATCTAATATCAGCTCCCCTGCCTTCTCATATTTGACTAGATCGCGCGCGTTGGTACATTCTGGGGTACAATACTCTGGATGTGCGTGATCGACATAATACCGTCCACCATTGGCGAGGACATCATTGATGAGACTATTGTTCTCCTGATCCGGGATGTCAGTTTCCCCTTCAGTGACAAACCCCCTAGCGTCCATCAGTGGGCTTTCCTGATCATAATCCCAAGTGATTCCCTTGATCCCACGGTCTTTATAGATATTAACGACAAGCGTTGATGCCGCAACCGGATCCGGATCTCGCGCATTTTTGACCGAAATGCCGTATTCGGTTTCGGTCCCCATAATCGTTGGTACGGTCATAATCCGCCTTAGAGGTAAGCACCACCTTTGACGGTTCTCACATCCCGTCTTTTCGGCTCTGGCTCGTGGGTCAACGCCTTAATGTTGACGATTCGATCACCTTTTCGTCCCGATATCTTCGCCCAATCGTCGGGATTGGTGGTGTTGGGCAGATCCTCATTCTCTTTATATTCTTCTTGGATTGCCATTTCGAGGTCATCAAGGGTAATGCCCTTCTCTTTCCCTTCAGAATCGATCAACCTTTTGATTGCCATCTTCTTGGCACGATCAACGATATTTTCAATCATTGCACCGCTTGCAAAATCCTTGAAGTAGAGCGTCTCACGCTCGCCACGGTTGTAAGTCACCTCGATGAATTTGTTTTCATCGGTGGTCGCATACATCCTTTCAATCGCTTGCTCTGCGAGAGCTTGAGCTGCTTTCTCTCGATTATCCTCGAATTTTTCCAACACTGACGGAGCAATCGGTAGGTCAGGTGTCAGGTATATGGCGAAAATATCCTTGGCGCCCTCAGCTTCGGGGCGATCGACCTTGATCTTGATATCTAACCGCCCGGGTCGTAAAACAGCGGGGTCTAGGAGATCTTGGCGGTTGCTTGCACCAATGACAACCACATCTCTGAGTCCTTCGACACCATCGATCTCAGCAAGGAATTGGGGCACCACTGTTGACTCCATATCAGACGAAATCCCCATGCCTCTGGATCGGAAAAGCGAGTCCATCTCATCAAAGAAGATGATGACAGGAACGCCTTCTTTGGATTTGTCCTTGGCTTTCTGGAATACTTCTCGAATCTTTCGCTCCGTTTCACCAACATACTTATTGAGTAGCTCTGGACCTTTGATATTGATAAAATAACTTTCAACATCATCTCTACCTGTCTGTTCTCTGACCCTAGCAGCTAGACTGTTGGCGACTGCCTTGGCAATTAACGTTTTTCCGCAGCCGGGGGGACCGTAGAGCAGCACACCTTTCGGCGGCTTTAACTGGAATTCCTTGTATTCATCGGGGTAGAGGTAAGGCGTTTCAATAGCATCTCGAATGGCCTCAATCTGTTCATTCAATCCACCAATATCCGAGTATCTGATGTCTGGCACCTCTTCGAGCAGCAGGTCTTCAACTTCAAGCTTGGGTAGTTTCTCCATAACCATCCCAGTGACTGGGTTCAGCATAACATTATCCCCAAACTTAAGCTCTTCCTCCTTGTTGAGCGGATCCGATATTTCCACAACCCGCTCTTCATCGGCGCGTAGATTCACAAGCACACGGTTATCGTCAAGCATCTCCTTAACCTTAACCACTTCACCTTGCCGCTCGAATTCCCTTACACTCACAACATTCATCACGCCGTTAACGATGACCTCTTGACCTTTTTGGAGCTGATCCGTGTTAATTTCTGGATCCGCATTGACGCGCCATCGTTTGCCGCCAAGGTCAATGTCAAGTGTTCCGTCATCGTTTGATTGAAGGTAAACGCCGTAGTTGTTGGGGGGGGCACTGAGTTGTTCGACCTTCTCCTTCAACTGCTCCAGCTTCTCTTTCGCTTCTTGAAGGGTGCTGGTCAGCTTCCGATTTCTGCGGTGGGCGTGCATTAGGTCGCGGGTCATTTCGTAGAGGCGAACTTCAACATCGTCGGAAGGCGCAGCGTTTAAGCGTCTTCTCAAATCGTCAATTTCGCTTTCCAGCGACTCGATAGTGAATGTTAGCTCACGAATCTTTCTTTCGGCAGAAATCCGCTCTGAGGACGGAGCGGATAGATTTGTCTGATCCTGCATCTCGTCAAGGGGATTTCTCGAATCTTTCTGTTCGGATGGATTCTTGATCGTAGCCATAGTAACCTTACCTCGGTATTTATCTTTAGAATTACGGGATGGAGGCTATCACTATACTGGTGGGAAATAGCGCACCATCTCGTCTTATTATCTCCCAAAGGATTTTGCCTCTAAGATTTGAATTTGTAACCGATAATTCCTCCGGATATTGAGTCTATCAACTTCTATTACAATCTCACTCCCGGACGTCACCATACTGCTCAAGAATGCGTTAGATTATAGCATTGGAGTATAATGGTGTCAAGTAAAATATCCCGTTGTATCAAGGCTCAAGCGTGAGTTCAAACCTTCATTACATCTGAATTTCACTGCGCTGCGTTGAATACCTCGTGCAGAAACCGAATCGATTGAGGCACTTCTTTATCGAAATCCCTAAAATTGCACTCCACAGAGACCCGTTTGTTGTATCCAACATCAGCAAGGCTTCTGGCAAAACGTCCATAATCGTATCTGCCGCTGCCCGGATAGAGCCGATCGGTGTCTGCGACATGTACATGCACAATCCGCTCTCCGGCACGGACGATTTCGTCAAACGCTTCGTCCTCAAGCATCTGGTGGTAAAAGTCAACGAGCACCTGGACTTCCGGCCGCCCAAGTTCATCGGCAAACTGTACTGCCTCGGCGATGCTGTTAATCACGTTTGTCTCTGCACGGTTGAGGGGTTCTATAGCAATGACAAGCCCATGTCTCCCCGCATAATTCGCGGCAGCCTCCAAGAACTCAAGGATCTGATCGTGTGCGCGTGTGCGCGAGAAATTCTCCGGCACATGCCGTGCGTCACCGCTCCCGAACACAATAATCTCACCGCTAAGTTCAGCCGCGCGTTCAGTCGCAGCAGCCAAGTAGTTGTCCAATCGAGTCTTATCGACATCTGGTCCAGTCACTTTTAGATCGGCAGGAATAAAACTATTAAAACACTCTGCTTGCAAAGAATAATCTGAGACTATATCCTTGAATTCCTCGAAAAGGGATCTGGGAGATTCAGGGCAGAGCATTCCCACGCCGAATTCAAAGAAATCACACTTAGCATCCGATAAGGTTTTAAGGGTCGCTGGTGCTTTCTCCAGTTTTGCTTTGTAAGCTGCACCCGTGTCTAATTGTCTGGCATCTACCGTTTGCGGAACGAAGGAGGCAAGCCCCGCACAACAACTCAATTTGACTGCTCCCAAAGTTGCAACATTGGGATTCTTAATAGACTTATTGGTAGACATTTTTATCTCCATGCTATTTTCTTGTTTCGACGAGACAAGCCACGTATGGCTGGTGTGGTCTTACTATCTCTCCACCCCGATAAATCGGGATCCTTGCGGACAAGCGTTTTACGTCTCCGTGTGTCCCACGGCGACGGTTCTGAGGTTTATCGCAGCGTTAAGGTCTCTGTCTTGGGTATGCCCACAATCACTGCAATGGTACGTCCTATCCGATAATGATAGGTCTTTGTCTGTTGCCCCACAAGCCGAGCAAGTCTTACTGGATGGGTAGAAGGTGTCTGCCTCTACAATTTTAACACCTATCCGTTCTGCTTTGTATGCAAGCATCGTGAGCAGACTGGATAGCGAAGCGTCCGATAATGCTTTTGCAAGCCTATGGTTTTTTAACATACCTGCAACATTTAGCGACTCAATTCCAATTCGACTCGCACTATTGACGATAGCCGTTGTTGCTTGGTGTTGGGCATCTTGTCGGATACAGGTGATTCGGTAGTGCAGCTTGGTAATCTTGGCTTTCGTTTTACGCCAATTGCTGCTGCCTTTCTTTCGACGGCTTAACTGACGTTGCAGCCGTTTTAGCTTCCGCTCGTAACGCTTTAAGGCTTTGGGGTTTTGGTGATATACACCTTCGGACGTGACCGCTAAGTGCTGGATACCTACGTCAACACCAACAACAGGCAGATGTCCATTGGCAGCAATAGTATCGTTAGCGAAAGTATCTACAGTGATAGAAGCGAACCAACGGTTAGCAGTCTTTGAGATTACAACTTTGACGATAGTGCCGAGGTGTCGAAGTGTTTGGAACATGCGAACCCAACCTATCTTGGGTAGTTTTATACGCTGTCCTTCGATAATAGTTGTGCCTCGACCGGCGTCTGCTTGAAAACTTTGACCCTTAGAACGCTTCTTGAATTTCGGAAACCGACTCTCACCTGACTGCCAACGTTTGACTGCGTTGTGGAAATTAAAGTAAATCGCATTATGAGCAGCTCGTTGGTTTAACGCGTCACACCACTCATATTGCTCACGCTTGACCGAATTAAAACGTTTGTTTAACTCTATATGGCTATGCCACTCGCCATTGGCTAAGCCATCCTTAAAATCAGCAAGAACGTGATTGTAAGCGACACGAGCATACCCACAATGTTGAGCGAATTGTGTCGCTTGGACGTTATTTGCATCTAAGGCTATTTTGTGAGTTTTTAACATGGGTCTGTCCTGTTTGTCCTTACACCTTTGCACCGGGACTTGCGACTCTGCGTCTCTGCGACTTTGCGTTAAATTAAGGGGAATGCCCTATCTATTCATTGCGCTCTACCTTCCCAACAAGGTGTTCCCACATTTCCATACGCAACCCACGTTCTTTGTAGTGATCCGATTGGGAACAGGCACACGCCCGTTCATAGGTAAAGCGACGTATTGAGGCAGCAGCTTTCTCTGGATGGTGGTTCCAACTTGGCGATTTCGGTTCGCTGCCGCGGCTGAAAAGGAACTTGAGCATGTAGCGTGTCTTCGTCCCGTGATTGGCGGCTGCGGCGTGCCAGATGTCGTAGTGCGTGATCGCTACCGTCCCAGCCTTGACCGTGAGGGGAACCTGCTCACGGAAATTGGCATAGGTCGCCATGCGATCCGTCGGGGCATTGCGGAAGTGTGTTCCGGGCATAATCACGGTCGGTCCCAGTTCTGCGGGAACATCTTGGGGATAGTACATCGCCAAAACGGTTTGGATATGGTGGTGCCGTTTGTTGGTGCCGTCTTGGTGCCACGATTGGCTCCGCGTGCCGGGAGGATTCACATGACAGTGTCGATGGCCGTTCATCTGAACATCTTCGCCGAGCAGACTCACCAACGCCCCACGCACCTTGGGATGGTCGTAGACCTGATAGAGTTTCGGAACTTTGTCCAGAATCCCGTCGCCCGGATTGTTTTGCTGGATATCCAACGCCTCAAGCTCCTCGTAAATGGATGCGTTGAAGCCTTCGGGGAAATCTGGCTCAATAATATGCGAACCTTGAATGATAAAAGAGATAATCTCGTCGTCGCTCAATAGATACGGCTTGTCAGCCATTGTAAACCTCCAATTTTTGTAGGATAAATTCGTAACCCAAGATGTCAATTTCCCGGTCATCAAATTCTGTTCGCTGATCCGGAAAGTGGATGACCTGCCATCCGTCTAGAATCGCGTCGTGCACTGTATTGTAGGGCCAATCCTGCTCCTCTGTCACAATCTCCGTCACTGAACCTTCCACCGGTTCGTGTAACGCCATTCCGATGACTTGAGAGCGGATGCCCGGTGTCGCTGCGTGGAGATAGAGCAGCCATTGTCGCGTACCATTCCGGTTTGCGCTGATAAGTTGGTGGAGCTGATCCAGATCTCTCTGCTGAAGCCCGCCATCTTTTAGTTTGGTGCGTGCCTCGTCAATCCATCCCTCAATTGCTTCAAAAGTGGTTGGCATAGCTTTCCTCTTCCTCACCCATACAACGCATGATGCCCAATGAATTATAACAAATTCGTTGGTTCGCGGTAGGGTGATTTATCGTCCGTCCGGACGCGCAATAAACGCGCTACTACAAACTCAAGGGCATAGTTCCCAATCATTTTCCGGATGCACTCTCAAAAAGTTAGGACTTACGCACTTCAGTTTTAAGAGTAGAGACGGACGCAGATCTTGCAGATAAAGGTCGCATGAGCGAGATTAAAAAGGTTACGTTTTCCGTGCGAAAATCAAATTTTCCCAATTTTCCCGCGCAAATGGGAAAATTGTCCCTATTTCAGCATGAAACGTTTTGTCATAAACCTTCAATCGTATTACAAACAGTTACAAACAATTACATTTTATCGTTAGGATTCTTATTGTTGATTGCAGATTGAGTAGGAGTTACGCACTTCCGTAGGGAACGCAGATCTGCGTTCCCTACGAACTCCTTGATGGTGACTCCACTGTAATTGCCCGATCATCGGGTGTTAGACATTGTGTTCTGTGGCGATAAATCGCCGAACTACACGGTTTTGAACACTCAATTGCGCAAGTCCTAAAGTTTTATTCCTCCGGGTCAATTCCCAACTGTACAAATGCCTCTTTGATTTTATTTTCGTAATCCTGATTTGACATCTGACCCTCTGTCGCTAGCAACTCAATTTGGAGGCTATCGAAATTTGATTGCAGCAGGTTCATCACGCCCATGAGCTGCGAGACCTGTCCCTTTGGAATTGTGAACTTCAAACGAACCTTATTCCGTATGGAGTGTTCTACGATGATAGTCTTTTCATCTTCATCAGGAGGATAAACACCCTCGTCGCCTGTTTCATCTTCTTCTTTGGTTTCTTCGGGTTTTTCTTGAGCGCTGCAGATATCCTCGCAGATAATTACTTCAGATCCAGAAAAGGCGACCGAGGGTGGACGCTCTTTGAAGTGTCGGCAGATAGGTTTCTCATCTTCTAACTCACCGAGTCCAAACAATCCCTGTTCTACTCCGTCGCGAATTCCTGACTGCCAGCCTTGACCGATGACCCGTGCTTCGCCCGGTGTTTTCGCACTTGATTGATAGAGTTGTTCAGTGGAAACGGACCCGTCGGTTTTAAGATACCGTTCCTTAATCACCCGTGGATGAACATTTTCAAGAATCTCCCCGTCTAAACGGAGTTTGTCATATACGTCTTCGTCCAGTTTCTTCGATACACCGTAGGTTGGCAGCCCCAAATCACTCTCTTTAAGCCCCTCTCTTGTGGGAATGAACACGGTTCGGTAGTACCGCCGCAACCTATCATTGAGCTCATCTGTCGCTTTTTTCAACTCTGTCCGTACCTCTTTCTGTTGTTCAGCAGAGAGATTCAGTGTTTTGTCGTTGCTAATGTTTCCGTAGGCGATGATCTTTCTCAGTTGACTATAAAATCCAGTCGCTTCATGTTCCAGTGAGGTCAAAAAGAAAAGCGTGTTTCGGTTTACCCGAGGAGTATTTCCCCTTGTTTCCAATGTCTCCTCCATCAGGGTATCATCGCGTTTCTTTAGGATAATTAGTTTCAGATCGGCGTTGTCTGGAACATCTGATCCACCTCTAGGTGAGACAAAGGTCTTGAGTTGTCTCCCAGAGAGGTTCTTTTTTAGCTCGGTTTCCTCAAGCTCGTCAATTGCCCGCTCATTGATATTCTCCATTCGGGTCAGTAGGATACTGTTAAGATTGGGCTGATTGGTGAAATAGGATCTACCACTTTCGTGCTGCAGGAAAAAGAGCTTTTCCTGCAAACCGTCGACTGCTTCCGTGAGAGCACTCGACGGATGCCCCGTTGTTGTCGCGCTTCGTTTAATCTCTCCGAGATTCGCCCCACTCTCCGTACCCCCCGAAAATGAGTACAGAAAAACGGTCGTTGCTGCTCGGCTGCCCAACTTCAATCCTTGGTAGGCAGCCCTGAGATCGGCATCAACCTTTTTCGCGCCGGCATCTGTACCCGTGATGTCTGCGGAGATAACGCTTTCATATTGGGGACCGATGTGCTTTAACAGTTCTTGTCGAATCTCTTGAACGCTCAAATCAAAATCTGCCAAACTGATATAGGGAATTGCACTCTCTTTAAGGGAATGGATCACGAATGATAGGAGTCGCAACACACCCCGTGTCCGTTGAAAGCTTGGGTAACTGCCCCACCGCTGATAGAGTACATCGATCGCTTCGGGTTGAAATGGGTAAGCGGCTTCAAACTGTTTCCGGTATTCTGAGAGTTCCGTTCCGGGGGGCAGAATGGATTCCACCTCGGCGTAATCCATAAAATCCTGAATCGCTCTGCTCGCACGAGTTTTATTGATCTGTGCGAAAAGTCGCCGCCTGATGACTTCTGTAATTTCATGCTCCTGTACTGGTGTATAAATCCGTTCAACCCGTCCCGCAACCTGTCGAAGTTGCCTAAATAGCTGTTCTGCCCCTTGGTCATAGTGTTCCATAGTCCCCGATGGTAGGGTGATGACCAGTGCGATTTGCTTTAGAATGCCAGCAACTTCGGTCAATTCCTGCATAAAGGCAAGCGTCTGCGCGGCAAGTGTGCTATCCCCTACCGGAACACCGGCGGCTTTGGTCATATATTCCAGCACCTCGTCCATTAGGATGAGCACGGGTTGGTTCTCTGAAAGCAGTCCGCGGAGTGCGTCCCGTCCCGGTGACGTTAATCCATCAAAACGCTCAACCCTACCTGTCAACTGTTTTTCCAACATACCCCATAACGTATCGGACGCACTCATCGGTGTTCCGACAAGCACCACTTTTTGTGCATCCCATTCACTGGCTTTGTGATACATCGCAATCAGCGCGTGGGTTTTGCCGCCGCCAAAGGGGGTCTGGATCTGAATCACTGGATCGCCGCCCTGCCCCTTTAGTCGCCCTTCAACAATCGAAAGCAGATTCCTGAGTCCATCGGTCTGATATGTTTTCTGGAAGAATTGTGTGGGATCTTTGTATTCATCTGGTGCTGCGCTTTTGAACACCTCCCACAGGTCTGCCGCAAATACATCTAGTGTGAGTCTACCCTCTACGATGTCTCGGTGGGGTACAGCAATTGTATGAAATGGAATCACTCGCTTTTCCCCTAGATAAAGTGCCTAGGGTTTGTAGTAGCACAATTCATTGTGCGTCTTTGACATGACGAGCGATGAATCGCTCTACTATAAACCAACCTGTTATTGCAAATTCAAAACCACAATCATCGGTTTGTAGTAGCGTAATTCATTGCACGTCCGGACGGGCAATAAATTGCCCTACTACAAACCAGTTCATCATCGCACATCACCATCTGAACCGAACCAATCCCACCCCTTCCCATAATCTCGTACAGGATAAGCGGTCCAGAGATCTCGCAGCCATTCAATGCCAAAGTGCTCTTGATACCAATGCAAACTTGAACAAGTCCAATCCAACGGTCTTTGCACGTAGCTATGCTTTGTCGGATTGTAGTGGATATAATTTAGCGTCGTGTAGTAATGCCGTTCAGTGCGAATCTGCCGATCAGTGAAAAAATGCCAAATTTTTCGTCCAGATACCCCTTCACGACGATTCAACGCTCGTGCTGTGCGGGCATGGACACGACGCAAGGGCTGACTGATGACCGAAAGGGGTTGGCACTGAACCAACAGATGATAATGATTGGGTAACACCACCCAGCTGCCAATGGAGATCTCAACAGATTGAAGTTCTTTCAGTAACTCACCTAGAAGCCATACCTGCTCCTTTTCAGTTTGGAAATGTCGTTTATGTTCGTAAGTGGCAGCAGTAATGAGAAACCACCCCTCGGCGTGATGAAAGTGGGGTGGTTCATGCAGCGGCAAGTTTCTTAACTGTCGCTGATGCAGGATTTCGGTTTTCTGTTCGGGTGTTAGCGTACGATAACGGTACATATCCCTGTGCCCTTGCGTTTAGTTCATAGTAACACAATTGATCGGAGGTTCGTAGTAGCGTAATTCATTACGCGTCTTTGACATGACGAGCGATGAATCGCTCTACTATAAACCAACCTGTTATTGCAAATTCAAAACCACAATCATCGGTTCGTAGTAGCGTAATTCATTACGCGTCCGGACGGGCAATAAATTGCCCTACTACAAACCTAAATTAAAACAACCTACCCTGTCTCATTTCGCAGCTGACCCTCTCGCGACCAGTGAGGAAGCCATCCAAATCAAATGACTGATAGCACGTTCGTAGTAGTGTAATTCATTACGCGTCCGGACGGGCAATAAATTGCCCTACTACAAACCTAAATTAAAACAACCTGCCCTGCCTCATTTCTCCTCTGGCTCTCTCGCGACCAGTGAGGAAGCCATCCAAATCAAATGACTGATAGCACGTTCGTAGTAGCGTAATTCATTACGCGTCCGGACGGGCAATAAATTGCCCTACTACAAACCAATTCTTTCCCATACTACAATCTACCCTGTCTCATTTCTCCTCTGACCCTCTCGCGACCAGCGAGGAAGCCGTCCAACAACTTTTTCTCCCGGCTCTCAATGGGAACCGCCTCAGAGATGGCTTGCGCCACGCGATAGAACGCGTTGCTATCTCCATAGCCGCTTTGTGCAAGAACGCGAAGGATCTCATCTCGCTGGCTTTTTTCCCAAAGAAGCAGGACACGGTGCAACACGTCAATCAATTCTTCCGTGTTTTCGAGACCTTCCATTTTTCGAGACTGTGGGCCTTGGACGCGGATAAACGCCTTCTCCTTGACGATGAAACTTTTTCCGTCCCACTCTTGGGCGAGGTCAACCCCACAGGACTGTGCCAACTTTCGCGCTTCGTCAAAATGAACCCGTGCCTCTCCGTACTCCCACCGATAGAGGACGTAAAAACGGGTGAGGTCAGAAATTTCACCGGCAAACCCATTGTGCAGAATTTGCTGTACGGCGTAATCGGTGACAATCTCTCGCACATCGTCAAGCAGACGGTCGGCGCGGATAATCTCCCCCTCAAAGTCCATCACCTGTTCGTATTTGCCGAAAACTTCAATGGCAGCACCGATGGCAGCGATGAAGAAGTCCGCTCCACCTAGCCCTTCCTCCCAGAGCCGGTGTAGCTTAGCGGTGAGATACCTTCGCACTTCCTCTTTAACTTCGTTGTAGAAGCCGGTGGGTTGACGTTCCATCTTCCGGGCGACGATGTAGATGGAAGAAGCCAAGGCAGCGGATTCTTGGGCACGGAGACGTGCTTTCATCTCCGTATTGAGGGGCCAGGCACCGGTCATAATTAATCCAGAGTCAAGTAGGGAGTTAATTAGTGTCTCCCATCCCTCTGTAGATTTGTGCGCGTAGACAATGACCGCAATACCGTTAGGTTTTAGAACACGATATATCTCCTGAAATGATTGCTTGAGGTTTTCTTCAAAGAACCGCTTATCTTTATAAGCATACCTCCTTGGATCCCATCCTGCCATTTCTGTGATTTCATTTTTCTTTGGCGTTAAAGGTGTTGCAAAAAGTTCTGGATACAAATCGCCGACCGTTCTTTTTAGCCATACATAGAAAAAATCTGATAAATCTGCATACGGAACGCTATTGTAATATGGCGGATCTGTGAAAATTGCATCAAAGAAGTTATCGGGATACGATAGGTGTGCAGCTGAAGATTGGGTAACTGTTGCAGCGTTTGAATAAGACATTGAACAGTAATTAATTGCCTTCAAAGGATACTTCCATATTGATTCAAAACCGCCAGAAGAGCTGCCCAATGGGTTGGCTTCACCATAATCCCAAAGCATTGGCAAGGCTTGTCGGGTGAACAGATGGTTTACAGACTCCAAATCTGACCGCCATTGACAAAGGATATTGTTCAAATCCGCCACTTTATTTAAGATGAGTCCCAAATAGCTCACCACTGCTTTCGCGTACCCTTCATCTACCTCCGCCACGACCATTTTTTGGCGTGCTGCTTTCACCTTTTCTACAAACGTAATCAAAGCCAATTTCTGTCTTGTATTGAACAGCGTACCCCAGTTATTCATACCATAGATTGGGACATTGAAAACCCCGCTCATCAGCGGCAAGTTCTCATCTGGCACCGGATCTTCTCCCCATATCATCATCAACTGCTCTCGCTTCTCTGCAAGGTGTGTCTTGGCAGCTTCAAAGACAGCAAGGTCTTCCTTTGTCGCCACACGATAACGTTTGCCTGTCGTTCCCGGCTTGTGGGTTACAACAGCAACCATTCGCTCCCCTGCTTTTTCCGTCTGAAAGAGTTGACGAGTCAACTGTGCTTCCACAGTTCCACCGCAGAGGGGGCACACCGCCACAGCACGCGAGATAGTGCCTTTTGTCGCGTCAAAGCTGTCGGGCATCGGCTCGTAACCGTCACCGACAATTTTGAATTCGACACCACTGTTTTTAAGATAAGGATAAAGGGCAATCTTCTTCTTTGCCTTCTTTGCCAACCACAGTTGACGCATTAGTGGAATTTCCGCTCCACAGGACGGATTCTGACATGGTACTGTCCGCGCCCAAATCCATCCAACCGGGATTGAACCGTCCTTCTCTTTCGGATAAAAACGTTCCAGTTCTTTTTTTGTTTCCGCAAGGATCCACGCACCCCACTTCTTAACATCTTCGAGCAGAGGATTTTGGGGTGTTTTCCCAAAAAGCGTTTCCTCGGTGGCACTCTCCGCTAGCTTGCCATATTTCTGCGGGTATTCCAGCGTACACTTCTGAATCAGGACCGCAACAGGATTGAGGTCGTTGGAATAGGTTTCACACCCAAGCCGAAGTGCTTCCATCGGAATCGCTCCACCGCCGCCAAAGGGATCGAGAACCTTCGGCGGCGCACCATCGTTGGCGTTGAGGATATCCTGCCTCGCCTGTTTCATGAGATGTGGATTAAGCGAATTTTCCCACTTTGCGAGATCGATGATAAAATTCCGTTTGCGGTTCCATTCCTCGGTGTTTTTCGGTGGAGGGATCAGGGCAGCGTAAGCCGTGGCGCGTGAGGAGGCAAGCGGTCGCCGCGCCCACCAGAGATGGAGCGTGGAGATGTGTCCGTGTCGGAGGTTTTTCTCACGAGCGGATTCTTCGCTGACTTCTTTGACGGGAAAGGTATCTTCAATGAAGCGTTTCATTTTACCTCTTAACGCGTTTTTTCACTTTTTATAGTAGATTTTAGAATTAATGGGACACGCCAAACCGGTGCGGTTACAAACCGCACCTACCGGGGGGGTGCCAGTGTTTCTTTATTTTTTGAATTCACTATAAGTGGAATTGTATTTTTGGATTTTATGATGTCTCCATTTTTGATATTCATATCAAAATCTATTCCATTGGGTTTACGCATTGGTATTCGGCAGGGAATCATAGCCGAGCAGTCGCTTCAGCGTCGGTGTCGCACGGGCGACCACCTCCTCGGAAACAATTTTCTGCTGATCCTGTTGCGGCTTCATAAAAGCACGACAGAAGAAACCGAGCAAGCAGACGCGAGCGCGATCGGTGTGGTTCGCGGATGAGGCGTGCCATAGGGATCCGTTGATAATCATCACAGAACCTTTCGGGCCGGTAATCTGTAGTTCGTCGTCATAAATAACGCCCGGTTCGGGACGCGATTCCAGTCGGCGGTGACTGCCGGGGACACAACGGGTCGCGCCGTTCTCAAGCGTAAAATCATCGAGAAACCAGACACTATTGGCAGAAAGGGCAAAACTTGGACGGGGCGTTGGCATCGCACTTAAAGGGTGATCAATATGAAGCCCGCCCTCCGGCGCACCGGGTCCGATAATATTCACAGTGAATGAGCTGAGCGTACAATCCTCACCGAGTAGATACTCTATCGCGCTGAGTACGGGAGGATACTGAATTGCGTTTTCAAACAACTCGTCTTTGTCCACTAGATTCCATACCCGTTGTCCCTTGTCATCCAGATACACATGCTCTTTTAATACCTCTCGCTCCTGCTCAGCAAGAGCTATCGATCGCTCGCGTAGCGCGTCCGCGTGATCGGTGGTAATAGCGTTTTCCAGAAGTACAAAGCCGTGTTCATCGAGGTGGGCTTTTTCTGCATCTGTAAGCATCATCTCTCCTTTGTCACGTTTCACGCATCATTAGTAGATTTTAGAATTAATGAGACGCTCCAAATCGGCGCAGTTGGAAACAGCGCCTACCAAACATGGGGAACGAAAGTGTGTATTTATTTTTTGAATTCACTAATGTCCTTTTGCTTCAGGGTTGATGATCTGTATTTACCGGCGGTTCATCGTTATCCATAAAACGTTCAATTGTGTTGATAGTTGCGGGAGAAGTTCGGAAATCAGCAACCCATGGCTCACGGAAATATACTTGCTTTTCGCGCGGCAAGCCTGCCATCACTTCAGGAGGAATCTTCAGCCGATGCCAATGGGTTGCAAGATGTGCGTACGCGTGGAGAATCGCAATACGTGGCGTATCCCGTTTCCAGACCGGTCCTGCATGACAGAGGTTTTCTGTGAAAAAGATAGCACTGCCAGCCGGACATTCGTAGCGCACCAAAAACTCGCTCTCTTTCCCGTCCTCCCACGACATATGATCTGGATGCATTGGGAAGTTTGCCTTGTGGCTGCCGACGATGAAACAGGTCGCACCGTTCTCCTTCTTCACATCGGTCAGTTCAAAAACAACCCGTACCATCCCCGCGTGAATTCGACCGTTCTGGACACGATAGCCGAAGATCGGGTCAGCCTGTCCCGGTCCACCGCCGTGCAGTTCGCCGTGCGACTCCCCCTTCAACCGCCAAGTCAATCCACAAGCCTCCAGCCGGACATCGGGACCTATAATCTCGTGCAACACCTCAATAACCTTTGGGTGATCAATCAGCAGACTCGCAGCACCGCCCGGAATGGCTCGATGCTCCGGCGGCAGGGACTCAGGATTGTGCCGAATCCGATCGGCTTGGTCAACGATTGCAGCGACTTCATCGGGCGTCAAAATTGCGGGACGGACTAAAAAACCGGTTAAATCAAACCGGAAACGTTCCTCTTCGGTCATCGCCATATCGCTTCCTCCATATCCGTGTTTTCAGGTTCAGGGACGGCGATCGGTATTCACCGATGGCTCATCGTTGTTTATAAAGCGTTCCATTGTATTAATAGTTGCGGGAGACGTTCGGAAATCGGCAATCCACGGCTCACGGAAATAGGCTTGCTTTTCACGCGGCAAGCCTGCCATGACCTCCGGTGGAATCGTCAACCGATGCCAATGGGTGGCAAGATGCGAGTAAGCGTGAAGAATCGCAATACGCGGTGTATCTCGCTTCCAGACGGGTCCCGCATGACAGAGATTTTCCGTAAAAAAGATGGCACTGCCAGCCGGACATTCATAACGCATTAAAAACTCGCTCTCTTTCCCATCCTCCCACGACATATGATCTGGGTGCATCGGGAAGTTTCGCTTATGACTGCCAACGATGAAACAGGTCGCACCGTCCTCCTTTTTCACATCAGTCAGTTCAAAAACAACTCGTACCATCCCTGCATGAATACGATCATTCTGAACGCGGTAGCCGAAGATGGGATCCGCCTGTCCCCGTGCACCGCCGTGCAGTTCGCCGTGCGACTCCCCCTTCAATCGCCAAGTCAATCCACAAGCCTCAAGTCTGACATCGGGACCGATGATCTCGTGCAACACTTCGATAACTTTCGGGTGATCAATCAGCACACTTGCGGCACCTCCCGGAACTCTCCGATGCTCCGGCGGCAGGGACTCAGGGTTGTGTCGAATCCGGTCGGCTTGGTCAACGATTGCAGCAACTTCATCAGGCGTCAAAATCGCCGGACGGACCAGAAAACCGGCTAAGTCAAACCGGAAACGTTCCTCTTCGGTCATTGCCATAACGCTATCCTCCGTCTGGGATTCAGGGCCGGTGATCTGTATTCACCGACGGTTCATCATTGCCGATAAAACGTTCCATTGTGTTGTGGGTCGCGGGACGGGTACGAAAATCAGCAACCCACGGCTCACGGAAATATGCCTGCTTTTCTCGTGATAGGCCGGCTATGACTTCAGGTGGAATTGTAAGTCGATGCCAATGGGTGGCAAGATGGGCATAGGCATTGAGCACCGTTACGCGCGGCTCTTCCCGCTGCCATATAGGTCCAGCATGACAGAGGTTTTCTGTGAAAAAGACCGCACTACCGGCGGGGCAGTCGTAACTCATCAAGAACGGGCTTCGCTTGCCCGGCTCCAACGACAGGTGATCCGGGTGCATCGGAAAATTCGCCTTGTGGCTGCCGACAATGAAATGTGTCCCGCCATCCTCCTTACCGATATCGGTCAGTTCAAAAACAACGCGCACCATCCCTGCATGAATCCGTCCATTCCGGACCCGGTAGCCGAAGATAGGGTCTGCCTGTTGGGGGCCACCACCGTGAAGGTCTCCGTGTGCCTGCCCCTTCCGACGCCAGACACAGTAGCTATTCTCAAGCCGAATATCGGGACCGATAATTTCGTGTAGTACGTCAATGACCTTCGGGTGATCAATCAGTATCTCCGACGGACCGCTGGGCACAGCGCGATGTTCTGGAGATAACGATTCTGGATCGTGGTGGATATGGTATATCTGATCCCTAATCCCAGCAATCTCTTCCGGCGTAAGAATAGCCGGGCGTATTAGAAAACCGGTTAAATCGAAGCGGAAACGTTCCTCTTCAGTCAACCCCATAGTTCTTTCCTCCATCTATAGTAGATTTTAGAATTAATGAGACACTGCAAATCGGCGCAGTTGGAAACAGCGCCTACCAGATGAGGAGCGAAAGTGTCTGTTTATTTTTTAAATTCACTATAAATCAGTTGATTTGGTAATCAGCATCTCAATCTCGGCGACGAGGGTTTCCAATTCCTGCACTATCTGTCGTCTCCCATCCGTATCGTAGGGACCCTCAAGAAGTCTAGTGTATCTCTTAAGAAAATTGGGAGGCAATATATTTAACTTTTCATATTCAATTTCTGGTCGTTTGACCGCTGGATCATATTTTTCATTAAGGGCAAACAGCAGGGTGTAAAGTGCATCACACATTCTATAAAAAAAGAAATGGAAAAATGTGAGACCAAATCCTCTGTTGACTCCGTCTTTAAGTTCCGCGAGGCAATCTTTCAGCGCGTGTAGACTATCTGAAATCAATCTCCTCTTGAGTTGAGCCGGATAAGGATAGAGGCAATCAATCAGATGCCTCAAGAGTGAACAGGGATCGTGTAGAATGATTCCGTTCTCCAAAAGCCCAAGCATTGTATAAGGACGAAATTTTTGTTCAGGAATAGAGGTCGCACCCTCCTGTGTGACCAGCCTGACAACGGTGCTAATCCAGTCCATCGTGTTGTACGAAATCTCAAACCGATCCTCGTTCACACGGAAATGATCGACTTGGGGAGACCACTGGGAGTCCCACCCCGCGGCGGTGCCGCTCTCCTCAAAGTGGGTTACACCTTGGACGCTTTCCAAGACTCGTCGCCTCTTCGACGCTGAAACAATATCAGACTTGCAGAATACGAAAAGATCCAGATCTGAGTATTCATCGAATGTGCCCATCGCATACGAACCGAAGCACAAAATTGCCTGCACGCCTTCCAGTCTCGCAAGACTCTCGACGATAGGGGCGGTTTTGTTGTGTACGAAATCGATTGGATTCATTTTCCACTGATGGAGCCCCTTTTTACCCTTCGGTGTAGGGACGGAAGCCGCGAACCATCAGCCCACGGTCTTCATTCGTTCTTTTCGCTTCGGCAGCGCGTTTCTCTGATTCTGCACGGTTTGTAGTGGTGGTCCCACCAATAACAACGTAATCGTCTACCCGCCGGTAACGGTTAATGAACACCGGACGCGGCTTGTTTGAGTGGTTCTGCTTGGAGCCGTGAATCATCTTGACGTGGAAAAAGATGGAGTCTCCCGCTTCACCGATGATCGGCAGTGCTCGTTCCCAGGGCCATTCACCATCATCTAAACCGAGGTGCGAAAAGGTATCAATATGCTTGAGTTGACCGAGTCGGTGCGAGCCGGGGACAACGTGCAGCGCCCCATTTACCAGATCTGTATCCACCACATAGTTCAGAATTCCCACGGGACCTTCGTAGCGGTGTTCAAAGTAGGCGGAATCCTGATGTAGATGTTTCGGATGCCCGCCGACCGGCTCTTTATAAAGGCACTGCCCGTTGCCGTAAACCTCGAAAGCCTGTCCTAGAATCGCCTCAACAATGTCCAACGCCCGTTCATCGAGTGCGGAGTGGAAAAACGCAGCACTGGTATGATAGTTGATTGCCAAGACCATAATCTGTTGATCACGAGAGTAGCCGGGTGGTGCGGGCAGAAACAGGGTCCCGTTTGGCGTTCGCCAACCCTCCACAATTTTTTCTGCTGAATCAAGTGCTGCGATCGACTCAGCGGCAGCCGCCTCAATGTCTCGGTAGATCTCATCGATGTACGGTTTCATCAGCCCACGGACGACAAGTGCACCATGTTTCTTAAATATTTCTGCAGCCGCCTGGGGGTTTAAGTCGTCCGCAAATACTTCGATATCTTCAACTGTTACAGCCGAATCTGTTGTCATAGATGAATCTCCATGCTGGAATAGGGGTGCTATTATTAGGTCAAGAGCATAGCACACCCATTTCAATTTGTCAAAATTCCGATCTCTTTTTAAGTAAGGTCTAACGCTCGTTAGATCTTACCGATATTATACCAATTCCTTATTGAGATGTGTTAAAAATAAAAAGCGTTGATTTTTAACCGATTTTGTGGCATTTTAATCGGTGCGGGGTTTTGTTGCGAAGCATCTCTACCTCTCCCTTCTGATACGGGGCAGTACATTCTACTGTAGAGGCATCCCTTGTGGGTGCCCGCCGATAAAGAGGTAGTCTAAAAATCAAGACATATATGCCTCTCATACATTTTCAACCACTAAGGGAAGTAAACAAGCCGATGAAAATGCAACTTTCTCGTTTTATCCTGTATACGATAATAATCTATCTCACCGGCGGCACACTCAATCCAATCATTGCTGCTTCTCAGCCATCTAGGGGAAATGGGACACATTTCTGCGGTGTTCCTGATAATCCATCGAACAAACGGTATTCGGACCAATACCCCGACCGTCGCTATGTCCACAGTGCTCTAGCGAATTTGAATGTCGGTGAACCGCGCACGGTGCGGTTGATTTACTTCTTACCCAACGACCGTCCGTATGACGCCGACGTGGTTCAGAAAATGAAGGCTGATATTCTCGACATTCAGACCTTCTACGCAGAGCAGATGGGGACGCATGGGTACGGGGAGGTCTCGTTCCGCATCGAAACTGACCTCCAAGGCGAGCCAATGGTGCATCGTGTGGACGGAGTACATCCCGATAGCTACTACCTTGAAAATACGACCGATAGCGTTCGCGCCGAGATTGAAAAGAAGTTTGATATTTATGCAAACATCTACTTCATCGTCATTGATAATAGTATAAATGGGCTTGGTTGGTTTGATGGTCAGATTCGAGGCGGTGTCGGAAGCAGGTTGGGGAAAAATGGTGGATATGCGTTGAAGGCACCGAAATTTGGTTGGGGCGTAGCGGGACATGAACTAGGACACGCCTTCGGATTGTGGCACGATTTCAGAGATGGTGCGTATATCATGTCGTATGGTCCGGGCATGAATCAGTTATCGGCATGCCATGCCGAGTATTTGTCGGTGCATCCCTACTTCAGTGTCAATACCCCAATTGAGACAGGACCGCCGCCTAGCATTGAACTCATCTCAGCGCATATCTACCCAGCAGAGTCAAAGAGTGTTCCTGTGCGATTGAGAATTAGCGATTCAGATGAGTTACACCAAGTATTTTTACATGCTGAACAACCTAACAACAGAGCTACAGTGAAGGCATGTCGTGGGTTGAGGGGCAAAAATGAGAGAATCGTGGATTTTGATTATGATGGTATTATTCCGCTAGTCCGTCAACCATCTAAGACCATAAAAAGGAGTTTTTTGAGCTTTCCTGTGCATCCGATCCGTATTGAGGCCATTGATGTGAATGGGAATGTGGATAGTATCAATTTCGTGTTGTTGTCTGAAGCACTTCAGCCGCTGTTGAAAATCTCAGGGGATAACCAGCACGGCTTACCCAACACCCCCTTACCTGTTCCCCTTGTCGTTGAGGTGCGGGATTTGAATGACGGTTCTGTCCGTAATGGGGTTCCGGTCACGTTTACTGTTACTGCCGGTGGAGGCACGCTGAATAAAGAGCGAACCGAGACCGATGGCGGTGGGGTGGCAGAAAGCCTACTCACGTTGGGCGTTCATCTGGGTGTAAATACGGTTGAGGTGTCTGCTGCGGGGATGACAGTGACATTTACCGCCGAGGCGGTGTCTGCGGTAGAGATCCCTGATCCGAACCTCCGCGCTGTTGTTGAAAACACGCTCAGTAAGGCTCACGGTCAACCGATTGCCCCGGCGGAGATGGCGAGGTTGACCGAACTTCAAGCCCCCAATGCCAACATCAGTGACTTGACCGGACTGGAACACGCAATCAATTTGAGGAATCTGAACCTGAGCCGTAGATTGGTGGATGGAAACTGGATTAACAGCAACTCGGTATCGGATCTCTCGCCGCTTTCGGACTTAACCAGCTTGACACACCTATGGCTTGAGGGCAACGTCATCACAGACATCTCACCGGTCGCGGGTTTGGTCAACCTTGTAGTGCTGCATCTTGGCATCAACACCATCACGGACATCTCACCGGTCGCGGGTTTGGTGAATCTGACAAAATTGGTGTTTTGGTATAACAATGTCACGGACATCTCGCCGCTCGCTGGATTAACTAACCTGACACAGCTGCAGATTGCTGGTAATAACATCACAGACATTTCACCTTTGGTAGCCAACACAGGGCTGGGAGCGGGAGACGAAGTTGATGTGCGGCGCAACCCCTTGAGCTATCTCTCCATTCAGACGCACATGCCGGTCCTCCAGAATGGAGGAGTTGCAATTGAGTTTGACAACCGAGCGCATCCTGCCGTTCTGAAAATATCGGGCGATAACCAGACAGGAGCATCCCTCGTGTCGCTGTCTCAGCCATTTGTCGTAGAAGTGCAGGATGAGAAAGGCTCAGTGGTTAAAGGGATTTCGGTCACGTTTGTCGTTACCGCAGGAGGTGGCAGGCTCAACACCACACTCACAACGACGGATGAAAATGGTAGAGCAGAGAGCACGCTTACACTGGGACCGAATCTGGGAACAAATACTGTCGAGGTATTTGCTGCTGGGATTGATAGTACTGCCACTTTTTACGCAATCTCTGACGCTGACGCGCCGCCAATTATAGCGGATGTCAACAGCGACGGAAGTATAAATGTCTTGGATTTGATTGTGGTTACGTCTGCATTGGGGCATACAGGGACCAATCAGGTGGCGGATGTGAACCGAGATGGAGTTGTCGATATTCTGGATCTGATATTGGTTGCGGGTACGTTTGAAGATACGGCAGCCGCGCCTTCAATGCAGCCACAAGCACCCGAAACATTCACAGCGGTAGAAGTCCAGGGTTGGCTGACCTATGCGAGGTCGCTTGAGGTTAGAGATCCCATCATGAAACGAGGGATTATGGTGCTTGAACAACTCTTGGTATTCCTAACGCCAATAGAGACAGAACTGTTAGCAAACTACCCGAACCCATTCAACCCAGAGACATGGATACCGTATCGGTTGGCGGAGGATGCTTCTGTCACATTGATCATATATGACGGAAGCGGTCAGGTCGTCTGCACGCTTGACGTTGGGTATCGGATTGCATCTGCCTACGAGAGTCGATCAAAGGCAGTCCACTGGGATGGAAAAAATGAATTGGGTGAATCGGTGGCGAGTGGAATTTATTTTTACACTCTGACAGCAGGCGATTATTCCGCCACGCGAAAGATGCTGATTTTGAAGTAGGAGACGGATTAATTTTTCGTATCAGTGGGTTGGTAGCTATTCATAATTGGGCGATTCATCGCTCGTTTATCCAAAGGAAGGAACTTCTGATTGATTATCGAAGCCCTCCGTAGAATAATTGAAAACTTACTTAATCAAGGAAACAAAGCCCTAGATAGTCTTCCAGACCCACGGGCAGCGTTGAAGGAGCATTTCGGGTATGACGACTTTCGGACAGGCCAGCGTGAGGTGATTGAGAAACTTCTATTGGGCAAAAATCTGCTCGGAGCTTTTCCAACTGCGTTTGGCAAATCTATCTGTTACCAGCTGCCCGGCTTGATGTTACCGGGGCTTACGGTGATTATTTCGCCGTTAATCTCGCTGATGAAAGATCAGGTAGATGCCTTGCGAGGAAGGGGGATTGATTCGTCAGGCTTACTGAATAGCAGCTTGACCACTGTGGAGTATCAACAGGAACTGAAGCGATTAGAAAACGGTGAGATCAAGCTGCTGTATGTGTCGCCCGAACGGTTTCGGAGCCGTCGATTTCTGAATACCTTAAGATCGCATAAGATTTCGCTGTTCGTGGTCGATGAGGCACACTGCATCTCCCAGTGGGGGCATGATTTCCGACCGGACTATCTCGCGCTTCGGATCGCTATCCAAGCGGTGAAGCCATATTCAGTCGCGCTATTCACAGCGACGGCGACGCCGGAGGTGCGGGAGGATATCGTAAAACAACTCCGAGTTGAAAAGTGCGAAACCTTAATCCAGAGTGTGGAGCGTCCCAATCTAAAGTTCAGTGTCTGCGAGGTGCCGGGTGAACCGGAGAAGTATCAGTTACTTGCAAAGCAGTTGGAACAGCTCACCGGGAAGGGGATTGTGTATGCTGGTACTCGGCGACAGACTGAAGAAATCGCGGAATATCTCAAGGGCGAGGGTTACCGTGTTGATTTCTATCACGGTGCTAGGGAGGAGTCGGAACGGACGCGGGTGCAAGATGCGTTTTTTGACGATACAGTGGCGGGGATTGAAATCGTCGTTGCGACCAACGCGTTCGGGATGGGGATTGATAAGCCTGACATCCGGTATGTTATTCATTGGACCATTGCAGGATCGCTTGAACATTATTATCAGGAAGCGGGACGCGCGGGACGGGATGGTAAGGATTCACAGTGTATCCTGTTCTTCTGTTCAGGAGATCGGCGTTTGCACGAGCATTTTATGAAGGAGAGCGCGCCGAGTAAGCCAGACCTCTTAAAGCTGCTAAAACAGATCGAGGATTCGCCATCGGTCGGCAAGTTCCGAGTGGTCAAAGTACAGGATATGGAATCCGTAAATGAGATTGATGAAAGCAAAATTCGGGTAGGGATTAGTTATCTCGAAAAACTTGGTTTCCTCCAAAGGCTGTATAACATTCCATCAAGTATATCCGTAGATCTTATCAAGGATTCAAGCGGCAAGTTGAGGGTATTGGACAGTCTACGGGATCAGCCAAAAATCCGAGTCATAGATTTCTGCCAAGAACACAACCTACATCCCAGCCAATTGATAGAGGAGTTGACCGACCTGCAAAGCGATGGGTATCTAAGCTACTCCGGTGCAGAGGATACAGTATTGATTGAGTTGTATCACGGGAGCAAACTGTTTGATAACATCTCTGAGGAGAAGATAGGTGGGAAGCAGTATATTCAAAACAAGCGGCGTCAGCTTGACCAGATGATCCGCTATGTGAGGACGGATAGCTGCCGGGGTGTGGTGGTGCGGCAGTATTTCGGGGAAAGTGTCGATAGCGATTATCGCTGTAATCTCTGCGACATCTGTGATCCGAGCCTCCGAGAGGTTTACAATTCGCTTATCGAAGAAGTTACCAGTGATGGACATCGGATCACAACACACTAGAGATAGTCTAAGGTATTGTAAGTGAATCGGCGGGGCAAGATGCCCCGCCTACAGGTTTGCAGGCCGGTAATGGCGGGGCAAGATGCCCCGCCTACGGTGCGAGAATGAAGCAACAGTTCGTTACCAAGTTGAGCGGCGAGCTTTTAGTTGTTGGAGATATTCCGCCGTGCGCTTAATCTCTCGATGTGCAGCATCATCGGCTTTGCGCTTTGCCGATGTTTTATCGTTGTACTCCAGTCCCCACGAACCTTTTCTGAGACGTTTGAGGGTAAATTCTCCGCCTGCATGTCCGTTCACATAGTCAAGCAGGTTTCGCAAGATCCAGTAGACATCGGACGCAGCATACTGGAGATCGCTGTCAGCCCCCTGTTCCCCGATAAAATCTAGGGCAATCTTTGCAAATTCAACGACCTCTTTTGCAGTGTATCTATCATCATCTAATTGAATAGTTGGTGAAGTTTTTGTCGCCATTGAGTCAGTTACCCCGCCCTGAAGTGACGGTGCTTGTTTGAAACGTCCGTCCAACGGGTCTTACAAGGTTCTGCGCTTCTGTCCCCTGACGGGGGATTTCGGGGTCGTTTGCAACCGACGCACCTCCACGCAAGGCTACAGCAGCCTTTTTGATATTTATCGCGGCGTTATGGTCTCTATTGAGGACCAACCCACAATGGGGGCAATCATGGAGCCGATCCGACAACTGTTTAGGCACAACTTCATTACAACCGGAGCATTTCTGACTGGTATGGTGAGGCTTCACTTTCGTGAACTGCTTGCCGGCACTTGCAGCCTTGCTTTGCAGTTTCAATCGAAAGCTACCCCAGCCCGCGTCAGATATACTCTTGGCGAGGTAGTGGTTCTTCAACATATTGGTGATGGTCAGATTCTCTACAGCGACCTCATCACATCGTTCAAGGATACGATGGGCCGCCTTGAACTGAAAATCCTTGCGCTGATTCGCTATCCGTTGATGGCAACGGGCGACAATCTCACGTTGTTTTGCTCGGCGACGGCTCCCCTTTTTGCGGCGAGACAATACGCGTTGATGTTTGCCAAGTCGCTTTTCAGACTGACGATAATGGCGGGGGTTTGGGATATGTTCGCCATCAGAATCGACAGCAAACGAGTTAAGTCCCACATCTACGCCGATCGTTGTGTGGACAGGGACTTCTATAGGATCTGGCACTTCGACGCAGATAGTTACATACCAACCACTGGCTCGCTTGATGACCGTCAGATTCTTGATGTTGCCATCGGCTAAGGGGCGGTGATAACGGATCTTGAGGTGTCCTATTTTCGGAACAACGACTTTGGCAAACTTACGACGCACATTCCGGATGAGCCGCTTGGACAGGTGGCTAAAGGTCATTGACCGGTAGCGCCCTTCGCCTTTGAAGCGGGGGAAGCCCGGTGCCGCCCCGTTCTTGGCACGGCGGAAGAATGCTTTGTACGCTTTATCCAAACGGCGCATCGCATCTTGGAGAACATCCGCGTGAAGTCCTGCATAAGCCTTGGAGGCTGTTTTCAAGTCAGGTAAGGCGTTGGCTTGGGTCGTCCATTTGACAGAATCATTATTTTTCTGGTAAGCGTCTATCCGCCACGCTAACGCTTGATTATAGAGAGTGCGCAACAACGCAAGCCAAAGCAAAAAAGTATGTCGCTGTTTAGTCGTAGGATAGGCGCGATATTCATAAGTCTTTTTCATGCTGGTTAGCTTTCTGGCTTTCATTCCTTTTCTACGAGGTGTAGGGGACATCCCGAAGGGTTCGGGATGGTAGAAATCCCCTACGAAAGCCATAAGAATTGTACCATATTTCACACAACTTTTCAACGAAAAAGGAGCGCAGTTTCCTCCCCGCTCTAAAGAACGGAGGCTCCACTGCGAAGAGTTGATGAATTGCTATCACTTATGTGCCGACTTTAATCGTGGGCATTCTCGCCGGTTGTGCATCAAAGTGGAGGTCTGGCTTTGTACTATTGCGGACCTGGATGAGTTGTGCAGCGATGCTCACTGCAATCTCCGGCACAGTTTTGGAGTTGATATCCAATCCGATCGGCGCGTACACTTTCGCTAATGTCTCTTCTGAGATACCCATATCCCTCAAATCGTCGTAGATCAACTTAATCTTCCGACGGCTGCCGATCAGACCGACATAACGTGCATTTGACTCAATGACGCTGTGGAGAGCCTCCTCATCGTGTTGGTGTCCCCGCGTAACAATGACAGCGTAAGTCAGATGATCAACGGGATACTTACGCAACTCTTCCGCAATATCACCGATAATAATCTCGTCGGCTTCGGGAAGTCGTTCTTCAGAGGCGAAATCCACACGGTCATCAACGATTGCGACGTTAAAGCCGATCCATTTTCCAAGATGGCATAGGGCTTGCCCGACATGGCCTGCGCCGGCAATGAGCAGCGTGGGACGTGGCTGCACTGCATCCATAAAGACCCAGACCGCTCCCTCTTGCCAACGAAACACACCAGGAGCATCCTTCTCTAGGACCTCCATCAATTCATCTTGCAGTGCTGTCTCCAACCCCGCATCTCCCAACGAACTGACCTTTTCGCCGTTAGCTGCGAACAGCATCTTCGCGCCGGCTTGGATATGGTCTACCTCACTTTTAACAACTGTGGTTGAAACGAGGGGGATTTTTGCCTCTGAGAGTTCCTGTAGTCGGGTTAATATCAACGACTCCTCTTTGGTTTGGGGTAGGTCAATGAAAATCTTCATATTCCCACCGCATATCAGGCCGTCGTCCCACCCGTAGTCGCTATCTAGCTGAAAATCGAGCAGACGTGGGACGCCCCCCTGCATCAACCCGATTGCCTGTCGCCGGGCCTCTGCCTCTACGCACCCACCGCCGAGCGTCCCAACATTTCGCAGGTCCGGTAAAATCAGCAACTTGGATCCCGGTTTTTGTGGCGTGGATCCCTTTGTTTCTACAACCGTACAGTAGGCACCAATCTCGTCGGATTCAATTAGTTCAATTACTTTCTGATATATCTCTCTCATTTTTTCCCTCGCATCAGGTCGGCTAAAATCATCGTTGTTCTTTAACGCTCTTTGTCACCAATTCGGTAAACTGTTCGCGCTGGGCGTCAGTCAAATCGAGCTGAAGAACCGATTCAGCCCCATCCTGACCAATCTGCGTCGGAACGTTGAGGTAAACTTGCGCTGCGCTCGATTGAATCAGGGAACTGACACACACGATTCGCTTCTTATCCAAGGCAATTGCCGTGACAATTTGTGCAATCCAAGCAGCTAACGTATATGGTGCATCTATGGTTCTAGATTTCTTATGTGTATCCTGCACCGCCCCCATCAACGGATCAATTTGGCTTTCGTTTAATAACTCATCCAACGGTATACCATTTACACGGCAGTATTGCGGCAGCGGATGGATTGTTTCGTCATTTCCGATGGCAAGAACCGTGACATCTTGCACAGACACGCTCAACTGATGGGCAATTTGGGCTTTCAGATACGCACCCGCTATCCCACCAGATAGTCCAATCACTTGGCTAGCCTCCCCCTCAAGCTCACGGTAAACGTAAAAAGCGATCGAACATGCTGAAGGCATTGCGACGATGACCCGTGCCTTAGGCGCATGACTTTTGATATGCCGAGCAAAATGTTGAGCTAACAAGGTATTCGCTCGACGTTGCGCTTGAATAGGGTGTGATGCGTGGGGAAATAGAATTACAATCTGCGAATCTGCCAGTGCCGACCAATCGTGAGTCACACGTAGTTCCGTGTCAACTCCCCCAACTGCAGCTGCTTGTTTTAGATCTTGGAGCGTATCCCGGAGTGGCACTAGCTTATCATCCACCCAAACAACTTCAGAAAAGAGGTTCAAGCGACAAATTGTTGATGCAACAGGAGCAATACAACTTCCCCCTCCAAGGAGACATATCTTCATTTCAACTGCAACCAATCCAAAAGTTGGGGTTTGACAACTTCGGTAAACGGGCTTACATAAGCGTTTCAATCAGCGTCTGGAAGTTTTCTTCTAGCAATTCGCGCTGTTTATCCATCTCAGATTCAGGGGCAAGCTTTGTTTCTAATAACCGCTCGTAGCGCTCAACGTATTCTAGGAGTGTTTCGATCTCCTTTTCGTAACAGATTAGGGAGGATAACACCTTTTCTTTAATCAGGATTGGCATCTCTGTTTCTGTAATCTGTGTCAACTCCCACCGCCACAATTTTTCAGAAATGTAGTCTGCATATCGTTGCAGCGTATCGCCCTCATAGCCGGCATCTTGGAGTGCTCTTAACTCTAGGAGTAGGTCAATGGCGATATTAAACACATTCACCGAAGCGTCCCCTACATCAGTGGAGTTAGGAAAGATCCTTCTCAACTTTGTCAATGCGCGCCCGGTGGTGGAAATAGGCAACTTGTTTTCAAACAGGAATGCACGCAAGTTTGGATATTCATCGGGCGATTTCACGTTCTCCAGCCATGTATCCTCGATCGGTGGCAGCGATTGCAGATCGAAATTCAGCACCTGATGCTCGCGTATCTGATTGATTTGCTGAGAATGTGGAGTGATCGCTGTCTCCAACAGCGTTAACGGCGCATTGGTATAGGAATTCAGGAACTCTATAAGTTCGGTAATCTTCGGTTTTTCCTCTTCAATTGCTGCTATCACTTTTGCAGCGGATTCGGGAGATTTCCCCTTTTTCCGTCCCTTTTTCCCTTTGCCCTGCTTTTTGGAGGCTTTGGGATTCGTTGCGCGGATCAGTTGCTTATCAAGCGTCTGCTGGTATGCTAGCAATTCCTCACGAAGTGTACACAGGGTGGTATCGCTATGAATTTGCAGCATAGTAGGCGTACTAATTTCCTGTAGCCCACGACCAATTTTCGCTTGTAAGGCACGGTCAAGATTCCGTTTCAGGCTATTTAAATCCTTTTCATTGCGTATAACAATTTTTCCGCCAAGCACGAGGTCCATTAATCTCTTCGTTTCTAACGGGAGGCTGAGATTGATGTCGAAAATTGGCTGAAAATCTTCGCAGAGATGCTCACGAACCAACCCCTCGGTGAGTATTGTCCACAATGTCCTATAATAGGGTTCATGTCCGCTCCGTTCTTCTGGCGTATTCTGAATCCATCGTTTAATTACAGGGAAATTGTCGTGGATGCGGCTCAAGGCATCTTCAAATATCTTTTCCGAAATTCCAAACCCTTCAAAAGTATTCCCTCTGCGGAGCGAGATGTTGCGTGCCCCCGAATTTCCGCTCGGGGCAGTGGAGTGCTTAGGCATCAACAGAACGTCAGACAGTGGTTTGAGAATAGATTCAAATTGTTGTTGATGTCTGTCCGCAAAATTCGCGATCTCTAGCAATTCTATCCATAAATCCCGCAGCCTCTCAGTCTGTTTGGGATGGATAGCCGGATTCAGCGCGAGGCGGTAGATTCGGTCTCGTACCGTTTTGTCCGTCCATTCTGGCAAGCGAATTTCATCTAGAAGTTCCCCCTCCTCAAGTACCATCAATTCAATTGTACGGAGGAGCCCAGCTTCAATAAAATACTTTTCAAATACAAGGTCATAGAAAAGTCCCGTCGCTTGATCCAGTACTTGATTCGCCAATTTGTAGCCAGCGAGGATGAGATGCCTGATAGTGGTTTGACGCGAATCCTGAAGTTGCCATGCCTCGATGATTAAATCGATACTGTTCCTGAGCGATTCTTTCCTAGATTCCACATTATCTGCCTCTAGGTGTTCACCGATATATTTGCCAAAAAATTCGCTGAATTCAAATAGCTGATTTCGCAGCTCATCAATTGCTAGGTCATCCCAAACCCTCTCATAAATCCGTTGACCCGGTTGGAGCGTAAGTGCTTGAAGCCGACCATCAATACGCCCTTGGAAGTTCGTCATGATTTCATGTGCACGCTGATTTGCCTGCGACATGTACTCATCGATGATTGACGAGCATTCCGTAACGGCTTCGCGGATTGCATCGTAGTCATCATTGAGTGCGGTAACAACGAATTTGATACTGTCTGGAGACAAGGGATTATAGACAGCCGCCGTTGGAAATATCGCTATCGGTCTTAAGCCTTGCGCGGGGTGAGGCGATTTGTCCTGCCCTTCCTCCTCCTGTATCGGCTTACCTTGGAGATACTCACTAAGTCTTAAACAGTAGTTAATGTCGAGGAGATCGGGATAGTGTTTGATATGCGTACGATGAATAACCAAGAGCCGATCGTAATCGCTCATGGCAACTGAATCGAGCAGTTCATCCTCGTTCAGATGCACACCATGAATATTCGTCTGTTCTGGAATGATGACCTTCGCTAATCCGGATGCGGTTTCTTGTGATGATGCGAGGACATACCCGCCGGTTTTGACAGCGGTTGGTATTGTGAACTCGACTTTCAAAACCTCTTGAACCATCTCCGACAACGTGAGGGATTTACCTAGATGTACGGTGGTAATATCTTTGAGAACACCATCGGCAAAGTCCGTTACTTGACGTGTGTTACGCTCCAGTTCTTGCACACTCTTACGAACACGGTCATGGTCATCCTTCGCTTCCGTCGCAATTTTGACTTCGTCAATCCAAGAAATCCAAGCACCGGGTCGCGGTCTCATTTTGAGTGTGAGTTCTCCGTCTTCTGAGTCAAAGCCGGGGAGAACTTGCCCTTCGGACGATTTCTTTGGCGTCCAGATGAGCAGGTATTTGTCATTCTTCGCGCCAAGTCCCATCCCAAAGGTATCACCCCAACTGATCCGTCCTTCAACGCTCGCCTTTATCTTATCCGTTAAAGCAAAGAGAGAATCTGAACTAAAGTTTAGGGATAGGTCTTGAATTTGATTCGGTTGATCTTTGTCCAAAGTCATTTCCTTAACATATTCAACAAAAAATGGGCAATTCTTTCCCGTACTATACCTCAGAGGTATGGGAAGCCTTGCCCTAAAAGTTCATGTCGAGATGTGCGTACTTCTCGTTTAAGTATCTGATTAAAAATCTCTGCACATTCTGTCGGGTAGAGTCTATTCCTACGCGCTTAGTGGGTAGCCACCACCCCAAAGTAAACTCATGTTCGGGTACTTACGAATCCGGATGAAGCCCCTGTTCGGGAATATCATTATTAGCTATCAACATCTCTTGATCAAAGATGAAATCTTTCCGCGAACCGCCGAGCACTTCACCCTCTTTTTGTCTTTCTCTAAAGTATTGCGGGAGTGTAATTCCTGTCATCTGGATTGCATCCTCTGGACACGCTTCAACACAGTATCCACAGAAGATGCAACGCAGCATATTAATTTCAAAAACTTCAGGATATTTTTCGCGTTGATAACCTTCTTTCGTTTTCCAGCCTTCGGGCGCAGGACCGCCTTGAATGGTAATACAATCTGCCGGGCAGGCTGTTGCACACATGAAACACGCCACACATTTAACATTTCCTTCCGGATCTAACGGTAGCTTATGAACGCCACGATAGCGATCATTGCGCTCCTCAACACTCCGTGGATCTTCGGGATACTGATAAGTAAACTTCCGCTTGGGAATGTGCTTCAGTGTCGTGAGCATGCCCTTAATAAGTCCGGGAATATAAAGCCTGTCCCAAAACGACATCTCTTCATTTACTCTCATAAAAACAGCGTCGCGGCTTTGATGATTGAGCGAAAACTCTTTGCTGGAAAGCCGTTCTCCTTTCAATAATAAGATTCAAAGCGAATAGTAGCACAATTTCAATATTAATGCAACAACTATTTTTTTATTAGTTTAATTCTCCCGTAACCTCGATCTCCCGGTCAAGGCTACGGCGAGGAGCCCAGATGCCCCGCTACGGATTCGGGTCATTTCTCAACCCTTCAGGAAAACCGTAGGGCGTCCCAGTTCGGGGTACGGGTAATGGAAAGCTTTGCCCCCCTAAGTTTTGGAACATTTCATATTTACCACATAACCATAGAAACGTTTCTGCCACCTTCACTGCACTTCGGAATTGTTCAACAAGGCTAGCGGCGGGGCTGTCATAGTCCGCAGTAGCAAAATCGAAGTTAGGGTCAATCACCCAATCCCTTTTAGGTGGACTGGTTCTCCAATAGAAATACTTCAATAAGTTACGGGTTGCAGTTACAGTTGATGACGGACGGCGATGCCAGATATGATAGATTGTGATGAACACAGAACCAGCCGGTGCATCAGTTGAGACAGTGTTCTTGATATTCCCTAGATGCCCCATAAGCCTTGATTTCTGCCGTACAAGATGTGTGCCGGGTACAAGTTGTGTCGGTCCCATCTCTATGGGTGTGTCCTGTGGGTAATAGAATACCTGAAGGAAGTTTAATTCATGGGTATAGTTGTAATTCCCATCAATGTGCCAACCTCCAACTGATGTGATAGGGCATTGAACACGATGGTTCACCATCTGGACAGGCAGATGGAAATCCTTGCCCAACAATGACCGCACGGCACCGGCAACTTCAGCATTCCTCATCACCCCTTCAACAAACCATTCCTCATATAAGATGCCATTCATATAGGGCACGGTAGGATGTGCATCACAATATTTCACAACACGTCGGTTAATCTCATCAGGCACAACCCCTTCAAGCCTGAGATAGCCGTTTTTTAGAAACTCAAGCACCTCTGTGTCTGATAAGGTTGGTTTGCAGTCGTGTGTACTAGAGAGAATTAATGTATTATCTGAAAAGGTATTCATACTCACATCATTACGCTATAATTGGGGGCTTCCTCTGTAATCGCAATATCGTGTGGGTGACTTTCACGATGACCGCTACTCTGCATCCGAACAAACCGGCTCTCAATCCGCAATGATTCAATGTCTGGCGTACCGCAATATCCCATCGCAGCGCGGAGACCACCGACAAGTTGATAGACAAAGTCGCCCAGTCGCCCCTTGTAAGGCACCCGTCCTTCGATACCTTCAGGCACTAGCTTTGCTAAGGATTCGCTACTTTGAGCATACCGCTCGCTTCCCCGGCGTTCCTTCATAGCGGATAAAGACCCCATGCCTCTATGGATTTTGTACGTACGCCCTTGATAGATAACTGTTTCGCCGGGGCTTTCCTCTGTACCTGCAAGCAGACTCCCTATCATCACCGAACTCGCCCCTGCCCCAAGAGCCTTCGCAATATCACCGGAGTACCGAATACCGCCATCAGCGATAACTGGAACGCCATCTTTGTCCGCCTCTTGGGCGCAATCGTAAGCGGCTGTAATCTGCGGAATCCCTATTCCTGTGACAACACGGGTGGTACAAATCGATCCGGGTCCCATACCCACTTTAACGGCATCAACACCCGCATCAATCAACTGTCGTGTTGCTTCGGTGGTTACAACATTTCCAGCAATCAGTTCCACATCGGGAAATTCCGCCTTAACCCGACGCACTGCATTGATTACATTTCGATGATGACCGTGCGCGGTATCTATTGATAACACGTCAACCTCTGCGTCAGCCAGAAGCCCCACTTTTTCTAAATCCCAAGAAGGGCTAATTGCTGCACCAACCCTCAATCTCCCAGACTCATCCTTACACGCCAGAGGATATTTTTCTACCTTGTCAATATCCTTGATAGTGATAAGTCCGCACAGGCGAAACTCCTCATCAACGATTGGGAGTTTTTCCTTCCGAATTTGATGCAGAATCTGTTTCGCTTTTGCCAGTTCAATCCCAGGCGAAGCTGTGACCAACTGTTCACTCGGTGTCATCAGTTCAGTCACAGACAGATCGGCATCTTCCTCATACTTCAGATCACGATTGGTGATTAACCCAACGAGGTAACCCTCTCTGGTAACAATTGGGATGCCACCGATGCGGTAGCGTGCGGTCAACTCCAACGCATCGCGAACCTTCTTATCGGGAGTCAAGGTAATCGGATCAATAATCATTCCGCTTTCTGAACGCTTGACCTTATCAACCTCATTGACTTGCTGCTCAATCGGGCAGTTGTAATGGATAAGCCCAATACCTCCCTCTCGTGCCAGAGCAATTGCAAGTTCGGATTCCGTAACGGTATCCATCGAGGCACTGCAAATCGGAATATTGAGGCGAATACGGCGGGTCAGCTGCGTACTGGTATCAACCGCACTCGGCAGAATGTTTGATTCACCGGGGATTAATGAAACATCATCAAATGTCAGTGCTACCTTAGAAAATTTGGGTGGCATTGCATCGGAAATTTTTGTGTCCATTGGGAGTACCTCCTTATAGTGTAATTAGGTGAACCAAAGATAAGAATAGATAGGTACAAAGAGGGCAGAAAATGATTAGACAAGATGTTATCACATCATGAACATATTGTCAAAAGAAATCCCTATTTCTAATACCTACAAAGGCTCATGTTAGGAAATAGTGCAAAGAAACCGAGTTTTGATGAAAAAACTCGGTTTCTCTTCGCAAATTTTCGACACATATTCAGCTTCCATTTCGTTCTCGCGCCATCTCGTTTCCTTCAAACAGATCGTGAGCAACTGTGCCTTGACTTTGCGCCGGTGGAGCAGTGCCGAGGATATGACAAAAGGTGGGGACAACATCGGCGGCGTGGATGTAACCGTGTGAATCATAATCGCGCTCATACCCCTTTTTAATTCCCGGTCCAGCCAATAAAAATGTTCCAAAGCTGGAGGAGATGTCTTCATTTCGGGTGGGGAGGAAGCCTCCGTGATGTGCACCATACACTTCAGGCGCGCCGACCGCGCCGCCACCGACAATCCCCTTCCACTGACCGTAATAACCGCTCACGTAGCCGTGATCCCATGCAAAGATGACATCGCCGCACTGATCGCCCCACTGACCGAGGATGTAGGCATCCCGCTTCGGCAGCGCAATAGCGATGGGCGTGCGGCCAACCCCTTCATCGACCCAAGTGCGCAGTGCCAACAGCAGTTCACGCTCAATTTCGTCGAACGCCGCTCCCTGTTCAGCGTTGATGTAGATGTCAAAGCCCTTGTCGTCCTTGAGATAGGCACGGGTTTTCTCCCAATCGATATCCTTCTCTAAGACTTCATCGCGCTCGACACCTTCCGCACCCTCCTTCAGGACAGTGAACTCCTGATCGACAAGGAACTTCCGGATGTTAGCGATCCGAATATCTGGGTAAGCCCCATGGTCGCCGAGGACCCCGACACAAGTTTCATTGTCGGCAGCCTCCCAGATGCGTCCCAAAACCCTGTCACCGACCTGATAAGCCCGACGAAAGTAGTCCATCGCTGTATCTACATTGTTTGGATCATAGCCCGGACAGACGGGATCCACATCGTTGAGATGGATGTGGTTCAGATAGTCAAACAGATGCCAATGACAGATAAAAAAGGAACACCCATGCTCATGCAGCATGTGGTTGGCGACATCGGCGAACCAGATCCCCTGGTATTCGCACTCCTCAAGGGCGGTATCAAAATCTGCCATACCCGACGTATAAGGCGTCATAGAAGCGTGCTCCTGATAGGGACCAAACCGTTCAATCAGCTCCGCTGCGAGGTCATCAGGATAGGTGAATCCGTCGGCGTAGGTGACCTGTGAACGGTAGAGCTTCAGATTTTTTCCGTCGGGTGTGAGTTCCATCAACTTAAACCGAATCGACGCCTCCTGCTTTTGACCATCGATCTGGAAGGGCTCAATCGCCCAATCGCTCCATTGACCAACCGCCGTCTCAGCTATTTTGGAATCCCCGTCTTTCCTCCGGCAGATCTGTAGGCGATCATATCCCCTCCCACAACTGTCAAGCGCAAGGAGATGGAAGGTGTTGACATCGCCGCCGAGACGGGCATGAATTTCGATTTCGGATTCAAGGGGCGGTGATTGGCTCGACGGCAGATTTCTCCAACCGACCGCGGGATGTAAGACTGGAATCGGTTGAACGCTGCGTTGTGTCCGACGGACAGCCGTTCCGTCATGGTCCATTTCGACGGTAGCAACCTGATCGCTCGTCGTATACGCTTGACAGGATGCTACCTCATAGTCAGTGCTAGCGTGCCCAGGGTGACCAAAGCCATCCACGACGAAACCCGATTTGATGCCCGACGGCTGGGCTGCTGGGTAGTGCACAGCAACGCTTGTTTTACCATCGCGCTCTAGGGCATTCCAGATCCGCTCCGCATTCGGAGCGCGCCCATCGAAGCTGTTGATCCGTTCACCAGGGGCAACTTCCACACGCCAGCGGCTCACGCCGTGTGTCCCGGTGTGAGCACCTGTAGAAAGGGTCGCCCAATTCGTCGGTGTCCAGACCGGAAAGGACGGAAAGGTCTGGTTCACCGTGCCACTTTTGAGCATCCTTTCAAAGTTCGGCAAACACCCTTCAGCAACAAATTTTTTCATCATCGGGACGATAAAGCCATCCATCCCGTAGGCGTAGATTTTTTTAGACATAAGCATTTCCTCTTTAGAACCCTTGCATCATCGTAAAACTTCACCCTTGATTAACATAAAGGCTCATGTTAAAAGAATGTGCAAAATACAAAATGCGTAAAACGTGATGCGTAAAACGTAAAAAACATTAGTTCATTAATAAACGAGTGAGCTCATCAACTTATATAAATCTCAGAATTAATGAAACACTCCAAATCGGCGCAGTTGGAAACAGCACCTACCAAACATGGGGGGCGAAAGTGTCTATTTATTTTTTGAATTCACTATAATCGGTTTCGGTTGTACCATTTCTTTATGTAAGCCAACATAAAAAGTAGTCTGAGAGATCGAACGGACCTGTCAAAAATTTGTCTGACAGGACGCCGGTTTCCACCGTTGCCACTATGCAGGCACGCCAACCGAAGCGTGAATCTGAACAAACTTCCACGTCCCACCCTCTTTTTCAAGGACGCCTGTCAACCGCACCGCCAATTCTTCCGGATTACCCAACCACTTGAGTCTCCATATCTGGCGCGTGTAAAACCACGCCACAGTCTCCCGCTCCTGAACGTCAAGATGTTCGTAATCAATCGCAATATCCGCCGCATTCGCGACAATGCTCTGATAGTAATCTCTCGCATTTTCGCCCCCTTCAATATGCTCATCCGGCTCCGTACCAATCTTCACATAGTGGTCGGCCAAAGACATCATCTTGATGAGCCGATCCGTGTCTCCTGTGATGAGTGCGTCAAAGTACGCTTTAACCGTTTGGCAGGCATCCATAACTGTTTTTCTCAAACCTTTACCCTACAGAGAAGATTCGGTTGATTAAGGTTGGCACAACACCACTACACACAATCCCCGAAGTTATCAACGACAAAAATAAAACGATTCCTAAAGCGATAAACAGAGGAGACCGAAGCTCTTTTAGATACTCCCGCCACGGTTTGAAGCCCTTGCCCCTCCTATCTCTCCAATCGTAGAAAATAGCCATTTGATACCATCTCCCTTCGAGGCTTTCGACATTGACAATCTGCCGTGCTGGTGCGCTCAACTGGTTAGATTGTTAAAACAACCTCGATTTCGTTTTTCCCTACTTGTAGGTTGACCCGTATAAATAACAACCGCTCGCCTAACCACGTCACTTCTTGTGCGTTTGAGGTTGCCAAGGTGAGTCCATCGTGATTTCCCCAGACGGCTAATCCATACGGCATCGCCTTTGTGGATTCCAAGGTAAACTGCATCCGCAACTGGCTGCGCGAACGAGAGGGACGAAACTGTTCAATTTGCGGTAGGTTGACCTCTGCACCGTTACGTGAACTAATCGGCGGCGAGATATAGTTTGTAACCTGGATCGGTTCTATCTTGCCTTCTTCAAAAACCAACTGGCATTCAGTATCGTAATAGGAGAACAGTGATTTGACCGAACCCGTTGATGTCTCGCCCTCGTCTTCTGAGTTGGGATCAGTGAGCAAGAAAGTTGGCTGCGTTTGCTCGCTGGTCTCTTGGCATGCACGGACAACATCGGGAAGCGACATAATCTGCGTTTCCGGTGCCTCGCGCACGTACGCAAAATATGTATCCAACTGATCGAGCTGTTCCGACGTCAGCGATGCAACCTCCACAGGGTCAATCCGCTGGATATAAGCTAACCAACGATTCCACGCTGCATTTGTTACATAACAATCGAACTTCTGCTGCGCCGTTCCATTCAAGATTTGGCTCTGTAAATCGGTGCCCTCCATTTCCTCAAACCTATGGAGTTGAGTAGGGAGAAGAGAGGCGTGTGGTATACCGATAACTTGACTTGTGGACGCGCCACAGAAATTGTGCTTGTCTATCGATGGAAAGAAACACCCAAACGGACAGCCCTCATCCTCTCCATCACCCCAACCGTATCCCCACAATCCATTGAAACCGATCTGTGCTAGGGCGTAAAGCAGCACATGGTTTTTCTGTCCCGCTCCCGCGACAACAGGATTCGCCCATTCGATTGCCCTTTGGACTCGATCTTTTTCTGACGAGATAAAATCCGGCAGTTTTTCGCGCATTGTCACGATATGCTCCGCAGATTGGCTTAAGTCGTCGGAATTTGTGCCCGATCCCCAAATCGGTGCAATATCGACCATTAGCATCACTTCGTCGCCGTGGGAGATGTGCCATCCGGTTAGATCTGCAGCAAAGGATCGTGCAGCAGTTGCCCCGATCCCCCATGTAATGGGAATGCCGTGTTTATGGGCAATTTCCGCGAGACGGCGCATTCCTTGCCTCAACGCGCTTCGATCTCCGGCGATTGCAGTGCTAACAAGAGAATAAATCAACATAACAGACCAAATAATATAGTAGATTTTAGAATTAATTAGACACTTCCAATGCACAACCAACTCCCGAAATCGCCCTAATCAGGTGGAAGCGAGGAAGCGAGTATGTGGGGGAACGAGTGTGCGAGAAAGCGCGTCCCGGCAATGCCGAAGATCCCAATAATCGGGAGAAGAGTGTAAAAACTCGCTACCTCTGGTTCTCAGGGAACTTTGGAAACTTCGCGACGGTCAGAATTATTGGTAAATGTCTACTTATTTTTAGAATTCACTATAGTATCCTTTTAACGCCTTGGGCCCTCAAGGAAAACCGTGACCCCCATTTCGGCATATTTCTCGCGCGTGTCGGGTGTGCCATTTCTGTAGCAGACCGCCGCGTCCGTATCAGCGAGTTGGTCGCACACATGACGGACACAATCATCGACGGTCTTTAACGAATGGTGTGGGTAGCTTTCTATGCTGAAAGTAAGGTCTGCGGGACCAAAAGAGAGGCAATCCACGCCCGGCTTGGCGAGTTTGCGCGCATTGGTCACCGCGGAAACTGATTCTAACTGCATCCAGAGGACGCCGTATTGATTCCACCAATTTGCGTATTCCAAGCGATCACCCCGCTCGGCTATCCCTTTTCGGCGTCCTCCACCCGCGCTACGAATACCAATCTGGGGATAGTAAAACCAAGTAACCGCTTCATCCACCGTTGATTCCAGTTCCACTTGGGGCACTTCAATTCCGGACGGTCCCAAATCGAGGTAATTGCCGATGAGGTAGGCGTTACGGGTGTGCTTAATCCGAAAGTGGACCGGTATATTGAGCGAGTCCGCAATATTGCAGTATTCCACCAATTGCCGCTCGTCGTATGCCGTATGTTGGCTATCCGCCATGACGAAATCGTAATGGTCTTTATCTATGATCGCTTTCATCTCATCCCGATTCGCTGACACCGGCACACTGACACCGTAGATCAACTCGCCCTTACGGATACGCTGTTTCAAATTTTTCGCTGACATTTCGTTTGTCCTTTAATGTTTGTTAAATTCAGGATTGGCTCATGTAAAAAGAAAGTGCAAAACATGAAGCGAAATCGTAGGGGCGGGGTTTCCCCGCCCGCCGTAAGGGTTGGGGGACCCAACCCCTACGAATATTCGGTTTCTTTGCACTAAATCTTAACATGAGCGTCAGGATTATATCACACCTGCTATAATCTCGCATGTTGCTAGGGCACATTGACATTTAGTAAGGCGTAGGTTGGGTTGAACGGTAAAAGCAAATTCCTATCAGATGCAATAGAAGCTATGCTTTCCAGCAGCACTCCCTTATAGGATAGATGAAGTAAAACCCAACACTATACTGTAGGTCGGGTATCCCCGATAAATCGGGATTCAAAGCAACTTGCCCCGCCCGCCCGTGCCAAAAACTTAGTTTCTGTTGCACGCTTTCTTAACATGAGCCTTCACTTTTTTATTGAGGAAAGTTCATCTCTCAACTCCAAAAGTTGTGCTTCTGGCAGGTTGGTGATTTCAGAAATGAGTGTCATCTCCATTCCCTTAGCCAGCATCGCCTTTGCGGTTTCAATCCTCCCTTCAATTCTGCCTTTCTGTTCACCTTCAAGCAGCCCTTCCTGCTTGCCTTTCTGCTCACCCTCAAGCAGCCCTTCCTGCTTGCCCTTCTGTTCACCCTCACGCAAACCGTTTTGAAAAATCTGCTCCCTTTCTCTCTCTAACGCTGTGACTAACATCGTCTTCACCTCCTCTTCAGTCCGATAAATGGACTCCAATGACTCATAATCGTCAGATTCAAGCCGACCATGAAACGCTAACTGCTTAAACCAGTTTAAGAACAGACTCACCGCCTGTCTGTCACGCTCCGATGAAAACAGATTCAGCAGCTCTACCTCTAGCACTTTTACATCATAATAGGATTCTGCCAAGAACAATGTCGATACGATGTTCCGGATCTTTAATAACGCCTCCTGACTGTATTGGTTCTCGGCAATCAAAAAATACTGGAAATCTAATGCAAATGCACCGAGGGGTGGCGTCTGCTCAATTAACTCAGAAAGATTGACCGGTGCCGTCCAACGTGCCTCTCCGTTGTAAAGCACGATTGGAAAGACCGCCGGCAATTTATTGACACTCTTATTATTGACGAGAAAATCCATGTAAAAGTTGGTGATGTAGTTCAGCACCCTCAATGCCATGAACGGGTCAACGGTGGATTGAAACTCGATGAGAATATAAATATAGACTTCACGATCCTGAAACTGGATTTTGTAGATTAAATCACTCTCGGTCTCTTTGTAGTGTTCGGAGATAAAGGATTTATCAAGGGGTTCGCAGGTGTCGAAATCGAGAGAATGGACCCACTCTTGATTGACGAAGGTTTCGAGGAGTTGTCGAAAGATGGTGCGATTGGAGAATAGTTTCTTATAGCCGCTGTCGTGAATGTTCATCCCTAGCACCTTATCAACTCATGCTCAGTTATGGACAACTGGTCTGGGTGGCTGTGCCGATTGATGCCTGCAAGGCAATAAACATCACCATTCCAACCATCATCGAGGCATTTGATACTATTTCAAAATCAGCATCCGGCGCGTCGCTGTGAAGTCACCGGCTGTCAGGGTGTAGAAATAGAGACCACTAGCGACGGATTCACCAAGTTGGTTGCGTCCGTCCCAATAGATTGCACGGCTGCGACTCCAATATATACCCGCCGCCTGATGCCCCACCGCCAAACGGTGAATCAAATGCCCGTTCATATCGTAGATGGTCAGCGTCACCTCTGCGGGGCCCGCCAACTGATACGGTATCCATGTTTCCGGGTTAAACGGATTCGGATAGTTTGCCAATAACGCAGTTTCTTCGGGAATCAGTGAGGCTAATAGATTCTCAAGATTTTCTATACCCTGTTTGAAAGCAAGTGAGCCGTCATCTTCCAACCGTGCCTGCGCGATCCACGCTTCTATCATCGCAGCATCTACACTGTCTGCCCCAATCATCGGAGCAGCGGACGCCGTCGTATTACCGATTTCCTGTGCGATGCGGATAAGGTCGAGGATGCTGACAACACCGTCGCCGTTGACATCCACCGGCGAGCCTGCGGACACCCTTTTTCCTAACTGCTGTGCGACGAGAATCAGATCTAGAATGCTGACAACACCATCTCGGTTCACATCCCCCGTGGCAAGTTGCCCTTCTATAGCGATACGGATTTGGTGCGGTCCGGCGGGAATACTATCACCGGTGACGGAGCCGAACTGGAAGTTCTGCAACACTAACTCTGTTTCACCGCCCGATTTTGCCTTGAAGTTCACTTGGAGCAGGGAGCCGGTGCCGGTCACACCTTCGGCGGAGAGCCGCGCTGCGCTGAGCCCTGTGATTTTACCCGCTGCGTTATTAATGGTTCCACCTTGAAAGAAGGTGGTTCCACCTCCGGTCTTTAGGAAATCACCCTCGCTCACATTGACGGCTTCAAGGGCGGCAGGGTCAAACGCAATATCAAACTGCCAACCCGCTAGGTCAGTGACATTTTCTGCACGAATGTCGAGAGTAAAGGTATCGCCCGTATGAATTGGTGTTTGGGAAAAAGTGTAGCCGACACCCATTGACACCGTATAATCAGTGCCCGGTTCAAATCCAAAGAAGGCACTCGTTACAGAACGCGTGAGAACCGCAGCTAACAGGACATTTTTTCCCTGCTTCAGTGTAACCGGAACAAAATCATTGTAATCGCCGACCGCGCCAAAGTCACCAAACACTTCGTAAATCAAAACCCCGTTAAGCCAAACCTTTAGCCCGTCATTGTTACCAACATACATCGTTGTTTTCTGTTCCTGTGGCGAATACAACGACACCGTGCCGTAGATAACACTGCCATAGGAAGGCTTCAGCGTATCATTAATGTTATTATCCCCCGTAGGCGGGAGACTGTGGGAGGTCCATACGGCCTCCCCTACAGATTTGCCTTCCGCCCCATGGGTCGCAATCCCCGCTTCTGTCACCGTTCCATCACTCGCCTTTGATAGCAAATCTGTGCCATTATCAAAATCAGACGCCGCGTCTGGAAATACACTCCATAGCCACGGTCCCTCTATCTTCGGTCCGCCTGCTTTTGGAATCGCCGGATTGCCGCGCCAAATGAGCGTTATCTTCTCGCGTAACCCCTGCAAAGGTGCAAGGTCAGCAATCTGGTTCCTAGCAACACTTAACCATGTCAAGTTTGTTAAGCCTAGAATCGGTGATACGTCCGATATTTGGTTTATTGAAGCGTCTAACCATTCCAATTTCGTTAACCCTGCAAGCACAGATATATCTGATATGTCATTACCATGAAGGTTCAGCCACTTCAAGTTCGTTAAACCAGCAAGCGGGGATATATCCGATATGTCATTACCATGAAGTGCTAAACGGGTTAATCCGGTTAATTCCGCAAGCGGGGATATATCCGATACTTCCTCGACCGCAAGATACAGTTCTTTCAAACCTATTAAGCCCGCCAAGGGGGTAAGATTGGAGATATCACCGCCACAGAAATCTACGCTCTCCAGTTTTGTCAAGTTCGCAAGGGGCGATATGTCGGATATGGAGTGCCCCCATGAACGAATTCTTTTCAGATTGACTAATCTTGCAAGGGGCGATATGTCGGATATGTTTTTACTCCGGGAGGAAAAATCTAAAAACTCTAGGTTGATTAACCCCGCAATCGGCGACAAGTCTGAAATGTTGTTCTCGGAAAAGCTTAGACGATTCAAATTGATGAGTCCTGCAACCGGCGACAGATCGGATACAGAGTTTACGCTAAACCAGAGGACGTTCAAGTTAATTAAGCCGGCAATCGGTGATATGTCGGAAATCTGATTCCTCCTGAAATTCAAGAAAGTAAGATTTTTTAAGTCCCTGACAGGGGATATATCCGATATTGTGTTCCTTTCAATTTGGAGTTGGTGTAGTTCAGTTAAGCCAGAAATCGGTGATATGTCAGAAATTTGATTATCGTTGAGAAGTAACCGACTCAGATTGGTTGCAAACTGAAGTCCTGCCAAATCACGGATGCCCTTGTTTCTCACATCAAGTTCGCTTAATCCTTCCATTTCCTCCACAGTAATCGGGACATTGGGACTTTTACCCAGTTCCTCTGCTATTGCGGCACGCAGGTTTGGATCAGGGATATGAACAACTGTACCCGGTGGCTGTTCCGGCTGTGATGGACTCTCGACCTCCGTCTCCGGGAAGTCCAAAGCGTGAATCATTGCATTGAAATTCGATGTCCATGCATCCCGTTTCATACTCCCATTCGGGCTGTCTAACACCAACAAGCCTGCATTTTGTAGACCGACATTCTCACGTACTTTTTCTTGGAAGGCTTCGGTCTCTAAACCGACCACAGCAGCGGCATAAGCAGCGTTCACGTCGCCTTGAAATGCCTCATGGAAACGGGAGATTGGCTCAATATCCCCAAATGTACCACCCGTCGCTTCAAGAGCAGCCCTATACTTCTCCATGTCCTCCGCTACACGCGCGTCCATCTCTGATTTTTCGGCGTACAACCGCAACGCATCCTCTTTGACGGGTGCTAGGGTGGTATTGCTCTCAACCACAGCACGAACTTGGTCCTCAAACGTCTTCATACCTTCCGTGTGGCAACCGAAACAGGAAATCCCATTCCGTACCGTGGGATCGCTCGCAGCAAGGTTGGAAACGATGTTTATTGGCGCAGCGTCCAAACGGGAGCCGGACGCATTGACCAAATAGTAGGCTTGCAATCCGTTGGGCAGATTGAAGATAACCTCACCTCCATCATGGGTGAAATTGAGTGGGTGGTTAAAGATATTCTGTGTCCCAACACTTCCTGCAAAGTCGTAGCTTTTCCAGTACGCACCATCTCGAAAGGCGTGTCGCTCCACCACCCGGTTGTGATTGGAGACACCCGAATTGTTGAAACCCGCCCGCCAGACACGCACCCCCGGTGCATCGCGGAGATTTTGGGCAACGTCAACGCCCAATCGGGTCTCTAACTCGCTATCGGTCAATGGTAGAGAAAGCAGTTCGTGGTACAATGGTGGGGTGGAGGCGGTTGCTATGAACCAGTCAACATGAATCAACGGTATATTGCTCTTCACCTCCGTCTGCAATCGCCCGAGTTGAGCCTTGAGCGCGGTCTGTGCCGGTGCTTCAAACGCGATGTGATAAGGATATACCGCTTCTATCTGCGTCCAAGCGTCATTGCGATCCCACTCATAGTGTCGTAGGTCAATGTAGAAGATAGTTTGTTGTGAGTCTATGGACCGTGGGTTGGTGACTGTACCGCCCCATGATAGACTGTTGACCAGTTTGGACAGCCCGTTGCGATAGGCTCCAAGGACTTCTGAGGTCTCCCCTGCGTTATAGAGATGTGTCATTGTGAAGTAACGGACAAAGGTGCGGTTAAAGGGTGAGAGGGACATCAGGTGGGTCTCGATGGTAGTGAGTATTTCACTATGAGAAATGAAATCGCCATCGGTTGTAGGGGCTGCCGCCCAATCGGGTGCGCCGGCTAATATCCAGTTTTTAACTGTTTCAATCTGTAGGCCGGGTAGAGGGGGCCCTCCCAGCGGCATGAGTTGTCCGCCTTCTCCAAGGAGTCGCTTATACAACCTAGAAGCTTCTGGGTTTCCCGGTACAACAGGACCGTTTTCTGCAATGAGTGTGTTGTGCTCAATTAAGAGTGTTTCTCTATAGGCACCATCAGGACCGTGACAGTTGAAGCAGCTGTGTTCAAGGATAGCGTAGGCATCTAGGGCTATCTGTTGTTGGGCGGATACAGTTTGAGGACCTACGATGAATATCAATAGACAGATGAGTGCGATGCGATGCTGCTCACAAATCCCAATCAAATTGAGCATAAAATAACGCTTAAACATAGAAAGAGTATCCTGATATGCTAGGGCGTGTTGACATTTTGATACTGCTGATTCGACAAACGCTGTAATCATCAGGCTATCTGCCATAAGTAGTGTGAACTGTTAGTTTGCAGGCTAAGATCACAATCTAACAGATCGTGGCACAAAATCCGAAATGGTCTCTGACGTGCGAACAAAGGGTTGGGAGACCCAACCCCTACGCAGGATTATGCGTTTGGGCTCCCTCTTGATGGCCTAGTTGCGATGAAATGTCAACAGAACCTAACTTTTCGCTATAGTTATTTGAGAGGTGTGCATGTGTAGATGTCTTGGTCATAATCGCGTAATTTGAGCAAATTGGTCCTATTAGCTGTGTATATACATTACGCTCCGCTGGAGTGCGGGCACTGGTTGTATCGTCCTTCTACAGACATATCGCTCCGCTGGAGCGAAGATATCGGTCGGGGCGTTGAGGTTTTTGCGTATTTGGTTTGCAGAAGGTACGACAGTTCGGTGGCTGTTTTGTTTGCTTAACCGCGTTTGCTGCGTAATCTGCTGAATCCGTGATTCAGACAATAATTAAGCACATTCCTCAGTTATTTCCATCAGTTGTCGAGTATGGAAACTCGACCTACAGGAACTTAGAAACTTGTGTTAGGATATTATAAACCCTCTCGAATTTTCCGTCAACGCATTTCTAACCTGAAAACAAGCCCACTAGATATGTTGAAAGGTATTCTCTCAACGTAAGTTTGAGAGAGGAAACGAGACACAAGCAGAAGTTTATACCAACGCTTTGCACGATTATTTCTCTTGAAACCACCTAATATCTGTGTTACAATCAGATGTTCCTGAAATTACAAGTTGTGCGAATTACTTGAATTACTTCATGGATATTACTACCTAACATATAATGGGCAACACTGTTATGAGGAATCCGAGAAAAGCGTTATTACGCTTCACAGCTTTGGGACTTATTTCATTCTTAATAACTGCTGCGGTATCTGCCCAGAACGATGAACAACTTGCCGAAAAAGCGTTAGCAGCCACAGTGTATTTAGAGATAGCAGATCAGGATAACAACATCCTCGGATTTGGCAGCGGTTTCTTCGTCGGACAAAGCCAGATTGCGACCAACTTTCATATTGTTGAAGGGGGAGCAAAAGGTACAGCGCAATTGGCTGGTAGCCCCACGAAATATACTGTCGATGGTATATCCGCAACTGATGAGAAAAATGACCTCGCAATCCTACAAGTTACGGGGTTTGAGGGTGAGTCCCTCCCCCTCGGCGATAGTGATACGGCAGAAATTGGCGCGACAGTTTACGTGGCAGGTAATCCGAGAGGGTTGGACGGCACATTCTCAGATGACACCATCAATAATATTCATGAAGGGGCTGAAAAAAAACGGTTCCAGATGACCGCTCTAATCTCCCCCGGAAGCAGCGGCGGACCCGTACTAAACGGGAACGGTGAAGTTATTGGGATCTCTCTCATAACACTTGAAGACGGTCAGAATATCAATTTCACTATTCCGTCAAACTATCTTAAGGAGTTGCTCGCTCAGTCAGGGAAGGCAAAACCGTTGTGGCGGGGCAAACAATCCATATCCGCCGAAACGTATCTCAGGTGGGGCTATGCCAAGTACAGATCGGATCAATATCAAGCTGCCATTGACGATTATGATGCTGCTATCAATCTCAAACCCGATTCCGCCCCTGCCTACTACTTTCGGGGAACTGTGAAGCGATCGTTGGGTCAATACAAGGAGGCGATCGAAGATTACGACACCGCTATCGACCTCAAAAATGATTTTGCTTTCGCCTACTACTTTCGGGGAACAATAAGGAGCGACCTAGGCGAACACTTCATCGCCATCCAAGACTATAACAAAGCAATCCGCTTCAAGCCCGATCATGCTTTCGCCTACCTCAGACGGGGAGTTGCGAATTACTTATTGGATCGCAATTGGGCGGCAAAGAAGGATTGGGAAACTGCATTAGAACTCGCGGAACAGACCGGTAATAAGCGCCTCAAAACTCAAACGGAAAAATTTCTTAAACGAGTTGACTAGCACAGTCTGGAATGCAGGAGGACAGGGCACTGAAGTTCTCTAACAGTTTTGTGATTAAAATTTAGCTACTTTTCGGGGTAAGAATTGGATTGAAGATGAAGTTGTTACGGAACACACAATATGAGTAACGAAATTCCAAACAAAGACTATACTAGCGGTTGTTGAGATGTCAGACCTTGACACTGTATCGAAAAACAGGGTTTACAACAATCCTAAAGATTTCGCAGAGCTCAGCCTTGGGCCCAATGGAGTACAGGTGCTCGATGTTCTTACCCCTGAACAACCTACTGTTGAGGCGCGTCAGACCGATAGCATCATCAAAGTGGAGTTTAACGGTGAGGTGGCACTTGTACATTCGGAGGAGACTATGTATGAATCATCGATTGTTCGATACTTCGCAGAGAGAGCCATGCAACAAGGACACCAAGCGGGTGTAAGAGAAGGGACCATCGAAGACATCCTTGAGGTGCTAGCACTCCGATTCCAGTCTGATGTTGCCCAGACGGTAAAGCCGAATCTGGAAGCCATTGATGATTTGCAACGTCTTAAGCATTTGCACCGCACAGCGGTACTCGCAGACCGCCTTGAGGACTTCCAACAGGTTTTGGCGGAAAACGGAGTTGAAACTCGTGAGACGGGCCGGCAATAAGAGCCTCACAGTCGAGATTGGAAAGTTACCTCAATGGCTCCACTAGGACCACGGATTACCGAACAAAACGTTAAGGCTCATGTAAAAAGAAAGTGTAAAGAGCAAAGAAAAACCAAGTTTTTGTAGGGGTTGGGTTGCCTAACCCCGATTAATCGGGGCGGGGGAACCCCGCCCCTACGGTTTCTTAACATAAGCCAACTTAAAATCCCAGTTACTGAGATGAGGATGGTTGTACAATGAACAGATCGCTGAGTGAAGCTGACCCACAAATTGTCCAGATCATGTTGCAGGATCTGGACCGGCTGCAAAATTGCTTGACACTGATCCCTTCGGAAAATTATGTCAGTCGGGCGGTCATGCAGATGCAGGCGAGCGTTTTGACCAGTAAATACGCCGAAGGAACGCCCGGTGCCCGTTACTACAACGGTTGTGCAGCCGCAGATGGCGTGGAAAGCCTCGCGATTGAGCGTGCGAAGCAACTTTTCGGTGTTGATCATGTCAATGTCCAGCCACACGCCGGGAATTTAGCTAATATGGCAGCGTATAAAGCACTGCTTGAGCCGGGGGATACCATTCTGTCGATGCGGCTGGATCACGGTGGTCATCTGAGTCATGGGCTTCCCCAGAATTTTTCAGGTCAATATTACAATGTAGTGTCTTACGGTGTTGATCCAGAGACGGAACAGATCGACATGGATACGATAGCTGAACTTGCGAAAGCACACCGACCCAAACTGATTATCGTGGGCGGCAGTGCTTATCCACGCTGGTTCGATTTTGCAGGGTGGCGAGAAGTTGCCGATTCCGTCGGTGCGTATCTGATGGCGGACATCGCCCACATCGCCGGGCTTATCGCCGCAGAGGTCCATCCGGATCCAATACCTTATTGTGACGTAATCACCACAACGACCCACAAAACGTTGCGTGGTCCGCGGGGCGCAATTGTGATGTGTCGAGATGAACTAGCAGAATCGGTTGATCGTGCGGTTTTTCCGGGGATACAAGGCGGTCCTTTTATGCACACAATCGCCGCGAAAGCGGTCGCCTTCAAAGAAGCGATGGAACCTGCCTTCAAAGCCTATCAGAACCAGGTTGTGAAGAACGCCAAAGCACTCGCCGAAGCACTTGTCGGCAACGGATTTCGCTTGGTAAGCGGCGGCACGGACAACCACCTCATGCTGATTGATTTAACTGCGACATACAAGCAGTTGAGTGGACGGCAAGCCGCAGACCATCTTGAGGATGCGGGGATTATTGTCAACAAAAATACAATTCCGTTGGATAAACGATCTGCGACTACAACAAGTGGTATCCGTCTTGGCACTCCGATGATAACGGGACGTGGCATGAAAGAAGCAGAGATGCAGGTGATTGCCGATTTGCTAACGGAGACCCTTGAAGGACGGAGAAGCGCAGAAACCAAGCGGGGTGTGAGGGAGAAAGTTCGCGATCTTTGTGGACAATTTCCGATCTACGAAGATTTGGACCTATGGACATAAACCAAAATTGAATTACGAAGCCGCTCTCGCCTATATTGATACATTCATTAACTCTGAGAGGAGTCCTGACTTCTCAAGGCAGGCACGCTTTTATAACCTTGAACGCATCTCACGCCTGCTAGCGCACTTGGGCGATCCGCACCGTCGCTTGAAGGTGGTTCACATCGCCGGCAGCAAAGGGAAAGGGTCAACGGCAGCACTAATCGCCTCAATCCTGACCCATGCGGGTTACCAAACCGGCTTGTTCACACAGCCCCACCTGATAACCCCGCGTGAACGGTGTCGCATCAACTCTCGGCTCATTTCAGAGACGGAATTTGCACAGTACGTTAATCGACTCAAGCCGTCAATTGAGGCGATGGCGGAATCAGAATCAGTTGGGCGTGTCTCATTCTTTGAGATCTATACAGCCCTTGCCTTTACCTACTTCGCGGACAACGCGGTTGATTTCGCGGTTATTGAAGTGGGGCTTGGCGGACGGCTAGATGCAACAAACGTGGTGGATCCGCTTGTCAGTGTTATAACACCGATCAGTTTGGAACATACAGCGATACTTGGAGATACGCACGAAGCGATAGCGAAGGAAAAAGCGGAGATTATAAAACCGAATCGCCCGGTCGTATTAGCACCACAGGTCTCTGAAGCGCAAGCGGTATTTGAAGCCGTCGCTGCAGATCGGGACGCATCAATGGATGGGGTTGGGCGCAATATTCACCTGAAGCGCAGGGACTGGAACATCAATGGACAAACGCTCGATCTGACAACACCATCGACATACTATCCAGACCTGTTTTTACCGTTGCTCGGTGAACATCAAGCAATCAATACAGCAACTGCAATTGCTTGTATTGAACGTATACGTCAGGAAGGATACAAGGTTCCTCGAATCAGTATCTACAACGGTCTGAAAGAGGTACATTGGGCGGGTCGGATGCAAGTCGTGGGACAGTCACCGGTCATTTTGCTGGATGGCGCACATTCTCCAACTTCAGCGGAGGCATTGTGCACAGCTATCCGTGAGGTTTTCTGCTACCGGCGTTTGATCCTTGTTGTAGGCTTGATGCGAGACAAAGACCTGCAAGCCATTGGTCAGGTTTTGTGTCCATCCGCGGATGAAATTATTACAACACAGGCGTTTGATAACCCGCGTGTCACGCCTGCGGAAGAGATTGCACGCGCATGGTCAGAAATAGGGGCAAATTTCCATGTCTGTCCGAATGTTCACGAGGCGATACCGTTGGCGCGATCGATCGCCACGGCCTCAGATCTTATCTGCATCGCAGGCTCCATCTACATCGTTGGAGAGGCGATGAAAGTACTTGGTATAGATGAAATATAAACACATAACGAGTAACGAGTAATACGTAAAAAGAAAGACCACTCCTTACGTATTATTCTTCATTTTGTAAAGGAGATGTTTTATGCTTGAAACAGTTGTTAAACGGCTCCGTGAAAGGAGCCGTGGATGGTTAATATTTTTCGCTTCATGGGTGGGAATGGCAGTTGTAAATCCTGCCTTTGCACAATCAGAATCGCTCCCACCCTTACCCACCGCGTGGTGGCTCGTCCCAATCGGCTCATTGATCGCTTTGGGGTTCGCATTTGTCTTCTATAAATCAGTCATGCGGCAGAATGAAGGCACAGAGGTAATGCAGGGAATCGCCCAATCTGTCCGTGAAGGGGCAAGAGCTTACCTGAGACAGCAGTATAAAGTGGTGGGGATTGTCTTCGCTGTCCTATGCGTTATCTTCATCATCATGGCTTTCGGGCTGAATGCCCAGAACCAAGTGGTGCCCTTTGCATTTTTGACGGGTGGATTTTTCTCAGGGCTTTGTGGCTTTCTCGGTATGAAGACCGCAACGAACGCATCGGCGCGCACAACAAGTGCCGCGATGGAGGGTCTCAATTCAGGTTTGCGGATCGCTTTTCGCGCTGGTGCCGTGATGGGGCTAGTGGTTGTCGGTTTCGCGCTATTGGACATCGCCGGTTGGTTTCTGATCCTCTACTACCTTTTTCCAAAGATTTTCCCAGGGTTCTTGGGTGCAAATCCGCTGCCTCAGATCACGGTAATCATGTTGAGTTTCGGTATGGGTGCCTCAACACAGGCACTTTTTGCGCGTGTCGGCGGCGGTATCTACACGAAAGCCGCTGATGTCGGTGCGGATCTGGTAGGGAAAGTGGAAGCTGGGATCCCTGAAGATGATCCGCGCAATCCGGCTGCTATTGCTGACAGTGTTGGCGACAATGTAGGGGATGTAGCAGGAATGGGGGCAGATCTATATGAATCTTATGCAGGTTCAATCCTCGCCACCGCTGCGCTCGGCGTTGCGGCGGTTGCAGCGAAAGATCACGATAACATTGCACTTCAGTTGAAGTATCTCTCGGCACCGATGATTATTGCGGGGATCGGTGTGATCCTCTCGATCTTAGGGATTTACATGGTTCGTACCAAAGAGGGTGCCACGATGCGGCAGCTGATGAGTTCGCTCAACCTCGGCATCAATGGAAGTGCGGTCGGTATCGCTATCTGTGCGATTCCGGTATTGTGGATTCTTGATCTCCCGAATAAATGGCAGATTTGGGGTGCTATTATAGCAGGCTTGGCAGCCGGTCTGATTATCGGCAAGGTGACAGAGATCTTTACCTCTCACGATTATAAACCCACACGCGCCATCGCCAAGCAAGCGGAGACGGGCCCTGCAACGGTTATCATTGAAGGCATCGCCGTGGGTATGGAATCCACCGCTATCCCTGTGATAACGGTCATCGCTGCCGTTGCTACCAGTTTCTATCTGACGGGTGGAGCTGGCAATACATTGATGGGGCTCTACGGTGTCGGTATCGCCGCGGTGGGTATGCTCGCAACGCTCGGTATCACGCTGGCAACCGATGCGTATGGACCCATCGCAGACAACGCGGGCGGTAACGCTGAAATGTCGGAGCTCGATCCGAGTGTCCGTCAGCGCACGGATCAACTCGATGCACTTGGAAATACGACCGCAGCCACTGGGAAAGGCTTTGCTATTGGATCCGCTGCATTGACCGCCCTCGCTCTCCTCGCCGCTTATCTTGAGGAGGTTCGATATGGGCTTATTCATATGGCGGATAAGACGCAATTAAACATTCCCGGTGAAGGCATGGTTGATACCGTCAAGGTCAGCATTGCCCAATTCATGTCCTATTACAATGTGACCCTGATGAACCCCAAAGTGCTGATTGGTCTATTTATCGGTGCAGGAATGGCGTTTTATTTCTGTGCTTTAACAATGAAAGCGGTGGGGCGGGCTGCTGGCGCGATGGTGCAGGAAGTGCGGCGTCAATTCCGTGAACGTCCCGGCATCATGAAGCGAGAAGAAAAACCGGACTACGCCCGATGCGTCGCAATCTCGACCGTGGGCGCGCAAAGAGAGATGATTCTTCCATCGCTGATTGCTATTATCGTACCGGTAATTGTCGGCTTGGTCTTCAACGTTGCAGGCGTTCTCGGCTTGCTTGCCGGCGGTTTGTCAACCGGATTCGTGCTGGCGGTGATGATGGCAAATGCGGGCGGGGCGTGGGACAACGCGAAGAAATATATTGAGGGCGGGGAACATGGCGGTAAAGGTTCTGATAACCATAACGCAACCGTTGTGGGTGATACTGTCGGTGACCCGTTCAAGGATACATCAGGTCCGTCGCTTAACATCCTCATCAAACTTATGTCGATGGTGTCGGTGGTATTCGCAGGATTAATTGCGAAATACGGTGACGTGATTGGCGGCTTGTTGGGGATGGGATAATAAAATTCTCTCAGGACTTTGGCAGCCGTTACGGTTTTATCTCTAAACGTTGGAACTAATGTAGTGACTGCTGCTTAACCCAAAGAAACTACCGGTACTATGAACGACCAACATTGTAACAACTGTTAGCTTCATAGAAAAGGATATTTTGTGAATACAGCATGCGATCCGTAAGAATTGAATGGGAAGGTCCCTTCTCTATTGATGAAGTACTAAGACTGAATGATCAGAGCGATGACAGCGATGACTATGGCTTATACCAGATCTATGGTCGCCATATTATCTTTGGGGCAAATTCCCTGCTCTACATTGGGAAGGCGGAGGGTTTGACCTTCAGTCAACGATTTAGCCAGCACTGCTCCGAATGGTTGTTGGAAGAAGAGGGCGTATCAATAAGAGTTGGTCGAATTGCGAGCGAAGATTATGCTTATGATCCCCCAGATTGGTCAGATTGGCAGAAAGTTCTCAAGGATGCTGAGGCACTTACAATCTACTGGCATTCACCACCATATAACTCACAGAATATCAACGACTACAATGGGCAGTCTCTAAAAGTTATCAACAAAGGTAAACGCGGTGCTTTGGTTGAGGAGTACATAAGTGATGAGCGTAAATCGCAAGTTGAAGACAATTAATTCCTGAAAGGAACCTTCTCTGAACGCCCAAGAAGATTGTAACACCTAAAAGAGGTTCTATATTTCAATATGATTTCCTTGATGCCATAATTATCATCAAAAATTTTGAAGCGATGATGAACCGCTAACTTTCAGAGGTTCAAAAAAATGTTTAAGAAAATCTTAATTGCAAACCGTGGTGAAATTGCACTTAGGGTTATCCGTGCCTGCCGGGACATGGGTATCAAGACAGTTGCTGTCTATTCGACCGCCGACAAGGATTCATTGCATGTCCAGTATGCGGATGAAGCCTATTGTATCGGTCCACCCGCTTCAACGGAAAGCTATCTCAGACCCCCGAACATCATTACCGTTGCTGAGCTAACGGACGCGGACGCTATCCATCCCGGCGCGGGGTTTTTATCCGAGGACGCACAATTTGCCGAAATCTGCGAAGCGCACGAAGTCACTTTCATCGGTCCAACAGCAGAAAACTTGAGAACAATGGGCGACAAGGCGGAAGCACGGGAAACTATGTCGAAAGCGGGACTCAAGTTGGTACCGGGAAGCGGCAGTGTCCGGCGGAGGCTTCGGCGGAATGTCCGAAAAGGCTTGGTTGAAAATGCTGAGGAAGCGGTCGAAATCGCAGACAAGATCGGCTATCCGGTAGGCATCAAGGCGGTCGCCGGCGGCGGTGGACGTGGCATCCGAATCGCGCATGATGGCACCAGTTTGATGGACTTCTTCCACACGGTGAGAGCAGAGGCACAATCCGCGTTTGGCAGCACTGAAGTTTACGTTGAAAAGTGGATTGAGAACGCCCGTCACATCGAAGTCCAGATTTTGGCGGACAATCATGGAAACGCTATCCATCTCGGTGAACGGGAATGTTCCATCCAGCGCAAGCATCAAAAGCTGGTTGAAGAAGCCCCTGCTTCCTCTCTATCGTCGAAGGCACGGCATGATATCTGTAAGGCCGCCGCTAAAGCAGCAAAATCAGTTGGGTATAACAATGTCGGAACAATTGAGTTCGTGGTAGATACCGATGAGGAATACTACTTCTTGGAGATGAACACGCGCATCCAGGTCGAGCATACGGTGACAGAGATGACCACGGGAATTGATCTGCTCAAGGAGCAGATTCGGATGGCGTGGGGTGAAGAGATCGGATACGGTCAATCGGATGTGGAGGTGAACGGACATGCCATCGAGTGCCGAATTAATGCGGAAGACCCGGATAACGATCTCACCCCTTCCCCGGGAAAAGTTGAAGCATATTTGCCGCCGGGAGGAATCGGCATCCGCGTGGATGGTTACCTTTATCCCGGCTACAGTGTGCCGCCCTATTACGATTCCTTAGTCGCAAAATTAATCGCCCACGGTAGAGATCGCGACGAAGCGGTTGCGCGTATGAGACGGGCTTTGGATGAATTTACGATTGAAGGTGTTAAGACAGTCATCCCGCTCCACCGAAAGATTATGGACGATGAACGCTTTCTGAATGCACAGGTTTTTACCAACTTTTTGGATTCGGGATTTGCTTGGTAAAAACGGAGAAAACGAGAAAACGAGAGAACGAGAAAATCAACCACAGATCCCGATACATCAAGGCCTCCGATAAATCGGAGGAACGCAGAGAAAGCGAAGGATCGAGGAAAACACTCGCCTCCTCACACACTCACATACTCACTCCCTCAAAAACTCTGTGCTCTCTGTGCCTCTGCGGTGAATCATTTTCAGGTTTTCACACTTTCACACCTGCTGCTTTTAATAGTGCTACCAACCCACTCCGTCACGAGTATCATCTATGCCCACTTCCATTGATGTTGTTTTCACACCAGATCTTCTCTCTTTTTATGACCTTACCGGCAAAACGGTTGTCGTCGCCGATATTTTGCGCGCGACAACGACCATCACCTTCGCTATGGCAAACGGTGCAACAGCTATCACCCCCGTTCTGACCCCTGAAGATGCCTTTCGGCTTGCTGCGAATCAACCGAACACACTAATCGGTGGCGAGCGCCGCGGGGTGAAGGTCGATGGGTTCGATCTTGGGAATTCACCGCGTGAGTATACCGAAGCGGTTGTCTCAGACCGGCAGATCATCCTGACAACGACAAACGGAACACGTACCCTACAAGCCTGCCGTGCCGCTGAGCGGGTTCTTGTCGGATCTTTCTTCAATCTCAGCGCAATTGTAGACCAATTGGCGCAAGTGGAAGGGGAACTTGTCCTTGCATGTTCTGGCAGGGAAGGCGGTTTCTGCACGGAAGATACCGCTTTTGCCGGTGCATGTGTGGCAGCATTGGCGGAGACTCAACTGACCGATGCCGCCGAAACAGCAGAGATCCTCTATCAGACACATCGTGGAGATTTGCTTGGAATGCTAAAAAGTTGCTATCATGGTCGATCCCTCGCCAGAATTGGACTGGGGGAAGATCTCGAATTTTGCGCCCAGATGGATCTCGTTGACGTTGTGCCTCATCTGGTTGAGGGCAGGATCATTGTGTAATTGATTAGGTTCTGTTGGCATTTGACGGCACGTAGGTTGGGTTGAACGGTTAGACGTGAATCCCTATCAAGTACAATAGAAGCTCGGTCGCTCAACAACACCTGCTTATAGACAGATAGAGTGAAACTCAACTTGAAGCTCTTTAATCCGTCGCTTTTTCATCTTCTTCTAACTTCTCAAGGCGTTCTTCGAGCTTCTGAAGGCGATCATAGTGCAGACTGCTAACCTGATGCGATACCGTGCGAACCAGTCCGTTAATATATTTAACGTCTTGGCGTATTTGGGCATACGAGGCAAAATCGCCAATTTCCAACATACACATGACTGATATAAGCGTAGCAATGTAAATTAGTAGGATTAAGACGGTGAGTCGAAACCAGTTCATGTCGAATCTCCATATTTAAGAATGGGGCAGCCAACCGAGTTAACTGCCCCGTGATTCTACTTCAGGATAACCATGCGCCGTGTTTGCGAGAAGTCATCTGCCTGCAGTGTGTAGAAGTATACACCCGACGCAACCTCCTGACCATTACTATCCTTGCCATCCCAATGGGCAGCCTTTGCGCGTTCAACGTAACTGCCCGGAGCCAGTTTACCTATCCTGAAATGTCTGACCAACGCTCCATCTGAATCGTAGATGTCAATACTTACATTAGCATTGTCTGCGAGTTGGTAGGGTATCCATGTTTCAGGATTGAATGGGTTAGGATAATTGCTTAGCAGTCTTGTATGCAGCACACCCATATCACTCTGCAATGGTGGTGGTGGGATTCTTTCGATTGGCATACCAGATGGTGCCATCGCCACGTTACCACTGCTATAGATATACCACTTGCCCCATTTATCTATCCAATGTAGCGTGTTTTGCACTACACCGGGATTTCCCCTTTCATACATAACCGCAGCTATAAATTCATCACACCCCGACGGACCCCGTTCTAGGTCATTCAACGCAAGAAAATGCCCAAACTCATGGAGCGCGACACTCTCTATATCATAGTGTGCTGGTTTTGGACCAGTAGCCCAATATGTGTTGACATCGAAAATGACATCAACTTCTTTAAGGCGATTTCTATGCCAATGCCACGGGACTCGAATCTCATAATCCATAACATACGCTCTTGCTACAGCCCCATTGTGCGGTGGTGGCATATTCTGGAATGCAATAACACTCATTCCGTCTTTCTTTTTTGCAAATTCTGGTGTACTGCCTCTGGAGTTTAAAGTGAAGTCGTTGTTTCCTTTCCATGAGGACGCATTCCAAGTGCTAGCTGCCGCGTTGATGGCGGCTACACCCCCTGCGGGGCAGGAGCCGGAGTTTATCCAGTAATCTGCTCGTTTCTTTTTCCAATGGTCTGGATTCGGGGCATTTTCTATAACATAGTATTTGAGGTTATACCACGTAGATGTGCCAGATACATCTGCATCAGCTTCAACGAGTCCACAGTTTTGTGCGAAACAAACGCCGGTGAAACCTGCTGCGATTATAACAAACACTAAGGCTTTCATGGTAAATCTCCTCATTGGATTTATTGAGCGTCATCGCCCAACGTTGGAAGGTTTAATTCGCCCTCAACCTCTAGCACCTTATCCATTATAGTTTGGGTGTGAGTTTCTTGTGTTACAGCGTGCCAAGAGCCACTCACTCCACGTTCTAATGCTCGCATGGCTTCAGGTTGTTCTAAAGTTGTTCGGACAATGCGAGTCATTTCCAGCACATTGAAATCGAGTTTTTGCCATCCTTTCTCAATGATATAGTCATCAATATGATCGCCACTCTTTTGGACAGGATACACCGTGCCATACGCATCAATGACACTCTTGTATTCCTTTCCACTGTGTATGATCTGTGGACCCCTGTTCGGTTTTAACCGGAGAAACACATAGTCACCACTTTGGAGGAGTGGCAGCCCTTTTGCTTCCACCCAACCCCCGTCGGCCCAGGGTCCGCCAGCTTGAATGAAGGATACTGTTTGTGGGGCTGCGTCGTCTCCTAAATCGGAGTTCTCAGCGTCTACCCCCGGCTCAGGTTGTGGTGCATCCCCTTCGTTTTCTCCCACGTTCCCCACAGGATTTGTATCTCTAGCGGCAACTCGTTCAATCTCTGCCTTTATATCCTTATCGACTCGGACTGTTACGACGCTTATCAGATCCTCGTTCACAAAGGATACATGCGTGACTTCACCAACAACAATGTGCGTGGCTTCAAGGGTCGCCTTTGTTGCCATTGTGCTATGATCCCAAGTGCCGGGGGGATACTGTGATGCCGTAGAATGGTTGACTAAACACACAAAGGATAATGTGAGTATTAGGGTTAGGGTTGCAAAACGTTTGGCGTTCATGATGAACCTCCTTTGTTAGTAAAACTTAACCTTTAAGGAAAAATTATCTTCGTCAATGAGAATATCTCCTCTGTTGAGCGCGATTACCCAGTGAGTAACAATTGAACTTATATGGGCAATTTGTGTACCACCTTTCCTTTTGAACCCTATTTCTCCCATGGTCATGCTGCGACCTGACGCTTGGGATCCTTACGGTGCCTGAATCCAGGCGACACCACACCGCCCTTATTTTTTTGTTAAGGGGGCAGATAAGCACCGGATTCAGGATGGGAAAGTGTGCCACTTTTGGCACGATTTTGGCAGAAATTGTGCCAAAAATGGCAAAACCTGTGCCATTTTTGACACACCTCGCATTCACAAATTGTACTTGGCTAATTTGCGATAAAGGGTACGCTGAGGGATATTCAGCAGGCGTGCCGCTGCTGCCTTATTCCCATCTGTCCATTTTATGATTTTCCGTCGCTCCGGTGAATGCGCCATGGGCATGGCCAAAGAAAGTAGATTCCCAGAGTGTCGCGGGAGTCGGACTGCAATTGACTGGCACAAATGGTTTTGACGCTCGGGCTTCTCCAAAATGAATGGCTTGAGCGACCAAGTCTTTACCGACACCGATTTCACCCATAATCAAAATTGTCCTCTCGCTGTTGTTGCTGAATTGGTGGATGACCTGCATGGCAGGCCTTTTACCAAGAAGCATATTTACTTCCTCCTTTTCAATTCGAGGCATACTCGCATCAAAGCGGGCGATAATTGTCTGACACACTTTCTATATTAACCTAAGTTGCTAGTTGTTGTTCTGGTGTTTGTCTGAATCGTGAAACGAAGCGTAATAGGTAATGCGGGCATCGCAGATTAGGCAATCTGCGCCACCATTGGCATCATTTGCACGACTGCTGGGATTCCATAACATAACCCAAGTCGTTAAGATCAGACAGAAACCGAGTTTTGAAGAAAAAACTCGGTTTATAGTGCTTGGTCTATCAACTAGGGCGTGTTGACATTTTGATACTGCTGATTCGGCAAACGCTGTAAGCATCAGGCAATCTGCCATAAGTAGCGCGAACTGTTAGTTTGCAGGCTAGGATCACAATCTAACAGATCGTGGTACAAAAGTCCGAAATGGTCTCCGACGTGCGAACAACGGGTTGGGAGACCCAACCCCTACAAAGGATTATGCGTTTGGGCTCCCTCTTGATGGTCTAGTTGTGATGAAATGTCAACAGAACCGAGTTGAATATTCATCGGATTTCCGTTAGAATATTTGTCAACTTAAACAAACGTCTTAAACAGGAAAACTCCATAGACTTAATCATCAATCTACTTCTGGGAGGGCATACAGGGATGAAAAAGGATTGGTGGACTAAAGAGTTTCAGAAGCTAGTTACCATTGGAGAGAGTACAACTGCCGGCGGCTGGTCCAGTATTCGCGAGCGATGTTGGGCAAGTCAGTTGGCACGGCTGATCAACGAATTTCAGCGTGTCCCTGTGGAGTTGGTCAACGTGGGTATCGGCGCGAACCTAATCTCGACCAAAGGTCCCGCCTATCTCGAATCTGACCGAAATCCTGCCGCCAATGAGCGCATCGATCAACATGTTATTGAGAACAGACCGGATCTGTTGGTGATTTCGTACGGACTCAACGACGCACGCGGTGGCACACCCATCAACCTCTTTTGCGACGAGATGCGCGACATCATCCGGCGCGTCCGGAGGCACATTCAGCCGTTAATCGTCTTACCCGGTCCGTATTACATGACCGACTTCACTGCGGGTGGTGAACGCTGGAGCCACGCCGATCTCGACCTCTTCTATCGCTACAACAACGCAATTAAAGGGGTCGCCGATGCGTGTGATTGCCTTTTTGTTGACTTGCTGGGATCATACCGCGACGCAGATTGGCTCGTCCACCATGACGGCGTACATGCCAACGATCTCGGACATCGTATCGTGGCGAATAAGATTTTTGAGGTGTTAGCGTCTAACTGCTCTGGGTTGGCTTTGGAAACGAAAACCCTAGAATCACATATCCCGCCGTGGCGCGATGAATCCGTCCTCCGAGGCGTTAAAACGAAACCTTAACCTTCCTCAATTACTTCCTCTAAGGTAAGCGCGGTTACGGAATTTCAGGGACGCCGATATTCCACGTGTGCCTCGATTTTCTCTAGTGTAGTTGATAGCATCAGTCATCTGATGTCCATCTCCCTAATCAGCTGACAGTATGTTCACTCGCGAGGTTGTTCCGTCTGGCTATAACTCGGAAACACGTGCGTCCGTCCACGCAGTAAAAAAGGCTGCCATTGAATCGTATCGTTTCCCTCGATCATCGCAGCAGGCGTGGCGAACCACCTCGTACAGTGCGTCGCTTCCACGAAATGGACGACGTTCTAACGTACCATCGGACAACAGCACGGCTGCTGTTCTCCCCATAGTGAACACGTTGGTTCGCTCATCAATGTGCGCCCCCCGTTCAAACTCTTCGGGAGCCATAAAACGCGATGAACCGAACATCCGTCCCATCTCGTTTATAAATGGAGTCTTACAGTAATTGTCTAAGTCTACAACATGTAAATTTTGATAGTCAAAGTTGTAGATCAGGCAGCCATCGTAAAAGTCGACAGCAATCCATCCTAACTGTGCAAGTTGGTAGTGTAATTCGTAGATAAGATCTAGAGCACGTATTATCTCCTGAAACGGGAGTCGTCGGAAACGCTGAAAGGTCGATTGTGGGTCGTTGCGTATTGCAGCGTCCACCCGAATCAGCTCACCATCAACCCATTGATAGACAAGCAGCGGTCCAGTGGGCGATTCTATCACCTGATGCAGCGGTGGCAGGGCACGGTGGTCACAACTCTGCCGGAGCCGAACCGCGTTTCGGAGCAGCGAAACCCGCCCGGAGTGGCTCATAAATGGATTCAGATCGTCGGGGTGTCCCGCCGTTTTTACAAAATAGCGTCCCTGCATGGTCTGCACCCCATAGGAGATATTTCCCGAATCTTGGGTGCGCTCATCAAAAACCGCAAAGACAGAACCGACACTGTTCAGATAAACGTCTGGCGTCTGTTCAATGTGTTCAACATCTAGCAATGGATGGCGGTTCATATACCTTCCCCGTCCTTAAACTTCCACCACTAAGCCGTCATAAGCAAGCTGAACATTTTCCGGTAGGAGTGCGTTCGTTGAATGATGGTCCACATCGTGGGTCATGTGGGTAAAATAGGTCTGTTTGGGGTTGAGTTCTTTCACAATTTCCAGCGATTCTGGAATCGTGAAATGGGTTGGATGCCGCGGTTCCCATCGGATGGCATCTAGCACTAGAACATCAAGATTACTCAGCAAATCCATTGAGGCTGGTGCAATCGCGTTACAGTCCGTAGCATAAGCGAAATTGCCAATCCGAAATCCAAGCACCTCCGTCCATCCATGTAGCAGATCAACCGGAACAAATTCGACACCAAACAGCTGAAATGGACCATCAATCGGCACCAGTTCCAGTTGCGGGATACCGCCGCCGAGGTGCTGGAGCCGAAAGGCATATTCAAAAACAGTGCTGAGGCGATCGAGAGTGTCGGGACTGCCGTAACAGGGAATGGAAGTACCTTGAATCTCGGAGTACGCACGGACATCATCAAGTCCGTGCAGGTGGTCTGCGTGGGCATGGGTATAAAGGATAGCGTCAATGTGGTCAATATCACATCGGAGGACTTGAAGTCGAAGTTCTGGTGAGGTATCGACAAGGATGTTTCTGTTGTTGTCAAGGGTTATGACAATTGAGGGACGGGTGCGGTGATTTTTGGGATCCTTCGATTGACAAACATCACAACGACAAGCAATCATCGGGACCCCGTGCGATGTGCCTGTGCCAAGAAATGTAATCTTCATGAACCGGACCTTTCCTTCCTCGGAAAAACCATCCCGCACTCAGGACACTCAGTAGTATACGACCGGATCGCAAAACCGCATCGAGGACAAATTCGCTTGGTTTGACGACGGGAAATCAGAAGGATGCCCAGAAAAATGATGAGCAGGATCAGTATTTCCCAAGGACCTATGGGCATATTAAGGTCCTCCGATGTGTGGAACATAATAGGTAAATCGTAAATGCACTTATGGACATCTCGCGTCTACCTCGTCTGACACCTTTCAATCCTTCACCAACCCTCTCAACACCGAAAGATTGGTTGCGTGCATCGTTTCCATCTTTGGCGTTTCGATAACCATTGGGATATGCTCAAAGCGTGGGTCGTTGGCAAGCAGTTGGAAAGGTGTTATCCCGATGTTGCCTTCGCCGATGTGTTCGTGACGATCGACCCGGCTGCCGTACTGCGATTTCGCATCATTGAGATGGAACGCGAGCAACCGATCCAACCCGACAATTTGGTCAAATTGATTAAACGTCCGGTAATAATTATCTTCCGTCCGCAAATCATATCCCGCTGCGAAGACATGACAGGTATCGAAACAGACACCCAATCTTTCCGGATATTTCGAGTCATCAATAATCTCGCGCAGGTGCTCAAAGCAATATCCCAGATTTGTCCCTTGCCCCGCCGTTGTCTCCAACAAGACAATGACGCTGCCACCTAGCGTTTGCTCAAAGAGTTCGTTCAGGCTATTACTCAATACCTTTAACCCCTCCGCTTCGCCGGCGTTCAAATGTGATCCGAGATGGGTTACAATATACCGAAGTCCACAGGCATCCGCGAGCTCCATTTGAGAAAGAAACTGTTCGCGGGAGTTCTCAAGAACATCCGGCTTGGGAGAGGCGAGGTTGGTTAGGTGGATGTCGTGGACAAGCCCCTCGCGAACGATGTCAGACGCAGCCCACGCCTCCCGAAATTGCTCTATATCCGATTCGCTGGGCTCTTTGCCAACCCAACGGTTTGGATTTTTAAGGAAAATCTGGATGGCTTCACATTCCAATTTTTCCCCGTTCCGAATTGAATTGTGCAAACCACCAGCGGCGGAAACATGTGCACCTAGCATCATTGATTACGGTCCTCCGATGTTAAAAAGAAAAAAGTCTAAAATAATCACCATTTAGCCGAGAAGCACAGCCTTTAACCGATCGACGATAATTTCTTCCTCACCTTCGTTCAGAGGATGGGCGTGAATCGTGATGCTATCCTCTCCCCCACCAACCCTGATACGGGGTTCGCCGGCATCAAGTTCCGCCACGACCTGCCTCGCATCCTTTCCAGCGATTTCTGAATCGATACCGACCTGTAGAGTAGACCCGGTATGTGCGCCGACGTGCACTATCTCCATCTCCCCAATACCCGGGATACCTTCTAATGCCTGCTGCATACTAGTGAGCTTTGCTTCATCCTTCGCATGACGTTCCTCATGGTCTGCGTCTAACCACCATTCTAGCGCTGCCACCAATCCGATAACATCATGACGGCCTATCTTAAAACCTCTCCCAAATGAACGTCCATCGGGGTTGTAGAAGCCGATATAGCCGTGATCCGCTACGGCAGCCATCAGCTCCTTTTTACCACATGCAATCCCAACCGCTGGCGGGGCATTGAAGTATTTACCACTAAAACATACCAGATCTGCTGATTGGGCAAGCCCTCGGAAGTAGTCTACCGGATAGATATGGGTCGCAGCATCAACGATGACAGGCACGTCGTGAGCATGAGCTGTTTTGACAACATCTGCCAAAGGTATAATCGAACTGTCGCTATCCCTCCTAGCAAGGTAAGCGACCGCTGCGGTATTAGGTCCTATTGCCCCCTCCAACGTATCAACGGTACATCCGTCCGCGTCCCCCACTTCTACAAGCACTCCACCGGGCACAGGATATTCTCGGTCGTAGCTGTTGCGATGTTTCGCTTGAATCAGCACCTCGTGCTTGATGCCAACGATCTCTGGAAGTCGGCTAATTTTCTGTCGATCTCTGCCGGTCATACAGGCGGCGGTGCTCAGAGCAAGCGCGGCAAAGCATCCAGAGGTTATGTAGGCTGCCTCAACCCCCATCAGTTTCGCAACATGCTCACCAGCTTTGTCCAGAAGCTCCTCCATCTCCACGTAGTTGGAGTTGGCATCTACCATTGCACCCATCACTTCAGGGGAAAGCGTTGAGCCTCCCCAAAGGGTTTGCGTTCCTCCAGCGTTGATGAGCGGTCGCACGCCGAGTCTTTTGTACACTTCACTACCGAAATTGTTCGTCATCAAATCTTCACAGTGGAAACCCCGTTCTTTAGAGCGGGGAGGAAACTGCGCCTCTTTTTTATTGTTTTTATAATCTGCCTTACAACTCAACACTTAGACAACTACGCATTTTCGAGCGATTCCGCTGAGGTCATCCCGATTGCGTCAAGGCGACGCTTTGCCTCCGCATAAACATCCGGTGCCAACGGACCCCGTTCAGCAGTTCGGACGTTCTCAAGCAGATGGTCAACATTCCGCGTTCCCACGATGGTCGTATGAACGTGTGGATGGCTCAGGGTAAAACGCAAAATAAAAGCAGTACGGCTTTCGCCCTCTTCGCGGAGTTCATCCAATTTTGCCTCGTCGAAACCCTGCTGCCATCTATCGGCACTCCCTCTGCCTTCCCCCGGTTCGCCCTGTGCCACGCCACCCCGGATAATCATTCCAGTTCCCGCGTTCGCTGCCTCAGTAATAAAGTTTTCAGTGGTGCGATCAAGGGCAGAATACCCAAGTTGAAACACATCAAACGAACCCCATTCCAGAAAGGTCGGTTTATGTTCAAGGGCGGACGATGTGCCGATCCAGCGCACCTTTCCCTGTTCCCGCGCTTCGTTCAACGCATCGATCACGTGCCCTTTTTCGCAATCTTCTACCGTTGCCCCGTGGAACTGCATCACATCAAGATAGTCGGTTTTCAGGCGACGCAGGCTGTCGTCCACGCCGCGGTGGACGTTGTCTTTCGTCCAAATTTTGCCGACCCAACCCAAATGCTTCTGTCCGTGATCTGGGTGGCAGCCGCACTTGCTCGCCAAGTAGTATTCATCGCGGCGGTGGGAGATAAATCTGCCGATGTATTCTTCACTGCGACCGTAGCAATCGGCGGTATCAATGAAGTTGATTCCGGCATCTAACAGCGTGTTGAGAACGGTTTCCGCCTGTGTTTCGGTCAGTGGACGATCATCGTTGCCAGCCCACTCCGATCGTATCTCCATCGCACCATAGCTCAGGCGAGTTACGTCAAGTCCCGTCCGTCCGAGGATTGCTTTAGATAATTGAGCCATTTGAACCTCTCTTTCTCATTCTGTTTCCAGATCGCACCATATATTAACGCTAGCAGACAATGCTGAGATTCTAGCAAAAGATCCGCTGCTGCTCAAGGTTAAACTGTCTCATTTGATTTTGTCTTTAACCCTTCCAATTTCTCCAACGCCCGTCCAGAGTCGATAGATTCCGCTGCTACTGTGAGTCCTGCTGTTATGTTTGCAGCCTTCCCACCTGCAACAATCGCCGCCGCTGCATTGAGTAATACGATGTCCCGTTTGGGACCTGTTTCACCTCTGAGTACGCTCAACGTCATTTCTGCATTTTCCTCCGGTGTTCCCCCTTTGAGGTCGCTAGACTGTGATATTGGGATACCCAGTTTTGTCGGATTGAGCGTGTATGTATTGACCTCGCTATCTGCTAGCTCCGAAACTTGAGTCGTCGTTGTCGTTGTGATTTCGTCCAAACCGTCTCCGCCATGCACAATAAACGCCCGCTGGCTCCCAAAATTATTGAGGACATGCGCGAACGACTCTGTCAACGCCGGCGCGTAAACACCAAGGACCTGGGCTTGTGCACCAGCAGGATTCGTGAGTGGACCGAGCGCGTTGAAAATTGTGCGGATACCGATTTCTTGGCGGGGTCCAATTGCATATTTCATCGCACCATGCAATGTAACTGCAAAGAGAAAGCCGACTCCCACATCATCAATACACGCACCAACCTGCTCCGGTCCAATCTCGATGTTTACGCCCAACGCTTTGAGGACATCGGCAGCTCCACTCCGGCTTGAAGCGGCGCGGCTGCCAGCTTTCGCCACCGGAATCCCTGTTCCCGCCACAACAAATGCAGCGGTCGTTGAGATGTTGAACGTATGCGCCCCATCTCCACCTGTACCGCAAGTATCAACGACAAAGGGGTGTCTGGTGTGGATTTTTGTTGATTTTTCACGCATCATACGCGCTGCACCGGTGATTTCTTCAATCGTTTCGCCCTTGATTCGGAGGGCGGTGATGAACGACGCAATTTGCGCCGGCGTCGCTTCGCCGCTCATTATTTCGTTCATGGTGTCAACGGTTTCACGCTCAGTTAAGTCTTGTCCATCGACAACTTTTTGGATTGTTTCGCGAATCACTGTAATATCCCCCTCGTTTCAGCGAATCTCTATTTGCAGAAAGTCAGCTGCCGTTCAACATCAAACTGCCTCATTTGATTTCGCCTTCAGACCCTCTAACTTTTCTAACGCCCGCCCGGAATCGATAGATTCCGCTGCTACTGCGAGTCCGGCTGCTATGTCCACAGCCTTCCCGCCAGCAACAATCGCCGCCGCTGCATTGAGTAATACGATGTCCCGTTTGGGACCTTTTTCGCCTCTGAGGATGCTCAACGTCATGTCTGCGTTCTCCTCCGGCGTTCCCCCTTTGAGGTCGCTAGATTGTGCCGTCGGGATGCCCAATTTTGTCGGATCAAGCGTGTATGTATTAACGTCGCCATCTACCAACTCCGAAACCTGAGTCGTCGTCGTCGTTGTAATCTCATCCAGACCATCTCCTCCATGTACAACGAACGCACGCTGGCTGCCAAGATTTTTGAGGACATTCGCTAAGGGCTCCGTCAGCATTGGCGCGTAGACACCAAGGACCTGTGCTTGTGCACCGGCAGGATTCGTGAGCGGACCGAGTGCATTGAAAATTGTACGGATACCAATTTCCCGGCGGGGTCCAATCGCATATTTCATCGCATCGTGCAACGTAACGGCAAAGAGAAAACCGATTCCCACATCATCAATACACGCACCAACCTGCTCCGGTCCGATTTCGATATTTACACCCAACGCTTTAAGAACGTCCGCACTACCACTTTGGCTCGAAGCGGCTCGGTTACCGTGCTTTGCCACCGGAATCTCTGTTCCCGCCACAACAAACGCAGCAGTCGTCGAGATGTTGAATGAATGTGAGCCATCTCCGCCTGTGCCGCAAGTATCAACAGCAAAAGGGTGTTTGGTATTGATCTTTGTGGATTTTTCTCGCATAACGCGTGCGGCACCGGTAATTTCTTCGATTGTCTCGCCCTTGATTCGGAGGGCAGTGATGAATGAAGCAACTTGTGCCGGTGTCGCTTCGCCGCTCATTATTTCGTTCATGGTGTCAACGGTTTCACGCTCAGTTAAGTCTTGTCCATCGACAACTTTTTGGATTGTTTCGCGGATCATGATAATATCTCCTCGTTTCAGTGAATCTTTAGTTCCGAAAATTAGGGCGTGTTGACATTTTGAAGCTGCTCATTCAGCAGACGCTGTAAGCATCAGGCAATCTGCCAAATGTAGCGCGACCTGTTAGTTTGCAAGGGGGGATCACAATCTAACAGATCGTGGTACAAAAGTAGATTGTAGGTCGAGATTCATATCTCGACAGAATATCCAGGGGGTGTCGATTTTGGAAAATCGACCTACAGAAATCCGAAGCTATCTCTAATGTGTACCCAAAGGGTTGGGAGACCCAACCCCTACGAAGGGCTATGTGTTTGTGTGCCCTCTTGATTATCTGATTGCGATGAAATGTCAACAGACCCTAGCGAAATTTAGGATAACGCAGATAAAAAACGCCTACCCTCGGACGGGTGCGCGCGCCGAATATCCCAGAAGATACCGTAGTTCTGGTGAAAATGTTTGTACAATCTCCGGGACTATTGATGTATAATCGGTAAACGGCTTAATCCATGAGCGAGAGTAGTAGCAAAGAATCGCCCGACGGGGATTATCTGTCGCATTGGGCCCCGACCGATGCCATGTATTTGAGAGCCAGATAGCGACCGAACCAGCAGATCCAGTCAGTATCTTTCCATCCTCCTGCTGTTCTCCCCACACAGGTTTTCTGCGAGTGCGATGGCTGTCAGGAACAATTTGTGTCGCCCCGTTGGTTGTTGTAAACGCATCGAGCATCCAAGCATTCTGAATAGTCAGCGGGAAGTCCGGCAAAGGCTCCGGCAACTGACCGAGCGGTACATCTACATGCCACGCTCCACCTTCATCGGTATGGGGTCCGATACTGGTCGCGCTGCAGTCGGCGAGCACGCAATCTTCGCCGAGAATCCCCCGCGCCAACGAAAGCACGACCGGATGCTCTATCAATTTTCCGAAGTCTGGGGCTTTGTTAACCAAATTCCAGATACGCTGAGACTGGTCATAATCAAACAGCGTCGGCAAGTGAAGGAAATTCTTAATCACCGCTGAAGGGGGAACGGGCCACGGTGTATCCTGATTTTGTGCACGTGAATGGCGGATTCGCCGCATGAGTCGAGCCTGTTCTGCTTCGCTGATTTGGTAGCTTTCTTTCAGGTACGCTTCCATTTCAGCATCCTCCGGCAATGCGGCCCCGTCTTCTGGCTCAAAAGGTTGTCCCCGTTCTCGCTCAAAAAGTTCCTCCACAAGCCCCCGGTAGTGCTGGACCTCCTCTTCGCTGAGTACGCCTTCAATTACGGCGTATCCGCGTTCAGACAGATGCGTGAGGACCGACTTCAAATCATTACTTGAAATTCCATGAGTTCCCATAATCTTCCTCCAATGATAAGCGTCTGAATTGTATATTGACTTGCCGGGAGAAACCGGCAGGGATTCACAGGAGAGAGAAACCAATTATACGTCAGAAGTATTTAGGTGTCAACAAACAACTCCCCCTTAACATTTTTGGAATTCCCACCCATCGTTGAAGGAACTCCCTATGATGACCTCCGAACAGCACTACTTTTTCGATTTGACCGGATACCTTCACCTGAAAAACGTCCTTAACGTCGAAGAACTGCACAATGCCCAAGAGGCAGCCGACCGTTATATTCATACCCCGCTCAATGCTTTGCCGGCAGGGTTTGAAGCCGACCAAGGAAACTATACACACGGCTTTGCGTTCGATAGGGCACTAGAGGTACTGACCATGCACCCGACGACCTGGCCGATTATCAAAGAATTAACCAACGATAAGCCCCAGCTTGTCGGCGGTTCCCTGCGCGTTAATACCCGCGAACAGCGTCGTTTCTTCGAGTTGCACTCCCGGCGGGAAGAAGACACCTCTCTGGAGTGGCCGCGTTATTTTTGTCAAGACGGACGTATCTACTGTGACGATTTAGTGTTCTTCTTCTATCTCACGGATGTATTCCCCGGAGATGGAGGTCTAGTTGTCGTTCCGGGCTCTCACAAAAGCGAGTTCAAACGCCCCGAAGATTTTTTCGTTCCCGACAGCGAAGACAGTGATCCCCAACCCCACCCGGCTGTCGTTAATATCACGCCGCGCGCCGGGGATGTGGTAGTCATCACGGAGCTGCTCACCCACGGTGTCTTAATCTGGAAACCTGAGGATCGAGATCGCCGTTTCCTGATCCTGCGATATAGACCGCAACATATGCTCTCCTTGAATACATTCCCCGAAGATATCAAGGCTCGATTATCGCCGGAGACGCTGGAACTGATAGAGACTGCTCCGTATTATCATGTCAAAGAGATCGTCAAACAGGATCGCAGCAGCACAACCTAAACTTGCCGCAATGAAATGCTCCCTATCGCAATTCGAGGAAGTATGATATACTCTATCCACTAAACGACAACCCTTCATTATACCAAGTACTCACCAAGTCCACCCACATAAACAAAAAAGAGGATTTTGAATGACAAGACCCAACATTATTTTGCTTATGACTGACCAACAACGATGGGACAGTCTAGGCTGCAACGGCAACAAGTTTGTTTCTACACCAAACATAGACCGGTTGGCAGCTGGCGGTGCGAACTGCACAAACAGTTTCACCCCGTGGCCCGTCTGTACCCCGGTACGCGCCACTATGTGGACCGGCGTCTATCCACACCAGCATCAGGTGATTTACAACTCCTACAACATGGATAACCTGCTCAAAGAGACCTCCCACGAGCAGCGCACGGTTTTCGAGTCCATGCAGGCGGGCGGTTATACAACTGCTTATTTTGGCAAGTGGCATCTGGGTGAAAAGGATCCAGGACTGTTCGACCTTTGGGAGGGATTTAACTCACTCGGAGGTCATTGGGTGGACAATAGGCGGGATGGCGTTTACAAGCCCCACCAACAGACAGACCAGATGATCGAGTTCATCAAGGAGCAGGGGACAAGCGGGAAGCCTTTCTTTGCGGTGAACGGCTACTACCCGCCCCACGACCCCTACACCGCGCCCAAAGAATTCTATGAACCGTATCGAGGCAAGGGGGTGCCGTACGCCGGCTATTACGCAGCCGTCAGTGCCATTGACTACAATGTAGGACGACTGATGACAGCTTTAGATGAACTGGGTATCGCCGAAAACACCATCGTCGTTTACTACTCCGACCACGGGGATATGTTCTCCTATCGTGGCTCGGATCACAAGTTTACCTGTCATGAGGACTCGATTAAGGTGCCCATGATCTTGAGCCAGCCGGGAACCATCCAAGCAGGCTCAGTTATTGAGGAATTTGTAGGACTGCAAGACCTGATGCCCACCGTTCTTGATTGGGCAGGTTTAGAAATCCCCGACTATCTGCACGGTAGCAGCATGACACCACTGTTGAGCGGTGAATCCATTCCGTGGCGGGAAGGCTACTACACCCAGAATATCACCCGCGATCAATACGTCGATCAGCGATGTATCCGCACCAACGAATGGAAGCTGATTCTGAGCCGACCTGTGGGTGGGTTGCGTAGCTATACGGGCAACCACGAGTTATATGATCTGGTCAACGACCCGGAAGAGGAATTAAATCTGTATAATACACCGCGGGCAGATGGCCACAACCAGTATCTCCATTTTCCGCCATACACCGAAGTTACCACCGAACTTGCCCAGTTGCTCAAACGCTACGCGCTGGAGATAGATGATCCGTTGGGCAGTGATCTCGCAGACCTATGTCTGTTGGAAATGCAGAAACGCCGCGAGGATGCAAGCGGGTAATGATATAAGTAGTTGTTATACGTCAAGACATCGTGCCCGAGGTGCCATGAATGCGGATTGACAGAGTTGTGATGTGCCCACCATTCCCGATGTAACGTCGTATTGGAAAGTATCGAGTTAAAAAGCCCTGTGCATAACACATAGGGCTTTTTTTATACCAAAAGGAAGCACAGATAATGGCCGCAAAAGCAGAACCCCACCAAACAACGACTGTGAGCGTGACGTTTCGAGCAGTGCTCCTTGGATTGTTGTTGATTCCGGTCAACACCTATTTTATCATGGCGAACCATCTGAGGTTTTGGAGCACACTGCCGACCACAATGGCACTGATTTACAACGTGGTAATCACCTTAACAGTGTTAATCGCCTTCAACCTCCTTCTCAAGCGTTTCCTGCCACGTTTTGCCCTCAAACAGCAAGAGTTTTTGACAGTCTTTGTGATGCTTTCGATTTCCTCAGCGATCTCCGGGCATGACATGATGCAAACGGTTGTGCCGACGGTTCCCGACGGTTTTTGGTTTGCCACGCCTGAAAATGAGTGGAAGGCACTCTTTTGGCGATACCTCCCGTCATGGCTGACCACGAATGACTTTTCAGGATTGGAAGCGTTTTATGATGGAGAGAGCACATTTTACACCGAATCTCACATCCGGGCTTGGCTGCGTCCTATCTTTTGGTGGACGGTATTTTTGACGACGCTTATCTGGGTGATGGTCTGCCTGAATATCTTAGTTCGCAGGCAGTGGATTGAAAATGAACGGTTGGCATATCCAATCGTCCAGTTACCGTTGGAAATGACCCGTCCTGACGGCAGGCTTTTTCGATCAAAGATGATGTGGATAGGATTTGCCATCGCGGGCGGAATTAATCTGATTAACGGAGTGAATTTCTTTTTTCCGGCACTGCCAGAACTCCCGGTGCGCCACGCCGAGATTGGCCAATACTTCACCCAAAAGCCGTACAACGCTATCGGTTGGACACCGGTCTACATTCGGCCCTTCGCCATTGGACTCGCTTTTCTGACACCGTTGGAGATGTCTTTTTCATTGTGGTTTTTCTATTGGTTCTGGAAAGGGGAACGGGTGTTGGGAAGCGCGCTTGGGTTGACAGCTATGCCCGACTTCCCCTACGATTGGTCACAGGTCATGGGCGGATATTTGGCACTTGTGTGCTTCGCGCTTTATGGTGGAAGACGCTACTTTCTTTCAATCTGTCGGGGTATCTTTCCGTTTCAGGGACGACATAACGGAAATGAAACACGAGCAGAAATCGGTGTTGACAACACGCGCCGGCTTGACGAGTCAAAAGAGCCGATCCCATATCGGTGGGCATCTGTTGGATTGGTCTGCGGATTGATTGTTCTACTGGCTTTTTCATATAAAGGTGGTATGGCACTGTGGACAGCAGGGATTTACTTTCTGATTTACTATCTTCTGGGGATGAGTATCACGAGGGTTCGCGCCGAAGTGGGTCCACCAATGAATCGCGTTAGATCTACACCCCATGAATTTCTCATCAATCTTTTTGGTGCGCGGCGGTTGTCCCCCGGCAGCCTCACCATGATGCGATTCTATTTTACGTTTAATCGTGGCTCCCGTGCCCATCCGATGCCCCATACCCTCGAAGGGTTAAAAATTGCCGAAGAATCAAAGATGAATTCAGGCGGACTGGTTGTCGCAATGATGTTAGCGACGGTCATGGGAATTCTCGCGGCTTTCTGGGCGTACCTCGTCGTCGGTTATGAAATCGGCGTGGTGAGTGGATTGGGCACTGGTGGGTATAATCTCCTGCAAAGTTGGCTTTATCATCCGACCGACACAGATATTCCGGGGGTCGTTTTTACAGGATTCGGTTTTTGCTTTACCGGCTTCCTCTGGTGGCTGCGAACACGGTTTCCCCTCTCGCCTTTTCATCCAGCAGGCTACCTCCTCAGTGTTGAGCGGTGGACGATGGGAAGGCTCTGGTTTTCGATATTCATCGCGTGGGCAGTCAAAACCGTGCTGCTCAAAGCGGGTGGAATCCGCCTGTATCGAAAAGCGTTCCCACTTTTTTTAGGATTGATTCTTGGAGAGTTTATCGTCGGTGGGGGCTGGGTGATCATTCGACTCTTGTGGGACATCGAAGTGTATTCGTTTTATCGGTGATGCCGTTTGCAACCGATAAAGAGAAGCGTTCCAAACTTTTTTGAAACATATACTGACCATCTGTGTCTATCTATTCTGAACGTTATGGTGGATTCTAAAAATAAATGAACACTTTCGCCCTCAGTAAGTAGGTGCGGTTTCCTAACCGCACCGCATAGGTGCCGTGGTAGGTTGAAACGGCGCAGTTGGAAACAGCGCCTACCAATTTGGAGTGTCTATTATTCTAAAATCTACTATAAATTGTCACAAACGAGATAAGCCGATGCCACAAACAGATTGTCAGAAAGACGATGGAACTTTATCCCACTCAGCCGATGCGAGTCGAGTGGATGACAACGAATTAGTCAAACGGGTGTGTATGGGTGAGACACAGTTGTTCAGGCTGTTGATTGAGCGTCACCAACAGCATATCTTCAACCTGTGTTATCGTATGCTCCGACAGTTTGAGGAGGCGGATGATGCAACACAGGATACGTTCCTGAAGGCATATCGTTCCCTGAAGCGATTTCGCGGTGACGCCCGCCTAAAAACGTGGCTATGTCGAATTGCTCGGAACGAGTGCCTTAATCGCTTGCGCCATGAAAATATGACTTCACTTGATCAGCAACTGACAACAGATTACAGTTTTCAGATTGCCGATTCAACGCCATCGCCGTTGGAGTTGATTGAGCAGCAAGAAACCCAATCCATCGTTCACGAAGCAATTAACAAACTTCCACACCAGTATCGGTTGGTTATCACGCTCTTCCACCTCAACGGACTTTCCTACGAAGAGATCTCGCAGGTGATGGAAATTCCGATGGGAACAGTGAAAACCCATATCTTTCGCGCCAGAGAACTGCTAAAATCGAAGTTGCAAGCCTTTGTAGAAGGAAAAATATGAGCCATGGATTGTAGAAACTTTGAAGAACTGTCCCAATTATACATAGATGCGGTGCTCGATGACGCACGTATTGCTCAGTTTGAAGCCCATCTGCTCGCCTGTAGTCGTTGCAAGCAGGAGATGGAATATCTACAAGCGACGCTCCGCGGCATCGAAAGCTACCCACAACTTGAACCCCCTTCAGATTTGGCGGATAACGTGATGGCGCGAATTGAGGGGTCCGCATCGTCGTGGGACTTCTCTCAAGAGCTAGGATACATCACAAGTGTATCAAGACAACTCACCAGCGGACAATTGACAAGACTCCCCAAAGCGTTCGCCACAATGATTGTTAGTTTAATTTTATTACCACCTAGAATCTATCTTCGCGTTTTTGCAATCGTATTCCAGCGAATCCATACCGTGCTAGTGAAATGGAGCCATCTCTCGAAAACTCAAACACTGCATTCGATTGAATCATCACGCCGTTCACTCGCAAAATCTCATCGAAATCCGCTGAAACGGATTTATCCACATCTGTTGTATCACTTGAATCCGTTGATGAAATTGACCTATCAACCCATGATTAACAGTCTGAGGCGTCACACGTTATTCAATTGACTCAACCTTAGAAGCAGTAGGAGGAACAACAATGGATACACAAACCACATCAACGCAGTTAGAATCTGGCAGTTACAAAGGGAAATTATTGAAGATTCTCGTATTCGACGGTGATTTAGAAGCGCCAACCGTGTGTGTTGCACTGCCGCTATCTCTTGTAAAGTTGGCAGGACGGCTCTTGCCGCCGTCGGCAAAACTGATACCGCTCATGGTCGATCTCGCAATAAGTAAAAATAAAGAGTTTGAGGGCTCTGCCCAACTGATTCGTGAGAAATACGCCGATTTTGACTTCGCTGAAGTTTTCGTCACCATTTGTGAGGTGATTGAAGAAGGAATTGATGAACTCGAAGATATCGGGACATTTGACTTTGTGTCGGTACTTGATGGAAGTGACGGCGTGGTGATTCGCATCGAATAATGTCACGACTGGAGGGAAAATGAGTAGGTCGAGTCGTCGGCGTGTCGCATTCGTTCTAAGAGTTCGCATCCTCAACGGAGATGCAGCCAAACCGGAACGGAATATCTGGATTCCCCTTCCGCTTCTCCTTCTCCTTGCGTTCGCCCTAGATATGTTTGCCTGCGTTTCTGTTCATATGGCTTCAATTGTGCTCCCCGTCTTCAGTAAGAAAAGATGGAGGGATTCGCTTCAAAAACCGCTGTCGCTTGTAAGAGCCACAACACGCATTTTTTATCTGACGCGATTGAGTTACGGTTTGCTGCGTTATGGGAACGCGCTCGAAATCCGTGTGGTTGACGAAGGAAGCGGTTTCGTTGTTTCGGCAGAATGACCCACGATTCCTAGTGCACCTGTGAGCAGTTTTAGGACGCGGATAAGCCGTCCCAGTAGGCTCGCAGAGATGTCCCCCAATTAGATATGACATTGCGCGGATTGGGATGCTCAATCTGCCATCGGTTCAGCGTGGCTTCATGGGCAAGCAGATTTGCACGACACGAATCAATTACATTTTCGTATCCTGACTGACTCACCAAATTCTGCGTTTCCCACGGATCTTCCTGTAAATCGAAAAGCTGCGCACGTCCAAGACGCGATGCGTCCGGTCCCGGCGGACGGAAATCCTCCGGGTCAGCGGGCTTATACTCCGTGACATATTTATATCTGTCCGCGACAACCGCCCGTCCCCAGTAGTTGCTCTCCACATAAGCAAAGTCGCGCCAAGGCACTTCATCGCCCTCTGCGAGCGGGCGCACGCTCATGCCTCCGAACCTTGGGGCATCGCTGCGATTGACTTGTACATCTTCCGTTGCATCTACGCCAGCATAGTCATAAACTGTGGGGACAAGATCCACACCAGAGATAAAATGTTCTCTATCGAAACGATTTTTCTGCACGGGCACACCGTCACCTAAGCAAGCAATGATGAACGGGACACGGATGCTTTCCTCGTATAGCGTGAACTTCTGAAACATCTGATGGCTTCCACACGCTTCGCCGTGATCTGCACTGAAGACGATAACCGTGTCCTCGCAGAAAGGTGTCTGTTGGAGTACGTTGAGTACAATCCCGATCTCCGCATCAACCTTCTCGATGAATCGGTAATAATTCCAGATAAGATACCGCCAATGGAGCTCATCCCAATCCCGCACTCCATTCAGAATTGCCGAATGAATGAGGGCATCATCGGTTCTGCGGCAGACCCGCTGCAGCACTGTCTCGTTTTCATCGTAATGGAAGTTTTCGGGTAGCGGCGGCAATTCATCTTCAGCGACAATTCCTTGCTGCAACGGATTTGGGACGCACTTCTCCTCATGGTTATGCAAATATTCACACACATCGTGCGGATTGACGTAGCCAATTTGTAGATAGAATGGCGCGTCACCGTCGTAGGTTGTCAGAAAATCTACCACAGCGTGTGTAGAAGCTGAATCGTAATACTCTCCACCACCCGCACCGATGTCGCGCTTCCCATAGTACAGGGTGTGGAAACTTTCGCGCACATTCCTACCCGGCACATGCCATTTGCCACAGTGGAAAGCCTTGTATCCATTGGAATTCAGAACCTGTCCAATATCCTGAATTTCCTCATGAATATATCCACCGTTAAAGGGCACCCCCGTCTCCGAAGTATAAAGTCCCGTCGCCCAACTCGATCGCGTCGCAGCACATACCGGGTCACTACAGTAAGAACGCATAAAAGATGTACCGTTTCGGTGGAGGCGGTCAATGTTCGGCGTGCGTAGGTATGGATTTCCATAAGCAGAAACAGCGTTCCAAGATTGCTGATCTGTATTGATAAAGAGGATATTCGGTCGTTTGCTCATGCGCTGCCTCCCACTATCTCTTTGAGCACAAAGGTTTGGAAGAAGTTAGCAGAAATAGTCACGTTGCCGTGGGTATCGAGCCACCAGTAGGACGGGAGAAGCCCTTCTCCGTATAGGTAATAGCCGTTGAGTGGCGTTTCGTGCAGCTGGATTGATTCGAGAAAGCCGATGCGGTTCAGAGGTCTCAGCTTCTCAAGGTCTTCTAGAACCGCCATTTCCACGACTTCACCTGATTCCTGAATTGCTCCACTGAGTGCAGGAATTACATCGAACAGTGCCCAGTTGCAGGTGAACGGTACATCTTTCTGTACCTGACCCACGGTAATCTCAGCGTGGTTGACAGTTAGTCGAATCTCGTCGGTAACCCGCTGCCCTTCACAAGCGAATGTAGAATAGCTGTCCTGACAGTCGTTCTGTGCTTGGATGTCCCACTTACCTGTGAGCGATCGATACATATCGTCAGCAGTATGAAAACGGAGTTGCAACTCTTCACCGCTCGTCGTGTTAGTGTATTGAATCGTGTAGTGCCAGCGTGCATCGTCCGTCCGTTGCCGTTTGATAATTGCCTCGCCGAGGCTTAGATTATCTTGCAAATGCTCTCTTATCGCGTAGCCACGCCAATAATTTGGAAATATATCGTAAATATGCTCAGTGGTTTCGGCACCCGTTCGGTCTGTTTTGGGTTCCGCATAACATCTGAGGAACGTTTCGACCAATTGCTGTGTGAAATCGGGATTTTGTGCACCGTAGTTGTAATCAAACGACCAGTGCAACCCTTCATTATCCTTCATGTACCAACCTCACTTTCCGTTATTCCGCACGGGGGATTAAGATGCTGCCATCGGGCAACGTGGCGCGAAACGCAAACGTCCAACCACAGTAGTTAGATCCCAACGTATTGCTTAATTTGAGAACAATCACGTTGCGACCTTTTTTCAGATCAGCCTGAACCGTCCGCGCCCGGAAGGCGTCGTGATGTCCCATATCCATTCGCTCGTCCCCATTAACCCGAAGGATGAGTCGGTCATCCCACGCCAAGCGGATACTCGCCCTTGTGTCCTCTGTCACTTCTAGCACACATCTCGCGATAGCTGCAGCATCCCGACTGTGGCTGGGTGTCCCTAAGATGTGGGGACGAAAGACGTGATTGAAATCTACGAATCCACGGAGCGCGCGCTGCTTTTTCCAGTGGGAGACATCCCTGCCGAGTTCCCGGGATCCCTCCGTCAGCCAAGGAGAATCCTCGTCGTGCATACCGTCGAAAGTCGCTTCGGGATCGAAATCGGTTTCTGCATCCAGATCCGCTTCCATCGCACGCTCGTCCCGATTCCAGAACGGTCCGCATACCCACCAACTTCCGCTGTCCGGCAGCGGAAGGTCGTAGGTTCCCCTAGGAAGCTCGCCCCACGGTGCCTCGAATCGCTCGGCGGGCTGGAGCAGTTCCCAATCCGGCATCTCAAAAAAGGGCCTGACCGGTCCCTCCTGATACCAGTACGACGTCGAACAGATGTCATTTTGCATTGAACCGAACCGGACATGGATCGACTTCCTGAACTCGATACTGTCCCGCTCAAAGAACCGATAACCCACCAATCGCTGTGCGGGTCGGGCTTGACCGACATCCGCGTGTGTATAGTAGGGCAAACCGGCATAGAGATGCGTTTCAGGCGTATGTAATGCCCCACCGTACGACGAGCCGAATGTATCTTCGCCTCCAATCCCTCGAAGGTAGGCGGGGTGATCCCCATCACCATCTATGTAGATGTTGTCTCCACCGCCGTGACTCCAGCGGTCGGTATCATCATAAAGCCGCACACCGTAGACGAACCCGATCAGTTGACCCGGTCCGTCCGCATCCAGCAGGAGAAAATCTTCACCGTAGCGTTCCGTCGGTGCCTCGCGCCGCCATCGGGCACAGAAACGGCGTGGTTCTTCTAGTTCCTGATCCGGAAAGCGGTGCCAGTTGATGAACATAATAATCGTACTGTCTTCCATTCCACATTCCACCTCGATTCGGGCGGATCGGGCGAAAGGCATATCGAAATAACAGTTGTAACCGCTGAAGCCTTGCACGGATAGATAGCGATTGTTCACCGGATACCAAGGCAGCCCGTGCATCACCCCAAAAAAGTCTCCAAACGGTGCCTCAATGTAGGGAACAGGTTCTTCGTCGAAATAGATGCGAATGATAACCTGCCGTCCGTTTCCCTCGCGCCCCGCTGTCGCCCAGAGATGTCGTATGCAGCCCGGACCTTCCAAGTTGGCGATGGTCGTCCGCTCATTTGCTGTTATCGGTTGGACTAGGCTAATCCGGTCCGGCACGGCGACCTCCGGTAGATTCAGATTCATCGAATCTCTCCTTTCTGTAGGGGGATAGAAAAATCTGTAGACGGTTCTTCCGATGTTGCAATAGGTGGAGGCGTTTCCAATCTGTTTCGTTACTCAGAGGATTATACCATAAACCTATTCTCAATCCGCACCAATATTTTCGATTTCTTGGTTTCAACTTGACCGTTATCAGTTACTGTGATACTATCTGCTCAAATAAGGTTTCATTATACCTATCGCCACGATTTCCCACGCAAGGAGCAAACCGTTGAGACAAAATCCAAACACCCTCATCGTCAAAGTCAATGCCGGCTCTATAGACCGAAAAAACGACCTCATCCGATTTCCTTTCAACCCCAAAGACCACTTCCCCAATTGGCAGGAGGGAGTTTCGACACTCGCCATTACTCAAACCGATGCGGATGGATCTTCGCTAGATACCGAGATTCCCGCTCAGTTTGAGCCCACAATCCGTGAGTTGGCTTGGCAGACCGGCTCTCTGGATGCCGGAGAATCTGCATGGTATGCTATCCGCGCTACCGATCTTCCCCCTAACAGCCGCTACGCTATTGAGCAGAAACCTGCCCATCTCCTGATCACTGTCGATAACCAGGTGTTCGCACGATACAATTTCTTGGGGATCTGGAAGCCGTATTTCTGGCCTGTGAACGGAAATCACGGCACGGTTGTGCGTGGCGCAGGCGGCGGCGATCACCCACATCACACAGGGCTCTACCTCGCTTACGGCGGGCATGGCGAGGGCGGATCGGCAAACATCTGGTCGGATTGGGATGAACCGCCCTACGGTCCCTGCGGGAAAATGCTGCACCAACGGTTTATCAGGCTCACCGCTGGCCCGGTGTATGCGGAATTTGTGGAAGATCTGATCTACGTCAAGGGAAACGGCGACCAGATCCTCACCGAAACCCGAACAGCGCGCGCTTGGTACGCTGATAATGGGAGACGTTTCTTAGATATTACCCACGAAACCACGCCGCCACTGGACATTGGAGACCGGCAGTTTCTCTTCGTAGCACGGATGAATCCATCCATGAACCTACCGGACGAAGGGCATGTCGAAAATTCGGAGGGACTGATCGGTCGGCAGGAGGTGCATCATCAGCGGGCGCGTTGGTGTGATCTCGGCGGCACCGTCGGAGATGGCGTGAATGGACTCGCGCTGTTTGATCACCCGGAAAATATCGAACACCCCGGCTTCTTCGGGGAGATCGCCGTTCAACAACAGATGAGCATCCTTCACCATCCACCGCACGACAACGTCCGTCTCCAATTCCGTGCCTACGTTCACGAAGGCATCACGCCGGAGGCGGAGGTCGAATCCCACTATCAGTGCTACGCAAAGCCGCCGACGGTTGAAATTTGCACCTGATAAAGAGACCTTAATTATAGTAGTAGGCATACTCCGTATGCCGTAACTATTGTGCAAATTACGGCACGATGCCTACCACTTTGGGCTATTATACCCTCCCGAAATCAAGGAGAAAACAGTGAAATATCGCTTCGCTGAAATGATTTGGTACGAAACCAAAGAGGCTGCCGAACAAGATCGTGTCGCCGTCCTCCCCGTTGCAACGTATGAAGACCATGGTCCCCACCTCCCTGTTGATACGGATGTCGTCCTTTGTACGGGCATCTGTGAACGCGCCGTAGCGCGTATCCCATCGGAGGCGGTGCTTGCGCCGCCGGTCCCGCACGGTTATAGCCCCCACCACATGGATTTTCACGGAACACTCACCATCGGTTGGGACACCTTTATCAAGTACGTCAGGGATGTCTGTTGCAGCCTTGCCCATCACGGATTTAAGCGGATCCTCATTGTCAACGGTCACGGCAGCAACGCCTCTCCCCTCGACCTCGCAGCGCGGTTAACGAATATCGAATACGAAGGACAGATCCTCTGCGGTTCAGTGAACCATTGGGACGTACGCAAAATTAAGGATGTCGGTGCCGAGGTCAGGGATTCTGAGTATGGTGGGACATCACACGGAGGAGAATATGAAACCGCTCTCTATCTCGCCTTAAAACCGGATCTGGTCGATATGAGTCGGGCGGTCGATGAAAGGTCGCCGCTGCCGCCAAGCTTCAAAACAGATCTGCTCGCAGGCACACATCCCGAAGGGTCGGCTGCGCGTTTGATACCGTATTGGAGTTCGCAGACCGCAAGCGGCGTGTTAGGCGATGCAACCAAAGCCACTGTGGAAAAAGGGGAAAAATTCTTGGAGGCAGCAACGGAAGGACTGATTGAGTTGATACGTGAATTGAGGGGAACAGAAATTCCGCCCCGTCGTGATCAGCACGAAGAACACATATCAAGGAAGACTGCCTGGACTTAGAAATAACCCGTGTTACCACTTCCCTAGTGGTGTAGGTTGGGTTGAACAGTTAAGCGAGAATCCATATCAACGATAATAAAGTGCCGCCTTTCAACAATACCTGCTCAACAGATAAATACAGTGAAACCCAACATATAATCCAATCCACAATCAAGCGTTGGGTTTCACTCTATTTATGAGACTTCACAGCAAAATTGAGCATCGAAGTCCAAGCGTAATGTATAGTATTTTTGGTTGGTTCCGTTCAACCCAACCTACTCTTAAAACCTCAACGCAGCAAATCTTTAGGCAGATCGCTTCAGTAGTACCGATGGCACCCGCCGTTCTCTCAACGTAAACGCCTCACCCTCTCCAGCCACCTCAAATCCCAACGACTCAAACAGCGACCGCTTGTCCTCATCTTCCACCGAGAGGGTTCCGCGCCACTCCGTCGCCCCACGGTCAGCACCCCAGTCCATTGCCGCCTGTATTAAATCCGCCCAAGTCTCCAAACATCGTTGATGCGTAAAACCATCCACATGGCACACACCCGATCCATCAAGGCGTGCAGTAGCCAGTCCAATCAGATGACCGCTGTCCATTTGTGCCCCAAACCATGCACCACTCTGTCCTTGGATGAGCGCATCGTATTTCGGGTACAACCCCATACATGACGATTGTACTGCATAGCGCGTCGAAAATATGCCAGCGTTGGCGTCCAACACCTGCCAATCGTGCGGACAAACGATTAATGGAATCATAGGGATCCGTTGCATTGCCGTTCCCGGTACAATAGTGATCTGTCCCTCAGCTTCCCTGAAGTAGTCCACTAGAAACGCCTCTGGTGAATTTCCGGATACGATTAGCACCATCACATTGGCACCGGCGAGTTTCCGCCAGCCGAGCCGATAATATATCCGTGCTGCCGCGGGGTTACCTGTGCCGAGAAAGAACGCCTCACCCCCCTGTTTGCGAAAATCGTCGAGGGCGGCTTCACAGAGCTGGGCAGCGATCCCTTGACGACGAAACGCAGGCGGCGTCGCCACCTCTCCCAATCCCCCCAATCGCGGTGCTGCCTTGCCAACGGTGAGATGGGACGTGCCCGCCAAGTCCTCGCTCTCCCGCATCAGGTAGAGGATATCCTCGTTGTCTTCGGTTTCATCGCCGGCGAAGATGGGTTTGAAATCTTCATAGGAGGTGCCGAAAATTTCTTCCCAAAATACGGTCAACTCTTGGATAAGCTCTTCCGGTAGAGGTTCGTTGATCCTCGTAAAATTCATAGCTTCCCTCCATCCCGATGAGATCGGGACAATCAAAGGCGGCTCATGTTAAGAAATAGTGCAAAGAAACCGAGTTTTGAAGAAAAAACTCGGTTTCTCTTCGCATTTTGCGCTTTCTTTTGATATGAACCTCAAAGGTTCATGTGTTCTTTTTCCGGTAACGGTACAGGCTTCGCATCCTCCGTCCGAATGCTCCAGTCTGCCAAACGTAACCGCAGGTCTGCCAGCACCTCCCGGTGGGCAGGATTGTCCACCACATTCTCTAATTCCCACGGGTCGTTCTCCAGATCATACAGTTCATCTCGATCGCCCATTGGGTCGTGCACATACTTCCATGATCGGGTGCGAGCCATCTTGCGTCTGCCCTCCGCTTCGCGCCACTGTAGGGACTGTATCAACGCACGTCTGCCATAAGGTCGAGGCAGTTTCTCCAGATCTGCCATTTGGAAGGGAGGTCCGCCACTCCCGTATTCGGAAAAGGTTACATCTCGTGGTTCAGCGGCGGTGACGGTTGGCAGTCCTTCACCGTGCATGGAGCGGGGTATTTCTAACCCCTGAAGTTCTAACAGTGTCGGCACGATGTCTATTAGGTTTACCATGCTATCGTCCCGTACATTGGTAGCAATCTCACCGGGCAAAGAGACAATCAGCGGCACACGCGTCAGGCAATCGTAGAAGACACCACCCTTGCACTGCATCCGGTGCTCACCAATGAAGTCCCCGTGGTCTGAACAGAACACCACGATTGTGTTTTCGCGTAGTCCAAGATTTTCTAGCGCGTCTATAATCTGCCCTAAACCGTCATCAATAAACCGTACCATGCCGTAATAGACCCCCATTACACCATATATATCTTCGAGCGCATCCTCTTCCGCGCCGAGTATCTCATGGAGCACACGATTCCGTTCAGGCGCACGTTCATCAAATTCGTCCTCTCGCCAAGGGGGTAGATCAATCTTCTCCGGCGGGAACATCGCAGCGTATCGCTCCGGTGCAACCCACGGCTCATGCGGATCTGGGAACGAAACCCATAACGCGAACGGTTCATCTTGGTGGGCTTCTAGGAAACGGACGGTCTGACCTGCAATCAACCCTGTGGAATAGTCCTCTAACGGAAAATCGGAGGTGGCGTAACCGAAGCGCGGACTTTGGGGCACCATCCCCCGCCGCAGTTCATGGGCAGCCTGAATCCCCTCTATTGGACGGAACCATTCCATGCCGCGCGTCTCCGCATGTCCCGACTGCCAACCGTGACCAATCTCGCACCAAGTATCGAAAAGTGCTAAATCCTCCGCCCGCTCAAAACAGTGATTCTTACCAATGAGACCCGTGTGGTATCCGGCATCCTTCCAGAGCTGGAACGCATGGGTCGCATCCGCTGGCATCAGGGTCTGATTGCGTCTGCCACCGTGTGAATGTGGGAACTGGGAGGTCCAGAGCGAAATCCGTGCTGGGACACATAGAGGATGGGGCGTAAACGCGTGTTCAAAGAGTACCCCTTCGCTTGCTAAGCGTTCCATGGAGGGCGTCTCGCAAAAGGTGTTGCCGTAAAGGTGACTCGCGGTGGCTTTTTGTTGGTCTGTCATAATCATCAAGACATTGGGTCTATCGGACATTTCGTGCTAACTCCTATTGTGGTTTGTTATACCAAATCCAAAGGGGATATTCTTCTTTGATATGAATTTTCTGTTTCGTGTTTTTATGGTAATGGATATCCAACTCTTTGTCGAGTATAAAATTCGCTTTTGCCTTCAAAACAGTTTTTGGGGTCGGTATATTATTGACAATGCCTAATGCCTCTGCTACAATTAGGTTTTGTGGGTAAGAATGAATCGTATTCATACTGATTCGCCCATGGATGGACAATCATGAGAAATGCACGTACACAATCCCGGATTCTTGCCCTTCAGATGCTGTATCAGGCAGAACTTACGAAAGATCCAATTCACCGCGTCCAAGAATGTTTTTGGCAGGTAAACGACGCGCCGGAACCCGTTAAAGGCTTTGCCAACTTGTTGACGGAGGGCACTATAGAGCATCTTGCCACGATTGACCCGGCGATCCGTTCCGCAGCAACCCATTGGAAGATCGACCGTATGCCCGTTGTTGATCGATGCCTGCTGCGGAGTACCACTTATGAGCTACTCTATCTCATCGATATTCCGCCCGCTGTTTCAATCAATGAAGCCATTGAATTAGCAAAGAAATACAGCACCGAAGATTCGCCACAGTTTATCAATGCGATTTTGGATAAAATCAAAGACATGGGAACCGATATGATTAGCTTAACGGATCTACGAACAAGTGGGGGTGAATAGTTGGGAATTTTTCGCAAAGTATTTTGGGGGCTTATTTTAAGTCTCCTGATCTATCCCCTTGCCAATGCACATAAGGAAGTCGAATTTATCCGGGAGTTTGGGGGAAAAGGTGCGGGCGAGGGCGAATTCGGAAAGAAAATATCTTTCGCATTCGATCGAGATGGCGGAATTTATATCGCTGATACCGAAAATCTTCGCATCCAAAAGCTCGATCCCGATGGACGCTTCCTATTCGAGATTCAGGGAACCGATCCCGATAAGTTTCTTTTTAGTAACCCGATGGATATCGCTGTTGGCGTAGACGGAACAATTTACGTAGTGGATTGGATTATGGTACAAGTGGATGGTACAGAATCCCCACGCATCTTCAATTACGCCCCTTGTGTTCATCGATTCGATCCGGAAGGGAACTTTGTTGCGAGTTATCCGCTTCAAGATTTAACCAAACGGATCGGGACACTTGAAGCTGCTGCCCCGGCACTTGATGCTGAAGGAAACTACGCACTCATCATCCCACAAGGGGATACACAAAGGTCTCTGCTGTTGACGGTCGATGATGAGGGGCGTCTTTACGTCTTCGATGATGGCTATATCTATAAGCTGGATGCAGATGGCAACTCCATAGGGACCTTTACCACATCCCAACCCAGTGCCGGGCAGCTGAGCAAAGCTGCGGATATGACTGTTGATCGTGAGGGAAACCTTTACATCGTAGACGAGGAGGCACATCGCGTCCTGAAATATGACAAGGAGGGACAATTTGTACTCGCATTCGGTGAGTACGGAGATCGTGCCGGGCAGTTTATATCGCCCTTCCATCTCATCGCACTGGAAGACGGAACCATCCTCGTCGCGGATCAAGCCAAATATAAAAAGGATTATGCCTCCGATTTACCTAGACAACGATACCATCCATTTCAGTTCGGGCATGTCCCCTATCGCATCTTTCGTACCCGTGTACGACGGGTTCAGCGGTTCTACGCCGATGGGGAATACGCCGAGAAGATCCTGGTCCGTTTCCAGCGTGAGAATGAAGGACAAGCGCACCTGAGTCTTAAAGCCATTGATTATACGGGTAATCTCTATTTCGTTGACAGTGAAACATTGAAGTTTAGGGTGTTCGCTCCCACATCTTCGCTGATAGCTTCTGCGTTCCAAACAGAGACAAAGTTACGGTACATTTATGATTTTGAGGATATTGAGATAGACAATCAGGATGATCTTGATGCCGACCTTGCAACAAATGCAGACTTTGAAGAGCGAATTAGATGGAATCAGATCGGGGCTGAAGTCTCTTTGACGTATGACATAAACGAAGACTTGCGATTCGCAATTTCCAACGGTCTGACCTATCTCAGGTTGATGGATACTAGTTTTTTTCGAACGCCCGATTTTGAGGACTTCCGGGGTAGCTTCAATCAAGATGATGAAACTACCGAAACGTCATGGGAGAACCAAATTCAAATCGACTTTACACTGATTCAGAATCACAATCCCTACCGCTATCGGGAGGCGGGAGCGTTTGCTTATCTTAATGTCACCCGAGACGATTTCATCAACGAAGCACTCCATCCACAAAACGACCGACGTTTGGACTTTAAGGTGCGGATTTCTAGCTGGGGTGCGGGGATACGTTACGATCTCGGCAGGGCATTTCAACTTCAGTTTATGGTGGCTCATTCTAACGGCTACAACGAGTACACCTATATTGATGAAACAAGCGTTCTGTATGCGACCGGCTTCATGCAAGTTGTCGGCACCGTCGCGCTCTTGAGCATTGATGGCGTGTTCTGATTCCGTAGTGCGAAATGATAAATGGCAACTTGCTCCTATTAAAAGAAATGTTTGAGCACCTTACACCTCTGAGTGTTGTGTTAGTTACTAACTTCCAAAGGAAGGATTCAAACAAAATTGACGTTCCTTAATGGCAACTTTCTTTGCCATCTATTGGAGGGATAATCTAATCATGACAGAAAACCAGCCATGGACGCCTGTCGAAGGCGATTTAACAGACATACTCAAAAAATATCCACAACCGCTCATGGCACTTGCAGCCGGTGAGATGCCAGCCGTCCTCCTGCGGCAAGCCTATAATCCCAGCCACTGTGCGGGGCTTATACAGCGATTCTATGAGCGCGGACTGATGTACGACCCACACAAAGTTGGTGACGGGAAACCCCACCGTGTGGACATCGGCACTAGCTTGGGACGCTACAATTCCGATCGTGAGGAGTTTTTTGCCCACTCCGCCGGGACACATGAACTGTTCAATACCTTGTTCGATGGATACGACGATCCGGTGAAGACTATGTACAAAGCCCTATCACAACTCGCACCGGGCAAGAACGTGATGACTGCGCGGGAGCCAGATGGTAGTCTCTACGGTCCCGCCATCTTCCGTATCTACCACGACGGGTTGGGACACGGACCCCACTACGATTCCGTAGCCAAGCGATCGAAGTTATTCACTTACGCCGTTTCTCGATTCCAACATCAATTCGCTGGCGTACTCTGCTTCCAAAACTCTAACGATGCAGGTGAGAGCGGCGAACCCTTTCTCTATAATTGCCCTTGGTCGGATGCCGTGCAGGAGGTACGCGATAACGACACCTTCCGGGAATATGTTGCAGAACACAATATCCCCCGCACGCAAGTCCAACTAGAGCCGGGCGACCTCTACTTCTTCTATTCCGAAAACATCCACGAAGTGCCCTTCGTCGTAGGCGACCGACCGCGGGCTGTACTGGCAATCTTCTTTGCTATGTCCCCGGACGACGAAGAGATTTTTGTATGGTCATAACTGACTTTCAATCAGACATTTACTGGACGTTCCTAGAACGCTCCCATCTGATAAGGAGGAACCCATGCAAGCAGTCACTACCGCTGAACAACAAACCATTATCCCTGAAATCCATCCCGATGAAGTCATTGACTTCATGAACATTGACGAAACAGACTTCAGCTCATTCACTATGGCACAGCAAATTCGCCATTTCGAGGTGGAAGGCTACGTTGTGCTGCCCGATGTGTTAGATGCGGAACTCATCGCGAAGCTCAAAGCGGAACTCACGGACATTCCTATGAGACCAAAACCGTATAGCGAGTATCAAACCACCGGGGCAATACAACCGCAATGGTTTAGTCGCACGGCAGCGGAGCTAATCGGGCATCCGCCGATGATTGAGTTTCTGACAGAACTAATGGGACCTGACATCGTATTCACGCGCGGCTTCTTTCAGCGCACGCATCCCGGCTCACCCGGGATCTCGATGCACACTGATGGTCAACCCCACGGTTCCTCGATCTTCGATTACGAAGGCAGCTCGCCGCGGTTGCTGCGAGTTCTCTACTACCTAGACGATCTCCTCCCAAAACGCGCACCGTTTCGAGTTATCCCACGAAGCCATATCTCGTTCCACGCACAGGCAAGTCCTTATGTGCGCTACAAGTCCCATCCGGAAGAACTTACCCTGTGTTTGAAAGCCGGCTCGGCGGTCATTATTCCAAGCACCATGTTCCATGCCACACATCCGAATACAGACAGTTCGCCGAGAGAGCTGATTCAGTTCGGTTATCGGCCGGCTTGGGCGGGACCGATCCAACCGATGAAGGAATGGGATCCTGAATTGGTCGCCAACGCACCGGAACAAGCCAAGCCTTTCTTACAGAGCCTCAACACCACCGGAGACACATGGAAACTTGAACATAAGCCGGAGGGAATGACGACCAACGCACCCGGAATCAATCCGAGTCGTTGGGACGACTAAGAGACAAGGCAGTAGGTGAGCGGGTAAACAAGGGGAGACAGTAATCTCCTATCACTTTCTCCCCTTCACACTTTCCCTCTTTCAGTCTTGCCCACCGACTAAGGAAAGAAACAGATGAAGATCACGCAGCTGGAACGCACCGTTGTCTGTGTACCGTTTTTGCACGGAATCCTGCCACCGCCCGAATATGAGGAGTTCACCGAATCTTATCCCGCACCACTTGGGGAGAGAAGACAGGATGTGCTGCGTATCCACACGGATAAAGGGATTACCGGACTCGGTATGAGTGGACCCTATTTCGGTGACCGTGATGAGCCACCCCCGGATCTGATCGGGGTGAATCCGCTCGACCTTGAACCGCGCAGCTTGGGCGGCGGTGGATACGATATTGCCCTATTGGATCTGATCGGCAAAGCAACCGGTTTGCCCTTGTATCGGATCTTCGGTGGCAAATTCCAAGACCGAGTGCTCGTTGATTACTGGATTGGACGGATGGGACCGGAGGCTTCAGCTACCGCTGCCAAACGAGCGGCAGAATTGGGCTTCCACGGCATAAAGATAAAATGCACCATAGACGACGGAAATGTGGCAGACCGCGTGCACGCCATGCACGAAGCCGCGCCATCACTACGCATTGTCCTAGATCCCGGTCACCGATTCCACACCGTCGAACAGGCGTTGGCGTTGGCGCGGGAAATCGAAGCGTATGATATCGTCTTTGAAGACCCCATCCCAAAGGATAACATAGACGATTATCGACGGCTCAAGGAGGAGACATCGATCCTCATCGCGCCCCATCTTCAGAATCCACGTCAAGTGATTGAAATGGTATATCTCGACGCTGTGGACGGGATTAATGTCGCACCTTCGGACTGGGGCTTTTTGGACATGGCGCGGATTGCAGCTGCTGCTGATATTCCCGTGTGGCAAGCCTCCAATGTTGATCTCGGCATCTTCGATGTTTTTCGTCTCCACGCCTCCGCTGCTACCTCAAATTGCACCTTGGGCAGCGACCTATGCGGCAACTTCGTCCACGAGCATAGTCTGCTTGCCGAGCCTCTGGTTCAAGAAGGCTATGCAATAGTTCCGGACAAACCGGGGTTGGGCGTGGAACTTGACGAGGAGGCGGTACGACGGTACACACTCCATTCATAAATGTCGGGAAGATATGAATCACTGTTCAGGAAATCGTAGGACTACTTCCCGCAGAAGAGTATTACTAATCCCAACCCGTATAACTCAAACAAAGGAGGGCTCACCGGATGACCCCGCCTACACCTATTCGCGCTGCCGTAATTGGTCTAGGTCGCGCCGGCTGGAATATCCATGTCCGCACAATGCAGGGACGCGAGGATTTTGATGTGGTTGCCGTTGCCGATCCTGCCCCTGACCGTCAAAAACAAGCAAAGGAAGAAACTGACGCCCAACCGTTCGACGATTTGGATTCCCTACTAAAGGGCTGCAACGCTGAACTCATTGTCGTCGCAACCGCATCAGCGGATCATGCACCTCACTCAATTGCTGCACTTGAAGCCGGGCGACACGTCCTGACCGAAAAGCCGATGGCAACCGCTTTGGAAGATGCAGACCGTATGCTCGTCGCCGCCGAGAATGCGGGCAAAATCCTGACTGTCCATCAGAGTCGTCGCTGGGGTGAAGATTTTCTCTTTATCCAGCAGATGCTGAAGGATGAACGCTTAGGACATGTCTTTTTCATCCGTTTAGGTGGTTACGGTTATCGTCGGCGCAATGACTGGCAGACATTACGGAAGTACGGCGGCGGACTGCTCAACAATAACGGCGTACATGTCGTCGACCAGTGTGTCCTCCTCATGGAATCGCCCATCGTAGATGTGTTCGGAGACCTTCAACAAATCCTCCAGCCGGGCGATACAGAAGATCATCTTAAAGTGGTGATGCGGGGCGAAAATGGTCGAGTAATCGATCTGGAACTCACAAGCGCGTGCGTAGCACCCCTGCCTTCGTGGACGCTTATGGGCACACGCGGTACGCTAACCGTTACAGGCGGAGGAACGGCTATGCTACACTATGTGAAAGACGATCTAGCCCCGCTCGAAGCGATTGATAGACCGCTCGCAGCTGAACGCAAATATGGCGTTGAGGGCGGCGATGAAATTGAATTTGAAAAAGTGGAACTTGAAGCCAAGGCACCTCTCGGCACATCGTTCTACGATCAACTTTATGACGCCATTCGCAACGGTGGTCCCCCGCCGGTTGATCCAGCGACAGCGCGTGAGACAATCCGCGTAATGTCCGAAGCGCGAAAGGGAACACGATTTCCAGAATGATCGTGAATAGGTCTAGTCTCCTGATAGCATAGACCCGAAAGGAAGTTACCATGCCACAACCACGCATCATGTTTTATCACGATGGACGCCACCCGCTCATCTATATGTACGAACCACCGATGCAGAAAGAGGAGTATGAGGCAGCTGTTGACGAGTTGGTCGGTACACCCGTGGATGCACTGATGTTCTGCTTAGGGGATGGGCGCACCGTCCTGCACGACACGAAGGTTGGTGAACTCTGGGGACACAATGTCGAAAAATGGCCCCATCTGGTCTTTCATCGAGCGCATCAAAACGCCAAACACCTGATCGAGTCGGGAAATGATCCGTTACGCATCGTCTGTGACCGCGCCCATGCAAAGGGGATGCTGATTTATCCCACACTTCTGGTGCAACAAGGACGGGCTCCCCGCGAACAAGATGTGCGCTGCTCCAATTTCCGTTTTGACAACCCGCACTTGGAGATTGGTGCCCGTGGCGATCTGGATGCCGATTTCCCCGGACCCACCTGCCTCGACTTCAAACATGAGGAGGTGCGTGAAGAACGGTTCGCGCTCATCGAGGAGACTCTGAACAGCTATCCGATCGACGGCTTTGAGTTGCAACTCAATTACACACCGTACTACTTTCACCCGGACGAAGTCGAAGCCGGGCGCGAGATTATGACCGCGTGGATTCGACGGGTCTATGAAGCCGTCAAGGGTAGTGGTGCAAGGCGGGAATTAGCAATTCGTATCCCCGCAAGTCTCGAAGGTTGTCTAGAGGTAGGCATGGACGTGTGCGATTGGATGCAGCAAGGGATCGTAGATGTCGTTATCGGACAGACGTTTTCTGGACCGGAGTTGGTGGATTCGACAATTGACTTCCGTCCACTGGTCGAAGCGGCCGAAGGTACGAACTGTCGGTTTCATGCAGCCATTCAGAGCCACGTAGATTCTGACCGATTGGGCGAAGCCTCTATTGAAATGGTTCGTGCCACCGCCTGTAACTACTGGGCGCAGGGAGTTGATGGACTCTACCTAGCACACTGGTTCGGCAATTGGCCCTATCAGGCAGACTTCTACGAAAAGCTGCGGGAGTTACCCCATCCTGAGGTAATGGCTCCCAAGGATAAGTATTACTACGTTCCCACGGAAACGGGACGCTATCCCAAACCCCCGACCGAACCCGGTATCGCCATGTCATTACCGGCCGCATTGGCGGTGGACCGCCCCACCGAAGTGAAATTTAAGATCAGCGATGATCTACCGCGTTGGCATCAGGTTGGGCGGATCCACGAAGTCCTTCTTCGTGTGCGAATCATGAACACAACAGAACTCGATAGCTTCCGCTTCCGATTGAATGGGGTAGACCTACCAGATGAACTGCTACGCAAACTGAACGAGATGTACCGGATGAGCGCGCCGCGCTACCGCACCGGATCGGGCTACTGGTTCATCTACCGATTGGACGAAGCACATCGGCCCCAACGCGGTGACAACACGCTCGAAGTTACGCTTCTGAAACGCGATCCGGACATAACCCCCGAAAGCTATATCCGCGATGTGGAACTGGAGATTAAGTATCTGATGGGCAAGCATTTTCATCGAGGGCAGGATGCTGATTTGGGTCCCTATGAATACTCTGGAATTTAATTTTCGCTCATCTTAAAAAATCACACGACAGAAACCGAGTTTTGAAGAAAAAACTCGGTTTCTCTTAACATCTCGCACCTTCTCTTGGTCCGAGCCTGAATTTTTAGGTATATCCAAGCATCCGTTTGTAATAAGGAGAAATTACATGCCTCAATCCAATCCCTTAGCTTTGGGGACAGCAAAACAACTCCTCTTTGATGACACTCTTGTTGAAGCGAAAGAGGGGTTTACCACTACCATGAACCCCGCCACGCGGACCAATACGCCCGTGCTGGCTCCTGAAAAGCCGTGGGAGTTGCGCGGCTGTAGTAACCCCACGGTGATGTTAGACGAAGGCGTCTACAAAATGTGGTATTCCGCCAACGGGGAAGATGGAGTACCACGAGATTGCTTCGCCACATCTACGGATGGGGTCCACTGGGAGCGTCCCGACCTTGGACTCAGCGATTACCAAGGATCGCGGGAAAATAATATCATCTCTCTTGACCTCAATCACGGGAGCATCTTCAAAGATCCATCTGCTGAACCTGAACGGCGTTTCAAGTGTATTCTTGGTGCTGGCAAATACGACTATATAGCAGTAAATTGCGGCGGGGCACGGTTCCGGTACGACGAAGACCCACCGGAAACATGGCATTACGGTAGCGTCGGTGGTTTGTATTCACCTGATGGAATCCACTGGACACCCTGCGAGAAACTGATTATGCCGTGGTATACCGATACGAGAAATGTGGCGTTTTGGGATGACCGTATTCAGAAGTATGTGGCGTATGTCCGTTGGAACGAATACCTGCGGGTGGAGGATGGAGCACAGCGAGGGTCTTTTGACTACCGCGCTATCGCCCGGTCAGAAAGCACGGACTTCGAGAACTTCCCTGTGCCAGAAAAGATCCTAGAGCCTGATTTCGACCATCCCGAAGATGCGGATATGTGGGGCGGTGGTCTCTATGATACGGCAGCACTGAAATATCCATTAGCGGACGACGCATACTTTATCTTTACCGCCGCTTATTACCACACCACTGACGCATTGGACATCCAACTTGCGACCAGCCGTAATGGTATAGATTTCACACGGTGGCGAGAACCCTTTGTGCGGCTTGGTCCCGATGGTGCTTTCGACTCGCTAATGCTCTACATGGGGGTCGGTGTGTTGCCCATCGGTGATGAACTTCGGCTCTATTATACCGGCTATGACCAACCCCACGATAAGGTCACCGGCGAAGAATACTATCCCGCCATCGGATCCGCGCTGCTGCGTCTTGATGGTTTTGTCTCCCAAGACGCCGCCGGACAGGAGGGGTGGCTGACCACGCTTCCCTTTACTGCTGAAGGGAATCACCTAGAGGTAAACATGGACGGTAGCGCTAGAGGTTCGCTCAAGGTCGAAATCTTGAACGAGGCGATGCAGCCATTGAAAGGTTTTACAGAGGCAGAAGCAGATCGACTCGGTGGAAGCAGCACAGCCCAAATCGTAACATGGGACGGCCAACAAAACCTCTCAGCACTCAAAGGACAAACGGTGCGCTTGCGATTTGTAGGACAATCAGTGAAGTTGTATGCGTTCCAACTCCGGTAGCAGAAAGGATTGGTCCAAATGAAGGGGCAACTTTCCGCAGCACACATTGATGCGATAAATCGACGGAGGCGGATAATTGTTAATTTCGACGTTATTTCAGCGGACGGCGCAAGGTTCGCCACAAAAGAGATTGAGCGGTTGGTCGAGTGGAAGTTTATGTTCGCCGACGAACCGGGGACACACATCGACAGCATCTACTGGAGTTGGGGCGAGGGGCATCAGGCACCTTATCCGAGCGATGTCCTACCGCTCTACGATTCGCCCGGATTCAAAAAGTGGGCGGACGAGGGCATCAACATCGTGCAGGTGTTCCTTGAGGCAGCGAAGCAGCGGGGTATAGAATCGTTCTTTTCCTACCGAATCAACGGTTCGGATAACGACTTGGGTCCCGTCGCGGAAATTCCGATGAAGGAAGCACACCCCGACTGGCTTATCCGTACGTGGAACGCCAACGGTTACTGGAACTTCGCCCTTGAAGGCGTTCACGAATACAAGCTAAGTATTCTCCGTGAAGCAGCAGAGGATTACGACTTCGACGGTATTGAGCTGGATTTTGCGAGGGTCTGTCCCGTCCTACCACCGGGACATCAGTGGGAGAACCGCGATAGACTCACCGATTTTATACGCGCAACACGAGCGATGCTGCAGGAAGTTGGGCGTAAGCGTGGGCGTCCACTTCTGCTTGCGGCACGCATACCTGAAAACTTGGAGGGATGTCATTTCGATGGTATCGACCCCGAGACGTGGGCGCGGGAGGAACTCCTAGATATCTTCGTTATGGGCTGCCGATCGTTCGATGTGGACATCCCAGCGTTCCGTAGAATCACAGCAGGAACGAACATCAAACTCTATCCGTGCATCGACGATCATCACGCCTCAGACGGTTATCAGTGGCCCCCCATTGAAGTGATGCGGGGTGTGGCGGCGAATTGGTATCAGCAGGGTGCAGATGGCATCCAGACCTTCAACTTCGCGCATGCAACGCCAGAGGAAACAGATCGCATCCTCGGTCAGATGTACCTAGAGAAGGGATGGTACACACATCGTCAAGCGTATCAGGAAATTGGTGACACAGATGCCCTTAAACACAAGAACAAGATCTTCGTTGTGCAACGTCGGGGTGGTGGACACGGCACAATCGTCATACCCAATCCAGAGGATTGGAGTACACCCCGATTCATGTACTTCAACACGAATATGTTCGGGCAGTTACCCGCACCTTTAGATAACAATGGGGCAGTGGATACCCTCTTAACAATCGCTGTCGCAGATGATGTGGCTGCGAATGCCGATCTCGTCGATCAAATTACGCTCCGTCTGCTGCTGTCCGATCCGGAGGCGGAAAATCTGCCAGAAGACCAGCGGCTGCATCCGGTTACTGTGGCAACCATCGGTCACCCCGGCACCCTCCAGAACAGCCCAGCAGCGAAAGAGATAGAAGATCAGATCGAGGTGCGGGTCAATAATATCTTCTTAGGAACACCGACGATCGAGGAGGGGTGGTTGGTGTTTGCGGTACAACCCAAGTTTTTAGCGGTGGGGAATAATCTCGTCGGCGTCCGAGTGACTGAACACCCTGTTAATGCCCAACATCAGATTTTGATTGAGAAACTTGAAATACACCTTGAGTATCACTAGTGTGTGTTGATTAACTCCGAGAAAACCAGAAGACGCGAAAACGTGAAAACGAGATAATTCGCTTTTCCGTTTTCTCTCTGTCCTCCGTGTCAATTGTTGCATCTTTGCAGCAATGAACCAATGAACTTTTGAACTAACGGACTAATGAACCAATGATAATAGAAAACCAACGCTACATGATTCGTTCAGGAAATGCGAACAATATCTATTGGGAACAGGGTATCTACCCAGACTGGACAGCACTCAGTGCGTTCCGTCACTTCCCTAACCAACAGATAGGCACAGGGGTTGAACCGCACTATCACGACAACGACGAGATGTGGTTGTTCACTGCCGGGCGCGGCGAGGTCTGGCTAAACGATCAACGCTTCGAGATCACGCCCAATACAATCGTCTATACGCCCATGGGCGTCGTACATCGGTTCCAGATGTTTACCGACTACGAGAACAATGCCATCGTGACACAACTTGAGCGACAGAAGCGACCAATACATATCTTGGTTGAGGAAGCAGGTCCTCCGATCCCGACCGTTCCGGGGTTTGTCCTTCCCGGTGAGCACAACACCGGTCCCATCCCGAACCGTGGATCACGCTGTCCATTGAGTGAGTGGCGAGCCGTCACATTCGACCCCGGTGAGGGGATTGATGAAGCACCTTTGACCTGCAATGAGCATTGGCTGGTTGTCGGTGGGACAATCAATTTGACCGTTGAGGGATTGGAGCTTGAGTTAGCGGGTGAAGACTTGGCATTGCTCAAGACGGGGGCTGTGAGGAAGATTAGCTCAGCTGAGGGCGCCCGCGTCGTTTTGGCTCGCGAGTAGATCCGTGGCAGCTCACCTAGGCACATCGGGCAGCCAAAAAGCAAAAAGTGGCAAAGAAAATAAACGCAAAGATGCTAGGACGTAAGAAGGATCAGAGAATAGAAAAATGGGGCAACAGAGGAGTCAACTCTCGTTTTCTCGCTTTCTGTCTTTTGCGACTTTGCGTCGTTGCGTTGAATTTCACTCACTTTCATTTGCCTCACCCATTTCCGCCTCACTGAGTTTTCCAAGGAAATACGGAACGCCGAAAAAGAGCAGGCTTATTGTCATTGGGGTCAATTCCACCGCGCCCCGACGTTTCGGGTCATCGCTCCAATCCTGATCCGCAATCAGGCACCGAAGCACTGTCCGCCCAATCTCCAGATATTTCCGTTCTCCCGTCAGCTGGTAGGCATAGGCGAGGTGCCGGCAGATGACGCCGCCATAACGCTGTTGCAGGGCAAATTCAGCATTGAGGGGATCTGGATAGCCGCAAAACCAGTCCACGGCACGGCGATAAACTTCCGCGACATCATCCCGTCCAGTCATGCGGTGGAGCAGCTCTAACCCAACCATCAGATAGTGCGTCTGATACCCCTTCTGCTCCTCCATCGGCAACACACGGATGGGTGGTTCCGCGTTTGGAGCAGCAAATTCCCCAGCACTAATACCCTTCCATTTCCAGTATTCCGCATTGGTAAAAGGCGGGGCGGTTCCCATCTCCACTGCCAACGTCGTCCCTTCCGTCGCCATGCCGTAGGGGCCCTGATTCGGCAGTTTATCCGGCGTCGAAATCTGAAACCGCTTGTGCCAGCTACCATCCTCGTTCTGTCCACGGGCAATTACGGTGTAGACCGCCTCGGCTCGTTCCAAGAATCGTGATTCGCCGGTGATTTCATAAAGGTAGAGCAATCCCCTAAGTACATTGGCGATACTTCGTAAACTGAAACTATAGGTCGGGTCCTCCGTCCATCGGTAACGCAAAAAGAACTCCCCTGCCTCCTGAAGCACCTCATAAGTCCGCAGATCGCCTGTCAGATAGTAGTAATCCATCCAGCCATCCAAAAAGGTGTGTGACGCACAAGGCTCATCGCCGAAATGATCTGTGCTGTGTCGAAAGCAACCGCCGACCATATAAGGGCGGAACGGATGGAAATGACACGTATCCACATCTGCTGAGTGTCGTGTCATGGACTCACCCAACCGGAAATAATCCGCTCTGCCTGTGCGCAGATACTGAATCCAGACACCGTGCCGCGGGTCCCATTCACTGTTACACCAACCCCACCGACCGTAGAACCGCCAATCGTTTGCTTCCTGCTCCCATGTGACAAGTGCGTCCCCCCAATCGAAAAAGCCGTACCATCGACCGAGTTGAATGTTCCGGGTCAACCAGTCCAAAAAGCCGGTCATCATCCGCTCAGATTCGGGGAACTGTTTGGGATTAATTGGAGCAAATCCGCCGGTCACTTCGCATTGTGCCATCCATTCAGGATCAACGGCGACGTGCGGCGGTGTCAGTAGTCCCCGCAGCCTATCGGGAATCTCCTCACGCGCTGCAGCTTTGTAGAAGCAGACAAAAAATTCGCTCGTTTTCGCTGTGCCGGTGCCGTCGGCGTAGACCCCTTCACCTTCTCCCCACGACATTTCCTCCGCATATCGCTTGAGGCTGAGCCGTTTTCCATCTACACCTTTCCAGAGAAAAACATCAATACCGTTTCCAGTTCCTGCCGCCCGCAACGCTTTGGGATACTCTTCTGGCATGTGTCGCAGACCGACTCCGACTCCTACTTGGTCATCCTCAACCGTCATCCACCCCTCCGTCCGTTCACCTTCAGCGACGATTCGATGTTCTCCCACACGTTGCCGTTCAAGCAAGAACTGATTGTCCGATCGTTGGTGCAACAGGATTGCTTCATCGGGATTAAGGCGGTCCTCGGTTCGTCGCAACGACGCTGCCCGAAAACGTACCGGATTTTTCAGAGAAACCGGCACCCGTAGGGCAATCTCCTCCACCTCAGTTTCTCTCGGATTACACGCCATCACCACAGTATGAAGCACACGAAGGTGAGTTTGTCCCGCATAGGCGTAAATCCGCGTGACCAACTGAAAGGGTCGGTATCCCGCGTAGTGGTGCATAGGGATGTCCGCCTCAAATGCCCCGCTGCACTTGATGACCACCCGCAGTGGTCCTACCTCCTCTAGTTCTACAGTGTAATCATCTTTTGCCAATGAAGCCAGACAGTCGCCGCCCATCCCGTAGAGGTAACGTTTCCCCGCCGTGCTGTCGAATGACTCACAGATACGCACCCACGCCTCACCACTAGTAGGGAACGCAGATCTGCGTTCCCTACGGATGACTTCGCACTCCGGTATGAATCCACTCTCCGCACTCACATTCCCCAATTCAGCAGATTCAATCAGCGAGAACTGTCGACGATTGACGACAAATTGCAGCGGTCCGGTACAGACGGTAATTCGGTCATCGCTCTCATCGATCTGGATTGTCCCATTTGACGGAATTGATGCGGATTTTTGACCGTAGCAGAAGGCATAATCGACTCGCCCCTCGGCTGGTACATCCGCCAAGAAATCGGTTAGTACCCACTTCAGACTCCCGTCCTCCCATCGGCTCAACGGCCGAAACTGCGCGGATACAGGTTGGCCATCACCATCTTCGACCCAAACTGGATCTAAATTCTGCAAAGCTCCCTTTGGCAACGGAACCCCTTGCGTGATGGGTGCATTTTGATGAGGAATTCCTTTTGTCCCTGAAACGCTGAGACGGACTTTATGTGTCATCGTTTGCCTCATGTTTTACTTTCGTCCCCTTGGTAGGTGCGGTTTCAAACCGCACCTACCGGTCCTGGGGAAAATTTGAAAACCGCTCCTGCCGGGCTTTTTTAATTCGTGAAGATTGGCGTGATTCGTGGAGGGGTTTCCCGTTTTCTGGTTTTCCTGTTACTCCAGAGGCAACTCATAACACGCTGCCTCTCTATCATTCCTCACAAGCAGATATTGTCCAGCAAGTGCGGGATTATTCCACGTTTTGCTTGTTAGTGCAGGGAAACGCGCTAGCTCCTTGCTCTCATTCGGATTGACTTCAACTAAGAGAATATCGCCGGACTCCCCACTCACAAGCAGTAGACCGTTTTGATCGTCAATTTCGTCGGGACCATCAACCAATATCACCTGTCCATGCCCGTAACGACCCCGCTTCCACCTGCGTTGCCCGTCCGTGAGGTCAAGACATACAAGCACCCCATCGTCCAACCCGTAGATGTATCCGTCTCGGTAAACGACGTTTGTGAATTTCGCTTTGAGTCGGGGTGTTTCCCACACGAGAGTGGCTTTCAGTTGATTATCTGCATCGTGCGCGATTTGAAACAGCTTGCAGCCGATACCGTAGCCGCTTGAGACAAAAAGATGGTCATTCGGCAGCGGCACGGGTTGAGAGATACACTCGGTGGTATTGGGCCAAGGATGCTGCCAGAGGATACCCCCATCGCTTGGATCATGGGCAGCCACACTTCCATAATTGAAAATAAGAATTTGCGGCACACCTGCGAGCGTTGCCATCAACGGCGAGCTGTATCCCGCTGGATCGCTGCCATCCCGCCAGACGCGCTCCCCTGTATCCTTGTGATAGGCGACCAACGACTTACCGTCTTTGCCCCCGGCACTCACCACCACAAGGTCATTCAAGATGAGCGGCGACCCACTCATCCCCCACGACGCGAGCTCAGCGTCGTTGTCATAGAGAATATCCTCCGACCATATACGCTCCCCGGTTGCAAAATCCAAACAGTTGAGGATGCCCGTTGCGCCTAGCGTGTATACCCTATCTTCCACAATTGTCGGCGTTGCACGGGGACCAACACCGGCAGGCGTTGCTTCATATCTGTCGCGGTCGCTATGGCTCCATTGCTCTTGACCAGACATCAGATCGTAACAGACAACCATTTCGTGTTCGCCGCGCTGCTCTTGGGTAATCGCCGAATTTCCGACGACAGCAAAAGCCGACCAACCGGCCCCGATGGGTTGTCGCCATAAAAGCTGCGGTGGACGTTCCGACCAATCCCGTGCCAATTTTATCCCTTGAACGGTCCCATTGCGATGTGGACCAAGAAACTGTGGATAATCCTTTGAAAATGCGCCCGGGGTGGTTGAGGCATTACTCGTCAGAGATTCAGCAGCTTTTTCGCTCCAACGCCATTCCAACAGTGGGACTAAGTCCCCGCTAAATCCTTTCACCCGAAACAGGGTCGTCGAAAGAAAGATAATCAGCACAATCGCGCCAAACGCAATGAGTCGAACTTTCCACCGCAGCCGTGAGAAAAAGAGCAGCCACAGCAGCATCAGCAGGAACGAAAGCATCAAGACCAATACTGTCTGCAGAACCCGCCATTGTCGCTGTGGTGCGTCTACACTCCAGAGCAGTATAATTGCTAAAATGGTTAAGGCAATGATAATAGCGGCGGGCAACCAGCGAATGCGAGATTTACTATTAAGTGTCGGCATTTACATAATCTCACTGTTGAGCGCGGAGAGAAGCGCGTAGTTGTGCTGTTCCTTCGACGTCAATCGCTCTATCATTTTCCGCAATCAGGACACCATACGCCTCCTCCGCCGTTTTCCGGTCGTAGTAGCCACGTTTGACATCCTGTAAGACTAATTCCGGTGGACGATTTGTGGGGTTACCATACCCCCCGCCCCCCGGCGTCTCCAGTCGTAGGATATCACCCGCCTGCATGGGAATGCCCTCATCCTTACTGATGTGGGGTGGGGTATATTCCTCACCTTGGAGAAAGAAGGTGTGTTTTGCCGATTTTGCGGATTTTCCACCGAGGATTCCAAAGGGTGCGAAGCGTCCCCGCTCTCCAAGCATTGACGCGCTCGCCTCGCCCCGCCGAATCTGAAATTCAAAGATCACGCCGAGGCCACCCCGACGCATACCCGCCCCTCCTGAACCTTCGCGTATGGTATACCGGGTAAAGAGGACGGGATACCGAGACTCAAAGATTTCCAAGGCTTGGGTTCGAGCGAGGGCAATGGTCGGATTGCCGTTAATAAGTCCATCGGTGAGGTAATTTCCGCCGTATCCACCACCAATGAAGGAATAAAAGACGTAATATCCCCTCTCTGGATCTTCGCCTCCTACAGAGAGGTTCGTCACCGTCCCCATCGGTGCGGCATAGCTTTTATCGGGGATCGCCTGACTGAGTGCGCCTAACACCACGTCAATGATACGCTGACACACCTCAGAGGCACATCCAGACACGGGACGTGGCAGTTGGGCGTTGATAAAGGTTGTGGGAGGCAGATCAAAGGAGAAAGGCGCGAAACACCCCGCGTTGATGGGAACATCAGGGAAGATATGCTTAAAACCGATATAGACCCCAGCGATAGTCGTGCTGAGAACGCTGTTGAGCGGTCCCTTGCAGGGTGGGCTGCTCTTGGAGAAGTCGATATGGACATCGCTTCCTTTTACCTCCATCTCCATGTGGATGGTGAGCGGTTTCCATTCTACGCCATCGCTGTCGATATGGTCTTCAAATGTGTATACCCCATCCGGAATGGTCTCAATATGACTTCGCATCAACTGTTCCGAGCGCGCGCTCAACTCTGCAATAGCGTCAAAGACCGTCTCCTCCCCATAGCGGTCAAGCAGCCGGGTCAGCCGTTCAGCACCAAGGTTGAGGGCGGTCACCTGTGCGATAATATCGCCTTGTCGTTCATCTGGCACCCGCACATTGTGTAGGATAATATCGAGCACCTCTCTGTTCAGTTCCCCTTTGTCCAAAATCCGTATCGGTGGAAGGCGCAGCCCTTCCTGATAAATCTCCGTAGCTTTGCTTGAGAATCCACCGGGCACCCGTCCTCCAATGTCGGGCCAATGTCCGCTATTGGCGAGAAAGGCGGTTAGTTTCCCCTTATAGAAAACGGGCTTGACCATCTTCACATCCATCAGGTGTGTACCGCCCAAGTAGGGGTCGTTCACGATGTAGATGTCGCCCGGCGCGATGTTCTCAATCGACTCAATCACCGTGCGGGTGGTGAATTCCATGACATAGATGAAACTCGGCAGCCCACGTGGTCCTTGCATGATGACCTCACCGTTGGTTTTATCGTAAATACCGCTGGCTCGGTCGAAGCCGTCCGAGATCACCGGCGAAAACGCCATCCGTTCAAGGGTGGCATCCATCTCGTCCGCGATCTGCTCCAAGCTGCCACGAATCACGGCGAGGGTTATCGGATCTATTTGCATATTTACTTACCTCTCAAAAGACAAGAAACGCAAGGAGACCAAGACACAAAAGCCTCCGCGAATCCACACGAATCTGTACTAAATTTTTTGATAGGACTTACACAACCAACCGTAGGGGGACATCTTGCCCCGCACCAACTGTGCTGAAATGCGTAAGTCCTATTAGCTCATATCAAGAGAAAGTACCAAACACTAAGAACGTAAAATGTGATGTCCCGTTCCAAGGATCCCAATAAATCGGAATGTGAAACCTGAAGGCCATTGGTTTATCAATGAACTAGTGGATTAAATCAATTTCTGTGGCACGATTTCTTAACATGAACCAATTTTTTTACGAGTTACGCAGTTCAGTTTGTAGTAGCGCAATTCATTGCGCGTCACGACGGGCAATAAATCGCCCTTCAAAAAAGTTTTGGACTTAAGACTTCTGCATGTGACATTCGGGACACAATGCTTGCAAATCCTCCAAATGCTCTTTACCTATCCGCTCATAAGTAAGATGATGCACTTGTTTCGCTTCGTTTGTGCAGCCCTCATTTTCACAGATAGGACCATACTCCTCTGTTTCTATTGATTTTATCACACGACCATATCTGTCTACAGTACGTTTGATAACAGGGTTATTAGGTATTTTCGGAGGCAAGTCTCGATTCGCGTTAAAACGTGCCCGAGCCATCACCGCATCTCTTTTACGTTTCCACTGATCAGATTTCAGATACTCCCGTTTATATGCCCGTTCCTCCATTCGACAATACGTATTCCATTGGATCACAGCACCTGATGGATGCACTACATTCTCACGCGTGGGGGCGAGTCGGGCTTCGAGTTCTGTATGGGGCAGTGTTAGATACAACCACATCGCTTGATTGTATTCTGGTTCTTCCCATAAGTCGTTATGCTGGCAGCTCGTGCCAGCGCGCCCTGCAATTTCGTAAAGGTATCTGTTCACCTTTCTTTCATCAATACGATCATTCATCGTCATCTCTCCTTTTCATCGTTTGAAGTTAGTCCTATCGGTATTCCTGCCATGGGTCCTCTGATAGATTAAGAAGTCTAATTATTTCGATTGAACAGATTTTCAACCTCGTTAATCAATTGATTTAATTCATCCTCTGATTTTTCCGGTGCCTAGGGCAAGCGTGCCGGGGGTTTTGGTTTATTGCCGGCGGCACGATACTGCCCTCCTCCTGTGTGTCCGTTCATTTCTATTCGTGCGTTCTATATTTCCCAACGCTTCAATGAATGCCTCTCTTGGTTGACCTATCATCCGCTCACCATAAAAACGCATGATGTTCAGGACAACAAAATACCGCCTCACTTCCGGGATTTGCCATCGCTCGCTCACAGATCTGTCCCTGTATTCCGGGTGTTCTTGGCGATATTGCTGATAGCCTGCATAAGCAGCACGTACCTCATAACCAAATTCACCCGGTATTTCATCTATTATGTTTCGGTTTCGTTGAACCGACAATCGTTGCCTATTTTCTAATGCCATTTTCAATCCTCCTTTTTTTATATCCGTGTTTCGCCGCGAGTAGTGAGCAGAGCGGTGGGCAATTGCACGGTTCAAGGAAAAGAAAGGTTGAGCTTTGAGTAAATCTCAGGCTAGGGAAGTGTTTAACGTCGCTTTTGCAATTCTAATAATGGATAAACTAAACTGGATATGTGCAGTGGTTGATCTACGCGTTTTAGTCTTTCAATACATGTTTTTGCGTCATATATCCCTGAGGATATATCCCAACGGATGTTGAGTAGTGTATGTGCTTTTCTGTGCAAATTTTTAATGTCAATTCTCCTTTTATTTATTGCCTCGCCTACGATACTATATAATACTGAGAAAATGAAATAGAATCCAAACATCGATATAGCTGGGCCTATCCAATAAAGCAAATCTTTACTTATCCAAGGTTCTAGTTCACCCGACCTAGCCAATATACTAAAAAATATTAAACCGGCTCCAATGAAGAAATTTCTGTTACGCCATCACGAGCGCTTCCTTTTCGATTCGGGCGATAAAGTAGGCAAGGTGGGTATATTTGAAGAAATAACCAAAAATGAACCATCAAAGTATGAGTTGGGGCCTCCAAGCTGGTTTGCAATGTTAGATGAAAACAGACCAAGATGAAAGTCTTCTTCAAGCCTGATTAGGTCTGAATCAATAAGATCGATTAAAAGGAAATCGGTAATTTGAGGCAGATGCCACGAAGGATTTTCTAAATATTTTTGGATAAATTCCTTGACTTGTTCATCAGGATATAGGCGTTCTCTAAACCATCGACGATTCCATGCAATGTCAGATAAAAAATTCTCAAAGTCGCTTCTAAGATTATAGTCCTTTTGCGTGCGGTTCGTATAGCGTGTGAGAGCCCATTCTTTAGCGTCTTCCAATGATTGTTCTGCTTCGTATGCTTTTGTTCTGTTTTGGTTATAGGTTTCTCTTTCTTCATCTGTTTTGCCCTTTCGTGCGCGGTACATTGCGTTTCGAGCTTCCTGCAGTTCTTCCTCGAGTTTTTTAATCTCATCGGATTTTTCCCTCCAACCTATTGCTTCCCGTAAATTCTCTGTGTATGCGCCCGTTTCATTCTTTTTTAGTAAATTTGCTTCTTCTCCTTGTTGTAGACGATGTTCTAATGTGATCGTGTATCCGGGCTCGTAATCATCATCTCCTTCTTTTAGGGGGTTGGATAAGTATAACTGTTCTGCGTCTCTCTCTCGTTCCCGGATTCTCCGCAGAGCGGGGTAATGTTCCGACGCGACTTTTTTAAGGTCTTTAAGTGTATCATCATAAAAAAGATTCGACTGAAAATCATCAGATTGTTCGCCCCAAATGCTGCCACCGATTGCACCATACATATCAATATTTCTCCCTTTTCATTTTTTGAAGTTTGTTCTATCGGTATTTCCGCCATAGGTCAATTATAGTGGATCTTAGAATTAATGAGACACTCCAAATCGGCGCAGTTGGAAACAGCGCCTACCAAACATGGGGGACGAAAGTGTCTATTTATTTTTTGAATTCACTATAATTAGCGGTAAACGGCTTGGATCATCGATCGGATGTAGCCGACAGCGAAGGCTCTGCCCGCCCATTGCGTGTTCTCCTGCGGAAAGCTAGGGGTGTGATCCATCATGAAGGGACCTTCAAATCCCACCTCCCGATAGGTCTGCATCGCCTCATACATATCCACATCTCCCTCATCCACAAAGACCTCTTGGAAGCTCTTGGGGGTGCCTCGAATGTTGCGAAAATGGACGTAAGCAATTTTGTTTTGCGAACCGATGCGGCGGATAGCGGAAGGCACGTCTTCCCCCATTTCACGGACACATCCCTGACAAAATAGCATAGCGTTCATCTCGCTAGGAACGGTGTTGAACGTGCGCTCGAAATGGTCGAGGGTCGAGAGAATTCGGGCTGCGCCGCCAAGCGGCTCCGGAATGGGTGGATCGTCCGGGTGTATCGCAAGTTTAACCCCTGCTTCCTCAGCCGCCGGAACAATACGGGTAAGGAAATAGCGCAAATTCTCTAAGAGCTGCTCTTCGGAGATATACTTTTCGGGAACATCCGCTGGATCTTCCATGAACTCATCGTAATCGAAGGTGCTATAGCGAGCACCGCCGCGTCCGATTGCCGAGGTGGTACGGAAATTCCCGATGGGTTTGAAGTTATAACCCAAGGTTCGGATTCCTGCGGCACCGAGGTTCCGAATCATGGTGCACCACGCATCGATCTTCTGATCTCGATCCGGACGGGCAAGTGAAATCTCGTCCCAACAGTTCATGCCCACGTTATCCAACTTCATCCCGTGGGAATCAACGCGCCGACTCATCTCCTTCCAGAAATCGGCACGATCTGCCCCATCCTTGAGATCGTCTGGGGGCGGGTTAATCGTAACATAGTCCACGCCAATGGCTTTGAATAGGCTCAAATGCTCATCATCCATTTGAGTCCAAGGTAACTGTTCTTGAATTAACATGGTGAGTGTCTCCATTCTTCAAATTCGGGAGAAAACCCACCGCAGAGACACAGAGGGCACAGAGCAGATGGAGGATGGAAGGATAGAAGACTGGAAGATTGGGGCCATACCCCATCTTTCCCGCCCTTCCATCCTTCCACGCTTTTCTCCGCGTCTTGGCGGTTGATTTCATCTCGTTTTCCGGTCTTCCCTCATCTATTAAACTTCCCAGCGCGTCGCCACTGAGTGTGTTATACCATCCGCCAACGTGATGTAATAAGTCGTCAGAATGCTGTCATCGGACAGTTGAGTGGAGATCGGATAACCAATGTCAGCACCCCCACGCTCCATATCGGCTCGGAATTCGCTGGGCGTCCCACCGTCGTCCCGCAGAACGATGACGTTGTCCATATCCCACGTAACCCCACCATCGTGGCTCAGGACCGCACGCACCCCCATCGGTTCCCGTCGATATCCAAATGAGCACAGTATCCGTCCATCTCGGAGTTTCAACAGGTGCGGTGGATACCCCCAGATAGGTGTTTGTAACGGTTGCGACCACGTGCGTCCACCGTCATCCGACCAAGTCTCCAACAGGTAGCTGCCCTCCGTCCGCGTATGGGCAAGGACACGCCCGGGGGAAACCTCAAGAAGCGACGTCTCATTACCCTCGACTCCCGTTACATAAGAGCCCATCGCCAACCAACGCCACGTCTCTCCGCCATCCCCTGACCGCCAGATGTAGGTTCGCCAACGGGCATCGGGATCGGAACCGTAGACAGGGACCAAAATCGTTCCGTCCGCCAGCCACGCGGAACGCGGAAACGCTGTAAGATGTTCAACGCCGGGCACAGTCCACTCCTGCCGTTCCCACGTCTGCCCCTCGTCAGTCGAACGCTGGACGAACACCTTGTTGCTGCCTACCATAATTGCGTTTTCGTCGTTTGGGTGTGGACGCACAAATAGCCCCTGTGCTTCTACCTCCGCCTGTTGCTCCGCTGGATACGCTTTCCAGCCCACTGTGCCGGCACAGAGATACGTCCCATCTGGCATCACGGCGGCAAATCGGTCATATATCTCACGCGGTGATGTGCCGGGCCAGTTGTCGGGAAGCGTCGGATCGTCGGTCTCCTGCCACGTTTCTCCCTCGTCCTCCGACAGTAGTACCAACCAATCACCGACCGCATAGTGGTCATGGAACGGTGCGACCGGAATGCCGACCGTCAACCGCCCGTCGGGGAGGTGGGTTAGGACAGGAAAGGCACCGTAAAACCCTTTTCGTTTGTATAGAATTGTATGGTTCATTATATCACCTCAATAAAAACACCACCGCAGAGACACGGAGAACGCAGAGCGAAATGGGGGCGAAGGGGTGGGTTGATTTTAGACAATAATTATGAACACTCTTCAGCAATTCAACCATTCTATAAACATCTCGCCCCTCTGGGGCTACAAGCTGGGCCTCCCCTTTTTTCCGTCTTATCCGTGTAATCCGTTAATCTGCGTTAATTCGTGATTTAGAGAATTATCAGTCATTCAGCGTGATAACTCCCTTGCGCCTTTCCAGAACCGCTTCATACAACCGCATCGACTTCAAACAATCGTTGATGCTCGCTATCGGCTCACGGTTTTCACGGATAGCGTTGACAAACTCCGTCAAGCTATGCCCGTCACCGGTCAATTCGCCGTTGCGTTGGTCGCTGTAGTTGTCCGTAAAGACATTCTGGGAGTCGGCGTAGTGAGCAATTTCCCACAACCCATCAAGGACAATGTACTCCTCCTGTCCCGTGATTTCTATTCGATCATAGTTGCGCCTCCAGAGCCGTTGACTATTCAGTTGGAGGTTTCCGACCGCACCGTTCTCAAATTCCACTGCGACTGCAAAAGATCCCTGTCCACCCACCTCGTTGTGGAACACAGCGATCTCTTTTGCCGGACCCGCGATGTATTGTGCGAGATCGAAATGGTGGATAGCAAAATCCAAAAGATACCATTGTACCGTCGGATAGGTGCCGCTACAGAAGGAGCAGAAGAGTTGTGTCAGTTGACCAAAGGACTCCTGCGCCATAATCTCTTTAGCACGGGCGACACCCAAGCTGAACCGTCGTTGAAAGTTGATCATCAGCGTTTTGCCACTCTGGTCAGCGGTTTCTGCGAGTTCAGTGGCATCTGCCAAAGATGGGGCAGGTGGCTTGGGAACAAAAACGTGATAGCCTGCTTCTAGTGCTTCACGAACGAGGGATTGACGCGGGTCGGGCCTCATACTGATGATGAGTGCCTCAAGATCTTCCTGCTCCCACATTTTATGCCGATCTGTGTACCAACGTCCCGCACCAAATTTGCCCGCGGCATCTTTCGCTTTTGCTTCATCCATATCACAGACCGCTTGCAGTGCGACGGGGGCAAGGTGCAACGCCGGATAGATAGTATGTCTGGCAAAGCCACCAGCGCCGATAAATCCAACCCGAAGTGGTTCCATAAGTTCTTTCTCCTCCTAAATAGTTTACGCTAACAACAACTACATAAAAACGGGATAACGGTATCTGCTCTTTTTTAACGCAAAGGCGCGAGGTAGCAAGGACGCAAGAAAAATCTTAAAAAAGGGGTCTTTGCGACTTTGCGTCCTTGCGTTAATTATTCTTTTGCTAGGACATCTCGCCTTCTCGTTCTCCCGTTTTCTCGTCTTCACGGCATCAGTCCCACGGTAGCGGGACACCGAGACGCTCACTGACTTCACGGGCTGACTCCTGTTCCATCTCGCCGTAGCGGATGCCATCACGGCGGTGCATCTTAACTCTCTCTACTTCGATCCCACCGGGCAGCAGCGCACGATCATAGCCGGGCATCGGTTCAAATGTTTCTCTCACGTCTCGAACCATCCGATCGGCTTCAGCACGGAACACAGCTTCGGGCACAACAGCATCCACATGGATGGCGAGAACCATACCACCTAACCGCGCTCCGCCGGGCCAACGTTCACTAACCCCCTCATCGTCAGGAAGCGTATATCCTGTTAATCCACCGCCCAAGAGACCCGCGACCGCAGTATAACCCACACTTTTGAAAAAAGCAGCCGGAATAAGGGAGAGGAGTGCATCATACTCCCCTCCACGCTGATAGTCCGCCATGATACAGGTCGCCACGTCAAGCACCACAGACGGTTCATCACCACCGGGGATCGCAAAACAGAGGGGCGGATTGCCGAAGTAGCCGAGTTGCGGTTTGGGATCGCTGCCAGCGGCATTGCCCAGATTCTGGTAGCCCTGAACAGAGAAGCCTATACAACCCGCCTCCATACATATTCGCGTGTAGTGTCCTGCCGAGCCGTAATGCCCGATGTGGCGCACAAGCCCCATGCCCAACCCGACCTCCTTCGCTTTGGCGATTGCTCCCTCAGTTGCACGAACCATTGGAAGGTAGCCGAGCGTTCCATCGCCGTCCAGAACAACAGCTGTCGGCGTTTCATGGACAAGGCGGATATCCGGCTGGGGATTCATATCTCCGTTTTCAAAGCCGCTGCAGTAACCGTTGACCGTCCGTGTGCCGTGGCTCCGCACCCCACGAAGGTCTGAGTTGACGAGCAGACGACTGATTAACGCTGCGTGGTCATGGGACAATCCCGCTTTCTCAAAACAGGCGGTACTAAAAGCGAGGAGGCGGTCCTCCTGCACACTCACAAAAGTTTCTGGGGGTCGATTCACTGAACACTCCTTATAGTGTCGTTGTGGTTATAGGTAAACATAATGCTATAACCTCCGTTTACAGGCACGTGATGCGTAATGCGTAAAGATTTTCGCTCATGTTAAGAAATCGTGCAACAGAAACCGAGTTTTCAAGAAAAAACTCGGTTTCTCCTCGTACTTTGCACTTTCTTTTTACAGGAGCCAAGATTTTATATATGACTCGGTGCACATTATTCTTAATTTCCGCGTCAATCCGTTAATCCGTAATATCCGTGATCATGTTTCACAGTTAAGCCTCTAGTGCTCTCAACAGTGCTTTCACATAAGCCACTGCGTAGGCTGAAGCTGCCCGCTGCTCCACATCGCCAATATAGTTAGGTAGGTGATCGATCTGTAAGCCACCGTCAAACCCAATCTCTTTTAGGGTTTGAAGTATCTTGAACATATTCATGTCGCCATCGTCAAGGGCGACCTCCATATATCCGCCCCTCGGGATCGTGCCCTGCACGTTGCGGAAATGGGTGTGAAAGATTTTCCCTATCTTTCCAAAATGGCGGAGGTTCTCAAAGATGTCTACACCCGATTCATAGCAGGTCCCGATACAATAGAGCAGTCCGCTGTGATCGCTTGGCACAGCGTCGAGGATGGCAGCCCACCGTTTCGGTGAAAATTCGGTCTCCGGTAACGGCGGATCCGATGGGTGGATAATCAGTTTTACATCGAATTGTTCAGCAAGCGGGACGAGCCGCTGATACATCTGGATGCAACATTCCCAATGCTTTTCAACAGAAAACGGTTCAAGCGGCTTCTCTGCGATACTCCGCTTCATTAATTCGACATCAAATCCACCGAACGTATAATTGCCCCGGAGAGGTTTGGTATATCCGCCCCGGTATCCCGGATTCGCATCTCGATGTTCCGGGGTCTGCGCTAGATGCACAGGCATTGACATAAAAGGGATCCCGACTTGACCGAAAATCTCAAGCGACTTACACAGATTATCAAGTTCCTCCTCACCGCCCGGTTGACCCGTCAGAAATTTCTGTGGTTCGGCGGGCGCGACGCGATAGATGCTAAGTCCGGCGGCGTTGACTCTCTCTTTTAATTTCGTCAGTTGTTCTAAGTCTGGATAGCCCTGTTCCACCAATCCGGGGATACTTTCGGCATTATGGATATCAAATCCGTCGGCACCAATCTGTGCGGCAAACTGGATATATTCATCTGACAGGTCACGTTGTCTCAGTAAGACTTTCATAGGTATCGCCTCCTCTCAAAAAGAGAACAGCAGAATTCATTCGACGGAACAAGTACAGTTTGCGTTCAAAAATGGCTTGATTTTTCTTTTCATATCAAATATACTGATCACCATAAACAATGAGGCAGTCGGAAACTGCATAGAAAAGGTCCGCCTGCTCAAATCCAAAGGAGAATAAAATGAAACTGAAGGTGTTGTTCCTACTGGTACTCGCTGCCGTGATTTGCTGCATAGCATGGGCAGTTCAGAGCCAAGAAAGCAAAGATCAGCAAGTTCAACCGATGTACGGTGGATTCCTTATAGACGGTTACGATTTTAAGAACGATAATAGCCCCAAAGGGACTATCGTATACGATGAAGCAGCAAACGAATTTCGGGGAACCTATAAAGGGTTAAAGATGCCTAGGGGGCGCCGTGCAATTTTCGCGTGGCTGCACGATACAGTCAATCAGAAAACTGAATATCTGGGTCCCATTGGTTGGCTAAAAGTGGATACTAGCGGTAAAAAGAAGGGAACATTCCGAATCAAGGTTCCCGATAAGTTCAAAGGTGGGAACTTTGGCAGCTACGAAATCATCGGGTTTACCGCAGAAAAGACATCATCCCTGAAAAACGGAACACAGGTTGTGGAGGTTCCAAAAGAGCCTTCTGGCAGCGATATTCTTGCCAAACTGAAACCTGCTTTTTACCTGTACGCTCCGCTGCCCGGAGCAGACACAGAATTGGGCTATTGCGGTCACGGACTCGATTTCTTTTTTGCCAAGGACCTAGAGAATCAACTCTGCTACGACTGACTGTGCGGTCAACCGTATTCGGTCTGTAAGGCCGCAGGAATGAATTCGCACTAGTAAATCGCAGCAAAAGTTTTTCACTCATGTTAAGAAATCGTGTAACAGAAACCGAGTTTTTTCTTGAAAACTCGGTTTCTATTCGCGTTTTGCATCGTCTTTTTTGAGCCTCGTAAATAAGGTTCCCTAGCCTAACTACATCAATAAACCTAGGAGTTACGCACTTGAGTTTGTAGTAGCGCGTTCATTGCGCGTCCGGACGGACGATAAATCGCCCTACTACAAACCTAAAACCTTACTGTAGTTGCCTGATTCATCGGGGGTCCGTTCTAAGACCAAGGTTGAGAACGGTGTCCAACAGCGATAAATCGCTGAACTACAAGGCTTTGAGCGTTCAACTGCGTAAGTCCTAAGAATTTTTGTAAAAAGTGTTAGATTTTGTTAGATTTTGACAATTTGAATTGACCCAAGCGTAAAACATCAGTTCAAGTTAATTGTGTATAGGACTTACGCACTTCAGTTTTAAGAGTAGAGGCGGACGCAGATCTCGCAGATGAAGGTCGCATGAGCGAGATTAAAAAGGTTACGTTTTCCGTGCGAAAATCAAATTTTCCCATTTTTCCCGCGCAAATGGGAAAATTGTCCCTATTTCAGCATGAAACGTTTCGTCATGCTCGCCAATCGTATTACAAACAGTTACAAACAATTACATTTTATGGTCGGGATCCTTGATGGTGCCCCTACTGCATCGGCGAAAAAGGTGCGGGAAGCAGAATCTTGCTCTCCTGTGTGATCGGTCTCACAGAGCCTTTGGGGGGCCAGACTCCCTGCTCTCGTGTCTCCGCCCGGATCCGAAGCCGCTCCTCAAAACTCCTATACGCCCATACATGGATAAAGTTGTTGAGCCCACCGTATTCTGAGTACCAACAGCCCGCCAACGGTGAGAATTTCTCGCGCTCGGTAACGGCCGCGCCCCACGCGTCTAACACCTGCGGCATCCCTTCAGCGGGATAGGTGTATATCCGCATCTCATATATAGGTCCGATGTCTCTTTCGCCCAAAGGTGTCATAAATGGAGCTGGCAGAAAAATCTCAGATACCATTGACACAATGAAATCGCTTGTATCGGGGGGCCATATCGGATTCGGTCCCGCCTCCGCAGCGCGTCGGATTTCAGCTCGTTGTTCGAGGCTCTCGTAGGGCCAAATAGCGACCATCTGATTCAGCGGTCCCGCTTCCGTGTACCAATGCCCGCCGAGTTTTGATAATTCTTGACGCGCCGGTAGTTTTTCGCCGAAACGTTCCCAATATTCTTGAAGTTGCCCCACTTTCAGGTTGTAGGTTCGGATTTCATAGATCATTTTTTTACTCCTCGTCAGTCAAATTGTGTTTGTGAATGAAGGAATCTGTAGAAGATCGAAATATCTCTAACATGCGTATATTACATCCGTTCATTAGTTTTGTAAACACAAAAATCCTTGAGAGTTTATCAAAATTGACGACGCAATCAATTCAATTAAAATCCGTCATACCACGCTCCATTTTCCATTTGTGGGTTATAATTATGGTGCTAGTTGTAAGCATCAATTTCGCGGAGGCACAGCGAAATTCCACCAGTGTCAGTGATACATTGAGCAGCAAAGCCGATGAGCGATTCGCCCGTGCGCTGGAGCCGATGACGTTCCAGTTTCCACGCGATCACGGGGCACATCCGGAGTATCAAATCGAGTGGTGGTATTATACCGGTAACCTACGCACCGACAATGGGAACGCTTTCGGTTATCAGTTGACCTTTTTCCGCTTTGCGCTGACACCCCAAATGCCAGAGCGGACTTCACATTTCGCCACGACCCAAGTTTACATGGCGCATTTTGCCGTTACAGATGCAGCGAACAATGAATATTTCTGCTTTGAGCGGAGGAGCCGGGGCGCAGGTGGATTGGCGGGAGCAACGGGAGATCCAACCTACAAAGTCTGGTTGGAGGATTGGTCGGCTACAGAAACAGAGCAGGGTGTGATGCACTTGTCTGTCGCTTCAACCTCTGATTCTATCGAAACGGAACCGCAGATCGGGTTATCACTCAACTTGCGCCAGACGCGCCCACCGATACTGCAAGGAGATCGAGGCTTGAGCCAAAAGGGACCCGAACCGGGAAATGCGTCCTACTACTATAGTCTCGTCGGGTTGGAAACCAGCGGTGAGATCATAATCAATGGCAAAACAGTAGCTGTCAACGGGGTCAGCTGGATGGATCATGAGTTCGGCACCAGTTTCCTCGGCGAGGGATTCGTCGGGTGGGATTGGTTCAGCTTACAGTTGGAAAATGGGGTGACACTGATGCTGTACTGTCTGCGCAGGTCAGATCAGTCGTGCGACCCACAGACGTTTGAGGGTACTTTGGCATATCCCGATGGTCGGCAGCTACGCATCGGGACGAAAGATTTTACGCTAACCCCTATCCGCCGGTGGACAAGTCCGGAAAGCGGTGTCACCTATCCCTCCGGCTGGCAAATAGCCTTTCCAGAGTTAAAGATCGTCCTTCAGGTTGAACCGCTCATCCCGAACCAAGAGTTTCGGGCGAGTTTCACGTATTGGGAGGGGACTGTACGGGTGAGCGGACAGATTGAGGATGCAACAGTGGATGGGCAAGGTTATGTTGAGCTGACCGGCTATGAGAGATGAAAGGATTTTTTATTTCCCTTCTAGAGTTGATAGAACCCACGAGCGTTTTCTGCCATGATCTTCCGCTTCAACTCCGGAGACAGGTTTGTCGGAAGGGTCCGATCGGGAGAATCAAAGTCCCAATGCGGATAGTCCGTGGCAAACATCAACCTCTCATCCGCGTTGATATGCTCAAGCAGCTGTTGAAAGTATTCCGGTTTAGGCGGTTCCTCGATCGGCTGTGTCGTCATCCAGAAATGATCACGGATGTACTCCGAAGGCAACCGTTTGAGGTAAGGCACCTCATCGCGCAGTTTCTTCCACGCCCGGTCAAGCCGCCACATCAGCGGCGGCAGCCAAGCAAACCCGCCCTCAATTAAAGCTACCTTCAGTGTCGGAAAATGTTCAAAAACACCCTCGCAGACCAGACTGGTCACCTGCGTCTGAAACGCCTGCGTCATACCAGCGTGATCTTCAATATAGTGAGAAGGTTTACCGACAGCGGTAATGGGGCCCACGCCAACCCCGGTGAAGTGAATCCCAATAGGTAAGTCGTGCTTCACGGCAGTTTCGTACATCTCCCAGTACTTGCGTCTGCCCAACGGTTCCATTGTGCGGGCGAGGAGCAGTATTTGGACAAATCTCGAATCTCCAGCGAGTCGCTCTATCTCCTCCGATGCTAACACCCCATCGTCGCAGGCGACTATCATTGATGCCCGGAGCCGGGGTTCTGGATCCAGCCAATTATCGATCTGCCAATCGTTGACCGCCCGCGCGAATGCCGCAGCGTACTCCAGATTGGGCATCTCACAGACAGGTGTCAAGCAGTTCAGGATGCCGTATTCGATGTCCCACAAATCAAGCAGCTGCTCCCGTAGAAAATTTAGATCTGAGCCTGGACGGTGACCGGAGGGGGTCCAAGCGTCGTAACGCGCACCGTAGGGCATACCACGCGGAACATACCCCCCGACGCGGTCAGGTGCGCCCAACATCTGGTGATGCCGCCGCCAACGCTCAGAGAGATACGGATACAACACCATCTCTGAAGATAGGGTGTTATGTATGTCACAATCGATAACCGAAAATCCCCGCCGTGTTTGTTTTTTCTTATCCGGCTTAAACGTTTTTGTCTCTTCCATCTTTACACACTCCTTACATCTCCACAGCTTTGCCCGTCGCCGCCGATTCAAATATGGCATCAATCGTCCGCATCTGGTTGATGCTGTTCTCCGGCGGTATTCGATGCGGTTGGCCCGTTTCAAGGCAGTCGCATAGGTGGGCAAGCTGATTCGTGAATTGATGGATCGGTTCAAAGTTGATGAACTCTGTTCCATCAGGGGTACGGTGTTCCAGATCCACAGACCGATTCTCGTTATTCCAAGCAATTTCGATTCGGAGCATTCCCCCGCTCCCACAGACCTCAACGTACTGTGCAGTCGCTGAATTGAACCCAACAGAAATCTGCGCTGTACGGTCATCCGGAAAGACAAGCAGTATATACATAGCGTCATCAACCTCTAAACCCGGCTGTGAGGAAGCAAAAACCCGAACAGGATCCGCGCCAAACATAAAACGCGCATGATGGATGCAGTAACAGGCGAGGTCATAGACGCTGCCGCCGCCCTTTGCCTTGTTGAAACGCCAGTTGTTCTCCGGCTTTCGTGTTTCAGGACCGGCACCGCTGCCACCCGAACAGAACGTACTGCGAATCGTCAGCACATCGCCAATCGCACCCGCATCTGCCAATTCCTTCGCTTTGAGGTGCATCGGGTGATGGCGGAACTTGAAAGCTTCAGCGAGAAGGATGCCGTTCTCTTGCGCCGCAGCGACCATCTGCCTCGCTTCAGCCGCATTATTGGTGAACGGCTTTTCGCACAGGATGGCTCGCACCTTCCGCGACTTCGCAATCTGAATCCCCGTCTCAGCGTGGACCGCGCCCCAGTTACAGAGAATGGCGATATCCAAGTTTGCATCTTCAAGCATATCGTCCAAGTCGAGGTATCGGTTGGCGACACCAAACTGTTCGCCATAGCGATCTAACGCGTCCTGTGAAACATCGCAGATAGCGGTAAGGTCGGCACCATCGAGTGCTTGGCAGGCGGTGCCGTGCGCCCGTGCAATGCCACCGCTCCCAACGAGTCCCACACGATAAGTTTTTGAATAATTTGACATAAGTTACACCTCAATATGTTAGTGCTAAATATATGCAAGTAATAGCACAATTCGGAGTGAGCAGATGTAAATCGGAGACTTACCAAGCGAAACCCCTCATTGTGCGGCTATATCTAACAGTCATCAACGATTATATCTAGTACTCAGTCATATAAGTTTTGCATATCAACAAGGGGGTCGGGTGACCCGACCCCTACGAAGTATTATGAGTCTCAATCCATATAGACAATCATAATTTGCCTGACAGTGTACTAGGGTAGCCTGCGTATTTGAAAACGAGTTCAGGCGGGTATTGTCGATCCAATTTATCGGCTTTTCTCTGCAAAGCCTTGAATTTGGCGAGTTGTACCTTCAGTTTGTCTACTAGCACCTTCTTAGCCGCTTTTTCCTCTGGTGTTTCAATAAAACTGTTAGGATCATCAAAATTACGGCATATAAACGGCTCAATCTCCTGATGCAGTTTATTGGATTCCCGTAACAATTTATCCCATTCCGCGTCAAGTGCATAGCGTTTTTCATAGTAGCTATCCCAATCCCGAAAGTCGTTTGCGTCAGGAACACCGAACACACCGAGCCCCGTCAACAGTAATCCTACAGCGAAAAGTAGCACAACAGTGAAGCCAACCATCTGTAGGGTGGAACTTCGTTTCTTCATGTGTTATCCTTCTCGCCTCCGATTATAGTAGATTTTAGAATTAACGAGACACGCCAAACCGGTGCGGTTACATGAAAATTAAAAAAACAGTTCGGTAATTTGCTAGCGACGCCGGCGCGGTTGAAAACCGCGCCTACCGTATGTTTCGAGGAAAATAGGGATTACCGATTTAAATACTTAAACTCCATCAAACCGTACCTACCGGGGGGCGCAAGTGTTTCTTTATTTTTTGAATTCACTATAAATTCAATATCCGATGAATGTAAAAAGAATGTAAAAAAATCAATCCCCATCCATCGGACGATACAGGTCAATAAAGCGATTGTCCGCATCCTTGCGTCGTGGCGGAGGTAGATCATCCACTTTACCACGCAATCCCGCAAGTGCTTCGGCATAGGCGGGGTTATCAATCAGATTGTTGCATTCATCGGGATCGCTCGACAAATCGAACAACTGCTCGGGCCAACCGGCACCGTTATCAAAGCGGAAATACTTCAGGTTATCCTGTTTGACCATCACGGACGGACCATTGTGGACGCGCCAGAGCTCACTGTAGACCGTGTTGTGCCAGTCATCAGCAAGTCCTTCAATGAGTGGGGCTAGTGAACGTCCATCGAGTTCGTCAGGAGCAGGGATGTCAACCAAGTCACATAACGTTGGAAACAGGTCTACTAGGGACACATTTTGTTCAATAATCTGCGGTTCACGCCCAAATCGTTTTGGATACCAGATGGAAAACGGCACACGCGCCGACGCATCAAAGAAGCTCTGTTTTTCCCACAACCCTTTCGTGCCAAGCATCTCACCGTGATCCGACAGGAAAACGATGATGAAGTCGTCGAGAACGTTGAGGTGTTCAAGTTTCTCAACCACGCGACCAAATTGCTGATCCATCCAATCAATCATGCCGTAGTAAGCGGCGGTGGCGCGGTGCGCCTGACGGTGCGTCACATCCTCACCAAATCGAACCTTGAAGAAGTCGTTGCACTCAAATTTATCGTTCGGCTCCTCAATAATCGGCTCGACACGCTGCATGTAATAGGTAAACAGGTCGATCGGACACTGATACGGGTAGTGCGGACACCACAGACTCACCGCCATGCACAGTGGATTCGGGGTGTATCGGTCATAGGAGGCATCCACGAAATACTCCTCAAGAAACAGCAACGCACCATCTACCGCGTACTGGTCTTGGAGCATCCAATATCCCATTCCGGGCTGGGCGTCGCGAATCTCTTGGATAACCTTGTTCTGTTTTGAACCGGTGCCCGGTTCTCGCTCAAATTGGGCAGTATGTTCATCATCAACAGTTGGATGCGGGTAGCCGTTATCACCCACAATGTCCCGACCGACCCGCTCCCGCCAACCGTGCATCACATCCTTGCCAACGAAGTGCATCTTTCCCGCTGCACAAGAGTAGTAGCCGTAGTTGCCTAGGTGTCCCGGAATGGTTCGGACCTCGGTCGGCATTGGATCGCCGAAGTTGAGACTTCCACAGTTGCGGGGATAGAGTCCAGAGATAAAACTTTGCCGTGCCGGTACACAGATGGGCGAAGGCGTGTACGCATTACGAAAGTAGGTCCCTTCATTGATAAACCGATCCAACGTGGGCGTACGGATCTGCCGGTCACCTTCGACGGGCAAAACGTCAGGACGATGTTCGTCGTTGATCAGCAGCAGGACATGGGGTTTTTGTTGGGACATATTGTTCCTTAATTAGGAGTTACGCACTTTGTTGGCAAAAATCGCTCCCCGTACAGGTTAGGCAACCTGTACCCACTATTACCCCAACCCGTAGGTTGGGTTTCACTGTATTCATCTATAAGACGGTTCTGTTAAAAAGCGAAAGTTCTATTGTCCTTGATAAAGATTCGCTTTTAACCGTTCAACCCAACTCACGCTGAGCTACACACATACCAAGAGTGCCTACGCTGCCAAAATCCGCTCATATACGCGCATCCGTTCACCCTCTGTTTCCTCCGGATCGACCAGTTTGAGCCACACCGCCTGATCCGGACGCTCACCGCTGAGTTGATGGACAGCACCCGCCTGATCCGGGCGCGGACCACTCCAGATGACTTCCCCATCTTGCAGATAGATAAATGAACCAGCGTGACGGTCTACTAAGCGTTCTTGGTTATCTCGATAAAACAACGCCTGATGGCACGCGGTTTGACGCAGGCTAGCGATTTTTTCACTGGGGTCCATCTTCTCTGAGTCAAACTCGGCGAGGGGCGGTTGTAGCTCTCCCATGTCAAAGTCAATCTCCTCCAGATTCACGGTCCCAAACCCGTGCTCTGCAGCCACTGCGACCGGACTTCGATCGCGGCGGAAAGGCGGATTGGGCCAATCGAGGCGAGGGGCGGTGCCCATCAGGTAACTGCCGCAGGCGTCCGTGGCAATCACATGGTCCCCGGCAATCAGCGCATCGCAGATACGCCCGTCCCCGCCCCACTCCCGTCTCGCTTGTCCCGTCAAACCGTCGATGATATTGAGACAAGGTTGGGTAATCAGACCGAGATCAGGCAGGACGTATGAAAGCCGGATGACATGATGAAAGTAGGTTCTCACCCGCCCGTGGGGCTGTATCGGCGGCAAACCGAAAAGATTTTTGAGACACAGTGTGATACCCATAAAGGCGTGGTTCTTCATCTTAGCGATGGACACAAAGGCATCCGCTTCGCCAATAGAGGCAGAAAGCTGATATTCGGAGAACATTATACCACCACCGGGCACCTTGTATTGTGTAAAGGGCGGGTCACCGGCTTCAATATAAGGGATATCGAATTCCTCGAAGATTGAGCGCGTATTAAAATCATCGCCCGGGCGCTGTCCCACCGGTGCCATGCTGGTATCAAGCACGAAGATATGTGCGTCGCTGCGCTCTCGCAACAGACGGAGCGAGGCACGGAGCACATCGTCATCAACCAACTCCTGCCGTCGTCCTCCAATGCGACGGATATTATCCGGAGGCATCTGCATGTTCACCTTGATACCGATTTTGCGGGCTTTTTCGATCTTCTCCCATGAACGTGTCAGGGGGGCAGTAATCGTCTTGAGCCTTTCGTAGATCTCCTCCGGGGAGGCTTTGTGATTACAGTGAATCGCACGAACTTTATACGCTTTATCTTCGGACATATTGAAATCTCCTATTTGATCGTAAATTGTGGACGCTTGTGATACAGCGTTACGAAATTATTCCTTCTTCCTTCATGCTGATATAGCATCCGTCCCCGATAATAACGTGATCCGTCACAGAAATCTGGAGCAACTTCCCCGCCTCGACCAATTGCTTTGTCGCATGGATGTCCTCTGGACTTGGTGCGGGATCACCGGAGGGATGGTTATGCACCAATATGATTGATGCCGCCGCCTCCTCTATCGCGAACCGAAAGACTTCACGGGGATGGATGATGCTCGCATTTAAGCTTCCCTCGAAGATACGACGCTGCTTGGTCACATAGTTCTTCGTGTCAAGGCAAAAAACATGTAGCTCTTCCTGTTGCAGATCTCGCATCGAAGGCATCACCATTCGCGCAACATGTACAACATCGCTGGGAGAACCGATCTGCGGTTTTTCTTCAAGAAACGCCGCCATCCGCCGCCCTAACTCAAAGGCTGCCCTGATTTGGCCCACCTTCACAGTGCCCATCCCTTTGATACCTTCTGCAATCTGTATCTCACTATTATCTGCCAATCGCTTCAAGTTGCCATCGTACTTCTGAAGCAGCTGCTCTGCGACCTGAACCACTGTTGCAGTGCCCGTTCCGGTACGAATAATAATTGCGATTAGTTCTGATGTTTTAAGTGCCTGCGGACCGTACTTGTAAAGTCTTTCGAGCGGTCGTTCATCTTCGGGCAGGTCTTTTAGCCGAAGCCGGTATTCCGTCGTTTCCATCATTCCATCCTTAATAGCGATCTTTTGTAGAATCCCATCCTTATTATAGTGGACCTTAGAATTAATGAGACACTCCAAATCGGCGCAGTTAGAAACAGCGCCTACCAAACATGGGGGGCGAAAGTGTCTATTTATTTTTAGAATTCACTATAGATGGAAAACACAATAGGTGGTTATTGGTTCATTTAACGCGGAGAACGCAAAGAAAAAACTTTTATCACTTTTCTCCGTGTACTTTAGTGTCTTTGCGGTAGGTTTGAATTAATAACGACCTATTCTTAATGATGGAAAACTGTAAGGCAGATTATACCAAAATAAGAAGAGGAAGGCAATAATTATGCACAGTTGATTCAGCTTTTTTGTTAGAAATTTCCGATGTCTAGGCAATACTCTCATGAGGATTTGCTACTTTTTGTGTTGATGTTTGCCTACCGATGTGATAGAATACAAATGCACTTATACGACAAGCTATATGATAGATGTCATACTTTTGCCAGCTAGCACTTTCCCATTTTTCACCCATTTCTCCATCTGCTTTGGGTCTTCAGGCTCTAGCCGGTCTGATGCAACTTTCTTTCCAATGACCGTTACAATCTCACGAAGCCTGTTAATTCAAGAAGGTGTTAGCAGCTGAATACTCTCAAATATTGGGGACGTTCTTTTAGGGACATTTTCCCGTGCTTCTCCAACGGCAAAAGAAATTAATTCTGAAATACCATCCAATACGACCGACTATTCTGTTTGAGGAGGGTTCAATGCGCAACCAGAACGATAGAAGGCGCCGTGAGACGATACCAGAAGACGATTTCCGACTATTTGACGACATTGATGACGAAATTGAAGCCGATGATGATCAGGTGGGCACCCCTCGTTCCCTGATGTTAGTGGATCGGCTCATTTATGCGACCCACGAGGACGATCGCCGGCGTCCGCTGTTGTTTCAACTTCGGCGGGCGATTGTGGAAGACGAAATGACCTTTCAGGAGGCGAGAGAAGCCATTGTTGAAATGCAGGAGACAATCGAAAAGTTGACTTCCCCTGCAAATCGGATCGGGACGCTGCTGGGCCTCCCGAAAAAGGAGGTCGCCCATGTTATTATAGGTGGATCCGAATACTACGCGAATATTGACCCACAACTGGATGCCGCAGCGTTGAAGATCGGTTTTAGCGTGCTCCTCAATGATGCTTATGTTATTGTCGGTGAGTTGGGATATAACACCTCCGGATCGATTGCAAAAATCGTTGATTTGATGCCTGATGGTCGGTTACGCGTTGGCGGCGAACCAGCCGGACTGCAATCAATTATTTTACAACGCTCCACCGATTTAGCTAACGCAAAGCTGAAAGTCGGCGACGAAATCCGTATGGACCCGAATTCCAAAGTCGCACTAGAACGCCTAGAAGTACAAGAAGCACAAGATTACTACCTCGAAGCCGTGCCAGACCTCCCTTGGTCGAAAGTGGGCGGACTAGACGATACCATTCAACTCATCAAAGATACCATCGAATTACCAATTTTACACCCGGAACTCTTCGATAAGTTCCAATACGCGCCTCCAAAAGGTTTTCTCTTGCACGGTCCTCCGGGGTGTGGGAAAACACTCATCGGGAAGGCGACAGCGCACAATCTGACGCAACGGTTGAGCGAAGAGGAAGGGGCCGAGGTAGAAGGATGTTTCCTGCACATCAAAGGACCTGAAATCTTGAATATGTGGCTAGGTGAGTCGGAACGTAAAGTCCGCGAAATCTTCCAGATAGCGCGCGAGAAGAGTAAAGAAGGTTATCTACCTTTCGTATTCATTGATGAAGCGGAATCGATTTTAGGGACGCGCCGTTCATTCCGTTCCCATAACATTTCCAACACCGTCGTCCCAATGTTCTGCGCTGAAATGGATGGGATCGAATCGTTGCAAGATGTTGTAATCATCCTTGCAACGAACCGTCCGGATCTCATTGATCCCGCGATTTTACGCCCCGGGCGAATTGATCGGAAGATTAAAGTCACCCGTCCCGATAAAGACGCATCGAACGCGATTTTCCGCATTTATCTCACACCAGATTTACCACTCCATCCAGAAATCCTTGATGCCCACAAGGGCGATGCAGAGGCAGCAGTTTCTTACCTCATTGATCAGGTCTGCGATGAACTGTTTCAGCGAGATGAAGGCAACAAATTTTTAGAGGTTGCCCTGCGAAGTGGTCGCCGCGATATTATGTACCGTGGCGATCTATGTAGTGGTGCTATTGTCGATTCCATTGTTCAACGCGCAAAAGAGTCCGCAATCAAACGTGCAATAGAAGGCCCCGAGGACGCGGTTGGGATTCGGGTTGAAGACCTATTGGAAGGTGCATTGGCAGAATACCGCGAGAACGACATCTTCCCCCCGACAGACAGCGTCGAAGATTGGCTTAAGCTGCTCGATTACGATCCGGAGAACGTCGTCAAAGTGACCCCAATCCGTCCAGAGAAATCAACTCGTAGAAAAGCTGCGAGCAGCGTGATTTAGGATGAAGCGTTTATGCAAAGACTTTTTGGAATCGAAACTGAATATGGAATCACGCTAGAGTCAGAAGAGCACGTTGATCCCGTCAACCAATCTGTCGAATTGATTAAGAGTTATCGGCAGGATGACTTTCGACCACTGTGGGATTATAGTGGCGAAGATCCGTTCCAGGACGAGCGTGGCTTCCGCGCAAAAGCTTTACAGGAACACCCCGACGAGCGGGCACATCAGGAAGCCGATCGGCAGCGAAATCTGTCCTTCGTCGAAATCAAAAGCGATCTGATTTTGACCAATGGTGCCCGTTTATACAACGACCATGCTCATCCCGAATATTCCACTCCAGAATGTCGCAGCCTTTTTCAATTGGTCGCCCACGATAAAGCAGGAGAACGGATACTGCAGCAATGTGCGGTCAGGCGAAGCGAAAAATTGGGCAAACGTGTCCTGTTGTACAAAAACAACACTGACTTTCATGGACACAGTTACGGCTGCCATGACAACTACCTAATGTCACGGGCTATCCCCTTTGATGACCTCAAGGCGAGTATCATGCCATTTTTTGTGACACGACAGATTTTTGCCGGGGCGGGGAAGGTGGGAATCGAGACCGAATCAGGATTGACCTCCGCCGGTTTTTTCCAAATCGCACAACGATCCGATTTCTTCCATGTCGAAGTCAGCGTTGATACCATGCACAACCGCCCAATTGTGAATACGCGCGATGAACCCCACGCGGATCCAGCAAAATACCGCCGGCTACACGGTATCGTCGGTGACGCTAATATGTCAGAGTATGCAACGGCACTCAAGATCGGCACAACCGCACTCGTTATCGATCTTATTGAACAGAAACGCGTACCCGGTTGGTTTACCTTGCAAGACCCACTCCACACGATTAAAGAAATCTCCCGCGACCAGACTTATCAGTGGCAATTCAAATTAGCCAACGGTAAGAGCATTTCTGCAATTGATTTGCAGCGAGAATATCTCGCGTTAGCCCAAAAGTACCTCGACCCACAAAGTGGTGATACCGATTGGGTCCTCACCGAATGGGAATCTATTCTCAACGGGCTCGAAAAGGACCCGATGGATCTCACAGACCGATTGGATTGGGTCGCCAAGAAGTGGCTGCTGGAAACGTTCATCGACGAAGAGCGACTTACATGGGATGACCCGTGGTTACAGAGCCTCGACCTTGAATATCACAACATCGATCAAGAAGCGGGGTTATATTATGAGCTTGAAACAGGTGGATTGATGCGGCGCCTCGTTACCGATAGGCAGATTGAAAACGCTATCCATAATCCACCCGCTGATACACGCGCATATTTTCGAGGCAAATCATTGGACAAATTCCGTCCACAAGTTAAATCAATCCAATGGGATAACGTCACCTTTAATACAAAGGGTAAAAAAACCGTCTCAGTGAGTATGAATCAACTCGCGGATGCAGAGATGGCAGAAAAATACAATCGCATCCTCGATCAGGCACAGTCGGTTGAAGCGTTAGTTGAAAATTTAGAATTTAGCAAGTGAGCACCTAAATCTATTTCTTTATAGGAGGTTATTACGATGACAGCACAGCATTTGATTTATCTACGCGATCGGATTCAAAGACCGGTGAAACCCGTAGGCCCAGGCGACGGTGGGGACGATGATGGGCCCAAGCGTCCGGATGTCACCAGACCGGACACCAGAAATTTGGTTCGGCGGATGCGGCGCGTCGATAAAGACCAATCCCGGCGTTATCGCCAACGAACAGGTGAGTAACCCATGACAAATCACAAGGGGGATTTCCTCGACCTCTTGAAGGCGCACGATTGCCAGATTCAACTGGATCTGCCCGCAACAGCCGCCAATGGGGCTTCGCCTCCCATTCAGGACATAGAGGGCACCACCGTCCTTGCCGTGCGCTATAAGGACGGTGTCCTCATCGGCGGAGACCGGCGCGCAACAGCAGGCAATGTTGTCATGTATGATCGCGCGGAAAAGTTGCTCCAGATTGACGAACACTCCGTTCTTGCGATCGCAGGATCGCCTGCAATGGCTTATGAAATGGCGCGAGTCCTCGAACATTCGTTCCAATATTTCCGCCGAAGCCAACTTCAAGAGTTGAGCCTCGAAGGCAAGCTGCGCACACTCTCCCGCCTAATCCGTGAAAATTTGCCCATGACGCTGCAAGGCATTGGGGGCGTGATACCCATCTATGCCATCTATGATTTGCAAAACGACGATGAAAACGGTGGCAAAATCTTCTTTTACGACGCGCTCGGTGCACATTTTGAGAGTGCGGATTTTGCGACCTCCGGATCCGGCTCTGTGTGGATCCGTGGGATTTTGTTATATCAGAACCGTTGGGGCGATAAACCACTTGCCGATATGGATGAACAGGAGGCTACCGTTACCGTTTTGCGCCTACTCGATGCAGCTGCAGAATATGACTCAGCGACAAGTGGCTATAACCCGAAATCAAATATCTATCCAACAGTAAAAACGATCACAAAGGACGGAATTCAAGATCTCTCTGTCGAAAGACTCCAAGAGATTTATGCTGAATCTGTAGAAACAACTTATGCTAGATGAACCTTATCGGTGGCTTGAAGCCGTTAATAACCGCCGCGACTATATCGAAGACCAACTTCGCGGCGGGAGTCCCGTCGTCGGGCTAAGATATGATGATGGGCTGTTACTTGTGACCATTGGACGTGGACAACGTAAAATCTTTGAGGTGCATGACCGGATTGCGCTCTCAGCAATAGGGCATAGTGCCGATGTTGAACGACTGCGCATGATGGCAACCGACACCGCGTCCGTACAAGGTTTTCAGAGCTCAGTTGATGATGTAACCCTCCATCGTCTGACAAATTTCGTGCTTGGGCCCACTATCAAACAATCCTTTGAAGCCATCTTTGGCTCCGCCTACATCATTAAAATGCTGTTGGCAGAACTTGGTACGCGCGGTGAAGGGGATGGATTTATCGCCTTGAACTACGATGGTACAGTGCAATCAAATCAAGACAGAGAAGTTATCGCTGGCACCCACGAAGCTGAAACGGCGATGCAGAATTATCTATCTGGTGCTGATGCGTCCGAGTCTTCGCTCACCGCCGCTTTACAGTTAGCTCTGGAAACTTGGGTGGTCGGCTGGGAGCTGGGAGTGCAAGAAACAGAAACCGATTCAGATGAGGAAACAAGCGAAGGTTCGGAACTGACGATAGATAAAGAGCGACTGCACACGGTCCTTCGAGATGAATTGCAAGCAGGAGAAATCGAAGGGGCGGTATTGGAAACTTCGCGCCGAAGCAATAATAAGTTTCGTATTCTGACCTCGGATGAGATTGATGCAGCGATCACAGATTGGCTCTGATATGAGTACGGACAAACCCCAACTTGTCGTTGAGGCGAAACAGTGAGCAGACGTATTTTTGGTATCGAAACTGAATTTGGATGTATGGCTGACTCGGATGGCTCCCTCGGCTCTTCGGAGGGGACCGCCGCACTTGTGAGGGACTATATCTTTCACGAGTTGAAACTCGGTATGTCGGATATGCACTACCGAGATTGGGGCGAACCGCCCGGCAATGGTGGTTTTCTGTTCAACGGTGGGCGGCTCTACATCGATATGGGGCATCTTGAGTATGCTACGCCAGAGTGTGTTAGCCTCTTCGATCTGATCGCTTACGACCGAGCCATCGAGCAGCTAATCATCACCATCCTCGACGATGTTGGGTTGAAGGAGGATATCTCCTTCTTCAAAAACAACATCGATCACTTCACAGGCGCGACCTTCGGTTGTCACGAAAACTATCAACTCCGGCGGGACGTCCCCTTCTACAAGGTTGTGATTCCCACGCTGCTGCCGTTCTTTGTCACACGCCAGATTTATGCGGGTGCGGGCCGCGTCGGCGGACACGAAGAAATCCTCGAATTCGGGGATTCCCACCATCGGCGCGACGATTTTGTTGGCTACCAAATCTCTCAACGTGCGGATCACATTGTCACGGAAATTTACGAGTGGATACAGTTCAGTCGTGCAATTATCAATACACGAGATGAACCCCTCGGCGACTACACCAAATATCGACGGCTCCATCTACTCGTCGGCGATTCTAACATGTCCGAATTTGCGGCGGCTTTGAAGGTTGGAACAACCTCTCTGATACTTGATCTGCTTGAGGCAGGGCATCGCCCCCGCGATATGAGTTTACTCAATCCAGTGCACGCGATCAAAGAGGTCTCGCGCGATCAGACCTTCCAGTGGATTGTCGAACTGGAATCCGGCGGCACTATTTCAGCGATAGACCTACAACGTGAATACCTCGATCTCGCACAGAAAGTCCTGAAGGGCAGAGATGAAGACACAGATTGGGTTCTAACCGAGTGGGAATCGGTCTTGGACGACTTGGAAGCGGATCCGGAACTTTTAATCGATCGCGTCGATTGGGTAACGAAGAAGTGGCTGCTTGAGGCTTTTATGGAGGAGGAGGGGTTGGCGTGGGACGACCCGTGGATCGAGAGTCTTGATCTTGAGTACCACCATCTTAACCGCGAGAAGGGACTGTTTTACGAACTTGAGCGCGAAGGACATGTGAGACGGGTTACGACGGACGAACAGATTGAGGCAGCTATCCGGAATGCTCCCGAAAATACAAGGGCAAAAGCCCGCTCCTATGTAATGCGTTATCTATCCCAACACCGCCTGCCGTGTATCATTGATTGGAACCAGATCTATTTTTCGCATGAAGAACCCTTTGAGATGAAGGATCCCTTCGACACTTACGATGCAGAAGTCGAGGACCTACTGAAGCGGTTAAGCCAACAACCCCGCCCGGTTTCACGACCGCAGCGCATCCGGTTAAGGCGAGAGTGAGACAGAGATAAAAAAAAACGTAGGTGGGTAGATGGACTTGTATTGAACGTTAAGACGGCTTATCGGACATTTTCTAAAAGGAAGATGTATGGCACAAGATCAAGCAAATACATATTGTCCTGAGTACATTGATACTATCAGACAAGGAGACTGTATTAAGTTGATGTCCGAAATGCCGGATGAGTGTGTGGATCTTATCATAACGGATCCCCCTTTTGCCATCGAGTTCAAAGCCACTCGACATAACTACAACCGGACAGGGGATAGAGTTCTGCAAGGCTACAATGAGATTGAAGCAGACGATTATTCCACATTCACACTTGAATGGCTTTCTGCTGCGACGCGAGTGTTAAAAGATTCTGGCAGCATGTATATCTTTTCTGGCTGGAATCACCTAAAAGACCTTTTAATCGCTATTGATCAATGCAATCTTACGACGGTTAATCACCTGATTTGGAAATATCAGTTTGGTGTCGTTACCAAGCGTAAGTATGTAACCTCTCACTATCACTGTCTTTTTTTGTGCAAAAACGATAGGAAGCGGAAGTTTTATCCCTATCGCCGATTTGATAAGGATGCCAAGACTGAAAACGGTAGCTCTGCACACTATAAAGACAAAGAAGATGTCTGGGAAATTAAGAGAGAATATTGGCAAGGTGCAGTCAAAACGCCAACTAAATTGCCAGCTGAACTCATTGAGAAAATTCTAGATTATTCCAGCCAAAAAGGGGATGTTGTTTTAGATCCATTTTTAGGGTCTGGACAAGTTGCTGTAGTGAGCAAAATGAAGGGAAGACATTACATAGGGTTTGAGATCGTTCCTGCATATTATAAATTTGCACGCGACCGTATTGAATCAGGAAAATATCTAATTCAGAAAACAGAAGAGGAGCCTGTTTTGGATTTGTTCGCAACCGGGGTATAATATGACCATTTGAACACAGGAGATTGAAATGGACTTTTCAGCATGGTCGCCGTCACATCTGATTGTGGCAGCACTAGCATTGGCAACGATAATAGGACAAGCCATCGCCGTGTCAGCGCGACTGAAAGCGAACACGGAACAGCTGCAAAAGCAAAGCGAGACATTCGTTCATGCGATCGAACGGCTAGAAGATCGGATCGACAAGCAATCCGAGGAAGTGAATCATCGGTTTACTGAAATGAATCATCGGTTTACTGAAGTGAATCAACGACTTACAGATATGCAAGCGGAAATCCGTGACCTTAGAAGTGAAATGCGCCAGTTAAACCAGAACCACATCGACCACCTATCCCACCACGAATCACGAAGGGATAAGAGCCCTCCCTAAATGCAAGAAGAGAAGCGTTCGTTCTTATTCGTGGCAAAGTGAATTTCATCTGAATCAGCCAAAAGGCGATGTCAAAGCATCGCTTTTTTTATGCCATCAAGTCCGCTATGGAACCCGCAAATGCAAGAGCAAGACCTATTCAAATCCGGATACGTTAGCATCATCGGTGAACCGAATGTCGGCAAATCAACCCTGCTGAATGCGCTGATGGGGGAGAAGCTCGCAATTGTCACACCGAAGCCGCAGACGACACGCAACCGGATCACAGGGATTCTCACAACGGATTCGCATCAAATTATCTTCCTAGATACGCCCGGCGTGCTTACCCCCAAATATCGCTTGCAGGAACAGATGGTCAAAGCTGCATATACCGCAATCACAGACGCAGATCTTGTGCTTTATATGATCGATGTGAGCCGACTAAACTCCGGCATTGAGGAAAAGATCCTTGTTGAATTCAAAAAGGCAGCGCAGCAAGTCATACTCGTAATTAACAAAATTGACCTCATACCCAATCCCTCACTTTTACCGATTATTGCCAGCTATCAGGAAAAGTTCCCTTTTCTTGAACTCATCCCAATCTCTGCAACAACGGGCAACGGCGTATCTGAACTGCACGAGTCCATTCTCAAACACCTTCCCGAAGGACCTCCCTACTTCCCGCCCGACCAACTCAGTGACCTGCCGGAACGCTTCTTTGTCTCGGAAACAATACGGGAAAAGATTTTCCTCAGAACCAGTCAGGAGATTCCTTACGCCTCTAGCGTCATGGTTGAAGAGTTCAAGGAACGTCCAAATGGAAAGATCTATATCAGTGCGATGCTTTATGTCGAACGACAATCGCAAAAAGGGATCCTAGTGGGAAAAGGCGGTAAAACAATCAAAAGGATCGGTCAGCTCGCCCGCGCAGAAATCGAGCAGTTTTTGGACACAACCGTATTTCTGGATTTGCGCGTGTCCGTCAAAGCAGATTGGCGACGCGACGAACGAAAATTGAAGGACATGGGATATTTCTGAAAAGTAAAAAAATGTTGTAAAAAATCGAAAAAAAGGCTTGATCTCATGTCGATTTTTTGATAGACTATAGTCCTACCTGAATTGCCTCCTCATCCCTATTGCGACAGAGGACGACAAGACCCCATACAAGCCCTCAACTATGATGTTACAGATTACAAAGAACGAGCGATTTCAGTCGCCCCCTACCTAGGTGCCTTCGTAACATTTAGATGTAGATTTAGTATCAGTAGAAATATTCAACCTCCAATCGTAGGACAATAGCAATGAACCACTCGAATGGCGACAGCGATGATCGCTCTCCGCAGCCGTTAGTATCAAAGCCATCCGAACTACCAACTTGTATACCAACTTCAGCCCCGCGTCTACCTGCCAATTCAGGACTGAATCCGGCGTTGACCTTTGACCGGTTTGTCGTTGGGCAAAGCAATCAAGAAGCGTCTGATGCAGCGAAAAGTATGATGAATAAGGTTGGCGAGATGGAGGGAGTATTAATTATACATGGGGGGGTCGGACTCGGTAAAACTCATTTGTTGCATGCGATTGGGAACCAATTCCGTCAGGGGCATCTGAATCGGACAGTGTACTGCTCTTCAGCAGAGAGATTTATGCGTGAATGGCTTCAGTCCATGGCTACCCCTCAGAAAGCTGCCGCATTGCGGCAACAGTATAAGCATGTAGATCTGTTGCTAATTGACGATATTCAATTTTTATCACCAGAACAAAAAATTCAGGAAGAGTTTTTCCATCTACTTAACGGCTTAAATGAACGAGGTCAGCAGCTTGTATGCACCTGTGATCGTTTGCCGCAATTCCTGAAGGAGTTTTGGGACTCGTCCGATAGTCTCGCGCAGCGGCATACCGTCGAAATTTGTGCGCCGGAATTTGATCTGCGGGTTTCAATTCTGAAGCAGAAATTAAAAGAACGCGACTCTGGACCCGTGCCTTTGAAAGTGCTCCGTTATTTGGCAAAACATCTGACACAGCACATTCGTCAACTGGAAGGGGCACTCAACCGATTAATGGCAGAGGTACGCTTGGGATCGCCACTGACCCTTCAGGCAGCTCATCATGTGCTAGAGAATAAAACCCCGGATCGACCCGCGCCCGACACAATCACGCTAGAACATATTCAGGAAACTGTTGCTAGGTATTTCCATCTCACTTTATCAGAGCTATGTTCTCGAAAACGAGGAAGACGGTTTGTACTCCCTCGACAAGTCGGAATGTATCTTACCCGTCAGTTGACCGCCCTCTCGTTGAAAGAGATCCATCAAGGGTTTGGGCAAAGTCGATCAACAGTCGTGCGAAGCTGCCAACGAATCGAAACGCTACTGAAAGAAGATCTCGTACTGAGCCAGTCTATTGAAGCATTGACAGACGAGTTGACACGCCCTCAAGACCTTCGTGAGGATTGAGCAATTAACCTATTTATCGCTGCCTGCTTCGCCAGAAAAAAGATAAGGCTCATGCTAAGAAAGTGTGCAACAGAAACTAAGTTTTGGCACGGATAGGCGGGGCAAGATGCCCCGCCTACGTTTTTTTTCGGTATTTTGCACTTCCTTTTTACATGAGCCAAAGATAATTCCCGCCCCTCCACGCCAACAGCAACAACAAAATCCTTTTCAATTTCGTTTAATTACAGGCAGCACAATATGAGATGGTCTCATTTCATCGTGCATGACTGTGTTAATAGCAACCTGTCCAGCAGCCTCGTTGTGAATGGATCCACCGGTGTTGAGATTACGGTCAAACCGAGGGAAACAACTACTTGTGACCGACACACGCACCCGATGTCCCGGTAGGAAAACGTTGCTCGTCGCCCACATATCAATCTCATATCTGTATACCTTACCAATATCCAACAACTCAGGCTGCTCAAAAGAATCCCTGTATCGAGCTCGGAGGAGGCCGTCACACAGTAGCCGCGAGTAGCCATCCGGATGCACATCGGTGAGCCGCACAACCCAATCGGTATCCGGCGCAGAAGACAGTCCATATATCACCGCCTTCACAGGCCCCGTGACATCGAGCTCTTCCGCTAGTGGCTCAGTCGTAAAGGTAAGACATAGTTGCTCAACCTCGCGTTGGTCATAAACGCCGCCGGGTATATTTAATGTGTTGCCGCCTTGGGTCGGGACGGGCTGGAGTGGATCGTATACAAAACTGTCCGGATTTTCACTCCCTTCAGGGGGCGTTGGCGACAGTGTTCCATCGTTCAATGATTTGATAGAGCTACTCTGTCCACCGTGCAGATAATAGTTTGTGTACTGCGTGTCGGGCAGGGGCCAATTAGATTCATCACGCCACTCATTACGTCCCATCACGAAAATGCGTACCGGCGGTGTATCCATAATCCCTGTGTCAATACCTTTGAGCCAGTAATCGAACCAAGGGAGCCGTAATTCGTTGAAATCCTTAGCCGCACCAACACCGAAATCGAACTCGCCAGCAAATTGGGTGTTGATAGCCCCAGGACCGTGCACCCAAGGTCCAACAATCAGTTTTTGGCTCTGGCGCGCTTTCTCTGTACGGCCACGTCCCTTGATACCCATGTAGTGTTTGAATGTTCCCGCCAAGAAGATGTCAAACCAGCCCCCTAGGTGGTACATGGGCGTTTCCATCTGATCGTGAAATTTGTCCATATTGAAAGCGTCCCAGTACCCATCATCCGTTGGGTGTTGAAGCCACTCGTTGAACCAATCGCTCAACCCCTCAAAGAACGGGCATGGGTAGATCGGAAGTCGTGCATACCAGCTATCCATCTCTTCCTTAACCCTTTCGAGTCTACCCTTTTGTCGATTAAATTCCTCCCCCTCTGCGAGATGTGCAAGATTGGTCAACGTCACTCCATGCGCCCAAGCCATGTTGAACGCGAGCTCAAACGCACCGCTTCGATACACCCACTCCTGATAGTAGTCCGCGGAGGATTCACGGACAAACATCGCCCGTAAGTGGGGTGGACGACTGAGTGCGTTTCTGTACTGAGTGGCTCCAGAATAAGAACCGCCAATCGTCCCTACATTGCCGTCAGACCACGGTTGCGCCGCCGCCCACTCAACGGTGTCATAGCCATCGCGGTTTATGCCCGCACCATCGTCCCGAAACGGATAAAATTCACCGTCAGAAGCGAACCTGCCGCGCACGTCTTGGATAATGACAGCATACCCCCTCTGTGCGAAGAATTGGGGCGATCCCACCCCATTTTCAGATCCACCCTCCTTATTGTATGGCGTGCGCTCTATGAGTACGGGGAACTTGCCCTCCACATTCGGACGGGTGATATTAGCACGAAGAACCGTGCCGTCCCGCATGGTAACTTCTTGATTCTTTTCATGAACTGTCTGATACTGCGGTTTTGATAATACTGATTCTTTGATCATGGTTTCTCCTTTAGGTGATCATCGTGTCACTAACCCACCGGAAACGACAACCGTCTCACCCGTCATCTCGGAAGCATCAGGACCTGCCAGAAAAGCCACAACATTGGCAATGTTTTGCGGCTGCTGCAGCCGACCAAGTGGTATAGAATCACGGCGACGCTCCATAAACTCGCCGGGGGACAGCCCCATCTGCTGAACCCCTATCAGGTCATCAAGCGTCCAGTTAAAAGCGGTTTCTACAATGCCGGGCGCGACAGCGTTGACCGTAACTCCGTGCTCCGCGAGGTTGGCGGCAGCCACCTTGGTGAGGTTAATGATTGCTGCCTTGCTCGCCGCATAAGGTGGCGAGTAGGTCATTCCCCCAGCGATTCCAGCCACCGAGGCAATGTTGATAATCGTGCCGCTTTTCTGCGCTATCATCGGTTTCGCAGCTTCCTGCATGTAAAAATACGGCCCCTTGAGGTTCAGGTTGAGTGTCCAGTCCCACGTATCTTCCGTAACATCTGGAAACGGCTGCGTCCGTATCCCCCCCGCATTGTTGACCATAATATCAATACGTTCGTACTGGCCGATGACTGCTTGCACAAAGGGGGCAGCGTCCGCCGCTTTGGCGGCATCGAAGACTCCTGTGGTGATGGTGGCACCGGTCGCTTTGAGGTCACCCTCCAGCTTCTCTAGCAAATCTTCCTTGATGTCGCTAGCAAAGAGCGATGCTCCCTCCCGCGCCAATCGCAAGGCGGTTTCCCTGCCGATCCCCTGACCTGCACCGGTGACAGCTGCTACTTTGCCGGTGAGTCGGCGGGCAGATTCTGGCGGTGGCTGAGACGATTGATCTTTTCCTTGCATTTTTTTGTCCCCTCTGTCGCTGTTATTTGAGATTTTCGCTGATGTGCTGCCGAATCCGCTCCTGCGTTTTTTTTGTCATGAGTTTGCGCCCTTCAAGCTTACCTTCATCCAGTGCTTGACCCAGAGCAGCAAGGCTATCAATACCAAGTTCATCGTACAACGCCTTTGCGGTCTTGATACCGACTCCGGAAAGTGCTGTCAACTCCAGTACAGTTTTCGGGGTGTGTTCGGCGAATTCCTCCAGCTTGTTACATGTGCCTGTCTCAATAAACTCACCGATAATCTCAGCAATTGTTTCGCCGACGCCGGAGATTGTCGATAAGCGTCCTTCTTGATGCAGCGCTTCTATAGATTCTGGATGGCGCGAAATCGTGTAGGCTAGTCGTGAATATCGTGTAGCATGAGATTCCTCGTAGCCGCCGATGACCAAGATCTCGTGAAGTTGCTGGAGTTTCTTCGCGATTTCGTCATTGCGATGCCAACGGGTGCGACCTTTCGCATCGGTATATGATGTATCACCTTTTGGATCCATAACAAATTTACCTCCAAATTCATGAAAATTTATAGAACACGCTAGAGATCGGATTTGAGCTCCCAGATTTGAACCGTCGAATCGAAAAGTCCAACTGCCATATATCTCCCATCATGAGAAAACGCAAGGGATTCAATTCCGGTATCGACTTTCAGTGCGAATACCTCTCTATCTTCTTTAATATTCGAGAGTATTAACACTCCTGATTCATCGCCCAGCGCGATGTATTTGCCATCTAATGCAAACGTGAGGGCGCGGACCCAATACGCTTCCAAGTTGTCTATCAGACATAGTTGCTCTTTTGTACTTCTCTCCCACACACGAATCCCCGCCTTCGCCTCTATTTGACTATCAACAGCCAGCATTGAGCTGTCAGGAGAAAAATGTAGGTTCCACACACCCAAGATGATACCCGTATCAATCAAATCCGCCGGGGCATCTTGCTTGATGTCCCACACCTCAATATTTGTGCGATGCCCTTCTCCATCTCGGTACGTGCCTTCCGCTGCTGCAACGTACTGACCATCGTGGGAAATTGCTAAGCCGTTCCTTACCGGCTCAACTGTGTGCAGGTGTTTTAGCAGCCGCTTCCGATCTATCTCCCAAATTTCTATCTCCTTATCCCCACGCGATAACGCGACAAATTTCCCGTTTGCGGACAAACTTCCGTGTTCAAATGTACCACTGGTCAGAACTATTTCCTGATTAGTGTCTAGAGGGATAAGTGTAACATCATCGTTCTTTTTTTTGACGAGGAGCAGATTTTGACCCGGTGAATAGGAAAATAGGTCTTCGGTGGTAGTAATATATTTTTCTTCGCGGGTTTCTAAATTCCACTCCACTATACTCCCATCCTCCAACTTGGAGATGATTTTGGTGTCATCTAAATTGAAAACAATGCGCCGAGAAACACGAGGCAGCATACGATCGCCCGGCGGATTCCGCTTCACACCAAAGTGAAAGGATAATTGGGGAATTATCGTTCCCTTCTGTTCTGCATCTACACCAGAAGCTAGAAAACCAGTAGCAAGAATCAGAGGCAATAACCTTAATCCCTTCATAACGTACCTCCGGCTGTTGAATCGTTTTTATTCGTTCTTTTGACACCTAATATGTTACATTTATGGACGGACGACCACTATAAATTAGGGAATATAGCTAAAATCCACCGCAGAGACGCGGAGAAACGCAGAGATTTCTTAGAAAGGTAGCGTAGAGACGAGGGGGCGTGGAGGTGTGGAAGATACTCGCCCCCTCTAATACTCACTCCCTCGCTTCCTCTAATTTTCCTCTGTGCCCTCTGCGCCTCGGCGGTCAGTTCTAAATAAAAATGCGTATGTTAGACAAAATTCGACAAATTGCAATCCAATACTATCGCCGACCAAGCGATTGTTTTGATCTTGCTATCTACGTTGGTTTTCTTCTTTTCGCGCTTGTCCTTCCATTCGGTTATGCAACGTCAATATTGAACGCAAGCCTGTTACTCGTACTGTTTGGGTGGGTAGGGCGCATCTGTCATGAACGTCGATTTGAGTGGAAAAAAACACCGCTAGATATCCCGCTTGCTGTCTTTCTTCTCCTTGCACTTATCGCTTCACTCTTTGCACCCCATCCAGCGACAAGCAGTCTGGGATATTTCTGGAAATTGCTCCGAGCCGTGTTACTGTTTTATGCAGTCGTTCACAGCCGGCTCGGTAGTCGTTGGCGTCACGTTATCATCGCCTTTGTGTTTGCCGGGGGGCTCTCCTCCCTCCTTGGTCTATATTACTACGCAACCGACACACACATGGGGACTGCTTATATGTTCGACGTGGAAGCGAAGTTAGAAAGTCATTTCAGCGACGCAGCCCACCGTAACGAAGGAGTTAAGGTATCGGAGGATTTGCGGCAAGTTTATCAGAAAAACGGCAGACGACTCTCTCAAGATGCGACTGTTTTGCCCTCAAAAAAACAGGGTGACTGGTTGATAGTGGATAAGAACCAAGACCGCAAGTACGCTGTCCGAAAAAACGAGGGGCAACTCAAAGTTTATATGATTGAACCCCGACTCGCCGGGACATTCAAGATGCCTAACGATTTGGGGGCTTACCTCGTAATTGTTCTACCGATAGCGATAGGCTACTTTGTTGCGAGTTGGCGCGTCCCCCGAAACTGGAAGCTTATCGCTGTTTTAGGGATCTGCTTGTGCACAATGGGGGCTAACCTCGCCCTCACACTCACGCGGGCTGCATGGATTGGGGTGTTCGTTGCAACCATTTATATCGCAATCTACTTTCAGCGGAAACTGCTCTGGGGATTGCTAGTCATCGCGCTCCTATCCCCCTTTTTGATGCCCCAAGCCGTCAAAGATCGTTTTGAGGTCATGCGCCAACGCCCATCAGGCTTTATGAGCGAGCGTCCCCTATGGTGGAGAACGTCCGCCCAACTGATAGCGAAGTATCCTATCACCGGTATCGGTTTGGGAAGGTTTCGTTATGAATACCAACTACATGCCCCGGCAGACATTCATCACAAACCGTATCACGCCCATAACATCTACCTGCACATCGCCGTTGAACAGGGGATTCCATCGCTCATTCTGTTTTTAGCAATACTCTTTCTAATCTTCCGTCGGCTTTTTGATTTACGCAAGAGGGACGATTTCTGGTGCTCTGGCTTGTTCATCGGGGGCAGCGGTTTCCTGATTTCTGCCCTTGTCTACGGGCTTGCTGATCAGATTCTTCACCAACGACCACTGCTGATTTTCTGGTTTCTTGTTGGGCTGATCTTTTATGTCTCGGACCTCGACAGTAGTTCGGTGGACCGCTCCGAATTGCCATCTTAATACGAACAAGGCACAGAAACCGAGTTTTGCCAAAAAAACTCGGTTTCTCTATCTCCATGTCTATACTCGCTAATTTTCTACGTTCAATCCCGCATGAGTCATGTTACCATATCTCCGAGTAGATGTATAGAAAATTTTGGTTGACATAGCATCCCAAAGGTATATAATGGAGATGTATGATATAAAGCTATTGTGAGATAGAAAACACGGGAGCAGCCTATGGAAAAAGACGCCAAGATAACAACCCTGATGAATCAACCGGTACAGCCACTCGGTCTGGCTGGCAACCCGAATATGGAGGAAGGCTGTGTTACCGCAGCGTATGATGCGGGTATTAATTACTACTTCTTCTATAATCAGTCATATCCCATACTTATCGACGAATTGAAATCCGTGCTACGCGACAATCGAGAGTCAACAGTCGTGGCAACGGGAAGCGAATCCCGCAACCTCAAAACGTTGAATTCCTACCTCGATCAGGTGCATCGTCAACTGGAGGTGGACACAGTAGATGTCTTCTACGCAGAGTATGTCTCTCCTGGTGATGACATGGAAACGCTGCTCGGTGCAGGGGGTGTGTTTGACGAACTCCACCGGTGGAAAGCAGAGGGGCGCATCCGTTACGTCGGTGCCACATCGCATAACCGACCCATGGCAGTAGAGCTCATTGAGAGCGGTCGCATTGATGTGCTTATGCACCGCTATAACATGGCGCATCGAGGCGCGGAAGAACAGGTGCTTCCTGCAGCACTTAACGCTGGCGTTCCGGTCGTTGCATTTACATGCACACGGTGGGGATCGCTGCTGACAGGTCATCAAGATTGGGACGGGACCGTGCCAACCGCTGCAGACTGCTATCAATACGTCCTGCACCATCCCGCTGTCCACATTGCATTAACCGCACCAACCACACCGGCACAATTGAAGGAGAACCTAATCGCCCTGAAGGGTGCGGAACACCTTTCACAAAATCTCCCGCTTTGGGAAGCGTATGGCAAATTGGTATATGGTGATGGAACCGATGCGTTTGAAACGCAGTGGCCCTAGCGTTCATAGGAAAAAAATTGTCAAATCAAAATCAATCTCCAAACAGAACAACCAATAACTAAGGAGGCGGAGACAGTGACAGAAGAACAAAAATATCTATTTGACCTGCAAGGCTACATAGTCTTGGAAGATGTAGTGCCTCAATCTGTAGTAGAAGCGTGCAACAAGGCATTAAACCCCTTGGAAGATATGCCGCCGGAGGACTATCCGCCGCCGCTCTGCCTCGGCACACCAAAGACAGAAAAGGAACTCTATATCTCCAATATCCTCGAAGCCGATCCCGTTTTCAATCCATTGATCGATCTTCCTGAAGTATTGGATGTTGTCGAAGGTGTGACCGGCGGTCCGTACCGGCTCAACCATACCTACACAATTTACCGGTGGGGTGGTGGTTATACGGGGCTGCACATGAACGGCACCCCTATCATCCCGAAATGTCAGTACCATTGCCGCAACGGTCAAATGGTCTCGACGTTGACCAAAGCTGTGTTTCCGTTGCTGGATTGCGATGTTGAGGACGGCTGCTTTGCCGTCATTCCGGGGGCGCACAAGAGCAACTTTGTCAGGCCCTGGGGCAACCACCCTGAAGAAAATCCGGTGTTGACACCCATCCCCGCAAAAGCAGGCGACGCCATTATCTTCACCGAAGCTTTGACACACGGCTCGTTCGTAAACACCTCGAAACGTCCACGCCGGACCCTGTATTACTGTTACAGCATTGGCTACATGCCCGATTGGGGTGGTCAGAGCTTAGTCTTTAGCGACCATGTCATGGATGCTCTGTCAGAGGCACAGCGTGAGATTCTGCGATTGAAGTAGGAGATCGGAGAGGGTGAATGTCTAACGTTATTCCAAAGGACATCCGACCGGCGTTCCCGGTAGATGTTCCAAAAGACGCAGTGCGCTCAAAACTACTAGAGCTGCTGGGGTTGGACGAGATTCCCACAAAGGTTGATTTCACGGTAGGAGGAACGCAGGCTGAGGAGGGTATCCGCGTTACCCAACTGACCTACGCAAACTCGCTCGGCGAAACAGTTCCGGGGATTCTCATGATCCCGCTCAAGGCGTCGAGTCAAAAACTGCCCGGTGTCGTTTGTGTACCCGGAACAGGCGGCTCCGCCGAAAAGATTGCATATCAGCAGTTTTTTCTGGAGGAAGACCCACCCGGTATGTTGATCGGTTGGGCACGTGAACTGGCACGACGTGGCTTCGCAACACTAGCGATTTCACCTAAAGGGAGCGTCACCCGACGCCCTAGCATAGAACAGTGGAATCTTGAAGGCAAACTCCTCACCCCCTATGGTCGTCCACAGATGGGAATCCTTGTCGAAGAAACGCTGAGGGCAGCGCGCATCCTTGCAGCAAGCGACGCGGTCAATTCTGATAACATCGGGATTACGGGTATGTCGCTCGGCGGGAATGCGACGTGGTACGCGATGGCAGCTGCACCGTGGATTCGAGCGGGTGCGCCAATATGCGGTGGTCTGGGACGTATGGCAAGCCTTATCCACAAAGGAGACATCGAACGCCATAGTGCCTACTTCTTCATCCCGCACATGCTCCGCTACTTTGACCATCCGGAGGTTGTCGCTGCGTGTATACCACCGCGTCCATTCATGATGGTCGCACCCACACAGGACGAGGATATGCCCTGCGAGGGAGTAGATGAACTGATTCAGGTTGTGGAGCCGGCCTACGGATTATCGGGACATCCGGAACGATTCAAAGTCTATCAGCCAAACGGCAACCATCGCTTTCTCCCCGAATACTTTGAGCGGATGGTCGAATGGTTCCGTCGATTCCTGACAGACAAGGAGGCTTGATCTGGATAGGATCCACGTACTTCAGTCGTGTAACAGAAACCGAGTTTTGAAGAAAAAACTCGGTTTAGCTTCGCGCTCTCTTTTTATATGAACCTTGATTTTTAACCCCCTAAATCCCCCTTATCAGGGGGACTTATGAACGTGCTGCATAAGTTCTATTCTTCACAATCACAGCATGAGGCTTTACCTTGTGCCTTTTCAAATGCCTCTTTTCCTTCCCTTGCTGAAAAATAGGCAATTCCCAAAGCAGCTATACTATCTAAGTAGCCTACGTGCGTCAGTTCGTAGATGAGACTTGACGCTAATAGGACAAACGACATATAAAGACATACTTTCGTGCACTTCGCATCAGCAATGATAGGTTGGGAATCTAACTGTTTTCCAACCTTCATCTTCAAAACGATTAGAATCCACATCGTAATAATTGAAGTTACTGCAATGATAATCCCCCAGAAGGTCGTTTCAGGTTGATGACCTTGAACGATATTGAGCATTGCGGTAACAACAAGACCCACCGTTAGGAGATAAAAACAGGTTCCCGTAATACGCAGCGCCGTGATTTCAAATCTATCCCTTGATACATCTGGAAAACGGCGGATGCGTGTAATCATGTGGGCGATACCGATTGCTGAGATTACCTCAATAAAGCTATCGACCCCGAAACCGAAAAGAGCGAGCGTTTCGTCTTGAAATCCTAGCAAGGTTGACACTGTCCCTTCTAAGAAATTATAGCCGATCGTAAATGCGGTCAACCGTAACGCCCATCCAAATGCTCGCATTTCTATGTTTTCACTAGCTACCTTCTGTGTTAGCAACATTTAGGTATTTCTCCTATTAACTCGCTTGCTCCAATTCACTTTGCCAATTCCCTGTCATCAACAAACCGATCCTAGATAGGTCATCCCGAAACTCGGTCACCTCAGTCAATCCACCTCTATACATGACAAAGATTCGGTCACTCAGTGCTAAGACCTCGTCAAGTTCTGTCGAAATCAGTAAAACAGCTCGTTGCTTCCGACGTTGTTCCAAAAACTGCTGATGTGTGTAGTCAGCGGCACCGATGTCTAACCCGCGGGTCGGATTGACAGCTATCAACAGTTCTGGCTCCTGCGAGAGTTCCCGCGCGATAACAACCTTCTGCTGATTTCCCCCAGATAACGATCCCGCCGGTGCCTGGGTGTGGGTCGTCCGCACATCATAGCTTTGGATGAGTTCCTCGCTATCAGCGTCAATCCGTTTAAGATCTAAAAACGCCCCCCAATCCTTCAAAAGTTTTGACCGATACCCCTTAAGCCGATGCACATTGAGAATCAGATTCTCCGCGATCGTGAAACTCAGGATAAGTCCGGCGTTCTGTCGATCTTCGGGGATATAGCCATATCCCAACTGGCGACTTTTGCTCGTCGGAAGGTTGGTGATTGCTTCCCCCTTAAAACGGACAGAACCGCTCTGAGACCTGCGGAGTCCAACAATCGTCTCGGCAATCTCGATCTGTCCATTGCCATCAATACCAGCGATCCCCACAATTTCACCGGCGCAAATATCAAATGAGGGACCATCAACGACCCGACGACCATCATGGTCTGTAACGGTTAAATTGCGGATTTCAAGGATTGGAGGACCATGGGATTGGGCGCTTCGCTGAATTTCTGGGAACTCATGCCCGACCATCTGTTCTGCTAAATGGGTAGGAGAGGTGTCACCGACCGCCGTCGTCGCAACACGCCTGCCATTACGTAATACAGTAATCCGATCGCTGATTTCCATTACCTCCTTCAACTTATGACTAATGAAGATAATGGAATGACCATCAGACTTGAGCCGACGCAGGATGGCGAACAGTTCTGAGATCTCTTGTGGGGATAGAACCGCGGTCGGTTCATCAAGGATGAGAATTCGGGCATCCGCTGAAAGTGCCTTGAGAATTTCAACCCGCTGCTGAAGCCCGACCGAAAGCTCCCAGACCTTCATCTGTGGTGAGATGGACAAACCGTAACGGGTAGAAAGATGCTGGACATTCTCCTCTGCTGCTTTTCGCCGAAACTGGAATTTGCCACGTTCAGAAGTGAGGGCAATATTTTCAGCCACACTCAACGAAGGCACAAGCATAAAGTGCTGATGCACCATGCCTAACCCCAAGGTAATTGCCGTCTTTGGGGAATCGACAAGGCTCGATTTCCCGTCTATCAGAATCTCCCCAGCATCAGGCTGATACAAGCCGTAGATCAGGTTCATCAACGTGGACTTACCCGCCCCGTTTTCACCGAGTAAAGTGTGAATCTCCCCCTGTTCTAATGCGAAGTCCACGCCATCTACAGCGAGATTGTTCCCAAACGCTTTCGTGATGCCGTGCAGTTCAAGTGCGAGTGATGCCAATGGATGAATTTCCTTTTATTTAGTGTCCGAGTAACGCTCGGCGCAAATATCGCTTCTGCTGCGATGCTCTAGCTCACCCGATATGCTTCTACCACCTTCGCATCTAATTCCACGCCCAACCCCGGGGCATCAGTTAGGTGCAATTCCCCGTCGTGGAAACTCATGCTGTGATTAACTAGGTCTTGCGCCAGCGGAGACGGCGCGCGCGTAAATTCGGTCATCGGCTTTTCGGAAGAGGCAGCCCATTGGGCAGAAGCAGCGAGTAGGACACCGGTCCCAAAGGCATGAGGAACGACCCACGCACCGGTATCTTGTGCCAGAGTGGCAATCTGTTTTCCCCCTGTAATACCTCCAACTCGCCCCAGATCGGGCTGAACCACCTGTATTCCGCCATCTATGAGCAAGGTCTTGTACTCCTCAATTAACGTCACCGCCTCGCCGGCAGCAATCGGTATTGACGATGATTCGGAGAGGGTCTTGTACCCTACCGTGTCATAAGGGTTCAACGGCTCTTCAAGCCAGAAAACATTGTATTTCTGAAACCGCTCAACACGCTCCAGTGCTGTTCCTACATCCCAAGCGCGGCCAGCATCTACCATCAGGTCTATTTCAGGGCCCAGCGCGTCGCGTGCGGCGGCAACCAACGCCTCGTCTAGGTCCGGGTCTGGTCCCATCGGTGCCCAACCATATTTCACCGCCCGGTACTCTTGTTCCAAGAATTCCTGTGCAGACGCTGCCATCAACTCTGGACGGTCGGGCCAGAGAACACTAGCATAACACGGTATTGCGTCAACCGGGGTCTCGCTGAGTAACGCACGGACGGGCACCCCCATCGCTTTACCACGGAGATCCCACAGTGCCATATCGATCCCACTCATTGCCTGGCGGGTAACGCCACCGGGGCCGTACCAAGCTGTGCCTTCGATCATTGCCCGTGACACGGCGTCTATATCCTCCACGTCCATGCCCTTGACGATGGAAGCCAACCCATGCCGAAAAGGTGCGGAGCGCGGTGCCTCAATAACCGCCCGGGCGACATACGAGCAGGAGACCACCTCCCCTAACCCGGTGAGTCCGGCGTCGGTGTGCACCCGCACAATGAGACAGTCTTGGGTACCGTCGGCGACCTCTTGAACAACAGGCAAGCGCAGATGTAAGGCTTCAATTTCGGTAATTTTCATAGTTCAGCTCATTGCAGAATCAGCTTCTAAAATTTTACGCGAGGTGCCTTAAACTTACCGGCGAGAATATCCTGACGAATTTTCTCAACTTTGGCGCGGAGATCTTCAGGAACCCGATCCTTCAGTTTGGGGTTATAAACCAACTTCACAGTCTCATTCAGCGACATCCCCATCCACATCACTCGTGGTTCAAATTTGCCCGTCTGAACCAAGTCGGCGGCGTATACAAAGGCTTTGGTATCAATGACAGCACTCGCAAGTATTGCATCGGGAGCAATATCGTTCTGATCCAGATTTGAACCGAAAGCGTAAACGTCCTTCCCCGCTTTGCGGCTCTCTTCGACAGCATGAAAAACCCCACGACCGGCAGCATCCGCATTGTGGAAGATGAAATCAACTCCCTCTGTAATTTGCGATAACGCCAACTCTTTCGCTTTCCCGATGTTCTCCCAATCTCCGACGTAAGAAGTCGATATTTTGATATCTGGATTGACAGATTTCGCCCCTTCTTCGAGGGCGTGAAAGGTGCTGTTAATCGGTGGGATATTCATACCACCGATAAGCCCTATCTTGCCCGTTTGGGTCATCGTGCCGGCAATGACCCCCAGCAGATATGTTACCTCCTCAAGCTCAAACACAATTGACGCCACATTATCCAAAACAGTATTTCCGGAGGTTGTGATAAACACCGTATCCGGAAAATCGGGCGCGACAGATTTTGCTGCCTCTTGATACTCAAATCCGTGCCCGAAAACCAGACCGAATCCCTTGCTTGCATAGAATCGGAAATGTTCCTCCCACTGCGATGGGGCTTTGCTTTCGACATGGCTGACCTCGGCTCCCAGCTCCTTTTCAATACGCTTGAGTCCTTCATAAGCTAACGCATTCCATCCGGCATCGCTAATTGAACCAGGGGTCAATAAGGCAACCTTGAATTTCGCTGCGTCGGCTGTGCCGATAGTAAATCCAAAGGACAACACCAATAAACTAAAAAGAATCCAACTGCTTTTATTCATAAAAACACCTCATGTAGAATTCACGAAAAGGCTCATGTAAAGAAATCGTGCAGCAGAAACCAAGTTTTGCCGAAAAAACTCGGTTTCTCTTCGCGCTTTGCACTTTCTTTTTATATAAGCCCACGAAAATTGTCTGTGTACAGGATAACGTTCGTTGGCCGCTACCCAACCTAAATTGATTGAAATTATATGGACGCCCGAATGGACTGTCAACCACATTTTAACTCAAGTCGCTAGGGCGTGTTGACATTTTGAAACTGCTCATTCAGCAGACGCTGTAATCACCAGGCAATCTGCCAAATGTAGCGCGAACTGTTAGTTTGCAAGCTCGTATCACAATCTAACAGATCGGGGTACAAGAATAGATTGTAGGTCGAGATTCATTTCTCGACAGAATATCCAGCGACGTGCGACAAGCCGGGGTGATTGAGCCAAAACTAGCGCACGATGTGCTAGGGGTGTCGATTTTGGAAAATCAACCTACAGAAATCCGAAGCTATCTCTAAATGTGTGAACAGAGGGTTGGGAGACCCAACCCCTACGAAATGTGTGAACAAAGGGTTGGGAGACCCAACCCCTACGAAATGTGTGAACATAGGGTTGGGAAACCCAACCCCTACGAAGGGTTATGTGTTTGTGTGCCCTCTTGATTATCTGATTGCGATGAAATGTCAACAGAACCTAGACAACCCCGATAAATCGGGATTAAGAAACGGGCCCTTATTTGTACAAGGGTTACGGCATACGGAGTATGCCTACTACTTTTCCCAGACCGTCATCAATTCTGCGCTTCCAAGTCCTCCGTTGCAAGCTGCACGAGCTGCTTATAATCGACGACTTTTATCTCTCCACTGTTTTGTTCAACCAGATCGATAAGGAGACCCGCACCGGGCGAATGCTTCAGATCTATCTCAAGCGCAACGATATAGATGCTTGCATTATTAACATTTTTCGCTTTGACGGCTTCCAGAATTGTTGCCGAATCTACTTCAATATTTTCATTATTACCTGTTGTGGGTAAACCGTCGGTGACCAACACAATAATTGATGGATCTACCTCAAGCGCTTTTTCAATGGCTTCGAGGAGATTCGTTCCTTGACTATTTGCGATTCGTTCGGGCGTGAACCGATCCAGATATTTTGATACCGTTTCGATATTCTTCTCTGTTACCGGTGCTAGCTTACCCTTCCCCATTTTGGCACTCGCCGCAAAGGTAATGATATTGAACGAGTCATCTTCATCAAGCGAAGACAACGCTTCTTTGATCGCCTCGATTGCCAATTCCAGTTTTCTGAGTCCAGCCGCCTGCATACTTGCGGAAACATCAAGACAGAAGACAACCTGTTGGGGTCCCTCCGCTTCCTCAATGAAGTCAATGATACCCAATTTGTCTTTCGGTAGTTTTCCCAACTTTTTCAACCTGCCCGGCGATCCACCTCCCCCAATCAACCCATCCTTTGAACTGCCCAACGAATCAACCATATCAAGACCGCTGCGTTGTCCACGCACCCGCACCCGTCCCGTCACCTCGCCCTGGCCGTCCGTCCGAAGCGAAACCGGTCGTGAAATATCTGACCTTTCAGATTCCTTCAAGTCCACATCTGTCATTGTATCTGGCAGCTTCTCAGTGAGCGGTGCTGTCGTCACATCGAGATTCTCGCGTACCATCCGTTGGCTGCGGCGGGCAACCTCTGTCAATTTGTTGCGTGAGGATTCAAGGAGTTTTTCTTTCGATCTGAGAGCCAGATTCTCGTCAGGCTTACGAGCTTGCATCTTCAGCGGCGGCTTGGTTTTGATTGTTTTCACTTCAGGTCTCGGCGGCTCTTTTACCCACTCTACCCAGATAGGATCCTTATTTCTGACCACTTCGTTACGAGGAGTTAAGACGTAAACAATTCCGATAATTAGGTGCAAAATCAGAGCGACCAGTATCGCTGACCGTCGTCGAATTTTGTTGAATTCCGTATGTCGTCCAAGCATTTGTCCGTCCCTCCCATTGATACACTGAGAGCAATCGCATGTGAAAGCGATTGAACCCCCTGTGTTGCTGTGAGTCCTTTGGTGCACTGCCTTGGCGTGAAACGTGATGCGTGAAACGTAAAAAATGAACCCATCAACTCATGAACAAGTGAATCAGCAAGGAGAAAGCGACTGACAATCTCCCAAATAAACAGATGTAATTTCCCTATTGATACACTCAAAAGCGGTAACATTGTCGAGACATATCACTTAGATCAATCCTTAGATCCGAATACGCTCCCACCGGCTGCTGCGAAAACGGAGAAAATAGGTTATACCCGCCAAAATGATATAGATTGTTGCACCGCACCACGCACCAGGCACTCCATACCCCAACAAAAATGCTAAACTATATGCGAGCGGAAGAAAGAGCAGCCACGCATAGCCGATGCTAACACACATCGTGAAAAAGGTATCGCCGGCCCCCTTGAGTGCACCCGACGCACAGATGCCAAACCCGTCGGAGAGTTGAAAAAGCGCTGCAAAAAACAGGACCCGTGTTCCGAGACGAATAACTTCCGCATCCGGTGTAACTAGCGAGATAAGAAACTCCGGTACTAAAAAAAACGCAATGGCAACGAAAAAGGTGTACACAACTCCCAACTTTATCGCCGTGTAGCCACTCCGGCGGGCATAATGGAGCTGACCGGCTCCGATGTAATGCCCAACCAGCGTTGTTGCTGCCATAGAAATTCCATACAGCGGCATAAACGATGTCGAAATCAGAGTGACTCCGGCGTTATTCGCTGCAAGCGCGATGTCGCCCATTCGACCAACAAGGGCAACAAACACCGTAAAGCTTCCCATATCCATCAGATTGTGAACGCCCATCGGTAAGCCTATCCGAAGAATACGACGGAGTTCACGCAAGTCAATTCGGAAATGAGATCGGGTTTGGAACGCTTGATTCGATTTCCGTGAGAGGAAAACAGCGAAATAGCAGATTACTGCGACCACACCCGCGATCAACGTGGCAATCGCAGCACCAACGACCTCAAGCCGGGGACACCCAAATTTTCCAAAGATTAGCAGATAGTCGAGGAGGAGGTTGACCAGATTTGCGACAATCTCAATCCGCATCGGTGTTTTCGTATCGCCGATGCCCCGCAGAAAACTCGCCATCCCAAAAGAGATAAAGACGGTGATGCCGCCGTATAACCGAATTTGCGCGTAGATACCTCCCAGACGCTGCACCTCTAGAGACGGCTTCATCAGGGCAAACGCCGGTACTGTAAACAGGCTAATCACCAGTATGATGAGATACGATCCGAGTGCGAGATAAAGCCCTTGCCACGCTGCAACGGTGATTCCCCGTCGATCTCCTGCCCCATAGCGTTGTGCGACGAAGGTGTTGACGCTACCCAGAAATCCTTGAAAAAAGGAGAATAACGTCCATGTCAGTATCCCTGCCAGTCCGACAGCTGCTAATTCTGTTGCGCCCAGACGCCCGACCATCGCCGAATCCACAAACATCATCGCCGTGCGTGATAGCATCGTGATAACGATCGGATATGCTAACAACCAGACCTCTCGGTAGCCACCGGGGCCCGCTACCCCTCCCTTTACACTCTGACTTTCTCCGTTTTGTTGCAATCCATTCTCCTGAGACTATTCCCTTTGGCTTATGTTAAGAAATCGTGCAACAGAAACCGAGTTTTCAAGAAAAAACTCGGTTTCTCTTTACATTCTGCCCTGTCTTTTTTCGTCTCTGTAGGTTGGATTTCCCAACCCAACTTCATCAATGAACTAATGAACCAAATAGTTTTCACGTTTTACGCATCACGTTTCACGCTCTTATTTTGCGATGAAACTGCCTCTGTTTTCGCCTCAAACGTGCGTATCCACCGATCCCCTTTGGGTGTCAATTCGTAGTAGGTATGATTGCGGTGTTTGATCCACTTCCCTTTCACAATGTTCTTGCGGTACTGAATCATCCGCTTCTCCACACGTTTCAAGCCACCCAATTCTCGTAATTTCCGATGGTGCTTCTGAATCTCCTCAAGGGGTATACCGAGCATCTCCGAGACAACAATCGAATAGTCTAACCCATATTCCTGATGATGCTTCAGGATAAGATAATCCATCTCATCAAGTTTATCAAATGTCGGATCTTCCGTTTCTATATCGGATGGCGTTTCTGCTGCGTGGATTTCATCCCATGTCACTTCAAGGAGCCGTTCAAGGCGCAATCGCTGGACAGAAGCGCAATCCGACCGGTGGACAGCAACCGTGCCATCTTCCTTAAAGTACCCGACGATGCCCTCGTCCGCCTCCGGTGAGCAACATTGAGCGAGTTTGTAGGTGAGTTCTTGGTGCATTGCCTATCTCGATATCCGTTAATCGTATGGATTCACGACTTCAATTCGCCTACATACCGACGGATCTTTGTTGCCGCCGTGACGATGTCCGCCATATCTTCCTCAGTCCCCATCAGAATACTCTGGCTGAGTGCCAGACCGTTTTTGCATAACTTTTCCGTCTCTGGACAGGAGACGTTTGAATAGTCTGGCTTCGTACTCAGGAGATCCGATTCCATAAACGGTTCTCGATACATCGGTGTCGTGTACCAATGTCGCATTGGAACCCCCTCCGCGCCCATCGCCTTGATGAACGTTTCGCGAGAGATGCCCTCAAACTCCTCTGGGTCGAAAATCGCTTTATAGCCGTGACAGCCGCCGCGGGTTGCGCGTGAATCGAGCGGCACCACCTTGATGCCGGGGATTTCTCCCAACCCGGCATCTAAAAATTGCATATTCGCATTGCGAAGGTTGACCTCGCCATCCAAGCGTCCAAGACGTGATAGCAGCAATCCGCCCTGCCACTCCGTCAGCCGGAAGTTTCCGCCGAACGTTTCCGTCTCAAATTCAGATTCAGATGGAGAGCGACCACAGTTATGAATTGACCATGCCCGTTCATACAGTTTCCGATCGTTGGTGAGAACTATACCCCCTTCGCCCGCACATAAATTCTTGGAAGATTGAAAGCTAAAGCAACCGAGATGCCCCCAACCGCCGACCCCTCTGTTCCGCCACTCCGCGCCGTGTGCTTGGGCACAATCCTCAACCACGACGAGGTTGTTCCGCTCGGTAACTTCTAAAATCCCATCCATATCGGCAGGATAGCCTGCAATATGAACCGGCAGGACAACCTTTGTCTTAGGTGTGATCGCTGCTTCGATTTTTGATGGGTCAATGTTAAAACCGTCGGGAAGCGTATCCACAAACACCGGCGTTCCATTCGCCATCAGAATCGATACCACCGTCGCTTGGAAGGTGTACGGCGTTGTGATAACCTCGTCCCCAAGCCCGACGCCCGCAGCCTTGAGCGCGACGTATAGCGCCGCCGTGCCGCTATTCACGCAGACACCATACTTCGTGCCTTGAAATTGAGCGAAACGCTCCTCAAACTCAGGAACCTTTGACCCATTGGTGCCCCATACCCCGCTCCGATAGATCTCCTCAAAGGTTTTGAGATCATTATCATCAAAGTTGGGCCACGACGGATACGGTTCCGTCCGAACCGGTGTGCCGCCGTTGATTGCTAAATTTGCCATTTTCGTTCTCCTTAGCCATTTTAGAGGTGCTCATAATTATTGTCTGAATCGCGGATTAAACGGATTACGCAGATTGCGCGGATTATTGTCTGAATCAGGATTTTCAGGATTTAAGGATTTACAGGATATGCCTCAACACCTGACTGATTTGAAGACTGTTTGAGATTCATTAGGTAAATGTAGGGAAGGTAGATCCCGATACCTCAAGGACTAAAGATTCAGTCCGTTCAAATAATCTGCAATCTGTTTCGATTGTCCGTCAACGCTTGTCTCCATCGCCGCAATCACTAGCGCGAAACTTTTGATGTTATCCTCAATTCGCGTCGCAGAAGGCACTCCGCCATCAATCCAGTTGATAAATTCGTCGAACAGATGCTCATGACCGAAGCGGGGTATCTCCGGTGCTTCGTATATCTCCGGATCCTGACCGACCCGATGAATCGTAACCTGAGCTTCGCCCTCAATTTCGACACACCCCTCCTCAAACTCCGCGCGATAATGTTCATTATGCCAACAGTTGACGATGCCCGCAGCAGAGCTATTCCCCTCGTAACAGGTATGCACTCCGTTGTCCATCTGCATCAGGTACAGCCCACTCGAAAAGTGCTTAAAACTGGACCACTCCGGATTCCAACCGAACCCGACTAGCGTCTCACAGTCGCCGCCGGAGAGGAAGCGTAGCATGTCGAGGTGGTGGACAGAGCCCTCAAAAAGTAGACTGAAATCCATATCGTGCCGCCACGCCTTACCCCACGATTGATAGCGGCGATAGTCACAGGCGTATCGTCCCACGATATGCTGAAGCCGTCCCAACCGCCCCTCTTCCCGAATGCGAACCAACTCCTGCTTGTTCCGTGCATAACGGTAATTCTGGATAATCGCACACGGCATCCCGGTTTTCTGGGCAGTCGTCACCATCGCCTTCGCCGCTTCGAGCGTGTCCGCGATCGGCTTTTCGCAGATCACCGGCATCCCGTTCTCCATCGCAGCGATCGCTGCGGGACTGTGGAATGGTGGGGGTGTCGCAACGCCGCAGAAGTCTGCCTTGACCGTCGCACATGCCTCGTTAAAGTCCGTGAACAACTGATCCTCGCTGAGACCGAGTGCTGCGCCTTGCTCCTGTAATACGTCCGGCAGTACATCTGCCAATCCAATAATTTTTATCCGATCGCTGAAGTTATCGACAAAGTTTCGGATCCAGCCGCCTGCCATGCCGCTGCCGCCAATCATTAGACATGTTTTTTCTGCCATTTAATACCTCCGTAATTAAGATATGATACTGTATACACAACTCAACAAGAAACAAGTAATGAGTCCCTTTTCTAAATCAGCTATTCAGCCCCAATCAACCTATTTATATAGTCTAAAAGTTGGCCAGCAGGTCTATAATTTTTATCAATGTTTAAGGCTGCTTGAGCTGCTTTCTTTGTCTCTTGAGGGTAACCTCTCCTAAGCTGAGTGAGAGCAAGGTTATAGTGCGCTTCTTTAAAATTGGGATTAAGAATTACTGCCTCTTGAAGATAATTTCTGGCCTTGATATACTCTTCCATCACTAAGTAAGTGGAACCAAGGTTGTAGCGGACTACTGAAGCTGTCAAATCACTCTCCTTGGCGTCTTGGAACAGAGCAATTGCTTTGCTGTGCTGCCCCCTATCAAAGGCAGTGTATCCTTGATTATTTTTAGAAATCGCAGCCGATCTTACTCGGGGAGTACTGTTATGATAAATCTTTTGGAGAGAGGCCGCACGGAACTGCTCGTGATCTCTGTTGTCATCTATAAGGAGAGGATCAAGAGGTGAATGCTGTTTGTCCGATTGCCCCCGTAACCTTACATTCTCGTTCTGCAACTTTCGTTTTTGGCTAAGAAGTTCTTCTTTTTCGCTTTGTAGTTGCTGGACTATAGCAATCTGAACCTTAGTTTCCTTCTCCTGTTGAGTTAGTTGAGTCTGTAATCTCTGATTTTCACGGAGAAGCTCCGCCTTTTCATTTGAAAGTGCCCGAACTGTAGAAGTCGTAGTACCACGTTCCGATTGGTTTTGTAGCATTGTGTTCTCATTGCGCAGTTCTTGGTTTTGGCTGCGAAGTTCTTCTTTTTCGCTTTGTAGTTGCTGGACTGTAGAACTTTGATTTTTAATTTCCTTATCCTTTTCAGTCAGTTGATTATGTAATCGCCGATTTTCAAAGGAAAGCCGCCTTTTTTCGTCTGAGGCAGCAATGAGTCTCAAGTTTGTCTCGGTCTGTTCATTTTCCAATATCTCAATGCTACTGAGATATTCATTTTTTTCTCTAATCTGTATTGCAAGTGCCCCAATACAAATCAGTAGAATAAAAGCTACAACACCAGTAGTATACTGCCAGAGATTTGAGGTAAAACTTTGAGGTTTTGAGGTGCCACCCGGGCTCGATGCTCCAGTCAACGGAGAGGACTGAGAAGTTGGACTTCTAGAAGTTTGTCCTGATGTTCCCGTAGACGGTGATACTGGAGTCCCAAAAGTAGATGATTCTATAATGCCTAAAAGTTGAATAGCATGTTGATACTGAGAGTTAATCCTTAAAGCCTCTTCCACCGCCCTTTTTGCCTCTCCAGAATTGCCCATCTTAAAGTGTGCAAGACCGATCCCATAGTGCGCCTCTTTATAATTTGGGTTAAGACTTATCGCCTTTTCAAACTCGACAACCGCTTCATTATATTGGTTATTATTAAGATAGACGATTCCTTGATTGTAGGCAACTTGAGCAGGCGAGGTTTTTGGCAATACCGATTCTAGAGGTTCTAATTGGTCAACCGATCGCTTGCAAAATTCTTTTAATTTTGAAGCCAGTTGCTTCACAGCCGACGACAGATTTTCAAGTTCTCGGAGAACGTCGGATTGGTCTGGATTTTTGAAATCCTCGACTGTGAATAGCAACCCTTTTTCGGTTCGATCTCCAAACTGACTCCAGAGATCAGGCCTTTCCACGAGGCTCAGTAAGGAAAGATAAATCACCAACTCCGAAAAATAGTCTACCTTCTCGCTCGCTTGTCCACCGCCTGCTATTCTTTGGGGATGTTGATATTCTTGAAGTCCGACAATGTTATCAGGTTGTCCACGAAGCGCCGGAACGAACAAACTATCGTAGTCTATCAACTTGATTTCGATATCAGGGCCGTTTCGCTTAAGTAAGATATTTCCATCTTGAAGATCTCCATGTGAAATTTGGTGAGTATGGAGGGCTGCAACCATCTTTTGGAATTCCGTCGCAGCGGTTTTCAAGCACCTAGCATCCTGCAAATTATGCTCAATAAAATCACAAAGCGTTTCCCCCTCTGCCCATTCCATGCGCGTGATGGGATATCTGATACCATTCACCAGAATGCCTTCGGAAACATAAGCGAAATCAACAAAGTAGGGCAAACGGCATTGCCTTAGATAGTCTGATATCTCTTTATACCGAGTTTCGGCATCCCCAATATCTGCAATCCAACACCGCAGCGCATAGGTATTCGATAATACCTCAATCGGAAACACAGTCGAAAAGCCGCCGGAGTAAACTATCAAATAGTTGTTAGACCCTCTCCGGGGATTCCCGCCTTTAAGTGTTGAATCTAACATGCTGACATGAGGATAACCACCGACTGCCTGTGTATAATCAATCCGGCTTGGCCAAAGCATGATTCGCTCTCCAAGTTAGGTACTCTGCTAGTCCCGATAAAAAAAATAGAGTAATATATAGCAAAAGGCAGCAAATCCAAAGAACACCGTAACCATTGTCAACAAAAGAATTGGCAACAAATTCAGTGGGGGATCGGTATCTTCAACTGATGGACGTTGTTCAGTCTCTTGATCATTCAACTGTTCTTGAGCCTTTTCAACCGAAATTATCATGAGCGTTACGTCGTCATTAATAAGGCGGGTGACATCGTCATGACGCGCTTCATGGACAAATTGGTAGAATTGTTCTTTCGTCTTCACCGCTTTGAGTCTATCAAGTGCTGCATCTAATTTCTCAATTTCCTTATGTTCAAGAATCCATTTCGCTAACGCATCCGTTGCCAAAATAAACGTATCGCCGGGTTTGGTGTCACCGCCGATAAATTTCGGCTCAAAGTGGTTGTCCTTGTTAAAACTACCGAAAACTTCGGGACGACTTGTAAAGTCCGCTGAATTCTCTATCAGGTAGCTTTTAAACTCAGAATCGCTCTTATGAAAGAGACAACTATCACCTACAATCATAGCCTCCCACGCATCGCTATCTTTACTGAATTCGATGCCAATAAAAGTAGAAACGGCGGATTCTTGAGCGTTGAACGAATTTGTAAGATAGAACAGGTTTCGTTCGTTTACCTTTTCTTCTATCTGATCATACCATTTTTGTTGGATGGGAACTATCCAGTCTCGCCAATCTGTTTTCGCTGAAGACAAATCGGCACTTTCGCAGAAGTGCTCTACCAGTAGGGTTGCCCACTCCTTTGGAAAAAAGGAGCGAGTCGCGCCATCTGCGATGGCATAGCATCCTTTCTCATCATTTTGGGCACATGCGTCCTGACAATCATCTGGGCTTTCCGCTTTTTTATGGATAATGAAGGAGCTCGCTGTTAATCTAATCATATCTTCAAACAGAAACTGGAAGTATTCCCCCTGTTACACCCAAAGAACCAAACTCCAAGATCTTAATCATCGTTACTTCATCCGCATTATAACTAAAACATCGAGCATCGGAATCCGCCGGAAGTCCCACTTCTTTTGCCATTTCGCGCAAAGGTTCTGGTAAAACACTAGATAGACTGAAGAGAAATTCTGCCAAGGTATCACTCACCAATTGGTCAGTGCTGTTTGGGAAAATAACTTTGTGTGTATTGTAAGCAATGTGAATGTTGAAGACCAGAACGTTGCCATCTGTCGTGCGGAGATTCATGACTTTTCTTGCAGCAGCTATTGTCAAATCAGGCTGAGTGGCGGCACCATCTGTGATGTTGATAACAGTTGGTGGAAAACCATCAGGTCTATCGTCGCACCAGCGTTGCACAATTTCGGCAGCGCGTTCAAACGCCTCGTGCATTGGGGTGCCATTGTTCGCCGTTGGCTGCACCCAGACGGGCATTTCTACCTCAACCTCAACAATCCCACCCGCCCCGTCAGGGATAGACTTTTTAATTTTCTTGAATTCAATGACTGATGAGGCAACCTCTGATATCATACCGTCAACGATTGGCTCCACTCGTTCACCGTAGCCAATAACAGAGACGTGACACCGATCTTTTATCGTATCTCCGGCTCGACCAGCGATAACGAGTTCCTCAAGGATACGATTGACAGCAAGGGACGCTCGCTCTGACTTCGTTCCGGTTCCCCAATCTTCGCTCATTGACCAAGATTGATCAATCAAGATGACAATGCAACCGGGGTTAGATGTTCCAATAGGAACGTTACTATACGCCATTCCAAACCTCCTATTTCTGTTAATACAGTTTCAGCTTATACACAAATTCGCAACAATAGCAAGTGATAATTTACTTGAGGGGTGCTCATAAATACCTTTCCATACGTCGGTGCGTCAGGAGCAGGTCAATGCACACACGCTCGAATGCGGCTTCGCTGTGATTTAGCCAATAATCCGTGCAATCCGCACTATCGGTTTAATCAGATTCAGACAAATGGCACATGTCGCCCCTTTGGGGCTTGGTAGAAGGGTCTTATCGTCCGGCTATAAACATGTCGCCCCTCTGGGGCTAAATGCCTGTTTCATGTTTCACGCTTGACAACTCTACAAATTCTTCAATCTAGAATCTCCCCGATAAAATTGGGATGCAGGCACCGGATTCAGATTGATGTGAATCCCGATTTTATCGGGGCAATAATTATGAACACCCCTCATGTACTTGATGATCCTAGTGCGGGAATTTCATCCCCATGTACCCTTGCTGTCTCTATCCAACATCGTACCGCATCCCTGCCGTTCTCTATCGCCTCTTGGATTGTCTCTCCATCGGACATACAACCCGGTAAATCAGGATATTCAATCAAATATCCGCCGCCTTCTGCCTCTGGCAATACGATTGTAATAAATGGATATTCAAGTGTCATTATGCTTTATGCCTTCAAGGCAAAAATCTGTAGGGAATAACGACCGTTATTCCCTACGACAAACCTCTTACAATCACAGGACTTACGCAAATTTAACACGCGGCGCGAGATTTTCTATTTTTAACCCCCTAAATCCCCCTTATCAGGGGGACTTATGAACCAACTGTACAAGTCCTAAATCATTACCTACGGGTAGGTACAAGACCTACCCCTACTGTCCAAGGGAAGTAGTTGACTTTACAGTAACAACGTTTTGAGAGACTCAATCAACCCATCGGGCGGGTCAAACGGAAGTTCAACAGGCTCGTGCGTCAATGCACTGTGATAGATACCCAAAATCGTATTAAACTCTGCAAGCGACTGTTCCAAGTGGGTGGGATGCACCTTTTCGTCATCGTCAAGCCAATCAAACATCGCTTCGGTGAGACCCGCCTGCCCCAAGACATCCTGTTCACCGTACTCGTGTTCCCCACGACTATAGCCGTCCATCGGTGTGTTGCGCTCCCATCCGTACATCCACCAATGGACAAACCCACGCTTCCCAAAGACGCGGACCCGTTTGTGCTGGAACACCGATTCATGATCGCTGATTTCGGGCGAGCCTTTTGTGCCAAATGTGACCAACGCCCGAACCCCGTTGGCATACGTGACCGACGCTGTCGCATGGTCGGGCGATGGTTGAGCAGAATCCAGATGCTCGCCCCCTGCAACTTGACCGAAAACTTTGACCGGACGCGAATTGTCGATGTACGAGGAGACCAGTTGCAGCACATGGGGCCCCTGATCAATCGGCGTTGAACGCGCACTGGCATCAATAAAATCGAGGTCTCCAATTGCCCCAGCGGCGACATCAGCCTTTAGTTTCAGATTTGGCGGATGGAAGTTAAGCTGCGTGTTCACCGCAAATTTGGTCTTGGTATTCTTGCATAATTCGCTCAGTTGACGCCAATCCTCCCCCATCACCGCAATCGGCTTTTCGACAATCGCGGCAGGCACTTCGTGTTCCGATGCGATATTCATCAGCGGGTAGCGGATCAACTCGTTCGATCCCCGCAGCACCGGCGCAGTCACGATATGCAGCAGGTCGGGACGTTCCCTATCCAGCATTTCATGGATGTCCGTGTACCGTTTCTCGACCCCAAATTCATCACCGAAACTATTCAACAACTCCTCGTTCATATCACACAGTGCGACAATTTCACCGCGCTCGATATGTTGATAGGCGTGTGCATGACCACGCGCCCGTCCACCACAACCCAGAAATGCACATTTATACATTATAAGCCTCCATAAATTATGATTTGCAGTAGGATAACTAATGGTGCTGGTTTACAAGTGAAACGTGATGCGTGAAACGTGAAAAATGATTGGCTCATGGTTTATTAATGAACTAATGAACCAATATACGTACTTTCACTCTTCCCAAGAATCTAGTCCCAAAAGTTTGCGTCCGAGCGGCGTCAATTCCGCTGTCTTGCCCTGGAAGTGTTCCTTCTTCTTCTCCTCCTTGCCCAGCCCTGTCAGCCGTTCTTGCCAACCGGCGATCCGTTTCTGACGCCCTTCCTCATTGTCCTCCGGTGCCGGCGACATGGTGATATACTGCACGATTCGAGGGCGATCGCCGCTGTTCGGGCTGCTCCCGTGTGGCAGGGCACTGTGCCAGATGACCAGATCCCCCGCTTTCCCCGCAACCGGCACGGCATCGGCACCTCTCTGCTTAATAACCTGCCGCGGATCCGCATCTTTGGGCAGATCGTTGAGCCAATCCTCCAGTTTATGGTGAAATCCCGGTATACAGGTGAATGCTCCTTGATTGCCGGGTGTATCGGTCAGGTATAATACCCCCTGCACCTTGAGTCGAACCGGCATATCCAACGACATATCCCAATGTAGGTGGGGGCCCGGAAACTTATAGTCATCCCGTTCGGGTGGGTTCAAGCTGCCGCGATCAAAGCTAACCCATAGTTTTTCCGTATCCCAAATCTCAGAAAAGGCTTGGTGGATTCGAGGATATTGGCGATTATTCCATAACGCTTGATGCTGATAAATCTCGACCATGATGCCGCGGCGCGGCGGGTCTGGATACCACGTCTCTGGATCGTCTGTATCCATTTCGAGGAAATCCCAGATGGCACGCTCGGCTGCCTTACAATTCTCCGGCGGCACCGCGTCGTGAACAACAACGTAGCCGTTCTCTTCCCAAAAATCTATATCTGCTGCGCTTAAAACTGGCATATCTTTCTCCTTGTTTATCTGAGTCAAGGACCTAGTCAAGCCCTATCTTCCTACCTATGTTCCTTTCTAAGATGAGTAGGGAACGCAGATCTGCGTTCCCTACAATCTGACATAAATCCTATCCCTTAAAAACTCTGTGTACTCTGCGTCTCTGCGGTTAATTTCAGCTAGCAACAACTAACATCCTTTAGAAGCGGTCCTGTGTTGATTGAAGCTTATATCCTCCGGATCTGGTCGCCTTCGGGTCTTGGAATGTGCTGCCAATAGCCCTCGCTGTCGCCTCCACGACAGATGATGCCTGAACCGTGTCTCGGATCCCGCCCGCGCACATCCGGTGGAAAATAGCGCAGGGTGAGACCGCAACGCCGACGATTCGAGTTATTCGGATCCGACCCGTGTAGCAACAGATCGGTATGTAGCGATACCTGCCCCGCCTTCATCTCAAAAGCAACAGGTGCCTCTCCATAATCCTCTGCCTGATGTACCGACTGACCAAGAACATTATTTTCCGCCGCTGTGCTGTGCTCAAAGGGAATCTGTCCGCCTAGATGAGATCCGGGGATAACCTTCATCGCGCTATTCTCTTCATCTGCATCATCAATTGCCAACCAAACTGTTACCACCTTGCTAGGGGTCAGGGGCCAGTAGGAGGCGTCTTGGTGCCAAGTGACCTGTTTCGTATCGCCCGGCTCCTTACAGAAATAGTGGGTCATCGTGCAGATCAGGTCCTCACCGAGTAGATCCTGCACATAATCGAGGATGCGGTCGTCCAACGCCAGATCGTAAATCCCCCGACAGGTGGGATGCCAACCGTTGATCGAATAGCTGTTCAAACCGGCTGCCTTTGCTATCCCCATAATCCGATCGAAATACGCTCGGTTTGCTGTTATCTCTTCTTCTGTAAATACATCTAACGGAAAGATATAACCCTTTTCGTTGAACTGACGAATCTGTTCCGCTGTCAGTTTTTGGGGATTTTCATTCTCAACCGGAAAGAATTTGAGTTCTCGTTTCATATCCGGCAGCGCATCCATAATGGGCATCGTCAATTTCTCCTATTCTGATTGTCTGTTCATAGCCTTATAATCCGCATCCATGGCATACGTTGATAGGGCACAAAAAGGGAATTATGACCTTATGCAAAACCTTCCAAAAGTTTCAATCCAATCAGGGATAAAACCAGATTAGTGTATCCATCCCTCTCCTCTCAACGAGACGCTCCGCCATTCAACCCTATTTCCTCAAGGCTTTCTGCTGTCAAGAGACGAATTCCTAGCTGATCCAGCTCTTCATTCGTGGTCATTCCCTGAATTTGATCCGTTACCGATTGAGGGAGCTCCCCAAACTTTGCCATAAGCTGCTGGATTAGAAGATCCCGCTTCCCTTGCTTGAAGCCTTGTTCAAATCCCAACAGGAATCCCAATTGGACTCCTAACTGAAATCCTAATTGAAATCTTTGTGGGATGTCTTCCTTAACCCAATCGGCGATAAAATCAGCTTCACGCATCTGTTCCACCTGCTCTGTTTTCCTTCCCCATCAGCGAGACTGTCCGCCGTTTAGCCCCATCTCTTCAAGACTTTCTGCCGTCAAGAGGCGTACCCCCAGTTGATCTAGTTCTTCCTTTGTAGTCATCTTGTGAATTTGATCCGTTACGGACTGAGGGAGCTCCCCGAATTTGGCAACAAGTAATCGGATGAGGAACAACTGTTTCTCTTGCTGAAGAGCTTGCTCCAGTCCTTGCTGGATACCATCCTCAATCCAGTCGGTGATAAAACCAGATTCGCGCATCTGTTCCACCTCCTCTCCAAAAAATTCCCATAACCATTCAAGTTCAAAATAGCGGGATGCAATCATCACCGCAGTTGCCAATGAATCCGCCCGTTTCTGTGGGTGGTTTTCCTGTAAAATGAGTTCCCTCTCTTGATGCAGCACCGCCTCCGTCTTCTCTGGCTCCAACATAATCAGCAACGGCGCAAACTCCCTTAACTCTCCAGAACGGATACGGTCTGTATAATCCCACAGTTTTATGATCGGATAGGTGAACCGGTGGATGACCCATTCGCCGATTTGAACGACATATTCGCTAGGTGGGTCTGACTCCCGCCGCTCCAGATACAAAACGATAGTGATTGTTGGTTTCTGATGTTGGTCCGTCAGTCCGCCAGAGAAAGTAAAAACATTGCGGGGATAATCTGTTCGGTGTTGAAGTTGAAATTCAAAGTGGAGCAAATACTCCTCACCATCAATCTGAAGTCTATGGAGAAAATCAGCGCGTCGATCTGGCAGGGTAATTTCCACATTCTCCAGTGTCCCGACCAGTTGGAAAGCAGTATCAGGAAAAGCGAGTTTCAGAAACGACTCGGCGTAATGCCGCCCCAAGATTTTCATGACGCGATCGAAAAGATTAATCTGCCTCGGTGCCACTATAAGAGACTCCTCAACAGAAACCGAGTTTTTGGCAAAAGCTCGGTTTCTCTTAGCGTTTTGTACTTAACTTTTCACACAAATCTTTCAGGATATACATCTAATGCTTCAAACCATTTCTTGAGGGAGGCAACACGCTCAGTAGACGCATTAGAAACTTCGAGGGGACGACCGCGTGTGTCCACCACCAAACCGACCACACCCCCTTCGACCTCCGCTTCAACCGGCTGACCGCGCCCCGCCCCCATGTCGAGACGACGTTCCGGTTGGATTGTCACCCGCGCTTTCTCCTCAACACCCAGCGGATAGAGACGTAACTCGCCGAACGGTACGGTGTCTGTCAAATCGCCGCTGATTGTGACACCTACATCGCCGGGGTTAGTAATCCCAACCGGCGCGATGCAGGTCCCCAAGTGGATGAGACAATCACGCTCAAAGACCTGCGTCGCCGCTGCTTCGTTGACCTGAGCGAGCACACCAAGCTGAGGCATCATAAAAATGCTATCAACAGCGAGGTGAGTCACTCCCTCCGGCTGGAATGCGTCGATCATCATCAACATCGCCTGATTCCGGCGTGGCGCGTGGGAAAGCACGCCTCCACTTCCAACAATCAGATCCAACGAGAGCATATCCACAAGTGTCGCACCGGTCTCGGATTGAGAGAACGCTTCGGAGATAGTGCGCTGCTGCTGCACCCCTCGCAGTTCAACCGCAAGCTGCTTGTGCTGATCGAACGCCAACCGCAACGCTTCACGCGCAATTGCGCCCTCAATAATCAGTTCCTCCAACGCCTGTGGAATTGTCGTAGGTCGTATCATTTTGTTCTTGATTCGATTCCCAAGATCACTAACATCAATATCAAAGGGCACCCACCGTAAAACGTTGTCCATCCCCGCCTCCGCAAGGACGTTAGAGATACTGTAGCTCATCCCCAAGTTGGCACTCACCGTGCGGTTAAAAATAGCCTCGCCCTCCTGATTTTTGAAGACAGAGAACACATCCGTCGTTGCGCCACCGATGTCCACACCGACCACCTCAATATTCTGTTGTGCGGCGATTGTTTGCATAATCGCGCCGACAGCACCGGGCGTCGGCATAATCGGCGCATCGGTCCAAGAGATTAATTTTCTGTAGCCGGGGGCGTGCGCCATGACATGCTCTAGAAACTGATCTTGAATCTTCAGACGGGTCGGCATCAGATTTTCGCGCTCTAACACAGGACGCAGGTTATCAACCACCTCTAACGCCATTTTATCGCCAAGCCGCTCACCGACAACCTCGCTCGCATCTTTGTTTCCTGCATAGATTACCGGCAATTCATAAGTCACTCCCAAACGGGGTTTGGGATTTGCTGCCTCAATAATTTCTGCCAACTCCGCGACGTGTGAGGTTGTCCCACCATCAATGCCGCCGGAAAGAAGCACCATATCTGGACGAAGGTGTCGGATACGTTCAATCTTCTCGTGAGGGAGTCGCTTGTCGTTGGATGCGATTACATCCATAACAATCGCACCCGCACCTAACGCGGCACGTTCCGCACTCTCAGCGGTCAGGTTCCGCACAACACCCGCGACCATCATCTGCAAACCGCCACCCGCACTACTCGTCGAGATATACAGATCCGTGCCTTTATCTCCCTGCTGTGGCTTGATGATCTGCCCGTCCTTCAATAGCTTGCGTCCAGCGAGCTCCTCGACCTCCGTTACCGCGTTGATGACCCCAGCGGTGACATCCTCCACCGGTGCCTCAACCGTCGTCGGCGCCTCCCCACGAACCACAAGATGGTATTCGTCCCCCCGTTTCTCTATTAAGATGGCTTTCGTGGTGGTGCTGCCACAATCTGTCGCAAGGATCGAGCGTATCCCCTGTGCCTGGTCCGACATACTACTTTTTCTCCTCTCCGTCTAATTTTTCAATGAGTTGAGTCAGTAATTCAACATTTGCATCCTTTTCGATTATCAGGGCAAATTTCTGGTATTCAGCGGTATTAAAAATTGAAGTCACAAAAGGGTTAAGTGCAATAAGCATTTGACTACCGATAAAGTTAATGGGTTTACAAGTTTCAAGGAATAAAATCGCAGGCACGGTCAGGCGCCGTCTCACGATCTCCGTGGCAACCTTTGTCAGGAGTGCTTCTTGCTCATCTTCGGGAATTTCGTCAAGGGTCAATGGTTGGGGTATTTGCATCTTTTTATTCCTGAACAAGTGCCGAGAGCATCTGATCGCCCTCTGCATCGCCTCGTACAATCCGGTCAACGATCCCACAGATCCGCAGCCGAATGCCCACCTGGGCTGCCAACCCTGCCACAGCGTTGGACGACGCAACCCCTTCGGCAACGCTCACTCGATCGCTCAAAATCTCCGCTAACGTCTCTCCTTGTCCTAAAGCATAGCCTAAAGACATATTGCGTGAGGTGTGACTGTTACAGGTCAGAATCAGGTCGCCAAGACCGCATAGCCCCATCGCTGTTTCAGTTTTGCCGCCCTTCGCAACGCATAGTTGGCTTATCTCCGCCAATCCTTCGGTGATCAACGCCGCTTTCGCACTTTCTCCGAGTCCTTTGCCTTCAACAATACCGCAAGCGATGGCAATGACGTTTTTCATAGCACCACAGATCTGGGGACCAATCACATCGTCGGAATGATGGACACTGAATTTTGGGTGCACTACCAACTGCGCTAGTTTTTGTCCAAGTTCGGAATCACCACATGCAAGCGTAACCGAAGCAGGCAGCCCCTTTGCCACTTCAATTGCAAAGGTGGGTCCGCTCAGTACCGCCAGCGGATTGGAAAAATGCTCCGCCACAACTTCGCTCATTAGCTTCAAGCTGTCCTGTTCTATCCCCTTGCTGCAGATAACTATAGGGAGAGAAGCATCTAAACCGGCTGAAGCCAGACCCTCACAGGTGCTCCCCACATATTGGGCGGGTGCCACCATCAATAGCGCGTCCTGTGCCAACATCGCCTCCAAATCGTTGACCGCATGGACAGTGTCGGGCAGCTTGATACCGGGCAGGAACATCTCATTTTCTTGCCGTCCGTTGATAGACGCCACAACCTCCGGCTCTCGTGCCCATAGGGTGACTTCACTACCTGCCCGCGCCGCCGTGATCGCAAGCGCAGTCCCCCACGCGCCGGCACCTACAACTCCAACCCTTTTCATAGCTGCCTCCACCTTCTTTTTACTGCTATTGCAAATCCTGTAGCAGACGTTTCCAGCTCTGACGTTCACGGTCAGGATCAACAATCGGCTTTAATCCTTCACACCACGCTTTGAGTGTATCATAAAATGCGGTGTCCATCTCAAGGCGCGTGAGTAGGTCCGTCAACGCCTGTGTATCTCCCACCGGAAAGTATCCCGGATAATCCCTCCCTAAAAGACCGATCGAGCCAGATATCCGCGATGAGATGACGGGGACAGAACACGCAATCGCTTCGCAAACTGCATTTGCCCCTCCCTCCATCTGCGAGGTCAGCACAAGAACCCGACTGCGTGCGAGAACACGGAGCGCCCGCCAGCGCGGGAGTTCTCCCAACCAGCGGTAACGTGGATTGGCGGCGACTTCAGCGTCTGCCTGTACTCTCATGTCGTCGGTGAGTGCCCCCCCAACATGTACCACCTGAATTCGGGATGATGGAGGCAGTTGTCGGGAAGCCATCGCAGTACGAAATGGGTCCTTCACAGGACGCAGATGCCCCAACACACACAACTCGAAAACGCTCTTCTTTGGAACAAATTGCCCCGGCGGTGCTGTTATCGATTGGTAGATTACCCACGCTTTGTGGCGCAGACGTTCTGAAAGTTCTTCGATGCCTGCGGGCTGTAATAGAATGAAGCGATCCGCCATCTCCAGAGATTCTTGGGCTGATGCATCCGTATGGATATCGCCGTAGAGATCTGTTCCAGTCAAGGCAAGAATAAGGGGCAGCTCTGGGTGTTTATGGCGGAAATGCACAATGGAGGCGTGGCTGCGCCGGGCATGGAGTGCGACCAGCACGTCGCATCGCTCTCCCTGATACTCCTCTGCAATAACGACACGGTGTCCCAGTTCTCGTAAGATGCGGGCCCACCGAAGGGCAGTCACACGATTACCTTTTCGGGAGTATGTTGGGGCAGGGGTAATTAAGCAAATTTTCATGGTTTATACAAAAACAAGATAGTTCGGTTTGACAAAAGACTTCACAACTCCGATAATCTGTGCCTCTGTCACACCACCATTGTGTAAAGCCGCCAACAGTGACTCGCTTTGAGCAGCTGGCACAGACATCAACAGTCCACCGCTGGTCTGCGGATCAACAAAGATCTCCTCATGCCATGCAGGAAGTGATTTTTCAAAACGTGTGGACTCTTCAATCAACGCTCGATTGGCGGCGTTGACACCGGTCCGCATCCCTTTCTGATACATCTCCAGTGCTTCACGCATAATCGGCACGTCGTCGGTGCGAATCTCCAAAGTCACGTCCGACCCTTCTGCCATTTCCAAGGCATGACCTCCCAATCCGAATCCGGTGATGTCCGTCACCGCATGGATGTCAAACCCAGCCATAACCGCCGCCGCCCCCTTATTGAGCGTCGTGATAGCCCCTATACATTCGTCTAACGCTTGGTCTGACACCCAATTTTTCAGGTTGGCGTTAAAAATCACGCCACTGCCGATCGGTTTTGTCAAGATCAGGACATCTCCCGGCTCTGCACCGACGTTCCGCCAATAGTTGTCCGGATGCACAATTCCAGTGACCGACAGCCCAAATTTCGGTTCCTCATCATCGGTCGTATGGCCACCCGCCAAGACTGCGCCAGATTCAGTGATTTTACTCAGCGCACCTTCGACAATTCCGTGCAGGATTTCTGGATCCAATTTATCCGCTGGAAAACCCACCAAATTCAGACAGGTCACAGGTTTTCCGCCCATCGCATAAATATCGCTGATTGAATTGGCGGCAGCAATTTGACCGAACAGATACGGGTCATCCACCGGCGGCGTGATGAAATCAGCGGTCGTAACTAAAGCCATCTCATCGTTGAGACGGTAGATGCCCGCGTCGTCGCTAGTTTCAAATCCAACGAGCAGATTGGGGTCGTTTTTCTTCGGCAATTTGGCGAGCAGTTCTCCCAGTCCAACTGGACTGACTTTCGCCGCTCACCCACATGTTTTTGCCAGACTTGTGAGGGTATGTTTTCGTGATAATTTATTCAGGTTCATTCTATCGCTCCCAACTTTCGTATCTTCTACAAATACATCAGAAACCGAGTTTTCAAGAAAAAACTCGGTTTCTTTAATCTCGTATAACACAATTATGCCATCGCGGCTTTCGCCTGTTCCAACGCCTCGGATTCCGCATCAGCACGGGTTGCAGCCGTAGACCGGGCGATGACAGCACCGGGGCTTACATTGTCCACAGTGCAGATATACGCATCACCGAGCTGGTAAGATCTAATCCGAACCGTCCATTTGCCAATAGATTCGGTTCGGGTTTGATGGTTTTTAGGCGTTTGTGCCATGTCGCTCCTCCTTCAAAAATTTTTCAGTTTAGTCCCACACCGTTCTAGCAGTCTCAACAACCACCGACAATTTACGTCTCTGATCTTCTGCCGTAATGCGATTGCCAAGGACCGAAGTAGCAAAACCACACTGCGGGCTCAAGGCAAGCCGTTCTAGCGGCACAAATTGGCTGGCTTCCTTGATACGCGCAGTGAGTACTTCCGGCGTTTCTCGGCGCGGCGTTTTCGTCGTGACCAACCCTAAAACAGCGACCTTGTCATCGGGAATCGCCTGCAACGGTTCAAACGAACCGGAGCGTTCATCGTCGTACTCGAGTAGTAGACGCTGGGCACGGATGCCACGAAAAATCGGTTTGGCAATCAGATCGTATCCCCCTTCGACCAACCACCGGCTGCCCTGATTGCCGCGTCAGAGATGAAAGCCGAACGTCACCTCCGGAAAATCACCAATCACAGCGTTATCCATCTCAATACCCCGGTCTAACCACTGATCAAGCCGCCAACCTTGTCCCTCGTAGAAGGTTCTCGTTTTGGGATCGAGCAACAACGGATAATGGGGAGCATCAAGTTGAATGTAGGTTGCACCTAGCCGGACTAACTCAGCGACCTCGTCCCGCATAATGTCAACGACCTCCGCAAGAAAACTGTCGAGCGTGGGATAGGCGGGGGTGGAGTATTCTGGCGACCAGAAGTTTGTCCACAGGCTTGGACTCGGCAACGTGATCTTCGGTATACGATTCGTCCGCGCTCGCAGGTAGATAAATTCCTCTGTTGAGAGGTGCCGTTTGCGGGTGAGTTTGCCGACAACGCCCAAGCTTTTGGGGCGTTCTAGGCTCAAACTCCCCGTACCTTCGTCACCATGCCAATCACCCCAGAGGAACGCATCGAGATCATATTCTCCAAAACCACTGACCGCTTCTGTCATTTGGCTCTGGAAGGATAACCGCCGCATCTCGCCATCGGTCACAACCTCCAAGCCCACCGCCTCCTGAAGTGCAACCGCTTCGTCAACCGCTTGATCTTCGATCGCTTTGAACGCCGCTTGCGTCATTTTGCCTGTCGCAACCTCACTTCTCGCTCTGAGAAGTTCAGATGGGCGGAGCAAGCTGCCAACGACATCAGTATGTGCAGCGATCATGAGCAGCCCTCACAGTAATGATCGGGTTGGTATAGCACGGTTCCAAGTTCCAGTGTTGTTTTATGCGCCCTCGGCAAGTTTGAGGCCAATCTCATCTTGGCTCAGTTTCTCGCGATGGGCGGAGAGGTCAATCCCATACAGACCGGCGACATTTTCACCCAAGACCTTGCGCTTGGCTTCTGGTGTAAGATCAACCCCATATTCCTCTTTGATATCGTCCGGCAACTCAAGTGCCATAAACTTCTCAATCAACCACTTGGGCGTCCAGATCGCATAGTCGCTGCCAAAGATCATCTTATCCTCGCCTAACCAAAACAGCAGGTTAGCAACGATCTCGGCGAAATATTTCGGGCGTGAGTGGATGAACGCCATTGCCACCGACATGCCGGCATAGACGTTCTTTTCCTGCGTGGCGATCCAGCAGAAATCGTCTAACCGTGGCAGTCCAATATGTTCAATGATAAAGTTGAGATTGGGAAAGTCAGTGGCGGCATAATCCACATCAGCAACATCAAAAGCGTCACGATTCAGAGGATAAACCGTCGGTCCCTTGTGAACGTGGATATTTTTAACCCCAAGTTCCTCGGCGAGCTCAAAATACTTGTAAGCCCACGGATCGTTCAGTCGCCAGCCTTTCGAGCCGTTTCGCCATTCGGCGGTGTAGAGCTTGAGTCCCTGAATCGGGTAATCCTCTACCATCTGCCGGAACGCGTCCAGTCCGGCCTCCTCCGCTCTGGGATCGAAGGAACCGCAGAGAATAAAACGATCGGGATATTTCGCTTTGATCTCGTTGTTCTGTTGGTGGGTATTAAATCCGTTTTTATAAAACTCGTACAGATACGTTGAGTTGAGAATGGCAACGTCGACGTATCCCTCCGAAAAGAGATCGTTAACTAGCGTCTCTTCACCGTATTTGCAATACTTTTCAAACGACCAGACATATTCTTCCGGGCTGAGGGCGGTATGAAAATCGTAGAAACAGCGGATCCAACCTTCGCCATACTCATTGCGCCAGTTTTCCGGGTTGGCGTCCCAAAAGTGCATATGCCCGTCAACAACAAAAATCTCTTGCCCATTTTCTTTATACATTGTAAGGCTCCTCGTATATTTAACGGTATTTATGACTCTGAAACAGAAACCGAGTTTTCAAGAAAAAACTCGGTTTCTCTTCGCGCTTTACACTTTCTTTCTTTATGAACCACTTTTGAAAGGTTGGCTCAGTTTTTACCTTTCCGTGCTGTCAACACAGCAGCACAGAACGACCCGTTCGCTTGCAGTGCGACGCGCACGGTGCGTGCGCGTATCAGATACTTCTCTAACTGTTCGGCAGTGACCTCTCTACCACGCAGATCGATTATCAGAGGCGCAGTAGGCGAGCAGTCAAGGTCCATTTCCGCTCGACGCTGGAAGTATTGACGAGCGACTTCAGCCTCCCCAACATCACATATTCGACCATCGTTGCGCCGGATCCGACAAGATTCGTCCTCACAATAGAGGTCGCTAATACGTCGGGCAGCGATCTCCTCAAATGATAAACCCGCATTTTTCAAGTTCTGCAACAGCCGTTCTTGACGCTTAATATACCCTTTACGAAGAAAAAGATCGCTGAGTTGACACAGATCTTCAGATGCCTCATCTGGGAAAGCCTGCGAGAAGGATTTGCCAGCGTTCACACCCGCTTCAATTGTCTTCGCAGCAAAATGATCTGTCAACCGAACCGTGACATCGTGGATCCCCTCAACCGTTAGAAGTTCACGACGGGTATCCTCAGCCATCATGTAGGAGAAGTTGGGTGCACACCAGTATGTGGGAAGGTGCAGTTCAATTGTTAGATGATCGCTTTCGGCTTTAACCGACTTGACGAAACCAAGTTTGAGGATGGACTCGTCAAGTTCAGGATCAAGTACCCTCTCCAGTCGCTTGAAGATGACCTCTCGATCTAAAGTATCAGGAAGCGATAGCCGCACATCATCGTACATTTTTCCCTCCACTTACGCCGTGCTGGATTTCTATCAATTGCTCATGTTAAGATTTAGTGCAAAGAAACCGAGTTTTGAAGAAAAAACTCGGTTTCTCTTCATGCTTTCTTTTTACATGAGCCTTCATCAATTTGTGTGTGACTAGGGGTTAGGGAACAATAACGCCCCGACCCACAATCTGACGATTTTTGAAGTCGGTGATAGCCGTGTTAATGTCGTCCAGCGAGTACTCTTGTGCACGCATATTAACGCGACCTTCGGCGTTCAGCTCCATCAATTCGACCAATTCCGTATAATTGCCAACAAGGCTGCCGACAATTGCGATTTCATTGATAATCATGTGAACGGTGGGGACCTCAATTGTGCCGCCGTAACCGACGACGAAGTGGGTCCCACCTTGACGCAACATCTGCCAGCAGAGTTGCTCTGCGCCGAGCTCTCCCACAAAATCAATGACGGCGTGGGCACCGCCTCCGGTGAGTTCTTTCAACTCCTCAACGACATCGGGACCGCCGTCAAGCACATGGTGAGCCCCCAAGTCTTTAGCCAATTTTCGGGCAGATTCACTTCGGTCAATCGCAATGGTACGGGTGCCGCACAACTCATGCAAACACTGGAGGGCAATGTGTCCCAACCCACCCACACCGAGGATCGCACAATAACTGCCCGGATTCAAGATCTTCGCCGCCCGCTTGGCTACCCGGTAGGCAGTGATGCCGGCATCCGCCATGGGAGCCACATTCACCGGCAACACATTCTCGTTAAGTTTAATCAACGCCCGCTCATTGGTCAGGAAATACTCGGCAAAGCCACCGTTGTCGCTCAGCCCCGGAAATGCGTTGTTCTCGCAGTACATATCCTCGCCCCGGCGGCAGCCTGTACAGATTCCGCACGACCGCAAGGGATGGCAGATAACGGCATCACCCGGCTTTACCGATTTCACGCCAACGCCAACCTCCTCAACCCAACCTGCGTTTTCATGCCCCATGATGTAAGGCAACAACGCGCCGTCCGCATCCATCACGTCCCGCCATACCCCTTCGATGATGTGTAGATCGGTTCGGCATAAGCCTGCAGCACCGACACGAACAATCACATCCTCAGGATTGCTGATCGTTGGCTCAGGTACGGTTTCAATTTTCAGATCGACGTTCATCTCTTTGTCGTAGGCATACAGTTGAGCGGCTTTCATGTTGATACCCTCCTTTCCAGATGCCGAGTTAGGGCGTGTTGATATTTGACAGCGGGTAGGTTGGGTTGAACGGTTAAAGCAGAACCCTATCAAACACAATAGAAGCTACGCTTTCTACCAACACCTTTTTACAGGATAGATAAAGTGAAACCCAACGCCATACCGTGTTTTAATAAAAATAAAAGCCTTATGCAGTCCCATGACTTCTCCCCTACAAGTTATTGGGACATATTTTTTGCTTATTGAGACAACCAAGATCCGCGCTATGACTGGATCTTGTTTTTGGGGTTTTCCAAAAAAGGGCTTAAAATGTCTGGTAAGAAATATTGGTAGCACCGCAGTTAAGTGTGGTAGGCATCAAATGTCTGAAATTATGGGACAAATCCGAGGTACACCCAAAAATGTCATACATCGGTAATACGCCTCCAAACCCCGTGTTCATTGAGAATTTCTTTGATGAATGTCTTGTTGCTGTATGAACGATTTTATAAGCCTGAGTGCCGATTTCACGACTCCACACTTTAGTGCAGACCTACCGAAATATTATCGGACGTGTTTATTACTCATCAGGGTTTGATTGAGCACTATTAGAAATCATCAAGATCTTTACTTTCTAAATTTTTCTCCACAAGATGTTGGTGTGCCTTGCTGCGATATAGAACACCTAATTCAACTTCGTAATTATCGCCATAAAGGCGACAACTTATGCCTGTGCTAGGGGTATCCCATGCTGCAAACAGCTCCAAATGCCCCAGACTGACGGCGAACCCGTAGTCCTCTTCGCTGTCGACATACAGTCTGTTACGCCAATCTATATCGTCAATTGCCGGATCTCCATATTTCTCCTTCAGGATATCCTTTAATTTAAAAAAATCATATAGGTAATCATTTTTATTGCTATGTTCTTCTGTAAACCCGTACCTAGCAGATACCAGCATGTTGTTTACAAAATTATAGCTAATACCACAATCCATGTTAGCTACACGCCCGTCATAAAATAAGAAATCCTCAGTTGAACCGATAAATGTAGCATCTTCCGTAGACTTTACCTCATCCCTTGACATGCCCCATCTGGACTTCCTGAAATCGTAATTCTCTTTGTCTCCCAATTTTTCCTCCTTAATGTATTCTCAAGTGCCGCTCAACGGATAGACTGTTTGCGAGGTGTGCCTCCCTTGTGGCTTACAAATCATCTAAGGAGCTATCTTTCAAAGAGCGAACAGACTGATTGATTACTTCGGGGCCCTCCAATTCTGATGATGCTATGTCCAATTCCACAAAACGCCGGGCTTGTGGCATAACCCTTTGATCAAAGGATCCCACACTCGCATTATACGCTTTAACAGCTTTGCTGAGTGAAGCACCAATGTCACACAAGTGAGTAGAAACGAAGGGCCCTAGACGCTTGTAGAGTTCCCTACCACAAGCAGCAATTTCTTGAGCCTGATCCCCAAAGTTTTTCTGTTGCCAACCCATCGCAACACATTTTAACAGCGGCACCAGCATAGAAAAAGTCGCTAAGACTATTCGTCTTTCCAAAGCATAATCAATCAGGTCATGGTCGTGTTGCACCGCAGCTGGCAAAGCAAAGTCAGGCATCGCCATCACCACAAAATCTGCCGTATTTGGCAGGGTTTGTTGATACTCCTTTCCCGCTAAAACGGTCACCTGATTTCTCACAGCTCGCGCATGATTTTCAAGAAACTGAGTGCGTTCTTCTTCATTAGTCGCACCTTCGGCATCAAGATAGGCAACTAGAGACACCTTTGAATCAATGATGATGTGGCGGTCATTGGATAGATGGACAATAAAGTCAGTTCGTCCCCCTGCTCCATCGGTATCTTGCACCGTATAGTGGGTGCCTTTAGCAAGACCTGACAATTCCAAGGCACGTTCAACTTGCATTTCACCCCATCTGCCACGCACGTGAGGTGCCTTCGTCAATGCAGAAGCCAATTTGCCTGTTTCAGATGTAAGCCTTGTTATGTCGTCACTCAGAGAACCTTCAGCTCGCGCTCGCGCCGTATTAAACTTATCAATTCCCTCCGAAAGCGGTCTAATTAAGTTATTGACGGAATCCACCGTCTGCGATCTCAATAACTCCCCCTGATCTGTCACTATTTTTGATGATAACACTTTGAACGCATTTAAGGAACGCTCCTCGAACGCATTAAGCTCAGCTAGTTGTTCCTCTTTGGCGTTGAGATTTGCCTCAAGGCTTGCCACCTGCTGAGTAAGTTGATTTGCATTATCGCGTAATTCATCTCTTTCCTGGGTTACTGAATTTAATTGACTCTCTCTATCTTCGAGACTTGCCTCCAAACCCGACACTTTTGCAGTAAGTTGATTTGCATTATCGCGTAATCCATCTCTTTCTTGAGTTGCTGAATTTAATTGGCTGTCTCTATCTTCGAGGTTTACATCCAAACCTGACACTTTCGCAGTAAGTTCCTGCACACGATCTTGCGACCGAGAATACGCTCGATGCACCACACCTGCTGTCACCACGGATAGTAATGCAAGAGCAATCAATACCATCGTCAATATATCCATAGCCCCTCCCTTTATTCCTTGATAAACAATCCTAAACTACAAGGGAGACGTGGTAAAGCGTTTTTCCCTTGTAGCTTTTATCACTTTTTACGACTGTTCTTTCACAACGATGTCCGATAAGCTAATTTATAGGATATTCTCCTTTTATCGAAATAGGTCCCTCATTCCATTCCTCTCTGCAATTCCTTGAAGTTCTATTTGGGCTGCACGCCCATAAGATAGATGGCTATGATCTCTATTGGGATGCCTTTCGATGTGCCTCACGGCAAATCTATCGGCTTGAGCCTCATCAGATTCTCCAAGTTGATCAAGCAACCCTGCTCGTTCTGTTAGAATTTCAATTATTCGTGAGTTATTATTACTATTCGGCACTAAATCGTCAGTCAAGTGATGTATAGTCAAAAGTTTTTGCCTAACAATGCTTATCATTTTATCTCCTTTTAAATCCCCGTCTCTTGAAGTGTTGCCACAAGGGAGATGCCCCCTTCGCGGCAAATTATGCCCCTCGGTATTTCCCGTATTTCCAGAGTGCTCTGTCCAAAGTTCGCATATTTACTTTGCTTTTCTTCGCTAAACATCTACAAAATGAGACATAGGCTTGCCACTCTTCGGGCTTTGGTTCGTCTCTGCTTTTGTCGAGGTGAACACTGTATCTGGCAGGTTTGGACCAAATAGGGTAACAATCTTTGTGAAACCAGTGTAAGATTGCGGAAGCGATTGTTGGACCAACACCGTACAGTTGTAGGCTGTTGATTCTGTCGGGCTCAGCCGTGTCTGGGCTTAGAGCGATTCGTGTAATCTCTTCGATGGAGATACTGGAGTTCTTTTCGATGCGAAGCTTGTTTCGAGGATCCCCTGTCCAGTTTGAGAGTGCTATCAAGTCGGATAGTGTTAGATACCTTCTTGCTTTTACCTCACCTATAATGCTTTTTACGGAATTGTCGTAAACTGGATGGTCCTCCAGATACTTTTCTGCATAGTAACGGATTTGCGATTCGTCAAAACGTAATTCCAAAATATTCCTCCTACTTGTATCCGATAAGAGATTGTATCGGACATTCTGGGGGTGTAGGGTCGATTATCTGTAATATTTTTCTCGCTGCTGTCTCTGGTATTCTTCTTCTAAAGCCTTCCATTCCTCCGGCGGGGCACCTCGAAAATAGATCCGACCATCAATATCTTCAATTCGCGTAATGCGTCGACGTTTTGGTTTCTTCTGCCTGTCGTCATCGCGTTGCTTCCCGTCCTTGGGTGGATCGAAAGGATAATTAATGAGGAGATAAGCAGCGAGGCTCAAACTTCCAAGAATTATCAGCATAAGCAACGCTTCCATTTGTGGTACCCTTTTCGATGGTTAAGGGTTGGTTTCTATTCAGCGGGTGTGGTATCGGGTTGCTATTCGTCAATCACGGTATATGGTCCCACGCGTTGGCCCCCACCTGATCTATCTCGGTTCGTCTCGTCGATTCACAAATGCCAATCTGCACCAAACTGTAGTGCCGGCTTCCCTGTCCAGTTGAATCCCGCTCCGGAGCAGGCCACACCGTTAATTGCGACCTAAGCTCACCCCTGTTCCGCCGGGGGAAAAGCGGTTTTACCTTTGATAAGTGCGTTTATCAACGCTTAAAGATTCTCAACTTCATTATCAACCCTGTCAATTTTGAGTCCTGTAAATCCAGTCTGAGAACGCATCTCAATGAGATACGCGCGACTGTATCTGTATGAAATTTTCGCCGAGGATATGATGCGTTCATGTTAGCACACCGACTCTTGAAATGCAAGCAAAAAGGCGGAGCGCAGCAAACGCCCTACACCCCATCGGGCAGAATGTTCAGACAGGCATCCTTGTTCAGTGAATTTTGGTGTAGGGTTTAATACACAATTATGTTATACTTTGTAGGACAGAAACGGATTAGTCCTTCAACATTTAGGAGATTTTCACGTCCAAAGGATCAAGAATTTCGAGAGGCATTTTCACCATTGCTTTCCGCTCGTTCATCGAGTTGAGACAGGTCCAAAGCCGATCTGGCACACCACTGGATTTCGGGCTTTCCGCGTTTCTGCAAGCATTACGACACTTTAAGGAGAAAAAATCAGATGAAACGGACATATCAACATATATTTCGAGCCATGACATTTGCGCTTGCACTCATAATATTACTCATCGGCTGTAGGCAAGACGTGACCCGCAAAGCGGATTGGGAAGTCAATTTCACAGATCTACATTTCGCAGATGCCGAACGTGGATGGATCGTCGGCGAAAAGGGAATGATCGTCCATACAAAGGATGGCGGAAAGACGTGGGAACGCCAAGAAGTTGGAACGGAAGGCGATTTTAAGGCGGTCTATTTCACCAATACTCGCTACGGCTGGGCGGTTGGCGATAGGGGTTTAATCGCTACCACCGATGACGGACGTCGCTGGCATCTCCAAGACAGCGGCACTTTGGCAACGCTCCGGGATGTCCACTTTGCAAATTCCGATGAGGGGTGGATCGTTGGAGAGGATGCCGATGTGCTCTACACCAAGAACGGCGGCAAAACGTGGGAACGGTATGAATACATCAGCGAATTTCCGCTCAGCGGTGTCTGGTTTGTTACTAAGCGTCGTGGTTGGACTGTCGGTGCAAACGATCGGATTTTCCTCACAGAGGATGGTGGCAAAACGTGGAGGCAGCAGAGTAATCGCTATGAAGGAGAACGGGACCGGATGATCAACGATAACAAGCGGGTCTTCTTCATCAGCAAAAACGAGGGCTGGCTTGTCGGGACTGACGGCTCGATCTTCCACACAACAAATGGGGGTGCCGAATGGACGAAGCAGGATAGCCGTATCCCACTGATCAACGGCCATGTTCGAGATACCGTCAACAGTATCCATTTCACAGATAATAAACGCGGCGTAGCGGTCGCTGACATCGGTTTCATCACATTCACAGAGGACGGAGGAGACAACTGGCGATTGCTAGAGAGCGGCACCGAAAATAATCTGACCGGGGTTCAGTTCACCACTCCAGACGAGGCGTGGGCGGTCGGTTGGCAAGGCACGATCATGCACTCAGAGGACGGTGGGGAGACGTGGACGATAGCCAGCGGCACCACCGCCAATAACCTTGAGGAGATACAGTTTGCGGATGGAAACAGGGCAATCGCTGTCGGTGAAAAAGGCACCATCGCCATGAGCCAAGATGGCGGGCAAACGTGGACTGAGGTTCAGACGGACATCTGGGACCACATCCGAAGCCTCTATTTTGTCTCCGATCTAGAGGGTTGGGCGGTCGGCGATCGTGGCATGATTGTCCACACCTCCGATGGCGGACAAAGTTGGGAAACCCAAAAAAGCGGGTGGTGGTACTCGCTCCGGGGCACCTACTTCGTCAGCCCAAAGAAAGGTTGGGTCGTTGGCGATCTTGGGACAGTCTTGCATACCGCTGACGGCGGTGAAACATGGGTGCAGCAGACACCGGGCGAATTTCACATGCTTAAGGAGGTGTTTTTCCTCAACGAAAAGGAAGGCTGGTCGGTCGGTTGGCCCGGCGTTGTTATCCATACAGCCAACGGTGGACTGACATGGACGCAACAGAAGACACCCACCTATAATGAACTGTACGCGATCTACTTTAGTGACAACAAAAATGGCTGGGTGACTGGACAGTTCGGAGAAATTCTGAACACCAAAGATGGCGGAAAAACGTGGAGATTCCAACCCAGCGGCACGGAGGCAAACCTGAATAAGGTCTACTTCGCCGATGAAAAGCACGGTCTCATTGTGGGAGATGGTGGCGTTATCCTGACCACCACCAACGGCGGGAAGAAATGGGAGAAGCAGGAGAGCGATACGGAGAACGACCTTTACGGATTCGCGCTTTCACCGGAAGGGATGGTTGCCGTCGGTAAAGGCGGAATTGCGATGCGTTACTCTGTTGATGCAGAGGAGCTCCCAGCCGAACTACCTCCTATGGCAGAACGGACGGAAGCTACCGAAGTTGCCGAGGAACAACCGACCGTCGAGGAGGTCACCTATCATTGGGACATCGTCCGTCAGGCGACTTGGCAGACCGATTTCGCCGATACCTATTTTCATCGCACGGCGGATGAGCTAGCCACTTTGCGCGGGTGGGCGGTTGGATCCGGCGGCGTGATTGCACACACGACGGATGGTGGCAAAACGTGGGTGCCCCAACACAGCGGTGTGAAAGAAGATTTGCGACGGGTCACTTTTGTCGATGAAGATCACGGATGGATTGCCGGACGCGGTGTGCTGCTCCGGACAGAAAACGGCGGACAGACGTGGCAAGTCATCAAAAAGGTGGTGCAAAACTTCCAGCGAATCAGTGCTATGCAGTTCATCAATACGCAAGAAGGTTGGCTCGGTGCTGATCAGGGACAAACACTCCATACGACGGACGGCGGCGTAACGTGGAAACTTCAGAAAACCGGGACAACGAACCGACCAATCACCGCACTCCATTTCGTCAATAGCACCGAAGGCTGGGCTATTACCCCCCAACGGGTCGAAGGCGGCTTGGTGCTGCATACGGTCAACAGCGGGGACTACTGGGAGATTCAGGACAAGACCCATCAGCCTGCTGCCGCAGTGCATTTCGCCGACGCGAAGTCCGGTTGGATTGTGGGGGGGGATGGTAGGTCGTTCATCACACAGGATGGCGGCGTGACGTGGAAACAAATCCTCCCGGAAGACATGGTAGAAGGACTTCGTCGAATCAAGTTTCACAACCATCAACGGGCTTGGGGCATCAATCGTAACGGAGCTATCCTCGTAACAACCGATCAAGGCGAGAGTTGGCTGCCGACCTATGTAGGACTTGAGACGGCGGCAGAACTAATCGCCCAGAGCAAGCAGGCGGATATGGAAGCAAAAGCGGATAACGCTCAAGAGCCACAGCCAACGATCGACAATCCGCTAGACGATAATTTCACTGACATCTTCCAGAGAGATATGACAGAGCAGCGATCCCGTGCTGGGCGTTTTACACCGGAAGGCGAGATTGAATCCGAAGCTGAAGCCACAGCGGTCGCACAGACAGAAACGGAAATCGAAAACCGAGAAAGACCAACCCGCCATCGTCGGGGTCTCCGTCAATCTGGACTGCCAATCACAAACGTGCATTTCATCGGCGATCAACACGCGTGGGCGGTCGGTGACGCAGGACATATCTATTACACTGAAAATGGTGGACAAACATGGGAACGGCAACTCGGCGAGCAACTTGATGATTTCCGGGATATCCTCTTCCTAGACAGCACACACGGTTGGATTACCGGAGATAACGGCATCCTGCTGGAAACTCGGGATGGCGGGAAAACTTGGACCCACCTGCAAACTGGCACTGGACAGCCCCTTGTTGGCGTTCATTTTGCCGATGTGTCGGGATTAAACTCCGAAGACGCAACCCGATGGGGCTGGTCAATGCGGCGTGACGGTACTGTGCTGTACACTACCAACGGTGCAAAGTGGTCGGCGGGACAAACCCCGACGCGTCCAGGGTTATTTGAGGAGGATCCACCGTTACCCTTTGAGATAAACGATGTTGCATTTGGCAGTTTCTCCGAAGGTTGGGCTGTCGGCAGGGATGGGCAGATTATTCATAACCAAGACGGAGGCCCCATCTGGACACCCCAACGCACCTCCACAGGAAAAGACCTCGAAAGGATTGAGATGAAATTTGCGCCGCTCGGTTGGGCGGTTGGGCACAGCGGCATTGTCCAACGCACAATCAACGGCGGCGGATATTGGAAACATCACGAAACCGACACCGGTTATGACCTGTACGGAGTGTCATTTATCACAAAGCGGAAGGGTTGGGCATCTGGCGATTACGGCATTATTCTCCGCACAACGGGGGGTGGATTTAAGTGGGAAGCCTTGTCGAGCGGTGTCACCGAAACCCTTTACGACATCCTCGCGCTATCCGAGCAGGAAATCTACGCTGTTGGCGCGTCCGGCACAATTCTCCGTTCAGTGGATGGCGGTACGACGTGGGAACGAGAACATACGGACATATCCAACAACCTGTATACTATAGTCCGCGCTCCAAACGACGATGCGCTATGGGTAGTCGGTCAGTGGGGCGTTGTCCTGCGGCGGGAGCTGAATGCCAAAAAAATGTCAATGCGGTAACGGAATGCGTCGTGATTGATTAAGGAGGGATGTATAATGGATCTAACAACCTTTGAAGATAAACGCCGCAAATTTTTGCCAAAAATGCCAAGGGCTTTTGGTCGACCGACTGTTTACCTAAAGGGCTATCCTACAGAAGATGGTGAACCGATGTCAGTTACCGAATTTCATGGACGCCAAATTAGCATTCTCAGCGAGCAACTAAACGACTATTTCAGTCGGGGCGACACGCTGGCGTATGTTGGCACAGATAGCTTTGTCTACTATCAAGAGGGAGATGTACGGAAATTCGTTGCTCCCGATGTGTTCGTGGTGTTGGGTGTGCCTTCCGAACCGCTGCGCCGAAGTTTTTATACATGGGCAGAAGGAGCGGCTCCAACTGTTGTTTTTGAATTTCTATCCGATTCGACAGCGAAAGAAGATCGGGGAGAAAAAATGAGGCGGTATTTCTCGGAAATAGGTATCCACGAATACTTCATTCATCAACCGGAAGGGGAGCGGCCTCCCGAATTTTGTGGATGGCGGCGAAGAGAAGACGGATATGAAGCTATTCCACCCGATGAGCGAGGGGCATTGTACAGCGAAGCCCTAAATCTATTGTTTTCAACCGAGGATCTCCCTAACAAACTCCGTTTCATGCGCCCCTATCTACCCGATGGCACACCCTTAGTGACACTCACGGAATCGAAAGCCGAAACCGCAGCGGCAAGAGCTGAAGCGGCTGAAGCAACAACGCGAGCCGAAGTCGCTGAAGCCAGAGTCGAACAATTGCAGGCGGATATGGTGCGTTTGCGAGAAGCCGTTGAACGCCAACACCCTTCAGAAAACTAAAGGAACAATCACCTTAAAATGCGATCAAAGTATAGATCAAGCAAAGCCTTCGTTGTTTCTTTCGCTTTACATTTCATCGCTGGCGTCATAGGATTTTTCTTCTGGACCAGCGAGCAATTTATCGCGAATCAAGACGCTATCAGCGCAGTACTGATGAAGGTCGAAGAACCTAAGCGGAAACGGATGAATCGCCCGAAACGTCCGCAAGTACGGCGCCAAAAAGCGAATGTGCAAACCAACCAACCGGCACTGAAGATTTTGACAAGTAACGCACCTGCCACGGAGCGAGGGGTGGTTTCAGCAGCAGAGCCGACGCAGTTTAGCCTCGGTCCAATGAATCTGGGCGACAATGTGGGATTGTCAACGGGCAGCGTCACGCCGCAAGCGATGCCACAGATGGAACGGGTGATAACAAATCCCATCAAAAAAGTTGATCCGGAGGAACGTCGTAAAAGCCGACTCGTCAAATTTATCGAAAGGCAGGAGGGACCGCAGCGAATCATCTACTGCGTCGATCTCTCGTCAAGCATGATCGGCTTGAACCCGCGAAAACTTGGGAGAATCCTCGGCATCATGACGGATTCGCTTGACTTTCTCGAATCGCATGATCAATTCAACGTCTGCACCTTCAGCGAAGAGGTCCAATTTTACCAGCCCAACTTCCTCCCCGTCAACGATACAAACATCGCTGATACCGTTGCCCATCTTGAGGGTGCGAAGCCTGTGAAAAGCGAACGTTATTCAGACAAAGATATGCTCGAAGCGTTACAAGAAACACACAGCAGAGCCCCCACAATTGTAGTGTTATTTAGCGATGGTATTCTGACTTCAGGCATTCCCGACCTAAAGGCTATTGAGCAACGTGCGACAACCGATATCCGAATCTTCACAATGGCGATTGATATGGCGGAGGATTTCCCCGGTGCTGTATTGCTAGGCGCGTTGGCAACGCATAGCGAAGGTGAGTTCTGGCTTGTTAGGCGTTAATGTTGGATATTTTTCCTAGAATGGAGAACACATCATGAATGGACAGAAAAAAGCGCGCTTGGGATTCATCGGGGCAGGGTGGTGGGCGACTAGCAATCACATGCCTGTTTTCGCAGGGCGCGAGGATGTCGAACTAGTAGGCGTCTGTCGTCTAGGAAGAGAAGAATTACGACAGGTGCAAGAGGCGTTCGGGTTTGCGTATGCGACCGAAGACTATCACGACCTGCTTGACACGTGCGAATTAGATGGCGTGGTGGTGGCTTCACCCCATACCCTCCACTACGATCACGCTTCCGCCGCGCTTGAAAAGGGTTTGCACGTCATGTGTGAGAAACCGCTAACCACTCGCGCTGAACATGCACGAGAATTGGTGCGGTTAGCAGATGAGAAGAGCGTCCAACTACTAGTGCCTTACGGCTGGCATCACAAGCCGTTCATCCAACATGCCAAACGACTCATGGACGACGGCGGAATCGGCACAATAGAGTATGTGCTGTGCCACATGGCTTCACCGATCCGTGGGCTGCTCAGCGGCGAAGGCATGGATGTTGCGGAGGTGAGCGGACAGTCTGAAGGAACGATGTTCAATCCGGATCCTGCAACATGGGCGGATCCCCAAGTCGCGGGAGGCGGTTATGGGCATGGGCAAATTTCGCATTCGGCGGGGTTGATGTTCTGGCTATCAGGTTTGCGATCAGAGACTGTCTTCAGTATGATGACCGCACCGGGGGCGCAGGTAGATCTGTATGATGCAATTACCACCCGCTTCACAAGTGGTGCCGTTGGCACGGTCAGCGGTACAGGCACCGTCCCAACCCATCGACCATTTCAGGTAGACATCCGCTTCTTTGGCAGCGAGGGGATGCTGCTCCTAGATGCCGAACGCGCTCGCATGGAGTTACGCCGGCACAACGGAGTTGACGAGGTTGCCGACGTTGCACCAGATGGAGGTGCTTATGAGTGCGACGGTCCTCCCAACAATTTCGTGGACCTGATTCTCGGAATAACCGATGTAAATTGGTCACCGGGGGAAGCCGCTATGCGAGGCGTAGAGCTGCTCGATGCAGCCTACCGTTCCGCAGCATCCGGTATAGCGGAGGCAGTGTAATCCAAGTTGCTAGTAGTCGGCATACTCCGTATGCCGTAACCTGCACACATAACCGTTTCATCGTCTCGTTTTCTGGTTCTCTCGTTTTCCCGTCTTCCTATTATCCCGCGAGTGCTTTGGTACGAAGCACGGAACTGTCTAGAACCTCCGGATTCACCACCGATTCCGGCATCTCCCCCGTCAACACCCTTACAACCTCTGACGCTGCGGTTTTCTGAGCATCGTACGTTGATTCTTCCGAAAGGAACGCAACGTGCGGCGTTAAAATGACGTTTTCCAGTGTGAGGAGCGGCTCATCAGGGGGCGCGGGTTCCTGTGGTAAGACATCCTGCCCCGCCCCAGCAATCCAACCTTCGCTCAACGCCTTATGGAGTGCAACTATATCAATGATACCGCCCCGCGCGGTGTTGATGAGGTAGGCGTTGGGCTTCATCTGACGAAGTTCGGCTTCACCGATTAAGTTCTGCGTTTCAGGCGTCAATGGGGTATGAACAGAAATAAAATCAGATTTTGCAAGGAGTTCAGGGAGTTCGACCTTCGCCGCACCGTGCGCTTGAACCGCTTCCGACGTGAGATACTGATCAAAGACGATAACCTCCAACCCAAAGGCTTGCGCCTTCGGTGCGATCGCCTGTCCAATCCTGCCAAACCCAATGACACCTAACGTCTGTCCACGGATACGGCGCATCGGGGGACCCACATCCCGATTCCAACTATTGATGTGCTTATGGAAAAGCGGAATCTTTCGAGCGCACGCTAGCAGCAATGCCATCGCGTGATCGGTGACCTCATCGATGCAGTAAGCCGGGACATTGGTAACAATGATTCCTGCAGCCGTTGCCGCCTCCAATGCCACGTTATCAAACCCGACGCCGTAGCGAGCGATGGCTTTACACCGTTGTGCCACCGCTATGATAGCATCGGTTATTGATTGCCTGTCAGTCAGTATCCCATCAACTTGGGGGGCTAAAGAGAGCAGTTCGTCCTCTGTCTTTGTTTCGGCAACGATTAATTCCGCGCCTATCTCTCCGAAAACCTCCCGTTCCGGCTCTATAGACCACGGGGCATCGGCTATCAAAATTTTGTATTGGTCAGGCATCGTGAATTTCCTTTCCGTATCACTCCTAATCTGAATTACCAATCTAAATCCGCGATAATCACAACTGCGCCTGTTCCCGTGCATGATACGAACTCCGGACGAGCGGTCCCGATTCCACATGCCGAAATCCCATCTCCATGCCGGCTATTTTCAACTCTTTAAACTCCTCCGGGGTGTAATATCGCTGGATCGGCAAATGCCTCGATGTCGGCGAGAGGTACTGTCCAATCGTCAAAAGATCGCAGTTTGTATCACAGATATCCTGCATCGTTTCTAACAGTTCTTCGGTGCTCTCCCCTAATCCTACCATCAAGCCCGACTTGGTCAGTATCGTCCCATCCATCTCTTTACCGATGCGCAACAGGTCTAAGGTGCGCTGATATTTGGCTTGGGGGCGCGTCCTGCGATAGAGGCGCGGCACCGTCTCCGTATTATGATTGAGAACGTCAGGTTTGGCTTCGACAATCACGCCAAGCGCGTCCCAATTCCCCTCAAGATCTGGGATTAACACCTCAACGGTGCAGCCGGGGCTATGCCGGCGCGACTCATGGATACATTCTGCAAAGATGCTCGCCCCACCGTCGGCAAGCTCGTCACGATTGACAGAAGTGATTACCACATGCTCCAACCTCAGATGCCCTACAGCCTCGCCGAGCCGACGAGGTTCATCAAAATCAACGCCCTCCGGATTCCCTTTGGTAACCGCACAAAACATACACCGACGCGTACAGACATCGCCCAAGATCATAAAAGTAGCCGATCGGCTTTCCCAACACTCACCGATATTTGGGCACTGCGCCTCCTCACAAACGGTGTGCAGCTCAAGGTCACGCATCAACCGCTTGAGTTCGGTATAGTTCGGTCCCGATGGAACCCGTGCCCGAATCCATGGTGGATGGCGGCGGGTCGGGGAGTATTGAACCGATTTTTTACCGGTCGCGTTCCGCTCCGAGAACCCCGACAAGTCGGGACATGAATTACCACTATTATTTTCTTGATACAACTGGAGTGATTTAATCATTTGTACCTATTTCTTCCAGTGCTACCGTCTCCCTGTCAGCCCGGCGTTCTTGAGATAGTTGTAGAGATCGCTATCCGTTGATAAAATCAGCTTGGTATTGGTGTTGATCGTCTTACGGTAAGTTTCTAGCGTCTGAAGGAACGCGTAAAACTCCGGATCTTGACCGTGTGATTGTGCATAAATCTGAATCGCTTGCGCGTCAGCGTCACCTCTAAGCTGCTCCGCTTTCTGGTATGCTTCAGACTGGATGCGCTCTAACTCCTTCTGTTTCTGGCCCATGATATCTGCCGCTTCACCTTGACCTTCTGACCGATACTTGGCAGCAATTCGATCTCGTTCGGAAATCATTTGGGCGAAAACCTCCCGACGGACAGATTCTACATAGTTAATTCGTTTAATCCGTACGTCAACTAGCTCAATCCCCCAGTCTTCGGGGATGCTCTGTTGCGCCTTTTCAAAGATCATGTTTACAATTGTATCCCTGCCCACTGAAATGCTTTCCAGCTGTTCAGCACTACCGCCTCCTTCATCCTGATCCAGCTCTTCCAAATTGAGATCCAGAATACGGTCTGAGTTACGCACAACTTCAACGAGTAGCTGACCCGTCACCAAATCACGGGCAGCCGAATCAATGATGTCATCTAACCGAGATTGAGCAAGTGCTTCTGGATTCCCACCGCGGAATCTCTCGTAAAACGCAAGGGCATTTGTAATGCGCCAGCGGGCAGTGGTATCCAGCCAGATAAATCGCTTATCCTTCGTTGTAATCTCGTTGGGCGAACCGTCCCATTCGAGAATCCGTTTTTCCAGACGCTGGACCTTCTGGATGAACGGTGTTTTTATTTTTAGACCCGCTTCACTCGTTGTTTTGATCGCCTCGCCAAATTGAGTAATCACCACCTGTTCATCTTCACGAACCGTGTAGAACACATTTGAGGCTAAGGGAATAGCGATGATGAGAATAACGATTATTGATACTAGTGCTTTGGGATTCATCGTGGATATCCTTTCGTGAGATGAAAATTGTTACTTGTCAAGCTGTAGAATCGGGAGCGGAGCATTCGACTTACCGTCAATGATATAGATCTCTTTGACTGTCGGCAGAACCTCATTCATAGCCTCCAGATAGAGCCTGCGACGGGTCACCGCCTTAGCATTTCGATACTCCCGTCGGATTGCGTTGAATCGATCGGCATCGCCTCTCGCTTCGTTAACACGCTTGAGCGCGTATCCCTCTGCTTCTAAGATCCTTTGCCGCGCAACACCCTTGGCTTTCGGGACAGATTCGTTATAGTCCTTCCGTGCCTCGTTAATCAGTCTCTCTTTCTCCTGCTTTGCCTCATTGACAGCATTGAAAGAGGGTTTCACTGTCTCCGGGGGATTCACATCTTGCAAGGTAACGTTCACAAGGATCAAACCGGTATCGTACCGATCGAGCAACTCTTGAAGGCTTTGTTTCACTTCGGCAGCGATTTCGATACGTCCAACGGTCAACACTTCCGTGACAGTACGGTCTCCGACAACTGTCCGCATCACCGCTTCAGAGAGATCGCGTAAGGACCGGGTCGCATCGCGGATGGCAAACAGGAACTTTCGCGGATCACCAATCTGATATTGAACCACCCACTCAACATCAGCGATGCTGAGGTCTCCTGTCAACAGCAGTGATTCATCGGAATAGTCTCTGGGATCATATTGGGTGCGAACGCCTGCGCGCAGGGTGCGGAACCCAAATTCCTCCTTGAACACCCTTTTGACAGGGACACCGATAACTTGGTCAATCCCAAACGGGAGTTTGAAGCGCAAGCCGGGTTGAGTTGTGTCAATGTATTGCCCAAACCGTAGCACCAAAGCCACCTCATCCGCCTCGACAGTGTACATACTGGTCAAGGATACAGCAATAAGAAGCAAAACAACAATCGCCAAAATAATGCGTTTAGGGGTGATGAGCCGAAAGTATGGCTGCATTTCATCCCACGGTTGCCCTTGCATGGTTGTTACTCCTTTCTATTTCTTTATTTATAACCCAAGTTGCTATGTATTGAAAATCCGTAGGGGCGAGGTTCCCTCGCCCGTCAACGACCTCAGTTTTGGCTCCAGTAACTTTGAAGCCCGATCTTATCGGGACGGAGCGACATGTAGCAGCCTACAACAAAAACAGCGAAATTCCAATGTTCGTGTGCCTTTCGCCGCCTCCAATCGGCTCAAGGAAATTCTGGATAATATAATCACCGGTAATCAGCAGTCCCATCCGCTGCCCAAAGGCATCGCCCTGTAGCACAAGCTCCAAAAAGCTAACAGTTCGGTTGAGACTCCGTTGTGAATCCTTGCGATCCCGCCACGTCAGATACTGTGCACCGGCACTCAACTGCAATTGCGCCGCAACCTGATGAGTCAAAGTCAAGATATAAACATTTCGGATGGTATCAAAGGCAGTCCGTTTATCAAAAGGAAACGTATAGCCGATGTTTCGATCACTCCGAAACGCTGGAGAGATGGTCAGGTCTTCACGAACTTTATAGTCATAGCGGATCTGATTAATCAATGCAGTATCAATAACCCGTTGACGCGTGTGGAACAACGTATCCCGCTGGTATTTGAATTTGCTACGAATTGTAAGATTCTTGATATCTTGGTAATCGACAATCATCGTAAAAATATTGCCGAGATACCTTTGACGCACCAAATCATCCTCGATAATATCGCCTGTACTGCGGATCACAACATCGTCCGGAATAATATCGTGAGATCGACGAAAGGTATAACGAAAGAGAATCGTCCCGAAATGAGGAATCGACTTCGGTGCGTAAGATAAGACATTATACCATCCTCTCGCGCTCTTGTGTTGAAGAATCAGATGTTTCTCGTAATATCCGGGTAGAACAGAAAGCCCTTCCACAAACGGCAGTTCAACCTTGAGGTAGGTGTGGTGTCCAGAAGAACCCTCATCATAATCGTAACGGTAGTTCGGTTTATCATCGTCTTCGAGGTTGTCAGGCTGACCATTATTATTGAAGTCGATTGATTCACGGTTGAGGCCTAAGCGAAAACTCGGCGGATCCGCAAAGAACAGCAGGAAATCGTCGTTCCAGTCCTTGACCCTATCGCCATCTAAGTCATCCTTCGTATTCCCCGAAATCAAAATCTCCGGCTCGCGAGAATCCGCATAGGGATCGTCGTCGTCGTTATCGTCAATGAAATTTCTCGCCGTGTAAAAGGGAGCAATCCGCGTAACCTCGCTGCGCCAAGTCACCGGACCAAAGTTCCGGTTCACATCAATGAACCATGCTCCCGTTGTGCGGTGCGCCCGCTTGCCACTGAGGAGTGGATACTGTTTGGTCTGCACATACCACGCACGTTCAGCTTCAATCGAAAATCCGAGAAGCGTCGTTTGGAGATCGAATCCCATCGTCGCTTCATCGGTTAACTCGCCATATTCAAACCGATGTACCTTCCGATTCGATTCGTCCTTAACGTTGCCCGGCGCACTTAACTCCACCTGAAAATTTTGGTTGTCCGTTGAAAGATCAACTAGGTAGTCGTTGGCAACATCAACCTCAAACCGCACACTATTAATCTCCTGCGGACTGAAAAGGAAGAATCGATAGGTAAACGTCCCTTCGCCGTCCACCCAACGTGAATTCCCGTCCCGCCTGCTGTCGTTCGGGAACAGCAGTACACCGGGCAACTCTCTGCCGCCGATAATGTCATACTCCAAAATATCATCGACAAAAACGCGGACACGAAAGACCTTTGCACCGCCCGGATTTTCCGGTGAGGCGTCGCTGAAACGCAGGTACAATTCCGGCGGCGGATTGGCAATCGTAACGCCCCGAAACGGATTGCTCGTGCGGGTGAGATCGTAGTTGGTAAAAAACCGATTCACATAGTTAAACCCGACCCTAGGTAACGGCATAGTAAATTCCGGCAACGCCCCCAATCGGACGCTGTGGGCACCGAGATTCGCTTCCGCCCGCAAGCCCGCCATGAACCAATCGGAACGGCTCACAATATCTCGGTTCTCAATAGGCCTGACCCGATCCCCGGATAGCGCAAAGGTGTTGTTCGTTACCCTCCCCACAAAAGCAGATACTCTGCCGCCTGCTTTCGGCACCGTTATATTCCAACGGGCTGCATCAAAGAGCTCTTTATTGAGCGTAAAACTCGAAAACTTGGTCGGAAAGTTGCCAACGGTCAACTGATGGAGCACATTTTCGCCCGGAATATTGAAGGTAAAGAAGTTCCGGTTGCTCGTTTTACTGCGAAACTCCGAGTCACGGCGCAGGAGTGAGTCCCCACCCAACACGCCAAAGCGCGCTTGGAGTGTATACAGTTCCTTCCCGCTTTTATCGAAGACGGGATTCCCTAACGGATCTGTATGTTGGGCAAATGCAGGTCGCAACAGACACGCCCATGCTATCAGGGAGATCGCTGAAACATGAAGGAATCTAATTTGAGTCCAGGGCATCTCGGTGAATGGGACTTTTGGCGTTGTCTGTCGCACCACATTACAGCCTCCTTTTCGGTCAGACAGTATAGAACATTACAAAGAGGCATGTCAAGGATTAAGCGGGGACTATTGGAGCACAGATAGACCAAGGTTATCAATAGGATTGGACTAAAGGTGGGATATGCAAAATACAAGATGGTATTAAAGAACTGAGAGATCGAAACGATGAATAGAAAGATCGTCTGAATCGCAGATTATTACGGATTTAATTTGCCGCATCTATAGGAGATTAATCGCTCGGCTCACTCGTCGCGTCATGTTGGCGTCAAGCGTGTTGTAATGCTTCTCTGCGTCATCGGTGAGTTGTACATTAAACGTCCCGTCTAACATCATTCCAACGCTTTAGCCTTCCCGCTTTCATATCTGCTTCTGCACGTTCTAAATTCTTGGCAATTTCCGGATCGCCCGCCAATTCATGAGTTGCCTCCCATTCTTCTTCGTCTTGAAGATCTATCAGATAGTCAATGACCATTTGCAATTTATCTGCCGGGAGTTGCTCGATTAACTTAATTATTCGCTGTTGTAAATCCCCTCTTCGCATGGCAATTACTTGAGGTGTTAGCATTGCGGCAATGTTTTTCGGTAGCTTAACACCATTACTCTGCTCAAAGTCCGCAACGCTTTCATAGAGGTAATCAAATGCAGTTATGATATTTATCCCCATGCTCTTGGCATCTGCTAGATCCGATTCGGCTTTTTCCCATTCTTCTAGATGTAACCACGCCTCGCCACGATTGTAATAAGCTTCGGCAAGCTGTGGTTTCAGTTCTATCGCCTTGCTATAGTCTTTGATACTTTGAGCAAATTCCCGTCTTTCGTAGTAAGCATTGCCGCGATTGTAATAGGCTTCAGCAAGGTCTGGGCTCAGTCCTATCGCCTTGTTAAGATCTTCAATGGCGCGGACGTAATCGCCTGTGTTGTTGTAAGCGATACCGCGATTGGTATAGGCTTCAGCAAGGTCTGGTTTCAAGTCTACTGCCATGGTATAATCCTTAATGGCAAGATCATACTGGTGTCTTTCGTGATAAGCGACGCCGCGATTGTAATAGGGCTCGACAAAATGCGAGTTAAGTTCTATTGCCTTGTTATAGTCTTCTAATGTACTATCGGCAACAAAGTTAGGGCATTCCCAAAATCTTTGGACGTCGCCCTACCTTATCCTGTTTATCCTTCTATCCTAAAAATCCTGATTCAGACAATTCCTAATCCAAACCAAAATCAAAAACCGCCTCTTCCTTTTTCTCCTGAGTCTCTTCTTGAGTTGGCACCGCCCCCTCAGTCACAGGTGTTTCCTCAGGAGCAGGCTCCAATCTAGGCGCAATCGCACCAAGAACGGTAAGCAGCACAATCAACACAACAGACACACAAGTAACCGCAAGCGCGACAGGACGTTTCAGCAAGGAAGTCCGCTCCTCTTTCCTATCCAAAAATGGAAGGAGAAGGAGCAGGATAAACCCAACCGTAGGAATAACAAACGTACCAACCACCTCAAGAGGTCCCTCAAAATACTTGAGCAACTGGAACAAAAACAGAAAATACCACTCCGGACGCGGATCATAGCTAGCATCGGTCGGGTCAGCAAGCTCTTCGAGAGGCACAGGGATAAAGATCGCCATCGTGGCAAGGATGATGAACAGGATCAAGATCGCGACCGCATCCTCAAAGAGCTGATCCGGATAAAACGGTTTGCCCGACCGCATATCTTCGGGAGCGTTCTTGGGGGTTCCCGCTGAACCGTAATAGCGCACAAAAAACAGATGCACACCAACCAACCCAAAAGCGATCCACGGTAGCCAGATTGTGTGCAGCGCATAAAACCGAGTCAGGGTAACAGCACCGACCTCCTCCCCGCCACGGAGCACCTTCCCAACAAATTCCCCGATGACAGGGGCAGTGCCGGCAATTTTAACGCCGACCACCGTTGCCCAATACGCCTTTTGATCCCACGGCAGCAGATAACCTGTGAAACCGAATCCCAACACGATCAGGAACATCAAGACCCCGGTGACCCACGTCATCTCCCTCGGCGGTTTATAGGAGGCGTAAGCGACAACGCGCAGTAGGTGCAAAAACACAACAATCACCATCGCACTGGCACCCCAATGGTGCAATCCGCGCACAAAACCGCCGAAAGCCACCTCCTTGCTGATATAATTCACAGCGTTATAAGCGTGGTCAGGTGAGGGCGAATAGTAAAACGCTAAAAACGCCCCAGTAACTGCTTGAAGAATCAGCAAAAAGGCTGCCATACTTCCCAGAGAGAAAAGCCAGTTGATATGCCTCGGCAGCGGCTTTTTGATGTGATCTTCCACATCTTTGAGAGGCAATCGATTCGCTAAAAATGCTCCCACTCGATTTTTCATCGGTGTGATTCCTCCTTGAAAACGAGTTCGGTTAAACTTGCGTCGATCCTTGTGTAAATTATACAACCGGAGCCGTCAAAACTCAACATCAAAACCGAATCCTTCGTATTGACAACCTTTGAAAACTATCATAAAATGCGTACAAATTCCGGGCTGGTTCAAAATCCCGTTGACGATTTTCTGACCATTCAAACCAAAGTCATGCCAAAAGAATCAGCCCAAAATCTTAATTCATTATCACCACGGAGGTATTGTTGTGCCAGCTAAAAAGATCGTATGTCTCGGCGGTGGAAGTCTCTATTTCCGCCGCGCAATACCAGATTTGCTGTTGAGTCAAGATCTGGGCGATTCGGAACTCGTCCTCTACGACATCGACAGCGAAAAGGTTGAAAGAATGGCGGCAATGGGAAGGCGTTTAGCCGAAATCGCAGGAACGAGATTCAAAATTCGTTCGACGATTGACCTTGTTGATGCCGTTGATGGTGCAGATTTCGCTATCTCTTCGATTGGCGGAAGCGGTGCCGAAATCACGCGGAATGTTTACAACTCATATTTCCACAACGCCGATATCCGCATCCCAGAGAAATACGGTATTTCTCAAGTTATCGGTGACACCTGCGGACCGGCAGGGATGATGATGGCGCTACGGTCAATCCCCGCTTATATCAACATCTGTCAAGAGATGGAGAAGCGTTGCCCCAAGGCTATCATGTTTAACCATTCAAACCCCATGGCAACGCTACTACGCGCGATGCACAAGTATACCGACGTGAACGTCATCGGCATCTGCCACGGGGTACAAGCAGGGATCGTGTATGCGGCAGAGATTCTGGGTGTGTCGCCTACAGAACTGGATTGCATGTGGGTCGGAACGAATCATTATTTTTGGTTCACCCGCGTTCTACACAAGGGAGAGGACCTGTATCCAGAATTGATGCGGCGTGTCGCCGAACGTCAAGCACCGAAAGGGCGAGTCCTCAGTGCAAGGTTATCACAAATTTACGGGTATCATATCGTTTATCCGTCCGACGATCACATTATAGAGTTTTACCCGTTTTTGACACAGGTGCAGGGCGGGCCGAAGAATTTACCTTACGGCATGTACGAGAGCCTTCTGGGACACGGCTACGAAACCGGCAAACCGACCGCAGCACCTGCCGAACCGGAAGTTCGTGCCGAATTCTTTAAGGAGTATCAGGGGCTTCTGGACGAGATCCAATTGCCCGACGTGCAGGACGACTCGATCACCGGCGAAGGCATCGCAAGCCTCATCGGTGCCATTGCAAATGGTCGTCGTGAGATTTATATCGTCAACGTCGCCAACCAAGGCGCAATCGCTAACCTTCCCGCAACGGCTGAAGTCGAGTTGGAGGGCGTAACGGACTCTGGAGGCGTGCGCGCAATACAGATGGGTGAGGTGCCGCCGGTGCTCAAAGGGATTCTGGAGAAACGGTTCGTGTGGCACGAACTGGTCGCTGATGCTGCAGTCAAGGGAGATCGTAACCTCGCACTTCAGGCGTTGCTGATCGATGAAATGGCAATCCTGCCCGATAAAGCGGAAGCGATGCTCGACGAGCTGCTCCTCGCGTCAAAAGAACTGCTCCCTCAATTTTTTCTAAGATAACCTAAGTTGCTAGTTGCGTTACGATACCACATACATGTCGCCCCGCTGGGGCTTTAAGGCTGGTTTTATCCTATTTTCTTTACACATGTCGCCCCGCTGGGGCTATGAGTCGGGCAAGATGAAGATTAATTTATTAATTGGGTAATTTCCGAGCGATGTCCGGTGCGGTTGGAAACCGCACCTACCGGGTCTGGGAAAATATAGAATTACCCGTTTAATTTCTTAAAACCCATGATGCCCGACCTACGGATATTGGGAGCTGACTTTTACTGCGTCACATACAACTAGCAACTTGCGTTAAGATAGTAGTAGGCATACGCCGTATGCCGTAACCGTTATGCAAATTACAGCACGGTGCCAACGGGTTGGGCAACCCAATCCCTACGGAAATCAACGCGGGTCCCGATAAGATCGAGGGTAGGTTCTGCATCAATCGTAGGGGCGAGGTGACCTCGCCCGTAAATGATTCCATCTTCACTGTTTCATAGAGAACTTCTAGTCAGGCAACATCCACTTGATTCAGCGTCAGAAAACGTGCTATAATCCGCCATCGAACGGCATTCCTAGCGAGAGATAAGAGGCTAAACTAAAATGAAAATCACAGAAATAGAAACCATTGCGTTGACAGATCCGGGTAAAGCGGACGAAACCTTAGTACGCGTGCATACCGATGAAGGTATCACCGGGATTGGGCAGGCGGAATCCCCATCACTGGTGATTGATGCTATCATCCGCACCGACGGCGGCTTACAAGGACTTCTGGGCGGCGAAGACCCGCTGCAAGTTGAACGCTTGTGGCAAAAAATGTACTCCGCCACAGGCTTATTCGGGAGACGTGGCGTCACCATTGCTGCCATTGGAGCGGTGGAGACCGCACTCTGGGATATTACAGGCAAAGCACTCGGCAAGCCGGTCTGTGAACTGATCTGGCACGCCTGCTGCACCGTGCGGGAAGCCGGCGAAATTAAAAAGAAGGTGATGCCCTATGCGACCGTCTACCCGCCGGGTGAGGATGTAGAGGAGATTGTCGAACGTTTTACATTGGCAAAGGAACGGAACTTTCATGCAATGAAGTTAGAGGAGTGGCCCGGCGGTTTCGGACATGTCAGCACACAGCGCGATGCCGAAATTGTGGGAGCCGTCCGTGAAACCATCGGTGAGGACAGAGAAATCCTGATTGATGTGCAGAACTGCTGGTACGAGGTCGGACAAGCCATCGCCTCGATCCGTGCGATTGAAGAATATCGCCCGTACTTTATTGAGGCACCCCTCCCAGCGGACAATCTCGCCGGCTATGCCCGGTTGGCAGATGCGGTAGATACCCGCATTGCGGTAGGCGATTGGGGTTTCACCACACGATTTGAGTTTGAGGATATTATGGAGAAAGGACGGGTGGATGTGGTGCAGCCCAGTTCAGTCCGTTCAGGCGGAATTCGAGAAATTGCACGGATTGCGGAAGCCGCTTATCGAAGGGGACTGATTTGTGTACCCCACGCGTGGTGCCATGTCGTCGGAGTGGCGGCAGAAATCCATCTCGCTGCGGTACTCCCGAATATGCCGTATTTTGAGACGCCCATCGCATTTCCAGATTCGCCAATCATCTCCGAGCTGCTAACCCCGACAATGGAGGTTGATGCAGACGGCTTTATCGAAGTGCCTGACCGTCCGGGACTGGGATTTGAGTTGAATGAAGATGTGGTAAAACACTTTAGGGTTGATCCTCATTAGCGAGGCACACTCGCCCTTTGATGGATACAGAAAGAAAAGAGAATGCCAGAAAGAACAGTAGACCTGAGAAGTGACACCGTTACCCTGCCGACACAAGAAATGAAGGAAGCCATGATGGAGGCAGCCCTCGGAGATGACGGTTACGGAGAGGATACCACCGTCAATAAACTCCAAGAACTGGCTGCAGAAACACTCGGAATGGAGGCGGGGCTTTATGTGCCTAGCGGCACCATGGGCAACGCATGTGCGTTATTCGCTCACACCCGTTCGGGGGGCGATGTCTTTTTCGAGGAACGCGCTCATCTGTTCGCCGGAGCGCGGGGCGAATTTGCCGTCCTCCATGGAGTGAAACCCCATCCGATGCAGGCGGAGTTCGGAGTAATTCAACCCGAACAGTTGGACGAGATCATCAATTCGGAGGACGTCTCCCAACCGAGCCTACTGTGTATTGAGAACACCCACAACGGCAGCGGCGGATCCGCATGGACGCCCGCAGAGGTAGAAGCGGTTTCCACAGCAGCGAGAACGCACGGATTGAAAATCCACATGGACGGTGCTCGACTCTTTAATGCAGTGGTGGCACATGGGATAGGTGTAAAAGATTATACCCGGCACATTGACTCGGTGATGTTCTGCGTATCAAAAGGGTTGAGTGCGCCGGTAGGATCGTTACTGTGTGGTAGCCATGTCTTTATTGACGAAGCCGATGCTGTACGCAAACGCATGGGCGGCGGTATGCGTCAAGCGGGTATTATCGCGGCAGCGGGTATTGTCGCATTGGAGAAGATGGTGGATCGACTGGCGGAAGACCATGAAAACGCCCGCCTACTCTGTACAGGATTGGAGTCAATTGAAGGGCTAAAAATCCAACGCCCTCCCACACCTACTAACTTCGCCATGGTAAACGTCGAGGAACTAGGGTGGCGTTCTGAATCGCTTATTGAGAAATGGAGGACCTGCGGTATCCTCGCGAACCCGCGCCCTCCTGCTAGTGCGCGTCTAGTTGTCCATCGTCACATCACACGCGATGATGTAACCTACGTGGTGGATGCCACACGCCAGTTGGTCGAGAGGGCATAGGTCACGTCCAACAGCATGAACAGAGCAACTCCCACCTATCTCCACGTCCTGCGTGATTTCAACCGCGATGTGCGCCTGTACCTCATCACTACGATGTTAATCGGACTAACCGTCGATGGTGGCATCTATACCGTTCTATTCAACCTGTACCTACTGCGCCTAGGATATGGACCCGAATTTGTTGGCTTGGTTAACGGAAGCGGGATGCTGCTCTTTGCCCTCTTTTGCCTGCCTGCCGGAACCCTCAGCGGACGCTTAGGCAATCGTCGTATGATGATTACAGGGTTGACTCTACTCATGATAGGCTGCGGATTCCTACCCTTTGCCGAATTACGCACAGGAAACTGGCAAGCTGTGTGGTTGCTCATTACTTGGTGCTTCGCATTCATCGGTTTTGCCATGTACTTTGCAAACACTGCACCGTTTGTGATGAAAGTCACCCGACAGAATGAGCGCAGCCATGTCTTTTCAGTGCAAGCAGCACTCTGGTCGCTGGCTGGATTTGTTGGAAGTCTAGTCGGTGGTTTCCTGCCGGGAGTTTGTGCCATATATCTTGGCGTTTCGCTCGATCAGGCCGCGCCGTACCGATACTCGTTGTTACTTGCCAGCCTATTGTTAATTCCTACGGTTATAGCAATCGTAGCAACCCGTGAGCCTCACGTTCAACCCATAACAGAAAGACAGGCCAAAGAGAGTTCTCCCCTCCGGTTGATTGCATTCCTGACGTTAGTTCGGCTCCTCGTCGTAACCGGTGTGGGCACGCTCTTCATCTTCTTTAACGTCTACATGGATGCCGGTCTACACATCTCCACAGTTCACATCGGTGTGTTATCCGCCACAGGTAGGCTGCTCTCTATCCCAACAGCCTTGATTGTACCCCTGCTGACGAGACGATGGGGCTATGGTCGCACTGCTGCGTGGGCATCGCTAGGAACCGCAATCAGTATGTTGCCGTTAATCCTTATCTCTCACTGGAGTGCTGCTGGACTCGGTTTCATCGGAGTGCTTGCGTTGACCTCGATCCGGTATCCGACCTTCCTCGTTTACACCATGGAGGTGGTGTCACCAACCCGCCGAGGGACGATGTCCGGTGCCGGTGAGATGGCATCGGGCTTGAGTTTCTCAGCCATGGCGTTGGGAGGCGGCTACATCATCGAAACACTCGGCTACCGCAGTCTTTTCCTAACTGGCGCGAGCCTGACTGTCATCGGCACACTCAGTTTCCTGATACATCTCCGCCTACAACGGCGACAATCTGTCGGATAAATATGTTGAAAATTTCTATCAATGTGCTATACTAATCCAAGCTATCATCTATTGAAAATCCATCAGTTTTCTCGTAGGGGCGGAGTTGCCCCGCCCGTCAAGTGTTCAATCTTCGTTCCAGAAGAGCGATATGTCTATAGAACGGCGATTGTCTCAAGGTCCGCGCTCCAGCGGAGCGCAATGTGTATAGTAGAGCAAATCACCAAAACTTAGCAGTGTTGTTACACCTAACGAGTTGTAGGGAACAACGATCGTTGTTCCCTACGATATGCGTCAACAGTCAGAGTCACGATTCGGAGGGGACGAATCCTACCGTATGTTTTTAGTAGGAGAGAATTTCAATTCCCGACTATTGTGTCGGTTTCTGACGTTTGGTTATCAACTAGCAACTTGCGTTAGATTAGACAAGATTTAGCTCATTGAAAGGGGAGTTGAGGGCTTCACTGAGCAAAATAGAAAAGAGCAAGGTGTAATGAAAGAACGTTTAATTGGAATTGCCTGTCTCCTAGGATTTATAGGATTGATAATTTTCGGAATACTTTCCGACACCTCGCGTACCCAAAGTGGTAAAATACAGACAAGTGGTAACAACGGTGATGATAGCCAGAAATATGTTGATAGGGGAAAAGCAAAAGCGGATAAAGGTGAATACTTTGAAGCCATAATCGAATATGATATAGCGATAAAACTCAACCCGGCTGATGCTAAATCCTACTACTATCGGGGTAAGGCAAAGGATGTATTAGGACTACACACTGCTGCGATTGTCGATTATGACATGGCAATAAGCCTTGAGCCCAATGCCACCTATGTCTACAATGATCGAGGTTGGATAAAATACAAGTTAGAACAACATACCGCTGCGATTGCCGATTATGACATGCTGATAAGTCTTGAGCCCAATGCTGCCTATGCCTACTGTAATCGGGGTAGGGTGAAATATGACTTCGGACACTATACTGATGCGATTGTCGATTTTGACAAGGCGATAAGCCTTGAGCCTGATTATGCCGATTACTACAACTACCGAGGTTTAGCGAAGGTTAAATTAAGACAACATTTCGCCGGGATTGCCGATTATGGCACTGCTATCCAACTTGACCCAAACAATGCTCGTGCCTATTTCTATCGGAGTTTAGCGAAGGATGAGTTGGCCCGCCCGCGAGGGAGGGAGGATTTATATAAGGCGTTAAAATTTGCCAAAGAAAAGGGCGATTGGAAACTCCATAGAGCAATTGAGGATGTATTGTATTGAACTGAAAAGGTTCAAGTATAGTGCTAAGGTATGAATCTCAACTGCTAGAAAGAGAAATCCGATGCAAGTTGCTTTGAATCCCAACGACATCAAGACCATTCAACTCACCGATAGCATTACCAAACTCGGTCCCCAATTTCGGGGAACCGTGCTCGTTGCCGGCTCCCACGGAGGCAGCTACTGCGGATACTTGGCAGCACTCGCAGGCTTACGCGGTGTGATTTTCAATGACGCAGGAATCGGGCTAGATAATGCAGGCATCGGAGCACTCGATTATCTACAGCGGCTAGGGATGGCAGCCGCAACGGTTGCCCATACATCAGCACGTATTGGAGACGGTGCTGACATGCTCACACGCGGACAGATCAGCCACTGCAATGCAACCGCTAAAACTCTCGGCTGTGCCGTGGGCGAAACTTGCCAAGAGGTGGCAGAAGCCATGCAGCGTGGTAAAGTGTTTGAAGGCGATGCACCTGCCTACCTGGAAACACGCAAACTTCTACGCGAAGGCCCAGTGAGGGTAATCGCCTGTGACTCTGCATCACTCGTCGAGCCCAACGATAGCGACGCAATCATCATTACGGGTTCGCACGGCGGGAGACTTGCCGGACGACCCGGCTATGGACTTGCAGTGCAGGCGCGAGGGGCGGTGTTCAACGATGCCGGCGTTGGGATAGATATGGCTGGAATTCAACGTCTCGAAATCCTTGATCAGAACTCTACACCGGCGGTCACAGTCGACGCCATGACCGCCCGTATCGGCGATGCGTGTTCCGCATGGGAAAATGGGATCGTCTCATACATTAACAAACAAGCTGCTAAATGTGACGTCACCGTTGGCATAACAGTGCCAACCTTTGTAGAATTGCTCACTTCGTAATTGAGGGGGTGGAGATCTATGTCTTCATTTCGACAGATGAACGGCGGGCAAGCACTCGCCGAAATGCTCAAGAACCATAACCCCGCCCCGATGTTCGGTATGGCTGGGTTCCAACTACTGCCCTTCTACGATGCAGTGCGTGAACTAGGGCTTCAACATACACTCATCAACGATGAGCGATCCGGCGTATTCGCCGCTGACGCATGGGCACGCGTGACCGGACGCCCCGGCATCTGCGATGCGACGCTCGGTCCGGGAGCCACAAACCTAGTGACAGGACTCGTCGAGTCGTTAAACGCAGGGGTGCCCCTCGTCGTTATCGTTGGCAACAGCAACCGTGCCCATTCTTGGAAAAACATGACGCAGGAGGCGCGTCAATCCGAGATCCTCGCCCCATCGGTCAAGGCGTTAATCCGGATCGAAGATGGCCTTCGCATCCCCGAACTGGTGCGCCGTGCCTACGCCATCGCGACCTCCGGGCGACCAGGACCCGTTGTTCTCGATGTCCCCGAAGATGTAGCACACGGGGAATTTGACTATCCGATAGACGATTTCTATATCGATCCAAAAACTATCTGTATCCCTGCTCAACGTCCCCGTCCGGGCCGTGAAGCGGTTGCTCGCGCCGCAGCGCAGTTCCGCCGTTCTAAGCGACCAATTATACTCGCGGGGGGTGGTATCCATCTCTCAGGAGCCTATGAAGTGCTACTCAAGTTCGCCGAAGATTTCAGCGTCCCAGTCGCTCAGACATTGAGCGGGAAGGGTGCCATTCCGTGTACACATCCGTTGAGTGTGGGCTTATTTGGTCGCTGGTCACGGATTGCCAATGACCTGATCGAATCCTCAGATTGCATCCTCGCAGTCGGTTGCAAGATGGGCGAGATTGCCACCAAACGCTACGCCCTGATGCCGCGAGGTGTCCCGTTCATCCATCTCGATATCGTAGCGGAGGAGATCGGACGCACGACACCCACAGAAGTCGCCCTCTGGGGGGATGCCGCTGAAGGGCTTATCGATCTTCACGCTAGCCTCGCTGACGACGCCGAAGCCTTACAGGCCCAACACGCATCCTACCTAGCGGAGTTAGCAGAACGGATGGCAGCTTGGCGGGTAGAAGCAGAACCCCGCTATGCCTCCGAGGAGCGTCCGATTCACATGGCGCGATTGGTTCGCGAACTGCAAGGCGTCATGCCCGATGATGGGATTCTTGTTGTTGATGGTGGATTTGCCGCTCATTGGACCGGATTACTCTATGACTCAACTCGTGCGGGGCGTTCCTACATCGCAAATCGGGGGTTTGCCTCGATCGGCTACGGTCTACCGGGGGTTATCGGTGCACAGCTTGCTGCTCCAGATTCACCGGTGGTTGGGCTTACCGGCGATGCTGGATTCAACATGATGCTCGGAGAACTTGAAACAGCACGACGCTTAGGACTCGGTTTTACCCTTGCCATCGTGAACAACGCCGCCTCCGGCTACGTCAAAGCCCTTCAGCACAGTCTGTACGGTGGACGCTATCAATCGAGTGACCTGAGTGAAACCCATTATGCAAATGTAGCTCGCGAACTTGGGTGCCACAGTATTCGTGTATCGGAGCCATCTAAGCTAGGCGCAGCGTTTGCCGAAGGCATCGCTGCGCGTGATATACCTACCATCATTGACGTGATTGTGACCCGCGATCCAGCAAAAATGTTGCCCGGCGTTGATAGTCGAACCGCACCAGTACAAAAGGGCGATAGACCCGCATAGTAGGAGAGCTAAACATGCAGGCGATGGGCAGATTCTTCGTTACTCTGATAGCCCCGGTATTCGTCCTAGTGGGACTACACTGCGGCATCGGCATGCCAGATATCGACCAACACATCAATTTGCTACTTCACCGCTCCATCGTCACGCACAGCCCGTTGATTCCCCTCATACTATTGTTGCTGGCGTTGAGGATTGGCTTCGGATTATATGCGTTTGCGATGGGTGTTAGCATCGGTTTTGCCGTCCACCACGCCTTTGATCTATTTCCAACAGGGTGGACAGGTTACGCGCTCATTAGCCTCCCTTTCTATGGATGGACACCGTGGCTATTTTCATGGATATGGATTGCGTTTACTACGCTTGCTTGTGCGTACCTTGCAGCTCGGTTGGTGCAAGGAAGGTTGGATAGGCTGTGGTATCTGCTCGGATTTATTTATATTTTTATATTGACCGTGCCAAAAGAAAGTGCTTGGTTCGGTCCTGTCGTTGCGCTCGCGATTGCTGTCCTTGTGTTAGCCCGCACAGTGCTGTTTCGACGGGCAAGGGCTGAAACTTGAAGCGATAGGTGAGATTTTCGGGAGGAAACAAACATGACGCTCACAACAGAGAAACAGATTGAGATGTTACGCTCGATGCAGACCATCCGTCGCTTCGAGGAACGGGCATCAGATGATTATCAGGCGGGTGCCATCTATGGCGTCGTGCACTGCTACATCGGTGAGGAAGCGGTCGCCGTCGGTGTGTGTGCAGCTTTGAATGCGGATGACCAAATCATCAGCACCCACCGCGGTCATGGGCATTGTCTCGCCAAGGGTGCAGATCTGAATCGGATGATGGCTGAACTTTACGGCAGACAAACCGGCTACTGCAAAGGCAAAGGTGGCTCTATGCACATCGCCGATTTCAGCATCGGTATGTTGGGAGCCAATGGCATTGTCGCAGGTGGTATTCCCATCGTAACCGGTGCCGGACTCGCTGCCCAACTCGAAGGCAAGGGACGAGTCGCCGTTTCTTTCTTTGGGGACGGTGCCTCAAACGCAGGTCCCTTCCACGAGTCCATCAACATCGCCGCAACGTGGAAGCTACCGATGCTCTACGTCTGTGAGAACAATCTCTATTCCGCCGGCACCATCGCAGCAGACACCTTGGCTCTCAGCGATGTGGCAGCCCGTGCCGCCGGCTACGGTATTCCGGGGGTAGTTGTCGATGGCAACGATGTGATGGCTGTCTATGAAGCCGCCGAAGCCGCTGTCAACCGTGCGCGTGCAGGTCAAGGTCCCACCCTCATCGAATGCAAGACCTATCGCTGGCGCGGACATACCGAAAGACCGGGGCAAGAGGACCCACGTCCGAAGGAAGAGATCGAAGAGTGGCGACAGCGAGACCCAATCGGCCGCTTTGCGGCGAATCTGATGAATCAAGGAATTCTGACTAAAGAAGCGTGGCAAGAAATGGACGCTGAAATCCTCAAGGCAATTGAGGACGCGGTCAAATTTTCCGAGGAAAGCCCATTTCCGAAACCGGAAGCGGCGGTCGAAGACATTTTTGCTGAGTCCTAACTCATTTCCACCATGAATTCAGAAACAGATAAGATAATAAGGGGTATTGCACAGAAACCACCTATCATCTTCTTTGACGGTGTATGCGGTATGTGCAACCGATTTGTGGATCTGATCCTGAGGATTGACAATAAAGGGGTTTTCAGGTTCGCGCCAATTCAAGGGGAAACCGCCAAGCAGATGTTACCACCGCTCTCCGAGGCACCTCAAGAGTGGTCTATGTTCTATTTAGACGAGCGGGGAATTCGCGAGGAATCAGATGCTTTTCTGGAGGTATATCGCCGTTTGGGAGGGGTATGGTGGCTCTTGAGCCTGCTGCGCCTTGTCCCACGAAGTGTTCGGGATTTCGTTTATCGAACCGTCGCTCGAAATCGATACCGATGGTTCGGACGGAGAGATGCCTGTCGAATCCCAACTCCCGACGAGGAAAGTCGTTTTCTTCCCTGAAATCTTTTCACTCCCAATCGAAAATTATGGGGGCAACCTATTATGCCAAAAATATCTTATGCACAAGCCGGAACAGATGCACTCATCGAGGAGATGCAGCGAGATTCAACCACATTTCACCTCGCAACTAGTGCTGCAGACGAACTGGTCAATGAATTCGGCTCCGAACGGGTGCGTGCTACCCCAATCGCCGAGGGTGCTTTTACAGGTATCGCCATCGGCGCAGCGGGGTCAGGTTATCGACCGATCATCAACTGGGGCATGATAACCTTTTCCTTCGTCGCCATGGATCAGATCGTGAATCAGGCGGCGAAAATTCACTACATGTTTGGGGGCCAAGCGAAGTTTCCTATCACATTTCGCGCTTCGGTCGGAGGTGGCAGACGGGTCGCCGCCCAACACTCCCAAAGTCCTTATTCAATGTTTATGAACCTAGCAGGATTGAAGATGATATTACCGTCAACCCCCTACGATATGAAGGGGCTACTCAAATCCGCCATCCGTGACGACAATCCCGTTATCTCGTTTGAATCGAACAGGCTCATGGGCGTTGAGGGCGAGGTGCCTGAAGAAGATTACACGGTGCCACTAGGGGTCGCCGACGTTAAACGGGAGGGTAGCGATGTAACATTGGTGGCACTGGCTTGGCTCGTGCACGAAGGGCTTGCCGCAGCCGAAACGCTTGAAAAAGAGGGCGTTTCCGTCGAGGTTATCGATCCACGCTCTCTCGTACCTCTGGATGAGGCAGCAATTCGCGCTTCCGTGCAGAAAACAGGCAGACTGGTCATCGCCGACGAGGCAGGTCCCACCGCAGGCGCGTCAGCAGAGATTATAACCGTAGTCACTGAGGATAGCGAGACCTTTGCAAAACTGAAAGCACCGCCCAAGCGCGTCTGTGCACTGCATGTACCGATACCGTATAGTCCCGGGCTCGAAGACCACGTATTCCCGGATCGGGACAACATCGTTGCAGGTATACGGGAAGTTCTTAACGCAGGGTAAATGTCTTGGCTTATGTGAAGAAATTGTGTAACAGAAACCGAGTTTTTCCGAAAAAACTCGGTTTCTCTTTGAGTTTTGCACCTTCAACATCCTACCGATAGAGCAGGATCACAATGCCGCTTCAAGTCATCCCCGATCCAACCACTTGTATGCCGCCGTGGCATTCCTCCAAAAATACTTCTCAGTAGCGACGACTCCCTTCGCATTGAAGTATTGGGATACGATTCGTTGCACCGTCGCATAGTCGGCAAAACGTTCCGATACGGGCCAATTGCTTCCGTAGACCAACCGATGCGTTCCAAACGCATCCCACAACACATCCACTGTCGGCGCATAGTACGCCACATCAGTAGGTGAAGGTGTGTCTTTCGTATTCTCCACCAACCCTGAAACCTTACAGTAGACATGCGGGTTTGCCGCCGCCATCTGCATCCCTTCAACCCACGCCGCATCTGGTGCCTTTCCATCAATAGACACACCGGCGACATGGTTAATGACAATACGTAGTTCGGGGATTTGTGCTGCCAGTGCGGCGACACTCGGTAAAGCATCTGGCGACGATAAAAGATCTACCGATAAATCCTTCGCAGCAAACATCTCAATGTTCGCCAGATTCCCACCACTCACAACCTCTCCGATATCCACCCCGCGAAGCCGTACACCTCGGAAAAGTGGATTCGCAGCATAGCGTTCAAGGTTACTCTCAAAATCCGGCGAACCTATGTCCAAATTCCCAACGAATCCAACGATAAACGGTTCATTTTCCGCAAGGTCAAGTATCCACTGATTATCCTCAACCCATGTGCTCGCCTCAACAACAACAGTCCCCGTCACACCTTCAGGGATCGCAAGTGCCTTGTGGTGCTCCGGGTACACAGGGCGATAAAGCACATCATCATCAGGATCAGGCCAAGGCACACCTTCGGACCGTGTTGGATCATAGAAATGTGTATGTGTATCAATAATCATCCGTTACCTCCGTTATTACATTTTCCCTATACAATTTTTTTCCTACGAGATCGTCGGCACACGCACCGGTCTGCCCTCACGCGATGACTGGTTCGCAGCAATTGATATCGCTGCTGATTTAAGTCCATCCGTATAGGAGGACCGGATAACCGATTGATTGCCCGTCTGAATCGCTTGGATAAACGCTTCATCAATTGAGAAGGGTTGTTCATCAGATACTTCAATGGTTGCCGCATCTTCGGGAACAATTCGCACCTCACCCCAACCGAGCTGAACAGTGTAGTGCCCCTCGACGATAAAATCGGTGTGCGTACCCCCACCACCATTAATCAATGCAGAACTGGTCGAGATGTAGCCAACTGCTCCGCTCTCAAACTGAAGCGTGACCACCTCCGCATCAGGGATTGTATGGTTCTCCTGATCAACATTAATCTGCATGGCATCAATCTTATAGACCTCGACAATTTCACCGGCGGTGTACCGAATCATATCGAGCTGGTGAGTCGCCTGCTCATGAAGCATCCCACCCGATTTCTCCATCATACGCCACCAATGGTTCGGTCCCCCAGGGACACCTCCCCAGCGATGGCAAGCCACCATGCCGATGGTTTTATCCTTGAGAAAATCGCGCGCAGCGGTTGCAACATTGCTGTACCGCCCTTGATAGCCCACACAGGAGATCACACCTGATTTCTCAATCGTTTCCATAATGCGGAGCCCGGTCTCAAGTTCTAGCACAACCGGCTTCTGCACAAGCAGGTGAAATCCTCTCTCTGCTGCGATTATCTCTGCGTCAGAGTGCGCGAAAGGAGGCAGACAGAAATAGACAGCATCCAGATCCACCCCATCAAACATCTTGTGGTAATCTGTATACGCCTGTCCGCCGTAGGTTTCGACTGCTGCGTTTACGCGTGCTTCATCAATATCACAAAGGGCTGCGATACGCACATTTTCCATCTCTGCAAGGTTACGGAGATGGCTATTTGCGATGCCGCCTGTTCCAACAAAACCAACTTTTACCAACTGATTCATGATCCCTCCTAGAGTCAGTTACCCCGCCCTAAAGGACGGGTCTTGTTTGTCCGTCCAATGGGTCTTATTGAGTTCCGCGCTTCTGTCCCCAAACAGGGGGTTTCGGGGTCGTTCACCACCGACACACCTTCACGCAAGGCTACAGCAGCCTTTTTAATATTTATCGCAGCGTTATGGTCCCGGTCTAATACCCGCCCACAATGGGGACAGTCATGGACACGTTCTGATAACGATTTGGGTACAACCGCATCACAACCTGAGCATTTCTGACTGGTGTGCTTGGGGTCAACTTTCGTCAACGTCAAGCCAGCGTTTGCAGCTTTGCTCTGAAGTCTTAATCGAAAGCTACCCCAGCCAGCGTCAGATATGCTCTTAGATAGATGCTTATTCTTTACCATGTTCTTGATTTTCAGGTCTTCAACAGCGACCTCTTCGCATTGGCAAAACAACCAATGAGCGGTCTTACCCTGAAAATCACGACGTTGATTGCCGATATGTTCATGTATCTTGGCAACATGCCCCCGTTGTTTCTCATAGCGGACACTGCCTTTGTCACGACGGGACAATATCCGTTGTGCTTTACCAAGTCTCTTTTCTGACCGACGGAAGTGCCGAGGGTTGGCGACTTTATCACCATCTGAGGTGGTCAGGAAGGATTTCAGTCCTACGTCTATCCCGATTGTGGTTTCAACGGGAATCTCAACAGGGTCTGCAATCTCAACGACTATACATACATACCACCCACTTGCTTTACGCCGTACCGTCAATGTCTTAATTTTCCCGTCGGGCAACGGCCGGTGGTAATGGATTTTAACATGACCGATTTTCGGCACGACGACTCGCGCTGTCCGCTTGCGAATATCGCGTATTAACTGTTTCGCCAAGTGCTTAAACGTCATTGACCGATACCGCCCGGCACCTTTGAAGCGTGGGAAGCCGGTCTTGTCGCTATTCTTACCACGGCGAAAAAACGATTGATAGGCTTTGTCTAATCGGTCAATCGTATCCTGCAAAACATCAATATGAAGCGATGCGACTGTGTCTGATTCTTGGCGAAACGGCGTTAAGGCTTTTTCTTGGGTTGATTTCTTAACGGACTGACCGGTCTGTTCGTAGGTTTGCTTACGCCATGCAAGTGCTTGATTATACAAGTTGCGAAGGATTTCAAGCCATGCGACTAATTTATTCGATTGCTTGACTGTTGGATAGGCTCTGTATTCATAAGTCTTTTTCATAATCAATGTTTTGAATCTATCAAAAAAGGAGGCGCAGTTTCCTCCCCGTCCTAAAGGACGGGGCTTCCACTGCTAAGAAGTTGATGAACCAACTGCGTCAATCAATTATACCTAAAGCACCCATACAATGTAAAGTCAAGATCAAGCAGACAAGATTAGCATCAGATGCATTTGCCTGAAATTCAGGTGATTCGCTGCCTAAATTTTCAGCAGATTGCTAAAAAATGTATTAGCACTTTGGGAGGAACATTACACAGCCAATCATTTCAAAAAATCCTGTCATAACGCCGTTGTCTCTGTCTTTCAACTGTTTGCGCCGCTAGAAAAAATATCCTCATTAACCACTGGCATCTTTCTTGCCTACGGTCATTAGCATAAAGATTTAGTCTTTGGCATCGGAAAGATAAACGATCCAAGCGGCTACAACCTCTCGTTAATCTTTCCTCCGCTTTACGGATAATTTACAATACGCCGACGCGGGTGCCTCTTAATAAGGAGACAAAAATGAAAAAAATCTTTCTGAATGATTACAGAATTGCAGGAATTGTTCTGATTTTGACGCTATGTCTAGGTATGAACGCTTTCGCCCTAGACGGCTTCGTTGAAGGTGAAAAGATCGAAACCTCAAAATATATTGCTGATACCATCTGGGTATTGGTCGCTGCCTTTCTGGTTTTCTTTATGCAAGCAGGCTTCTCCATGGTTGAGGCGGGATTTACCCGCGCGAAAAACGCCGTCAATATCCTGATGAAAAACCTAATGGATTTCTCAATGGGGGCTATCGCTTACTGGGCGATCGGATTCGCAATTATGTTTGGCGATGGCAACGGCTTCATGGGATTAAGTGGATGGTTCGTCTCCGGAGAAACAAAAGGTTTCAGCGCCCTGGAATGGAGTTCCGTCCCAACGCTCGCTGCATGGTTGTTCCAGCTGGTTTTTGCCGCCACCGCAGCGACAATCGTCTCTGGTGCGATGGCTGAACGCACAAAGTTCAGAAGCTATCTGATTTACAGCGTTTTCATCACCGGTTTAATCTACCCAATCGTCGGGCACTGGATCTGGGGAGGCGGTTGGCTGTCGAGTATGGGAATGTTGGATTTTGCAGGCTCAACGGTTGTCCACTCAACGGGTGGTTGGCTCGCTTTAGCAGGCGCGATCGTACTCGGTGCTCGCACCGGTAAGTATGACGCAAACGGAACTCCCCGTCCGATTCCCGGACATAACCTACCGTTGGCAGCACTCGGTGTCTTTATCCTATGGCTCGGCTGGTTCGGATTTAATCCGGGTAGCCAGATGGCAGCTGATGCAAAACCTATTGCATTAATTGCTGTAACGACAAACCTTGCTGCCGCAGCAGGCGCAATTCTAGCCATGATAACCGCTTGGTTCAAACTCAAGAAGCCCGATGCTGGTATGGCACTCAACGGCGCACTCGCCGGCCTCGTTGCGATTACCGCACCGTGCGCGTTTGTTACACCAGTGGCAGCAGTAATCATTGGCGCAATTGCAGGTATTGTGGTCGTATTCTCGGTCCTGATAATTGAAAGCCTGAGAATTGATGATCCAGTTGGCGCGATTTCTGTACACGGCGTTTGCGGTGCTTTGGGAACGCTTCTGCTTGGGCTATTCCATACCGAGCAAGGAATCCTCTATGCAGCGGATAAAGGTGCAGCATTCAAGTTCTTCGGTGCCCAATTCATTGGAGTTGTTGCCGTTTTTGCGTGGTGTATGGTAGCAGGTTTTATCCTGTTTTATGGTATCAAAAGGATTGTTGGATTGCGCGCTAGCGAAGAAGAGGAGTTAGAAGGGTTGGATTATGGTGAGCACGGTGCCAGTGCGTATCCAGACTTTACAATATCTTCTATTAACTAGAAAATCGATAGGCGTTCAGGTAAAAGCTACATCTGAATGCTTATCAAGATACAATCAATTTATCAATTCCTCCTTGTGGACAAAGGCATCCATTTGAATAAAATCGAAAAATTTCTGTTTACTTTTGAAACCGAGGGTGTTATACTGCCTGACAAGGAGTTTGAAACAATTTTCAAGCTGAGCGTAGCGAAATCCCGATCTGATCGGGGCAGTTAGTGGTCGTCTAAACCTAAATGGAGGTAAAAATGCACCAACAACCACAGAGTGTGTTTAGGTTTCAGAAACATATAGTAAAACCTATAAGGCTTTTAAGATACGGTAAACCCAGAACTGTTCTGGGAATGCTGTTTGTACTGATGTTCTTAGCTCTCCCGAAACTTGCTCTCGCTGAAGACGCGCTTGATTCGGGTGATACCGCTTGGCTGCTCACAGCAACAGCACTGGTTCTGTTCATGACCATTCCCGGTCTTGCCCTGTTCTATGGCGGCCTGGTGCGTGCCAAAAATGTGCTATCGCTATTGATGCAGTGTTTTACGCTGACCGGGCTGATTACCGTTATATGGATTGTGATTGGCTATAGTATTGCCTTTGATACAACCGGTATGATGTCAAAAGTAACCAATGGCCACTCATTCGTTGGAGGGCTTGGCAAGGTTTTCCTCCAGGGTGTGAACGCGGATAGTTTATCAGGCACTATCCCGGAAACAGTGTTTATCTGCTTCCAGATGACCTTTGCCATCATCACCCCCGCCCTGATCGCGGGTGCCTTTGCGGAACGAATGAAATTCTCCGCTATGCTCTGGTTCATGGGGATCTGGTCTATAATTGTGTACGCGCCAATCTGCCACATGGCGTGGGCTGGGGATGGTTCATACTTTGGAGATATTTTGGGCGCACTCGATTTTGCCGGTGGGACTGTGGTGCACGTCAACGCAGGTGTTGCGGCGCTTGTCGCTGCCCTAATGATTGGCAAACGCTACGGCTATCCTGAGACCCCCATGCCACCCCATAACTTGACCTTAACAGTCATTGGTGCTTCTATGCTCTGGGTCGGCTGGTTCGGTTTTAATGCCGGTAGTGCTTTGGCAGCTGATGGTGCAGCAGGAATGGCGATGCTAGTCACACAAATCTCCACAGGCACCGCCGCATTGGCTTGGATGTTTATTGAGTGGATAAAGTACAAAAAGCCGAGCGTGCTAGGTATCGTCACCGGTGCTGTCGCAGGGCTTGTGGCAATTACACCAGCCTCCGGCAGCGTTGGACCGATGGGCGCATTGGTTATCGGACTCGCTTCAGGTGTGATCTGCTTCTGGGGTGCAACCAGTCTCAAGCATAAGCTCGGATATGACGATTCGCTTGATGCCTTTGGCGTACACGGCATCGGTGGTATCGTTGGATGCTTGATGACCGGCATATTCGCCGCAGAAGGATTAGGTGGAATGGGAATGGACAAAAGTATTGGTTTACAACTTTGGAGTCAGTTTGTCAGTCTCATCGTAACCATACTTTGGAGCGGAATTGTTTCCTTTATTATTCTCAAGGCTGTTGATAGGGCGATTGGTTTACGTGTCAGATACAACGATGAACAAGAAGGATTAGACCTCGCACTACACAACGAACGAGGCTACAACCTGTAGAGCTACTACAAAGAACCGCAGATTTCATAGAACTATGTCGATGGGGCATTCCCTACAAGGTTCTATGGGATCTGCGGTTTTGTATTAAATGTCATCTGTTTTCGCTAGACTCCGGTGGACAATTTCAATCCATCGCCCCGTCGAAATGAAACCGGCTCCCCACGAACGCCACTTTTTGGGAAGTCCCGCCGCTTTAATTTCTTCCAAACTTTTTCCTGCTTCTATCTGATCCCGAATTATCTCCGTTGTCGCTACAAGCGTCTGGTGATAAGTCCTGAGATCATCAACATCCGATAGTGGACCGTGTCCCGGAATCAGTTTTACGTCTGGCGGGAGTTCGACTAAGAGTTTCTCAATATGCTTTATTAATCCCTTCACATCTCCGCCGTTGCTCAAATCAACATACGGAAATCGCCCGGAGAAGAAGAGATCTCCCATATGCACCACGTTCGATCCGGTGAAGAAAATGACACTGTCGCCATCCGTATGGCTATTCGGGAAGTGAATAACACGGATCTCCTCACCGTTGAAGTGGATAGACAACGAATCATCGAATGTGACAACCGGCAAGGCTTCTTTGGGAGAGGATTCTATCTGTAGGCGTTTTCGGACATTGGCGTGAGAGATGATAGGCACCTCATTTCCGAAGACGACGTTGCCGCCGGTGTGATCACCGTGAAAGTGGGTGTTGATCAGAAACTTTAACTGTCCCTCACCCAATTCTTTGAGTGCGTTCCGAATCTTTTCTGCCAACGGTGCAAACTGATCGTCAACAAGCAGAATCCCGTCCGGTCCCACCGACGCACCGATATTCCCCCCAGCCCCCTCCAGCATATAGATGTTACCGGCAACGTGGGTCGTTTTAATTTTAATCCTTGCGAAATCCATTTGCGCCCAAGCAGCAATGCACAAGAAAACTACACCTGCCGCAACGATTGTATAAGCCAGACGTTTCATAGATTTTCCTTTTAAACTCATTTCCCGTGTAAAGCCTGATGCGCTAACATGCGCAGGCGGTCCGTATCCGACAGGTACAACTCAATCTGCTCGGCAAATTCAGCGAGTGTTTCCTCCACAGTCGCCGTTGTGGTATCGAGAGTAAATTTTCTACGGATCAGCGAGGCTTGGTACTCCTCCTCGAATCGTTGCAGGACATACTCGATATCCTTCTCCTGTAGGACACCGCGCGGTTGTGGATTTTCGCGCATCCGTTGTGTAATGACCTCCGCTGACGCTGTCAGTAGGATGAGCACTGTGTCGGGTGCTTCCTCCATAATCGTTTTCTCCACCGCCCGCGCTAACGTCGTGCGCTCCGCGTATTCACCTTTGCCACCGTAGCCGTAATACAACGGCGCGTAGACCGCTTCCTCAATATGAAAACCGGTCATATTGTGGTCCGGATCCGCATAAAATGCGGGCTGAAGGTGATACTCAATGATATAACGCTGGAACATCTCCTTGAGCCGCGGACTCAGCGCGGCAAATTGATCTTGATCTTCCACTGTTAATTCATTAGAAGGGATGGTAAAATGGTCATGGAAACCGCGAGCACCACCCAGTGTGCTGTCAATCCATTTCACAATTTCATTGGCTAACGTTGTCTTACCGGCGTATTCACAGCCGACGAGGATGAGTCTCATAATGTCTTCCTCCTAAAGGGTGTAGCGTGCTAAAATTGACGCCGGATCCATCCGTTTGAATATGCGAATGCAACGATGGACGGCGCAGATTCTCGACCGTTGATCTCGCTCAGTATAGCAGAGATTCAAATCCCCGTCAACAGCACAAATAGCCGGTCCTGTAACCCCAATTATAGTGGACCTTAGAATTAATGAGACACTCCAAATCGGCGCAGTTATAAACAGCGCCTACCAAACAGGGGTGGCGCAAGTGTTTCTTTATTTTTTGAATTCACTATAGTACTTATATTCACATCATCGGTTGTACAGAGGAGATACCAAATGCCCATCACAAAACGTTTTGAACATCCGAAAACTCCATTTCCCGTCGGGGTAGAATACTACCGTGCACCTACGCCCAAGCTCGACTGCTGGGACGCAGACTTCGCCCGGTTAAACGCGGCAGGCTTTCGGGTGGTACGCAGCTTTACCTATTGGAACTGGATGGAACCGCGTCCCGGCATCTACGAATTGGATGACTTCGACTACATGTTCGACTTGGCAGAAAAACACGGATTGTCCGTCTGGCTCGACATCGTGTTAGGGACACATGGCGCGTGTCCGGAGTGGCTGACCCGCGAGCATCCCGATATGCGGATTGTCAACCACCGCGGGCAACGGGCAGAGCCCGACGCGGGCCCCGCTTATCCCCAAGGTGCGATGATCCACTGCTACGACCATCCCGCTTGGCGCGAGTACGGCGGCGGCCTGTTGCGCCACGTAGTCCATCGCTATAAAGATCGATCCAACCTGTTAATCTGGGGGCTCTGGGATGGAGTGAATCTGGCATCGGTCTGGCACCGGGATGGCGATGGTTACCCGTGTTACTGTGAAAACACAATTGCGAAGTACAAAGCGTGGCTGCGCGAGCGATTCACACTGGATTCGCTCAACACCCGTTTCTCACGCCGCTACCGCCGCTGGGAAGATGTGGAACCGCCACGATCTGATCAGAACGTCGTCGAGATGCTGCTCTACCGCGAATTTCACTACGAAAACTTAGCAAACCACTTGCAGTGGATGGTGGACGAAGTCGAGGAGATTGACCCCCATCATGAGGTGAGATCACACGGCGGCTGGTCGCCACGTCCATGGGATGAGCGATGTGCGCGGATTGTGGACAGCTGGGGGATGTCGATGTCATCTAACAATCTGCTCACATCGGATGACCCTTATCAAATTGCAGATCGAGCGTTCAGTTTCGACTGGTCACGGAGTGCCGGACGCAACGGACGCTGGTGGAATGAAGAGATCTACGCAGGTATGTCGAGGGGCGGGGTAACGTGGAAAAAGCAATCCGACCCGCGAGAACTAACCACGCTGCTCTGGATGACCTTAGCGTGCGGTGCTGCGGGGACGATGTTCTGGCAATATCGCCCTGAATATCTCAGTTTCGAGTCTCCCGGCTATAACCTGGTAGCACTAGACGGTGAACCGACATCCCGTTTCGATGCGGCAGCGGGTGCAATAGCGCAGATTGAAGGACTCGCCGAACACCTACCTCTGGAATGTCCACGCGCCGACGTAGGCATCGTGTACCACCCCGAATCGCAGGAACTTTTCAGCTATAACGATGAATCTGATCGCTTCTTAGCGGATCTGCGTGGCGTGTACCGGACGCTTTGGAGCCACGGCATCCCTGCGGAGGTTATTACACCACGGATGGACTGGTCGGGATACCGGCTCCTGTTTCTGCCGAATGTTACACTGATGAGTGGAGAAACACAGGCACGGATCGAACGAACATTGCAAGAGAGCCCAGAAACGCATTTCATGGCGGAGGGAAGTTTCGGCATGTATTCCGCCGATGGGCAGTCCAGCTACCGTCCACCGGAAGGGTTCGCCGAGCGTTTCGGCGTGCGGGTAGCGGACTTCTCAGCAGTAACACCGTACGACATCGAATGTGGACGGAATATCGTCGAAACCCCTTATGGGCAAACGACTATTCAGACACCGTGCGGATATGCTATCCTAGAACCATACAACGACACTCAATCAATCGCATCTTTAGGCGGTGACACCGTAGCCGTGCAGACAGCGGATCGACGTTTCACATGGTTCGGCTTTACGCTATCGGCAGGATTCGGCGATGTGGGACAGCCTGACCTAGTTCTTGGACTGGCGGATGAATTTGGAGTACACCCCACGGTATCTGTCGAAGGAGATCGCGCGGTAACGATTGTGCGAAAATCACGTCGTGGAGGGCGGCTGTTGTTCGCCTTCAACCTCGAACCACGACAGGTACATGTCACCCTGCGTCCCAAATGGAAAACAGCCCATGCTCATGACCTATTGGCTCATCGTGATGTGCCGATTACAGATGATGCGTTCCAAATCACAGTCGAACCTTGGGAGGTTGCGGTCATACACTGTATAGAAGCATAATAGCAAGCAAACGATAGAAAATTTTGATTAACCCTGGCTATCAGGAGTCAATAAATGATAAAACCGATTATCACCGCAGAAGAAGCTGTGCAGATGGTACAAAGTGGGGATACCCTCGTTATCGGGGGAAGCGGCGCAGGACACGCCATCCCCGAAAAACTTATTGAGGCGTTGGGGAAACGATTCCGGTCAACGCTTCAGCCGCGCGACCTGACCGTTGTTCACATCAGCGGGATGGGAGATCAGGGGCAACTCGGCTTGGGACACCTCGCCGATCCACGCCTAATTAAACGGGACATCGGCGGACATTGGGGGATGTCACCACCGATGGCAAAACTCGCTATCGAAAACAAAACTGAGGCGTACAACCTCCCGCAGGGTGCATTGTCGTGCTTGATGCGGAGCATCGCTGCCGGTGCGCCCGGATACATTACCCATGTCGGCTTGCACACATTTGCAGACCCCCGAATCGAAGGCGGCAAACTCAACACACGCGCAACAGAAGATCTGGTCGAAGTGGTCACATTGCGGGGCAAGGAGTATCTTATGTACCACAGCTTCCCCGTCAATGTCGCCTTCATCCGCGGCACCACCGCCGATCCCGATGGGAATATTTCAATGGAGGATGAGGCAGCCTACTTTGAAATGCTTTCGGATGCACAAGCCGCTCGGAACTCCGGGGGAAAGGTCATCGCACAGGTTAAGCGCATGGTTGGAAAACGTGGCATCGATCCCCGTATGGTCAAGATACCCGGCACCCTTGTCGATGCCCTTGTGCTTGCCCCAGATCAGAAACAGACCTACCAGATCGACTTTGATCCAGCACTGTGCGGCGAGGCTCGCGAAGGCGATCTGAGTATGGGGAGGCTCTCGCTCGATGAGCGCAAAGTCATTGTCAAACGGGCGGCGTTGGAACTACGTCCGAATGCTGTTGTGAACCTCGGATTCGGTATGCCCTTCGGTGTCGGGATGATCGCCGAAGAGAGCGGGATCGAGGATCAGATCACCCTCAGCATCGAACAGGGCAGCTTGGGCGGTATTCCCGCAGGCGGACTCGATTCCGGTGCGATGTACTATCCGATGGTAATATTGGATCAGCCCTATCAGTTCGACTCATATCAGGGCGGCGGGATCGACATTGCGTTCCTCTCGCACGCCCAAGTAGACGGGCACGGCAACGTGAACGTCAGCAAATTTGGCAGTCGCATCCCCGGCTGCGGCGGTTTCATCGACATCTCCCAGAATGCGAAGAAGGTGGTCTTCTGCGGCACCCTTGCCGTGAAGTCAGAGGTCGAGATTCAAGATGGGGGGGTCAAGGTCGTTAAGGAAGGTACGATCCCCAAGTTCGTCGAACAGGTTGAGCAGATTACCTTCAGCGGCAGATACGCCCGCGAAACAGGGCAGGAGGTGTTGTACGTTACCGAGCGCGCGACCTTCCAACTGACAAATCGTGGCGTCGAGCTAAAGGAAGTTGCGCCGGGAATTGACATCCAACGCGATGTGCTAGATGGGATGGGCTTCAAGCCAATCGTGGAGGAGGTCTCAACAACCGATGGAAAGGTCTTCACCGACCAACCCTTGACGTTCCCAAACTTCTAAATCATGAAACAGAAACCGAGTTTTTTCTTCAAAACTCGGTTTCTCTTCGTAATTCACACTTTCCTTTTACATGAACTATTTTTGAACAGAGAGGAGGTAGAAGCCGATGTCACGACTGAAGGATAAAGTTGCCGTCATTACCGGCTCAGGTATGGGGTTAGGTCAAGCGATGGGGCTGCTATTCAGCCGCGAAGGTGCCAAAATTGTCGTTCCCGACATCAACAGGGAGGCTGGAGAGGAAACAGTGGACGCTATCCGCAAGGAAGGCGGCGACGCGATTTTTGTCCGGGCGGATGTTTCCAAGGGGGACGACGCAGAGCGCATGATTGCTGCAGCCGTTGATACCTACGGCGGCGTCGATGTCTTAGTCAATAATGCAGGGGTACAGGTTGAGAAGAACGTCCCCGACACCACCGAAGAGGAGTGGGATTACGTGCTGGGGGTGAACCTCAAAGGCACCTTCCTGTGTTCAAGGGCTGCTATCCCACGGATGCGCCGTCAGGGAGGTGGGAGCATTATCTGTATCTCGTCCATTTCAGGTCTCGTCGGACAGCCAAATCAGGCGTCCTACAATGCCTCTAAGCACGGCATCATCGGACTAGTCAGAGCCATGGCGTGTGACCATGCCGAAGAACATATCCGGGGCAACGCAATCTGTCCCGGATCTATGAACACACCGATGGCAGCAAACATCCCAGAGGAACATCTCGCACCGTATCGCAAGGCGAATCTGTTTGGTCGTTTTGCAGAACCGATAGAAGTCGCCTCCGCCGCCCTATTCTTGGCAAGCGATGAGTCGTCATATGTCACAGGCTCCGTGATGACAGTCGACGGTGGATATACGACGAAATAGTCTAATCTGAGTCGTTAGGGTGTATCGTCGTTTCCTACAACCGGGATTTGACAGAATTTTTGTCAAAAGTGTTAGATTTTGTTAGATTTTGCCAGGTAATTGTGGATAACTCACCGATTGAACTGCTAATTACGGATGCGTTAATCAGTCAGTTAAACCTGTAGACTCAGACTCACTTTTGCGTATCTACTAGAGACAAGAAATCTAAACACAGATTAGAAAGGAACAACCCTATGAATGCTACGATTAAAATCGACCACGTTGCAGTCATGGTCAGCGATCTGGAGAAGTCACTCCACTTCTATCGCGACTTACTGGGGCTAGAAGTTGTCTCCCCTGAAGAACACAACGACGGTCCAATCTCCGAAATGGTTGCAATCCCCAAGGTACACATGCGCGAATACCGGCTCCGTGCACCCGATGGGATCCATGGCCACACCCGAAATGAAGGACCGGGCTTCACACTGGATCTTATCCAATGGCTCAATCCCACCAGCCCTGCCCAACGCTACCCCATCAACCACGTACCGAGTGCACATATCTGCTTTGCCGTCGAAGATGTCCCAGCCACCTATGAACGGTTGAAGGCGGCGGGCGTAGAATTTGTCTCGCCACCCGTCCGTTTCGCCGGTGAAGGTGAATGGCATGTGCTTTTCTTTTATGATCCGGATGGCAACCTTCTCGAACTCAACGAAATTGGTACGGGAGAGCAGGTCGTTCACGAATATGATTGGAGCAACGCTTAATACCCACCCTTACCTCTCTCAGTAATTTCGCCTCCCACCGAACCGTTTCAAACAATCTCCAACACAGAAACCGAGTTTTGAAGAAAAAACTCGGTTTCTCTTCACGCTTTACACCTTCTTTTTATATGAACCAAGTTATTTTTTGCAGAGTCAAACTATTAGTTTCAAACTGCCATTTTTAAATTTGCACTATGGTTGGTCTATCCTGTATCTTTTAAGACATGGAATCCCGATCTTACAAAGTAGTAGGCATACTCCGTATGCCGTAACCTTTTTGTATATAACAGTAATTCTCGTAGGTTGGGTTGAACGACAGTAAAACCCAACACCAATGAAACAACATAGCCCCAGAGGTGTGATATGTGTATAGCACCAAGGACATCCCAAGTTTTTTAGCCCCAGTGGGGCACCATGTGTATATCATGAGTAAATCCCTACTAAGGCGAAAGGAAATCACACCAAATGTCTACCAAGCTGGAAAGAATTTACTGGATTGATGATCAGATTCAAAGAGAAAGGTATCCAAACGCCCATACAGTCCAGGCACACTTTGAACTCCGCAGCACCCGAATCGCCTACGAAGATAGGAAATTTCTGATAAACCGCTTTGGCGCGCCTATCAAATATGACAGAACCAGAAACGGTTGGTACTACACGGATCCCACCTATTTCCTTCCTGCAATAATGCTGACAAGCGAAGAAATTACCGCTTTTTTTCTGGGAGAAGAATTATTTAGACGGTATCTGGGCACTCCTTTTGAAACGCCGCTTCGACTCGCACTCGATAAGATAAAACAACATCTGCCAGAGAGTGTAAGCTACGATGCACAAAGGAAAACCGCTGCGTTTACCTTCACAGGCGGCGGCAGAGCGATAGTTGATCCAGAATTACTGCTTGAACTCAACGAGGCTATCCTTTCAAGATACTCAATTGAAATAGAGTACTATTCAGCGAGTAGCGGTCAAACAAGCACACGCATTGTTGATCCATACCATCTCCATAACATTCAGGGTGATTGGTATTTAATCGCCTATTGTCATACCCGACGCGAACCCCGGGACTTTCTCACCAGCCGCATCAAAGCGTATAAACACCTACTATCCTCTTTCCAAGTCCCCCCGGATTTTTCACTCAATGCCTACTTAGAGGCTGGGTTTCTCGCTGAACGGGCGACAGAACCCGAAAATATCGTCATCAAATTTGACGAATATCAGGCACGCTGGATCAGGGAACGCGAATGGCACCCCAGCCAACAGATCGAGGAGCTGCCTTCCGGTGAACTGATACTCCGTCTGAGAGTCGGTGGGTTGGGCGAAGTGAAGCGGTGGGTGATGGGCTACGGATCACATGCAGAAGTCGTTGAACCCGAAAGCCTCCGCCATGAGATCAAGGCGGAAATTAAAAAAATGCAGCAAATTTACAATAAAAAGTAAAGTGCGTATATATTGCACTCTCGGATGGTATAATGACTCCCGATTATACCCAGAAACCGTAGGGGCGGGGTTTCCCCGCCCATTTCCGAAAAACTCGGTTTCTGAGGCTTTCCTCATCATCCCTTACATACCGCGATGAAAAGCGGGCTATATGAGAAAAGGAAACACCAATGAACCCACTACAGAACTTCCGAATCGCACGCTACCATATAATCCTAACCGCGCTCTCAAAAATTGTGATGCCACCCTACGCCGGTTCCACACTCCGCGGCGGATTCGGACACGCCTTCCGAAAGATGGTCTGTACCCAAGGACCAATTGACTGCCGAGATTGCACACTCAAAGCCGTGTGCCCATACCCCTACATCTTCGAGACCGCCCCATTCGAGGGCGCGCAACAATTAAGGACGTATGGGGACGTGCCTAGACCCTTCGTGATCGACCCCCTAAGTACACGAGGCGAATACCGGCGAGGAGAATCGTTTGTGTTCCGTCTGACCCTGATCGGACGCGCCATCGACTACCTCCCCTATTTTCTGGTTAGCTTCCGCGAACTAGGCGAGATCGGCATCGGCAAGGGACGCGGACGGTTCCAACTGACCCACGTCCAGACCGAGGACGGCGAATCAGTCTACGATGGCGAAACCCAGATGATACAGAACCTTAATAACACACTCAGCTTCGACGAGATTCAGGGCGAAGCAGCATCACTACCGACCGACCAGTTGACCGTGCACCTGCTCACCCCCACGCGGATCACACATAAGGGGCAAATAACGGATCAACTCCCGTTCCACCTCTTCTGGCGACGACTGATCGGGCGAATCTCGGCGTTGGCATATTTCCACTGTGGCGAATCGTTGGATCTCGATTTCAAGGGACTCATCGCACAGGCGGAAACGATCCAAACCGTCCAGAGCAGCCTGCGATGGAAGGACTGGACACGCTACTCCTCACGACAGAATCAGAAGATGCAGCTCGGAGGACTGGTTGGGTGTGTAACCTATAACGGCGATTTGGCGGCGTTCATGCCATTCGCGGCGTTGGGCAGGTTTCTGCACGTCGGCAAAAACGCAACGTTTGGGTTGGGGAAATATCGGATTGAATAAAGCCTAGAGATAAGGTAAGGACAACCCTTGTGATCGCTATTTTAACGTAAGCTGCTAGTTACGTGCAGCGTGATAAAAGTCAACTCCCGATATGCGTAGGTCGGGTATCCCCGATACGATCGGGATTTTCAACTTGCTCCGCCTCCAAAGCCCCAGCGGGGCGATATGTGTATAGCAATTCCGAAATTCCATATCCTAAAGCCCCAGAGGGGCGACATGTGTGTCGTTTATTGGGTTATTTCTGATAGGTATCGAGTATGAAAACCCGACCTATAAAGAGGAGGTGCTCATTTCCGTGTACCGTAGAGGTATTCGTCATGATTTATCGAAGTGTTGGACAGCTTCCCAGCAACCGCATCTTTTCCAAGATCTTTGAAAATTTGCCAACCCTTCTGGAGGTCAGGGGTCGAAGGTGTTTCCACTGCTAACGTCACTTTGACTTGCGTTTGCGATCCCAACGCTTTTCGGATGTCGTCAGGCAGTGCGAGAGAACCGTTGGGTAATACTTCTGCGATATACTCGATCACTTTCATAGGACGGTACACTCCTCTGATATTGGATAGGCAGCTATAAAATATAGTGTCCCATATCGTCACGTATCTATTTTATTAGAATTGGTGCCGTTTTGCAATGTAAGAAAATCGTTGCCTACAGTGTTTAGGCTGATAACATTTGACCTGGGGAAGTATCGAATGGATAAGAGAAGGAAAAAAAAAATGTGGTAGATCCTTAAAAAATTACACTATTTTCCGATCACCGACATGTTCTGACGGGAATCGGGGATATAATTACCGTTTTAAAAGAAAGGAGACTAAAGTAGAATGCTCAAATACACAGGACACCCACTTGTTGATGTGGGAATTGCAACAATTACCGCTTTTGTGGACAAGCGAAACCCTGATGAATTGACAGAAACTGACCTTGACGAAGTTGCGGACTATATCACTCGTGAATACGTCCGAGACCCACTCAAGTCGTTTTTGACAGTCGCTTTTCCAAATTCAGGCTTTACGCAACCAGCATACAATAAAACGCCCGAAAAGCGTTCAGCGTATGCAACCCGTGTACTGCGGAATTATAGCGATGATACCCCCCTGCTTGATGATGAGGTGTGTGTTTTCACAGGCAAGCCAGCCGTTAATATCGCATTTGGAGAAAAAGAGACCCTGCCACAGGGACGCGCTTTTCGCCAACACATCCCACTGCTCACCGGTGAAAATGTTATCAACTTCCACGCCTATGGTGAGGCAGGCTTACCCGTTTCAGGTGAAGCACTGCTCGCTATTCAGGCATTTCCACTTGGATGTGCAAAGTCCGCAGGACGCCTGCTTGCGGTGCATTCAGATAATCCAGACCTTATGCTATATTTTGCCCGATCGTTTCTAGAAGGAAATCAGAGAGCAATTGCTCTCGCCCAAGCAGCAGGCAGCAAGAAAATAGAGGAACCACATAACTCTCGCGGCACACTGCTAATTAACACACTCCTTCAAGGTGATATTAGACAGCGGGAGGAGCTTCAAGATGAGGAGCCTTTCTCACTCACAGCATATCACCTGACAAACAGCGGGCAGGGCGTCGGTTTGGACATCTATCACTTACCGCTTCAAATTATTGGATTTCTGCGTGAAATGCAGAGCGCAGATTACCGTACACAATGGAATGGAATCGTCAATCGTGCATGGGAGACTGAACCCCAAAATAAACGAAAAAAAGATAATAAGCCATTCCAACCGCGTCGAAATTGGCTTTATGAAGATGTCTTAGGATTGTACGATGGTTTGTTTCTTTTGCCGGACAGAGCAAAGGCATTTTTACGGACCTACTTTTTGCGTCGCCGGTCCCGCTACGGTCGCGTCAACCAAGGTGACCCACGGGGAAACTACGGACTAACACACGAGATGAATTTGGTGTCATGGAATATCATCGCATCTTTTTTAAGGAGGGTATTTCACATGGAAAAGGAACGAATTGAGGAGATTCGCAAGATGGGCGACCAACTGGCGAATTATGTCAGTAGTCAGAATGATCGTCGTTTCTTCCGTGATTTTTTTCATCAACGTAGGTCCAGTGACGTACGTAGATTACTAATCCGTGCCAATCTGGAGCATGTCAACCGTGGTAATCCACCGATTATCAAACTTGACCCATATATTGAAGTTTTTGAAGAGGGGTACGGATTAGAACGTCCAGACTGGTGGCTGGCGCGTGACTTGGTGTTCATCCGGATGGTTGAACAGTTACATGAGAAAGGCTGGTTGGGCGAAAATCCTGATCTGGTTGAAGAAACCGCTCAAGAGAACGAGGATGAAAACAGCTAACGAATTATCACAAATTGCAAGGAGGTTTATATCATGGCATTTGCAACAGGTTTGATGCTTATTGATGCACCGGCATCTGCACTTAATAATCTCGGAAGCATTCCTGGTGCTCGCACCGATAACACCGTGGGAGTCAAGATGATTCGCACGAAGCAGGGTGCTTATCCCTATGTATCAGCGCAGTCATTTCGTTATTGGCTGCGTACAACCCTTGAAAATGGTGGACAAGGTTGGGCTCCCGCTCCAATCTACCGAGAGGAAAAAGTTGCTTATACCGACGCCAATCCAATTGAGTGGTGGGACGACGATCTTTTCGGTTATATGCGTGCGCCGTCTAAAAGGACATCTGCTAAAGAGAAGCGGGAAGCAGATGAATCGCGGGCAAACGAAACTGAAACCACGGATACGGTTACTCGTGTATCGCCATTTCGCGTGAGTACATTGGTTTCCATCGCGCCAACAAATGTTACCGAGGATTTTGGCACAATGTCACGTCATGAAGGTGACCCTGTACCTCATGAACACCAATTCTATCGTGCAACCCTCAAAGGGCTTCTATCGCTCGATTTACATGCCGTGGGCACATTCTCCTACCGAAATAAAACAGGCTACCGAAACCTTGATGACGTGCGGATTGGACTGGCACAAACACAGGATCTTGAACACCTCGAAGATGAAAAATCCTACCGACTCCCATACGAAGCACGCGTTCAACGTATCAGTACGCTTTTGGACGGACTCGCACACCTCGAAGGTGGCGCGAAACAATCGCTACATTACACAGATGTGAGTCCGGCGTTGACAATCTTGGCGGTGACCAAAGGAGGCAATCACATTTTCGGTCATGTCATCGGACCAAATCAGCGGGATGAACCGGAGCTGAAGATTGATGCACTTGCCGAGACACTGACGGTTTTCAAGGACGATATTCTCTCGGATATTTATGTCGGTTGGACTAAAGGTTATCTCGACCAAGAACGAGCTAAGTTTGAGGAGGCATTAAGCGATCCCCCCGGTTTGGCAAGTTGTGGGGCAAACATAAGGGTAAATCATCCACGGGACGCATTTAAGGCTTTCGCTGAAGATTTACAAAAATCAGAAAATGCGAATTGGTTGGATTGATAACGGAGAAGAAACCGAGTTTTTTGGAAAAGCTCGGTTTCTCATCCTTAAATTGGGAGGTCTCTATGAAAGTCCTCAAAGTCGTTGCGGAAGGACTTACCACTTCTTTCCGCTATCCTCACTTTATGCAACAGATTCACCCCAGCTTTCAGATGCCGCCCCCGGCAACCATTTACGGGCATATCTGTAGTGCGTTGGGGGAATGGTTCGATCCAAGTGGGGTTCAATTCGCTTACCATTTCACCCATCAAGGGCACGTTCGGGATATTGAACACATCATTGTATTGACGCCATCCAGTTCTAGCCGTAGCAAGTTGCCGGGCACTCAAATTCCTAACGCACTTGAGGGCAGGGTGAATCCCTTTGAACGGGAGTTAATCTTTCAGCCGCGTCTCACGCTCTACATCAACCGTCCGGAATGGGAGTCAGCATTCCGAAGTCCGCGCTATGCGGTTTCGTTGGGCAGATCGCAGGACCTGTTCACCTACACAGCAGTCAACGTTATTGAATTGCAGCAGAACGAGGCTGCCTACTTTGAACATACGATTATGCCGCATGAGATGGGGCCCCGAATTGGGCGCGGTGTATCGGTTCTAATGCCTCGCTATTTGGATTACAGTCAAAACCGACGTCCAACATTTTCACAGTACACGGTACTCACCGATCGAGTTTCCCTTTCAAATGGGAAGGGCAAATATTGGATTGACCTTTCAACGCCTGAATATCAAGGCAACTATCTCGGTTTGGTTTTCCATAGCTTTGTGGGAGATAACGATGCAACCTTCAATTGAAAACGTCCCATATCCCGATTGGTTAAACAATGTGTGGGCAAAAAGTGCGGAATTGGGTGAAGGCGGTCAACCGGAAACATTAGCCCAGCACACATGGTATGTGTTATCACGATTGGCAGAATTCATCCAATTACGCCCCAATCTTCCAACGCAACTCAACGTACCACGTTTATGGCACATCCTTTTCTGGTCAGCATTCCTTCACGATTTTGGCAAGGCAATAGCAGGCTTTCAAATGCAACTCCGTTGTAATGGGGGAGGATGGGGGCACCGTCACGAAGTGTTTTCGCTTGCGTTTGTGGATTGGGTGATTGATGATCTGTCAACGGAAGAGCAGCGATGGCTTGTTGCCAGCATTGTCTCACACCATCGAGATTTCGAGGAAATTCAGCGAATTTACCCTATCCCTGATTGGGAGGACGATGACCCTTTGAGACCTCAACTTGCCTCCCTCTCAGAGAAAACCTTGGGCGGATTGTGGCGTTGGTTGTCAGAATGTGGTATCGCGTGGCGGGATGAACTTGGGTTAGCAAATTTTGGCATCTCAACGCCTCAGCTGCAAGAGAAGCATATCGCGATTGAAGCTGTCCAACAATACGGCGTTGAACGAACCCGGCACTGGCTGAAGGTTTACCGGACACTCAACCGAAATTTAGAGAGGAGAGGCACACTTGATGCAATCGTGCTAGGAATCACTGTTCGCGGCTATATCATCAATGCAGACCACAGTGCCTCCGCTCACGCTGGACCGATACCGGTTGCCGAGTTTGACGCAGATACGATTTTAACAAGCCGTAACCTATCGACGGAAAGTCTCTTTGGACACCAATCACTAGCCGAAACAGTTGATGGTTCAGCACTCTTAGTAGCACCAACCGGTAGTGGGAAAACAGAAGCCGCTCTACTGTGGGCAGCACGCCAGTCATCAAGTGTCGGTGGATTGCCTCGACTCTTTTATACACTCCCCTATCAAGCCAGTATGAATGCAATGCAAGGTCGCCTAGAAGAAATCTTCCCACACGTTGGTTTGCAACATGGCCGTGGTCTGCTAGCACTTTATCGGGCTCTCTTAGAAAGAGATTATCATCCAAGAGCAGCAGCTCGTACCGCAACATGGGCGCGGAATCTATCACGGCTTAATTATCCGCCGGTCCGTGTATTTAGTCCGTATCAAATGCTTAAAGGGATGTATCGCCTCAAAGGTTACGAGGCGTTGCTCACCGATTATCATAATGCGGCGTTTATATTTGACGAGATTCACGCCTACGAAGTCACGCGATTGGCGATGATCCTCAAAACCATCGAGTACCTGAGAGTGAATTTCAACGCCCGTTTCTTCATCATGTCAGCAACCTTCCCAACGCTGATTCAAGGTTGGTTATCTGAAGCCTTAGACACCCCAGCTAAAATTGAAGCTGATTCAGCGTTGTTCCAAGAATTTATCCGTCATCGACTGATGCTGCACGACGGCGAATTATTGACTGATTCCGGGTTGTCAAATGTGGTCAACGACGCAGAGGCGGGAAAATCGGTGTTGGTTGTGTGCAATCTCGTTGATCGCACACAAGAAGCATATAACCAAATTAGTGACCAACTGAATCAGGTGAATATCCGAACGGAACTTTTACACGGTCGTTTCAATATGCGTGACCGTTCTGCGAAAGAAAAACTGATTCGGGATGCAACGGGAGCAACGAGCGAGAAACGTCAACCTATTGTCCTCGTTGCAACACAGGCGGTTGAGGTCAGTCTTGATATTGATTTGGATACAATCTACACAGAGCCGGCACCGCTGGAGGCACTAGTACAACGTTTTGGTCGTATCAACCGTCGTAGACTACAGAAAGGTCTCGCGCCTGTTCATGTCTTTCGTCAACCTGACGATGGACAAAAGATTTATGATCCCGAACTGGTACAACGCACCCTTTCTATTCTTGAACGCGAACATGAACAGCCAATTGATGAGGGCAGTATCGGTGCTTGGTTGGATGAAATCTACAGTGGCGAAGTTGAAGTTCGTTGGCGGGAGAAATACGAAAACGCCGCCGCAAACTTTGATAGAATGTGCATACGACCAATGCGTCCTTTTGCAGCAGACGAGGGACTTGAGGAAGCATTTTACAGGGCGTTTGATGGACTTGAGGTCCTACCGGCTTCTCTCTATAATGAATACAAAACTCTGAACGAGGAAGAACCAATTCGCGCCGGAGAACTGTTAGTCCCAATCAGTTGGGGAAGGTTTCACGCACTCAAAAACAGTGACCAAATTCTGAGAAATGGACGAGAACCTTATCGCGTTACCGCCAAATATAACTCGGAGGTGGGATTGACATTTGATTAATATCCACCATTGTTAAAGGGACTGGCTAAGGAGTTAATTTTCGCTAACAATAGGCAACTCTGAATTCTTCAACGAGGATCTGCTTCTCCGCTTCAACATCCGCTTCGACAATATCCTTGTGAAGTGCATAGTAGTGCATCGCTTCGACGACAGCCTCCAGCGGCAAACCAAAGTTTTCAGCGGTTTGTTCAAGCGTCTCATGTTCAGTACGCATCGCAGCGATCAGATGCCAAACCGTCATATTTCTGCCCTTAATCCAGAGCTGGTTTCGCCAGTTCTTTGGGCGGGGCTCAAGATATTTGTAGGTATTGCAACGTTGGCACATAAGAACCACCTGAGTCAATCTCCCATAATCGCTTACAACCGGGGGTAGGGAACGCAGATCTGCGTTCCTTGTTAAAACGCAAGTTGCTAGTTATAAAACCCGCTCGGCTCCGACTTCGCCAATCCGTTCTTAGGACTTCAATTTATCGGCAGCTTGGCCCTGGCTATACACATTGCGCTCCTCTGGAGCGCGGGTATCCACCCTATTGTGGTTCTATAGACATATCGCTCCTCTGGAGCGAAAGACAAAGGACCTACCAGATGGTCGGGGAGGTTCTGCCCTGATAAAAAACGGTGGACTTTCAACGAATAGCAACTTAGGTAGGAGTTACGCACTTCGCTGGCAAACATCGCACACCCCGTACAGGTTAGGCAACCTGTACCCACTATTGCAGACTGGGAACCCCCAATTTCTTCAAGAGCAGGCACCGCGCCACGAAGGCAGCGGCGATATTTATATCAACTGCGTAAGTCCTATTAGGTTATTAAAGTGTACCCGAAATTCAAGACCGACGCAAGCAGCGGATCGAAAGGAAACAGAAAAATGGAACAACTCATCATCTCCGACTACGGCACATACCTCGGCAAACGCTCCGAGCGCGTCAGCGTCCGATACCGAGACAAAGACCGCGAAAAAGAGGAACACCCCCTGATGGACCTCGATCAAATCGTCATCACCTCACGTGGCGTCAGCATGTCCTCAGATCTCATTGAAGCCTGTACCGAGCGCGGCATCGAAATCGCATTCCTCAGCTTCAACGGCAAACCGTATGCGAAACTCAACAGCCCGTCCCTGACAGCGACCGTGATCTCAAGGCGCGAACAACTCGCCGCCTACCACGACGAGCGCGGCCTAGAGATCGCCAAACAGTTTGCTACTGGCAAGCTGAAGAACCAGATCAACCTCGTTCGCTACTTCGGCAAATACCGCAAAAAACAGGCACCCAAAAAATACGCCGAACTGATGGAACGACTCACAAAGATCGAAGGACTGATTGACGAAATCCAGGACGTTCAATCCCCAACCGTTGCTGCAGTCAGCGAACCGCCAATCGACAATGCACGTAGCACACTACTGAACCTTGAAGGACGCGCCGGTGCCCTCTACTGGGAATGCGTCCAACGCCTGCTGCCCGCCGGACGCTTCACCACTCGCAACCATCAAGGCGCAACCGACGACGTGAACGCACTGCTCAACTACGGCTACGGCATACTCTACTCACAAGTCTGGAGCGCGCTCACACTGGCAGGGCTAGAACCGTTTGCCGGATTCCTGCACGTCGATCGCCCCGGCAAACCCTCACTGGTGCTAGACTTCATCGAAGAGTTCCGCCAACCCGTCGTGGATCGGGTCGTGTTCGCGATGATCAACAAACGATTCAAAGTCGAGTGGGAAGACCCCGACAGCGACGCCGCCAAAGCCGTGCACCAATCCTCGAAACCCGATGCGGAGACCGAAACCCCAACACAACGCCGCCTCAGCCAAGCGACCCGACGCGCCCTTGCCGATCGCGTACTGGCGAGACTTCAAGAAACCGAACGATTCGAGCGAAAAGCGCAAAAACTCTGCAACATCATCCAGCTCCAAGCGCGTCACCTCGCCATGCACCTACGCCGCGAACGAGACTATCACCCCTTCACCGCCACATGGTAAAAAGTTTAGAAACTCAGTTTTTTCTTCAAAACTTAGTTTCTTGGACACGTCATAGATACGAAACTCCCAATTTTCATGGGAGCGTGTGTGGAAGGTTGCAGGCGAGCAGTTTCTCGGACGCACCATAGATACCAAATTACCGATTTAAGGTACAACACATTTAGAAACCGATAGAAACCGAGTTTTGAAGAAAAAACTCGGTTTCTGGGAGACACCATAGATGCGAGACGTTCAATTTAGAGCAGGACATTATTACCATTTATACAACCGCGGCGTAAACCGTCAACCCATCTTCTTTGATAAGGAAAACTGGGGATACTTTATAAAACGCTTACGCCACTACTGCCTTCCTGATTTAATTGAAATTGTCGCCTATTGTCTTATGCCGAATCATTACCACATTCTCGCTTACCTGAAAGATGACAACCTGAGCACGAAAATTATGCAACCATTCACCGTATCCTACACCAAAGCTGTGAATCGGCAACAAGACCGCGTGGGACCAGTTTTCCAAGGTGTCTTTAAGGCAAAGTTAGTAGACAAAAACGAATATCTTCTACATCTTTCACGCTATATTCACCTAAATCCAGTATTGGCGGGGATAGCCAGTAATCCAGAAAGTTGGACATTTTCTAGCTATCAGGACTACATCGGTTTGCGTAACGGAACTTTATCCAAACCTGATATCGTACTGTCTCAACTTCCTTCGCGCCAAGCTTATACTAAATTCGTCTGTGCGTATTCTGAGACCAATAGGGAGTTTATAGAGCACTTGATGTTAGATTAGGGGACAGAGAAACCGAGTTTTCAAGAAAAAACTCGGTTTCTATAATTCATGCACACCTACGTCATCTACGACATCGTGAAAGACCGCATCCGCAAAAAGATTGCCGATGTCTGCCTCGACTACGGCTTAAAACGCATCCAGTACAGCGCATTCCTCGGTGACATCAACACAACCCGGCGGCGCGCATTGGAGGAGAAACTGACCGAACAACTCGGCAAAGCGGAAGGGAAGATCGAGATCCTTAGCGTGTGTGCAAAAGACTACGACAAACGAACCGTCATTGAGGAGAATGGAAAATGAACATACGGGTCAGCGACATCAAACAATACTTCTACTGTCCACGGGTGGTCTACCACACCTACTACACCCCCGTGACCCGCCCAACGACGCACCCGATGCAAATCGGCGCGGTCCAACACGAAATCCTAAGCGTCTTAGAGCGACGGCGAACCCTCTCCCGCTACGGACTGGAGGCTGGTAGCCGTCAGTTCCACATCTCACTATACGCCGAGTCCCTCGGACTGAGCGGTGTGCTCGACCTGCTTATTGAGACCGAAGATGGCGCGTTTCCAGTCGAGTTTAAGGACACGACCCAACGGTTGAATCTGAACGCGAAGTATCAGTTGACAGCCTACGCGCTGATGGTGGAGGAGTGTCTCGGTCAATCGGTGTCTCAAGGGTTCATCTATCGGATCCCTACAGGGCGCATCACACCAGTTCCGATTTCAGAGACACTTAGGCGCAGGACTCTCGACGCTATCAAACAGATACGGCGTATGCTATCAGAGGAGTGGATGCCTCCACCGACACCACAGCGCGGCAAATGCGTCGAGTGTGAATTTCGTCGATTCTGTGCCGATGTATTATGAGAATTTCGCAAACCAAGTTTCTGCGGAAAAGACGGGGCAATTTGCGAAAAAGAAGATACTGTAGGGTCAGGCTTTGTGCCTACTCAAAGCAGAGTTTACACCGTCTTAATCAAAACGAAGACTGTAGGGGTAGGTCTTGTACCTACCCAAATCTGTAGGAAGATCGATTTGCGACTGACTGTCTCTGGTCTCCATAGCCAAACAGATAGCATGACACTGACAACGGGGATTTGCGAAAATAACGATCCGAATCCCACCGATACTGATGAACACAAGACACGCTGAAGATATACACTTTTTTCTTGAACACAGAGGCGTTTCATGCCATGATACAGAGAATGCTTCAAAAACATAGATATTTTCTATATTTTGGAGCGATTTATGAGTGCTGCCCATAGTCGGTTACAATCCTTGCCCCGATGAAAAGGGGACTGAAAGCCTACGTTTTAGTGCTTTGCCTTTGTAATACATATTATGTTACAATCCTTGCCCCGATGAAAAGGGGACTGAAAGATGCCCACAGGTCATTTAGCCCAATCCACAGCCCGCCCGTGTTACAATCCTTGCCCCGATGAAAAGGGGACTGAAAGTCCACCTCTGCCCGTATCCTGTATCCATCGGAGCGGTTACAATCCTTGCCCCGATGAAAAGGGGACTGAAAGATGCGAGTGTGGCTGCTGCTGCGCTTGTCTGTTCATGTGTTACAATCCTTGCCCCGATGAAAAGGGGACTGAAAGAATTCCTTAGCAGCCACAGCCGTCGTGCCACTACCCATGTTACAATCCTTGCCCCGATGAAAAGGGGACTGAAAGACTGTTCCGAGCGTTCACCTCTAAAGTCGAATTGTTGGTTACAATCCTTGCCCCGATGAAAAGGGGACTGAAAGCAGTCTTAGGCAGGTAGTGTCCCCCGACGGACGGCTCAGTTACAATCCTTGCCCCGATGAAAAGGGGACTGAAAGATCAATATCTGCTATGCGTATGTTCGGAACATTTGACGTTACAATCCTTGCCCCGATGAAAAGGGGACTGAAAGGATACCAAGACGGGAGAAAACACCATGATATTGATAGTTACAATCCTTGCCCCGATGAAAAGGGGACTGAAAGCTGTTTGATACGGTAGAGGATTCAGACTAATCACGGTGGTTACAATCCTTGCCCCGATGAAAAGGGGACTGAAAGAAAGAACTCGAATGGCTCATACAACACACGCCCTGCTGGTTACAATCCTTGCCCCGATGAAAAGGGGACTGAAAGCTTGTGTACGGCAGCGTCGCATCTGCCGTCCAAAAGGTTACAATCCTTGCCCCGATGAAAAGGGGACTGAAAGATCCCACCGCCGTCCCGTCCAAGTTACGTCCAAGCAGTTACAATCCTTGCCCCGATGAAAAGGGGACTGAAAGCTTCATCCAAGCCGATATACTTCTTTGCTTCCGTAGTTACAATCCTTGCCCCGATGAAAAGGGGACTGAAAGACCGCCTGTTAGATGTGTTTCTACTGCTGTTCGCTGGTTACAATCCTTGCCCCGATGAAAAGGGGACTGAAAGCCTGATCTATCGTTGATTATCTGCGAATAAGTTATGTTACAATCCTTGCCCCGATGAAAAGGGGACTGAAAGGGTGGTGATAGATATAATGTTGCGGGCGGTATTTATAGGTTACAATCCTTGCCCCGATGAAAAGGGGACTGAAAGGCACTTTGGGGTTAATAACGCTATTCGCTAAACTCTGTTACAATCCTTGCCCCGATGAAAAGGGGACTGAAAGCAATTATCACAGCACCTGTTATAGGATCTAATACTGTTACAATCCTTGCCCCGATGAAAAGGGGACTGAAAGAGTGATCGAGATGCCACCGCTCGGACCAGAAGTTACACAGTTACAATCCTTGCCCCGATGAAAAGGGGACTGAAAGGCAAAACAGGGCACACCACCCGCTTAATCAGAAACGTTACAATCCTTGCCCCGATGAAAAGGGGACTGAAAGCACCGTAGAGGACACCAGCGAGGAAGGAGAATAGGTTACAATCCTTGCCCCGATGAAAAGGGGACTGAAAGGCAGGCAAGGAGAAACCATCTCAACTGTAGTTTCAAGGTTACAATCCTTGCCCCGATGAAAAGGGGACTGAAAGCATACATCATGAAAGAGAAGGACACCCCTAATGGTCGTTACAATCCTTGCCCCGATGAAAAGGGGACTGAAAGCTGGTTCCCGGTCAAATTCACAATCTCCGCAAATGACGTTACAATCCTTGCCCCGATGAAAAGGGGACTGAAAGAGCAAACACAAAGCCGTCATAGTTTTCCCTAGCTGCGTTACAATCCTTGCCCCGATGAAAAGGGGACTGAAAGCTTGTAAATGGTCAATGTGCTTGTAGATTGGCTTGGTTACAATCCTTGCCCCGATGAAAAGGGGACTGAAAGACCGTGCAGTCGCGCCTACCTATTTCAAAATCTATCAGTTACAATCCTTGCCCCGATGAAAAGGGGACTGAAAGTCCCTTTGAAGTTGTACTGCCGATAGACTGGTGTAGTTACAATCCTTGCCCCGATGAAAAGGGGACTGAAAGTCCAGCACAAACTTTTTGCCTGCTGCGATGTTGTCGTTACAATCCTTGCCCCGATGAAAAGGGGACTGAAAGAATAGTCCGGGAATGCCTCCGCTTGTTTACTGGTGTCGTTACAATCCTTGCCCCGATGAAAAGGGGACTGAAAGACTAACGGCCCTTTACCCTTTGGGTTTTATATTTGTCGTTACAATCCTTGCCCCGATGAAAAGGGGACTGAAAGGCATCTGTAATAATACTGCTGCTGGTGATGTAGCTGTGTTACAATCCTTGCCCCGATGAAAAGGGGACTGAAAGAACGCTATCCAGTGGCGTTCCACTGAATCGTTGGTGTTACAATCCTTGCCCCGATGAAAAGGGGACTGAAAGACCACGCAACAGGGGTATCAGCCCTGCCCATCGCATGGTTACAATCCTTGCCCCGATGAAAAGGGGACTGAAAGTTCCAAACTGTCAACTTTACGTTGCAGCGTTGCAGGTTACAATCCTTGCCCCGATGAAAAGGGGACTGAAAGCATCACCTCATCGTCGGGTCGGATTCTCGGTAGCCTTGTTACAATCCTTGCCCCGATGAAAAGGGGACTGAAAGAATGCTCTTGAGACGGCCACCCGTCCGGCATTGAGTGAGGTTACAATCCTTGCCCCGATGAAAAGGGGACTGAAAGTAAACGGGCTGGGGGAGATATGTATCTGTATGATGTTACAATCCTTGCCCCGATGAAAAGGGGACTGAAAGCAACGATACGGGGACGGTCAAGGATAGAGACTTCTTGTTACAATCCTTGCCCCGATGAAAAGGGGACTGAAAGAATCCTGATGCAGCCTACGGAAAACGATGTCAAGGGTTACAATCCTTGCCCCGATGAAAAGGGGACTGAAAGGTGAAAAGGGCGTGTAGTGACATTTCCGCTTAAATGGTTACAATCCTTGCCCCGATGAAAAGGGGACTGAAAGTCAGGCATTGCGTGAGAAATGCAATCGCCATCATCATGGTTACAATCCTTGCCCCGATGAAAAGGGGACTGAAAGCGAAGCCGTTGGGGGATAGACGATGGGGGACTCCGGTTACAATCCTTGCCCCGATGAAAAGGGGACTGAAAGGTCTTCATCGGCTATCACAAGGTCTCTTGTGAAGGTTACAATCCTTGCCCCGATGAAAAGGGGACTGAAAGCAGTCAACAGTACCCGGCGCGGTGTCCCGTCTGCGCGTGTTACAATCCTTGCCCCGATGAAAAGGGGACTGAAAGAACACAGCAAAGACAGGTTTCTTTATTCGTGAGGCGTTACAATCCTTGCCCCGATGAAAAGGGGACTGAAAGGAGGCGATTTTGCGTTGATCCGTGCCAAAATCGGCGTTACAATCCTTGCCCCGATGAAAAGGGGACTGAAAGATGCAAACTGTAGTCGATTATACCACGCCCAACGATGGTTACAATCCTTGCCCCGATGAAAAGGGGACTGAAAGGAGGCGATTTTGCGTTGATCCGTGCCAAAATCGGCGTTACAATCCTTGCCCTGATGAAAAGGGGACTGAAAGGGGATGCACCATGAGCTGATGAGTGGCAGCGTGCGTGTTACAATCCTTGCCCCGATGAAAAGGGGACTGAAAGGGTTGAATCGTCTCACCTGTGGGGAATATAGAACCTAGTTACAATCCTTGCCCCGATGAAAAGGGGACTGAAAGCAAACGCAATAATCCACCTGAAGAAGATTGAGGACTTGGTTACAATCCTTGCCCCGATGAAAAGGGGACTGAAAGTTCATCACGTGCCAGTGTCCCACGTAACCTTTCAATGTTACAACCCTTGCCCCGATGAAAAGGGGACTGAAAGGTAAACTCGAAATTCTTACGATTAGAAGATGTATATGTTACAACCCTTGCCCCGATGAAAAGGGGACTGAAAGTTCATCACGTGCCAGTGTCCCACGTAACCTTTCAATGTTACAACCCTTGCCCCGATGAAAAGGGGACTGAAAGCCCAGCCGTGCCTCCCGAAGAATTGAGGGGGATAGGTTACAACCCTTGCCCCGATGAAAAGGGGACTGAAAGTGCGTTGGGGCGTGTTTCCCGCAGTCGGTGCACAATCGTTACAATCCTTGCCCCGATGAAAAGGGGACTGAAAGTAAGCATCAACAGGAGCATCATTATCAGCACCAGAGTTACAATCCTTGACCAGATGAAAAGGAGACTGCAAGAAGGGAATTGAAGGAATTTAGGGAGGCAAAATGTCCGCAGTAAAAGGCATCTATAATTACATAGGTAGGGAAAAGCGCGAGATCCTTGACACGCTTAAAGCAATGTTGAAATCTGTGCAGTCGATGGAAGAAATCCTTAAGTGCCTGCTCGCAGATTTAGAAAGCGCGGACATTTCACCATCAACCTCTGTAGAGCAACCCGATTTGTCGGAGCCATTACTTTGATGAAAGGGAGCCTAAAAGAAAAAGGCTCATGTTAAGGAATAGTGCAAAGAAACCGAGTTTTGAAGAAAAAACTCGGTTTCTCTTCGCATTTTGCACTTTCTTTTGATATGAACTAGAAAAATATCATTCGCGAAGATTCGCGTGGATTCGTGGATGTTTTTCTGCTAACCCCAGCTAACAGGAGGATACCATGAAAACCCAACTTCTAATATGCCTAACCCTATGGAGTCTTTACGCCACAGGTTGCCTGAGCGGAACGACCGGAAAAACCGAACCGACACCCACACCCGTAGAACCAGCGGCCCCAGCATCCCTTGGGGATCTGCATCTATCATCAGCAAAATCGAGCTACGGTCTCAACGAACCGATCCCCCTTGACATGACGATTCAGATGGGAAAATTCAATCTACTCGTGCCGTATGCCTCCGTTGCAAGCAGGGGAGCGTTCACCAAATTGGTGGTCAAAAACAGTTTGGGGCAAGTTATCCCCCCGAAACCGCCGATCACATTCCCGGCGAAAACCAAAACCGTGATGTGGGAGGACAGGGTGGTGAGTTGCATCCAAGGGACCGAACTCAAGGCGGGAGAGACACGAAAGGCAAGTTTGAAAGACCTGAAGTCCCACTACAAACTAGGACCCGGCGATTATACATTGCAGGTGCTTATGGAGTTGAAAGTCTATCGGGAGATCTTTTCTCCTGAACCGCCAGAGGTTCTTGAGATAAAGAACGAAATTCGGATAGTACAAGCAGACACTGTCATGCCAGACGACATGAAGGAACGGATGATCCGCAATTTAGAGCGAGAGATTGAAGGTTTGCGGAGCGAGGAGGCAGCCCAACTAGATGGGACCTATCTCCTCTTGGATTCGTTCCGGGGCTTGGCAACACTTGAATCCAACACCGTTTCACTAACGATACAGTAGCATCAGACAGATATGCCACAGCGACTTAACGCCGCTAACGCCGCCGCAGCGATACCCTCGGCGTCAATTCCGAAGTGGCGGTAAAGTTCAGCGCGATCGCCCGATTGACCAAATTCATCCACACCGAGCGGGATAACCAACTCCCCGTAGACACTTCCCAACCAAGATAATGCGTGGGAGGCACCATCGTGAACCGTGACAATCGGTGCATGTCTCTCGTTGGTTGGAACCAGCCAGTCAAATGGAGTGGGGACCTCTCCTCCGCTTTGCAAGTGTCCGGAGTGCTTTTGCATCGTCTGCCACGCCTCAAATAGTCGCCGCGGACTCGTCATATTCAGCACATTGGCAGCGATCCGCTGCTCGCGAAGTATGTCCGCAGCCTCAACCGCTTCTGGAACCATGACCCCGGTTGTCGCAATATGAACCAACCGCTCTCTTGGCACAACCGGATCCGCATTGCGCCAATCCACCAACCGGTATCCGCCAGCCAGCACCTGACGCTGCAATTCATCTTCTCCGAGACGCTCCAACGCCGGCGTGAGCAGCCGCTGATCAATCAGCTTGGTGGACAGTCGCAGATAGGTCGAGCGTCCCCCCTCCCGGTCACAGCACTGGCGGAGCGCGTCCAACAATATCCACTCTAACTCCTGTGCAAAACACGGTTCGTAGGCATTGAGTCGAGGAATCTCCGCACCGAGTGACGGCGTAACAGTGGATTGGTGCGCCCCGCCCTCCGGCGACAGTGTGATCCCCGACGGTGTCCCGGCGAAAATAAACTTCGCCCCTGAATATTGGGCATAAATGAGTGCTTCAAGCCCGCGGCACACAAACGGATCGTAGACTGTGCCAATAGGAATGACATGTTGTCCACACAATTCAGCAGACAAGCCGAGCATCCCCAGCAACGTAAAGAGATTCATCTCCGAAATCCCCAACTCGATATGCTGCCCACTCGGTCCGTGCCGCCAACTTCGGAGTTGGTTCGCTTCGGTCTCATAGTCAGGCAATTCCTGCGGCGTAAACACACCCGTCTTAATAATCCACCCAGACAGGTTAGTGGACACCGATACATCCGGCGACGTCGTGACAATCCGATCCGCCAACTTCGGCACGCGGGTCAGACGCATCAGCAGCCGCCCCAGAGACTGTTGCGTACTCAAGAACCCTTGAGTTGGCAGAGAGAGCGCTATCGGTACATCATCGGCGGACAGGGTTACCGGTGGCTCAGGATTGGGTGGAAAAAGTCGATCGGCAACTTCAAGACATAGTTGACCGGGGGGCGATCCCGGATCAAATCGCTCCCAATCGTCACTAGGGGGTACACCCAAACGTTCCCGCAAATCGGCTATCTGCTCCTCATTCAGGAGCATCGAATGGTTCAGCGGGTGCCCAGCGATAGGTGTGCCCCAGCCTTTAATCGTGTAGGCAAAGATAATCGTAGGTCGTTCAGGTTCCGCTTCAGCCTGCGACAGTACAGCGAGCAATTCCTCTAAATCGTGTCCACCTAAGTTACTTAACACCGATGGCAGCGTCTCATCTGGGATGTCCTGGATCACTGATGTGATTTCAGCGTTATCAACTCCCCCACAATCAACAATCCGAGAGCGAAGTTCTTCACCGGGGAGACGAATCAGTGCCTGATACTCCTCATTGCTCATTTCGTCGATTCGCTGACGCAAGGCGGGTCCACCCGGTCGTTCAAAGAGTTCCTCAAGCTGTCGACCGTACTTCGCTTCAAGCACCTGCCAACCGCTCTCCTCAAATAGACGTTGAAGTTGACGCGCACGAATGCCCGGCACAACTCGATCAAGGCTTTGGCGATTGAGGTCAACAATCCACAACAGGTTATCTATACCGGTGAGCGCTTGATCTAGGATCGCCTCCCACACATTGCCCTCATCCAACTCAGCGTCACCGATGACCCCCACGAAACGACGCGAGCTCACATGACCGAAGTGGGACAACGCATACCGATGCGCTAACGCGCCAAAAGCCGGCGCGACCGCTCCCAGACCCACAGAGCCGGTCGAAAAGTCGACTGCATCCGGATCTTTCGTTCGACTCGGGTACGCCTGCAGCCCCCCAAACGATCGAAACATGGTCAGGTATTTTCGAGGCAGTTGACCCAGCAGGTAGTGGATTGCATGAAAAACCGGCGAAGCGTGTGGTTTGACCGAGACACGATCTCCAGCTTGAAGAAAATGGAAGTAAAGTGCCGTCATGATTGAAACCATCGAGGCAGACGACGCTTGGTGCCCGCCGACCTTTGTCTGATCTGGATTGGGACGCAGGTTATTCGCGTAGTGAATGATGAGCGTTGCCAACCACAGTACACGCTGCTGAATTGTATCCAACGTCTCCAACAGTTCTCTTGAAATAGGCTGATCCGCGTTTTTCACAATCTTCCACCTCTCTTTCCAACCGAAATCGTTACACTATATGATAGCATAGCCAGTTGATTCTATCAACCGTGAAAACTTCTAATTGACAGGCAGATATTGAACGAATATAATTCTACTATCGAATTGCTGTCAGAGGAATGACAACATCCGTTAGAATCAAATACGGGCAGGGGGACGGAGATGGAAAGGCTTGGACGCTCAGCCGAGAATCAAAGAAAGAAAGATGGGAAGCACACTGACGTATTGTGTTCTCCGTTTTACACATTACACATCACATGCTATATTGTGCTCTGCCTCGCTCTTATCGCTAGCCCATCAAACGGATTCAGCAAGGAGAGAACCCTCGATTATGTGATCGCCGTCGTCAACGATCAGCCAATCACGCGACACGAACTGGAGACCGAACTAATCATTATCGCCGTTATCAATAATCCGCTAATCCTACGTGAACAAGACAACCAGCCAACTTTTCAAGAAATTAAGAATCCCCCGAATACAGTTAAACGATCAGTTTTAGAAACGCTCATCGAGCAGAAACTGATGTTACAGCAGGCGGACGATATCGGAATGCTGCTTTGGAGCTGGGGGAAAAAGGTGGATGCAGAAATTCAAGCACTGAAATCCGTGTATAGCAGCGAGGCATCGTACTTGGTTGATCTGAAGCGGATGGGATTGGAATATCAAGAAGTAGAAGAGCGAGTGAGGAATGGCTTAATTGTGAACGCACTAACCATCCGCCAATTTCGCAACAGTATTGACGACGAACAAATCAATCAAGAGGCTCCCCAATATTTTGAACTACATCGATCAGAATTTATTGAACCCGCACAGATTCAATTTCAGCATGTCTTGGTCCGTTCAAAACCTAGCGACCCAGCAGATCTGCAAGCCAAAGCCAAGGCCCTTGCCGAGACAATCACTGCCCAGTTGAAAGAGGGTGCAACCTTTCAGGAAATTCAGGAAACTTATCCCAATAATCCGATTCTTCAGATTGTTCCAGAACCGCAGACACTTCCAATCGATGCGGAGGCTCAGTTAGTAATAGCTAGCTTAGAAATTAACGAAGTTATCCAACCCATCCCCACACCTGAAGGTTATCTCATCGCCAAACTGCTTAAAAAAGAACTGCCTCGCCAGAAAACATATCCAGAAGTCAGCCAAGAAATTCAGGACAAACTTATCGGGCAAGCACTACAGGAACGCAGAGAAGCGTGGCTCGCTGAACAGAAGGTAACGGCGGATATTCGCATATTAGACGCAGAGTTGGCGAAAACACCATTAGTTTTGAGTACAACGGAAGCTCAAGACTGACAAAATTTGTCAGATAAGCCGTTTCAAGCCAATACCGGGGCGGTAGTTATATCGCACCGTCACAACTCGCATTATTTTAAGACTACCATCCGGCGCGCCCCAACAAAATCACCCGCTTCCAAGCGGTAAAGGTAAGTCCCACTGGCGACCCGCTCGTTCACGTCGTTGCGACCATCCCAATACACGGCGCGCTCGCGCGTTTTGTAGTAACCGGCGGGCAGATAACCCAAATCAAATCTCCGAACCTTACGCCCCAAAACATCATAAATAGTGATGCGGACATGCACATCCTTGTGCAGTTGGAAGGGAATCCACGTCTCCGGGTTGAACGGATTGGGATAGTTGGCGAACACTCCCGTCTGGAGAGGGCGCAACGGATTCATAAAAAATGGCTCCACGCCAACGCCGATGGTCTGTCCGTCTACAGAAACGAGATGCGCTGCCTCCACAGAAATCCTGGAGTTTAGGACAGGCACTGCATCTCCCGAACGATTCGCTTCCAATTCCAGCGTGGCGAGCCGTACCCGACCGTGCCACGGGTGCCCCGCGCTCAGTTTCGTACCCACTAACGTTCCGGATTGAGCGACCTCCTCTAAACGGAATACATCGTTCTCACTTCTGTCCAGATCAACTCTCAAAAGCCGCTCCGGCGCGACCCGGATATGGTAGCCCACAAAGGGCACAGCCGTTTCAATCATCAGATCGAGCAGGAGACGATTCTCCAAAAACCGGGGATTCCCGAATTTGATTGTCGCTGATATAGGGGTAGAGGGATGTTCAGGTGCTGCTGGACTGCCGACAGTCTCCCCAAAATGAGCCCCGACAGTAATAAGGTCAAATAAGTTCACAAGTCCATCTCGGTTCACGTCCGGGTTTTGACCGAAAACCACCCCATCTATCACCTTTCCCAATTCAGACCCTACGACAATCAAATCAAGGAGCCCCACAGTCCCATCGCCATTCACATCCCATGGATCTAGGTAAACATCAATAACCGGACTCTGTTTAATCAGCGTCAAAATCCCATCCGATGTTGAGGCAACACTGATGATAAAGGTTGAGAATTGATTCCCCGGCACCGTTACTCCTGAATCATATCCACCATTCCCATAGATAAGCGTTATTGTGTCGTCGGGCATCAAAGTCTGAATATCGACCCCAATCCTTTGGTTGGCGAATGTTATATCGCCGATAGTGCCGGTTGAGGTAACGGTTGTGTATCCGGGAATCCCTGCAACATCCTGCGGCAATGTCCAACCTGACGGAATGTGAACCGTAAGGGCACCGCGGCGCATCATCCCCTCAGCGGTATAGGTAATTACAATTTCATTGCCAATGCTATGCGCCGCAATAGCATACGGTGAAACCGTAGCTGTGCCGGATCCATCAGGGGTAATAGGCGGCGATTCAAATGCCAGATGTTTCGCCATAAATTCCAGTGACTCCTCCGCGATGAATGTGTGTCCACCGTCATGTGCTACAAACTCATGGTCAATGCCAAGCTCCGTCAACCTCTGATCCAATGATTCCGCCTGTCTGAACAACGCCTTCTCGTCTTCAAGACCATGAACCAACTTAATCCCATTCAACCGCACCGGTTGTTGTGGATTTTGCCTTAATCTGTTCAAGTACCGATCTAATTCATGAATGACGTCATTCTCAAGAATCTGTTCCCAAACCGCCTCATCACGCTCCCACGGAGGCACACCTGTTCTTAATCTGTATGGCAAATCTAGATAGCAGGGAGGGTTATCAGGATTGGAAGCAACCCCCGCTAAATACGCCAGACCACTCCGAAACGGTAGGCTAACTTTCTGCAATGCATCCGAATTGGCTAAGTCTTCCAGTGCGTTCCAAAATTCGTCCCCAGATTTCTGTTTCAGCGGTTCCAGGAGGGTTAGGACAACGCCCCCCTTCTCCGTAAAAGACTTTATCAAATCATCGTCAAATTTATAAGTACCTGCTTGTGCAACAGCCACACCAAATACCTCTGGATATTTAAGCGAAAGGTGCATTGAACCGTACGCGCCCATCGAAAACCCTGTAATGCCGCGACTGTCCCGATGGGGTATTGTTCGGTACTGCTTATCAATGAAATTAACTAAATCCCTCCTGATGTACGTTTCATAATCGCCGATCGTTGGCGAACTGAGATACTGACTCCCACCAAACCGATTCGATCCATCGACAAACACAGCGATTACTTCCTGAATTTCCTCGCTAAGAATCATACGGTCCATCGCTGATTTCATTTTTCGGGTTAGGCTATTTGAATCTCCGCCGAACCCATGTAGCACATAGATGACGGGGTAGCGCTTTTCGGTAAACTCGTAGCTTGGTGGTAGATACACTATCATGACCTTACTTCCATCCTCACCAATTAGGTTCTCCGTCAGTGTCGGCCAAATCACAGGCGGCCATCGTATCAATTGACTCTCTGGCGTTGGGGGCCATTGTATCAATTGCCCCTCTGACAGGGGAAGAAGGAACTGCAAGCACACCACCATCAATGTCACAAGTATAAAGCAAAATAGCCATTTGGGGGATCGTAGTTTGAACATAATTTGAAACCCTCCCGCCGGTTTTCTCCCTGAATTATAGCCCATCTCCGTTCGTCAATTCAATAGATACTATCATAATTGGCTCATGTTAAGAAGGCTCATGTAAAAACGGAGTGCAATTACGATGAACGCGTTGACGGCGGGGCAAGATGCCCCGCCTACGGTTTTTGAGGTAAGTCAATGCTTTTGCACTAATTCTTAACATAAGCCGTTAAGAAATAGTACAAAGAAATCGAGTTTTTTCGGAAAAACTCGGTTTCTCTTCGCATTTTGCACTTGCTTTTGATATGAACCAAAAATAAAATACGTAATATCTCTTCTTTACGCATTACGTGTTCGGTATACAGTACCATCGTAGGCGTTGCACAACCGCCAAGATCTATCTTGTAATCCCACGAGGCGTGTGATAAGATACAAACTAGGAACGCAAGAATTGTCAGAACGTTGACGGTTCTCCGACTAGAAAGGGATATACGATGGATTTTCGACTCTCACCTGAACACGAAGCCCTCCGAGAGCGCGTCCGCGACTTCTGCGCTCAATTCCCCGATACTTACTGGCGCGAAACTGACCGTGAGCGTGCGTATCCACAAGCCTTTGTCAAGGCACTCACAGAAGCTGGCTTTCTTTCAATTCTGATTCCAGAAGAATACGGCGGGCTTGGCTTGGGTGTGACAGAGGCGAGCATTGTGTTGGAGGAGATCAATCGTTCGGGTGGAAACTCGGCGGCGTTTCATGCACAGATGTATCTCATGGGCGCGTTACTTCGCCACGGCAGCGATGCACAGAAGGAGCATTGGCTCCCATCTATCGCTAGCGGCGAGCTGCGGTTACAGGCATTTTCAGTCACCGAAGCGGAAGCAGGCTCTGATACTCCCAGCATCCGCACCCTTGCCCGGCGTGAGGGCTCGGCATACATCGTCAACGGTCACAAGAACTGGACTAGCCGCATCGAGCAATCAGACCTACTTCTCCTGTTGGCACGCACAACACCCCGCGAATCCGTCGACAAGCGGACGGACGGACTCAGCCTATTCCTGATCGATTTACGCGATGCACGTCGGCAAAAAGGAGCATTAGAAGTGCAGCCTGTCCGCACCATGTTCAACTACGCAACCTACCAAGTCTGGTTCCGCGATCTACGGTTGCCGCTCGATAGTTTGATTGGCGAGGAGGGACGCGGCTTCCGCTACGTCATCGACGGCTGGAACGCCGAGCGCATCCTGTTGGCAGCGGAAGCCATCGGTGATGGCTACTGGTTTGTTGATCGGGCGAGCACCTATGCCCGTGAACGAGAGGTCTTTGAGGCTCCGATTGGTCGCAACCAAGGCGTGCAGTTCCCCATTGTCCGCGCTTATGCAGCGACCGTCGCAGCAGATCTGGTCCGCTACAAAGCCGCTTGGCTCTTCGATACCAACGCCTCCTGTGGGGCAGAAGCGAACATGGCAAAATTGCTCGCCTCTGAGGCGAGTTGGCAGGCAGCCAATATCTGCCTCGACACGCACGGCGGCTACGGCTTTGTCGATGAATACGATGTGGAGCGCAAGTTTCGGGAGACGCGGCTCTATCAAGTGGCACCAGTCAATAACAACCTTGTTCTCGCCTATCTCGCCACTCACGTATTGGACTTGCCTCGGTCATACTAACTTTGTTCAAGAGTTCATTGGTACATTATAGTAGATTTTAGAATTAATGGGACACGCCAAACCGGTGCGGTTACAAACCGCACCTACCGGGGAGGCGCAAGTGTTTCTTTATTTTTTGAATTTACTATAGTTCATTAATGAGCCCCGGATCGTTTACGCATCACGTCTCAGTGGTGGGATGCGTTACACAGCAGATTTCCCTCGTGGGGACAACCGGGCTGTTCAATCTGAATTGTCGTGTGGAAAATACCAAATTGCACTTGTAGTTTGTCGTTAATCTCCTGCCGTAATTCGTGTGAGGATTTGCTTGCGTCCTCAGCGATCGACACATGCGTGCTCAACGCCAAATAATTAGAGCATAAAGACCAAATGTGCATGTCATGGACATCCTTAACTGAATCGATAGCACTGATGCACGCCGCCACTTTGTGGGCATCCGCATGTTTTGGAGACCCTTCCAACAAGATGTGAACTGCTTCTTTCGTAACCCTGACCGCACCAATCAAGACCACCAGACCAATACCGCAGCTCAGAATTGGATCAACAATGAACCAACTGGTCCAATATATTATCGCCCCGCCTACGATGACGCCGACGGAAGCGAGCGCATCTCCAATGACATGAAGTACCGCACTCCGCACATTGAGGCTTTTATGCCCTTCACCGTGAAATAGCCAGACAATGAGCATATTTGCGATAAATCCGATAATCGCCACGACGAGCATCTCTTTGCTCTTAACGGGTTCAGGTTCGATAAACCGGTGGACAGCTTCGTAAAATATCCAGCTAGAGATCGCAATCAGTGAAACCCCGTTGATGAACGCAGCGAATACCTCTGTCCGGTGATAGCCATAGGTGCGTGAGCTAGTTGCCGGGCGGGTCGACAAATAGATCGCCAGCCAACTCATAATCAGCGACAGAGAATCTGAGAAAACATGTGCTGCATCGCTCAACAATGCCAAACTGTTCGACAGGATCCCCCCGACTACCTCGATCACGAGCACAAAGGTTGTCAATAGGACTGCGAATCGAAATTTTCCCTGTAGGCGATGCTGATGACTATGTTGATGCCCATCTTCCTTTTCATCATGGTGGTGATGCGCGTGGTCATGATGATGGTGCGTGTGGTCCATGCTTTCCCCTTTCGGCTAATAGATAAGGTCATCTGACAATCCTCTATAGCGAGAGCGTTGCCTATGCGTAGGGTGCTGATTGTGCCGGTGGATGGTTCACCACGAAATACGAAATTACTTATGAACCATCTCTCAAGCACTTGCATCTGAAGTCGATTTGGAAGAATCACTGCTCTCTGTCTTGCTAGATTTAGAATCGCCGCTTTTACTATCTCCGCTTTTGCTCTCGCCACTTTTGCTATCCCCACCACTGCTCGATGACGAATCTTTGTCTTTTTTCGCGCTCTCTTTGTATCCTTCACTGCGATAGTCCGTGATGTAGAAGCCTGAACCCTTAAAAATCAGCCCGGCACCAGCACCGATTAACCGCTTGGTCTGACCTGAACATTCGGGACATTCCTGGATGGGATCTTCGGTAATACCTTGAAACCGCTCAAACTGGATGCCACAATCCAGGCATTTATATTCGTATGTCGGCATATAGCGAAACTCCTCGTACTCGGTTATTTTTAACAGACGTTGCGAAACATGTTGGGATCTGATATATTTTAACGACTGATAGATGGCATGTCAAGCAGATTTCCTTGAACCCCAATCTTACCTTTTGGATTGACACACCCTCACAAACAGGTATAATTATAGTGCATTCAAAATTGCGTCCCCCCGGTAGGTGCGGTTGGATGAAAATTAAAAAAACAGTTCGGTAATTTGCTAGCGACATCGGCGCGGGGGAAAACCGCGCCTACCGTGTGTTTCGAGGGAAATCGGAAGTACCGATTTAAATACTTAAATCTCATAAAACCGCGCCTACCGGATGTTTCGAGGAAAATCGGGATTACCGATTTAAATACTTAAACTTCATCAAACCGCACCTACCGGGGAGGCGTGTCCCATTAATTCTAAAATCTACTATAATGAACTAATGAACCGACACAACTCCAGCAGGTCAATAAGTGTATAGCGATTAGAACGATAAGATAATCACGGAGGTGTACGCTCATGGCAGATCAGATTCCCCGAACAACTCTTGGTCGAACAGGATTGGTCGTAACTCGACTCGGCACCGGCGGTGCATATTGCGAAACTGCTGATGGGTATAGAACCGCATTAGACTGTGGCGTCAATTATATGGATACAGCCCGAGCGTATCGGGATGGAGACGACGAAAGGGTTATCGGAAATGCCATCCAAGGACGGCGGCATGAATTGATTCTAGCAACCAAGACTCAACAGCGCGATGCCGCAGGGGCACGTCGGGATCTTGAAACATCGCTGCGCCTATTGGGAACAGATTACATCGACATCTACCAACTCCACCATCTGAACACCGAAGAGGAACGAAATCGTGCGCTGGCAGCCGATGGCGCGCTGGAAGCGGTTCAAAAAGCGCGCGAGGAAGGACTAATTCGCTTCATCGGTGTTACGGGTCACGATTGGGAACAGATCGGGCAGGCGGTTGCGACCGGATTTTTTGATACTGTGTTATGTTGGTACAATTGCGCCATGAAGGAGCCGGAGGGCACCGTGTTTCCGGAGGCACACAAGTATAACACCGGCGTAGTGATTATGAATGCGTCACGAAACGATAAACTCTTCGATGGCGCAGGCGCGCCGGCAGAAGAACAATTCTATCGCTATGTCCTCAGCCATGAGTCAGTGGGTCTAACTATCATGGGCTTGCGAAACGTGCCCCGCTTCAGTCGGATTGCCTCCGCACTGTCCGATCGCCATACACTCACGCCAGAGGAAAAAACCGAGATCGAAGCCTATGGAGCCCGAATGCGGGCGGACGGAAAACTGTGATGTGTGCTGATTGAAGCTTATGCCCCTCCACGTTTTGAGAGATCGTTTGTCCGTCTCAAGAGGATTAAAGCTGCTATCGCTGCAATCACTGAAACCGTGCCGGCAATGATGAACGCCCCAGAAAGCCCTACCACATCGGCGACGGCACCAGCGGTCATTGGTCCCAAAAACATACCGATCGCATACACCGCTTGAAACACACCCATTGCTGTCGCCCGGTCCTCACCAGATATCTCTCGGATACTCAGTCCCATCAACAAAGGGTACACAAGCCCCCGTCCAAACCCGCTCGCGCCTTGGGAAACTGCCAGCAGCGGGATATTGTTGATTAAGGGGACAACAAGCATCGTCGCCGCCATCACCATAATTCCCACAAAAACAGCGCGGTTTTCGCCCAAGCGAGCAGCAAAGTGATGGTTCATCGGAGCGGTTAACGTATAGGGCACCAGCGCCGCTACCCCAATGATGCCGAGCACCAATTTGCTTGCCCCCAGATTCTCCGCATAGAGCGGAATAAAACCAAAGGTAGTCGCCCAAAATGAGTAGTGATTGAGTGCCGTGATAATCGCAATGAGCATCAGGGCAGGGTGTGTGATGACACGCCATATTTGTCGAAATGTAGGAGGTTGACGCGTCGCCCGATGTTCCTTAATAGGTATGGTTGCTATGAGACCTATAGCCGCCAGAATCGCACCAACGTAGAACGTAGCACCCATCCCCCACATCTGAGCGATTTGACCGCCGAGTCCATTGACGACAATAAGCGAGATGCCATTGATAGCCGTAACAACACCCATCGCCTTGGGACTCTGATTCGGCGGGAAGTAACTAGCGAATAGCACAGTGAACGCAACCCATGTGGCGGCACTGACACCAAGCACGCCACGGAAGATCACAAGGTACATCGGTGTCGGTGCCATCGCAAGCCCTAAACACCCGACGAGGTTGAAAAAGTGCCCAGCGTAAAGAAAGGGCAAGCGCCGTCCCAACCGATCTGACCATACACCCAACGGAATTCGCAGCCACATCTGTACGAAGCCGTATGCCCCGACAACCATTCCCACTGTCGTGAACGAGGCACCCAACGACTGAGCATATACGGATAAAATCGGCGAGTAGACATATAGCGCGCCCCAGTAGAGAAACATACCGACATAGTACGCCCGGATGGTAGTCCTATCCGGAAAATTAGGATGCGTCTGATCTGTTGTGGAGTGTGCCCCCTCAACCTTGTTCATTATGCCTGTATTGCGGTGCTCCTCTCCGACCTCTGCTGTTAGAACTGAACCTGAATCAACGATGTCCGCAATTCAACATCAGGAATCCGCGAATCTCTGTTACTGATAGGGGAAATAGTAATCGATGGAAAAGATAGGTCCCATCTCTTCTCAACGGGTTCAAGATTCAGTAACCCCACACCACTTTCTGTGAAATAACTCTCTGGAGCGTCGTAGTTTCGGGTAAAATAGGAACCCGCTGTCAACCCAACCACACCGCCGATTCCCATGAGTGACCAAAAACTCCGGTCCTCCGGCTCAATATCAAGCAGAATACTTGTGCCTAAACCGTAGAGTGTACCTACGATGCCTCCGATATTGATAAGACGGGCGCGAGCACGACTCATATTCAGTTTCGTTGACCACGCCGCCATGGCTGATAGTCCAACATTGCCGCCCATCATTGCACTGCCGAGAACAAATTTGCTGTTATCACGGCTCCTGTCGCGAGCAGCCATCGCCCCACAAATCGAAAACCATGTTCCCCAGATCCCGCCGAAATTGATTAGCGTTGCATCACCGGGACTGATGTCTCTGCCTTTGACAATACTGCTAGCCAACGCCAATCCAAGAGCACCGCCCACCATGCTAGCATACACAGTCGGCTTTTCACTGGCATCAGCAAGGGCAGCTGCTCCGACCGCTTGCCAGATACCCCAAACGCCTCCAAGATTAATCAATGAAGCCTGCCCATCGCTCAGTTCGATGTTCCGCGTGAGGCTTAAAGAGCCGGCTAATCCGCCTACGGGCCCCGCAATCAGAACAAGCCCGTAAGGGACCGGATCCTCTACATCCGCAAGTATCAGCGCGCCAACACCTAGCCATGTCGTAAAGAGCGTACCGAAACTAACAAGTCCCGCCCTGCTTATGCCGCTGATCGGTTTGGGTTGCTGTAGCAAAATAGCAATTTCCTGCTTTTTATCCGTTGCCAATCGCCCATGTGCTGTTTCGGGATAGGAAGCACTAAGCCAGTCCAGTCGTCTGAGGGCTGCATCGTATTCCCCATCGACAACCCGCTTAACAGCTTCTTCATAGATCAATCGTGCTTCCAGTGCTTTGACTTCTGATTCAATCTCACCCGCCCACAGAGGAGGTGAGGAAAAGGAAAGAAGAACTGCGACAATAATTTTGATGAATTGATTCGGCATAGTTTCAATCTTTCTAGTTGTTGACTCAATGAAAGGATCCGCGATCAAAATCGGAGGCTGAAGAAATTGGTGTGTATACCGTTAGAACTTAACTGCAATTGGTGTGGAGGGCTATCCCATAGCGTCGAATCATTCCGGCGACTCAGCCCTTCACTCGCTTCTGGAGGCGAGATATGACGGGTGTTGTAAACGCCTGTAATAAGCCCAGCAATGCCGCCAACCATTAGGGCCCCAAATGCGGCCTCCTCACTAATATTGCTTTCAGCAATTATCGTCACTATTCCGCTGGCAACTGTAGTACCGATAACCCCTCCCAGATTAATCCAATTCGCCCGTGCTGGCGTAATGTCAATGTTTGGGGAAACCAATGCCATTGCTGTCATACCCAAATTCCCCCCAATGAGCGTCCAAGCGAGTAATTCCTCTCCACCTTCAACACCGGCAACTTGACCTGCACACAAAGATAACCATGTGCTCCAAAGTGCACCGTAATTGATTATCGCCATGTCTCCTAAATTCGGATCAATTCTTCTTGTGAGAATAGAGGTCGTCAGAATGCCCGACAGTCCACCGATCATTGCGCCGCCAATCAACGGCTTTTCGCCATCCTCCTCGTCAATTAGAATTGCCCAGCCCAATCCTTGCCACGTTCCCCAAGCACCACTGAAGTTGATTAAAGCGGACTGTCCACGGGTCAATTTGGCATTTCGCGTCGCAACCAGAGAGGCCAAAAGTCCCGCCGGTGCCCCTATCATCATACCGGTAGCGATGCTTTTTGCGTTGTCTGTTTCATCAGCAAGCCTCGCTGTGCCAATTCCCAGCCATGTCGAATACAAGGTGCTGAACACCACAGTCCCAATTCGACCACTCTGGTCAATTTTCTTGCGGCGAATGCTTGGCAGATTCATCTGTTCCAACCGCTGCCGCTGATCTTCCGCAAACCGCGCGTAGACAGTGTCCGGGTATCTGTCAATGACTTCGTTGAGCCGATCGTACGCCTCACCGTAATCCCCCTCAACTATTCGCCTGAAAGCAGTCTCATAGAGCTGCCCTGCCTCACTCACTTCAGCGGAAGCCGCATTCGACTGAGAAAGTAACGCGCATACCAAAATCGTGATTAGCACTGCCCTGATTTGTTTATGAATCATTACCTCACCCTTTCTGTCCCCGTACCATGATAAAGAAAATAATTTGGAAAAGCAAGATATTTTAATTGACAGGTGGACGTTATAGGATAATATGAGTGGCTGATGTTAAGAAAGCGCGCAACAGCAATCGGGCTTTGTAGGGGTTAGGTGACCTAACCCCTACTGCGGGCGGGGAAACCCCGCCCCTACGATTTCGCTTCATATCTCACATTTTCTCTTTATATGAATCAAAAAGAGAGTCTAAAAATAGGCGTGTATGCCTGTTCCTACATAAACGCCGGCGCGACCCTTGGATTGAGAATCAACCGTTTCCTTGCCAAATCCTTGACCGACTTTCACGTTCAAACCGAGAGGAATCCCTTCCAGTGAAAACACAAGTTCACCCCCAAAAGCGAGGCCAGCTCCGAGAGTCGTGGTTTTGAGCGTCTCTTGATTGAGTTCTTGTTTTTTTTGATACCGCCCGCCACCCTCCAATGCGAAATAAAGTCGGGCTATATTCCACTGACTTTGGTGCTCGAATATGGCGTATGAAATGCCAGCACCTAATATATGGTCACTATCCTGATCATCAAGAACAAAATGTCCAACGGTTTGGAAATAGATGGGTGCCAGTCCGTTATAGCGAAAACTGATTCCACCAAGGATTGGCTCCGATTGCTCTTGAACAAGGCCGTATGCAGGCGCAGCTCCCTGAAGTCCAATACCGAAATTTCTGGTAAGGTCAGCTGCTTGCACTTGAGTTGAGAAACTGAAGATTATTCCCAAGAGAGTAGCCATAAAGCAAAAAATTGAACGTATCACTGTTTTCCTCCTTTTTGAAATGTGAAGGTAGGTCTGCACTAAAGTGTGGAGTAGTGAAATCGGCACTCAAGTTTGCAAAATCGTTCATACAGCAACAAGGCATTCATCAGAGAAATCCTCAATGAACACGGGGTTTCGAGGCGTATTACCGATGTATGCCATTTTTGGGTGTGCCTCGGATTTTGCCCATAATTTCAGACATTTGATGCCTACCACACTTAACTGCGGTGCTACCAATGTGAAACGCAACGATATAAATCACCAATTTCGCTCATTGAGCGATCAGCATCGTCACCCGATGGGGTTCGGTGGTGGACGGATGGTGCATGAGGAGATCCTGCAGCCCGTCCTTGTTAAAGTCTACCAGCCAAGTGTATTCCTCGTAGGGCATGACTACTTCTACCTTTTGAGGCTTCCGGGCAAACAGGTTAGGCCCCGGCACGCCGACAAAGACGTGCAATTCTTTTTGCCCATTCTGCGCTAGCAGGTCCGGGCGTCCATCGCCGTTTACATCTCCAAATAGCAACGCTGGGAAGTGCATGGCTTTCTTCCCCGAATCGCCGGGCGTGTACGCCTTGATCTTGTAGGTGGCGTCACGTTCGTCGGGATATGCCCCTCCTTCCATGCGGTAGAGATTGAGATCCAGCAACGCAGAATCCGTCGCGATCCCCCTCGCCAACATACCGATAATTTTGAAGATGCCCGGGTCGATAACCGCACACATCACATCAACCTGACCGTCGTAGTCCAAGTCGCGCGCGCCTATCTCAAACGGGATGCCGTCCGACCGGATCATGGTGCCGACTTCCGTCTCGAACACAGTGCCGCCGGGTGTCTGCCTACCGAAGTGTACCTCGTAGGTGGAGTGCATATTCCATAGTTCGGAGGTCTGCCCTAGAAAACCACTTTTCCCTGCTCGCAACGAGAAGATCGAGAGATCGGCGATACCGTCGTGGTTCATGTCGGTTAACCTGTGCAGCACCCTCCCCGTCATGGCACCGGGTGCTCCGTGGTCGAAACGTCTGCCACGAACCCCGTCGGGAGCGACAAGGGAACCGAGGTCATCGGAGTCGAAGGCAACCTCGGTTGTGAAGGTCTTAGCCATAGGGGAGAATAACCCACGCTCATCTTGGTGATGAACGACGAAATGATCCTCGTTCCAGAACACTAAATCACTGCGACCGTCTTGGTCATAGTCCATCTCATGGATACGCGCTTCAGTCCAAGGGTTATATCGATATCCGTCGGTTGCGTAGATTCTACCTATCTCAATAGAGCGACCAATCTTCACTGGATCGGCGAACATGCCATCTTTCATCTGGATGAATACCCAGAAGCCGTCGGAGTCTGGCAGAACTAAGTCGTCACAGTTATCACCGTTAAGGTCCTGCGTAACATCAAGATGGGGAATTTCGTCAATGGGAGGCGGAACGTTGGAAGCAGCAGCCGTCAACAAGTGCTCCGTTGCCGATTCGGGATTAAACCAGTTCAGGCGTCCCGCCTCATAGGTAATCAAGCGGTCCCGTCCACCGATGTTAGCCACATCAACGAATAACACTTCGGGTCGCAGTGTTGCTTCCAGTTTCAGTGCCCAACTGTCGTCATCAAACGCGTAGATGTGCAAACGACGCTCATCCTTCTCGTCGATATTCACCACGACAAGTTCCGCAGTAGCATTACCAAACAGAAACCCCGTCAAAATCGTCTGGTGTTTCGCGGTCCCGGTGAAGACTTCATACTGCCCAAAAGTAAATTCCGTGGAGGCAGTTAATATCGGATCAACCTCTTCACCGGACAGGACTGAACATCCTGATAGGAAGAATCCAAAAACTAGCATAAAGAAGCGGCTGAGTTCATGGTACCTCGTGTGATTAGTAGTCAAGCTAAGTTTTGCGAAAAGAAAGTGTTTGTAGAATAAGTTCCGTTTCTTCATTTTTATTTTCCTTTCAGGGTTTTCTATGTATTAACATAGATAAATAACTTAACAGTGTTAATATACCAACCAAAAAAATATGGCGACCTTCGCCATATAATGTGCCTACTGCTTTTAATGTCTATTTATTTGTAGAATTCACTATGAATGATTTGAGGGCAGTCAACCCCAACTTGATTGTAGTAGCAAACTTGCATAGGAGTACTTCAAGAGGAATTGACTGCTATAAGTTGTTGAACTACCTTTTTCACACCCTTTCTTTCAGGACAATAACCGTGCCGTCATCAAAGGTGAGTGTCAATGTCGATTCTTCCCTGACCCATGTGCCGCTCATTTCATCACCGGGGTTTGGCGCATCGCCAAAGAACATTGAGTTCTCAACCGTCATGGTAAATCGCGAACCCTCCACAGTATAGTTCCCATCGATACTAAAGTAGAGGGGCGGTGAGACGAATACGCCATCGGCGTTGGCTGCGGGCGTCCACCCCCATATCCGCTCGTATCGACCATCACGATAGAACGTCCAGATGTCAAAGAAATCAGCGAGCTCTTGCGCTCCGGGGATAGCCATCTCTAATGTTTGACCATCTATCGTCTCAATGGTCCACACCCCGACAAGTTGGTTCTCCTCCGGCTGCGTAACCACTGTATCAACAAGTGCTTCACAACCACATAATGTTATCGCCAATATAACGATGAAAAGTGTTCTCATGTGCATACAGCACCTCCTAATTAAGTTATCTTTTTTGACGCTCCGGTTCAAAATACTTGACATTTGTAGAATCCACTATAACCTAGAATCTATGCTTTCAACCCCTCGATCATTGTGTGAATGACCGTATCGATCAATTTGTCTTTCTCGGTCCAAGGAAAATCGGAAAAATCGATCAGGAGCAATGTGACGCCGTGAACTGCTGACCACAGCGCCTGACCAGCGGTATCGACATCCACTTGCCGAAATACCTTTTGTCGAATACATTCAGAGACCATTTCGCGCAGGTAATTAAACACCCTTTCGCCAACCGATCCTTCTTCCAGACCCAAACCCTGCTGGAACTGGGGACGGATGACAAACGTCAACTTGTAATCCTGCGGATACCTTAGACCGAATTCGACATACGCTTTTCCACTTTTTCTTAGCGTCTCGACAGGATCGCTTTTATCTCTGTTTAGCAGCTCAAGCGTGTTCAACAGGTCCAAGAGGGTTTCCTTACACACAGAATCTAAAAGATCTGCCTTGTCTTTGAAGTAGAGATAGATCGTCGTCGGTGAATACTCAATCTTATCAGCAATCTTTCGCATGGAGACGTTCTCGTAGCCTTCATTGACGAACAACTCCCGCGCTGCTGAAAGAATTTGATCCCGTAACTGCTCTTTTTCCCTTGCCCTGCGTTCTTTAGTACCCATTGCTTTGCCTCTGATTTACATAGTAATTTAACTTAACACTGTTAATTATACCGAATATCTTTTCCCTTGTCAAGATTTTTTTTGTATCTTCAAAGGACGATGCTTGCAATAAACATCTATTAGCATCGGGGTTAGGGTAGGGCTGCAGCAGATAAACGCAACTAAGAAAGGCGAGGAAAGGTTACACCATCAACTGGATTCTCTCCCAGATTCCAGCTGATGGTGCAGAAGCAAATTATCTGGTATCAAAGCCATTTTATCCAGGGTAGAGTCGTCTATGACCAGAATCCCTTGGTCTGTTTTGACAGCGGGTTGTGCCTCTGTCCACAATGCTTCTGAATCAGCAGGCAGCCGATACAGCAACCGATTCAATGAGTCATGCGCGGGTGGATTATCATCTAGGGGCTGCACACGCGCTGCTTCGGTACAACTGTAGACACTCGGTGTCGCTATCACAAAGTTGATGTAGTCATATTCGCTGCATTTTGGTGGATTTATAACCACTATTATAACCTATTTTTCAACCAACTGCGTAACTCCTATTTGTATATGCGATAGCGGTAACATCAACAGAAAAGATTTGCCGTCATGGTGATAGATCTGTATAATTTTATCATGTAGCACGAATATATCCTTTCTTCTTGAAGCCCCAGCAGGGCGACCGAGGGACATTTTTCCTTTAGGATCGCTCTGTCTGAGGCTTTTTTATTTCTGGAGAACGAATATTATGGCAGACAAAATACCGAATATCGCGTTGAGATGGGGCGAGACCAATCGAATTGCTCGCTTCATATCAGGGCTTTGGTTTTGTCCGAAACCGTATTCGGAATTTTGAACTCCAGCAGCTTAAATCTTGAACGTAGAGCGTTATGACGTATGCGGTATCGAATTCCAACATCTGACTATCGGCCACGGGTATCATTTCTATACGGTCTCCGATGTCCTCGTCATCGACGACACCGCGAGGTAGCCAACCGAGAGACTGCCCACCATCAAGCCGGAGGTCAATTTTATACAGCTTGAGATTTTCATCAAAATCGAAGCGAATTCCAACATGGAGGGGGTTAGGGTCGACGTCAGCGGCTCCATCCTCCACATTTGACCATAATAGTATCGGCTCACTTATATCAACCCGAAAGTGTTCACCTGATGCCGTAACGGGTGATGGTGCTTCGATAATGGACAGCGGTTGCTCAACGACAGGCGTCTCGGTTTCACAACCGAGCATCAGGATAGCGAATATCAATAGAGACATTTTTTTCATGGGATTCCTCCTGATGAATAATGTGTAATACGTAAAAAGAAGCAGAAACGTCAGGTTGGATTGTAGTTTCTCAATTCATCGGGCGTTGGTGGCGATATCGAGTGATGGTTTTTAGCGTGGCTTGGTCTGAAACTTTATTTCTATCCTCGTGCCGTTACATACGCGATCTTGCACGTACATCTCAATGGTGTAGTCGGTGTTGTGTTCCAACAACTGACTGCCAGCCATGGGTTCTATATTTGCAAATTGCCCAACGACACCTCCTGGTTTGAATAGCCCGGTGACGACATCGAGAGGGTGCCAGCCGAGGGACTTTTCCTCACGTAGGATATCTGCTGCATAAAAACGGAGATTTTCCGTAAATTTGAAGACCATTCCGTCGCGATTCAACGGTTCGGGGTCAACATTGACCGCGCCATCACGCACGCTACCCTCTACAATTTCTGGCGGAACAGTATCTTCGGGCATAGCGGGTTCATCTTCCATCACAACAGGCGGTGGTTCTTCGATAACAGGTTCTGGCTCCTCAACCACAGGTGTCTCGGTTTCACAGCCGAGAATTAGAATCGCGAACAGTAATAGAGCGAGTGTTTTCATGGGATTCCTCCTTTGGGGAGTGGTTCGTGGGTTCATGGGTTCGACTGAGAAGCGTAAGACCTCAATAATTAGTTGCAATCGGCTTGGATTTACTTTAGAAAAATTGCGGTTGTTCCTCAAAGAGGTATTGGTTTGAATGGTATGTTTTGGATTTGTGGAGTTTATACAGGCATTAGAAAAGGAGAAATGCGATGAAGTTTCCATCACTGCTTAGAAGACTCAGAAATACGCAGAGAGGCATGGGGTCTACCGCCAAAAGCGCGCCTACACCCTATCCCTATACGCCTGTACCGCCGCCGGTCCCCGAACCAGACACTCGAAGTCCCACGGTAACTATCCTTGTCAGTCCAAGCGTGCCATACCGTGAGTTCGATGTAGTGTTTTTTTGGAGTGAGATAGTAATCGGATTTACACAGAGCGATGTCAGGATCGAAGGGATAACCCACACAGAAGTAGCATGGGAAGAAGATGAGAGTCAACCGGGCAGAAGGTTTATTTTAACTGTTAGACCAAGAGACACTCACGGCGGCGATATAAAGTTTATAGTTCCTGCCGGTAAGGCTCAAGACGAAGCAGGTAACTGGAACGAAAAAGCCGAGAAAACGACTACAGTTCAACACGACACTTATATTTTTACACATCTACCAGCGGGAACACCGCAACCGACATATCCATATCCAAGAGGAATGCCAGTCGATCGCATACCGGCAGACCAAGATCCGCCGACCCCTCCAGATTATGCTGTAGTAGTTGTACCTCAACCTCCTTTCCCGACTACGCCTGCATTACAAATTCAGGGCAAACGAGAGTTCAGTGGGCTTGAGAAAGAGATTGCTAAGGTCGTATTTGAAAACTCTCCGAGTTTCTCTGGTGAGCTATTCAGAGACAAACTGAGAATCCAATACAAGTTAGGGACGGCAGACGGAAACAGGGGAGGACATCTTAAGGGGTTAATCACAGTGTATAACGTAAAATTTACTTTAGCACCCGCTATAGATGGTTCAACGAATATAAATAGTTTAGAGGTTTCCGAACTCAATAGTCCAGGTATGCTGCAACTGGTATGGACACTCGCCCATGAGATGGCGCATTGGTGGCAGTATAACCAGAATCGACACGATTTTAAGTGGAACAGGGATGGGGTCAGAGTGGAAGAGGACCAGTATCAGTTCAATGAGGCGCAGTTAGCGGCACACAAGTTTGTGGACAAAGAGGCGCACGCGAGCGCAGTCGCTACAGCGGCTGTCATCGAATGGCAACTCAAGCATAGACCCGCGGGTCAGTTGATAAACTTGACGCATGATCTCCAGAGAGGTCGTGACGAAGGGGTAGGCAGTGTTGAACGTTACATGAAGATCAGGGGAATGGACTGGCAAGCTGATTTCGGTCGTCATACTACCTCACCGCCTATCGGGAATTGGATGACAAGGGCAGAGGCAAAAACGTTGTTGGCGGACTTTAACACAGTCTTGAAAGAGGTTAGGACCGTACAACCATTGCCGCGACCGAGCGAATAATGGGGTTGCTACGCGTTTTAAGATGTCCATTCTCAGGCGGATTGACGCTAAGAACACCGAAGACATTGATGCCGCGGTAGCAGGCGGTAGTAACCGTCCCGATAGATCGGGATAAGGCGGTGGTTATCATTTTAGTGGCAGACATTTTGGTTCTTGGGTCGTCCCTGAGAGAAGGGATGATACTTCTGAAGAAAGAGCCACGCGCTCCCAACCAAGTGTGGTAAAGGAGGCAAACACTATTGAAGATTCTACTATTACTTGCACTGTTAATCGCGATCGGTTGTGCAGATGATTCACCTAATCCAACTGAATCTGTGGAAGAAGATGTGTTCGTAAGCGACGTTGCCACGCTAATTGAGACGCTTCCTGCAAGTGGGGAGCTGGCTGCATACGACCGACCCGTTCTACTTTACTTCAATAAGCGACCGCTATCCGTCTCTGTTAATGGAACGCCGGCTAAAGTGAAGGGGAATCTGGTGTGTTGGGACATTCCGAATGGAGAGCACGGTCCCATATCACTCCGAATCGAATGGACAAACCCTGACGGCACGACAAGTGTTGGTCCAGAGGTCTGGCTGAAAGTGGCTCATGTCAGTTGGGAAGTGATGTCCTTAAGGGAAGGGAGTATATGGGGGGGCGATCTTGTAGATCCTGATGAGTTCAATGAACACTTTATCCAATACAGTTTTACGAAACGGGCTGTTGGGGTGGAGGCAAGGTTATTTTCCGAACAGGGCAATGACCTCGGTTGGGAGGCGGTATGGGATGACAGTAAGTTCCCCACCATCCTAAAATTGCATCGTGGTGAGAACGGGAAGTTACTTGAAGAAGGGAAACGCTATACGATTAGGATAGTGGTTGACGAGGCATGGATTTACGAGACTGATATGTGCGAATGTATGAAATGCTCAGGGTATAACCATGAATTCATTATTACCTTTATGACCATACCAGTTGACGCTGAATGACAGCAGCAGACAGAAAAACTCACCGATTTTGATGATACACACGGCTTGATCATTGGAGGCGTTCGATGCAGAATTTAGCAAGTATCAAATGGATTTTGGAGGCTGTTGAAACAATTTACGCTATTTTTGACCATGACGCGGTATATAATCCAGATTCTAGCTTCCCGGGAGTTGAGACGATGGCGATTCTTGGCGGAAACATCAACAGAAAGGATTTGACATCATGGTGATAGATTTGTATAATTCCATCATGTAGCACGAATTTATCCTTTCTTCTCGAAGCCCCAGCAGGGTGACCGAGGGACATTTTCCCTTTGAAATTACTCTGTCTGGGGCTTTTTTATTTCTGGAGAACGGATGTTATCGCAGACAAAATACCGAATATCACGTTGAGACGGGGCGAGACCAATCGAATTGACTGATGATGAGAAGGAATACTAGCAAGACTTTACATTGCACCAGTAGCAATCGAACCACAGTTAGCAAAGGAGAAATACGATGAGATTTCCATCACTGCTTAGAAGACTCAGAAATACGCAGGGAGGCATGGGGTCTACCGCCAAAAGCGCGCCTACACCCTATCCCTATACACCTGTACCGCCGGTCCCATCGCCGCCAGAATCGCAGCCTCCAGAACCAGAACCACCTCCGGCCGCACCGCCTGTAGTTGATCTTGGATATGGGACAGTAGAACTGGCTTTAAGGATACACGGCCCGCGTCGTTTAAGCCCATTAGAGAAAGATGCAGTCCGCCTTGTGTTTGGTAATTCCAGAAGTTTTACTGATGATAGGATTGAAAACAAAATTAGAGTTAAACTTGTATGGGAGTTTCCGGGTCAGCCTTGGCACGGGAGTGAAAATGACGGTCTAATTACGATTGTGATTAGGAAACATCCGTTCACTGATTTCCTTAATCATAGCAGCACTCGTGGCACCGTTGACATATTCAAACCCGGCAATATGTCCTACCTGAATACGTTTATCCATGAATGTACGCATTGGTGGCAAGATGACAATGACAGGTATGATTTCACTATACCGGGAGGCACTGAGCGTTATAACTTTGATTATGATACGTTGCAGGATTTGACTTTCCGTGACAAAGAAGCGCACGCTTCAGCAGCAGCGACTTGGTTTGTTATAGGATGGCAACTTAAGTATAGGAAGGCACAGGAAGAGCCAATGATTAAAGTTTAATCGTGTGAGAACTTTGAAAGTCTCAGGTTTCGCAGACTGAGTGAGACGTTTACCCCCAACGAGTATAGGGAATACCCTTTTTTTTCCATATATCCGCTAACACGAGTCAAACCGTGTGTTACATGTTTTACCAGTGTATTCTTGGCGATGCCATTGCACATTGTACCGCCGTAGCGTGGGCGTCTGCTACCCTTCTGTGGATTCTGTCTGTGCAATTGCCGCCGTGCAATGGGTATCGGACTGACATAAAACACACAAGTATTGTCCACTTGGTCTGTATCGCTTCCGATGACATGGTATGCCAAGCACCATGAGTCTACGCAATGGGCGTTGAAGCCGCTGGACATCTTGTTACCAGTCTTCTGGAGTCCGAGCGAATCACGAATTGCCTTTGTTTCAAAACCTTTGAGTGTGACCAATATCCAACGGTTCTGGATTTCAGCGTAGAACCATTGCTTCCCCACCTCAAGGGGGCTAAAAGACTCGTTCCAGTTACGAGCACCCTTCATATAATTGTCTAGTCAACGGTTTAACTTGCAAGTGACCGTTGGCACGGGATTGCAAGCCTCGCCCTTCAGGGCGGGGTTATTGACTGGCAGACCGAGCAGACGCCAAGAATCTCGATCACTCTGGATTGAACCTGAAAGCCAAGTTTCTCGGCGGCGATAGCAATACACTTATCGATCGTGTGACTGACAAGCTCAGTTGCCTCGCCACACAATTTGCAGATGACAAACTGCCCGCGATGGGGTTCCTGTGGGAAGTCACAGCCGACATAGGCGTTTAACGAGGCAATTCGATGAATCAAACCTTGTTCAAGCAGAAAGTCGAGGGCCCGGTAGATGGTTGGCGGTGCGGTTTTCCGTCCACGTTTTTGAAAGGTGTCAAGAATATCGTAGGCGCCGATTGGCTTGTGGCTAGCACACACGAGTTCAAAAACCTGTTTCCGTAGTTTGGTAAATCGCACGCCTCGCGCCTGACAGATCGCCAAAGCCTTTGCCAGTGCGTCTTTGACACACTGAGAATGGTCATGGGTTGGTTTGGGAAAGGCTTCAAATGTTGTGTTTTCCGCATCTGTAAAAGACATATCCCTAGCTCCTTATAATGAAGGTGTATGTTATGTTATGACATAACGCGGTTTTTGTCAATGAATTCAAAACGTCTTTTCTTTAGTGAAAAAGAACGACAATGCCGGTTTTTTTTCTTTGTTAAAGATTCAGTCAACTCCTCCTCCCTAGAAGATTCCATTTCTGACTTGACTTCTGAATTTGTTATGTTATAATATAACATAACTTACGTAAATTTGGAGCACAACGGGGTAGATTTTTGATTTTTAACCCCCTAAATCCCCCTTGTCAGGGGGACTTTGGAAAATCAGGGGGACTTATAACGCGCTGCGTAAGTCTAATAACAAATTCAGAAGGAGTTGACAGAATGGATCGGCAATTTCTCAAGACGAGTTTATGTTTGTTGGTGTTACTGCTGATGGTTGCTGGCGGATGTCAAAAGGATAACACAGAAGACCCCGCAAATGCAAACCCTACGACAGAAAAAAAACTTCACGTCGTTGCAACAATCGGCATGATTACCGACATTTTGAAAAATATTGGACGAGATAGGATTGATGTCACCGGGATTGTCGGTGAAGGAGTTGACCCACATCTCTATAAACCGACAGAGGGAGACGTCGAACGGCTAAAGGACGCTGATATTATCTTCTACAACGGCTTGAATCTCGAAATGAAAATTATAGGTGCCGCCCACGATAAGATGGCGGATAAAACGAAGGCCATCGCCGTCACGGATGGGATCCTACGCTCACAACTTCGGACATCATCTGAATTTCAGGGCGGTTACGACCCACATGTCTGGCACGATGTGTCGCTCTGGATGAAAGCAGTTGAAAGGGTTAGAGACACGTTGGTTCAAGCCGATCCCAATAATGCCGAATATTATCGTTCTAACGCAAAGAATTACCTAGCAGCGTTGAAAACATTGCATGACGACCTACAAAATCTCGCGGCACAGATACCCGCTCAGCGTCGCGTTCTCGTCACAACGCACGATGCGTTCGGTTACCTCGGACGCGCTTACGGTTTCAAGGTACGTGGGCTTCAAGGGTTGAACACAGAAACAGAAGTGGGCGTCGCTGATGTCAGAGAACTCGCGGCGTTTATTATTGAACATCGAATCCCGGCGATGTTCGTCGAAACCTCGACCCCGTCGCAGGGCATTGAGGCTGTTCAAGCCGCTGTTCGTGCAAAAGGGTTCGAGGTCGAAATCGGCGGCGGTCTTTTCGCCGATGCGATGGGAACGCCCGGAACTCCTGAAGGGACGTACATCGGGTTGATACGTCACAACATAGATACCATCGTGAACGCCTTGAGAACTGAGTTAGCTTATCGGAGGCAGTAAGAAGATGACTGAAATCCAAGACTTCACAGAACCGATTCCTGTGACCATCATCAGCGGCTTTCTGGGCGCGGGCAAAACTTCCCTGCTCAACCACATTCTCAACGCCGACCATGGATTGCGCGTAGCAGTATTGGTCAACGATTTTGGAGAGATTAACATTGACGCCGCGTTAGTTTCTGGTGTCTCTGGGGAATCCACCATTAACCTTTCCAACGGGTGTATCTGCTGCTCAATTCGCGACGATCTGCTTGAGGCAGCGGTACAATTGATTCAACGCCCAAACCCGCCGGAGTATATCGTCGTTGAGACCAGCGGCGTATCTGACCCTATGGCGGTTTCATTGACCTTCATGGCACCCGAATTGCGGTCGGCGGCGCGAGTGGACAGTATGCTGACCGTGGTTGATTCCGATCAGATTGATCATGTAAACAGAAAGCATCGGAATCTCGCGTTAGACCAAATCGCTATGGCAGACATTGTGGTGCTGAACAAGGTTGACTTGGTCAATGATGAAAAACGGGAGAAATTGGCAGATTTTGTCAAAAACCTTGTTCCGAGGGCCCGTATCCTCGAAACCACACACGGTAAGGTTCCGCTCGATTTGGTGCTCGGCGTCGGGACATACGATCTCCACCGGTTTTCGGGGAAATCGGGCTTGGATGTTCACGTCCATGCCGACGGCGAGGTGTATGACCACGACCATGCACATGACCACGAGGATGAACACCATCACGAACACAGCCATGACCACGACCATACGTTGGTCTTTAATACGTGGAGTTACACGACCGACAAACCGCTGTCACATCGGGCTGTACGTCAGGCGGTGAAAACCTTACCGGCGACGATCTATCGCGCCAAAGGCTTTGTCTATCTTGATGAGACGCCGGATCGGAAGGGAATCGTCCACGTTGTCGGCCAACGGGCGCGTCTGATCATTGGTGCGCCGTGGGGCGACGAGAAACCGGGTACGCAGTTAGTTTTTATCGGTGAGTATGGCGGAATCGACGCTACTGAGTTGCAATCGCGCTTTGAAGCGTGCGAACCGGAAAATGACACGCCCCAGGTTACAGAGTCTGATGCCGCCGACGATTTTGAATTGCTTCGGGAGCTTATTCTGGCAGAACCGCCAACGAATTCACACGTTCCAACTGAACCTTAACCTCATCAGACAATTTCAATTGAAACAGTGCTGAAATTTTTCAATTCGCAAAAAGAGAATGATCCGCGGCAACTTGTCCAAATCAAATCGTGGGTCTCCCAAGCTTTTGGGCTATCAGAAGACGTCTCCGTGATGGTTACTCAGTTGCAATGCACCGAAGAAGGCTGCCCGCCTATTGAAACGGTCATTGCAATAATGGAAACACCCGGAAAGCCCCGGCAATACAAGATTCACAAACCGCTGGCGGAGGTGAAGCAGACGGACATCGTTAGCTTGACCGCTGGCTAAATTGAACAAGGAGAGAAAGATGAACACAGCCGTGCTAAACAATCAAGTCCCCGTCACCGTGTTGACGGGCTTTTTGGGGTCTGGTAAAACCACGCTTCTCAACCGCATTCTCACCGAAAACCATGGCAAACGTATCGCCGTCATCGAAAACGAGTTTGGCGAGGTCGGCGTCGATAATGATTTGGTCATCGGTGCCGAAGAAGAGATTTTCGAGATGAACAATGGTTGCATCTGCTGCACGGTGCGCGGCGATCTCATCCGTATTTTGGGGAATCTGATGAAGCGTCGCGATAAGTTCGACTACATCATGGTCGAAACCACAGGGCTTGCGGACCCTGGGCCAGTTGCTCAGACGTTCTTCATGGACACCGAAATGGAAGAGAAACTGCAACTGGATTCCGTCACGACGGTAGTTGATGCCAAACACATCTGGCAGCACATCGATGACAGCGACGAAGCGCGTGAACAGATTGCCTTTGCCGATGTCATTTTGTTGAACAAGATTGACCTTGTGACCGAGGAAGAGTTGGATCAACTGGAAGCTAGAATTCGCAGCATGAACGCTGCAGCGAAGATTTATCGAACGAAAAACGCCGCGGTGGAAATGGACAAGATTCTCAATGTCGGCGGATTCGATCTGGATCGGGCGATGGAGGTTGACCCACAGTTTATGGAACCGGAGTATCCCTTTGAATGGGCTGGTGTTTATAACCTTTCGGCAGGCACGCATGAACTGGTTCTCCAAGAAGGTCCTGACCCGACGATGAAACTCGCGTTGGTGCCCGTAAATGAGTCAACCGATGAAGCTTTGCAGGCCGCTGTTGAGCCAGTCGTTATGGTTTTCTCCGATGATGAGCATGAACTTTCGGCAGGCGGCGTCCTTCAACCGAGTGGACAACTCATCGAGTTGAATCTCACGGCGGACGAATTACGCTTTGACGTGCAGATCGACCACCCCGGCACTTACGCGCTGTTTACCGAGCATCACCCCAACGAATTCCAAGCACAACTCTTTGGCAGCGGTGCCCTTATCAAGCCAGTTGTTGACCGCGAATTTAAGCCAGACCACGAACATGATGACGAAGTCACATCGGTCGGCATCACAACCCCCGGCGACCTCGACCCCGACCGGCTGAACGATTGGATTGGCAATCTGCTTAGGACAAAAGGTCTTGACATCTTCCGCATGAAAGGTATTCTGAGCATCAAGGGTCAACCAGACCGATTTGTCTTCCAAGGTGTTCATATGCTCTTCGACGGTCGCCCCGACCGCCCGTGGGGTGGTGAACCGCGCTACAATAGCCTCATCTTCATCGGGCGCAACCTCGACCGGGCAGAATTGACTGAAGGGTTTAAAGCATGTCTCGCTTGAACAACCTCAACAACAGCTCTGTCCAATCCTCTCAACTGCGCGAAAATTGGACCGCAACCATCAGCGACCACGTCATCGATCTAGCATGGTCACCTGATGGGAGATACATCGCTGCTGCGTCGGCTCTCGGTCCGGTGACAATTTTTGAAGGTCGTCGTCGATCGGTTATCCATGCCTTCAAAGGGCATGAATTCGGCACAATGTCAATCGCGTGGCGTCCAGACAGCAAGGTGCTTGCAAGCGCAGGACAAGATGGGAAAATTCGGTTATGGGATATAACAAGTGGCGAAGCGACCTATTCGCTTGATGGGGGTGCAGCATGGGTTGAGCACCTCGCTTGGAGTGGCGGCAAAAAACCGATACTCGCCTCTGCCGCTGGTCGTAAGCTGAAACTCTGGAACGCTGTCGGCGATCTTGTTCGCGAATATCCCGACCATCAGAGCACGATTTCTGGTCTCCAGTGGAGACCGCATGTGAGGCAACTTGCCTCGATCGCCTACGGCGGCGTCACGCTGTGGGACCCGCAACAGTCGGAAGCCGTCCGCCGATTGGAATGGCAAGGCTCATCACTGGTGATTGAGTGGAGCCCTGACGGCAAATACATCGCCACCGGCGATCAAGATTCGACCGTACATTTCTGGATTATGTCTACCGGTGAAGACTTGCAAATGTCTGGCTATCCAACGAAAGTGCGAGAACTCTCGTGGGATGCCACGAGTCGATACTTGGCTACGGGAGGCGGTCAGGACGTTGTGGTGTGGGATTGTTCCGGTCGCGGACCGGCCAATACCAGTCCCATTATGCTTTCCGGGCATCAGGATTTTCTCAGCGTTGTGCGTTTTCAACATCGCGGAAAACTGCTAGCCTCAAGCGGCACCGACGGTCTGGTCTACGTCTGGCAATTGCGAGGTCGCCACCGTTCTCTCGCGGTTCATGAAGTCGGTCTGACAGCGGGGGTCACAAGCCTCGTTTGGTCACCGAATGATCAGCATGTTGCTGTTGGTGACGAGTCGGGTGGGGTGAGCGTTTTTTCGATAAGTTAAAGTTCAACATTCAAACGGAGTCAGTTGCCTAAGTTCTTAACTTTGGTTATTTAACCGATGCCGAGTGGAATCGGAATGGCGTTTTCATCCCATTCACGTTAAGGACCAATCTCTTCTTTGGTTTGCTCCGCCTTCCGCGCTGCACCCTTAAACACAGCGTACAGATACCAGAAAGCAGGCACCAACAGCACACCCCCCGCAATCAGTACAATCAACAACGGACGCAACACTGTATCCGGTGCAGCCGTATTTGAAAAGGTTAAGTCCGGTGTGACAAGATACGGATACTGTGCCAGCCCCCAACCGAAAACGATGAGCGTAACATGTATCGGAACGAGGATACGCGCGAGGCGAAATTGACGCTTCCAAATTGTCCAGATCGCCCACAGTGCCATCGCACCCGTTAAAATATGAAACGGGATCGACCAAGACGCGCTACCGAGTCCGCGTCGAATTGCTGGTGCACCCTCCGCAGACAAGATAAAACTCAGTCCTGCCATCGCACCGACACTCACTGCCGAGATGAGAGCACGTCGCCGAAAATCTTCCTGCAATTCTGTGTCCTCAGTCTCAAGGGTGAGATACACCGCCGCAAGCAACGCACAAAGCGTCAAGGTAAAGAACCCGATTGCAAACGGAAACGGCGCAAACCATGCCGAGATGAAATCTGTGTCCACCTGTCCACTCTCCACGTCAACGTGTATCGTGCCGGACGCGACCGCGCCCAACGTAACCCCTAACATCACAGGCGTAATAACACTTGCAACAGCGAATACTCGGCTCCAACGGCGGTGTATTACATCCGATTGAACATCATAGGTGCGAAACACAAACGCCGTGCCGCGAAGCACAATACCGATGAGCATAAATGTCAATGGAATATGTAAAGCTGTGCTAATTGCAGCGAATGCAAAAGGAAACGCCACGAAAAGTAGAACGACAATCACAATCAACCAGACATGGTTCGCTTCCCAGATGGGTCCAATCGCGTGTGCGATAAGCGAGCGCTGTGCGTTCGCACGGCGACCTGTTGCAAACAGATCCCAGATGCCGCCGCCAAAATCAGCACCACCTGTCAACATATAGATAATCAGGGAAATAAGCATTACACATGCAATGCAGAAGTCAAGACTCAACATGAAAGTTCTCTCGACGTATCGGTGGGTGCCTGGCAGTAGGTTCGTCGCAACAATCTATTGAAGTGCAAGCAGCAGGGCAACATCGGAGTCCTGCGGAACTTATCCGAGAAATATTGTTTAACTAACAATCGTGTTTAACGCTTGGCGTTAGCTTAAAAATATCTGACGACGTAATAGGATAACAACGATAATAGAGAGGAAAATATAAAGTACCGTAAAACCGAGAAAGGGAACAACGAGGTTCGGCATTGAGGTTACCGCCTCAGCGGTTCGCATGTAATTATAAATAATCCACGGTTGCCGTCCAACCTCTGTGACTGTCCAACCTGCCTCAATCGCGATAAACCCAAGCGGTGTACAGAATGTAACGAACCGAAGATACCAACGTTGATCCGGTAGTCTTTTATGTTTCCACGCGAGCCAACCACCGATAACACCAGCAGCAATCAGCACTATCCCGCACGCTACCATAATTTGAAATGCGAAATGCACAATCGCCACAGGCGGACGGTCTTCCGGTGGCACCGCCTTAAGCCCCATAACCTCAGCGTTGAAGTCAGAGTACGCAAGAAAACTAAGTGCCTTCGGAATTTCAAGCGCATATCGAGTCTCTTCAGTGTCCTCGTTAGGAATACCACCGATACGTAAAGGTGCCCCGCGTTCGGTCTCCCACTGCGCCTCCATCGCCGCAAGCTTGATAGGTTGGTGTTTCGCAAGCTTCTTGGCACTGATGTCACCCGAAATCGGTTGCAGGAGTGCGAACACACCACCAACACTCAAGGCAATCGCAAACGCACGGCGATGGAACAGGTTGTCGGGATCACGTCGCAGAAAATAGGCGTGAATGCCCGCCACCGCAAATCCGACTGTCAGAAAAGCAGCGATAGTCATGTGAAGTGTTTGGCTAAACGAGGAGGGATTCAACATTGCCGCAATCGGATCGACATCCGTCACCTCTCCATTGACAATAGAGAATCCGGTAGGCGTGTTCATCCATGCATTCGCGGTGACAACAAAAATACCGGACAAGGTGCCGCCGAGCAGCACCATCATCCCAGCAAACCAGTGGGCATATTTTGGAATGCGGTCCCAGCCATAGAGGTAAAGCCCTAAGAAGATCGCTTCCAGGAAGAATGCAAACCCTTCCAATGAAAACGGCATGCCGATGATCGGACCAGCGTAAGCCATAAAATTGGGCCACAACAAACCGAGTTCAAAAGACAAAACGGTGCCAGAGACCGCGCCGACAGCAAACATAATTGCAGTCCCTTTTGCCCACCGTTTCGCAAGCGTCAGGTAAACCTCTTCTCGCGTTTTGAGCCATAGCCCTTCCGCAATCACCATTAGCAGCGGCATCGCTATACCGATCACCGCAAAAATAATGTGAAATGCGAGCGACATCGCCATCTGTGCGCGTGCTGCCAATAAATCTGTCATGAGGCGACTCTCCTTACCCTATTTCTGGCGTATCCACCAGATACAAAACGCCTTGCACCTTCAAACGTACCGGCATATCATCCAACGACATATCCCAATGTAAATTCGGACTTCTCTGTAAACAGAGAAATGCTTTAATTGCTTGAAAATTAATATGGTACCAAGAATATCATAAAAGATTGAGAGAATCAAACTTTTCGATTTATAACCGTCCCTGAGCCTTTCCAAATTTTCGCAAGGCTCTCCGATATCCGAAAAATTTCTTGCAATCAATTCAGTCTTGTGCTAAAGTACGGATACTCTGACCTACGAAATTTAGCGAACATTAAGACGAAGAAGAAAGGTCACAATGCTCAAAGCAGGATTTATCGGTGCAGGAGGACACAGCCAAGGCGCACACTGTCCAAGCGTAAATCGTCTGGAAGATGACGTTGAGATGCTCGGTGCCTGTGAAATGGTAGTTGATGCAGTGAAAAGATACTCTTATATCCCAACGGCACCGAAAGGAAATACCAATGAATTGCCTTGACTATGGACTCTCTTTTATCAATTCTGTCGGCAATGGAAATGCACCCCGATTTTGGGTCGAATCTCGATGCCGCTTGATAGACGACACAGATGGAAGTTTCAACGACTATTATCAGTGTGGTTCGTGTAAGAGTGAACATACCTTCGCGAAGAGGGATCTTTTCGTAAACCCAAACTACGATTTTCTCCCGGTTTTTGGAGAAGCACACTCGGCGGTATTCAGACGACATGCCTACCGCAACGATAACTACGCCGAGTATAGACCGGCGAAGGAATGGTGGGGAGGACCCCTGTTTGATATCCAAGAGGCGTCGCCGGTACAGGTCCTCGATAGCAACGCAGCTATTTTTGAAGCCACGCGAAAGAGCCTGCCAATCGTAACGCACACAGAAATATGGGATGCCAATACATCTCAGCGGGCAATTATTGAATGTCCAGTTAAAACGATGAATATAGATGAACAAGCAGACATCTACCAAGTCGATACAGGGATAATCCTATTTCCAGACCTGTCAAAGCGATACGATCCGCAGATTGAGACGTTCAGTCTCGCTTACGTTGCGTTCAACGCCCCGCACTTCGCTGATTTTGTTATCGAGAAACCAACTCCGATTATTGAAGATGGGACAGAAGTTGCTCAAGTCTATCACTATTCCGAAATTCGGAGTTTGGAAGCGAAGAACACCGTGTTCTGTATCGGTGAACTTTGACAAACACACCTCATCAGATAATCCCTAGCTTTTTTAGAAAATATTCGGTCGGAATTGTTAAATCAAGTCCCCTTATCTCATCAGGAGCGTACCACCCGATGATATCCGCTTCGTCGGATAGCGTCGCTGTATTCTGATCTACCGTCGCCCGGTACAGTCGCCATTCGTGAAAATCCGCACCGCGACGACACGGTTCTTCAAGCGTTTCCACAAATACCGGCTTTTCAGGACTAACCTCAATTCCCGCTTCTTCTTCGATCTCGCGAGCAACGGCAACTTCCGGAGTCTCATCGTCCAAATCCCAATGCCCGGCAACGATTGTATAGCAAAATGGGAACAACCTTCGGTGGAATAAGAGAATCTTCCCCTCCCATTCGATGACCGCACCGACGGAATAATGCAACAGCTCTCCGTCGGGCAAAATGCGATAACGCATTTGCGGGTAGAGCATGATGAGGCGGCTGTCATCATACCCGCAACCCCCACATCGATAATATTCTCTGCCTTCAACCGCATAAGGTTGAATATTTTCGCTCCAGCACTTGGGGCAGTAGCTATGGGCTCTGTTATCTTGAGGGATTTTTCCTTTGACTTTCACGGCTGGTCCTTCCCTAGGTCGCACAACCCTCCATGTCTTCCCGCAGTTGTTTTTTTCAAAGTCAGCTTATTATAACGCAAGTTGCTAGTGTTTTTATGTAATGATGCGTGTAATCATAGTAACGATGAGAAACAAAACGACTTTCATCTCAAACCCAGCGGCAGTGACCGCGTGAATTGACCGGGGTAGGCGTTGGGTGATGAGACTATTTGTTCCTCTACAGGCTTCCTGCGGTGATGGTGGAGATAAACCTTACACGTGTCATATTGGCGTTTGCTGTTCTTTTTTCGCAACGGCTTGAGCGTAATACCGGCTTCAGCTAACGCATCTTCAATCCCATAATTGCAGTAGGCTCTATCTGCATAAACGGCCGCCCCTTGAGGTAAGTCAAACGGATAACACCGCAACCCTAAAACATCACCAAAACTGCTCGGTGTTAAGAAGAACTCAACCGGCACGCCATCTTCAGTGACCATCAGATGCAGTTTAAGTCCATAGAAATATCTGCGGTTACTAGCTATATGTCCTCGCCACGCTTCACCTTGGTATCGGTGTTGAATTAAGAGATCGTCACAAAGCGCATAAAATGCTACGATTACTAAGTCCATGGAATTCTCCTGTTTTAAGAGTGTTGTTTAGAACGCAAATACTCTAACGGAAATCCCATGGATATTCAACTAGCAACTTGCATTATTATTAAATCCGTTTCAGGTAACGGACCGCCGGCTTTATAGCAACCCGACGTTTTCAAGTTACCGAACTCGTGAAGCGGGTTGCCGAAGGAACCAGGGCAGCGGAGATCGCCGGTTTGCGATAAGTGAACTAGGACCGGAGTAAAACCAGAATTCACCATTGGCAGCACAATTCTAAAATAGGGTTCTCTAATAAGAATCCCAATGCTTCAGCTTTGGAGTATGTCAACTTTTGTTAAGCGAATGTCAGCGTTTCATCGAGAAATAAAGAAAAGGACCACACTTCAAAGCCAAGTTCGCGATAGAACTCGAGAGTTGGCTGCCAATGCTTGTTCGCAGAGTATTTGGATGACTCATGCCGCCCTTCTTTATTGAAATGAATTTCTCAACAACCACACTCCTTGAATTCTGACGAATACCGCACGGTGCCACTGACTTTATCAAGAGCACCGTCCTTCAATTCCATTGTCATGAAATGTTCGTCAGCGTTATATTCGTTTCCCAAGCCGTAAAGGCTGGCACGGGAGAAACCGAATCGTGGGTAGTAATAGGGACTTCCCAACACGACCGCTATCTCAAATCCAGCCGCCGCACATTTTTTTAGCCCTTCACGCACCAACATGGAGCCAATACCCTGCCTTTGGAACTTTGGTAGGATGGATAGGGGTGCTAGTCCAATAGCACGGAGCGTTGTGTGAGCGAATGTTATCGTCACCGGTGAAAACATGATATGACCAACAATTTTATTGTCACTGACTGCCACGAGTGCGACCGGTGCTTTGTTTCTGTCTCGAAGCAATTCAACGGCATTGGCTTCAGTGTCACCACCGAATGCAGCGACGATAACCTGACGAATTTCCTGACACTCTCCTTGTCGTTCCTCCCGTATTTCTACCATTGTGTGGATTCCTTTCGCAAAGTAATCCGATTGTGTTCTAGTCGTACCTCAATCCATTTTGGATGCAGCGACTGTTAGCCAAACAGGCAATCCAGCACGGGGATTCCGCCTCCAATCAAATAACGATTCGTCAATGTCAGTGGTATCACCACCGCCCCGCCAAAATCCGGGATCCTGCGCTGGACTTTCGAGGACTTTTTTCAACATCAATCCAGCTTGTGCCAACGGATTAAGCAGATCCGCTAAGGTCCAGTTAAACTCGTATGATCCATCCACTGACTCCCGAAATGGTCCGGTGTCCCAATAAGATTTCTCCATTTCAATAGGCGTTATCTGTTCTTTCCAGGGACGCATGAACGGGTGAATGTCGTAGAAAACGTATGCACCTCCCGGCTTCAGGATTCTCGAAACCTCACGGAAGACCGCGCCGAGATCCGCAATCCACACGAAGAAGCCGTTTGTGGAGCAGACAAGATCGAAGGTCGAATCGTCTGCGAATCCGAGATCGGCGGCATCGGAACGGACAAATTCAATCGACACACCGAGGGTCTCTGCACGACTTGCTGCTAGCTTCAATCGTTCCTCTGAAATATCTGTGGAAGTCACCACTGCCCCTAATCCTGAAAGCGCATAGGCTGCCATGTTATCACCGCTACCAATGATACACACCTGCTTGTCGTGAAGATCGCCTACCATCTCTCGGATCGTAGAAAGCGTTTCGCCTTCAAATGCCAATTCAGGCTCTTTATGGCACCTGCGCCAACGCCCATCACGGTTTAGGCGTTCCTCCCATGTTGTCGCCTGATTATTCCAGTGCCGACGATTGGCTTCATGAATTTTACTCATAGATAATTTTACCTTCCAAGTATCAACATATCGGTTAAGGCTTTCAAACTACCGAACGCTATTTATCTATTGAGGCATTCGATAGCCGCCTCCAACATAGAGTAGTTGTCCTGTGAGCCAACGGGCTTGCTCAGAACAGAGAAAAACAGTGACCTCCGCCACATCTTCAGGTTTACCAACCCTGCCTAACGGTGTAGATTCTGCAATCTCTTTCTCAGCTTCAGGGGTGATGTAGCCCGTCTGAATCGGTCCGGGGGCAATTACATTCACAGTTATCCCGTATTTTCCCATCTCACACGCAGCAGAGCGGCTATAGGATTCGATTGCGTGTTTGCTGGCGGCGTAGCTGATGTTCAGCGGATGGCAGTGTGCGGCATCCGTACTGGTATTTACAATGCGTCCCCAGCTCAGACCGTTTTCAAGGTATTGCTGCAAGTACGCCTGCATCATCAATACATACGCTCGCGAATTAATAGCAAAATGTGTGTCGATGCTTGAGGTGGTAGGTAGAAAAATACCTCTCCCGTCTTTTGAAGTTTGCTCAGGATCGAATGTTTCCAAGACGCAGTGGGTGTGATTGTTAATCAAGATATCAACGGGTCCCAGTTCTTTCTCGCAGGCATCGAAAAGTTTCGGGATGTTCGTTTCATCAGCAAGGTCGGCTTCTAAAACGGATATTTTCATGCCCCCTTCCTCAAACTGATTTACGAGGTGCTCAATAGGCTTTTGTTGCATTGCTCGGTAGAAGGCATCTCCACCCAATCCAGTCTCTTCAGCTTGCTTCAATTCTGTTTCACTGTATTGAGGCGGTGGGCGAAAAAATGATGCAAACACCTTTACGCCTTGATTGCCTAGAGCCAGAGCGGTTGCGGCACCGATGCCATGATTGGCACCCGTAATCAGAGCGACTTTGTCTTTTAGCTTGGTGTTAATCATCGTGTGCCTCCATATCAGGAGAATAGAGCTAAGGTGTGAAAGAGACGCAGCAACAATGCGTATCAACCGTTGTAATTCTATTCCCGTTTGTTCTCCAAGTAGGACAGAACGTCATACAGGTTTGAGACTGAGTAATCTGGTCGTCCCTCCGCAATCTCCGGTATTAAAGTATCTGATTTTCGGTCAATGAGAACACTCGTTATACCTGCACGGTTGGCACCAACGATGTCATTTTCAATGGAATCGCCAACAAACATGGCCTCTGTTGGTAAAACACCAGCACGTTCGCAAGCTGCCTTGAAGATGTCAATGTTCGGTTTTCTAACACCGACTTCGTCCGAAATTGTAAGCGACTGAATACGGTCAGTGAGCCCCAAGTGTTTTACTTTGGAGAGTTGGCTGTCTGTATGTTTATCGTGTGCGCCGTTTGTGATGATGCCGATATGATATGCCTGCAATTCTTCAAGCACTGCGACATCTTCGTAAAGGTGCAGACTTGCAATGTAGCGCGCACTCAAAAAGTCGTTGAGTTCTTCTGTAATTTTACTTGTCGGCAGGTCTAATTCTTTGAATGTGCACTGGAAACGTAAATCTCTCACCTCTGCCATGGAACGTTTCCCCATATCGAGTTGCTGAAAGAGTTTCTGATGAACTTTGGTCCATGCTTTTGTAAAAGCCTCTTCCGAAACACCCGGCACACGCTTACATAAAAGCTGGAATGTTTCTCTTACCGCGATACGCCAAGCTGTATCTGAATCACAGAGCGTATCGTCAAGGTCAAAAAATACTGCTTTAATCATTTTTCCTTCCTATTAAGAAATGGTGTAAAGAAACGAACGATTCAGCTCAACATTGATTTCTTTTGGTGGTGCAGGATGAAGTTGGCGAATTTCCCAGAGATGTCACCCTCTATAGATCAGAAAGACTCCAATTAAGAATAACCCCTGCAAGCAATTAATTCTTCAAATCTTTAAGCATTGTAGCATTTTTTATTTAGAACGGCTACTATCAACTCCGCGCTGTTAATGTCCTTTCTGGATTGTTTGGAATTATTTCTTGAACCGCTTGTTTGTTGGTGTTTTCGCTCGGCTTTAATTTTGGTGAGTGCGGCTGATTGTTAGTTATCCGCGGGTACACTTGATTTCTGCAAAGCCTTTTGCTATAATGCGTTTGAAGTTAGATTGGGGTGTTGAGTTGCCTTTCGCAGCGGAGAAAAACCGGTGAAAACAACCTGCAATCTTCAATTGCCAGAGGAGGCGAATCAATGGACAAGCTCAAAATTGCACATATCGGCACAGGGAATCGTGGAACGGGCGCGTACCTGCCGCTCATTGCGAAGTTGAAGGACGACCTTGAACTCGTTGCCGTTTGCGATCTACACGAAGATTCCGTCAAAGAGCAGGGGGAAAAGTATAACATTGCCACATACACAGACACCGCTGAGATGCTGGAAAAAGAGAAGCCAGATATCTGCTCCATCGTAATTACGCCGAGCAACAATCACATCCCGGGGCTGCTGTGCTCTGAACATGGGGTAAGCTACTGCACCGAGACGCCGATCGACACAGACCTCGGTTGGTCGGACAAAATGATCGAATCCGCAAAGCAGCACGGAACGAAGATTGAGGTCAACGAAAACTATTATCGTGTGCCCTCGGAACGGATTAAACGCGAGATGATTCTGGCGGGGGTATTCGGCAAAGTCAACGTCGCCTACAACGAATTTCGCGGGCACGGGTATCACGGAATCGGCTTGATTCGCAGTTACGTCGGATTTGATAACGAACCCCTGCGCGTGTTCGGGTTCCGAAAGAGTTTTACCGTGCAGGAACACATCTGGCGGCAAGGTCAGCCGACACGCGACTCAGAAGAATGGCAGCACGGCATCATCGAATTTGCCGATGGCGCGGTCGGGGTATTCAATTTCAGCAGCTTGTCTTACGGTTCGCCGCTTCGCGGTTTCAACGGCACGAAGTTCTACGCTGAACGCGGGATGTGCTTCCGCGATGAAGCGGTCATTCTGAGCGACACTACCGATGAGCAACGCGAAATCACAATCACGCGCAAAACCAACGATGTTAATGGGTTTGAGACCGTCGCCGCACTCGTGGCGGATACAACGCCGGAAGTGGTGTGGGAGAATCCGTTGCAAAATTACCCGCTCAGTGATGGCGAAATTCCTGTCGCGTCAGAACTGATGAGTATCGCAAACGCTGTTCGCAACGACACCGAGCCCGAATATGGGGCTTACAACGGTCGTAAGGACCGGGAAATTGACGTGGCGATGGCGACATCGTGGGCGAACGATGGTGAGCCGGTGACGTTCCCATTTGAATACGAGCAGCAATAGCGATAAAGTCATCTTCATAGCCGAGCGATGTCTACCCTTCTTGTATATTCTAGTGAGCATAGGTAGAGTCCTCACGGACTTTTCCCCGCTTCCAAACCGTGCGTGCGACTTTCACCGCACACGGCTTTCCGAATCAAAAATGATGATGTGTTAAACCTTCCTAATTTTCTATCGTCGATAAAATAATTCGTAAAATAGTAAAATAGGTGATGAGAAATATGAGATTTGTCGTTGTGTTCCTTTGTTTCCTGATGCTTGGGTGTGCCAAATTAGGTGAACTTCTACCCCCTTCCAATCGGGAGATTATGGATTCTTGGTTAGGTTCTCATATCTCTGAAGTTATCAGATCATGGGGAGTCTATCAATCGTCCGTCCCTGATGGTAAGGGTGGGACAATCTATATTTGGGACAACAGCGTCGTGGGTCAATTTCCTTCGTCTGTATCCTACCATCCACTGATACCTGTCGCCACTTATAAACATGGGCGTACATACACTGTGGAAAAGCGTAGATTGTTTTTTGTTCGTCCTGATGGCATCATCTATTATTGGCAAACAGTCGGGTATTGAGTCTTAATCTCACTTGACGGACTTCATCAAACCTTTACCAACCGTAGATAGTCAATATCTTTGTCGATAAGGTTTGCCATCTCTTTCCGGGAATGCTAGTTGTGAATTGCGAGGATTTTAACGGTTCTCGATTTCTTACTCAAAAGATGCACATACCATCGGATAAGGTTTTGGCTCATATAAAAAGAAAGTGCAAAATGTGAAGCGCGGGCGAGGAAACCCCGCCCCTACGATTGCTGTTGCACGCTTTCTTAATATGAACCAAGGTTTTTATCATCATTTGGAACCGCTTTGTCCAGTTTCATCTGAATACTTCGGACGTGATTTTCAAACTCGGTGATACGTTGAGATGAAAACACGCCGAATCCAGTCGTTTGACAGGGCAAGCCCCGCTTTTCATCAATGTTGGTAAAGTTTTTTGTTAGGCTTTCAGTTTCCTAACTCTGGCAATGCTCAGGTATTGCTATCCTACCTTGCCTCCTCTCCCTTATCATCTCATAAACCTAAACATCGATTCATCGTCCTATGCGGAAAAGGCGTGTTCAACCACGCCTAATCCAACAAGGGAGGAGATGAACGTCGTGACAGTGCACTCTGCGAAAAAGGTAGGGCGTGACCCAACATTTGAGATGATAATGAATGCTTATCTTCTCAAGGACGATTATCGACGGGATGAAGAATTAGCCTATTCGATGACCCCTCACTGGGTTGATGACCTTGAGAGCAAGTTGTGCTCTTTGTGGAAACACAACGATGATCGTCTCAAGGAGATTGTTGAGCCTGCAATTAAAGAATTGCGAGCTAACCTCTATGAGGTGAACGTCGTGACAGTCCACTCTGCGAAAAAGGTGGGGCGTAATGATACGCACCCAACCCTTGAGATGATAATGAATACTTGTCTTCTCAAGGACGGTTATGCAAGGGCTGAGGAATTAGCGTGTTCCTTGACCCTTGATGTGATTGATTACGTTGAAAGGGAATTGCGTTCCCTTTGGAAACACAATCCCTACCGCATCGAGCACGTTGTTGAACCTGCAATTAAAGAATTGCGGGCTAACCTCTATTATGAATAGGTTCGTACACCAGCGCATACTGGTTCGACAGTGTGCGCTGGATGCATGAGACAACTTAGGGACTATTTCGCTCTCACGCTATATATATACGCATAGGTTAGGTTCTGTCTTTACCCCAAAGGAATTGTGACTTGCTAATAAAGGCTAAGTACAAAAACCCTTATCATGACGCTCAAGAATAAAGTGAGCGTTCTAACCTCTTACCATTTTGGTTACGGGCTGATTACTGAATGCACCTCTCAGGGCATTCACTCGCAGATTTACCCGTTAGAGTTGACGAAGCTTACGGCAGTTCAACTTTCGTTTTAACCATACCATGCTTACCTGACGTGGCAATTTAGAGTATCTGTATTCATTCCAGTCCGTGCGCCATTTTCCCTTGTTTGCCACCCCGCCGTTTCCAGCGACGCAGCTAGGGTGAGGTATACGGCGGCAAGTTCGCCGAGTCGGGTTTAATTGGGCATACACTTGACAATATATTTCTGCCAAGTGTATACTGGTTGAGTGTTTAGCGTATGTAGTTCAGCCAATACCAAAAGGTTGGATAATACTGACCCCTTGACCGACTGAAACATATATACGCTTCATACTCACGCCAAAGTTTCTCTGGAACATTTACGCTTATGGTGCTCATCGTAATTTCCCCTTTCTATCGTATTTTGTAGCGTGGAACATTACAGTATACAATATCTTGGGGGAAATTACGATCTAACGATTCAGATTCGCCTATCTTACCGACGATGTATAACCCTACGCAAAATCACACTGTACTTACACTCTCAATCCAAGCCTCATCAATTTCAAGACCGAAACCGGGGGCATCCGATGGTACGAGGTAGCCATCTTTGATGACTGGAGTACCGGGCAACTTAACCATCTCTTCAAGCGGCACACCGGGCGCAGAGATACCCTCCGACCGTTCACCCCATGTGATAGCGGGCATGGCAAACGACAGATGTTGACCGTAGGGATAATTCATTCCACCGTGTGCAATCACAGAGATACCGTTTGCCTCAGCGATGTGACAGATTTTGGCTGCAGCAGTAATACCACCACACCACAATACGTCTGGCTGGAAGATGTCGACCAACCGCCGACCCGCAGCAGCGGCAAAAACGGTTGGCAGATACCAATGTTCTCCCGTAGCGAGTGTTTGCCAAGGAATGCGTTGACGCAAGGTTTCGTAGCCTACAAAATCTTCGGGGGAAATGTAGTCTTCCATCCACTTCAAGTCGTAGGGTTTCATGAGCTCGCAGACACGCACGGTATGTTCAACGTCAAAGCCGGTCCACGCATCCAACATCAATTCAACTTTATCGCCAATCACTTCTCGCGTGCTCGCCACCAATTCTTCGAGTTTGATTAAGCCTTCCTTCCCGTGCACCGGACCGTAAGGTGTGAATAATTTTGTCGCTTTGAATCCAAGTTCCATATACCATTCCTGATCAAAACCGGAGGCGTAGCAGAAAATTTTCTCCTTCTGCGGTCCCCCTAACAATTCGTAAACAGGTCTCTTCAAAATCTTGCCTTTGAGATCCCACAGGGCGCAATCGACCGCGCTGATCGCATAGCTGATCAAACCGGTTGCACCAAAGGCGGTTGATGATCGCACCATCATATCCCACAGTTTCTCTGTCGCCATACAGTTTTCGCCAACGAGACGTGGAGCAAAGTAATCCGTGATGATTCGAGTCACTGGACCGCCATGAAGTGAAATACCGAACCCCCAAGTACCATCTTCCGCTGTCACAATACATGCGGGTCTTTTCCATTCTAAGGAGGCATCCCCCACTTTCTTGTCGAACGTTGGGTAACGGGAAATGGGTCGATTCATTGGATATTTACTGGCTCGACTCGGTGTCCGTGGCGGTGTTGTCGGGTTCGGATTCAACTCAATTTCTACAACGCGAATTTCTTTAATCTTCATAGAATTTCCTTTCTGAATCAGAGAAAAGTATAAATCTAGGTTCTGTTGACATGTCATCGCAATTAGACAATCAAGGAGAGCGCACAGACGTATGATTCTTCGTAGGGGGTGGGTTTCCCAACCCTCTACTTACACATCAGAAACGATTTCGGACTGCTGCTGTAGGTCGATTTTCCAAAATCGACAATACCTAAGAACAGCGTGCAATGTTCCAAGGTGATTGAGCCAAGATTGTGGTGCGACACGCTGGGTATTTTGTCGAGATATGAATCTCGACCTACAATCTCCTTTTGTACCACGATCTGTTAGATTGTGATCTCAGCCTGCAAACTAACAGTTTGCGCTACATTTGGCAGATTGCCTGATGATTACAGTGTTTGCCGAATCAGCAGCTTCAAAATGTCAACACGCCCTAGCAACTTCATTGACTATGGTAGCTTGACAACCTCAAACGGACCATAGCCCTGAGAGGGTTCAAGTCTAATTATACCACCTTTGAAAAAATAGCAGCGGAGAAATTCATGGGCGGATAAGTTTCATTGCCTCTTGGTAGGCGCGGCTAATTGCAAAAAGGAGAAGTCCGAACTCAATTTTTGCTTCAATCGCAGGATCGTCTGTTTGATAATGCTTCAGAACCGCATCGACAATCTTTTTGGCTGTGATACCGTCAGGGGGCAAATCTGAATACATCTCTATAGCAAACTCGGATAAGTCTACAGCGGGATCGTGCATCAACGTATCTGCGAAGTCGATAATCGCGAGCTGTTCAAGATTTCCTCGGACAAAAAGTAGGTGGTTTATTTGGAGATCACAGTGCACGACAGCCCACCGCTGATCTAAGGATTCGCATAAGCTTTCCAGTTTTTCAGTCCATTGGGTTGTGTCTACTTCTATAGTATGTGCCTCAATAACAGCGAGTTGTCGCCTTGCCTCGTGAAGTGCTACTTCAAAGGGATCATCCGCACGTGGGATGTATTTCAAGACCTCAACTGGAAATTTGTGGTTGTGCAAAAAGGAGAGGAAGGTGCCGACAGATCTGCCAAAGGATTCCAACTCTCTATGGGTAAACTCTTCAAATGCTTCTATCGAAAGTGAAGTACCATTAATCCTTGAAAATATCGCATAGAACCCCTTTTCATGTACTGTGATCGGTTTTGCTACAACGAAGGGCAGTGGCTGTGTATGCAGGTATTCTGTGAGTTTGACCTCTTTTAGGAGTCCTGTGCGGGAGTCGTTACAACGGGGGACCTTGAGGATACTGTTATTCCGATAGTAAAAGGTCAGACTATCACCGCCACGGTGATGATTGGATACAGGTTTCAGGTCCGCTAGGGAGATATCTGCAGCGAACTGTTTAAGAAAATCGTATACGTTCTCTGCTCCAATTTTAGTGGTTTCATCCATGGCAAGACCTTTGCGCTGTGAACCTTTAATCGAAATGTTTCTCTAATTTGTAAGTCCAATCTACAGCGCGATAGCCACAGTTGCTGTAAAACAGGAATGCACGGTAGTTCTCCCAGTCAGTGCTAATCGCCGCGTGACGATATCCGACTTTGCGCATCTCTTGAAGCGAGTATTGGAGCAGATAACGCCCAATACCTCGTCCTTGAAATGGACCTTCGATAGCGATCGCAGCAGTATAAAACCAGTCTTGTGCATCGGGGTGGCTTGAAAACTGACCGCCGGAGACAGCGTCGCAATCTCCAATCTCCTTGCCATCTAGGTAGGCAGTTACGGTACAGTTTGGAAGTTGCCCACGTCCCTGCTCCCATTCGACAGAAAACGTTACCGGCATGCTTGAAGGCGTTGGTGTGACAGAATAGTTCTCCCAATCCAAAAAGACCTCACCTCTACTACGATGGTAACCGTTGAATCCAAGCAGTGCCTGAACTTGGTCAAGCGCATCCGATAAGTGACCACTTCCAAAATAATAGAAACGATACAGATACCCATATGGAAAGGCAAAAATTCGGGCGACGTTATATGCTTTCAGATAGGCTTCCGCTTTTTCAAGCACGGCTTGCCCGGCACGCCGCGCACCGCGCTCATACCCCAAAAACCGAATAACGCCGACAGGAATTTCCCTGTTAGCTCCAACCTGACCGATACCGACGTGAATAAACGCTTGTACAGCACGGTTCTCTATCGCAACGAAGGCTGTCTCAAAATCAAGTCCACCCTCCTGTATGTCAGCTTTACCAGTAGTAACCCCGACCATCGCAAGGGCGAATTCTTCTTCCTTGACCGGGTAGCAGTGCGGAACATTGACGGTCTGACGGTTATAGAATGCCGTCAAAACGCTTTGCAATTTGGGGGTATATTGAACGATGTTCATCTCCACTCCTTTTATAGTGAATTCTAAAAATAAATAGACACTGTCGCTCCCCGTGTTTGGTAGGCGCTGTTTCCAACTGCGCCGATGCGGTGCGGTTACAAACCGCACCTACCGGGGTCGTAGCCTAGATTTTTTCATCTCCGGTAGTCGAGGTTTCCTAACCTCGCCCATTGGCAGTGCCCAAGTAATTCTAAAATCTACCATAGTTCATTCATGAACCAATGAACAAAATGTTTTCACGCATCACGTTTCACGCTGTCTTTTGATAAGAATGTGTCAACGACCTTGAAATACTCCTCCGGTTGATCCACCCAAGTCGCGTGTCCACACTCATTCAGAAAAGCAATCTCTGTCTGAGGGATCCTCTCCTTGATTAAGTATGCCTGTGTAATGGGTTCATAGTCCTGATATCCGTAAACAACTAATGTAGGTGCGGTAATCCTATCAGCGTTTGCCAGTTGCATTTCATGCCTGAAGTTCGTGGGTGACTCAGCATGTCTAAGATAGCCACCACAGTTCAGATAGAAGTCGATAAACTGACCCGCAGTCTCACGCGAATAGAATATGACGCGAGCCCATACCCGGATCAAGGCTTCGTCAATCTCGCGTGAAACCACACCCGTTTCAGACCGTGCTTCGTCGTATGACCGCCGAATCGCTGCGAATTCTTCAGGCGAGGTTGGGTATGCCATTCGATCTCTATTTGCGCGATAACAGCTACTCATTTCGGAATTGAGTGGTCCTGGCCCCACTAAGATGAGATGGGACAAGCGATCAGGATACGCTTGGGCGTAAAGTAACCCTAATCCGCTGCCCCACGAATGCCCAAGCAGTGCCATCTTATCCAACCCCAAATGGTCCCGAAGCGCGTCGAGGTCTTGGGTGAATTTCTTAATATCCATGGCGTCCTCATCCCTCTCAAGCAGTTTCGATTGACCGGATCCGCGTTGGTCGTAGAGGATACATCTATATTTTTGGGCGAATAGCTCTCCCATTGGACGGTAAAGCAGGTGATCCCAACTACCGTGAAGACAAACTAAGGTCGGTCCTGTGCCGATCTCAAACCAAGCCATTTCGTGCCCGTTCACCTGCAAGGTATGTTCTTTCCAAGCGTTCATCGTTCTCCAATCTGTATTCGTTCATGTTAAGAGCCTGTTTTAAAAGTCATTTGATACGGTTTTGCATCAAGTAAATAGAAGCAATGTATACCATAGCTTCAGCAGTCTCAGCAGAGCGTTCATAGTCCAAAGTCAGTCGACGAAACCGCCCGAACCAAGAAAAGGTGCGTTCCACAATCCAACGCAACGGAACAACCACAAACCCCGATTGTCTAAAAGATGGGGCAATGTCCAATTGACACTGATGCGTCAAATAAAGCCAGTCGCCTAATTCTCCGCGATAGCCAGCATCGGCACAAACTAACTGAATCGTTATCTGCCAATCAAAGACTTCCTTTAGCAACTCTATTGCGACTCGATTATCACTGACATTGGCATCAGTGACCTTGATTCCCAATGGAATGCCAATGGTATCAGTGACTATATGGCGTTTACGACCTTTGACTTTCTTATGTGCATCAAACCCTCTCGTGTCTGCCAGTTCAGTCGTCTTGACCGATTGGCTGTCAATGATAGCTACTGTCGGTGAGGGTGCTTTGCCAATATCACAACGAGTTTGCTGGTGAAGTGCTTGATGAATCATAACCCATGTGCCATCGGCTTGCCACTTTCTGAAGTGGGAATAGACCGTTTGCCACGGTGGCATTTGATGGGGTAGCATTCGCCACTGACACCCTGATTTGACTATATAAAAAATAGCGTTGATAATGGAGCGCATCTCCCATTTGAGAGGTCTACCTATGGGGGAAGGTTCTGGCAAATAGGGGAACAGGTTGTTCCACTGGGCATCGGTCAAATCAGTAGGATACTTCGTTGAGGTCATGTGTATGCCTTTCATTAGGTCAGTATTTTACTGCACCAATGATTTAACATAAACATTAACTTTTGAGTAGGATTTTTCTTTTTCAAACAGGTTCTAAGATTTGGCGCAAAGAAACCGAGTTTTTTCCGCAAAGCTCGGTTTATCTTCGTACTTTGTGCTTTCTTTTTATATGAGCCTCTGTATTTTTATCAAACATCTTCCTCTACGAAGGACCTCTCGCCCCTTTCCTCCTGTTTCCGCTGTATCTCTGTGATTTCTTGATCTGTCAAACGCTCCTCGTCCGTCACGATAGTTTGTTCGATTAATTCCAGTTTCAATTCTCGATTGGTCAGCCACTCCCAACGAGTAACATTTACGGGATGGGGATGTGGATACACGTCATCGGGATCAATCTCATCGGCAACGGTATAGAGATAACCGGGCGTTATGCCGTCATGCTTGACCCTACCGCCCTCAGACTGAGTGACCAGTGAAGGGCTATGTGAGAAAGCTTTTGCCACATTTCTGTTCTGTGTAATCGAACTCCCGACCCTAAGTTTGGTCAACTCTTGCTGAGAGCCGTGATACCATGTCAGCGTATAGTCGAAATCTTGCATCGGTTATCTCCAGAACACACAGCGGTGGACACGGTGTTCGGTTCGGTTTTAATGCGCTGAAGGGGCGAAATCGAATGACAATGCAGCCCCCAAAGGCACATATCCGATTTTGGTGTAGATACTGTTGGAGGTTGGATTTGATAAATCGGTATATAGATTACAGAATGAGTAGCGACCTGAGAGCAGTTTCTTTGTCAACGACCAAACACATGAAGTCGCATATCCCTTACTGCGATGCTCCGGCGGCGTGTACACCGTGCTGATTGTTGTCCCATTTCTAATCGGGCGAGTTTCAGTAGCAATCGAGACCGGCCCACCATCATCCCAAATATATAGTTGTCTATCCTTGATGTTCTGCTGGGCGGTGCTTTTGGCACTGTCAACATCCGTAGGCTCGCCTATTGTTTCTGAAAAGGCGACAATCCATTGCGTCATGAGTGGGTGATCAACCATACACGCCAAGCGTAACTCCCCCGGAGAGAGCGGTACATCAGCCACTGTTCTCGCTTCAAAAATCCGCAGCCGCACAGCGATTCTTGACGATGCGTTAGGCATCCCCTCAACCCAGCAATCGGAAAAGACTTGGGCTTCGGTCGCTGGCCCGGCAACCCCCGGTATTGGAGTATCAATTCCACGTAGGTAACGTGTAAGATGAGCCATAGCGACTTCAATGCTTGTCTCGAATCTGCTCAAGATGAGTCTCCTAGGTGGTGTCATAATTGCCACACCGACGGCTCTACCTTGCTCCAAAATACTCAACAGCAGCGGCGATTCGGATCCATAATAACGAGGATTCTTAGCGAGCCTGTAGGCTAGACCAATCGGCAAACTATTTTCACCCTCATTCAATTCCAAGTAGGCACCTGAAAGTGAGATGAGCTCGTTTGCATCGTTGTGAGATTGTATTTCGATCATTTTCCATCCTAAAAATTATCGTTTACGGACGATAATAGAATTGAAGGTTACGCCTTCACGAGGGTTTAACTTACGATAGTATTCCAATCTGAATGATTGTTGTACGCCTTCAAGGAGTTTCTCCGGTTCCCAAAACGAGAAAAATCGCTTCGGTTCGTATGTATCTTGTTCTAAGATGCCTTCAAAATTTTCTCCGCCCCAAAGTCCAAGATACATTAAGCCATTTCCGTTAAGTCGAGCTGCGATCAGACTGAAAATATGACCGATATCCCTCTTTGGTATGTGTAGAAGACAATTCAGCGTATACACCGCGTCAAAGGTTTCGTCAATCTGATCGAGATCATAGCAATCCAACACTTGGGCGGTGACACCCTTTTCTGCAGTAAGTCTCACCATTGTTGGTGCGTTGTCCACCGCAAGAACTTGGAACCCTTGACTTTGAAAGAACTGGGCATCTCGACCGGGCCCGCAGCCAATTTCAAGGAGGGTCTTTCGTTGTTCAACCTTCAAGAGTTTCAGAAACTCTGACCGTTCTCGTTCCTTAAACTCGTCAGTAGTGCTAGACTCCCTGCGATGGGCGTGTTTTTCATAAGACTCGATGAGCGTGTCAGTGAATTGCATCATATTATGGTGCTCCGCGACTGTTTTACCACTTAATTCAGAGGGAGAGCAATCTATAATAGCTCATGTAAAAAGAAAGCGCAAAGAGAAACCGAGTTTTTTCTTCAAAACTCGGTTTCTTTCTTCTGCCCTGGGTTTCTGTTGCACGATTTCTTAACATGAGCCTCTATAATTTATCAGCCCAAGTGCTATAAACCTACCACTCCAGAGAATACCAGCGCTGCGAACAATGAAAAGAGGACTTTGTTGACGCGGTATTATGGTATACTGTAACCCGCTCTTAATGCAAATAATTCTATCTTTCTACAAATTAACCTCTCCGCTCCGAGAGTTTTCAACCTGATAACCTGACACTGACGAAAATGCCGATTATCACAGTCGAACATCTGAGCAAACATTTCAAAGTCCATAAACGCCGCACCGGGTTTTGGGGAAATCTCAGCAGCACAGTTTCACGCCAGCACGATGTTGTCAAAGCAGTTGATGATGTGAACTTCACCCTTGAGCGTGGAGAGTTGGTGGGATACATCGGTGCCAACGGAGCGGGGAAATCGACAACCATCAAAATGTTGACGGGGATTCTTGTGCCAACTTCGGGACATATTGATGTGATGGGGTTGACGCCATATCGCCAGCGAAGGGAAAATACACGCCGGATCGGCGTGGTGTTTGGACAACGAACCCAACTCTGGTGGGATCTGCCCGTTATCGACTCCTTTGAACTGCTCAAGCATATCTACGAAATCCCGCAAAACCTGTATAAACAGAATCTCGAATTTTTCAGTGAAATGTTACAATTACAGCCATTTTTGTCCACGCCGGTGCGAAGACTAAGTCTCGGACAACGGATGCGGTGTGATCTGACCGCGGCACTGCTACATAACCCGGAAATCCTGTACCTAGATGAGCCGACCATCGGCTTGGATGTAGTTGCCAAAGAGCAGGTCCGTCAGTTTCTGAGGCAAGTCAACGCGGAACGCCAAGTCACAGTTATTCTCACAACGCATGACCTCAACGATGTCGAGCAAGTTTGTCGGCGACTGATCATCATTGACAGCGGCAAGATCATCTATGACGGTGAGATCGACGCTTTGAAAGAACGTTATGGGAAGACTCGAATGCTCATCGTTGACCTTGCACAGATGTATCCCGACATTCAACTTGAGGGTGTAGATCTGACCCGACGCGACGGCAATCGTATCTGGCTTGCATTTGATCGCGATACCATTTCTGCCTCCGAAGTCATCGCACAATTGACGGCACGCTATGAGATTCAGGATTTAACGATATCGGAGCCGGAGATTGAGGAGATTGTTCGACGTATCTATGAGTTGGGGATGCATTAATACCCGCGGATCACATTACGATGAAGAAATATCTCACTTTTACGGTGAAAGCCTTCCAGCGGACGCTGACATACCGGTTTGAGTTATGGATGGAACTATTTATCAACGTGCTGTTTATGTTGGTCTATGTCTATCTGTGGAAGGCGTTATACACAGGGCGGACATCGGTGGAAGGATATGACCTGAACGGGATTCTGACCTACATCGTCGTCTCGCAAACCCTGTTGACCTTCACGTTTACACTCCGAATGGCGCGTATTATTGAAGAGAAGGTACGCACGGGCGAGGTGGTCACCGACTTAATGAAACCGATCGATTTTCAGCTGATGATGCTTGCAACCGCTGCGGGAACTTCAAGCCATACGGCACTGTTCAATATGCTCCCAAAATTCTTGCTATTTTACAGCACGTTTGGGCTATCGCTACCATCATCGATTTTGATGGTAGTCCTCTTTATTATTAGCGTGGTCTTAGGATATATCATTCTGTTCAGTATAGAATTTATAATTGGTATTTTTGCCTTCTGGCTTGTCGAGATCCGTGGTATTTATGCTTTCGTTATATGGGGACTGGCTATGTTGTTTTCCGGCTACTTTTTGCCGTTGGAGTTTTATCCCGATTTCTTAGCCAAAATTGCAGCGGTCTTGCCCTTTCGCGCGATTATCTATTTTCCGACCGCCATTTACACCGGTCAATTAATAGGGGAGAGTCTCGTTACGGCACTGTTGATACAATTGATTTGGGTGGTTGTATTAGCGGGGTTTGGACGGGTGGCATATAGTGCAGCCTTCCGTAAACTGGTAATCCAAGGCGGATAAAATGAACACATTGGAATCGTAGGGAACGCAGATCTGCGTTCCCACATTTGGGGATATAGAGGGATCGATGGTGCGACGCTACTTCAAACTCTACTTTCTTCTCGCTGGGGCGTATGTGCGCTCTCGGCTTCAATACCGGCTCTCGTTTGGACTCATGTGCTTCGGAATTGTTATCAGCGAAGTCTGTTTGCTCGGCTTGTTAGGTGCGCTGCTTGCCAAGTTTCGCACCGTTAATGGGTGGACATGGGCGGAGGTGGTGTTCCTGTACGGCTTAGGGAACTTGGCGTATTCGTTCATGCGGATATTGGGAAGCCAATTGGACGATTTCGATCGGTACATCGTCCGTGGTGAGTTGGACGGCGTGTTAATTAGACCTTTGCCACCACTATTCTACATCCTTGCAAGTCGCATAGAGTTAATTCACGTTTCGCGGGCGTTGACCAGTGTTGCTATCTTCGTTGTCGCGTTCCATTTGAGCGGGATTCGCTGGACGCTGGATGTTGCGCTGTTTACTCTCACAACAATCTTGAGTGGTACGCTGATTATGTTTACACTCATGCTCATCAGTGCTACCGTCGCGCTATGGACGACAAAATCGGGTAAATTGACGGATCTGCTCATTAGTGCAACCAAAGAAGCAACCGCTTTTCCCATCTCGATCTATCCGCTTGCCGTACGGCTACTTTTGACGTTTATTCTCCCCGTCGCTTTTGTGACCTATTATCCCGCCCAACAGCTCCTTCAAAAGGAGGATTTTCTCGGTATGCCTGAACTCTTCCAATTCGGAGCACCGGTCGTTGCGCTAGTGATGCTCTGTGTTAGCTATCTGCTCTGGTGTAGTGGACTACGACGCTATCACAGTACGGGTTCATGATGTTTTTGGGCAAGGCTGATTTTTCCTTGCGCTTTGGCAGACAGTATGTTAAAATACAGGCGTTCAAGTGGGGCATTAGCTCAGCTGGGAGAGCGCTTGCATGGCATGCAAGAGGCCATCGGTTCAAGTCCGATATGCTCCACCTTTTTTGTGCCCGCAGATCTCTTTTTCCTATCTGTCGCTCGGTTTTTGTGTATTGTCGACTTTCTTCGGAGCAGCACCGAAGCGGGGCGGTAAACCGTTGTCTAGCACACCGAGGATGGTCAGATGCAGCTGTGCACGCGGAGGCAGAGACTTGAGGAGATTCTCTTCAGCCATCTTAATCTTCTGTTCCTGTGCCAAGCGTTGCTGATGAAATTTTTTCAAAATCTCCCGGACCTCTTCATCTGATGTCAGCTTATCTTTAGCAAGCCGGTTCAGGGGCTTCAGATTTTCGATTGCTTGGCGGTGACTTTGACGTTTGAATTCCCATAGGGCTTTGATCCGCTCCTTCTGTTCCGCTGTCACCCCGAGTGCTTCTAGTGTCACCCCTTCCTTCTGAGTTCCATCCTCCGTCTTTTGTGCCCATGTCACAAACCCGAAAAATATGGCGAACACCAACAGGGCAAGTACAAGGTTGATATAGAATTTGGGCATGTTTCACCTCTCTTGGATTCAACGTTCCGACGAATTATAGCCAATCATCTTCAATTCACAAAAGAATACCACACTGCTGTTAGGCTGTCAATTGATGGGTTCGGTTTTTCGCGTTTTCGACGTAGGTGGAGGTGCGGTGCTGCTTCTCAAAGATTTATCAATAATTGGTCTGCCCAATTTTGTGAAAAGATGTTATTATGTTGTCGCTGCATCTACAATATTGGGCCAAAGGTAAGCCATCAGATCTTATACCGATCTCTTTGTAAACTTCTATGGGATAATATTTTTCTGAGTAACTCTGCTAAATGAAAGGAAAGAAGCAAATGAAAGCGTTGCTGCTAAGCCCGGGACATGCCCATTTTGAAGGACATCTCGGCACATTACAAGAATTGCCGGAGGTTGAAAGCATTTTTGTTTGGGGAGAAGACCCATCCGCCCTAGAAGCCTTCCAACAATTGGAGGAGCGTAAGGTGGAAAGCATCACCACCGATTTGGATGAAGTTCTGGCACAGGACGATGTCTTCTTTGCTATTGCCACCATGAGAACGGACTTGAAGCCCGATATTTTTATACGGATATTAGAGTCCGGCAAACATCTAATGGCAGAAAAACCGGTCGGCAGAACCACTCCAGATGTGCAGCGAATTGTCGATGCGGCGGAACGCACAGGTATGCAGTTGGGTGTTTGCTATCAAAATCGGTATAATCCGATGATCCGTGAAGCGCGAGATCTTGTGGGGCAGGGTTTGTTGGGTCCGCTGATGTCGATTGAGATGCGGATGCTGACGACGCAGGTACAATACCGCAACCCCGAAGGTTGGCTGTTTCGCCACGAATACGCGGGGAGCGGCATCCTTGCATGGTTGGGCTGTCACTATATCGACATGCTACGCTACATTACCCACGACGAAATCGTGTCGGTGTCTGCCGAGGTCGCAACACGCAGTGGCGAGGATATCGATGTGGAGGATATTGCGACACTCTCTTTCCGTTTGCGTTCGGGAGCGGTTGGTTCTCTACATGCGGGATATACCCTTGCATTGAGTGGATCGAAATATCCCAACCAGCCCAGTTACGATACCTATGTGGGTGTCAACGGTCAGAATGGTCGAATTCACTGGGGTTCCCCGGGGGTTGCAGAGCATATGAGCGTTGAAACGACTCAGGGTTCTTGGGCATCTGCGCCTCAACGCGAATTTGACTATACCTTGGGTCAGTCTCCGGCCTATGGCGGTATTGCTGGGGAGGAGTTCATCCGCGACTTTATTCGTGCGGGGCAGGGTGAAGGCACTCCGCCTGCATCGGGTCGTGACGCGCTCCAAGTCGCCCGCATAATCGATGCAGCTTTGGAATCCAGTCAGACAGGTCGCCGAGTTGAGGTTGAGCAACCTTAGGGGACCTGTGAAAAACGGGGAGGCTCATATAAAAAGAAAGTGCAAAACATGAAGAGAAACCGAGTTTTTTCGGCAAAACTCGGTTTCTTTGCATCAAATCTTAAACTTGACATTCTTGCCCGTTAATGCTAGACTGTAAGGCAGAGTCTTAGGAAAATCCGATTGAGGGTTGATGGGTCGGGGATTTCCCTGATAGATCTGGGCGTTACGCCCACATCCATTATAGTTGGAGGAGCAGATGGCAACTAAGGTAGTGAACAATCAGGAAAGGTTTGACTGGGTTGAATATCCGGTACAGGATAACGTTAGATTGGAAGTATATTGGAGATCCGACCGGGGTGGCCATGGGCCCGCAGCCTCTTTATATTTTTATGATAACGAGGTTTTGCGGTTCGACTGTTTTGGCGGCGACGAGGGGCATTGCCACATGAATCTGGATCAGACCCGAGGGCAGCGGTGGTATTACCCGGAGGGCCCTGTGAAAGAGAACATTAAGCAGGCGGGCTTTGATATACGGAAAAACTACCAGTTTTGCATCCTGTCACACCAAGATGATAGGATTCGACGATTGAAAATCGATCAGGAAAAACTTAAAGCAGCTGCAAGTCAAATGGAAAGCAAGTTGACTGAGATTGCTGCTCAACTCGATATGCTTTAGATTTGTAGTGTTAGTACGCTATCAATTTTGTAGGGACGGGGTGCTAGGAGCAACGGTGATTGTTGCCCCTAGCACCTTCCACCTAAACATCTAGATTTATCCTGCCCCTTCAATCACTTCCATCCAGACACCACGAACAAATCCCGGATACTCTCCTTCACTAAAAGCGGGATAATAGACATCCTCACCAGTGAAATCGTGGACAACCTCACCCCCTTTGCCATCGGGAATATGCACACGACAGGTCCGTTCCCTCTGCTTGTAGAGGGCTGTGGGTGAAGGTGTTCCCGGCTCAACGCGGTAGCGTTCTAGCGCGTACTCATCAACTTCAATGCCTAGCCCCGGTGCTTCCGGTGGAGCAATTGTACCGTCTACCACCTCCAACCGTTGCGTTAAAAGATCGTGTTCCCACAACTCAAAGCAGGTGATTGCCGGCAGCTGTGCATGAGATAGAACCGCGCCGATGTGCATGGCGTAGGCGGTCGTAATCCCCGTTCCAACCATCTGCAGCCAGAACGGTTTGTCAAACGAAGCACACAACGCATTGATTCTCCGTGTCCCCGTTGCCCCACCCCCAACAACAAATCCACCGCAGCAGCGGGCGTGTAGACACGATTCATTAAAGTGTTCGACGATCCGTTTTTCCACCACTTCCTGTAGTCGCCCGGCACCTTCGATGTCTGTGCCGAGATAGTAAGGGCTTTCGTAGTATGCGACGTTGGGGTGTTTATCCAACTCCTGCAAAACGGGTTGTGCGCCCTCCGCTGTTCGGAGAAAACCGTTGAAGTCGATGTCCAATTTGTAACCTTCTGGGACAACCTTTCCAACCGCCTCTACCTGCTCGAAGATGTCCCGCCACGGACGGGCTTTCAGCTTAATTGATGTGTAACCGCGTTTAATTGATTCCTCCGCCTCTTTCACCCAATCCTCCGGCGGCATATCGATATCCCACCACGAAATCGGGCAGCGGTCCCGAACCTTTGCACCCAACAGTTGGTAGACAGGAACGCCAACCGATTTGCCGACGGCATCAAACAGGGACATCTGAATCCCGAAACCGATGCTGTCGTCCTGCATAATTGCAAACGGGTTTTGTCCGATAACCCGATCGAAGTTGCCGGATTCGTCCCCCAAATTTTCGCCATAACCGATAACGCCGTTATCCAATTCAACGCGGTACACCTCTACCTGCTCCGAATGGGTCAAGGCGCGTTGCATGTGTCGAGTGACATAATCGGCGTAAAAAGGGATGTGCAGCGTAATCATTTCAAGGGTATTAATCTTCATTGTTGAAATCCTCCAAAAGGTTAAAAATCCAGTCAGTATTGTAGCATAGTTTGCGTTGACAGGGCAAAAATTGTGGCGAGTATAGACCTTTTTCCCTTTTTTTGTTATCATGTATCCAACATACTTATTGAGAGGAGTCCCAATGAATTACGGAACGATCCCAGGAATAGACAGAGAGGTTTCTCAACTTGTGCTTGGGTGTATGCTATTTACGCCCGATACGATGGAACACAGTTATTCAATGCTAGACGAATTTTTTGCAGCCGGCGGGAATGCACTTGATTCCGCGCATAGTTACGGGGGCGGCGACAGTGAACGGCTGCTCGGTATGTGGATGAAAAATCGGAAAAACCGATCCGAGGTGTTCTTGGTTGATAAGGGCGGACATCCACACGCTGCAGTGCCACGTCCACGCTTGAGTCCGGAGGAACTTGCCCACGACATCCATGAAAGCCTCCTCCGTCTACAGACCGATTATATCGACCTGTTTCTGCTGCATCGGGATGATCCAAGCATTCCCGCCAGCACAATCATCGAGCACCTGAATCAGGAGATTCGTGCGGGCAACCTTCGAGCGATCGGAGCGTCGAATTGGGAACTTGAACGCCTCCAAGAAGCGAATGAATACGCCGCAGAACATGGATTGCACGGATTTGCGGTCAGCAGCAACAATATCAGCTTGGCTGTCCCGATGGAACCGATGTGGAAAGGTGTTGTGTCTGTATCAGAAACGGCATGGGAATGGCATAATGAAACGCAATTTCCGCTGCTGCCGTGGTCCTCGCAGGCACGAGGGTTCTTCAGCGGACGTTTTGCTCCTGAAAAACGGGAAAATCAGGACATGGTGCGGGTGTACTATAACGATGCCAATTTTGAGCGACTCAACCGAGCGCAAACAGTTGGGGAGAAGAAGGGGTGCACGCCGATACAGATTTCACTTGCGTTTGTTCTGCATCAACCGTTTCCAACCTTTCCGCTCGTTGGTCCCTTAACTCACGAAGAGTTATCTTCATGTCTTGAAGCGTTGGCGATCCAACTATCCCCTGATGAGATGCGTTGGTTGAATCTAGAGACCGATGATATTGACCTATGAACGATGTGTAGGGAGGAATAATCTATGTCTGCTAAACCAAATGTACTTTTAATAAGCACTGACCATTGGCCCGCTGCCCTGTTCGGCGCTGCGGGACATCCAGCCATCCAAACCCCAACCCTCGACGAACTCTGTCGCAGCGGGGTTCGTTTCAGTAACGCCTATGCGGAGTGCCCGGTCTGCATTCCCGCCCGTCGGACCCTTATGACAGGAACTACACCCCGCACCCACGGGGATCGGGTGTTCAAAGATAAACTGACCATGCCCGAAATACCGACGATGGCACAGACCTTTCGGGACGCAGGATATCAGGCTTATGCGGTCGGGAAACTGCACGTCTACCCGCAACGCGATAGGATCGGTTTCGACGATGTGATTTTGGACGAAGAGGGTCGCGTCCAATACGGGGTTTTAGATGATTACGAACTGTTTCTCGGCGATCAAGGATATGCAGGACGCCACTTTGATCACGGGATGGGTAACAACGAATATGTCAACCGTCCATGGCATCTTCCCGAAGAGACCCATGCGACCAATTGGGCGACGAGTCAGATGGCGCGGATTGTCAAACGTCGGGATCCAAACCGCCCTGCTTTCTGGTTTATCTCCTACCGTCACCCACACCCACCAATTGTTCCCCTACAAACCTATCTGGATCTGTACAGCGATATTCCGATTGATGAACCCTACAGTGGCAGCTGGGCAGCGTCCTCAGAAGATTTGCCCTTAAGCTTGCAAGCCAATGTTGCACGAGGGGCTAAACTGACACCACACCAGACCATTGCCGCTCGGCGTGCCTTCTATGCGCTTTGCACCCATATTGATCATCAGTTGCGTGTCATTCTCGGGACTTTGCGTGAAGAGGGCGAGCTTGACAATACGATTATCTGCTTTACATCCGATCACGGCGATATGCTCGGCAACCACGGTATGTGGGCGAAGCGACTGTTCTACGAATACTCCGCTAACATCCCGATGATTCTGCTCGGCGTCGCTGGGGATGAACGGGTCGGTTACAACCGTGTAGATGACCGATTGGTCGGTTGGTCGGATGTGATGCCAACATTGCTCGACTTGGCGGGTATTGATATCCCTGAGACGGTTGAAGGGAGGTCAATGGTCGGTGAGGGAAGACGGGATTGGTTCTACGGCGAAGTGGGTGAGGATAACCATGCCACACGCATGATTCACGATGGTCGTTATAAGCTCATCTATTATCCGGTTGGCAACTGTCGGCAGCTTTTCGATTTGCAGAACGACCCGAATGAATTGACGGATCTCTCCACTTCCGCTGAACATGCCGCTATCCTCACCAATCTAACTGACCGTCTGGTTGGTCAACTCTACGGCGGCGATGAGGCTTGGGCAGAAAATGGGCAGCTCGTTGGCTTACCTGACCGAGACTTTGTCCCCGGTCCCAACAGAGGGCTCTCCAGCCAACGCGGCTCACATTGGCCCCAGCCCCCGCGCACGAATATGCCGCAGATTCAGTGGCACTCTGAGGGAAAAGATAAATAAGGCGGACTAATGTTGGGAAGCATGGATAACTTTAGCACCTTCCAACTTTGATTCATGCTGGGAAATCGTGCAACAGAAACCGATTTCGCTCATGCAAGATTTAGTGCAAAGGAACCGAATGTTTGTAGGGGTTGGGTCCCCCAACCCTTACTGCCCCGATAAATCCCCGATGAATCGAGACCAGGGGGACTCCGACAAGCCGAGAGCAGGCAGGCGGGATGTGACACGGGCGGGGAGACCCCGCCCCTACGATTTCGCTTCGCGTTTTGCACCTTTTTTTTATATGAGCCAATCCCCTAACCCCCTTAGTCCCCCTTATCAGGGGGAAACTCTTGTCAGGGGGACTTTTGAAACTGCACAAAGGTTGGAGTTATTGGTAAATGTCTACTTGTTTTTCTAATTCACTATAATTCTCCCATATTATTGCCCCGATAGATCTCTGATGAATCGTCCAATAAATCGGGACTAGGGGGACAGGCGGGATGCAAGTGCCTACCGGGTAGAGATAGAACGCGCTGCTACGAACAGCGCAGCATGAGCCAAAACAGAAAACTATAGTAGATTTTAGAATTAACGAAACACTCCCAATCGGCGCAGTTGGAAACAGCGCCTACCAAACATGGGGGGCGAAAGTGTCTATTTATTTTTTGAATTCACTATAAATAACTCTAGATTAGGAGGTTATTCCATGGCGGATTGGTGGCACAGCAAAACATGGCGGTTCATCCAAACGAACCTACGAGAGATTGACATGCTCGACATTGATGCCGAGCGCGTAGTTGCCGATATGCAGGCGTTCAAAGCAAATGTGCTGATGATTAATGCAGCGGGGATTATCGCTAGCTATCCTACGAAGCTGCCGTACCATTTTCAGAGTCCGTTTCTGAAGGGCGATAGCCTCCAAACAATCATTGCTGCATGTCACCGTGCCGATATCCGCGTGATGGCACGCACCGATTTCTCTAAGGTGCGTTTCCCAATTTATGAAGCCCATCCGGAATGGGCGTCCCTTACCACTGCCGGCGAGATTATCGAATACAACGGAGATGTGCAGGTCTGCCTGAACGGAGGCTATCAGCAGGAGTACGCCTTGCGAATTATTGAGGAACTGCTCACAACGCACGATTTCGATGGAATCTTCTTTAACATGGGCGGCTACCAGACGAGGGATTATAGCGGCAACTATCACGGCATCTGCCATTGTGCCAACTGCGAACGACTTTTTTCAGAGATGTTTGGATTGTCTCTGCCAACCGAAGAGAATCACGCCGACCCGACGTTTCGGAAATATAACCTCTTCAAGGGACGGACATTACAGGCACACCACAAGAAGGTCTACGATTTTATTCACAAGCTGAAGCCCGATATTTGTATCGCCAACCATCGGGAAATGCGTCGAGGGTTCAACCGGATGGAGGCAAACACTGCGTTAGACCGCCCCCTGCCACACTGGCAGTACAGCGCGTCCGACAATACGAAATGGGCGGTGAGCAGTTATCCAGAGATGACCTCCAGCGGTACGACCGTTGACTTTATCGACTTCCCCTACCGGCACGTCGCGGTGTCGCCCCATCAGCAGGCGTTACGTTTGGCGCAGAACTTAGCCAACGGTGGAGCACTAGATTATTACCTCATCGGACGGTTGGACAATCATGAGGATAGATCCGGGTTTGAGCCTATCAAGGCGATCTACCACTATCACGCAGCCAATGAGACAGCATACACCGACAACCGATCGAAGGCAAACATTGCGCTGCTGAAATCTGACCGAGTCAGCGCGGAGGCATTCAAGGGGTGGTTCCGTTTCTTGGTAGAGAACCACTTCCTTTTCGATACACTGACAGCGGATGCAGCACTCGATTTGGCGTGGGACAGGTATCAAGCGATTGTGTTGCCCGACGTTCGATCGATGAGCGATGAGCTGGCAGAGAAGATAGATCGGTTTGTCGAGGAAGGTGGAACGGTGATCGCCGCTTCCCAGAGCGGATTCCGAGATGCGGACGATGAACCTAGACCAACGCCGGCACTAAAAAGTCTGGGTATTACACAGGTCCAACGAATACGGACGGATATGCGCGGGTCGTATTTCAAGTTGGACAATAAGCAGGGGTTTGAACGATTCTCCGATACTGAGCTTATCTATATGGACGGGACGTATGTCTATGCGGCGTATGCATCGGATGTCCAACAACGATTCAAACTGATTCCACCACACAACTTCGGTCCTCCTGAGCGGTGCTACTACACGCAAGTTACCGAGCATCCAGCGTTCACGGTGCGTCCCTTCGGAGATGGAAAGGCGATCTATATCCCGTGGGAGCCGGGGCAGCTGTTCCACCGGCAGGGCTATCCCAATACCTCCGATTTTGTCACTGACCTACTGCGAGGAGTTGCCGGGCTGACGCCAATCGGGGGCAACCTGTCTCCGATGGTCGAGGTCACGTGGTTTGAAAAGGTGGACGGCAGCTCACAACTATTGCATCTAGTGAACGGTTCGGGGCATTTCGGGGTGAGTTTTTACCCGCCGGTCAAAATGGTAGACTTGGAAATTGAGTTGCCATCAGCGAAGCAGCCGAGATCCGTGCGAAGCCTCGTTTCAGGGGAAACATGTGCATATAGCCGGTCAGATGGTCTGCTGACGATTCAGATCCCTGAACTGAGCTTATTTGAAGCAATCGAAATTGTGTCGTAGATGCTTAGAGATGATTGGAAAATCATCTGAATCACGGATTAGCACGGATTTATAGATTTTGCAGATTTGTTACCCAAGGACCAATACGGTGTTGGGCACTTCGCACCTTTGGAGCTAAACTGACCTCCGGTTTGCACGATGTCGGGCAATTTCTGACCCATGCTTAAGCGAAAGATGAGCCGGATAGCGTGTCAATCCATAACAATTCCCTCCGACAGCCTTTCTCCTTGAAATTTGCATGTGTTTGGTACAAAAGTTGCGCTTTATCAATCCAATCTACAAATTCAGCGAGGAACCTCCAATGAATCCCAAGCACATTTCAAGCGCAATGCCCCTCCTTCTTGGGCTGCTAAATATCTTGGCTCATGTTAAGAAATCGTGCAACAGAAACCGATTGAGTACATTAGTTTACCCGTTCATTAATGAACTATAGTGAAGTCAAAAAATAAATGAACACTTTCGCTCCCCATGTTTGGTAGGCGCTGTTTTCAACTGCGCCGATTTTGGGTGTCTCATTAATTCTAAGATCCACTATAATGTACTAATGAACCCATGAACAAAGTCTTCACGGTTTCACGCATCACGTTTTTGCATTTTGCACTTTCTTTTGATATGAGCCAACCGTATTACATTGCTCAGAAGGGGGTATCTGTGCGGAAAGTTTAGCGTTGGAGCAGTACAGGAGGAAATGATGAAACAGCAAAAGGGATTTGACTGGCTTCAGTTGGCGACGACCGCGATGTTTGTTACTGGGATTGGACTTTGCCTGTTTTCCATTTTTTTGTGGATCATTTTTCGTGAATCGTTGTCAACAAACGCCGTTAAGGTTAATTTAGATGTGCCGCCAGTCTCATCTATTGGATATAAAGCCCAATATCTTCAAAATGATCCATCATCTGAGTGGGAAGTAGCCATATATCAGGATACGACAACACAGGAAGATACGACGCAAATTAATGAAGTCCTTCCACAATTTGAGTCGCTAAACAGCAACCCATTATCCGAGTTTGAAGACGTTGTGTTTGATGACATAGAGCAGACCGATGAATTTGGACAAACGCCGGAAGAACTTGAGCAGATAGCTGCTGATGTCCTTCAAAAACTTAATGAAGTTGTTGGGGAATATCGAAGCATAGCTGCCGAAAGTTCTGACCTATTAAAAATGCCGCTTTACTACGAGGGAAGGAGAAATCAGAATGAAAAAATTTCTGTTTGTTACATTCATTGCAGTGGGATTTGGGGGTATTGGAGGATTCGGTTCTAAGGCGAATCTTGTTTGGGGTTCCCAAATTGCCTTTGTATCAAAGGCATTTAACCCTGAAAGGAGAATTGTTATCATCAATTCGGATGGAACCGCTCCCCAACCCTTAAAAAGTAAGCCCATTCCAAATTGGCCAGCTTGGTCACCCGACGGGAAAAAAATTGCATTTATTGCTGATTTGGGTCAACTTTTCGTGATAGATGCAGATGGCCGTAATCTGGAACGTTTAAGATGGAATATGCCGTTAAGGGCGCGTCCTGCCTGGCACCCTGATGGCACGAAAATTCTCTTTACAAGATTTGAGGAACTGATAGTTTTTAATCTTGAAACGGAGATAGAAACCCAAGTGTTCTTCAACGGGTGGGATAACGGTTTCCGGGACGCCGTTTGGTCGCCGGATGGAAAACAGATTGCATTCATAATCCAGCATGACCGGCAACACGACATCTACGTCATCGAGGTCAATGGAGGCAAATTACGTCGGTTGACCGATAATGCGTCCAATGATGCCGCGCCCGCTTGGTCTCCTGATGGACGTCAAATTGCCTTCTACTCAGATCGAAATCTTAAACCGGGCATCTGCCTCATGGAGGCAGCAGATGGGGCAAATTTCAAACGGATCAGCTTTCGTGGCGAACATTATCCATCATGGTCGCCAACAGGAACACATATTGCCTTTTGGTTGTTGGTTGGCGAGAGTAAAATCGGTGTGATGAAAGCCAATGGGCAGGATCGGCGCATTCTGCTTCGTGGCGGGCAGCCATCTTGGCGGCCTGATGGTCCAGCGGCGGTAAGTCCTATGCGGAAATTGCATATAGCTTGGGGACAGATCAAATTAGGTTTATGATTCCAAGCGAATGACATGGAGGGAAATGGAAAGGTAGGGTGAAAAGATGAAACTCAAATGGCTAATCCTCTTTGTATGGGGAGCATTTGGCTTTCAGTCAGTGACTGCTGAACCAACAGGCACGATTGCGTTCCTCTCCGATCGAGATAGTAAACCCCCTCACAGAGGCCGTTTAACGTCGGTTTATCTGATTAACGCCGATGGCACCAACGAGCGCAAATGGCTTGAAAATCCTAACGGACTTGGAAAGGTGGCATGGTCATATGACGGAAAATTTGTTGCCTTGAGTCAGTACAACGACAGACTAGAAAGTAATCTTTTTGTGTTAGAATTTCGCACCGGAAAACAGGAGAATATTACCAGACAGTGGCACAAACTGGAGATGGATTTTTTCTCCCCTACCTGGTCTGGGGATGGTAGGCGGTTGGCATTGGTTTGTAGTCCACGCGGCGAGCTCCCTCCAAGTATTTGTACTATAAGAATGGATGGAGATGGGTTAAAACAAATAACAAACGCGTTCCATGAAAACAACCACGAACACAGCAGTCCCTCTTGGTCTCCCAATCAAGAAAAGATTGCATTTAGGGTGGGAGACGCGGATAAAGAGAAGCGGGGAATTTTCGTGATGGACCGAAATGGGAAAAATCGAGTCCTACTGAGTCGAAAGGGGAGCAGACCCATCTGGTCACCCGATGGGACAAAGATTGCTTTCTATTCCAATCTACACAATATTGCCCAACAGGACATCTACGTGATGAACGCCGACGGTGCTAACATCGTCAGACTGACTGATGACCCAGCCCCAGACCGTCTTCCTGCGTGGTCCCCCGATGGACAGTGGGTTGCCTTCATGTCATTTGTAAATAAAACAGAGTGGGATATTTACATCGTAAACGCTAATGGAGGGGATAAGATACGGGTTACAATACATCCGGACACTGATACACGCCCGACCTGGGTGATTCCCGACCGGTCGCTTCCTGTTGATACACGAGGCAAGCGTGTTACATTTTGGGGGAGGTTGAAATCAGAAAAGCAGTGAAAGGCAATCACTGCTGGCGGAGTAGTATAAAATCACGCAGTTTCGGAAATTCGCCAGAAATGACAAAAATATCGGCTGAAATTGAAGCAGGGAGCCAAAACCTCAATGCAGGTACTCTGTAAAAAAATCTACCATTCCTTGACTGTCATAATCTCAATTGTGGGTGCAAACGATTGTTTATCCCTATAGAAAGAAGATAACCCAAAATGAAATTTCTACTGTTGAACCGAGTCGCCTACCCACTCTGCTTGATTGTGATACTAGGTCTTGTTCTAATGTCAGCAAGTCCAGCACAATCGCTTGATTCAATGATCGCTTTTTCTTCAGACCGTGATAGTCATGAGGGGAATCATGACGTTTTTATAATGATGGCTGATGGGTCTCAGTCGCGCAATCTCACGAAACACCCCACATCATGGGATTACCTGCCTGCTTGGTCTCCAGATGGGACAAAGATTGCTTTTACCTCAACACGTGATGGAAACTATGAAATTTATGTCATGAACCCTAACGGTGAAAACCTCGTCAGGCTTACCAGAACCCCCGAAATTGATGCCGCGCCTCGCTGGTCTCCAGATGGGAGAAACATTGCTTTTGAGTCAAATCGCGATGGAAACTTCGAGGTTTATGTCATGGATGCCGATGGCGAAAATCCCGTCAGATTGACCAGAAACCCAGCAAGGGACGTTGTTCCTTGCTGGTCTCCAGATGGGACAAAAATTGTTTTTGCGTCAAACCGCGATGGAAACCTTGAGGATCTTGAGATTTATGTTATGAACGCTGATGGTGAGAATACCATCAGATTGACCAGAAACCCTGCATGGGATGGGGCACCCAGCTGGTCTCCAGATGGGACAAAAATTGTCTTTCAGTCAACTCGTGATGGAAACCCTGAGATTTATGTCATGGACGCTAACGGCGAAAATCCCGTCAGGTTGACCAGGAACCCCGCAAAGGACGGGGCACCCAGCTGGTCTCCAGAGGGAATGAAGATTATCTTTAGGTCAAACCGCGATGGAAACCCTGAGATTTATGTCATGGACGCTAACGGCGAAAATCTGACCAATCTCACCCAACACCCGGCAGAAGATGAAGTGGCTTCGTGGTCACCGGGGAAATTGGCAGTTTCTTCCAAAATGAAATTACTAATGCTATGGGGGAAGATAAAAACCATCCAAGGAGATGGGAGATAAATACTCCACAAAATCTCATGTAGATTCCTATGAAAAGTCTTTCCATAACGTATAGCGGAATCCTCTTGTTAGGCGTGATTCTTGCAACGGTTCTCTGAGTCTTTCATCTCCACCGATTCGATGAAAAATATTTCATCAGTCCCGATTCCACAAGAGTTATACGACTGTACTACGAAGGGGGAGAAATCAGAATGAAAAAAGTCCTGTTTGTTACATTCATTGCGGTAGGGGTTGGGTGCATCGGGGGATTCGGTTCTAAAGCGAATCTTGTTTGGGGTTCCCAAATTGCCTTTGTATCAAAGGCATTTAACCCTGAAAGGAGAATTGTTATCATCAATTCGGATGGAACCGCTCCCCAACCCTTAAAAAGTAAGCCCATTCCAAATTGGCCAGCTTGGTCACCCGACGGGAAAAAAATTGCATTTATTGCTGATTTGGGTCAACTTTTCGTGGTAGATGCAGATGGTCGTAATCTGGAACGTTTAAGATGGAATATGCCGTTAAGGGCGCGTCCTGCCTGGCACCCTGATGGCACGAAAATTCTCTTTACAAGATTTGAGGAACTGATAGTTTTTAATCTTGAAACGGAGATAGAAACCCAAGTGTTCTTCAACGGGTGGGATAACGGTTTCCGGGACGCCGTTTGGTCGCCGGATGGAAAACAGATTGCATTCATAATCCAGCATGACCGGCAACACGACATCTACGTCATCGAGGTCAATGGAGACAAATTACGTCGGTTGACCGATAATGCATCCAATGATGCCGCGCCCGCTTGGTCTCCTGATGGACGTCAAATTGCCTTCTACTCAGATCGAAATCTTAAACCGGGCATCTGCCTCATGGATGCAGCAGATGGGGCAAATTTCAAACGGATCAGCTTTCGTGGCGAACATTATCCATCATGGTCGCCAACAGGAACACATATTGCCTTTTGGTTGTTGGTTGGCGAGAGTAAAATCGGTGTGATGAAAGCCAATGGGCAGGATCGGCGCATTCTGCTTCGTGGCGGGCAGCCATCTTGGCGGCCTGATGGTCCAGCAGCGATAAGTCCTATGCGGAAATTGCCTGTCGCTTGGGTGCAGGTCAAATTAGGGTTATGATTCCAAGCGAATGACATGGAGGGAAATGGAAAGGTAGGGTGAAAAGATGAAACTCAAATGGCTAATCCTCTTTGTATGGGGAGCATTTGGCTTTCAGTCAGTGACTGCCGAACCAACAGGCACGATTGCGTTCCTCTCCGATCGAGATAGTAAACCACCCCATGAAGGCATTTCAACGTCGGTTTATCTGATTAACGCCGATGGCACCAACGAGCGCAAATGGCTTGAAAATCCTAATGGATTTGGAGGGGTGGCGTGGTCCCCTGATGGAAAATTTGTTGCTTTGAGTCAGTTTGCTGACAAGGGAGAAAGCCATCTCGTTGTGATTGAACTTCGCACTGGGAAACAGAAGAATATTACCAAGTGGCGGCGTGCGGCGTGGGGGATGAATTTTTATACCCCTACTTGGTCTGGGATTGGCGAATGGTTGGCATTGGTATGTCGGCAACGCGACGAAATTCGTGCGAATATTTGTATTATAGAGGCAGGCGGAGCTGGATTGAAACAGCTAACAAACGCGGACGATAAACACGAGTATGGCGGCACCTCATGGTCTCCCGATGGCGAAAAAATCGCATTTCATGGGGGCGGAATCTTTGTGATGGACCGAAATGGGAGAAATCAAATACAACTGAGTCCAAAGGGGCGATACCCCGACTGGTCACCCGATGGGACAAAGATTGCTTTCTATTCCAATCTACACAATATTGCCCAACAGGACATCTACGTGATGAACGCCGACGGTACTAACATCGTCAGACTGACTGATGACCCCGCCCCAGACCGTCTTCCTGCGTGGTCCCCCGATGGACAGTGGGTTGCCTTCATGTCATTTGTAAATAAAACAGGGTGGGACATTTACATCGTAAATACTAATGGAGGGGATAAGATACGGGTTACGACACATCCAGACGCTGATACACGTCCGACTTGGGTGATTTCCGACCGGTCGCTTCCTGTTGATACACGAGGCAAGCGTGTTACATTTTGGGGGCGGTTGAAATCAGAAAAGCAGTGAAAGGCAATCGCTGCTGACGGAGTAGTATAAAATCACGGTGTTTCGGAAATTTGCCAGAAATGACAAAAATATCGACTGAAATTGAAGCAGGGAGCCAAAACCTCAATGCAAGTGCTCTGTGAAAAAATTCTACCATTCCTTGACTGTCATAATCTCAATTGTGGGCACAAACGATCGTTTATCCCTATAGAAAGGAGACAACCCAAAATGAAATTTCTACTGTTGAACCGAGTCGCCTACCCACTCCGCTTGATTGTGATACTAGGTCTTGTTCTAATGTCAGCAAGTCCAGCACAATCGCTTGATTCAATGATCGCTTTTTCTTCAGACCGTGAGGGTAGACTTGACATTTTTGTAATGAAGTCTGATGGCTCTCGGCAGCGCAATCTCACGAAAAATCCTGCATCAGTCCATATTGACCCCGCTTGGTCCCCCGATGGACGGAAAATCGCCTTTGAGAGATTCGGGAAAATTTATGTTATGAATAACGCTGACGGCGAACATCTCATCAATCTAACCCCGAATCAACCGTTGAACCCTGGGAGCCATGCACCTGCTTGGTTTCCCGATGGTCGGAAAATTGCCTTTGCAAAGGACAGGGACATTTATATCATGAATGCCAACGGTGAAAACCCGGTCAATCTTACCGAAGGGCCCACAGACGATAAAGATCCTGCTTGGTCTCCTGATGGTCGAAAAATCGCCTTTGAGAGAGACTGGGATATTTATGTCATGAATGCTAACGGCAAACGCCCTATCAGATTGACTTTCGTCATCGGTTTTAACAGGGAGCCCGCTTGGTCTCCCAATGGACGGAAAATTGCCTTTCGATCAAACCGTGATGGGAACTGGGATATTTATGTCATGAATGCTGACGGTACGGAGCAGGTCCAACTCACCAATACTGATACCCTCCCTAACGATTTCCCCGTTTACAATAGAAATCCCTTCTGGTCTCCGAATAGTCGAAAAATTGGTTTTGATTCAAACCGCAATGGAAATTATGAGATTTATGTTATGGACGCTGACGGCGACAATCCAACCAATCTCACGCAAAACCCAGCAAGTGATATAGGCGGTTCGTGGGTTCTAGGTGAATTGGCAGTGTCTCCAAAGACAAGGTTACTGACGCCATGGGGCGAGATAAAAGTTCTGGAAGGAGAGGAGAAATAAATACTTCACAAAATTTCATGTCGATTTCTGTGACCTAAGCAAATTGACTGTGCCTCAGCGTTCTTCTAATTTTTTCAATTCTCCCCACGTTGTGATCCGTTTCCCAACAGCCTCCACCGCATACACGAAACCGGGCCTGACCCAATCCGCTTCGTATCCCTCTTCCATCCATAGCGTTACGGTTTCGTTAACAGTATCGATTAGATAGAGCAAATGCTGATGATCCTTCCCTCCTACTGATACTGATAAGATGAGTTGCGACCCATCAGGTCCCCAAACCAATCCAAAAAGACTCCAATCCTTTTCAAATGCTCCCGGTAATACGAATGCACGTTTTTGTTCAGTATCAAGATTCATCACTAACATTCTATATTCTACGATAATCGCTGGTTCTCTTGCTTCTCTCGCACTAAACAGAAGGTGGTTTCCTCCCGGCGACCATACAGGACTTAACCAATTTACAAGTTCGCCAGTCTTTAACCGGGTTGACATATCCCCATCAATCCGAATTTTCATTAAACCCTCCGAATTTTGCTCTTCGACGACGTAGATGAGATGTTGACCATCGGGGTGCCAAGTCGGACGATCCCAATTTAGCGCAGATAGGAGCGAGTGGGGCAAGCGGACAATCAGATTTTCGTTGTGACCTTGTGGATCCGTGACATAAAGTCCCGACCCCTGAGTATCTCCAGACATAAACGCAAGCCATTTGCCATCTGGGGACCAAGCTGGCGGTCCATCAAATAGGCGCTGATGATGCGCGATTTGTTGGACATCTTGCCCATCTGTGTCCATCGTGTAGATTCTGGGTGCGCGATTTCGATCTGAGAGGAAGGCAATTGTGTTTCCGTCTGGAGACCAAGAGGGTACGAAGTTTCGACCGGGTTGAAACGTGAGTCGCTGCGGGTTTTGACCGTCCGCCTCCATTATAAAAATTGCAATTTCCTCTTCCCCTACCTCTCGGTCAAACACAATTTGTCCTCCGTCAGGCGACCAACTGGCAGACATTTCCATCTCTGGCGTTTGTGTCAAATTTATTATATTTTCACCATTGTTATCCATGACGAAGATGTCACTCCCTAGAATTTCTTGATCGAAGAGGTATAGCCTGACAAATAGGATTTTCTGTCCATCGGGGTGCCAAGCTAACGGAATGTTTTCCTCATTATCTCCAAATGTCAAAGCGGTTACACTCTCTTTGGTCAGATCCATCTTGTAAATTTGCAGTGGATTTCGCGGCACATGTCTGCTTCCTACGACATCGATGTATCCGATTTGGTTGCGTTTCGGCGACCAAGCGGGGAGGAATGCTGGTTTGCGTTGGTCCTGCGGGACATTCACAACGTTATTCCCATTATCGTCAATGATAAATATCCCTGAACTATCTCCGGTATCCTGATAATATAGGATACGGTTACTATCGGGAGCCCAACTGGGATGAAAAATCCTTGTTGGCGGATTTGGTTGAAGGATATGTCGAATATGGCGTTGTTTAATATCCATCACACAAAGATCTGTTCTTGAATCTTCTAGTGGACCTGTAACCATGATAAACAGGATTTCCCGTCCATCAGGAGACCAGTCTGGGCTTCTGTATCGGATATCCTTTTTGGCATTGTGGGTCAACTGCTCAATTCGGCGTTTCGCAATGTTCAGTTTGAGAATATTTGCTGCCTGTGCCGGAGGGTAAGAAACAAATACAACTTCAGTACCATCTGGTGAAATTGAGGGCGAACGGGCAAACAGATTCCGGGTGAGTTGAACGGGGCGTCCATCTAAGCCTTCAACTAGGAAGACTTCGGGAGTGCCCCGGCGTTCGGAAACGAAAACGATTCTGTCTTCCAATTCTCTTGCGTGCACAGATACGTCCATTGAAATCAGAAGCGCAATACACGAAAAAGCGAAAAGTTTCCTTTCCATATCAGCAGTTTTCCTTCTCGGCTCATGTTAAGATTTAGTGCAAAGAAACCGAGTTTTTTCTTGAAAACTCGGTTTCTCTTCGTGCTTTGCACTTTCTTTTTAGATGAGCCTTCCTTCTCATAATGCCGGTAGGCTGCCATCCCGGATTAACCTATTTCAAACAGCACTGCTTATACTTCTTGCCGCTGCCACAGGGACAGGGCGAATTACGACCAACTTTCCGCGCCTCTGCTACCGGCTTGGGGCGCAGCAGTGGCATAATGCTATCGGCGGGTCGTCCAGCCTGTAGCGCTGCAGCCATCATCTTCATCGGTCGATCAATATGGTTAAAAAACTGCTTATAACCCGCACAGAGATAGTTCAGACCATCTTCGCCGCTCGGCGTCTTGATGAAACGGTTCTTTGGACAGCCGCCGTTACAGACGAAACGGACTTCACAGTCTAGACAATACTGAGGCAGAGTATCCCGCTTGTCGGTTCCGAACTTCCGCTGAAATGTCGATTCGACCAACGCTTCCATCGGGTTGTCCATGACGTTTCCGAGGAAGTATTCCGGGTCAACGTAATGATCGCAGGAATAGAGGTCGCCGTTATGTTCGATAGCCATCGCGTTCCCGCAGGTCTCGTTGAAGATACACAGACTTGGGTTATACCCCAACCAAGCCTCTAGCGCGACATCGAAGATTTGGACAAAAATCTTCCCAATATCGTTGACAACCCACTCATCGAAGATAGCACAGAGGAATTTACCGTACTGGGCTGCGCGAACCGTACGGTCGGTCACACCTTTCTCATCCACGCGCTCAACAGCGGGGATAAACTGCATGAATTGAGCACCAAGTTCTTTGAAGTAGCGATACACCTCAAGCGGATAATCGGCGTTGTGACTGTTCACGACACAAAGTATATTGTAATCCACCTGATGTTTCTGCAAAAATCGCAATCCTCGAAGAACATCATCGGAAGAAGGTCTGCCCCGTTTGTCGTAGCGGTATTTATCGTGCAATTCGGGGGGACCATCAATGCTGATACCGATGAGGAAGTTGTTCTGCTTGAAGAACGTGCACCACTCATCATTCAGAAGCGTCGCATTGGTCTGGAATGTATTCTGGATTTGCGTCCCGACCCGTCGGTATTTCTCTTGATATTCCACAGCCCGTCGGAAAAAATCGACCCCCATCAGTGTCGGTTCGCCCCCCTGCCAAGCGAAGGTTATCTCATTGACCTGCTGCGATTCGATATATTGACGCACATAATTTTCCAAGACCTCATCCGTCATCCGAAACGACCGTGTGTCGGGATAAAGGTTCTCTTTGTCTAGATAGAAGCAATATTCACAATCCAAATTACAGATTGCCCCAATCGGCTTTGTCATCACATGAAACGCACGCGGTGCTTTATATTCAATCATTTTTTTACCTTCCTCTGGGTCGTAACCATCGCTACATTGAAAACTGACCGCTCGTAGCCGCGCGATGGACGATTCACAATGTCGCCAAGTCCCCATAACGCCGATGAACTTCCACCATCAAAGTTTATTGCGTGCTTCGCGCCGAGGTCCCGCAAAAAACCAGCCATCTCATAAAGCGTCATCCCGATACTATATCCGTATTGACGGCCATCTACCGTAATAAGGAATAGCTTATTGTCATTAAACCCCAACGCGCTCCGCGGATTCAGTCTGGCTCCGTTGCGGTGACGGTAATTAGATCTGCCGCCTGACTGGTGAAATTCCACAAGCTCCGGTTCAATTTTTCCATTCCGTAAGAGACGGAGATTTCCCCCGATTCCATCGGTAACCCGCTGCCATTTGGTGGGTGAAAGCGCGATTTCAAGTGTACCTGTACCGCCCGCCCTGAATGTGGCATCCCATTTTACCGCTAATTGATAATCGAGTGCCAACACAACGCCGTTGGATGGGATTGTGCTGTTGCCCCGCCGATTGACCGCATCAACCTTGAAATTGCTACGATACCTGCCTGTAAGTGGCAAGTCGAGTCCCTTGAGGATAACTTCATAGCTTCTTCGTGCGAGGGTCTGTTCCCCAAATCGGGGTGTGTAGAGCACGGCAGCACAATCAGCCTCAGGAATCTGATTTATACAATCAACTTCGAGCGATTCTCCATCAATATGGATAGCCCCGTTTAATTCAACGGCGTCAAGTAAAAATTCGCCATCGGTTGTCACACCGAAACTGGTTTCACCCCAAGGGGAGGGCGGTGGAAAACCCCACCAATCGCGTCGAGGGGCAATACTGACCAATTCCCAATCTTGGATATGGAGGTTAAAGATAACCCCGCCACGCCCAACCCGATCTCCACGAAGCCCGAAACTCCCATTAACGCCAGCTAACAACGGAATGTCCTGTTGTGCGAGCCGTCCTGCCATGCTGGTGATTGTCTCCCTGCCCAAGAGACGGTTGTTGGCGAGTTCAACCCCGAAGCGGAGATTTTCGGATTCGCGCCTCATTTCCGCGACATAAACCGCTGCATCCCGTTCTGTCCACCAATCACGATAGATTCGCAAGCCTTGGGGCCAATCCGATTTTTTAAGATAATCCCGCTTCTTAGACGCAGGATTTGGGTGATCAGGGGGCGGCTTGCTAATGAGTCTGGAGATAACAGAAGCAAACGCAGAATCGGTATCGGGGTTCAGAGTTGTTGTTCGCAGCGCACCTATCCCCAAAATCAGGAGGAGAGTTATCCCCCCAACGATAGCGATTTTAATGAGATAAATGCGCTGATTGCCTTTTTGCATCCCCAACTGTCCTTGCTGTCCCATCGTTTTATACGGAAACTGTGGATACTATTTTCACAAATGGTGTGGCAATCTGTCAAGGATAAACGCAATATAGCTCTTTACCGTGCCTCCATCAATAATCCATAAACTGGTTTGACTCTGACGGGATTTTCAAGTAAAATGGTCTGTGTCAATCAATTATGGATATAGTGAATTCAAAAAATAAAGAAACACTGGCGCCCCCCCGGTAGGTGCGGTTTGTAACCGCACCGCATAGGCACAGTTGGAAACAGTGCCTACCAAACGGGAGAACAGTGGATGCGGTTTCCTAACCGCACCGGTATTAATTCTAAGGTTCACTATAAATCTTGACTAGTGGAGGGAACCCAATGAAATATAGAACGTTTGGACAAACAGGAATCAAAGTTTCAGAAATCGGGATAGGCGCGTTTCCAATCTCTGGTGTATACCAACAGGCAGACGGCTCACGAACAGGTTGGACAGGGACCGACGAGCAGCAATCAATCGCGCTCATCCATCGTGCGGAAGAACTTGGTGTGAACCTGATCGATTCCGCAGAGAGTTACGGCACCGGTCATAGCGAAGAAATTGTTGGGCAGGCATTGCAGGGGAGGCGCGATAAGTGGATTATCGCCACCAAAGTCAGCCCAAACAACGGCTTGGATGCGAACGATCCGGATCTATCGGCGCAAGCGCGAAAGCGAATCGTTGAAGCGGTCGAAGGGAGTCTAAAACGACTGGATACAGATTATATCGACATCTATCAACTTCATGCCATTCCGCTGGAAGGGGCGATGCCGGCTGTCATGGAGACATTGGCAAAGTTGCGAGATGAGGGCAAAATCCGTTGGTACGGTGTTTCGACGAATGATCGGGAGGCGATTGATAAACTGCGGGGGTTGGGCGAGATTCACATGCTGCAAATTGGCTACAATCTGCTCGAACGCGATGCAGACGACCTACTTCATTTCGCCAAGCAAGAGAATATCGGTACGCTCATCCGTGTTCCATTGGCAAAGGGGATGTTGACGGGCAAATATTTCCAGAGCAGTGAGATCCCGAAAGAGGATATACGCTATGAGCGCTTTAATCGGCCGGGGTCGGTTGATGCCTTCCAAAAACTCCCAGCACTCGGTTTCCTCGCGGAGAACACAGGGCGTACAATGGTTCAAGCGGCGTTACGTTTTACGCTTGACCATCCCGGCACCTCTAGCGTCATCGCCGGGGCGAAAACAATGCAACAGATTGAACAAAACGTGGCTGCTATCAATGTGCCGCCGCTTACCGAATCTGAACTTCAGAGGGCATTCGCCATCGCTGACACCATTCAGACACCCAATTGGAGCGCGAACTGATTTGTCAGGAGAATATGACAAGCGATCCTATTACTCAAACCGTGCCAGTTGAAACGGACTGATGTCGAAATCTGTTGCTCCCTCAAGTGCCATTTCCGAAAGTATCCGTCCGACGAGGCTGGCGAACTTGAAACCGTGCCCGGAGAACCCAGTTGCTAAAACAAGATTCGTGCAATCCGGGTGTGCGTCGATAATAAAATCCTCGTCGGGTGTTTCGGTGTAGAGACAGACCTGTGCGAAAAGTGCTTCGCCGGCGGCATCGGGGATACGCTCACGCAGAAAAGAACGGAGATGTTCGATATACTCAGGGTCGGGTGTCCGATCACACGTATCGGGAGACACCGGCTGCCCCATACCGTGCCGCGCAATCTTCACGCCTTCACGTCCAAACACAGGAAATCCATACAGAACCTCATTCCACGTTACATCGAGGAAAATAGGGAATCTGCCCCGCTGAAACAGACTCGCATCGGTTGGTCGATAATACACAACCTGTTGTCGTGTTACAGTCAACGGGAGATTCAGTTCACTGAGAATCTGTCCGCTCCACGCTCCCGCAGTCACAATCACTTTTTTCCCTCGAAAGCGTTCCCCGTTTGCAATTACTTCGGGATGCGTTCCCTGCCAGTTAATCTCTGTTACTGGCGTATCCTCCCGAACCTCCGCCCCGTGCGCTTCGGCGAGTTGCAGATAGGTCAGGACACAGGTTGAAGCGGGCAGAAAACCGGTATCTTTCTGCCACAAAACTTCCACACCGTCTCCAATCCTGAATTGTGGAAAGCGGTTTGCCAGTTGTCGTTGGTCCCACCATTCGGACTCGATGCCGGCAGCATCAAGGCTCACGCGCATATCGTGGAGATAATCGTGCCCGTCCGGCCCAATTATCACACTGCCAGTGGTGAACAGCAGCTCCTTCCCCGATTCCTTTTCTACTTCCCACCATTCTGCATAGGCATGTTTCATCAATTCTGTGTAGAATTGCTTCTCGTAGATCAGGCGGATGATGCGGTTGTCTCCGTGGGAGCTGCCGAAGGTATGCCCACGGGAAAACTGTTCTAACACCAGCGTGCTTGCCCCCGCCTTAGCGAGATTATAGGCTGTCGCACTACCCATTACCCCTGCCCCAATAACAATGGCGTCATACATTTTTTCGTCCTTTGTTAATCAGTTATTTCATCGGGAATGGCTTGGGGAGTTCAGGAAAATTCTTCTCTCTGTTTTCACCACGCAGCAGAATTGTCGACCAGTTAAGCCCCAATGAATTCTTGTCAACCTGCTTGACCCGGGGAGGAATATAACGAATTGTCAACCCACACCGCCGCCGTGTAGATTGATTGGGTAGGCTTCCATGAATCAAGGTGCCGTGATGGATTGAGATTTCGCCCGCCTTCAAAACCAGATCTACGGCGTTCTGCTCCTCATCCTCACTGACCGGCACCTCCTGATCGATGCTCAACAGGTTTCCTACCTGTCCAGATTTCCCATGATCTCGAATGCCGGGACGGTGGGTGCCAGGAATCACACGCATACAACCGTTCTCGCAGTCGCTGTCATCAATTGCATACCACGCGGTAATCGCTTCGGGCGGCTCAAGTCCCCAATAGGTTACATCCTGATGCCATGCCACAAACTTTTTTTGATCGGGACCATATTTGCAAAAGAAGTGCGACGATATCATCATAACATCGGGTCCTATCAGGGCTTCGATACAGTCGAGAATCTTCGGGTGAGTTGCAATTTCCCAGATGAATTCTTCCTCAAAATGCCGGTCAACTAACCCGATCGCACATTCCTCTCGTCCCAATCTGGCTTCCAATTCGTTGAACAATGCTCGGTGTTGGGTGGCTTCGGTTTCGTCGGAAATTTGAACTTTTGGAACGAAGCCTTCTGCTTCATAAGCCTTGATTTGTCCTTCGGAGAGGGACATTTTTCGCTCCTTTCGTGTATCTAGCCGCGATCCGGCACACGCCATTGAGGGTACCAGCGGGAATCCTGCGATGGTCCTTCATCATCGCTCCAGCGGGTTTGCATACTTTCAAAGTCCTTCAGTCGTGGACGCACATCGCGTTCCCATATTTCCTCAATCTGATCGAAGGTGAGCGGCTGACGCGCGGGCCTTGATTCAGCGTAGGCGTCGAGCAGCACTTTTGCTTTGGCACCAAGCCACTGGACTTCATCGGCGACCATTCGCTCACCAACTTGCCGATCCGATTCATGTGCGGTTGCCCCCATAGCAAAGTGGGGACCCGGCGCATCTTGCGCTGGTAGACGTGAAACATCGACGCAATCCGGCTCCAATGCCCAGAGCAGCGAGGTCTCAACCTTACCGGCATGATCGCCCCCGCTTTTGCCATCGCCATCGAAACCGGGCTGATTCGCCTCGAAATCTGGCAAACCGTACAGCTGCATGTCGAAATGCGGTTGAAGGATTTCAAGCAGCGTTTTAAGATCTTTCCAGTTGGGACCGTAGTGTCCCGTCAAAAGGATAGCGGCATGAAATCCCAAGGCATCGGCTGCGCGGACATGATAGCAGATATTCTTGAAATGCATCCATGCGGGCATAGCGGTCAGCCATGGACGCACCTCTCCGACGGTTCGATTTCCCCAGAGTGCATAACCGCCATGTTCGTGGATGTGCCAGTAATCGGGTGGAGCAACGACACCGCCGTGCTCATGGGCTGTTCGGCACGCAATCGCATGCGCTTTCAAAGCGTCAAGCCCGACCGTGTTCTGAGGACCATGGGGCTCACACAAGCCGTAGCAGAAATAGACAACAGGGCATTCCTCTAGCGCAGCTTCTAGTTCATCGGGAAACATCCGTTCCCAGCGTACTTCTCTTCTCATCTTAGCTTCCTTTTATATTATATGCCTACATCAATGCAATTCGCTGTGGCACTTACGATATTAAACTGTATCATTGTTGCCACAATCTTTTCGGATTCAATCTCTATTTGCTGCATTTATTTAGACAATTTCGTAAGAATTCCGCTCTATTTCAACAAAATTGAATTATGGCATCTTAATTGCTTATCTCAAGGAAATTGCTGCCGAGCAAAATTTTATGGAAACTTTGTGTATCTGTCAACCACAATCTATAGCAGGCAGTTTATGGACTTAACAGATTTTGATTTTTCGCTTGGCAGTAGGTATTTCCTATGATATACTCGACATATCTCGCTGAGTCAACCTACGAACAATTCACGAAAGGAAGACTGACCATGAACAGACTCGTTCTCTCTGTCACACTCCTGCTGGCAGTAATTACTCTCGCAGGGTGTTACACGCAGATCGGTTACTACGAGCCACGGTCTTCAACCCGACAAACCGCCTACCATCACCAAGATAAGGGCGAAAAAGTGGAATCCGAACAGGAGGAGCAAGGGGAAGTTGAAGCCGAGCTGAAACCGTCTGAAATGGAAGATGAAGGGTACTACGGGCGTCGCAAACCGAGTTACAGTTATTCTGACCGTTATTATCGATCCTACTATTACGATGACTACTATCCCGCCTATCCATCCTACTATGGTGGCTATCATCCCCTCTATCCCTATTACAGATATTCCTATCCATACTATTCATATTATGGATACTACCCCTATTACAGGGGGTATGGGTACCGTCATCATCGATACCGCTACTCAACGCCACGCTCCAAGATTGGTGATTTGAATTTCGGCAAACGACGTTCACAAAGCTATCGGGGGGTTAGATCCCGCCACCCGTCTTCAAGTCGTCTGGATCGGTCATTAAGGAAGAGTGAAGAGCGTAAAACTCCTGCCCGCAGTTCGTCTGAGTCGCGGCGTGACAGATCCCGAAGATCCAGAAGGAGGTAACAATCCAATGAAAAGATTGATGAAAGCCGCCATTGCTTCCGCGTTAATACTCACCTATTTTGTGTTTGGGAATGGGGACAGTGTTGCACAGGAGGAGGAAATTGCTATCGGTAATACCTTTGGCCTTGGCGCAAGAACGATGGGGATGGGCGGGGCGTTTCTCGCTGTTGCAGATGATTTCACGACGCTTTACTGGAACCCGGCAGGGCTCGCTCAAATTAGAAAGTTTGAATTTTTTGGCAGCCTGTCACACAACGAACTAGATGCAGAAACAGAGTTCACTCGCGGCCGTGCTGCTGAAGCTGACAGCTCGAAAACCCGTCCCAACTCAATAGGTCTCGTCTACCCTTTATACGCAAATCGTGGCGGCTTTGCGTTTGCACTCGGATATAATCGTCCTCAGAATTTTGATTCGGAGGTTGCTGTTCAGGGACTGGACCCGTCTTCTGGTTCAGTGTTTAGTGGATTTGATGTAGATGAAACGACCTTCAACAGCGGTGGCATGGGTATCTGGAGTTTTGGGATGGGTGTCTTTATATCAAAAAATATCTTGCTTGGCGGCTCAATAGATTTTTGGCACGGCTCAAGTTTCAACGAGTTAGATAGTGCAGCAGAAGACATCAATAACATTGATCCAGAAATAGAAGGTTTCGCTTTTCACGACACTGTAGATCGAGACTATTCAGGGCTCAGTGGTCGGGTCGGCGTGCTTGCTTTCGCCGGGGAAAATGTAACACTCGGTGGAGCTGTCACACTCCCAGCAAACCTTGAGGTTAACGAAGTCTGGGAGCAACAAACGATAGTGCAATTCGACGATGGTGAAGAGGGGGTGGACGGTGATGGTGGGTCAATCTTATACGATATCAAACGCCCGTTTGAGTTTGGCGGTGGCGTTGCTATCAAGCTCTTAGAGAAGCGTCTGACGCTTGCCGGCGATATGCAGTTTACAGACTGGACACAGACTGAATATGACCCGCTACCAGCAGAAGACGCACAGAATAACTTCAATCGGTATTATGACAGCACCGTACAGGTTCGCCTCGGTGCGGAGTATCGTATACCGGGAATTGAAACCAGTGTACGCGTCGGCTACTTCCGTGATCCAATTCCGTTCCGAGATAGAGATATAGACGATGATCGGGACTTTCTGACAATTGGGGTAGGCAAGGTTTTCGACCAGATTATCAAAATTGATGTCGCCTATATGCGAGGTTCATGGGCGCAATCAAGTGATTCGCTCACGGAAAGTCAGACGGCTAACCGGGTGTTCGTGTCTGCGGGCTATAGATATTAAAAATCGCTACTAGATCAGGATCTTGAATTTACAACAAAAAAAGGCGTTGATTTTTTAATCAACGCCTTTTTTCTGATCCTATGGAAGCTTGCACTATTCTACCAACTGGATATACGCCATCTGAGCGGCATCGCTACGCCTCAGTTCACCTCTGATGATACGGGTATATCCGCCATTACGGTCTTGATAACGGGGCCCAAGATCATCGAACAATTTTTGCAAAACGTCGTGGTCGTGGATAACCTTAGCGGCTTGACGGCGCGCATGTAAATCCCCTCGTTTAGCGAGCGTAATCAGTTTTTCAGCGATTCGCCTGAGTTCTTTGCACTTTGGTAGGGTTGTGCGAATCTGTTCGTGCTCGAATAGTGCGGTGGCTTGGTTGCTAAACAACGCCTTCCGATGTCCGCTTGTTCTCCCAAGCTTCCTTCCCATTTTCCGGTGACGCATGATTGTCCATCCTCCCCGATAGATCGGGATTTTCAACACTGTATTTTGGGCAACTTAATCATCATTGCCATTGTCATTGCCATTGCCGAGGGTCATCCCTAAAGACAGGCCCATCTCCGACAGAATATCCTTAATCTCGTTCAGGGATTTTCTGCCGAAATTACGAAATTTCAACATCTCTGGTTCAGTCTTGACCACAAGATCTCGGATGGTTGTAATCTTCGCAGCTTCCAGACAATTGGCGGATCGCACCGAAAGTTCGAGTTCCGCAACAGGCTTCGATAGCCATTTCTCACGCTGTAGTTCTTCTTCGTCAACTTCTTCGACTGGCTCCACGTAGGTTTCATCAAAATCGCTAAAGAGCCGAAATTGATCTAACAAAATGTCCGAGGCTTGTGTAACCGCTTCTTTTGCAGTGATACTCGCATCTGTCCACACTTCTAGGATAAGCCGGTCATAGTTGGTCATGTGCCCGACCCGTGTTTCTTCAACCAAGAAATTGACTTTTCTGACCGGCGAAAACTTGGAATCGACCGGGATAACGCCAATCTGTTGATTATAGTTCAGATGTTCTTCCCCAAACTCATATCCTCTGCTTCGACAAACCTGGATCTCCATATTCAAACCATCGCATTGGTCGAGCGTTGCAATATGTTGGTCCGGGTTGATGATTTCAACCTGTCCGTTCGGTTGAATATCAGCTGCTGTAATGTTACCGGAGCCTTCTGCGGATAAAACCAGGGTGATCACCTCATTGGTGTGAACTCGGAATCGAATTTCTTTAAGGTTCAGGAGAACCTGGGTAACATCCTCTTTCATCCCATCAAGCGTCGAGAACTCATGCTTCACTCCATCAATAGCAACAGCAATAACAGCAGCACCTTGAATCGAAGAAAGCAAAACGCGTCGAAGCGAGTTACCAATAGTCGTTCCAAATCCTCGCTCAAGCGGTTCGGCGATAAATTTCCCATAATCAGGCCGCAAGTTATCAAGGTCCGTAATGAGGTGTTTTGGCTTGGTGATTTCCCGCCCTGTCATCTATCTTACCCTCCTACAAGTAGCTGTGTTATTTGGAGTAATGTTCAACGATTAACTGTGTTTGGAGGTCTGTGGCAAGTTGCTCGACGTTTGGCAACATTCTAACAACTCCCTCTTGTTTGTCGATATCCAACTCAAGCCAATCTGGTGTGCCCCGGTGTTGAGAACGGTCTAAGGCTTCTTGAATCACTGCCACGTTACGACTTTTCTCGCGTGTCTGAATAACATCGCCAGGTTGTATCAGGTAAGAAGGAATATTGACCCTTTTCCCGTTCACAAGGAAATGATTATGTGTGACAAGTTGTCGAGCCTGCAAGCGTGAGTTGGCAAAACCGAGACGGTAAACCACGTTGTCCAACCGGCACTCCAATAATGTCAGCAAATTCTCTCTCACAACACCTTTCTGATGTGCGGCTTTTGTATAGTAGTTCTTAAACGGTTTTTCTAAAATGCTATAGATGCGCTTCGATTTCTGCTTGGTGCGTAATTGGCGTCCGTAATCTTTGACTTTGGGCAGTTTTTGACCATGTTGACCGGGCGGATAACTACGGCGCTCAAATGAACACTTCGGGGAATCGCAGCGTTGTCCCTTCAAAAAAAGTTTTTCACCTTCTCTTCGGCATAACTTACATACAGAACCTAAATATTTGCTCATCCTTTTCTGGTTAAATTAGGACCAGTTCCCCCTTTCTTAAAATCCCAACTTTCAAACGTTAGACGCGCCGCCGTTTGGGCGGTCGGCAACCGTTATGAGGAATTGGAGTTACATCTTTCATTGCGGTAATTTCTAGTCCAGCTGCTGAGAGAGATCGAATTGCGGACTCTCTGCCGGAGCCTGGTCCTTTGACCCTTACCTCAATTCGTTTCATGCCATGTTCCATCGCTTTCCTAGCACAGGTTTCCGCTGTTTGTTGGGCAGCGAATGGCGTGGATTTCCGAGAACCGCGAAAGCTACTACCTGCACTTGCCCAAGCAATTGCATTTCCGTTGAGATCGGTAATCGTAATAATCGTATTATTAAAGGTTGCTTGGATATGTGCAATTCCTTCAGAAACATTCTTTCGTTCTCTCCGCCTTCGACGGTTGGCGGAACCTGAATCTTGCAAAACTGATCTCCTTTCTGAAGCTTAATGCACAAGTGGGATTAACCACCCTTGCGTGCCGCTTCTTTCGCCTTTCTTCCGACCGAAATAGTCTTTGCTTTCCCTTTGCGCGTGCGTGCATTAGTGCTCGTTCGCTGGCCCCGTGCCGGTAACTGCCGGCGGTGGCGCAACCCGCGATAACTATTGATGTCCATCAGCCGTTTGATGTTCAACTCGACTTCACGTCGTAAGTCTCCTTCCACCTGGTAATCTTGGTTAATTGTTTCTCTTAGCCGGCTGATTTCGGACTCGTCAAGATCTTGGGACTTTTTGGCGGGATCAATATGCAGATCCTCGACCATTTTTGAAGCGGTTTGGTGCCCAATCCCATAAATATAGGTCAGGGCAATGTCAATCCTCTTGGTTCGGGGTAAATCAACACCAGCAATTCTTGCCATGTCTTGTTCCTCCTTGCGTACTAGGTAAAGTACTTAACCTTGTCTTTGCTTATGCTTTGGATCCGCAGCACAGATAACGCGGATAACCCCTTTTCTTTTGATAATCTTGCACTGATTACACATTTTTCTTACTGATGCACGGACTTTCATCATCTCTCCTTCACTGGAAAATGAACCCTATCTTGTGCGACGTCCCCTCACACGTCTATCCTTCAGGAACCCTTCGTAATGTCTCATGGTCAAATAGGATTCAACTTGTGACACTGTATCTAATACGACGCCGACAACAATTAAGACTGAGGCACCACTGATTAATGCTCCAGTGCCGAGCCAGCCTTGCAGAAGCAAAGGGAAAACCGCAATTGCAGCGAGAAATACCGCACCGGGTAAAGTAATTCTAGTTAAGGTATCGTTAATATAATCTGCGGTCTTTTTCCCCGGACGAATGCCCGGAATAAAGCCACCATATTTCCTCAAGTCATCCGCCATTTGCACGGGATTAATCTGAACAGCTGTGTAGAAGTATGTGAAACCGATAATTAGAAGGGCGTAGATCGTCCAATATAAGGGGCTCGTTGCGCTGAAGACTGCTATTAATCCCCCAATCCATGCCCATGTGGGAAATTGACTTTGCATAAGCCCCAGAACCGTTGCAGGGAACTGCATCAAGGTAACGGCGAAAATAATTGGGATCATGCCGGCTGCATTGACGCGCAGTGGGATATGGGTTGCTTGTCCTCCCATCACCTTACGTCCCACAACTCGCCGTGCATATTGAACAGGAATTTTGCGGACACAGAAGGTGATATACACAGTTCCCATAATCGCCACAACTCCCAAAGCGAGGAAGATGACCAGTTTTGGAAGGTCAATTTGACGATTAAGGAGTTGATTGAATATTGTTTGAATTCCACCCGGCATCCCCGACAGGATACCAATTGTAATAATTAGGGAAATGCCTTGACCAATTCCCCGTTCTGTAATTTGTTCGCCGAGCCACATAACGAAGGAGGTACCAGCCATCAAGGTGATCATGGTTAGCAAAGTCCACCAGATACCCGGATTCGTCACAATCTCAATGTTTTCACTGCTAATAATGGCTCCAGGCCTTTGCAACATCAGGCTGATCATGACACCCTGAATTGCACTAAGAATAACAGTGGCATACCGCGTATATTGGGTGATCTTTTTCCGTCCGTCCGGTTCTTTGGATAGTTTCTCAAGGAAGGGGATAACGACGGTGAGGAGCTGCATGACAATTGATGCGCTGATATACGGTTGGATACCAAGTGCAAAGATTGTCATCTGCTTGAAGGCACCACCGGAAAAGAGATCAACGAAATCCAAGACGCTTCCACCAGTGCGGCCTCTCAGACTATCAAAAAACTTTTCTAATTCGATATCGTCAATGCCGGGAAGTGTGATGTGTGCGCCCAAGCGATAAACAATTAGCAGTAGGGCTGTAAAGATAATCCGCTGCCGCAATTCTGGAATTTTGAAAGCGTTTTGGAATGCCTTAATCACTTAAATCACCTCAATGCTACCGCCTGTTGATTCTATCTTTTCAATAGCAGACTTTGAGAATCGGTGCCCCTGTACCGTTAGCTGTTTTTCGAGGTTACCTTCTCCGAGGATTTTAATCTTCCCATCTTTCTTCTTTGTAATACCATTTTCTCGCAAAATTTCAGGGGTAATCGTTGTCCCGTTGTCAAAATGGTTTAGGGTCTGGATATTTACAATCTCATATTCAGTCCGTTTATGTGCAATTCTTCTGGGCCCCCGTTTCGGCAAGCGTCTCACCAATGGCATCTGTCCCCCTTCAAACCACGCAGGAATGGAGACACCAGAACGGGATTTTTGCCCTTTATGACCACGACCACAAGTTTTACCCCAACCCGAACTGTCGCCACGCCCAACTCGCTTCCGATTACGTGTCGAATTTTCTGCAGGTTTGAGTTCGTTTAGTTTCATCAATATTTCTCCATTTTATCGATTGGCTGTTACGATTAGAAGTTCTTATTTTGGTTCAGGACTAAATTTTCCGAACGAATTAGGCGCACCCAATCGGAATTACAGAAGCTCTACCGTAGGCAGGGCATCTGGTTTCCCCGCCTATTGAACCTTTGTTAAAACCTCAGCTGCTCCGGCGTGCTTTGCACCCTCTTTTTATATGAGCCAAAAAGATTAGTCGAGCAGTTCCTCAACTGTTTTTCCACGAAGACGAGCCACGTCGTTGATATCCTTTAGACCTTTTAGGGCTTCCATGGTGGCTTCTGCGGTGTTTTTTACATTTCGAGAACCGAGTCGCTTGGTCAGTACATCTTGCACCCCGGCAAACTCCAAAATGACTCTCGTTCCGGGCCCGGCGATAATCCCAGTACCGGGGCTAGCTGGCTTGAGCAGAACCTTGGCACCGCCATATTTCCCAATGATTTCATGGGGGATAGTATTTCCTGATAGAGGCACGCGAATCAGGTTTTTTTTCGCATCAGCGATACTTTTACCTATAGCTGATGGGATTTCATTTGCACTCCCAAAGCCAAGTCCAACCACACCCGATTGATCTCCAACGACAGAAAGCGCATTAAAGCTAGGTGTTCGTCCGCCTTTGCGAACACGCATCACACGGTTGATATCTATTGGACGTTCCTCAAATTCAAAATCAGCCGGATTTATTCTTTCCCTCAAAAGCAATTCTCCTTCGTTATCAAGCGTCAGTTCATCTTGCGAACACGCCGATGGCAGTTTCTCTTGCAATTTTCAGAATCGGAGTCCCTCTTCTCTAGCAGCCTCAGCAAGTGCTTTAATTCTTCCGTGATACAGATTTCCACCACGGTCAAAGACTACTGATTCAATTTGATGCTCTTTTGCTCGGCGAGCGATTAATGTCCCCACCTGCTGTGCTGCACTAATGTTGCCTTGTGTTGACAAGCTGTCTTTCAACTCTGGTGATAGGGTTGAGGCTGCAATAAGCGTGTTGCCGGCTTCGTCATCAATAATTTGGGCGTAAATATGCTTCAAACTCCTGAAAACCGAAAGCCTCGGTCTTTCTTTAGTCCCAATTATTTTTTCTCGTATCCGTTTCTGTCGCTTATGCCTCGCGATGTATTTTGCCTTAGACCGATCCAACGATTGTTCCTCCAATATTATTGACATACTCCACAAACATAAATGTTTGGGATACAGACCTAAAGGAAATTTCGATAAAAAAAATCGACAAATCCAGCTACGATAATTTTGGCTGACCGACTTGTAGATCCTTTAGTCTACAAAATATAGCAATTAAACCGCTACCCTACACCCCAGTTTTACCTTCCTTGTTACGGACGCGTTCACCTTCGTAACGGAGCCCTTTGGAAGGTTCATAGACTTCGGGTTTCTTGATCTGACGGATTGAAGCAGCAACCTGCCCCACAACTGCTTTGTCAATACCGCTCACAGTTATTGGTGTGTGAGGTTGCCCCCCCACAGTTTCGGAATCACCGACACTTAGGGTTATACCCTCAGGGGGCGCGTAGGTTACTGGGTGAGAATACCCAACATTTAAGACTAGACGTTTCTGGCGGTCTATTTCCGCACGATAGCCAACGCCAACGAGGATGAGTTGTTTTTCAAAACCTTCGGTCACACCTGTTATCATATTGGCGATAAGGCTCCGTGTCAATCCGTGTAACGATCTGTGTGATTTCTGGTTTGTTAATCTATCAATCCTGATGAATTCGTCTTCTAAATTGACTGCTATGCCTGCTGGAATTGTCCAGTTGAGAGTGCCTTTTGGACCTTCAACAGTAATGTCGTTTTGGTCCAAAGCTATCTTAACTTTTGAATCCATCCTGATTGGCATTTGTCCTATTCGTGACATTGTATTCGTCTCCGAATTCAAACTGAAAAATTACCAAATATAACAGAGGACTTCACCACCAACGCCGGATTTCCTGCATTCGGAGGCTGTCTTAATACCTTGTGAGGTCGATAATATAGCAATCCCTAAATTTCCATACACACTAGGAAGCTGGTCCGCTTTCACGTAGACGCGCCGTCCTGGTTTGCTAATTCTCTTGAGTCCCGTTATAACCTTTTCTTTGCCTTCGCCATACTTCAAATAGATGCGCAAAATGCCCTGTTTGCTGTCATCAATCCAACGATAATTGCGGATATACCCTTCCTCATGTAGTGTGCGGGTGATCTCCATTTTTAGTTTTGATGCGGGGATTTCGACGCGTTCATGTCCAACCATATTCGCATTGCGAACACGGGTCAGCATATCCGCAACCGGATCTGTCATTGACATCAGTTTTCTCCTTTACTCGTGCCGACAAGTCAGGCACTACCAACTTGCCTTTGTGACTCCCGGAATTTTACCCGATCTTGCGAAGAGGCGAAAACAGATTCGGCAAAGATCAAACTTTCGCAGATAACCGCGGGCCCTGCCACAGTTACGACAACGATTATATTTTCGAACCTGAAACTTCGGGGTTCTTTTTTGCTTGGCAATAAGAGCTTTTGTTGCCAAATGAAGGCTCCTTTCCTTCACTACTATCAAAGGGTGGCATATACGTGCTAAGATTCTCTAAACGGCATTCCCATTAGGCGGAGCAACTCGTGCCCTTCTTCATCAGTTGGAGCAGTTGTTCCAATGGTGATATTTAATCCACGAACTTCGCTTATGGTGTCGTATTCAATCTCCGGAAAAATGACTTGCTCCTGGAGACCCAAAGAGTAATTACCGCGCCCGTCGAAGGAATCCGGGGAGAGTCCACGAAAATCACGAATCTGGGGCAGGACGACGTTGACAAGTTTATTAAAAAATTCGTACATCCTATCCTGTCGCAAGGTTGCCTTACAGCCGATAGCCATACCTGTGCGGACCTTGAAGGCTGACACAGATTTCTTGGCACGGGTAATAGCTGCCCGCTGACCACTGATTTGTGTCAGCTCTTCGGCAGCGTTATCCAAAAGTTTTGAATCCTGTATAGCAGCACCAACCCCCATATTGAGAGTTATCTTGTTAAGTTTTGGCACCTGCATAACATTTGGATAATTGAAACGTTGCTGCAACGCTGTGAAAACTTCGTCTTGATAAAAAGCTTTAAATACACTCATTAATTCTTACCTTATAGGTTGCGTAACTCCCTTGGGACAGGTCTCATCTCAACTAGTCGCGTTCAGCAGACTCACCACATTTTCTGCAGACACGGGCGTGGTATGTTTTCGTCCGCCCTCCAATTTCCTTCTCAAAGGTACTGCGCTTTGTTCGAGTGGGCGCGTTACATTTTGGGCAAATCAGCTTTAGGTTAGCGATATTAATTGTCCCTTCTTTTTCCACGACGCCACCTTGCGGTGCTTGCGGGTTCGGACGGGTATGCCTTTTGATCATGTGGATCCCTTCAACAGTGGCACGGCGTTTATGCGGAAGCATTTCTAGAATAACGCCTGTTTTACCCTTATCCTTCCCGGTCAATACGACCACGTGGTCGTTTTTTCTTACGTGAAATCTGGTTTGCAACGGTACTACCTCCTAGGGGGCTTTAAATGACCTCTGGGGCTAAAGAGACAATTCGTGCAAATGCTTTTTCTCTCAGTTCACGAGCAACGGGCCCGAAAATGCGTGTTCCACGAGGCTGGTCCTGAGCATCAATCAATACGGCAGCATTCCTATCGAATTTGATATAAGAACCATCGAGCCTGCGATGTTCCTTGGTTGCACGTACTACGACAGCCCGTACAACATCTCCCTTTTTAACTTGGCTATTTGGATTTGCTTCTTTCACACTTGCCACAATTACATCTCCGACTCGTGCGTAGCGCCTTCTACTACCGCCGAGCACGCGAATACACATAAGCTGCTTTGCGCCTGTATTATCCGCACAATTCAATAGAGTATATGCTTGAACCATTGGTCATTACCTTCCTGAGTTTAACCCCGTCTTCCACTTCACACATCCATTGATTCTGTCTTGGAGACAATTTGGCGAACTTTCCAACGTTTACGACGGCTAAGTGGCCGAACTTCGACAATCTGGACGAGATCGCCGACACGACACTCATTCTGTTCGTCGTGAGCCAGAATCTTTGTGGAACGTCTCACAATTTTCTTATAAAGGGGGTGCTGATAAGTCCGCACAATTTCAACAGCAACTGTTTTATCCATCCGATCACTTGTTACAGTACCTGTTCTGAACTTACGGTTCCATCGCTGATGCTTATCCACGCTTTTCCTCTCGTAACTATAGTTATGGTGACTCTTCAATCCCCAGTTCACGTTGACGAAGAATGGTATGAATCCGTGCGATATCCTTCTTGACTTTTTGTAATTGGGATGTATCTTCAAGTTGCCCTAATAGTCTTCGGAACTTGATGTTGAACGCAGTATCCTTAAAATCTTGAAGGTCGCTTTCCAACTCCTCAGATGATTTGCTGCGTAACTCATTAGCGGTCATTGTTTGATTATTCTCCCGTTCGACTGATAAACTTCGTCTTAATCGGCAATTTGTGGGATGCCCTAGTCAGGGCTTCCTTTGCTACGTTTTCTGGGACACCGCTCAATTCATATAAAATGCGCCCCGGTTTAACAACAGCCACCCAAAACTCAGGAGCTCCTTTCCCGCTTCCCATTCTGGTTTCAGCGGGTTTCTTCGTTACCGGTTTATGCGGAAAAATTTTAATCCAAACCGTGCCACCACGACGCACATGACGGGTGATTGCCTGTCGCGCAGATTCAATTTGGCGGCTCGTGATCCAACCCGGCTCCATTGCTTTCAAGCCATACTCGCCGAAATCTATTCGTGAACCGCGGTAAGGTTTGCCACGGCGTTTTCCGCGCTGCACTTTGCGATGTAGAACCCGTTTGGGCATCAACATTTTATTTACTCCTTCTAATTCATACTCGTGAACAAGCGTTTACGAGTCTCTATTTTGACGATTGGTTCTACGTGGGCCCCGTCGCCTATCCTGATCTCTTCTGCGTCTAGACCTACCTTCGGATCGCGCTGCGGGTCCTTCTTCCTCTGAATAGCGTGATGAGCGTCTTTGAGAAGAATCAGTCGGGACCTGCGTAGCACGGCTACCGGTTACTGGAAGCTCCGGTCTGCCAATAACCTCTCCCTTAAAAATCCACGTTTTAATGCCAATCTTACCGTAGGTTGTATCAGCTTCAGCGAAGCCATAATCAATGTTCGCTCTGAGCGTATGCAGCGGCACCCTGCCTTCAATATTTGATTCTGAGCGTGCCATTTCCGCGCCACCAAGTCGACCACCGATACTGATTTTAACCCCTTGGGCACCAGCTTTCATTGAAGCGATAATACTTTTCTTCATTGCCTGCCTAAAATTGGATCGACGTACGATTTGCAGGGCAACCGCTTCAGCAACAAGTTGAGCATCTAATTCAGGGCGCTTGATTTCAGTGACATTAATCCGAACAGTCCTTTCACCGTTTGAACCCGAATCCCTCTGCAGGATATGCTCTAAATCCGCTTGTAACTTTTCTGCTTCAACACCACGCCGCCCAATAACGATACCGGGACGCGCTGTGTGTATATGAATATTACACCTATCGCCAACCCTTTCGATTTCGATACGAGAAATGCCGGCACGCGATAGTCGTTCCTTAATGAAGGACTGGATTTTCAAATCCTCATGAAGCCATTGGGCATACTCTTTTTCGTTATACCATTTCGAGTCCCAACTTTCGATGATGCCTAGGCGTAGTCCACGCGGGTGCGTTTTCTGTCCCACTAAAACCTCCTCCAAAATTCATTTGGGCAAAGGACACCGAACGACGGAGGTAAAGGAACATGGCGCAGCCTATTCAGAAGACCGGTAGGATTTTCAATATCCATCTTCACTTTCCTCTTCGTCTAGTACGACTGTAATATGGCATCTACGGTGCAAGACCCTATTTGCCATACCTCGTGCCCGTGGGCGAAACCATCTTCGGGTAAGACCATCGTTGACGACAATCTGTTTGACAACTAGATTGCTTTCGTCAATAGTGGCACCCTGCTGTTGTGCGTTATATCGTGCATTCGCGGTAGCTGATTGAATCAGTTTACGGATTACAGGAGAGGCTGCTTTATGCGTAAATGTTAATTGATTTATTGCCTCTTCTACATATTGATCTTTGATCAAATCAGCGACCAAGCGCGCTTTGCGCGGGGCAATCGGCACGTTTCGGATACTTGCTCGAGCTTCCATGTTAAAAATCTCCTAAATTAGCTTGAGCATTTGTAAAAACTTCCGCTCATAATCTCAGTTTTTCAAAGGGTGAATACAAGAATCGAGTCCGTTTTAGTAATTGAGTATACTTTATCTTGCACCACCACTCGCATGCGCTCTGAATGTTCGAGTGGGAGAAAATTCGCCGAGTTTATGTCCCACCATGTTTTCTGTAATATAAACAGGAAAAAATTTCTTGCCGTTATGAATGGCAAGCGTATGACCAATCAGGTCCGGGGTCACCATAGACCTGCGTGACCATGTGCGAATCACACGTTTGGTCCCAGACCGATTCATCACTTCGATTTTTTTAGTAAGTTTTGGATCTATGTAAGGTCCTTTTTTCACAGAACGGGGCATGACATACCTCCTCAAGATCGGAAAAACACACAAATCTTATGTCAATTGAAATAAATTACTTCCGACGACTGACGATATATCTGCCAGATCGCTTTTTAGGATCTCTTGTTTTATATCCTTTGGTTGGAACTCCCCACGGTGTTACGGGATGTCTTCCACCAGCACTTTTCCCTTCGCCACCGCCATGTGGGTGATCGTGTGGATTCATTGCCACTCCCCGCACTTTGGGGCGATGTCCTTTCCATCGGTTTCGTCCTGCTTTACCGATAGATAGGTTTGCGTGGTCAACATTACCCACCTGTCCAATCGTTGCCATACATGTCGCCGGAAGTAAACGAACCTCGCCCGAAGGCATTTGGATCCGTGCATATTTCCCTTCACGGTCTACCAGTTGTGCCACAGCACCTGCACTTCGTACGAGTTGCCCCCCTTTACCCGGCTGCATTTCTATGTTATGAATCGAAGTGCCGAGAGGGATTCTTTCAAGTGGCAGAGCGTTACCAACTCTGATCGGCGCATCGGGACCAGCGTTCAATACATCATCAACTTGTAGTCCTAGAGGTGCGATAATATAGCGTTTCTCTCCATCGGCGTAATGGAGCAGAGCAATACGGGCAGATCTACTGGGATCATACTCGATTGAGGCGACTTTGGCAGGAATGCCAAATTTATCGCGCTTAAATTCAATCGCTCGATACCGTCGTTTATGCCCGCCGCCGCGCCTGCGGACAGTCATACGCCCCAACGAATTACGCCCACCCTTTTTCTTTAATCCCGTTGTTAGCGATTTTTCGGATTGCCGCCGGGTCACCTCTTCAAAAGCATCTCCTGTGATAAATCGGCGACTGGGTGTGACGGGTGAATATGTTTTAACTGCCACGTTAAATCCCTCCTAGTAAGCCTTCAAACGCGCATCGCTAGATAGCTTCAAAAGCCTCAATGGTTGTTCCTTCGGTAACAGTAATGATTACCTTTTTCCAGTTAGGTTGCCGGCCCTGACGATATCGCCAAAATTGCCCCTTGGTTTTACCGCTAACCTGCATGGTATTAATCTTCACAATCTTATCCTTGAGGTCGAATAGCTCTTCAGCTGCCTTACGGATGTCCGCTTTATTGGCTTTGATATCAACAACAAAGGCGTATTTGTTTGACTCTCTGAGGATTGTGGTCTTTTCTGTTATTAACGGTTGCTTGATAATCCGATATGGGTCTTTCATCTATGCTTCCTCAACTGATAAACCATCTGTTGGTTGAGCGAACTTTGCTTCTAGCTTTTCCGCTGCGCTTTCAGTGAAGACAATTTTATCATGCCAAAGCACATCGTATATATTAAGGGCATTCCAAACGCAGCTGTTTACGTTCGGGATATTCCGTACCGATAGATGGATATTTGATTCAGGTTGACCGAGGACAAAGAGAACTTTATCCGCGAGCCCTAAATTCCCCAAAACTTGAACCATCTCCTTCGTTTTCGGCGCGTCTAACGTAAAGTCTTCAATCAGAATGCAATCATCACTTTGAAATTTGCCTGCTAAAGCCGATTGTAATCCGAGTTGACGGACCTTCTTCGGGGTGCGTTGACGATAGCTGCGCGGCTTTGGACCAAATGCAACGCCACCATGCACCCGTATTGGAGATTGACCATCTCCCACCCGGGCACGTCCCGTTCCTTTCTGGCGGTATAGTTTTTTGCCGCTTCCTCGAACTTCTGACCGTGTTTTGGTGGAAGCTGTGCCTCGACGCTGATTCGCAAGGTGTGCAACGACACATTGATGTATAACTGCCTCATTAATAGGTACATTTACCAACGCGTCAGATAACTCTCTCTGTTTTAGGGTATCCCCAGAACGATTGTATACATCTAAAGCTGCCATGCGTGATAATCCTCAAAGGGTATGTTTACTGTTCAGCCTTTACTGCTTTCTTGATAATAAGTAGTCCGTTGGGTGGACCAGGAACGGCACCTTTAACGAGTAACAGGCTTCTTTCAGCATCTGCTTGGATGACTTGCAGATTCTGGGTAGTCACCTGTTTCCCTCCATGTCGTCCGGGCATCTTTTTGCCCTTGAAAACACGCGAAGGCCATGCACTATGACCAATGGAGCCCGGTCGCCGATGGTTTTTCTCACTACCGTGAGTTTGCCTCATACCGGAGAAATTCCACCGTTTAATCACACCCGTAAAGCCACGACCTTTAGATGTTCCCGTAACATCAATGAGGTCTCCTGGAGAGAAAATACCCACGTCAACGTTTGAACCAACCTCCAAGCCTTCCGTACTATCAACGCGCATTTCCCGCAAAAAGCGATGTGGTGTGACATTTGCTTTTTGGAAATGTCCACTTTCGGGGCGATTGACCTTGTTTTCGCGTCGATAGCCAAAGCCTAGTTGAATGGCATTATAACCCTCTCGGTCTTGAGTTTTAACCTGTACTATCGGGCAGGGGCCCGCTTCAACCACCGTGACCGGAATCGCAGTCCCGGATTCGTCAAAGATTTGTGTCATACCAATCTTCTTGCCTAATATTCCACTACTCATGTTACATCTCCGCAACGAGGGTGTTCAGGTCCAACGACGTGTGCCTACAGAAGCGTAATTTTGACATCAACGCCAGCTGGTAGATCTAAGCGCATTAGCGCATTGACTGTCTTGGGAGTCGTCTGTAAAATATCCAGTAACCGTTTGTGAATTCGCATTTGAAACTGTTCACGCGATTTTTTGTCTTTGAAGGTCGATCGCTGTACAGTGTAAATGTGCTGCTTAATCGGAAGCGGAATCGGACCCGAGACCAACGCGCCTGTCCGACGGGCGGTCTCCGCGATTTGACCCGCAGAGTGATCTAACAAACGGTAATCAAATGATTTCAGACGAATCCTGATTTTCTGGTTATCCATCAATACTCCAACCCAATTTGGTTCATTGGTTCATTGGTGCATTACTAAACTAATACACCAATGACCTCAGGTGGTTATTACTCAATAACCTCTGAAACAACACCAGCTCCGACGGTGTGTCCGCCTTCACGAATTGCAAACCTCAGCTCCTCTTCCAGAGCAATGGGTTTGGTGAGTTCAACAGTAATTTGGATATTATCTCCGGGCATTACCATTTCAACACCTTCGGGAAGATTCATCACACCCGTCACATCCGTTGTACGGAAGTAGAACTGTGGACGATAGCCACTGAAGAATGGTGTCCAGCGACCACCTTCGTCTTTGTTCAGAATGTAGATTTCAGCGGCAAACTTTGTATGCGGTGTAATACTGCCCGGAGCAGCAAGAACTTGTCCGCGCTCAACGTCCTCACGCTCAATACCGCGAAGCAGAACGCCAACGTTATCGCCTGCGCGACCTTCGTCAAGCAGTTTACGGAACATCTCTACACCGGTGGCAACTGTGCTAGTGGTCGGCGCGAGTCCAACAATCTCGACTGTCTCACCAACATTAACAATACCGCGCTCGACACGACCTGTCACAACTGTACCTCGTCCTGTGATTGAGAAAATATCTTCCACAGGCATTAGGAAGGGTCTATCAATATCTCGGACCGGCTCCGGAATCCACTCGTCACACGCTGCCATCAGTTCTAAAATTGACTGACACGCCTCGGCATTCGGATCGCCGCTAGCTTCCATCGCTTCGAGGGCAGATCCACTAATAACTGGGATGTCATCGCCGGGGAACTCATATTCAGTGAGTAGTTCTCGGACTTCGAGTTCTACCAACTCTAGAAGCTCTTCATCGTCAACCATGTCTGCTTTATTCAGGTAGACAACAAGGCTTGGTACATTCACCTGTCGTGCCAAAAGAACGTGCTCACGGGTTTGGGGCATCGGACCGTCAGCGGCGGAGACAACAAGGATCGCGCCATCCATCTGCGCTGCACCGGTAATCATGTTTTTGATGTAGTCAGCGTGTCCGGGACAGTCTACGTGAGCGTAGTGGCGATTCTCCGTCTCATACTCAACGTGCGCGGTGTTAATGGTAATCCCACGCTCCTTTTCTTCGGGAGCTGCATCAATCTCCTCGTAAGTTTTTACATATTCACTTCCGGAGAGATTTGACAACACCATGGTGATTGCAGCTGTTAATGTGGTTTTACCATGATCAACGTGTCCAATTGTGCCAACATTGACGTGTGGCTTATTCCTTTCAAATTTTTCTTTTGCCATGTGTAAATCTCCTCACATTCTAGTAAGCTTAAATATAACACCCATTGACCTCACTGCTAAACTCTGACAACAAGCTATGTCAACAGCGGGAACGGTTAAACAGAAAATCCTTCCGACGAGATAATTTCCTGAGCAATGCTCTGGGGAACGGAACTATAGTGTGCAAACTCCATCGAATAAGTTGCCCGTCCTTGCGTCTGAGAACGGAGCGTTTTTACGTAGCCGAACATTTCAGCAAGCGGAACGTGAGCTTTAATAACCTGCGTCCCGGATTTAGGGTGCATATCTGTCTGGAGAATTTGAGCGCGACGCGCATTTAAATCTCCCATTACCTTTCCTAAATAGTCATCTGGAGCAATAACTTCAATCTCCATGATTGGTTCAAGCAGCATCGGATTTGCGCGCTTCACTGCGTCTTTGAAGGCGATCCGAGCAGCGTTTGAAAATGCAATCTCTGAAGAATCAACGGGATGGTAAGAACCATCATACAATCGCACCCCTACATCAACGAGAGGATAACCTCCTAAAGTTCCGGCGATTATTGCCGCTTCAAGCCCCTTTCGGACAGCGGGTATATACTCTTGGGGAATAACGCCTCCCTTTATTTCGTTGACGAATTCAAAACCGGATCCTTGTTCTAATGGATAAATTTCAATAACCACATGTCCGAATTGACCGCGCCCACCGGATTGACGAACAAAACGCTCATTGGCTGTTGCAGAACGCCGGATAGTCTCACGGTACGAAACTTGAGGTTGGCCAATCTCTGCCGAAACCTTAAATTCTCGAACCAAGCGATCCACGATAATCTCTAGATGCAATTCTCCCATGCCGGACAGGAGTGTTTGTCCTGTTTCCGGGTCCTGATGCACCTTAAAAGTTGGATCTTCCTCAGCCAACTTCGATAGTGCCATATTCATCTTTTCGATGTCCGACTTGGTTTGAGGTTCGATAGCGATGGACATTACCGGCGATGGAAAGGCCATCGATTCCAAAACGATTGGGGTATTCGGATCGCAGATGGTGTCTCCAGTCATCACAGATTTGAAGCCGATAATAGCAGCGATATCGCCTGCATAAATGGCTTGGCGTTCCTCACGCTTGTTTGCGTGTAGCTGCATCAGTCTCCCGATCCGTTCAAATTTACGGTGCGTACTGTTGTATACAGTCATGCCTTTAGCCAAAACACCGGAATAAACGCGAAGGAATGTCAGTTTGCCAACGTGCGGATCGGTTGTAATTTTGAATGCTAGCGCGGAAAAAGGCGCGTCATCGTCTGCTAAACGGGTGCTTTCCTCTTCAACTTCTGGATTCACACCGGCTACCGGTGGTACATCTATTGGGGAAGGCAGATAATCAACCACTGCATCTAGTAACGGTTGAACGCCTTTATTCTTCAGGGCAGTGCCGCACAAGACAGGAACAATTTTGCCGCTTAACGTCGCGCTCCTTAAGCCTGCTTTGATCTCTTCCTCGGACAACTTAACCCCATCAATATATTTTGCCAAGAGGTCATCGTCACACTCGGCAATTGCTTCCAACATCTGTTCCCGATACTCCCAAACACTTCCCATCATTTCATCCGGAATATCTGTATCAAACATTATAGATCCGGAACTGGCTTCGTCCCATGCTAGACCTTTGAGTGAAACCAAATCGACAATGCCATTGAAACTCTCAGCGGAGCCAATCGGCAATTGAATTGGTACCGCCGAAGCACCAAGCCGCTCAACCATCATTTCGACTGTTCGGAAAAAGTCTGCACCGGTTCGATCCATTTTATTGATCAGTGCGATACGTGGCACCTGATATTTGTCTGCTTGTCTCCAGACCGTTTCCGATTGGGGTTCTACGCCGCCAACCGCACAGAAAACAGCGACAGCTCCATCGAGGATTCGCAGCGATCTTTCAACTTCAACTGTGAAATCGATATGTCCGGGTGTATCAATAATGTTGACACCGTGCCCATTCCATTGGCACGTTGTTGCGGCAGCAGTGATGGTAATACCGCGTTCCTGTTCCTGTGCCATCCAATCCATGGTCGTTGTGCCGTCGTCGACCTCGCCCATACGATGCACTTTGCCTGTATAATACAACATCCGTTCGGTTACAGTTGTCTTGCCTGCATCAATATGCGCCATGATGCCGATGTTGCGTGTATGGGTCAATGGAAATCGACGCTGCTCTATGGAACGCCGATTTTCAGAGATCATTCGACTCTGCTTTGTAGCTCTCATTTTTCTTCAAACTTTCCGTGATATAATAAAAAGATAAACGCTCATGTTAAGATTTGGTGCAAAGAAACCAAGCTTTTTCGGCAAAACTCGGTCGCTCTTCGTGCTTTGCACGTTACTTTTTATATGAGCCAAAATAAAAAATTACTGCCCCAATAGATTGGGATGTCGCTGCGTTGAATTTACCAACGATAATGTGCAAACGCTCGGTTCGCCTCTGCCATGCGATGTTGATCAAGCTTTCTGCTAATGGAAGCTCCATCATTCCTAGCGGCATCTAATAGCTCTCCCGCTAACCGCTCTGCCATCGTTTTCTCTCGACGCTCTCTTGCAGATTGGATAATCCAGCGGAGTGCCAATGTCGTGCGGCGTTCTGCCTTCACGTCAACAGGAACTTGGTAGGTTGCTCCTCCAACACGTCGAGACCGAATCTCAAGCACCGGCTTAACGTTGTTGATTGCTTCGTGGAAAACTGTAAGCCCATCTTGGTTAGCGCGTTGCTCAACAATGTCTATACTGTTATATAGAATCGCCCGAGCAACACTCTTTTTTCCACGAGCCATTAAGAAATTTATAAATTTCGCAACTAGCTTACTATTATATTTTGGGTCTGGGAGTACGTCCCGTTTAACAACCTCTGCACGACGTGGCATACCTTCCTCCTCTAACCGGCTCTCTTTGCCCCATATTTTGATCTTGCCTGCCGTCGATTCTCAACACCCGATGTATCTAATGTACCTCGAACGATATGGTATCTGACATTGGGCAAATCTTTAACTCTTCCGCCTCGCACAAGTACGACCGAGTGTTCTAGAAGATTATGATCTATGCCGGGGATGTAGCAGGTGGCTTCCTGACCGTTCGTGAAACGGACACGAGCGACCTTGCGAAGTGCCGAATTCGGTTTCTTAGGTGTTATTGTCCTGACTTGTAGACAGATGCCCCGTCGTTGGGGGCAATTTTCCAAGACTGGAGATTTACTTTTCTTACTTGTTCTTTTCCGAGATTTTCTAACTAACTGATTTATTGTTGGCATATCGACCTCGATTGACTAGTGATGTGCAGGCATAAATAAAGCCCCGCTATGGGGGCTCACAAAGTTGTCCTCTATAACGAAGTAACTGTGAAAAACACGCCAAAGTGTTCTAGACCTATAAAGTCCTCCCCTTTTCCGCCTGATTTAAGGCGAAAATCCTAAGTTAGCGTCAAAGGGCGAATTATACCAAACTTACGATTGAATGTCAAGCCTTTTTCTAAGTTTTTTATTAAGTTTTTTACGCTGCTCCGAAATTAACGGAATATTGCTGAATTATGTTCTTCAAATTAATCACATCCGTATTGCTGGTTCTTGGACCGTATCTAACAATCGGGTGATTACAGCGTCAGAATCAACGCCCTCAGCTTCCGCGTGAAAATTGGTGAGCACACGATGCCGGAGAACAGCGTGCGCCACCGATTTAACATCTTCTATAGACGCATTCACACGCCCCCGTAGAATACCGCGTGCTTTCGCGCCAAGAATGAGGTACTGTCCCGCCCGTGGACCTGCACCCCACCTTACCCACTGTTGGATGAAATCTGAGGCATCTTTGCTTCTGGGACGAGTTGCCCGCGCTAGCTTGACCGCATATTGTACAACGTTATCAGCAGCTGTAACCCGCCGGACAATCTGATTTAGGGTTATAATGTCCTCGCCAGAAAGCACCGTCTCAAGTTCAGGCTCATCAACGCTGGTCGTTGAAGAAACAATCGCGACCTCTTCCTCCTCACTCGGATAGTCAATCACAATCTTAAACATAAAACGATCTAGCTGCGCTTCCGGCAGTGGATATGTGCCTTCCTGCTCGATCGGATTTTGCGTTGCAAGGACGAAGAACGGTTGTTCCAGAGTATACATAGTTCCGCCCGCTGTGACATGATACTCCTGCATTGCTTCGAGCAGCGCGGCTTGGGTCTTGGGTGGGGTTCGGTTGATTTCATCGGCAAGCAGAATGTTGGCAAATATGGGTCCTTGGATAAAACGGATCTCTCGATGACCGGTGGAGCGCTCCTCTTCCAAAACGTCTGTGCCGGTAATGTCGGCGGGCATTAGATCTGGCGTAAACTGAATTCGCTTAAATTGGAGATTGAGGATTTGGGCAAGCGTCTTGATCGTCAAGGTCTTGGCGAGTCCGGGCACGCCTTCAAGCAAACAGTGGCCACCTGCAAAGAACGCCATCAGCATCTGATCGATCACTTCCTCTTGACCGACAATCACTTTTTTGAGTTGTTCCGAAATGAGGTCCCTGGCATCCATCAGCTTTTCAATCGCTTGAACTTCTTCTGTCGCTGGCATAGTGTCTATGACTCCTTGTGAGTTTTAATCTCAATGTAACCTTTGTCCTGAAGTTCTTTCGTGTCTATCGGTGTCGTCACGATGTCCAATTTACCGATTTTGTTTCGGTTTATGTTAAGAAATTGTGCAACAGAAACCGTAGGGGCGGGGTTACCCCGCCCGAACTTGCCAAAAACTCGGTTTCTCTTTGCATTTTGCACTTTCTTTTCTATCCCCGTCGGTTGGGCTTCCTAGTCCAACTGCATCAATGAACCAATGAACTAATGAACCAGTGAACTATAACGGTTTTCATGTTTCACACTTTCTTTTAATATGAACCTCATTGCTTTCTTTGAATCTCTGCGGTCTGCTTCGCAACCGTTTCAAGCTGATCTTCATCCCACTGCTCTTGCTGCTGCAACGCATACAGCGATGTATAACCCCCCGACCAGTCTGGAGGCACTAGGCAGGGACGATCATCGTGGTGCGCCCAACGTGCCGGCTTGCCCTTTACAATGGTGCCCTCATATCGACTGGGTAACGGATTGGCGGTGTAGGTGAAGGCATCGGCTGACGAATAGATGTTCAGCAGCAGAGGTCTGCCTTGGTCGGAAAGGTTCGGCTTGGAACCGTGAATCACACGGCAGTTATGAATGGTGATGGATCCAGCGGGCCCCTTCAGATACTCAACATTCTCTGTATCAACGCTTTTGGCATCTTCGTCGCTAAGACAACCGACCCATTGATTGCTGTCATTGTATTGATTGAAAAGTTCGCCCTTGTGGCTTCCGGCGATGGCACCGAGAGGCCCCTGATCATCGTCCACATCATACAGATAGACCCCGATTGTGAGTGGGCTATAGTTGGTGTGAGGCCAATAGGTGATATCCTGATGCCACTTGACCTCTTCGCCGCCTTCTGCCCATTTGAAATTCAGTTTAGAGTGATGGAATTTCACGTCCGGTCCTACCAGATCCGCTGCCACATCGACGATAATTGACTGCGAAGCAAACTCCCAATAGGTCGGGTGATGTTCAACCGGACTGGTCAGACGGCGCAGGCGTGGATTGTCCGCCGTGTGCCCCGGCTCCAGATCGAACACCATATCTGACTTGTCCAAGGACCGGCTGCGCTGCACCATTTCGTCTGTAACGTCGATCAGACGTTCGACCCAATCCGGCGGTACAATACTTTCAACGAGTAGGTATCCGTTATCAAAGTAAAATTGACGTTGCGCTTGAGTGAGCGTCTCAGGTTCGTGGGACAATATCTTTTCGGGTGTCATCGGATAGCCTCCTTCTGTGCGAAATTAACAATAAGGTCTATGTTTTCTTCTAGCCGGACTTTCGTTGATACAGAACCCGCCCATACGGTTCTGCATCGCCATCGTACTTTGGATTCAAACGGCGAACCATTTCCTGCGCCTCTTGAGACCAATCTTCGGGGATAGGGTGTGTTTTGCTAGCTAGCTGTGCCTTGACGCGCTCCGGCAACTCGTAAAAATCGGGTTGGAACCAGAGTGTGATAACCGTGCGGCGTTCGTCGGAGTTGTTCGCGTACGAAGCGTGCAACAAACGTGAATCACCAATCAAGAGATCACCCGCTCTGACCGGAACATCGACTTCATCGGGGCGCGTCGAAAATTCAGGACGATTTAAGTCTTTTGCCGCTGAGATCTCACCGGCATGTGGCTCCATAATTAAATCGTGAAGCGGGTTGTGCTTGTAGTGCGACCCCGGAATAACGCGGAGACAACCGTTATGGGGTGTGGTGTCAGTCAGGTAGTACATAAAGAAGACCTGTTGTGGTCTAGGGTCGTAGGTAGTTGGATCTTCCCAACCGAACCAGTCGTAGTGCCAAAACAGCGGTGGACTGTGCGGCGGCTTGCTCAGGATATACCCACTGGTAAAGGTTGGATCCTTGAACCCCATTGATTTCAATGCGTCAAGCGACAACTGCCACGAAATCAGTTCCGCGAAAACCGGATCCTCGTAAGTTCTGAACGCGCTTCCTTGAGAACGAAAATATTTTTTATGCTCCTCCGTCATGTTTGCACAGAGTCGGTCCGTCACACTCCTAAGTCGATTGAGTAGCGCATCGCTCAGAATATTTTCAAAAATGCAAAACCCTTCGTTGACGAGTTGATTATATTTCTCTTTTGACATGCTGCTCCTCAAAGTGTTGTACTATAGTCGTGACTCAACCAATCCGGTGCCTGGCACAACCGTTTCTGGTTAGGAGTTACGCACTTAGGTTTGTAGTAGCGCAATTCATTGCGCGTCGCGACGGACGATAAATCACTCTACTACCAACCTACGGATTTACTGTAGTTGCCCGTTTCTTAATCCCGATAATCGAGGATTCATCGGGCGTTGGGAACGGTGTCCAGCTGCCTTGAATCCCGATTTATCGGGGCGGCGATAAATCGCCGAACTACAATGCTCTGAGCGTTCAACTGCGTAAGTCCTACTGGTATTAGCTTTAAGCATTCAACGACTTACCAAGACACCCGCGACCCATATCAAGAATTGACCTCAAAAGCGTATAGATGAGCGTTTTGTAGATCGAACCTCAGACGTACTGTTTTCCCAATTAAAGGTGACAGGTCGGCATGATTTGCCCATCTGGGCTGTAGTCGCAGTTCGTCCATGCCTTTGATACCTTGGCACACTGTTTTGGCGAAACCGGGAATCTGCCGGCCCGCTGCGTCTAGGACCTCTACGGAAATCTGCCCTTGAGAAGTATCAGCGTTGAGTTCAAGGTGACTGCCTTCCAGTGTGAATGGTTTGGTCATGACCATGCCCGGAGTTGAGCCAGCTTCCAAAGACATGAATCTGTCCAGTCGCAAGGTCGCTAGCCCAATCGACATCCGATTTTCTAAGTCTTTATGGCCCTTATCCATCGCTCCGTAGTACAACCAATGGCGGTCTTTCCACGTCACAATCTGCGAGAAGGGAAACGCTCCCGCCGCATCGAAACTGCCTTGCGGACCAGGAGGAATAAACGGTTCTCCCGCATAAACCCAACTTAAGTCCCAATGAGAAGCATCACGGCTCGTGCCGATATAACAATCGATTAAGCCCCCGGTCCGTAGGACGCTCATCAGGGCGAAGTGAACGCCCTGGTACATCCAGTCTGTCAGGGCATAAATTTGCCGCCGTTTGTATTCTGAAGTTCCCTCGCGGTTGAACTCCCAGCTTTGAATCAGTGTCCACCCTGTTGGGTCCGCTTTCACGTCAGGATTGGTCATGGTCCGGCTGCCACGACTTATTTTCCGGTTATCTCCCTCAACAGGTCCGGCGTAAATATCGCGGGTGAAGATCCGGTACACTTGTGCATCGCTGTCCCAGTTCATCTGATTATGCGTGTCCGATGCAGTGACGTAACTTCGCCCCTCAATTTGAGGATGAGGGATTGAAGTTCGGGGCAATACAGTCTTTCCGTTGTTATAAGCAGTCCAATGGATGCCGTCTGGAGAATGGGCGAGATGCACCGCCTTCTGACTTTTTTCCCATCGACCAGTGGGACCGTATGCCCCCTTGTACCTGTGATTCAGGTCTTTCTCATTCGGGTCGATAAAACAACTGAAACCGTGTCCTCGAAAAACGAAGTTATCCCGACCGTCCTTCCCCACGTTCAGCCGTTTCCACTGAATACCATCTTCAGATTCGGCATATCCGATGTCGTAGTTGGGCCTATTTGTCGCCAGATACCACATCTTGAATTTGCCATCGTCTCGCAGCACGGTTGAATAGACGCCAAAGTAGAGGGGATATTCCCGCTCATTGGGCACCATGAGCGGTTGGGCTTCCTTCGTAACTGTTCCCAGCCGGCGAGCGACGTTTGATGTCTCGGCAACGATGTAATCATCTACGAAAAGCTGTTTTCGCTGACCTATTTTCAGAGGTTCTTCGACCTTGACGTTTTCGGCTGTCATAATCTGTGCCTCTATGATCGTGGTTTAACATCGGACGCTGCTAGTCAATCTGACGGCTCGCTACGCGAGTTCAATTCTGAGTTGTTTTCCCATTACAGGTGCCAACCGGTCTAACGATGCCAAAGTGATGGACGGGTTATCGAATCGAGTAGACCATCTAGGGGCGCCTCGTAGAGTTAAAGCCCTGATTATTGTAGTCGAACAAGAAGAACAAAGTCAAGAATAGAAATTTGCAAAGGAGATTAGGACGGGTGGTTCTCAGCCATCAAACCGTGGTTCGATTCTCCGTAGTGCTATCAGGTCAAAATTGAAGGCTATACTGAATCTCCAAAGCCTCCATCGGATGGACAACGATTCCCCGAATCAATCCGCTCATGGGTTTTTTTTTATATTTCAGGGGCATCAAGCACTTCGATGAGCTAGGCTCGGAAGGTGTTAATGTCGGGGAGTTTTGGGAAGGGTTGGGGATGGAAGCGGATTTGGACTTCGGTTTCCTGCTTTTTCGCGGTACATTGCGACCTGAGCTTCTATTGTTGAGGTCTGGTCTCGGTCCCTGCCGGGGCTATAGCGTGCATAGATTCCGCCTTGTTTTTCCATGCTTGACTTACTCGCAATGATAAAACTTATGTCTCTACTTGTCCCTCAGAATTGCTACAACCTAATACCAAACAGGGTTTTGGGCTAGATTAGATCTAACGACGGGCATATCGAATTTGTAGCGATTAACTATGACTGACTGAATGAGTTCCAAGAACCAATCTTCAGCAAAAGGCGCAACCACTACTTCTTTGATTAGGAGGGACAAATCAACTTCGTAATATTTGCCAACATCACAGATATCCTGGGAGGGATCGAACTTTCCGTCATTAACAGGTGGCTCTTGGATGATTGCTCTCACTTCTCGCTCGTGATTAAAATCCTGTCGCTTGTGTAGAAACGGAGCGAGTCCGTTGTTTTCCGGAATAAAGGCTTGTCCATAGTCAACGTACTGAACTTGTCCGACAGAGACATGTTCACTATTCTTCAAACTCTGCTTGAAAGAATTGAAATCAGTCTTGATAGCAATACCATCTGTTTCTCGAGAGTACAGTTTCCACATCCCTGCTGATTCACTACTATTTTCATGCCAGCAACTAATGAGTGTAAACCGGCGTAACTCCCGCACATACCAACCTATGGTTGTGAAGACATCCTCAGGATTCTCCAGATCAGAATACAACATAGGACGTCGCTCTATGTTGCCTCTTGAGAAAGAACCTTCAAAAGGATCGCCTAGCTTGTCTGCTCGTGCAAAAAACAGCTGGTTTGTTTCCAAAAGGGAAACAAATTTCGTAAAGTCCATGTATCGCCACAATACCGCGTTATCAGGTGGTGGTTTGCAGAAGGGACTTTCCGCGTACATCTATAAACCTCCTATCAGAATGGAATATTGTTTGTTATTTCCTCATTAGATTTCGCTAAAAAGAGAATGTTTGATGCGGTCAAGTGAAGGACGTATGCAGCCATGTGTTCTGGAACGGTGATTTTTTTGGATCCTTGCCCATGTCCCGAATGACAATTACGCAGAGTAGAAGCACCAGATTCCAACGTGCCCCTCAGTGCTGAAAAGTATGATTGCATGGAAGATGGAATTAGCTCTTCATCGTACACAATATCAATCAGATCTTTGAGACCATGTTTATCACCGTAAGACCATCCCCTTTTATCACAAATCGCTTTGATGCAACTCTCAAATGCTTTATAACACTCATTCATACATTCTTCGTATCTCTGTGCTCGGTAGTGTTTGTGGGCTTTCAGAAATTCCTCATTTGCGCCTTCGTACATTGGATCTGAAAGCATACCCAGTACGGGCTTCACTATTTCAGAATGGATGAATTCAGAATCAACTCGGATTATCTGTCCGGAGGCATACTGATACCCTATTTCGTGCTCTTGGGACCGATAATTCAGTTCCTCAATGGCTTCATCAGGTGAAATTTTTCGCTTAAGGAATAAATCAGCACGATTGCGGACAGTTTTATCTATGTACCTATAGTAGATTTAACAATTAACGAAACATGTTGATGATATCCTCAATGGGCTTATCAGGATTATATGAACGGTGCCTCTTTATATTAGCAAACTGATGTTCAACGGGATTATAATCCGGCGAATACGGGGGCAAGTATAACAACGATGCGCCACAACGTTGTATCAATGCTTGGGTCTCAGTGGTCTTGTGAATCCGTGCATTATCCATTATCACGAGACTGTTGGCATCTAAATGTGGTGATAACTCTTCATCGAGCCATGTATTAAACCTTTGTGCATTACAACTGCCCGATAGTAACTTTGGGGCAATCAACTTATTATTCAGTTGCGCCACTATCAAAGTGGTAGTCCGGGTCTTTTGGCTGGGTATCAACCCATGGACACATTGCCCCCGGGGGGCATAGCCATAACTTCTAAAGGTTTCATCTGTAAAACCGGTCTCGTCGAGGTAAATCAGCGTTTTGCCTGATGCTTTTGCTCCTGCGAGTTGCTCCTGATAGGCTTGTCGTTTTTCTGGACATTGCTCCTTATATCCAAACGTTTTTTTTCCGCGTGTAGCCGAGTCTTTTGAGTCCATAGCCGACACAGGCCGGTGAAACCCCAAAGTGTTGAGCGCGTTCTTTAAGGGTTTGGTCAGGGTGTGCCTTGACATGTTCAGCTAGTGCCGTTGGGTCAAGCAGTCTCGGTTTTGTGGGACCCGGTTTGCCCGGTGTGAGTGGGTCTGGGTCATTGAGCCATCGGTAAATCGCAGTTCGACCGACTTTGAACCGTTTTGCCGCTTCTGTTTTACTGCCACCATTTTCTATGAATTGAAGGACGCGGGTGCGTAAATCTGATGAATGTGCCATAATACAAATAGGATAACATACTTCTGAAATAGTGTCCCTTTATTTCTTGGGTTTACTATAAATGAAACTTCAATGACATCAATTGCCTCTTTTGTATTCTGTGTGCCAAGGAAAAAGCGTCGGACTGATTCAAAGAGATTAATAGCTTCTGCAAGTCTGAACCAGCCGTATTCACGGCATAGCACACTGCTAATGTGTCGGTACGCTCGCATGCTGTCCCTGTATGGATCATCAGGGCCGTGAACATCACTCCAGATATGGAGGACCTGAATCCTTAACGCTTTAGGTATGGTTTCGTACTCGTACACGTCGGGCAATTCGCCCCGAAGACGCTTCTCGCGTTTTGAGAAAATGTCATAGATTGGCATATTGTTCCACTCCTTTTAATAAAAAAGGCAGCTCCTGATATTTAGGGGCTGCCTCCTGAGTGTTGAAAAAAATATTTGCCTTTTTTATATTATTTACTAAAGTTTAGACAATTTTAATGCAAAAAGGCAGAAAAGAGGTTATCCTTTCAGAAATCCATCACAATTTTGAAAGGAGAAGTTATGTACCTCATATTCTGCCTGAATGCTATTTTAACCGATTTTCGTCCGTTATTCAAGTCTCAAAACTTTCATCTGTTTTGTGTCTTTGTTGTGGGACTTATCACACAGCGCGAAGGTGCGACGCTGACCGGCATTTATCAAGCGGTTCGTCCGAAAACGGGTTACCACTCGCTGGTGAAGTTCCTTTCGCGTGGCAAGTGGGACGCCGATAGAGTCGGTCACCATCTGCTGAAGTTGTTACAGAGGTGTTTCGATAACTGGGTCTACGTTTACGATGAGACGCACGCACGAAAGACCGGCGAGACACAATTTGGACTTCATTTTTTCAGGAACCATCGCTATCACACACGCAACACGAATCAATCGAAGTTTCACCATGGTCATCAGTTTGGTGCATTGGGATTACTTTGTAGCACCGTCCACGAGACGATACTTTTTCCGGTGTTTGTCAAGTTGATGTGTCCACAGACAAAGCGCGACACTAGTGAGTCAGTCCTCAAACGGATGTGCAGCCGCATCCCTGCGGGACTGATTATCTTTGACCGGGGATTCGCTCGACAGAAAGTGTTTGGCTGTGTCCTTAAAGCGGGACATCACCTGTTGTGTCGTGCCAAGTCGAATGCAGTGTTCTATCGGTTACCTACCGCTGCCAAGCAATCCAAACCCGGCAGACCTAAGAGATACGGCAAACGGATTCATCTGCCGTATCTGCGGTATAAAACGACTGACATTGACGACAAACAGTATGCCATAGCAAGTATAGTCGCCCGAACCAAAATGTGTCCACAACCCGTTCGGGTCGTGGTGATGCGAACGCGTGACAAAAGGCGTAAGCCGTTTCGATACTTCTGTGTCTTTACCACTGACTTAACTCTAGATTTACCGCAGATTGTTCGATACTACCAAAAGAGATGGTTGATTGAGACCGCCTTTCGGGACACCAAGCAACACTTCGGATTTGACACCTATCGGGTCAAGTGTCGAAAAAGTATCAATCGGTTTGTCCAACTCAGTTTCATAGCCAGTTGCATGACCCAACTGTTATTCGCTGTCACTTCCCATACTGACACGCCGGTAACCATCGAGCAGGTAACTCAGACATTGGGCATTGATTGGTATCGACCCGCTAAGTTGACACGCGGGTTGATGGTGCGGTATCTACGGGCTTTAATGGAAAACCGATTAGTTTCTGCGATGTTCGGTAAAAACATCAATGCCGACGATATTCAACAAACCCTTGATACGGCTACATCAAGAAAATAAAAATTGTCTAAACTTTAGTATTATTTATGCTAAAATTATAAAAATAGAGGGGGATGGACTATAGAATCCTATACCCCTTCGGCAGATTGGAGTGCCCACTCCAGTTTGTTTAACTATCACAGGAACCCGGCTTAAACGCCGGGTTTTCTGTTTTCATTCTAAGAAAATGGTAACATTAATTTTCGTCAAACGCAAGTGCGATTGAAGGTAATGATTCCTGTGTAATGATCCTGAATACTCAAACTTAATTCCTTTCTAACCTCGCCCGTAGCTCTGCGACTGTTCCTGTTCCCTTTAGTGAGTTGCAAGCACCGCACAACAGCCACAAATTTTCAAAGTGGTCGGTCCCACCTCTACTTCGCGGAATCTTGTGATCAATGGTCAGATTCCGAAATGGGAAGTGGATCTCACAGCCTCCACAGATTCCCTCCTGCAATCCATACAACGTGTGCTTATGCGTTCGGGCGGGCGGAATATCGCTCATATCAGTGCGACTTGGGTAGTCGTCGCGGGCGATAATTTCGTGAAATAGCCCCTGATCATTCCTAATACGGGTAATGACTAACTCCGCTGCTTTTGGTGAGATGTCAATCCCTACCCATGACCGTTGTAACCTGTCGGCTGCCACTAATGTCGTCGCACACCCACAGAAAGGGTCAAACACAACATCGCCAGGATTGCTACTGGCTTTGATGATGCGCTCAAGCAGTGCTAATGGTTTCTGCGTGGGATAGCCTGTGCGTTCTTTGGCCCCTGCCCCGATCTGCTTGATGTCAACGATTATATCTTGCAGCGGACGCCCCGGAGTGGCGTCCAGATATCGTTTGAGTCTTGGCATCGTTCCCTTCTCCGGCCAATGAATGAGTCCTACTTCATCAAGGGCATTCAGACGGTCATGTACACCCGATATTTGTCCATAGTTTGGAATGAAATGTTTTTCGATATATTCGGCATACTTGCCAGTGCTTGGCACAGCCCAATGTCGTCCAATACCCGTAGGGTCGAAGTCACGCCACGGTTCGCCCGATTCCCCTGTGCGCGTTTCTGAACCTGTGAGATCACCCGTTTGATACCGCCCATGTGCATCCTTATGACGATAGAATTTTTCAATGTAGCTTTCTTCGTGTGGTTCGTATTGTAGATTCCACGTCACGCCCGGACTCTTGACATAGAAAAGGAGAGTATCATGGATACGCCCGAATCTACCGGGATCGTTGTGTGCGGAGGTCCGCTTCCAAATCACCTCATTCTGAAAGTTATTCTTGCCAAATACCGTATCCATCACCAGTTTCAGATAATGGCTGGCTGTCGAATCACAGTGAAGATAGATGCTGCCGGTGTCTTTCAGGATACGTTCCATCTCCAGTAGGCGGGTGGACATCATGATGAGGTAGCTCTGCATCCCCTTTCCATGTGCCTCTCGTGCAGCTTGTATCACAGTGTGTAGGGATGGTGCTTGCTCGGCTAACTCGCCATGCTCAGCTTCATCAATATCACTGAGTGTCCAGGTATCTTTGAAGGCGGCACCGGCGGCTTGGCTTCCGATGGGGGCGGCATAGTTACGGTTAGAATTGAACGGTGGATCGAGATAGATAAGATCGACAGTATCGCTATTCATTCCCCGCATAATGTGGAGATTGTCGCCTATGAAGATTGTTTTGTCTTTCCAATTCATATTGGTTTCAGTCTGACGAAGATAAACTTATTCTATGGGAAACGGTCACTCTCAATAGCAACGCGCCTCCATTGGTCGTTGTCAACGTGGTATCGTCCAATTTCCTTGTCCGAATAATTATAAAACCGGACTTCGATGCCCTCAGCATCATCACGCCACTTTGCGTTATGTTGGAATTCTGCCAATGAGAATTCCACTGCAGGTACAGTTGTGTGCCAGACTTTTGAATCACGGTCCCAACGATAGCCCTCGGCCCGGAGGTCGTTTTTAATATCATAAGTACCCTTTCCAACACCTCCCTCTTGGTTGCCAACACGGATAGTTATAATAGCGTCGGACGGCACGGGCGCAGGATAGTCTGACCATACCAACCGAGACATCTCAATTTTGCATTCTAAATCCTCAAGAAATGGTGAGACGTTGTCAGCTTCGGTCAAGATAAAAAGATCCTGCTCAGCTCGGGTCAGTGCAACATAAAAGAGGCGGCGTTCTTCAGCAGTGATACGCTCAATGGTAGTTCCAAAAATGCGGGTAAAAATTGAATCGGGATGAATTAACGGGTAACACTTAGGGATAGCATCAAGCACGATAACAACATTGCCCTGAAGCCCTTTGGATTTGTGAGCTGTTAATATATCAACTTTCTCCGCTCGGTCTTTGGGAAGGCGAGAACGCAATAATTCAAGAAACTTCTCAAGTTTATCTACGACTGGTGATGTCTCATTATCTTCATAATGAATGTTCCACGGCAGCCTATTCGTGCGACTAAGTAAGACAACCGCTTTGTTGTTGCTGATAGCCTTGTTCACCAAGCGTAATATAGCAGGGGTTAGCTTATCATCGGAATGGTCTTTTACTTCTTGGGGAGTCATTCCGAAGGTAGCAAGGTCAGCAATTTCGACTTTGCCGGTTACCCGTTTATAGGCGCGTGCCGGTGTGCCTTGCCCCTGCATCAATGCGTTACCGACATCAACGATCGACTGCGTTGAGCGGTAATTTGTAGCTACGGGTAGTGTGTGTGCCTCCTCGAAAAGCTGTTCAAAGTTTTGGAAGAAACGAAGATCTGAACCAGCAAATCCGTTAATTGCTTGCCAGTCATCACCGACACAGAAGAACCGGACGCGCGGATTCTGTTCACGAACGGCATCCATCAACCGATAGAAAAGTTCCGAGAAATCTTGGTACTCATCAATCATCACGAACCGAATCTGTTTCAAATCGCCGTTGCCAGATTTGCGCCGAAAATCCGTCTTGCCTGCGAAAACGAGTTCCGCCGCTTTCTGCAGCAGACCATCAAAATCTTCCGCTTCCGCTTCTAATGATTGAAGATGTTCTAGATAAGCCGCATAAAGCGGTTGCATAAGACTTAAGAACTGCGCCTCGACCTCACTGACGCACTGATAGTTATCTATTTTTTCCGAGAGTTTGTCGGGGATCAAAGCGAGTTTTCTGCAGCGCTGGATAAAGCCAATAGCGGCTTTGGTGAAACGATCTATGGAGCGATCTTCAATTTTATCCCATATTTCCTCTTCGCTGAGCCGATTACACGAAATTGCGTGGGCCTCAAGCTTTTCTTTTAATAAATCACAAAACCCTTCGATGCCCTTTTTTGCTAGTTGAAAGGGGAACAATTCAATCAATTCCCAACCGGGCGTGTGACGCCAATAGTTGCGCTTGTCCTCTGACATGGCATCATACTCGGGATCGCCTTTCATTCCGAAGTATTCGATGATTATGCCCCTATTGCTACGGATGAAAATCGTGAAGTCGGGGTGATAGTTACGACCGTCCCACGAGAACGCCCACTCGTACTTGTAGTCAATATCGTGTTCAAACAGGAAGTTGGCAATAACTTTCTCTCCAAACGATTTTACATATTTCCCATCCAGCGTTTCCCTCGTCAATGAACGGCGATAGCACAGTATTGCTGCGGCTTCAGGACCATATCCTTCCGAAATGATACGTTTCCAATCCTCGTGCTGTTCCCAGTCATCACGGAAGTGTTCTATCATTAGATCACGAATCTGGTCGGTATAATCCGGATCAGATAGATATTGATTAACCACCTCTTGTAAAGCTCGGCTTTGACTTTGTCCGCCATCAGGCTCGTCGATAAGTATGTTTTTAGGCTGAACCAGGGCGTAAGCCAATGCGTGAAACGTCATAACGTGGGGAAGAGTGCCTATCCGCTCTTTCATCTCCTCTGCTGCCTTTTTATTAAATGCTAAAAGCAACAGTTCGTTCGCATTGACCCGGCAGTGCTGTTGCAAGAAGAGTGCACGATTGACCAAAGTGGCGGTTTTGCCACTACCCGCCCGAGCGATAACTTGTACATTACCATCAACAGCACCAATCGCTGCTGCCTGTTCAGGGTCTGGTTTAGGATCTTTGGGATCTAAGAACTCTTCTGCCCAAGACTGTACATAATTGATTTTTTCGGTGTTATACTCCTCAAATGATATGTGAGTAGTACAGTGAGTGCGATAGAAATCGTAAGCCGTTAGAAAATCCGTTTTAAAATGTTCTCGCAAGCACTCAAGCAAACGCCCCTTTTCTTTTCGACGTTCCTCCAAGCGTGCACGCAAACGTTCCTCTTCTTTTCGACGTTCCTCCTCCAAGCGTGCACGCAAACGTTCCTCCTCTTTCCGACGTTCCTCTAAGTGCTCAAGCCGAATTCGCTCTTCTTTCCACCGCCGCCAGAATGCAAGCGTGTTAAGAAGCTGTGCCACATAAGCGACAAACCTATGGAATATATTCACCGATTGACCTCTTTTATAAATTCTGGGGTTCCGTTTCACCGTTTCGGGCCCTTGTGAGTGGGTGTGAGGGGCATCACTAAGCAATGATGTCACAGTCCCCACGAAACGGATGATAATTTATACCCGAAAAGGAAAGCCCTGTCAACTCATAAAACTGACTGATAGAGCTCTTATTTGAATTTCGCCATCTTTATTTTAATTGACTTTCGCTCGATGGCTCATGTATGATTAGAAAACCAAATCAGCGCGGTCGCCAGCGATCCTGATAACGAAGGAGAACCCATGATTAAACTCGGTTGTAATAGCTTGGTGAAAGACAGAGATAACCCCGGCGGGTGGATAGATATTGAGACGATGATTGATCTGATTCACGCGTTGCGGCTCGATATGATTGACTTTCAACTTGATAGGGGATTCCGTTCTCTAGAACCCGCATATCTTCGCAGGGTCAAAATTTTGTGCCATCGGTACGGCTTGCCGATAGGTTTCATAGGAGCAGGTAGTGGATTTGTCGGCACTGCTCAACTACCGAATGGAGGTGTGGTCGGCGCGTCGCTATCACCGGAAGAATTACAGCAGCGAATTGATGTAGTCAAAGAAGCCGTAGATGTTGCCGTATTCATGGGTGCCCCACTGATTCGTCTGTTCGGCGGAGGCGTGCCTGAAGCGACGGAGAACCGTGAGGCGGTGTGGTCAACGATGATCTCTGGTTTCCAAGCGGTTTCCGATTATGCAGCTGAGAAAGGGATCCTCATCGGTCTTCACAACCATCCGCCAGCTGTGGAACCGACAAGCGATGATATCTTCCGCATCCTGAACGACGTTGACCGTGAGAACTTCACCTTCATCTTGGACACGGGTAGATGGCGCGGTGCACCGACAAGTAGGGAAGGGACTGCCGATTCAAGTGAGAATATCTACAAATACATGGAACAGACCGCACCCTACGCTTCATACGTGCGTGCTAAGATCTATAAGGTTGATAGCGGCAAGGAGGAGTTACTCGATTATAGACGGATTATTTCTATCCTCAAGAAAGTAAACTTCAACGGGAATATGTCGATTGTTTTCGAGGACCAGGGCAATCAGTGCAATTACGCCGAAGCCATTGGGTTAGCGGTCAAACATTTACGGGGGTTGCTCGCAGAATCGGAGAGGTAAAAAAATGACCTCAACCCAAAAGTGTGAAATTCCGTGGAGAAGCATAGGAGAACCACTAGCAGATCTGCTTCGGTATGAGCGCGAAATTGGCTACTATGAGCACGCAAGCTACGCTCTACTGTCAACAGTTGTCCATGAAACAACGAGTTCGGTGTGGCGACAATTCCTACTAGCGGAGGATAATTTCGCTGCAGTGGTTGAGCAGATCATCGCCATCTCCGATAAGGAGTCCAAAAATCCCCAAACGGTTCTTAACTCAATCCGCGAGCTGATCAACGCCGCTCACACCCACACGCCGAAAAGAGCAGAGCAGTTCCTAAAAACATATCTAAAATACAGACCGAGTTTCCCATGCCCTATCCGAGAGCAGTTGGACGCGCTTTCAATGCAGGGAAAACGTCGGGTCCCCCTACGTGCGATTGCTTTCGCAGCGGAGATGGAACACCTCCGACCGTTTCAACCAGACACTGAAATAGCAGCGAAGGTGTCCGAATATTGGTACAAACAGATTCTGCAAGGAGGCATAAACGCACGCCAAGGACGCAGAATACCGGCGCAGATACTCACCGCAAAAAAACGCCTGCTCAACCATCTGCGTGAGACTGAGGGAGATAGCCAGATCGATGATGAGGTCATCTGCGATAGGTATGTGGATGTCTTTAAGTCAACCGATATTTTGGGGTTGACCGACATTATCATTAATATGCACCGTTTCAATCTGATACGTCAGTTGCATGTTAAATTTGATGTAAAACAGATCGAGCTCTTCCTAAAAAACTTTCCGAAGACAGAGGTGTTAAACCGTTTTGAGAAGTTAGAGGGGTGGATGGGTAAATACCACAAGACAAATCACGATGGCACGATACTAACTCCACCGCTGATCGATTTTTTATCGCAGGATTCGGACTTTGACTTTCTTCTCTCTGAGCTTGATCGATACAGAGCGGATACACGGAACGGACGATTCGATATAAACAACATCTTGCAGCGAGATCTGGAATTCAGACGCTTCGCCTACGAATACACCCGCGTTCTGGAACCGCTGACCTATCAACTCCAGAATCGATACCCACCGCCAAAATCAAACGAGGAATTGTACCAACTGTTCAACCAACTCGAAGAACTGCCATCGGTTGCCCCGAATAAATTCCATTTGAGCGAACAGCACCTCGCAGAAGTTGGCCGAACTGCCTACGAAGCCGTGGAATTTCTCAGGTTTTTGAGAGGGTTCCGAGAGCGCACTAGCAGACACATCGTGGTGGTGGGCAATGACCGTTACGGGCGGCAGTGGGTTGTCGAGCCTATTGAGGCGTATCTTAAAGAGAGATTCACGCTTAGGTATGATCGGGTACGCTCCGGCACCTCTACGAGACTGAGTGTGCCTCCGGCGTTCCCAAGGGATTTTGTCAAACAGATTAACGCGCAGATGCCCCATATCGTAATTGTGGACGCCTCCCACGCGCCACCGAACAACGATGTGATGCAACTTTCTCGCGGTCTCCGAGGCTATGCCCACTGGTTTGCTGTATTCAACGACCTCCGTACCGAAGGCAATCTTGCTCTATACCAAGATGAGAGTTCCCTACCTGTGGAGCATCTTCCTGAGCTGATGAAATGGCATGACTACGTTGCACGGAGACAACAGTTACAGGACTGGGTTTCACCGGGACGGACTTACCGGGTGACAACTTGGGCACCAGAGTTGAAAGACACCGTGATACTAGGTGACATGCAAGTGAAACGTTATCCGGCGGTCTCCCATGAGGAGATGGGGGGCGATTTACCAATGGCTATTCTTGCAAACCCTATCGTATACCGTACAGAAGGAGATGACCTTCCAGATGCCCTGCGAGGAACCACACCGCGTTACTTTGACGATCCCGAAGCCCACGCAGCGGACAGTATCGTGTTCGGATTTGGTTCTCACGGGCTTGAAACCCGACTCGAAGGAATGAGCACGGAGCAGTTTGTCCAGACGGCGCAGGGACACATCAAAGAGGAGATCGATAGACTATTAAAGGAATCCTAATTTTTATGGAGGATAGAACCCACCACAAAGACACAGAGGACACAGAACCGACGAGAAGACGAGAGAACAAAAAAATAGAACGCAAGGACGCTAAAGACAGAAAACGAGAGAACCAGACAGGGAGCACTTTCCTGTTATTCCATTTTGAGGTCGCTCATGTTAAGATTTAGTGCAAAGAAGCCGAATATTCGTAGGGGTTGGGTCCCCCAACCCTTACGGCGGGCGGGGAAACCCCGCCCCTACGATTTTGCTTCGTGTTTTGCACTTTCTTTTTACATGAGCCTTGAGGTTTTCTTCGCGCCTTTACAGCGTTGCGCTTTTGCGTTGCTTTTCGCTCGTTATCCCGTTTTCACGTTTTCTGGTTTTCTCTGCGTCTCCGCGTCTCTGCGGTAAAATAGAAATGTTTTGGAGGAACCGATTATGGCAAAGACAATTGTTTCGGTAGCGGTGGTGGGATCGGGCCCCACCAAGGAGATGAATCCAGCCGTCCCATATACACCCAAAGATATTGCACAAGCCACGATTGAAAGCAGTCGAGCCGGCGCGTCGATCGCACACATCCACGTGCGTGACCCCGAAACAGGAATCGTATGTTCAAGGCTTGAGCTCTTCGCAGAGGTTGTAGATCGGATTCGCCAAGAATGTGACATCCTGATCAATCTCACAACGAGCGGTGGAAATATACCAGGAAAAAACATCATCGAAGAACGCCTTGAGCCCGTTACCTTAAACCCTGAAATCTGCTCCCTTGATGTCGGTTCGCTGAACTTTGGAGACCGCATGTTTCTCAACCCGCCGGAGTGGGGACGCGCTGCAGCCCAACGGATGCGTGAGCAGGGCGTCAAACCCGAAATCGAGGTCTTCGACGCGGGGCACATACGGCAGGCACTGCATTTAATTAACGAAGGACTGTTTGACGATCCACCGTATATCCAACTGTGTATGGGTGCTGGTTGGGGTATCGAAGCAACGCCGGAGAATATGCTATTCATGAAGAACTTATTGCCACCCGATATCCCTTGGTCTGTTATGGGTGTCGGTCGGACACAGTTGCCGATGATTACGATGGGTATCATTCTAGGCGGTCATATTCGCGTCGGTTTTGAGGACAACATCTATCTCCGCAGGGGAGTGCTGCTGAAAAGTAACGCCCAGATGGTCGAGGTTGCGGTGAATTTGGTCCAGCAGCTACAAGGCGAAGTCGCAACACCTAGCGACGCTCGTCAAATCCTTGGAATATAGTAGTAGGCATACTCCGTATGCCGTAACCCTTGTGCAAATCTAGCTGCACAGCACGTAGGTTGGGTTGAACGGGAACCGTACCCAACGATTTTTTTCCTCGTAGATCGGGCATCTGGCCCAATCCATAGCCCCAGCGGGGTGATATGTGTATAGCATTCATGGTAACGCTACCCCTAAAGCCCCAGCGAGGCGACATGTGTGCTTGCGTCACTTTAGAAAAAGTTTATTGCATGGATAGGCTTCAAGTACTATGAATTTCCCTCTCTGTTTTTGACCTGAACGGTTGCGCTCATAGAAAGAGGTTGATTCACCTGATGTCACAGACAAAGGGTTCACTAGATTTCCTAGAGGGTGTCACAGAGGAGACTGTTGAGTGGCGGATGCTCAATATGGATTCCGAGCTGGTCACAGCCAATCTGAGTCGTACAATCGGTCCCGGCCTCCACAGTACCCTCAATTCCCACTGGAATTATAACGCCAAACGCGGCGACGGGGTCGTTCCGCTCAACAACATCCTGAGATTTGAAACCTTCGGCGTACACTGTCCTTTGGGGATAAAGCTGCGGCAGGAAACGCGGTTACGATTGGTGGCGACACGGGACGAGAACGGAACCCTGAAACGCGGTCATTTGGCAATGAACTGTAACTTGTTCAACAAAGACAATGACTCCCAGCGACCGGTGGGACGCGCCGAATTCTGGATGGCACTCACCCGTCCGCTTGCTCCCCCCGGTCAACATAGACCAACCGACGTTCCAGAGGCGATCAGATTCTTGAAGGAGCATGAACCGACAGGAAGCGATCTGGTCAGTCGGGACATTGAGTCGTACCGCTGCCGGGCAACTAACGACGGACAAGCCTTCCATGACACGACACCGCTCGCCTTCCATATGGACCGGTCGGATATCTACCGCCACATTAATACGGCTGTGTACATGAACCAGGCGCAGGATTACCTAGCACTCCTGTATCACAAGGGAGGCGGGGATGCCGGGCGGCTGCGGTTCCGTGAAATCACAATCTATTTTCGTAAACCTTTCGTGCCGGGACAGGTGGCAGAAGTAGAGTTGGACTTCGTCGAATATGCAGACCATTTCCACGGTGCTGTCCGCTTGTATCATTCTGATGGCGAAGGGGGCAGAAGTGAGCGGATCTCGGTGGCAATGGAAACACGAGGTCCCCTACATTGAAAACCAACACGAATCTATTTTACCGCAGAGGCACAGAGGACACAGAGATTTTTTTCGTTCATTGTCTGTGTGTTCTCCGCGTCTCAGCGGTTGGTTTTAGATTGAGGAGAATGAAATGAGATACGACACAATCATCGTCGGAGCAGGAGCGGCTGGGGCGATACTTGCAGCCCGCCTCACGGAAGATCCGGGGCGATCCGTCCTGTTACTGGAGGCGGGTCCTGACTTCCCAGATTTTGAGCAGCTTCCAGAAGAAATCAAGTACGGCTACGGACGAGACCGCAATATCTGGGCGCGAGCCTTCGGCCGCCCGACCAAATTCGGTTGGGATTACACCGCCCGCGCTACCGACAGTGCCCCCACCATGTTTGTCCCACGCGGCAAGATAGTTGGTGGGTCAAGTGCGGTGAACGCGCAGATCTTCCTCCGTGGTGTGCCTGAAGACTACGATACATGGGCTTCCATGGGCAACGACAAATGGAGTTACTTGGAACTGCTCCCCTGCTTTCGCAGAAACGAGGCGGATCCCGACTATAGCGACTCTTATCACGGGAATGTGGGCCCCATCCGCGCCCGGAGGCACACATACGAGGAGTTAAACCCTGAACAGGCTGCCTTCTACGATGCGTCTCTGGATGCGGGCTATCCGGATTGCCCTGATCACAATGACCCCGACTCTACGGGAGTCGGTCCGCTCGCGCTCAATAATCCGGACGGCATCCGCTGGAGCACAGCGATCGGCTACCTAAACCCCGCACGCCATCGCCTGAACCTTACCATTAAAGCAAACTGCTTGGTACACCGTCTCCTCTTTGAGGACAAACGCGCTGTTGGCGTCCAGGTGGAAAGTGGTGGTGAGATGTTCGATGTCTACGGGGAGGAGATCGTTTTATCTGGCGGTTCTATCGGCTCGCCGCATATCCTCATGCTTTCGGGTATCGGACCCGCTGATCGCCTCAAGGCGATTGGGATTCCCGTGGTGCACGACCTGCCGGGCGTTGGGCAGAACCTGAGAGACCATCCACAGGTGTCGGTTACATTAAGGGTAAAGGAGGCGTTTCTGCCGGAGGGCACAGAACCACGACTTCAGATTGGGCTTCGCTACACGGCGGGTGGTTCTGACCTTCGCAACGACATGTTTCTCCTTCCAACCGCTTTCGCCACCGAGGAGGGGTATCTCGTCGAATCTCACTCCGTACCTTTGGGATTTCACGTTGCTGCTTGCATATACCTTGCTGTCGGCGCGGGCGAAATCCGACTCGCTTCTGCCGATCCGCATCAACAGCCTGTCCTAGATTATAACTACCTGACAGAATCCTTTGACCGCGAACGACTGCGCGAGTCCGTGCGTATCATCATCGATCTGCTCGAACACGATGCCTTCAAGAAGTTGGTTGCAAAACGGCTCGCGCCGACAGATGCCGATCTGGCGACAGACAAAACCTTGGACGAATGGCTGCTGCGCCAAGTGGCTACCAGTCACCACATCTCATCGACCTGCAAGATGGGACCGGACTCCGATCCAATGGCTGCGGTTGATCAGCACGGTAAAGTCTACGGCGTCGAAGGGCTGCGGGTGGCGGACGCTTCGATTATGCCCGACTGCATCCGCGCCAATACCAACGTGACGACGATGGTTATTGGAGAGCGTATCTCGGACTTCATGATGGGTTGACAGGGAAGAAAACGAGAGAACGAGAAAGCGGGAAAACGAGCTAAAAACTAATCACCATTGAAAACCGACCACAGATTGCTTTGACTTCCGATCTGATCGAGAGAATGAGAGACCGCCGAGGAAAGAGAGGAAGTGAGAAAACGTGGAGGCGAGTCAAACACTCATTCCCACGCCCCCACGCTCCCCCAATCTGTCAGTCATCTGCTCCGCGTTCTCCGCGTCTCTGCGGTTGATTTTAGTCAGTTTTTAGGTTAATCCCGTTGCCGTGAGGTTTCCGGCACCAACCAGAGGAAAATCGCGACCGCCATATACCCAACCCCTGCTAGAGCCACAGCAGAAAGCCCCAATCCCGACGCATCTGCAATCTCACCGACAATCCAAGGTCCCGCTGCGTGACCGACATCACCGATGAGTCGCCAGACCGCAAGAAACTCGCCTGTGCCATCACGCGGAGCAAGGTCTGCCCCCGTCGTCATCATTGTGCCGGAACCGAGTCCGTTGCCAAGCCCCATTACAATGCCTGCAATCAGTAGGGTCAAATAGCTACCTGTCAAAGGCACCATCGCCATTCCCGTTGCGAAAATGAAGAAGCAGGGAACGATGGCGTATCGCCTGCCAAACCGATCCATAATAAATCCTGCCACCGGAAACATCACCATATCAATAAATGAGGAGAGACTGAAAATCAGCCCAACTGTCTGGCGGTCTAGCCCGATCACATCGCGTCCATAGAGAATAATGATAATCCGGCGCCCTGCTCGCAGGGTTTGGACGCAGATCTGCCCCATTCCAGCCGTGAGTAATGCGCGGTAGTGGGTTTTCAATATATCGATAAACTGTTTCAGGTGCAGCCGCCGAGGACCTACGACTGAAGAACGTTTTGTTTCGAGGATGAAAAAAAAGCAGAACAGGAAATTGACCCCCATAATCGCTGCACAGGCAAAGAAAGGGGCACTCAGACCGTAATGTTTACCAATAAAGCCGCCAATCGCAGGACCTAAAAAAGTACCGATCCGACTCACTCCACCGAACATTGCGAGCGATCTGCCTCGTTCCTCAATTGGGACCGCATCCGTTAAATAGGTATATCGGGCGATAGTCCATAGGGCACTGCCGATCCCAGCGATGAGTTGGTAGACCAGCAGTTCAAGGACAGTGTGGGCGAGCCCAACGGCGAGGGTGGATAAGCCCACCACGGCAGCACCGATCAACATTGACGATTTGCGCCCCGTCCGTTCGATCAGGATACCGGCAGGCACGTCTGCGATCAGTACTCCAACCCCCTGCATACCGAGGACTAGCCCCATCAGGCTATAGGAGGGATTAAAAGATTTTGCGTATTCCGGAAAGATTGGGATGAGGATGCCACTGCCGACGGAAAGCAGAAAGGCGGGGAAATAGATCGGCAGGATGAGCGATCGCCGTGTAAACGGCTGCTCTTGTAAGTTCTGCATAGTCGAGTTTTCGCTATCCGTACCTTTCTCGAAGAATTTCTGCCGCTTTCGCTTCGTTTTTCAGCTTCTGGTATGCCTCGTCGATAGGAATTTCTGCGGCACTGCCGGGCGCAAATCCGCAGTCTGGATTGAGTGTGATGCGTTCAGGGGACAGGTGGCGCAGTGCGTTTTCAACCCGTGCAACAATCTCTTCAGGTGTGTCGATATGCTCGCCCCGACAATCGACACAGCCGAGACCAACAGTTTTATCTTCGGGGATCTCCTTCAGCACCGCAAGGTCCCCGGCGACCGGAATTGTGAACTCCATCAGGTACTGATCGACCTTGAGCCGTTTCAGATGGGGCAAAATTGGATCGTATCCTCCCTCGCCAATCCAGCCATCACGTCCTTTATTGCGTCGGCAAAGGTGAATCGCAATCTGAATCCCGTCAACACCATCGATAATCTGATTCAGTAGATCGACACACAACTCCATCTCACGTTCAGGATTCTCATAGCTCGCCCGGACGGACTCATCGACAAAGAGGCATAGGTGTGGATCATCGAATTGGGCGACGGTAGCCCCCGCATCCCTGATTGCGATAAGTTCATTCCGCAAAATATCGACAAGATCGTACATGAACGCCTCGCGTGTTGGGTATGCGTCCCGCGATTTTTCAGGATCCCACATCCGCTGTCCCAATAGATACGGAGACGGAAGGCACACCTTCGTCAGCCGATCGGTGTGCTGCTGCAAAAATGCCGCTTCCGCTGCGATAACCCCCGGCTGCTGGAGGCGTATCTTATCGACTGCGGTTGTCCAGTGCATCCCCTCCTGCATACTCAACTCAAATCCACTTGCGATGTCTGCAATCACACCGATGTAGGAACGTCGCCGCCACTCACCATCGGAGATGATGTCGATCCCTGCGGCTTCCTGTAATGCAATGATGTATCGCACAGCAGCGTCCATCTCTTTTTGCGTCTCGGCTTCAGAGCGTAGCGGTTCGTTTTCTAGTGCAAGCAGATCGCGGACAAAATCGGATCGTGGCATACTGCCCACGACGGTGGTTGGAAACAGGGGAAGTTGTTGGTTTGACATAAAAAATAGAACCCTCTACAGAGACGTGGAGACTGAGAGAAAATCTGAATCGGCTCTGCGCCCTCTGCGTCTCTGCGGTAAAATAGAATTGGTATAACGCCCTTTAGGTATTCATCTCCGAGAGCGCATTCTCATAGCCTGCGTAGGTTGCATCGTCAAAGAGGACGAAGCGCACCTCGTCGATCCCATCATGCCATTCTAGGAACGCCTTCACCGCATCGAGGGCGGTGCCGGCTGCTCTGTCAATCGGATAGCCGTAGATACCTGTGCTGATTGATGGGAAGGCAATTGTCTTGATGCCGTTCTCAAGTGCGAGACTTAAACTCTCCCGATAACAACTAGCGAGGAGGTTCGGTTCACCGGCATTTCCGCCCCGCCAGATCGGCCCCACGGTGTGAATGACATGCTTCGCAGGCAGGTTTCCCCCCGTCGTGATCACCGCACTCCCTGTCGGGCAACCGCCCTGCTCGGCGCGGATTTCATTGCATTCCGCCATAATCGCTGGTCCCCCAGCGCGGTGGATTGCACCATCAACACCGCCACCGCCCATCAGTTGCTCATTCGCAGCATTGACAATCGCATCAACCTGTTCTTTGGTAATATCTCCTTGTACAAGGGTGAGGGTAGTTTGACTAATTTTAATTTGCATCGGTGCCTCCGTTAAAGCAGCAGGTGTGAAAGTGGGAAAGTTCTGCTCACTTTCATTTCGCTCGTTCTCTCGTTTTCTCGTTTTCTCCTCGTTTCTGTATCATCCGGTTGCAGGGCTCATAAGGATATTTCCGTCACTATCCAGATACCCGCGATAGTCGGGTGGAACAACGATGGTTGAATCGTATTCGTCGATAAGCAGAGGACCAGTTGTGCCTTCCTCTCCCAGATCGCGCCGCGAAATGACAGGGGTATCAATTGTCCCCCACGATGCACCGAAATACGCCTCTCGGCTCGCTGCGCGGACTCCCAGCCGTTCTGCCGGATTAAGTACACCTTGTTGACCGCGTATGCCCGCCTGTCCAATCAAACGGACTGCTACAACTTCCACCGGGTTGTCCGGATCCGATCGGTGTCCATAGAGCCGTTCATGCTCTGTTTCAAAGGTTGTGTATAGTGTTTGCACCGTCGTTTCGGTGAAGTGTTCAGCCGCCACTGGGATGCGTATCTCTGACGCTTGCCCCTTAAAACGGACATCAACGCTGCAACTTAGTGTTACTTGGTCAGCGGGATAGCCTTCGACCTCGAATTGGGCGAGCATATTGCGCTGCATCTCCGCTTTGATCTCTCCTAAAGTTCCTGCATTGAGCATTTCGCCGGAGAGCAGACAACTACGGACATCGTGATGTTCGACACCAGAAAAAAGCAAACCTAAAGTGCTGAATAGACCGGGCAGCGGCGGCACGATAACCTCACGAATCAAAAGTTCCTTCGCTAACCCTGCCGCGTGAATCGGACCAGATCCCCCAAAAGCCATCAGAACAAACTCCCGCGGGTCCCGTCCGCGTTCGGTGGAAACAGCGCGTAGTGCCCGCATGGTGCGTGCATTGGCGATCCGGTGAATCCCCTCCGCTGCCTGAAGCAGATCCATTCCAAGGGGCACAGCGATATGGTCGTGTATCGCTCGATGCGCGGCTTCAATGTCAATGCTGACCTCTCCATCAGCCAATTCACCGGGTCGGATATAGCCCAACACCACATTGGCATCGGTGACTGTCGGTTCTGTCCCTCCGCGTTGATAGCAAGCGGGCCCCGGCACCGCACCCGCACTGCGGGGACCGACACGCAAACCACCCGCACCATCTAGATACGCGATACTGCCGCCGCCGGATCCGACTTCGGCAATATCAATGCTCGGTGCGCGAATCAGTTCACCGCCCCCGCCGACGAGTCGATTCCCCGCCGAAATCGAGGCACCAACTTCGTACTCTGGACTGTAAGCGACTGCGCCATCTTCAATCATGGAGGCTTTGGCAGTGGTGCCCCCCATGTCGAGTGTAATTAGGTTATCCGTTCCCAACCGTTGCGCCGTGAATCCAGCCGCTAACACACCGGCAGCCGGTCCCGATTCCAAGACAAAGACCGGCAATTGTGCAGCATCTGCCTCTGGCGTCAATCCGCCCGCCGATTGCATCATTAACAATGGCCCTTCAATCCCCATCTCCTGTAAACCGTTACGCATTGCGTTCAGGTAACGCTGCATGACAGGACGCACGTAGGCATTAACGACAGTGGTGGCGGTGCGTTCGTACTCTTTACGTTCCGGGAGAACTTCGGAGGATAGGGAGACCGGGACATCTGGCAGCTGTGCTCTCAGGAAATCACCGACAGCGTTTTCATGTTGGGGAAAGGCATAAGCGTGGAGGGTACAGACCGCTACAGATTCGACTGCCTCTTTCTCCAACTCCTCCTTGAGATGCCACAGTTCGGACTCCGATAGTGGGATCAGCACCTCGCCGGACGCAGAGATCCGTTCCGTGAGTTCAAAGCGCAGATAGCGTTCGACAAGTGCTTCAGGCTTTTCAAAGAACAGGTCGTACATCTGGGGCGCACGAATACGTCTCAGTTCCAAGACATCTCGGAAGCCTTTGGTGGTGATTAGCGCAGTTTTCGCACCTCGTTTCTCCAAAACGGCGTTGGTTGCCACCGTAGTGCCGTGGGCAACTTCGCTGACTGTTGTTCCTGTTGCGTCGGTTGTGCGTAGTAGATGCTCAATTGCGTTCAGTACCGCCCTTTCAAAGTCAGGAGGTGTAGAAGGGACTTTGTGGGTCCAGATGTTTCCGCTGGTGTCAATTAGGACAACATCGGTGAAGGTGCCGCCGACATCCGCACCGATTCGCATTGTGTTGTGATTGGTCATCGTTAGTTTGTCCCGTTCCGATGAATCGGAGGAATTACCGGTAATGTGATGTGAGATGGGTATTGTGCGCTGTGGTAAATTGTCTGGTGCGCTAACTCTATTTCGGCGTCCAATCCTGGTGTGCTGCCGGTATTCAGGTTCCGATCAAAACGCGGGAAGTTGCTACTAGAGACTTCGACGCGAATTTGGTGCCCCGCCTTGAAAAGATTGCTTGTTTCCCAGAGTATAACCTTGTACGGATAGATGGTTTCGGGTTCAATTAACGTTGGTTCTTCATAGGAATTGCGGAATCGGGTCCGCACGATGCCTTCGCAGATGTTAATCGCTTTCCCGCCCGGATGCACATCGACAAGTGTTGCAGTGAAATCGGTATCCGGCGCACTAGAGGAAGCATAGAGCGTCAACTCAATCTGTCCTGTGACCTCTAAATCCTCGGTGAGCGGAGGTGTGGAATAGACCAATACATCGTCTCGGCGTTCCACGGATCGCCGGTCCTGTGGACCCGTATTATCAATAAACATACTCTGACCGCCCACGGTGGGAACAGGATTTTCGGGGTCATAGGTGAAGGAATCTGTTGGTTCATTTTGTGGAGATTGAACTGTCAGTTCGCCGTCGCCGTGGAGGGAGTTGGCGCGTCCTCCGCTGTGAAGGTAAAACTTGGTATATCGCGTCCGCGCAAGGGGCCACTCATTCTCGTCGCGCCAGACGTTCTCTCCCATTACGAAGATTCGGATGGGAGGTTCGTCGTCCATACCGGTGTCAGTCCCTTTTAGCCGTTGATCGTACCAACGCAGGTGAGCCTCCGGAATATCTACCGCTGCATTTGAACCGAAATCAATATCACCAAACGGTTCGGGGCTGCCGATCGCAGAATGCGTCCACGGTCCCACTAACAGTTTTGTCCGTTCTCTAGCTTCCTGTGCCCGAGCTTGTGTTATCCAACCGTTGAAACACTTGAAGCCTTCGTGAACGAGGTTATCGTACCACCCGGTAATAAAGTATGCGGGTGTTTCGACCTCAGCGTACCTATACTTCATGCTGTAGGATTTCCAGAAATCGTCAAAAACGTTGTGTCGAATCACCTCTCGATAGAACGGACGATCACCGATGCTGTCAAGCGCAGAAATCAGCGGCAATCTCCGATAGACCTCCTCCCAATCGATGAGATCTCTCGGCGCGTTCTGGTTTGTGCGATCACCAAGCCAGATGAAGTTCATGGCGTTCTGAAGCTGCAAAACACCATTATACCGCATGTGCCCATAATTGTCCTCTTGATTGGCGATAGGGACCAGTGCCTTGACATAAGGGCTGCGGAGAGCCGCTGGCAGAATCTGTGTAAAGCCGGGATAAGAAACGCCGAAGGTCCCGATGTTTCCGTCGCACCACGGCTGGGTACCCAACCACTGCTGCGTGTCGTAGCCGTCGTTGGTTTCGTCGATATAGGGTCGCCACACCCCCTCCGAATCGTATCGTCCACGGGAATCCTGCATCACCACCGCGTAGCCGCTCTGTGCGAAGCGCACCGCCCAATCCACATAGCGTGGGTGTTGGGTGCTATAAGGCGATCGGATGAGCAGTACGGGGAATTTATCGCCCGTGGTGGGACGGTACAAGGCACCGTAGAGCCGGATGCCATCGCGCATAGGGATTTTGAGGTCTAACTGGATGCGGATATCGTGGTTTGACATAGAATACCCCTTTCACACCTGCACACTTTCTCACCTTCGGTTTTTATGTTAGCCGTTCGACAAATGCTGCATGGGCGGTGGTTTGTAGTCCTGCCTGCAATTCTGATGAGACCTTTGCTCGGTCTCCTTCTATTAGTGCTGTTACCGCCAAGCGCAAACCGGGAAAAATTCGACTCTCAATGATTCCCTCCGCATTGGGGGCAAGCGTTACATACTCTTCATTAACAAGCTGAAACCAGTCAAGACGTTTCTCCTGCGTCTGCCACACAATGTACTCCTGCACACCACACCGCTGGTAAACCTCAAGTTTGTCCTGCAAATCGTAATCTGCACTGGTGCCGGCAATTTCGACAATTAATTCTGGCGATCCTTCTACATATCCTTTGTCAATAATTCGGGAACGTCCCCCCTGTGCAGGTTCTATCCGCAGCAACGCATCGGGCTGGGGATCATTGTCGGAATCCATATAAACCGTGCTGTTATCCGCCAAATCGACACCAGGTGTTGCTATCCAGTACGCTCCTAGCCATGCCATAATTTGAGCGTGGGGTCTGCCATGAAGATCTATTCGTACAGGTGATGGCATGTACACAACTCCTTTGATCCGTTCTGCTTTTTTCAGGTGGGGCATTGCCTCATACCGCCGCTCAAACTCCTCTCGCGTGAGTCGGTCACCCTGCTTCAGTGGTGGAACATCCTCAATGTGCGCTGTCGGTTGTGCCCGAACTTCTTTCTCTGTCGTTCTTTCTACACTCATGATAAGCTGTCCTCCCTTCATTACTTCAGTATCGTAGGTTGGGTTGAACGGTTAAAGCCGAGTCTCTATCAATGACAGTAGATGTGGTATTTTTTCAATACCACCGTCTTGTAGATAGAGGGTGTGAAACCTAACATCTTATAGTGAATTCAAAAAATAAATACACACTTGCGCCCCTCATGTTTGGTAGGTGCTGTTTCCAACTGCGCCGATTTGGAGTGTTTCATTAATTCTGAGATCTACTATAATCCGCCACCGGTCAAATGTTGGGTTTCACTCGACTTGTGAGTTTTCAACCGGAATCGCGCCCCCAGCCCACTTGTCCTCCGTATCATTTTTCATCGATTCCGTTCAACCCAACCTACGTACTACTAGCAACTTGCGTTATTATATCATACGGCTAAAATCGGGCAAACTTTACTTGAGTATCAGCATCCGCCGTGTCGCTGTGAACTCACCCGTCGTTAATGTATAAAAATAGAGACCACTGGCAACAGACTCACCAAGTTGATTCCGTCCGTCCCAATACGCTGCACGGCTGCGACTCCGATACATGCCCGCTGCCTGATACCCCACCGCCAAATGCCGCACCAGCTCCCCATTCATATCATAAATCGTCAGCGTCACCTCTGCCGACTGTGCCAACTGATACGGTATCCATGTATCTGGGTTAAATGGATTCGGATAGTTTGCCAATAGCGCAGTTTCTTCAGGAATGAGCGAGGCTAGCAGTTTTTCAAGGTTTGCAATACCCTGTTTGAAAGCAAGCGAACCGTCATCTTCCAACCGCGCTTGTGCAATCCACGCCTCTATTGTCGCGGCATCTACGCTTTCTACCGAGGGGGTTGGAGGTGCAGCGGATGATCCGGCAATTCCCTGTGACACGAGGATGAGGTCGAGAATGGTGACAACACCGTCGCTGTTGACATCCACCGGCGAGCCGGCAGATACCCTTCTCCCCAACTGCTGTGCGACGAGAATCAGATCCAGAATGGTCACCACACCATCTCGGTTCACATCCCCCGTGGTAAGTCGTCCCTCCACGGTGATGGTGATTTCATGCGGTCCGGCGGGGATAATATCGCCGGTGACAGAGCCGAATTGGAAGTTCTGCAGCGTCAACTTCGTTTCGCCTCCCGATTTCGCCTTGAAGTTCACTTGGAGCAGAGTGCCGGAGCCGGTCACACCTTCGGCGGACAGGCGCGCTGCGCTGAGTCCCGTGATTTTACCCGCTACATTGTCAATACTTCCGCCTTGAAAGAAAGTTGTACTTCCACCTGTTTTCAGGAAATCACCTTCGATTACGTTGACAGCTTCAAGTATAGCACGATCGAAGGTGATATCAAACTGCCAGCCTGCCATGTCGAAGACATTTTCTGCCAAGATGTCGAGGGTAAAAGTATCACCCGTATGAATTGATGTGTGGGAAAAAGTGTAGCCGATACCCATTGACACCGTATATTCGGTGCCGGGTTCAAACCCTAAAAAAACACTACCATTGTTACCAATGATTTCAACCGCGATTAACAGGACATTTTTCCCCGGCTTGAGCGTGACAGGGAAAAATTCTTGGTAATCATCAGCACCACGTCTACGGAGATTCTGGTAAATCAAAATCCCGTTGAGCCAGACCTTTGACTCATCCTCACTACCGACGTATATTGTTGTTTCCTGTTGCCGTGGTGAATGGAGAGACACAGTGCCATAGATAACTCCGTCACGGATAGATTCTTTCAACATATCTCCAATGTTATTACCGCCCGACGGCGGGAGTCTGTGGGCGGTCCACACATCATCGTTGACCGCCTTCCCCTCCGTTGCCCCATGGGTGGAGATCTCCACCTCCGCTACCCGACCCTCACTTGCTGCTGAGAGTAAATCCGTGTCGCTATCTAGTTCGATATCCGGTAGCAAAACCCATAGCCATGGTCCCTCTATTTTCGGTCCTCCTTTTGGGAACCCCGGATTGTTGTGCCAAATGAGTTCTATATTCTCGCGTAACTCCTCCAAGGGTGAAGGATCAGAAATGTTGTTGTCTGACAGATCTAGCCATTTCAAATCGGTTAACCCTGCAATCGGTGATATATCCGATATGTCATTGCGTTTAAGATTCAGATGATTCAATCCGGTTAACTTTGCAAGCGGTGATATATCCGATATGTCATTACGTTCAAGATTCAGATGATTCAACCCGGTTAACCCTGCAAGCGGTGAAAGGTTGGATATTTTGTTACCGTTGATCTTCAGCAGTTCCAAGTGGGTTAATCCCGCTAAAGGTGTAAGGTCTGAGATTTCTGCACCGCCAATTGTGATCCTCTCCAGACTTGTTAGACCCGCGAGAGATGATAAATCGGATATGGGAGAGCTAAATATGAGAAGGTCATCTAGGTTGGTTAATCCAGCAAGTGGCGATAGGTCGGACACGTTGCCATCGGAAAAGTGCATAGTCCTCAGATTGACTAATCCGGCGAGCGGCGACAGGTCAGATATGTTTTTGGTTACATTAAAATACATAGTCCTTAGGTTGGTTAAGCCTGCGAGCGGCGACAGGTCAGATACTGGAGTGATACGAAATACCAGTTTGGCAAGATTTTTTAAGCCCTTTAGAGGAGCGAAATCTACTATAGGGTTCTCGTCAAGCCAGAGTTCGCGCAGATTGATTAATCCAGATATCGGTGTGAGGTCAGAAATCTGATTCTTTTTTTTCCAGCTCCAATCACCAAGACGTAAGTCTCTTAGATTTGCGGCAAATTGAAGGCCTGTTAAGTCACGGATGTCTCCGGTATTTGCCTTGAGTTCTTCCAACCTTTCCATCTCCTCCACAGTAATTGGAGCATTGGGACTTTTACCAAGTGCCTCCGTAATCGCCGTACGCAAGTTGGAGTCAGGAATGTGAACACCCCCGCCCGGTAGCAGATCCGGCTGCGATGGACTGTCAACTTGAGACTCAGGGAAATCCAGCGCAAATATCACATCATCAAAACCTTCAGTCCACGCATCCCGTTTCATACTCCCATTTGGGCTGTCTAACACCAACAAACCGATATTCTGTAATCCCACATTCTCACGAATCTTCTCTTGGAAGACATCGGTTTCTAAGCCAACTACGGCTGCAGCATACGCAGCGTCCACCGGTCCCTGAAACACCTCATGGAAACGGAATATAGGCTCAATGTCGTCAACCGCACCGCCTGTCGCCTCAAGCGCAGTTTCATACCTGTCCATGTCTCCAGCAATAAGTCCGTCCATCACCGCCTGTTCAACGTAGAGTCTCAACGCATGCGCTTTATCAAAAGCAGGGGTGGCATTACTCTCTATCACAGCACGGACTTCGTCCTCAAACGTCTTCATTCCCTCCGTATGACAACCGAAACAGGAGAGCCCGTTACGCACCTTCGGGTTACTCGCAGCGGGATTGGAAACTATCTGTATCGGTGCTGCGTCCAAACGGGAGCCGGACGCATTGGTAATATAGTAGCCTTGTAACCCATTGGGAAGATTGAAGATCGCTTCACCACCATCGGGCGTGAAAGAGAGCGGATGGGTGAGGATGTTCTGTGTCCCAACACTACCAGCGAAGTCATAACTCTTCCAATATGCCCCATAACGCGAGGTGTGTCGTTCTATCACCCGATTATTAGTCGAAACACCTGAATGGTTGGTCCCCGCCCGCCAGACATCAACTCCCGGCGCATTGGTGATATTGCGTGCCACATCAACCTCCAATCGGGTCTCTAACTCCCTATCTGTCAATGGCAATGAGAGTAGATCATGGTATAGTGGAGGTAGAGATGCTTGTGCGACAAACCAGTCGATATGAACCGATGGCATATCACACCTCATTTCGGTCTGTAACCGTGTCAGTTGTGCCTTCAGTGCGGTCTGTGTCGGTGCATCAAACCCGATATGATAGGGATACTCCGTTTCTATCTTCGTCCAGCTATCATTGACATCCCACTCGTAGTGTCTGAGGTCGATATAGAAGATGGTTTCTTGTAGGTCGATGGGTTGTGGGTTGGTAATTTCACGCTTCCATGAGAGACTGTTGACCAGTTTGGAGAGTCCCTTGCGGTATTCTTGGAGAATCCCCACAGACTCCCCCGCATTATAGAGATGTGTCATTGTGAAGTAACGAGCAAAAGCACGGTCAAAGGGTGTGAGTGACATCAGGTGGGTCTCAATGGTATTAAGTATTTCACCCTGAGAGATGAAGTCGCCATCGGTTGTAGCCACTGTCGCCCAATCGGGAGCACCGGCTAATATCCAGTTACGGATTGTGTTAATCGCTTGCGTGGACAAGGGCGGTTGTCCCAAAGGCATCTGTGGACCACTGCCCGGTGTCCCAACAACCCGATCATATAACAAAGACGCGCTGGGGTTGCCCGGAACAACCGTCCCCTCTGCGATGAGCGTATCATGTTCCATCAAGAGTGTTTCTTTATAAGCACCGTCAACTCCGTGGCAGATGAGGCAGCTCTGTTGGAAGATGGCGTAGGTATCTAGAGCGATCTGTTGTTGAGCGGATATGTTTTGAGAACCAACGATGAATATCAATAAAATGATGAGTGCGATGTGATACTGCTGCTTACAAACCACTAAATAACGCTTAAACATAAAGAATGTTTCCTTATAGACAATTGAGGGATGCTCATCATTATTGCCTGAATCGCGGATTAAACGGATGACACAGATTGCATGGATTATTACCCCAATAGATCCCCGCTGGGGCTTTTAGCGTAACGTAGGTTGGGTTGAACGGCACTCATCAAACATGCCAAGTCGCTCCACTTGGATTGCAGGGTTCTGTTCAACTTGAAATTTCCCCAGCCGAGTGAAACCCAACGCTTGATAAGCGGTGCGTGGGTTGGGCGTTGGGTTTCACTATATCTATTTATAAAACGAGGTTGTTAAAAGGTAGAACCGTTATCGGCATTGATAGGGATTCGCTTTGACCCGTTCAACCCAACCTACTTGCTGCTTCAATGCCTCGTAATGGCACCCCATCCATTGTGATTCGTAGGGAACAACGATCGTTGTTCCCCGCAGAGGCGCGTAGTCCTAATGGAAATGAACGATTTGAGGATAATTGACCAAGATTATAGCATAGTTTCCCTATAGAACGGGCAAAAAAGTGTTGAACAAATACGGTGACTATTGATGTGAATATTACGTATAGGACTTACGCAGCGGGTTCATAAGTCCCCCTGATAAGGGGGATTTAGGGGGTTAAAAATCAAAAATCTACCCCTGTGTGCTAAATTTGCGTAAGCCCTGACGTAATCTGATCCAACTCCTGACGCAAAGCTGACGGCAGCGGTCCCATTTCCGACGCTTGCGCGACATCCTCCAGTTCAGCGATATTGGCTGCGCCGCTGGAAACCGTCGTTACCCTCGAATCAGTGAGGATATATTGGAAGGCATTCTGTGCGTGTGTTCCCGGTACATCCTGAAGTCGTCCGAGGACGCGCTGGACGCGTTCCCGTTCCACGGTATCTGATATCGCTGCGACCGCCGCTGACCGCCGAGGTTCGTCGGCAAACAACAGGCCCGCCAACGGTGTGGCGACAACAACTCCCATATTATGAGCGGCAGCCGCCGGAATCACCGCCTTTGCTGCCCTCTGCGAGCAGGGATGATAGTCATGGTACACTAGCATTGTATCGAATTCCCCGGTGTCCGCGAGTTTTGCCAAGAGCGGGATGGCTCTGCCTGTAATCCCGATTCTTTCGCAGAGTCCACGTTTCTGCGCTTCCCTCAAGCCCTCAAGTGTTCCGCCCGGTTCCGTGATTCGTTCCCAGCCTGCCATATTGACCTCATGGATCTGTGCCGTCGCTAATTTTGGGATACGCATTCGCTGCAGACTCCGTTCGATACTCCACAGGACACCGTCTCCGCGATAGTCGAAATCGGGGGGATCATAGCCGACCTTAGTGGCTATATAAAAGTGTTCTGCTACACCTTCAAGTGCACCGCCTAAGAGTTCCTCGCTCTTGCCGTAGAGTGGGGCGGTATCAATGTAGTTAATCCCTAATTCGAGTGCACGCTTTACCACTTCGTCCGTACTCTCTTGGGCACGTTCGGGATCATCTCCCATCAGGTACGCCCCGCCGAGACTGACTTCGCTGATTTGCCAGCTTGTTCTTCCCATCTCTCTATATTTCATTTTTTACCTCACAGTTTTCGCTCATGTTAAGAAATGGTCAGGACTTACGCAGCTAACCGTAGGCGGGGCATCTTGCCCCGCCCTGAAATGCGTAAGTCCTAATGGTGTAAAGAAACCGAGTTTTGAAGAAAAAACTCGGTTTCTCTTTACGTTTTACTTTCTTTTGACATGAACCCAGTTTTTATTCAGGTGGGGACCAAGGGAGTCCCTTTTCTGTCGCATCAATCATTTTCTGCAGCTTGTCGGCGACGTATTGGGTGTGGAGGGCGATGAGTGCTTCACCTTTTTCGACGGTGGCAAGCAGCGCGTTCTCTTGGCGGGCGCGGTCACGAGGGTTTTCCGGATTCTGTCCACCTTGGGGCCAACCCTCCTTGGAAAAAGGTTCAAGATACGCCTCAACTTCGGGCGATAGATTATAGGCATAATCTAAGTTGGCAGCGTCATACTCTTCCATTGTGAAAGCCCGCACCCGTTGCGGGTACGCCGCTAGCATCACGGAGGTCTCATCCTCTGAGGCATGGTTCAGCGCAGTTTGTCGCGCCACCGTGTCCAGCTTGCCGTCTCTCAGATCTCTGTAGCCTTGGAGGATGGTTTGCCTGTCTTCGTCCGTAAGCCCCATCCAGTAAGACTCCTCCTCCATCGTGATATCCAATTCTTGCTGCCACGCCGGAAGCACCTCCTGAAGCAATCCGTGGTTACCGCCATGACCATTTACGACCAGAATCGTACGAATGCCGTGGGTTTTCAGACTCTGTGCGACATCGAAGATATATGCCTGCATTGTCTCTTTACGCAATGTCAGCGTCCCCTTTCGTGCCATGTGGTACGGGGAGTAGCCCACCGGACAGGGTGGGGCGACAGTGACTTGGGGGTAGAGTCGTAAGGCAGCCTGCTGAGAAATGAATGTGGACAGGACAATATCGAGATCTAGGCTCAGATGTTCGTTGTGCTGCTCGGTCGCGCCGATCGGGATGATGGCAGCTTTCAATTCGCCACGCTGCAACGCCTCCCGAATCTCCTTTCGGGTACACTCCCCTAGCATGACTCTGTAGGGATTGACGTATCGGTTTCCTGCGTTTGCCATAGTTTAGGTTCCTTTATTCCTCTAATCGCCGCACGGTACTGCCATCCTGCACGGCATCGTAGATTTCTTTGAACCCATCGCTTCCGTCGTCGGGAACCGGTTCCAGATTAGATCCCGCCTCACAAGTCGGCATGGCATCGTTCGGATAGACTGCGTGGAGGTCCTGCTTGTTGCAACCGTAGTAGGTGGTCTCTCCGCTTGCGCGGGTATAGCGATAAACATGACGGGGTGTATCTACGAAGGAGTAATCCACCTGATATCTTTGCATGGCTTCTTGGTCAACCTCCACGCCGATACCCGGCTTTTCCGGGACACGGTAGAAACCGCCGCGCAGCTCGATCGGTTCTGTGATGAGTTGGCTCTCCCAGATGTTCATGCAGGTGATCGCAGGCCACTTGGCTTGAGCGCATACGGCACCGAGGTGGGCAGCCCATGTCGTGGTGATGCCGGTGCCGACAAGTTGCAACCAGAAGGGTTTGTTCGCTTCTTCACAAACGGTCGCCTGCTTCAACAGACGATGTGCACCGGCACAAATAACGAAGCCATCCGCCACATCTTCCAGTAGCGTCGTCAGGATGGGCGGGGAGCCGTAGTGCATTGCCACAGGTCGGTTAATGCGTTGGCGGATCTGTTTATTCCCGGCGACATCGTCCTGCGGAATCGGACTTTCGATCATGGCGACCTGTTCATACTGTTCGAGGGTTTTGAGAAACTCGACGGCATTGGCTGCATTCGCCAAGGTTGAATTGAAGTCCAGATCCAGCTTGAACTGCGAGGGGACATCTTCGATAATGGCTTGGATGGCTGCGTGCAGGTCGTACCATGTCCGTGCTTTGAGTTTGGAGGACATATACCCCTGTTCAACCGCATCAGCACATTGTCGCGCCCAATCCTTCGGCGGCATATCCATCGCCCACCAAGAGAGCGGACACCACTCTCGGAGCTTCGTTCCTAGAAGCCGATAAGCAGGTGTGTTCAATGATTTGCCTACTGCGTCGAAGAGCGCGATTTGGACACCAGCACCCAAACCGTCCTCCCACAACAGATCGCCAGCCTCGCGCCCCACAATCCGCTCTGCGATATCATCGGGAACTCCTGCCCAAGTGTAGTTGGGAATCGTTTCACCCCAACCGACCACACCGTTGTCGAGGGTGAGTTTGCAGATCTGGACAATGTGCCAATGTGGCAGCCAATACTGCATGTGCTCGTTTGTGTGTGATGTGAAGGGAACGTCCAAGTAAGTGAGTTCAATATCGGTGATTTTCATGATAGTATCCTCCTATTGGATTTTATGCACTTGTGTAATGGTTAAAACAGATTCGCTCATGTTAAGATTTAGTGCAAAGAAGCCGAATATTCGTAGGGGTTGGGTCCCCCAACCCTTACGGCGGGCGGGGAGACCCCGCCCCTACGATTTCGCTTCGTGTTTTGCACTTTCTTTTTACATGAGCCAACAGATTATAGCAAAAAAACGCTGGCTGCGTCGAACCTCAACCGGCGGGAAATTTGGGAAAGTTTTTCTTTCTAATCTATCTTAACGGTTGAAGAAAAAATCTTCCGCTGTCTTGAAAAGGATCTGTTCCTTGTCCGAATCGCTTAGGAAATCAGCGTGGTCATTGATAAGTGCGATAGCCGCAGGAAAATCGGTATGCGGATCGTTCATTACCACGGGCCCTCCGCTATCGCTTTCCCACATACACCGCTCTGGTCCAAAGGCGTCCACCACCCGTCGAATCAGCGGCAAAAGATCCAGATACGGAGCCTGCCCATCTCCCAACGCCTGAAAAGGACCCAGTTTGACCATTACGCGCTTATGCCTTGCCATATCGCAGAGTGTTTTGAGGTCTTCTTCAGGGAAAACGCCATCTCGTATCCTCACCCCACAGATATGATCCAAAATCACAGGGGTTTCGGGGAAATGGGTGCACATCCGATCTAAGTCCGGCAAATCGTCGAGCCCCATCAGGAAACTCAAGGCGAGGTTGTGCGCTGCTCCCGCTGCAAACATCCCCTCATACCCCGGATAATCGAGCCACCGTGTAACATCACCTATCGGCATACGCGCGCTTTTGCCGCCACGGACACGGAAGGCGTAGATACCCCGACGGGATAGCGCGATCATCGTTTTATCCGGACTAGCGAGCGACACATCCGTTACCGCTGGCACGATGCCTGTTCCCACAAAGGTGTCCGGAGCGTTGGCGATCAGGTCTATGATGTAACTGTGATCTAGACCGTACCACGTCATCTGGACAAGGTTTATCCGGACTTTGCCGACTGAATGACTGTACTCGGAATACTGCGCTGGAGTAAAGGAGGGCAGCCACAGGTCGCTTGGGTCGAAACCGGGTGCTAGTGGATAATTTTCAAAGTCGTCTGTCCAGACGTGGATATGTGCGTCGATGATTCTATCTTGTATGTTTATTCCCATTCGCTTTTCTTCCCCTTTACCTTGTGATGATTTATAATGTCACCAAAGGCGGAAAGGTGGGAAAATGGAAGGCTAGAGTTCATCCCCAATCTTCCATGCTTCCAATCTTCCACCCATCTGATATATTTCTTGAGATGTTATCACAAATTCGGGTAGTAAGCCACGAAAAACTTCAGAAGAAAAGCAGATGCATAGTGAACCATTTTAGTCCGCCCAACACTAAAAGGGGTAGGAGGACATTGTGGCAAGGGATATTGGAGAGTATCACCCTCAGATTATGCAATTCGTTGATGAGCTCTGTCGTGTCTACTATAAACACAGCCAACCCGAAGACCGTCGAGATATCAGCAACGAAGTCGCCCTGATCGCGCATCAAAATCGCGAGCAGATAGCGGACGAATCCGAGACAGCGTTTCTGGGGTGGCTCCATCAGATTGCGAAAAATGTGGTTCGGAACTGGTCCCGTCGTGAAGGAACGGCTGCTAGACGCACACTTGGCAGTCTGGACGATGAAGATTTTGGGACTGAGAGGATACCATCAGATTCACCTGCGCCAGAGACGGATCTCCTGTTTCAAGAGAGAATGGCAATTGTTCGGGACGCAATCTCGGAACTGCCCTTGATTCACCAACAGGTGATTTGGTTATTTTACATTGAGGAACTTTCGGTGAAGGAAATCGCAGGGAAGCTCGGCATTAGGAAAGGAACGGTTAAAAGCCGTCTATATCACGCGAGAGAACAACTCGCGACACGCTTGGCATCCTATTTTGCCGAGAGTTAATACTAAGAGGAAAGGAAACTATGAAGCATCAAGCACTACTTCTTGTCATCTCTTGTATCACATTCTCGATCGTTCTTGGTGGGTGTCATGTAGAGGTAAATGTAACAGAAGAAGAGGAAGAGGGTTTTTTGACAGTCAAGAACCATTCAAATGTAACAATCACGAGTATTTTTATCGCTGCTGCCAAAGACGATTCTTGGGGGGCAGATCAACTCAAATCCGATGTTCTACTACCTGGTGCTATAGTAACTTTTACTATTGAACCTGGCATCTATGACGTTAGGATTGTATCTAAACATCATCAAGATTTCATATATGAAGCTGACATCTCGAGCGGGTGGACGACAACCGTGGCAGTCAGATTCAGATAAGGAAGCTGCAAGAACGACCTTCCTGCGAAGAAACCACGTTGAGAGCGGGCGTAATTCGGCGGATGATCCGATCGCAGATTGGGAAATCTGCGCTACTTTCTGTCAACTGCGTAACTCTTAAACAGGTTGAGCGTAGCGAAATTCTAATCTTATCAGGATTATAAGGGATAAAACAGTAGTCAGCTACCCCGCCCTGAAGGACAGGGCTTGTCGCCTGTCCAACGGGACTTACGCTTGGGCAATTATCTTACCCGCGACGCTATCTTGGTGCTATAAAAGTCCTAAGAGATAGCGCGGTTTCTCGGCTCTGGCTCGTAACTTTACACACCCGCCACCGGACAGTTGCAGCAACTGTTTAGAAGGATTCACCGTGTAGCGGTGCTATCACGGCTTCACCTTCCGGGCGAAACCTCAGACAAACTACGCCTTTCGCATCGAAGCGAGAGGGCAGCGAAAAACGAGCGTTTTTCCTAAGTCATTGAGTTACGGACTATATTCTATCACAAATCTATCTGAAAAGTGTAGGGTGGATTACAAAAACAACAAAAAGGGAGCGCAGTGGAAGCCTCGCCCTAAAGGGTGAGGCTTCCACTACGAAGATTTGGTGAAACACCTCTTATTGATATGGAAGGCGAGTTTGTATCTGTTCTTCATCGCTTTGTTGTTAATTCTCTTACTCCCGCTCGCAGCACTATCCCAAACCGGGACGATTGAAGGCACCGTTTATGATGGAAGTACCAACGCACCGGTGGTCGGTGCAGAGGTCCATATCCTTGGAACTGATGAACGTCAAACAACCGATACGGAAGGGAAGTTCTGGTTTATAAAATTTGCTCCAGGCACCTACACCGTGTCAATAACTCACGAAATGTACAGTACCCCTACAGAAACCGATATAGCGGTAACCGCAGGTCATACCATCCAAGTAACGCTTTACCTTGGGGAGGTACTCATGCTAGAAGAAGTTATTGTTGAAGGGGAACGTCTACCGCCAACAGTTAGTCGAAAAGACATCCGCGGGAGTGAACTGATACGCATCCCCGGCGTCGGTAACGATGCTCTCAAAGGGTTGACGACGCTGCCGAGCATCGGTGTCCCCAATGATTACTTTGGCATTCTTTATATTCGTGGAAGTGAGCCAGGATCTAACATCTACTATTTCGACCGGACACCGCTCGGATATCCGTTTCACTGGGGTGGTCTCCTCTCGACCGTCAGTTCAGAAGTCATTGATAAAATTGACATCTATGCCGGCGGATACGGTGCGGAATTCGGACTAGATTCCCAAGCGGTGTTGGACATCCACTCGCGGGATAACCTAGAGGAACAGATGAGCGGTAAATTTAACCTGAATATCCTCTATTCTGAGGGGATGCTTGAACGCAGAATTGGGGATGAGGGATACGTGTCTATTGCCGGACGACGAAGCTACATCGATCTCATTGTTGGACGGTTCATTGATGGACAGCAGTTTCCCTACTTTTCTGATTACCAACTCAAATTCGCCTACCCCTTTGGTGAAAAACATCATCTGACGCTCAACAGCTTTGCTGCAACCGACCATTTCCACGTTGAGGAGGCGACATCTGTAGAGGTTACGCAAGTGGAGAGCGGTCAGGAAGAAGAAACGCAGACATTTGAAGGTGGGCGCGCCTCTGCTTTTTTCAAAAATGGGTTTAATGCACAAGGCATCCATCTCCGTTCAGATTTCACTGAAAATCTCACCTCGCACCTCTCGCTTACCCGTTCGTTTAATTTCCTTACTATCGACTTTGAGGCACCCTTTATGGAATCGTATGAATTTGATTCGGCTGGAGAACTTGTGTCTTCTGAAGTAGACTACGGGCACTACGACATAAACATTAAAGTTCCGGTCTATACGCTTAGGGAAGACCTATCCTACAGATTAAATTTGCGTCCTGACGATATTGGTAGTGAAGATACGCCTGCTGCATTGGAAACGGGATTCCTCTTCTCCTTCACGCCTGCCAACAGCTTTGAGGACAGCAGGATTCCACAATATGAAGAGAGTGAGGAGCCTGTAGAAACGGTTACTCCAATCGTTGATGAAGATGGAGAGACAGTAGGAGAAACTATTGTGTATGAACAGGGAGAGGAGTTGGTTGATATCGAAGAAAGCCACTACGAATTCGGACACGATTTCTTTCGCGCTGAGGGCTACCTACAGGGGCGGTATGACCCGTTACCCTCTCTATCTGGCGCGCTAGGAGTTCGGTTGGATTATCTGGATGTGACGAGACAGCTTTCCATTCAACCGAGGGGCAGTTTAAGTTTTGCTCTGCCGAGCGGTTCCAATCTCCGGTTCGCGTATGGACATTATGAACAGAGTCCACAACCGCATCAGATACTATCGGAGAACGGGAATTCTGCGTTGGAATCGAGCCTCGCACGGCACTATATCATGGAACTGGAACACGAACTTTCAGCTCGAACAGAATTCAAGTTTGCTACCTATTACAAAGATATGGAGAAGTTAGTCACAGCGGATGAGATAGCGAATTATCTTAATCAGGGGACTGCGTATGTTAGCGGGGCAGAGGCGTTCCTGCGACACCGCGTGCCAGATAAATTCTTCGGTTGGATTTCGTACGCCTACACACACGCTGAACGGCGCGAGAATCCTGAGAGCTCCTATCATCCTTATTTCTTTGATAACACAAATATTGTTAGCGTTGTCGCCAATTATAGCTTCACACCTAAGTTTGAGATTGGTGCGAAGTGGCAGTATTTGAACGGAACATCCGAAGTGCCGATCAGCTCTGTCGTTCTCATCCAAGACCCAATGACCCGTGGATTGAACCCACTTTTGGCGGATGTTGATGAATCTGTCACTGCCGAACTGACCCCTTACCACAAGCTGGATCTCCGGGTGAGCTACAAATTCGACTTTATGGGCTTACGGGTAGGTGGGTTCCTTGATATTCTGAACGTTTACAACCGGAAAAATACCGTGAAATTCGTCTTTACCCCAGATGAGCCGCTTGAAGTCCAAGGTGAAGAGGTCGAAATCGAAGAGCCTGAAATCTTTGAGGCACAGCAATTCCCGCGTATCCCCTATTTTGGCCTGACAGTTGAATTTTGAAGAGGCCGGGTTGAAAACCATTCCACATAATAACCTTTAGTGCAAGTTGATGAGAAAATTGAGTTCAACAGTTCATTGAGGAGTGATGATCGAAGAAACAAGCAAATAAAACGTGAAACATAAAACGTGAGGAAGTATCTGTCTTTTTTCACGTTTCACGCATCACGTTTCACGCCTAAGGAGGTTGAACAAAAATGAAATGTAATCAAGTACAGGAAAAGCTGCTCCACTCCATTGACAAAGAGTTGTCCCCACAGATTCGAGACCATCTTCTCGGCTGCGAGGGATGTGAGCGGGAATATAGGATCTTGCAGGAGACAAAGAAATCGCTAGAAGATTTTGGTGAAGCTGTCCGAGAGGGGTCTATTTCGATCGAGGCACCGCCATTTCCGTCGGTTCGACGCCGTTCCGTCTGGATCGAAATACGTGATAAGCTGAAAACGCCGGTGCCAGTGTGGGTGCCGTCTGCTATCGGTGTGGTTGGGCTGTTGTTATTCGTTGTATCGATTTTTTCACCGCTCACCCCGTCGCTGGAATGGGGTCCACAAAAAGGTAATAAAAATACAGGGCGAATCGCTCCACCCCTCTCAGCGGAGGGGATGTTGGAGTTTCTCATTGTTCCTAAACCAACGGATGCAGCACAACTCGCCGCCTCAATTGAAGCGGTTGAAACGTTCTTGAAGATGCATCCCGATGATCTCGCGATGCACACCAAACTGGTCGAATTGTACCAATCCCGACTCAAGTTGGGGGAACTTCCCGCGACTGAACGTGATGCCATGACGGAGAAATTATCGCTTAAACGACAGCGTTTTTCAGAGCTGCTAGAGAATTTTACGAAAGGAACGCAGAATGGTTCAGAATAGTCCAAGGTCAACGATGGTCACGGATCTATATTATCGTAGAGACGGAGCGGAAAACCAGAAAACAGGAAAACGGGAAATTTCTCACCGCAGAGACATAGAAAACACAGAGAGAAAAAATAAAAAAATCTCTGCAAATCTCTGCGTCTCTGTGGTAAGTGTTATTGTTGGCTGGGTGCTTCCGATCTGTAGTCTCTTTGTGATATTTTCACAGTTTGTCTACGCTGAACAACACGCTATCCTTGTGGGGGTCTGGGACTATGAAAATCCTAATTTGCAGCTTGATGCTCCGCCAAATGACTTGAAACTGATGGAGGCAGTCCTCTCCGCGCACGGAGTTACACAGGCGCAGATGCACATCCTGCCTAATCCGAATAAGGCGGAGATTCAGCGTAAATTTCGGGAGCTCAACCGACGCCTGACCCCTTCTGATAGTCTACTCTTCTATTTTAGCGGACACGGGACGCAGATTATTGACAAGCTCGGAACTTTTCCGGGTGATGAGGCGAAGGGGCGATACCCAGACAGGAACGACGAAGCCCTGCTGCCTGTGGATGCGGATTTGGCATCGCCGAGGACGTACCTCCTAGATGATGAACTCAACACCCTACTCCAAGAACTTCCGACGCAGCAGGTTGTCTGCATTATCGACACATGCTACTCCGGCGATATACTCCGGGAGATTCGTTTGGGGCGACCCAAAGGCACGCCGGTGACGGATACACCAACGGGAGTCGTTCAACCTACGCAGATTGTGAGCCATACGGAGGACATCTTGGACGAATCTGCCGACTTTGCGCTGCTGCTAGCAGCTGCTGCCTATAATCAAGTTGTTCACGAACTCCGCATCCCGATTGGTGAGACCTATCTGCCCGTCAGCGCGATGACCTATTCCCTCTATCGTCGGGTGTTTTCCCATGCCGTTCCGAGCAGCCCGATGAATCGGGATTTGCAAAATCCTGCGAACCAGACGATTGAAGCGCAATGGCGTGATAAATTGACATACCGACAACTTGTACAACACCTTCAGAATGATCACAAACAGTGGAATCTGGCGTGGCAGCCTGTCCTTGAGGGTCCAGAGAATCGCTTCGATGAGGTGTTTCTCTCTACCGACTTGATACCGCAACAAAACGAAACCTTAACCCTTACAACAATAAAGGGACAGTCGATAGCGGTGAGCCGACGGGCGTTGGCGCTTGCCGGTGGTGGCACTTTCCAGCTGGGTGCCGCAAGCGGTGTCAACATGCGACGTTGGGCGGTTGTTATCGGTGTGGATACCTATCCGTCCCCCTTCCAATCGCTCAAGTATGCCGCCGATGATGCCAAAGCGGTCGCACAGGTGTTCCAAGATGCAGGTGTCAATGTGACGCTGATGACACCCGATAGTCTGATTCAGCCGACGAAGGCGAATGTGATTGAACAGCTCCAGCGACACGCCCAACTTGAAGCGGTAGACCTGCTGACCGTTTATCTCTCCGGGCATGGCGAGGATGTCGATGGAACAGGCTACTTTCTACCGATGGATGTCACCGATCCACTCTCAGACAGTGGACTGAGTCTCGAAAATCTGTTTGCGATTCTCAACCGCGCAAACGCAAAACACCGCTTCGTTATCGTTGATGCGTGCCGGGTGGCACCGAAGGAGCAGTTTGTTGTAGCGTTATCACGTTATAGTGAAGAGAGTAACATCATCTTCACCGCGTGTGATAGTAATCAGTGGGCACCAGAAGTGCCACGCCTGAAACATGGACTGTTCACCTACTTCCTGCTCAAAGGGTTGCGCGGCAGTGATCGGGACCGGGGCGCAGCGGGCCCCGATGGGACCGTCACGGTGTTGGGACTATTGGATTATGTGACACGCGGTATCGAAGATTGGTATTCCCACCTGTCCGAAGATACGCGCTACCCGCAGCAGATTACACCTCGCGTCTTTTATAACGGGAAATATATTTCACTGTTGAACAATCAAGGGATTGACCCGGAGGTAATCAACAACGAAGGGCTGCTTTCTCAAATTACCAATACTCTCCGACATCAACTCTCCGACAACTTGGAACTGTTATCTCCCTTAAAAAGGAATGATGGTGTTACACCACCAATCCCGAAAGGGGGCGATTTGCATCTGCCTCTGACAATTTCACTGATCCCGTGGATAAGCACCGTCGGATTTCAAGATCCTAATCGCAATATCACAACAAACCTTTCCCTCAATATCATTGCGGGTTATCATACGAACCTTGATGGGCTCGAATTGGGTGGGATGTTGAATATTAAAGGTGTTGAAGCACGGGGGGCACAGTTTGCCGGGGTCGGCAATATCGTCGGTGGAGAGTTAGATGGTTTTCAGATTGCAGGTGGACTCAACGCTGTCGGCAGAAATGTGGAGGGTTTCCAAATTTCGGGAGGTCTTAACGCCAGCGGCGGCGACCTGAACGGTTTCCAAGCGGCAGCAGGAATCAACGCTGCGGGTGGAAGTGTCCGGGGCTTTCAAGCCGCTGGCGGGGGTAATTTTGCAGCCCGTAACCTTCAGGGGTTACAGATTACCCCCGGGCTAAATCTCGTTGGTGGAAATGTGCTAGGTCGGAGCCTACAAGCCGCAGCCGGAGTGAACATTGCTGGGAATTTGGAGGGAACACAACTCAGCGCAGCGGCTAATATCGCGCTAGGTTGGGACCAAAAGGCAAATATGCCGTACGCCGGTACACAGATTGGTGTAGCCAATATTGCGCTCGGTGGGATTGGGACACAAATTGGGCTTCTCAACATCGCTGGGCATGTAAGTACGGCACAGGTTGGGCTGCTCAACGTCTCCGGACGGATGTCCGGCATTCCCCTCGGATTAATCAGCTTTGTTAAGGATAACCCGCTGCACCTGCAATTGTGGGGTAGCGATACGGAGGTCGCAAACCTTGGGATTCGCATCGGTAGCCGACACGTTTACAGTTTGTTGATGGTGGGCAGTTATCCGCACGGCGATTTGGGCAGATGGTCGTCTGGGTTTGGTGTCGGTGGGCATATCCCGCTCAGCAGGCGATTTTTTCTGAACGTTGACTTTATTACGCGCCAGGTAGGTTATACCGACGAATCGGAGGAGGACACTTGGTGGTATGACGAACACACCGTCCTGAACAAACTGCGCCTTGGGTTTGGCTGGGAGCAACACAAATGGTTCAGTCTCTTTGGTGGTGTTTCGCTCAACTTCATCGTCTCGGATAGACAGGACACTTCGGATTTTGGATACGGATTTGATCGCGTATATCAAGGGGATGATACGACTGTTCGTATTTGGCCCGGGTTCTTTGCGGGGGTTCAGTTTTGAGTTTGGGTTGGTGTTTCCTATCCTTTATTCTTTCGCCCAACCTACCAGTGCTTTATCGGGCGATGGGATATCATTGATGGATGTATAGTAGTAACGTTCCCATCCGAGACGGGGCAGACCACTGAAAATCATCAGGTTGAGTGGATATACATCACTATCAACGGCGCGTCGGAAGTCATCTCGAAATAGGAATATGGGCTTGCCGAGTGCTATCGCTATCCCTAGCTCAATCATCACCCCTTCATCTGGCGGCACTCCGTTCACGACCGCAAAAATCGCGTCCGCGTCAAATACGTCCTGTTTGTCCTTTTGTCCAATGCGATACGCCCAATCGGAGGATAATCTGTCCTGATTATTTCTTTCAAACGGCTCCCATACTTCTAAGCCAATCGCTTCCAATGCCTTAACCAGAGCGGGCAACACAGTTTCTCGCTGTTGCTCTGAGAAACCGTAGGGATTCGCAAGGTATATTGTCTTTTTTTTCGTTATGGTCATCGCTTCTACAATTCCCACTCTGCTTGCAGGGATTTTGCCGCAAAAATTGTTAAGCGTAACTCTTCGCCGAACAGTTCGTATACAGGAATTTTGCCACTTAACCGCTCACTTTCGTTCAGAATGATACCAACCCCTTCACCCCGACGTTCTAAAAAGTGCCTCCGCACTACCTGTGCACCCATATCATCGCTGAGTGTCGTTTCCGAAAGTAGGCGAGCGAGGAGTTCGTTACGGGTTGCCTGATTATAGCGCAAATCGTCCACCGTTAAGGTATTTGCCAATGCCCCCGGCGAATAGAGTTCCAGCCGGTCCGTGAACATAAACAGACGAATCTTCGATCCGGCTTTTGAATAATCTCTATGCACTACGGCGTTAACCACCGCCTCAAAAACGGCTCTCATGCTGTATTGTGGTCTTTCGATTCTGCCAATCTCCTTGCGAGCCGATACTTGATTGTATCTTTCAGCAAATTTAAAGGCATCCACAATCTGTTGGTCTAACGGTCCCCTAAAATCTTTAGCATCAATCTGATAGTTCGCATCCTTTTCCACGCTATTATAAAAAACGGTTTGAATGAAACTGTTATAGAGGTAATCGTCGGGTCTATCATGACACATTAACAGGCCGGCTACCGAGGCGCGGTACGCTTGACCCTCTTTGACCAGCAGACGTCTTTTAAGTAGTAGGTTTTCTATTTCTTCCCGATCGGTCGCTCCTTCTGTGATAAATCGCTGATACAGTGTTTCCTTTAACGTATCTTTGTGAGTATTCGGTACGAACTGTTCATCAAAAGCGATTCTATGTGCCTGCGAGCGACTTTGTAATAATCGCCCTAACTGCTCAGTGGTCATCTCCCTTTTGCTGCTGCCTTGACGGATGAAATAGCCGTTAGATGATTTGTGAACAAACGGGCTACGAGGCACCTCGATTTTTAGCAGATTTTTATCATCAATCCGCAGTTTTTTTGTAAGGATGTGAACCATGGGATCAATGCTGTCCCGGCATATTTCAACCACTGTTTTCTCAGTCCTGCCCAGATCGTGACGGTTCATACCGACAATTTCGCCATCGTCGTCAACACCGGTCAGTATTACCCCGCCGCTAGCATTGGCAAAAGCAGCGATTTCATCAGCGAGGCTCTCTCTGTGAGGCAACTCTCTCTTGAATTCAATCGTTGAGTCTTCTCCCAGATATATTTTTTCGATGAGTTCGGTTAAACTATCAAACATCGCTTATTCTCCAGATGAATACGCTATTGTCTGAATCGCAGATTGTCGCGGATTAAGGGATTACACGGATTCAAAGATAGTCAATGATCGCTCTCGGTTTTCTGCTGAGAGATGTTCAAGTAACGTCACTGCTTCTTTTTTAATTTTACCTGTAACATCCCCCTACTCCCACTTGGTCTGGACAGAGGTGCTTGTATGCTTATTGTACTGGTCGATATAATCCTCCCGCGGCGGCGTGAAGATATCGAGGACGCGCGCAGGTCCCTTCGCAACAACGCCTGAATGCACCACATTTGGCGGAACCATGAACGCCTCCCCGGGTTTTAGAATTTTTTCTTCTGAACCGATTCTAAACTGCAATTCTCCTGACAACACCAGACCCGCTTGTTCATGCGGATGGCTGTGCTCTGGCACTTCACTGCCCTCCGCCATCTCCAAAAAGGAGAGCATCAGACCTTCTCCAGCAACAATGCCACTGAGTGCGCCCGGAAAGAGCTCCATCTTCGGTAATTCCTCGGCAGCGATAAACGGCATATTTTTCCTCTCTTACATTTTAACCGCAGAGACGCGGAGAACGCAGAGAAAACATGAGTTCATTTATTTATTTGGTACATTCGTTCACTCTGAACTAGTGAACCAAAAAAATCTCTGTGACCTCTGCGCCTCTGCGGTGAGTTTTCAAACTGAAGTTTCTCCAAAAAATAAAGGGACGGCACAGTACCCCGCCCCTTTATTTACTGATGTTCTCGACTCACATATCCGTTTTTGAGCCTATTCTCTTTCTACAACCTTAATCTCTTTCGATGCCCGCCAAGGCGCGGTATGGTTCGGCTGTTCCATTGCGACCAATGTCGTGCTCTCTTCCAAAGCGATTGTGAAAGTGACTTTAGGCATGGTATAGATCGGGTGCAGATAGGCCCGTGCTATCTCCACATCATTTTTGTAGATACCAATCCAGTTGACGTAGTGCTCATAAAGGGTGGGGTGGACTGCACCGGCACCGATTGTTATGGTGACATCAAACCATTCTCCAACACCAACTTCATCTGGACACTCGATCTTCGGTGTGTGTTTCTCATCGTATTCGGTTTTAACGTGCTTGAAATCCCCAATGACCTCTTCATCAAATATCTGATTGGCAACCACGGGAATCACAATCAGCGCAGCGATGATTCCGAGACTTAACGCCCCAATTCTGAAATACTTTTTCTGCAATAATTGAGATAACAAGGTTTGTTCCTCCTATTGATAAATTGAAATGTTAAATGATTGTAACACACTGGCGAAAGCAGCAACAACGAAAACTTTCGCCGTTTGAAACCTCTCTGTTTGTATCAAGCAGCTAATTCAACGATGGTGCCGCTGCGGTGCCAGAAAGTGCCACCTCTCTCGGCAATGGGGACGCGTGGTGATGTACCATCTTCCAATCCTCTCCCTCGTACTTGAAAACATTTGTCGCTTGTGCAAAGGATATGCCCATCCTGCCGCCAGCAAAGGTGTGAATAGATTCCACGCAGGTCACCCAAGCGAATTGGCTATCTATGTGGATCGCGACCTCGCTAGGGTGGATGTGCATTCGATGTGTGTTCTGAAAGATATTTACCCAACTCGCGCGAATCTCCTCCCAGCCGGTGATTGTTTCCCAATTTGGGTGAATACATTGCACCCAATCCACTTGTAGCCATACGTTGTCCATCATGTCAATGCTCAGATTTTGCATCGCTTGATAAAAATTGAGGTTTGCGCCCTTAACCTGTTCTTGTACTGTCATTTGTATCTCCTCCGACAAGTCGAAAATCTTCGACGTTTCTTTTACTCCCGTTGGACGCTCATTTGTCTATTCCTGCCTTCGTCCAATCCAGCCATCGAAAACTGCGTATCCCCAGAAGATTAGGAGTTGAATCAGTCCGGTAATCTTGAACTGCCAACGGGGGCGAAACCGCCATTGTGCGGTGCTATAAATGTCTAATCCATATTCGCTTTTCCTCACGGAATATGTCTGATAGTAATCATCTATCAACCACCAACTGCCTTCCTTTTTGGTCGAAACCGTTGCCCCTTTATAAATTAAGACTTTATGCTTCCGAAACTCCTGCACCCATTCCGTCGAGAGTTCCTTGTTGTCTATTAGATGGCTATCCAAATCTGCGGTAATCCGGAACATAAACTTGCTGTCAGAAGTGTATAGGGTGTAACCACGCCACTGTCTCGGGTCCTTGCCTGTCGAGCTAGAGGTGTCTGCTTCTGGGTACGTTTCCGTTTGTCCTATTGCACCCCGATCGTCCGGGGATGTTTCAGTTCGATCTAGGTGGATTAGATCTCGCCAGCTGGTTACAGGTAATGAGTTGGCGTAGATGAGCACCATTGCCAAGATAATACCTATAAATATAATGACACCCTTAAACAGCTTACGTAGATAAATCTGTCCCAATCCGGGGATGATCATTGACATTAACATGGCACGGTAGGATCGCTTCGCTTCTGCCACTCTGATTTTCCTCTTTCTTACAAGTACGTCGTAGAGAACACAGATCTGCGTTCCCTACACTATTACACGGTCATTTTCTTATCTTTTCCAGATACTCGCGGATGCGCTGTTCATCCCCAATATCGGTGGGTTCATAGTACTGCTTGTCGCGCAAGGCGTCGGGGAGATGGTCCTGTTTCACGATGTGGTGCTCAAAATCGTGAGCGTACTTGTACTCTTTTCCGTAACCGAGCTCTTTCATTAGCTGTGTCGGTGCATTTCGTAGATGGATTGGCACAGGATAAGCGGGCTCCTCGCGCACATCTTTTTGCGCTGCAAGCAAAGCCATATAAGCGGCATTGCTTTTTGGCGCGCAAGCGAGATAGACAGCAGCGTGTGCCAAATTCAATTGGGCTTCTGGAAGCCCGACAAATTCAACCGCGCGGGCGGCTGCATCTGCAATCAGCAGCCCCTGCGGGTCTGCGTTTCCAACATCTTCAGATGCGAGGATTACCATGCGCCGCGCAATGAAACGGGCATCCTCTCCCGCTTCCAATAACCGTGCCAACCAATAGACGGTAGCATCGGGGTCAGATCCGCGCATACTTTTGATGAAAGCGGAAATCAAGTTATAGTGTTCATCGCCCGATTTATCGTGGCGCAACATCCGCTTCTGCACGGCTTTTTGAATGTTTTCGGCATCTATATAACGTACCTGTTGCTCATCCGGTTTGCAGGTCTGTACGGCGAGTTCCAATGCGTTGAGGGCAAGGCGTACATCACCATCAGCCACTTGAGTTAGAGCATCTATCGCATCATCCGAAAGTGAGATCTGATACCTTCCCAAACCGCTCTCGGTATCGGCGAGTGCACGATCCACCAACCGACATATATGGGACGATTCTAGTGGTCGAAATGGATACACCTGCATCCGGGAGAGGAGTGGGGCGTTGACCTCAAAGGAGGGATTTTCGGTTGTCGCACCGATTAACACAAGCGTTCCATCTTCTACGAAAGAGAGCAGAAAGTCCTGTTGTGCTTTATTGAAGCGGTGGATCTCATCCAAGAACAGGATAGTCCGTTGGTCGTGAAACTTAAGACGTTCTTCAGCTTCGGCAATCTGCTTGCGTAGCTCTGGCACCCCGGTTGTGCTGGCGTTGACATGCTCGAAATGCGCCTTTGTGCACTGAGCGATGATCTGCGCTAGAGTAGTTTTTCCGCAGCCCGGTGGTCCCCAAAAAATGCAGGACATCACGGTATCATCTGTAATCGCGAGATAGAGGGGTTGCTCCGGCCCTAATAGATGTTCCTGTCCCACAAATTCGTCGAGTGTGTCGGGACGCATCCGGTGCGCTAGCGGACCAGATCTTTTCCGATTTTGCTGGAGATTCTGGTCAAACAGATCCATAACTATCTTACTCCTCTCGGTAAATAATGAACCGATAAATAAACGGTTTTCACGTTTCACGCATCACGTTCCGCGTTCTTATCGTTTTGCACTTTCTTTTGATGTGAGCCAGATAGATACGGCAGCAATTAGGTAACTACGCTTCCAGCTGATGTACAACGCTGTTTATCTTATCGTCCATCGTCTGTGCGCGATCGGTGCGTGTGCCAAACTTGAGCGTCGTGCTGATTCGAGGGGCACCCATCTCATGGACGACCTGATGACACTCTTTAATTGCAGCGAAGACCGCATCCCAATCCCCCTCGATGTTGGTACCGTAAGCATGTAGTTTGGTTTTCAATCCTGCGTCCTTGAGGATACGTTCGCACTCAGCAACATATTTGGAAACCGATACGCCGACACCTATCGGGACGACGCATAGATCTGCGATAACATTCATGTTGGAGATCTCCTTTCGTCTGAAGTTACAAGCTATCTTGATTCTCCTAAGATCTCATCTCCATAGGCGAACAGGGCAGGTGTCCCACCGGTGTGTACAAACACCACCGTCTGATCCGTCGTAAACTGTCCCTGTCGGATGTGGTCAATCATTCCCCCAAATGTCTTTCCTGTGTAGACTGGGTCTAGCACCAGTGCCTCTGTTTGTGCAGCCAAGATGACCGCTTCTTTGCTGCCGGGAGTCACCACACCGTAGGCCTCGCCAGCGTATTCCCCGTAACTCTCAAAATCAGCCGCTGAAAAATCCAGATCCAGATCGAGTATCTGAGATACTTCGTTGGCGACCTTTGCAAGGTTAGTGTTTGATTCTGCGTTGTCTTGTGGACTGGGACTAATTCCTACAATCCTCAATGGAATTCCCAACGCTCTTGCCCCAACTACTAGTCCCACATGGGTGTGTACTCCTGAGCAGACATAGAGTGCGTTAGGGTAAATGTCTCTTCCTTGAAGTTGATCCCATAGTTCGAGAAAGCCATCCACATAAGATACGCTTCGCAGGTAATATCCATCGCTGCTAGTGTTGTATACCCGACGACCTTCCGATTCTAAGCGTTCAAGCACCGCTTCCCGCTCTTCAGCGGTCTCCACGAGATTAACTTCTGCCCCAAATAGGTGGCTCAACAGTAGATTTCCGTTCACCGGCTCGGCGTGGGCATCCTTCCTGCCTACCATCACCGCTTTCAACCCCAATCGCGCTGCGACCGCCGCCGTCAATCGCGACTGATTGGATTGGGAGGCGGCACCGTGTAGCAGGACATCGTATCGCCCCTCCACCGCGGGGGCAACGGAATACTCGAACTCTCGGACTTTATTTCCGCCAAACGCCATCCCGGTCTGATCTTCCCGTTTCACTAGGATGTGCGGACCATCTAAGGCTTTGGATAGGCGTGGGCAGTCGAGCAGCGGTGTCGGCAGGTCTGCCAAATACAACCTCGGCAGCCTGTCGAGACGCGCTCGCAGTTCGTCAGCAGTAACAACAGTTTTAATATTTGACATAGGCACTCCCCTTCAAAAGAGATGTATAGAATTTGATGTTTCAATCGTCCGCACGCTCAGCAACGAGGGTCACATCTTCAAATACCGGCTCGGTTCTCCGATCCCGCTTGATGAATAACTCGCGCACATCCGCTGTTATCGCATATAACGCGGGCATGACAAACAACGTTAGCAAGGTCGCTGCGGAAAGGCCAAAGATGATTGTGTAGGCAATCGGCATCCAGATCGGCGACTTCCCACCCAACCCGATTGCCATCGGAATTAAGCCGAAGATTGTGGTAACAGAGGTTAAGATAATCGGGCGCAATCGAATGCTTCCACCTGTTAAAATTGCCCGCCACTTGTTATAACCGCGTAGACGGTACTGGTTTATGAAATCTATCATCACAATGGAGTCGTTAACAACGATTCCCGCCAATGCAACAGTGCCGAACAGCGCAACCATACTCAATGGTGCGCCAATGATTAACAATCCAACCATTGAACCCATGAAGCCAAACGGCACGGCAAAAAGGATAATGACGGGCTGAATAAACGACTTGAACTGCGCGCCTAATATGACGTACATGATTAAAATTCCAACGCCAAACAGTCTTCCTAGTTGGCCAAATGATTCATTGATCTGGTCGAAGACACCTCGGAAATCGAGACGATAACCGGGGTAAAGCGATTCAATATCTTTAAAAGTTTGAATCAATGCTTGGTTAACTGCGAAGGCACTGGTCTTATCACTGTCTACAGCGGCAGAGACAGTAATTGCACGCTCATTCTCAAACCGACGGATTTCCGAATATCCACCCTCCTCGCGCGCTTCAGCCACATCTCTGAGTGGCACCATCGTTCCGTTCGGCGCAGGAATCAGCAGCTCCTCAAGATTGGCGATTGATTGCAAATCATCTGAGTCGTATTTCACAATAACATCAACCGACTCATCGGCGTCGCGATAAGTTGTTGTTATATTTCCTTCAAGAGCGTTCCGAACATTGTAAGCGATTTGAAAGATATTCAAGCCGTACTGGTATGCCCTATCTTCCTTAACGCGCAAGCGGATTTCCGATTTCCCTGTCACAAAATCATCCCGTATATCATAGACGCCGTCCATCTGATGCAATTTCTCTTTGAGTGAGTTGGCAATTTTTTCTAACGGCTCGAACCGTTCCCCTTTCACTTTTACTTCCACATCTGTTCCCTGCGGTGGTCCCCCTTGTTGTGCATCAAATGTGAGTTTTTCAATGCCGCTGATTGCATCAACCTTCCCCCGAAGATCTGCGACAATCTCATCTGTACTTCGTCTCCGTTGATCCTTTGGGACCAATTCAACAAGTACTTCACCGACGTTGGATCGGACGCTTGAGCCTTCCAGCAGAGAGGTTGGTGTGATCAAGCCGATGTTTGTGACAACGGCGACGAGTTCATCGGACGGCAGGGACATGGCAACTTCCTCAATCTTTGCTAAAGCGGCGGAGGTCTCTTTTAGCCCAAACGAAGGCGGCATTTCCGCTTTGATGTAAAATTGCGGAAAATCTTCGCCGGGGAACAGCTGCCTTTCTAACTGGGAAAATGCACCGATAGTGACCAATACCCCAAAGACGAGAACACCACAGACGACTACATAGCGTCGCCGAATCGTCACTTTCAGTATACGCACATAACGTCTTCGGATTCGATCGAACCACACATGTCGTCGCTGTGTTCGACTCTGCGCCTTACCCCACTCAGCAATATGGGACGGCAAAATCATGAAGACTTCAAACAACGATGCGAGTATTACCAAGATAGCGGTGATAGGAACGATTCGCAAGAACTGCCCCGAAGTGCCGGACATAAACATGAGCGGACCGAACGCAGCAATTGTGGTGAGACTTGCCGCAAGGACGGGCCACCCCACCTCTTGGGCTCCGGCGATTGCCGCTTCTTTGGGGGGCATCCCCTCCTGAATACGCCGGAACACGTTTTCAATGACAACGATTGCATCATCCACAACGATACCGACCACGAGAATCAAACCAAATAACGTAACACCGCTGAGGGTATATCCTGACCAGTGCAGAAAGAAAAAGGTTGCCATAAATGCAACGGGGATGCCTAATGCCGCAAAGAAAGCGTTGCGCCATCCCATAAAGATATAAAGCAGGACAACGACCAAGATCAGTCCAAAGATGGCGTTGTTTTCTAGGATTCCTAACCGTTCCTGTAAAATAACAGAATAATCGTTCACCACCGAGAGTTCTGTGCCTTCTGGCAGGTTCTGTTTACGTTGCTCGACCAGTTCCCGAATCTGCTTGACCAGTTTGATGGTATTGCCCTCAGTTTTCTTTTGGACAGATAGGCTGATTGAGGGCTTGCCGTTAATATTCGATAGTGTACGCGGTTTCTCATAAGTGTCGGAGACGGTTGCAACATCACGCACTCGTAATGGTGTTCCGGTTGGTCGGGCACGTATAATCGTGTTTTCAATCTCCTGCAGGTTGTTAAACTCCCCCATTGTGCGCACCAGATACTCCGATGTGCCCATCTCTAATGTACCCGCGGGGAGATTCAGATTGTGGGTTCTCAGCGCATTGATGACCGCTTCGATAGGGAGGTTATATGCTTTTAACTGATCCGGATTGGCTTCGACCCAGATTTCCCTTTCCCGCACCCCCGCTAGCCGGACGGCGGAGACGTTTTTAATTTCAAGAATCTCATCTTTCAGATCCTCTGCAATCTCCTTCATCTGATCTTCCGAAATTTCTCCGCCGACAACAATTGTCAACATTGGGAAACCGCTTGACGTATCAATCTCTAGCACTTGGGGCTCGTCTAGAATCTCAGCTGGGAGATCGTTGACTCTATCAACGGCGGTCCGCAAGTTCTGGAATTCCTTGTCAAAGTCGCGGTCGCTGATTTCCTCAAACTGGACGGTGATTAATGATCTTCCCTCCGATGAGATTGATACAATGATATCAGTTTTGTTTACGCTCTCTATGACCGCGTCCTCAATCGGTACAGTGACCAGTTTTTCAACGTCTTCCGAGGAGGCTCCGGGATAGAATGTAGTTACTGTTGCGGACTGAAAAGATATTTCGGGAATCAAGTCTCTGGGAAGCACAATCCAAGCGTAGACACCGAATATGATGATGATGATCATGAATAGATTCGCTAGGACGGGATTACCCACGGATAGCTTCGGGATGGACATGAAGGGGGATCTCCTTATTACCGCAAGTTAGGTTTATTTTTCTTTATCTTCTTTGAGGGTGTTTACACATTCCTCATGTATCCTTCCGTTGGTTGCAAGAAAGGGGACATTATGCCCTTGATAGGCGGAGGAATCCGATGATAACGGAAACAGCGGTGCGCCCGATGGATGGGTCATGCTGCCACCGGCTTCTTGTAGAATAACAGCCGCCGCAGCGATGTCCCAGAGTTTTGTGTAGAGGTCGAAACTGCCATCGAAATAACCTGTGGCAACCGAACAGATGTGGAGTGCTGCGGAACCGAGGCTGCGCGCTTTGCCACACTTCTGTATAAACGGGTGAAGGATTTCGAGGACAGGCGATCCAAATCCGAATAGTCCGATGGGGTCTAATTTCTCACGGTCATTGACGTGAATAGGGACCCCGTTCAATGTTGCTCCACCGTCCTTGACTGCGCTGAACATCCGATCGGTGTGGGGATCAAACACTATGCCGAGGACTGGGGTGCCGTTGTGTAGTAGCCCAATCGCAACCGCAAAGATTGGACAACGCGCCGCGTAATTTGCCGTTCCGTCCAGTGGATCTGTGACCCAGCAGTTATCCGATTGTACTGTTGACATGCCAAATTCCTCACCGAGGACGGCATAGTCTGGGAAACGGGATTCTAGTCGTTCTGTGATAAGTTTTTCGGAGGCTTTGTCCGCCTCAGTTACAATATCGCCAATCCCCTTATAATCAATCTGACGAATTTCTCCATAGTAATCCATTAAAATGTCACCAGCTTCTCGGGCGATTTCCTCAACCGGCTTTAGAATCTCTGCGAGCTCATGCATTCAGTCTACTGTTCCTTTCCTAAGGTCAATTTTCTAATCTGAGTTTGTTGCCGCTTCAAGCTGCCTGTTCAAAGTAGCTAACCGTTGACGCACCACACGATTGCGGGGGTTGGCTTTAAGGAATCCACTCCACAATGCTTTTGCGTCATCGATATATCCTTGTGAGAGATAGTATTCGCCGAGAGCAATGGGGGCTGCGTGAGATTTCGGGTCCTTCTCCATTGATGCTTTGAACTCCGCAATAGCCGTATCGGTGTCCCCTTTGAGCAGAGCCAGCTGCCCATTTCCGTAAGAGATCAGCGGGTGATCAGGATATGCGGCGGCAAGTGCATCGACTATTTCCCGTCCCTTATCTTCCATCCCGCTTTTGTAGAACGCCATTGCCGCATGTATCTTCGCAAAGACAATCCGGTTGTTGAGGAGGAGTTGTTCTGGCGGCGACATTGTATCTTTTTTCTGCCGTTCTGCGAGACGTGCAGCAGCTTGATATTTTGTCTTTGCCCAAGTGTAGTTGCCGTATTTGTAGCAGATCGCACCAAGCTCTATCTCACCTTCGTAACTATTGCTCTGCTCCCTAGCGAGTTCGTCAAAAATTCTTGCACGGTTTTTATTATTGAGATGGCGGAAAAGTACATACGCAAGGCTCTGAAGTGCGTCCGTGTAGTCAGTTTTGACGGCGATTGCCCGTTCGCAATATTCCGCTTCTTTGTCGTAATTGCCCATCTTCTGGTAGACAAGTCCCAATCTCCAATAGATCTCTGGATCTTTACTTCGATTCATTCCCACAATAGAGTTGTAGGTTTCGATGGCTCTTTCGTACTCTTCGTCTAGATACTGATTATCACCTGTTACGATGACAGCCTCAAGAACACTTACATCTCTTCTCACCGCCTCTTTTAACACGTTCGCCGCACGCTGGTACAAGCCTACTTTCCGATAGCAAACCGATAGGCGGAGAAAACTATATGGATCAATCCGTGCTTTCTCACGTTTGGCAAGTTCGATTGCATAAAAGAAAAGTGCACCGGCGTCTCGATACTCTTGAAACTGCAACTTCAAGAAAGCAATTTTAAGCACTGTGTCGTGATATACTTCGGGCGCAAAGTCTTGATCCGCGGTCCCTTCTTGCATAATTGTCTCCTTATAGGGTCCCATGATTTCTTCGGGATTCACGCCGAAACCGGATTCTGGAATGTCTTTTGGGATCCCCGTTGCCGGGCTAAGCTCAAAGCCTGCCGCATCACGTTCCGCACGGCGTCGCTCTCGATAATTGGATCTACGGCTATATTCCGTTGCAAGTTCCTGTGCGTCTGGCTCATCTGGTCTGGGGATACTTGCCCCCATCAATTGGAGTGCCTTTTTCGCTTCTTCAACCGATTCTTCTGTGCCTTCAATTGCACCATATTGCTTAACGAGAGACTGGTATGTTTGCGTGGCAGCGGTTTGATTTTTGAGATATTCCTGCTCAATTCTAGCTTTATTAACCAACGCTTGTGTTGCTCGTTTGCCCTCCGGGTGCCGGTTTGCCACATGATCGTAGACTTCTGCCGCTTTCTCATAATTGCTGGCTTCCTCATAGCTTTTTGCCAGCATCAGTTGGGCGTTATGACTTCGTTCCGATGTCGGAAAGTTGTTGACGATGGTATCAAAAGATTGTTGCGCCGCTGGGTAGTCTTTGGACTTGAAGGCATGAAGCCCCAAACGCCAATGAACTTCGGCAGCCTCGTCGCTATCGGGGGCGGCAGCGAGAAGATCTTGGTAAATTTTAACACCCTGTTGGGGTTGATCCATTTTTTCAATATATAGCTTGGCAATGCCCAATTGTGCCTGGCGAGCTTCTGATGTTCCGGGTTTGGAATCGATGATCGATTGATAAGCATCAACTGCGCCTTGATAGTCCTTTTCTTGGATGAGTTGGTGTGCCTGTTCATCCATACTCTTTGAAACGCAGCCGTATTGGGTTATCACAACCGCTGCTACTAATAAAAAGAAGATACTAAATCTAAGAGTCCCGCTGGAATCTGAGTTCAAAGTAACTTTCATATCTGTCCTCCTTTGCGTCGTTAGTAATTTAACCTTACTTTAGGCTGATGTTAAGTGGGATGTTCCGAGTTGTCACCAAGAGTTCCATAATGCGGTAATCGTTCAATTTCGGTTTGTACTTATTGATGGACCGTTCTGATTTACGATCGTCGGCTGGGTAGGTTGTGTACACGGTCGCTATCCAGCGTTCCGAATCAAGTTCCCAAACTATCTGTGCTTTTTGGACGATAAGGAAGTACTTGTTCGTCTCAATGATTTTCTCGTTGATAACGTGGCAACGTGTCGAATTCAACATTTGGGGAATTTCACTAACCAAGGTAGGATACTCGACTGGGCTACCTGCCACCGCATTGATGTCTCCAGGGTAGACTTTGTGATATCCAAGTACGCCTTCTTCACCGAGAATGAACTCTGAGCCTTCAAGGGTGGCGACATGTACTGCATCGTCTATAGGATCGCCATAAGCTAATCGCTTTGTGGAACTGGGGATACTAGCCACAGCGGACAGGATCTGGACTGGTTGTCCGTGCGTATCGGTGATTCGATCTTCACTCAACCCGACGAAAAACGCAGGCGGTAATTGCGATTTCGGGATGCGGTTCTTCGGATAGATTGTCCGTCGTTTGGCGGGGAGGCGTGCACCCCCTGGTGCATCGGACGCTTTGGATCTGCTGGGTGGAGAAGTAGTTGTTGGCGGTTCGCTCTCGCTTTGTGCGGATCTGACTCCAACTCGCTTTGTCAACTCGTGAAGCCGGTGACGCACTACACGGTTCAGTGGATTAGCTCTGAGCGATTTTTTCCATAACGCAATCGCATCATCAATATATCCCTGCGACAAATAATATTCGCCGAGGGCGATAGGTGCTGCATAAAAACTCGGATCTTGTTCTATGGACGTTTTGAAGACGGTGATTGCAGTATCCATGTCGCCTTTGAGGGCGGCGAGTTGTCCATGCCCATAAGGTATCAGTGGATGATTAGGATATTCGGAAGCGAGCGTGTCGAGAATCTCTTGTGCCTTATCCGCCATTTCGCCCTTGTAGGCCGCCATCGCTGCATGTATCTTTGCGTAAACAACCCGGTTATCTATCCCTCGCCTTTGAAATGGGGTGGTGTCCGCCGTTTTTTCACTTTCGGCAATCCGTGCCGCGAATTCGTATTTCGATTTTGCCCAACCGTAGTTGCCGTATTTGTAGCAGAGATAGGCTAGCTCTTTTTCACCGGCATAGGTTTCACCTTTCTGGTCGACGAGGTCTTGAAAGATCGCGGCTCTGTCGGTATTTTTCAGTTGATAGTGGAGCACTTCAGCGAGACTTTGGAGTGCTTTGGTATATTCGGTTTTCACAGCAATAGCACGTTCAAAAGATTCAATCGCTTGGTGCGGATCGTTCATCTTCTTGTATGCTAGCCCCATTCTCCAGTAAATTTCCGGATCTTTGGATCGATTCAGTCCCACGACAGAGTTATAAGTCTCAATAGCTTTTTCGTAATCTTCGTCAAGGTATTGGTTGGCAGCACTGCTGATGATAGCGTCAAGAACCCCTCCATCTTTTTTGACTGCCTCCCTTACCATTTCGCTAGCGTACTGATGCATGCCTAGCTTACGGTAACAGAGGGAGAGCCGGAGATAACTAAACGGATCGAGGTGCACCCCTTGACGTTCTGCGAGTCCGATTGCATGAAAATACAACGCCCCAGCATTACGATAGTTTTCAGTGTCCCAATTCAGGTGGGCGATTTTAAGCACTGTGTCGTGGTAGACTACTCCTTCATTGCCTTCCCCGCCCATTTCATTGATGATTGTCTTAAAGGGTCTCATAATCTCCTCAGGATCCACGTTGAAGCCGGAGTTTGAGTAGTCAGGTGCTTTCCCCATTGCAGGGCTACGTTCAGCCCCGCCCCGTGGACGATCTCTTTCACGGCGCTGCCTCTGGCGTTCCAATGCACGCTCCAGTTGTGTGAGAGACTGATCATCCGGCTCGGGGATAATCGCTCCCATCATGCGGAGTTCCTGTTTTGCAGTGCTAACTGATTCTTCTGTGCCTTCGACGTTGCCATACCGCTTAACGATAGATTGGTAGGTTTGCTTGGCGGCGGTTTCATCACGGAGGCGTTCTCCCTGAATTTTGGCTTTATTGACCAATGCTTGCGTCGCTCGTTTGCCCTCTGGATGACGGTTTGCCACATTGCCGTAGATTTCTACCGCTTTGCGATATTCGTTAAGTGCCTCATAGCTTTTTGCCAACATTAGTTGGGCGTTATAACTGCGCTCCGATGCCGGGAATTTATTGACGATAGTATCAAAAAACTGTTGCGCCGATTGATACTCTTCTGATTTGAAAGCATGAAGTCCCAAGCCCCAGTGAGCTTCGGCAGCTTCTTCGCTATCGGGTGCCGCGGCGATGAGGTCTTGATAAATCCGGACACCCTGTTGGGGTTGATCCATCTTTTCGATGTACAATTTGGCAATGCTGAGTTGTGCTTGACGGGCTTCTGGTGTTTCGGGTTGGGAATCGACTACCGTCTGATATGCTTCAATCGCCCCTCGATAGTCCTTTTCTTGTATACGCTTTCCCGCCAGTCTCTGTGGATTTGACGCAACACAAGCGTATTGGGTCATCATTATCACGATGATGAGGGTGACGATATCGTACCTAATAGTTTTCATAGGCTATCCCTTTGGGTTTTGTGAGGAACAGATCCGGTGAAAGATTTCGATTGGTCACTAACAGTTCCATGATGTGATAGTCTTTGAGTTTTGGTTTGTAGTTGTTGATCGACTTATCAGAGGTAAAATCTCTAGCTGGAAAAGTGGCGTGTACAGTCGCCCACCAACGTTCATCACTGAGTTCCCAGACAACCTGCGCCTTTTGGACGATGAGATTATATTTTTTTGCTTCAAAGACCTGTTCGTTGATGACATCGCAAAGTGTTGATTTCAACTCATCAGGGATTTCATTGAGCAGCGCGGGATATTCACTGCCACTTCCGACTAGCGCGTTGACATCCCCGAAATAAATCTTGTGGTATCCTAGAACACCATTCTCGTCGAAGATAAACTCCGATCCCTCCAGACTGAAGGTGCTAGACATACCCGGCACCAGTGCACCATAGGCAAATCGATTTATAGCGTTAGGAAGGTTCGAGGGCGGGTCAAGGATTTCGACGGGTTCTCCATACTTTTCGATGACTTGGTCTTCATTCAATCCGACAAAGAGCGCGGACGGCAGTTGTGATTTCGGGATACGATTTCTCGGATAGATTGTCCGTCGTTTTTCAGGTAAGAAACTCTGTCGCTTTTTCTTCGTCAGGGCAGCGGTTTGTCCCAATTGATCGGAATTGGCATCCGTTTCAACCGCTTGTGCTTCACGTTGCTGTTTCAGGGTGTTAAGACGACGACGGACTCCGCGGTTTTGTGGATAGGTTTTGAGCACTCTTTCCCACACCCCTATTGCTGCATCAGGATTTTCCTGTGAGAGATAGTATTCACCGAGTGCGATGGGGGCGGCATCAGAAGCCGGATCTTTTTCTATAGTCGTTTCAAAAGTGGCAATTGCAGTTTCGACATCTCCCTGAAGCAACGCCATCTGTCCGCGACCGTACGCTATCAGCAGATGGTTGGGGTGTTCAGCAGCAAGAGCGTCTATTCGTTCTTGTGCTTGGATGCTCCTACCATTTTGATAGTCTGCCATCGCCGCATGTATCTTGGCGTATAAGATCTGGTCATCGAGGTTCCGCCTTCCAGATGGTGTGATGTCACCGTTTTCTTTTTCGCGTTGAGCAATACGCACCGCTGTTTCATATTTCGATTTTGCTCGGAGGTAGTTACCATATTTATAACATATATCTCCTAGCTCTTTCTCACCAATCCATGTATGACCTTTGGTGTCGATTATGTCCTGAAAGATGATTGCCCGTTCTCTCTCTTTAAGTTGGTAATTAAGTATTTCGGCGAGACTTTGGATCGAATCGGTGTAATCGGTGTCACTAGCAATGCTGCGCTCAAAGGACTCAACAGCTTTATGCAGATCTCCCATCTTTTTGTAGGTTAATCCGAGTCGCCAGTAGATTTCCGGATCTCGGGTCCGGTTCAATCCCGCGACAGGCTGAAGTGCCTCAAGGACTCTTTCGTATTCTCCATCGTGGTAATCGTTTGCGGATGAGGTGATAACAGCTTCCAGCACAGTTACATTTTTTCGCGCACCTTCTTTCAGTGTTTCAACCGCCCGTTGGTGCATTCCCACTTTGCGGTAGCAGACTGATAAACGGATATAGTCATAAGGGTCGATTTTTTTATTGCTCTCTTTCGCTACTTCGATTGCGCGAAAGTAGAGTGTCCCTGCATTTCGATATTTCTTGATAAGAAAATTAATGTCTGCAACCACTTTAATCATCGTTTGTGTTTCATCGTCGTTCTGTCCTGATCGTCCGTGTCCCCCACCTTCCCAAGGGTTTCCGAATTCCCTTATGACCTCTTCGGGAGTTATACCGAAACCGGAGTCCCCGTATGCATCATAGCCCATCGCAGGACTCAGCTCAGCCCCATCACGGGGACGGTCACGTTCCCGACGTTTCATCCGCCGCTCTTGTGCGCGATCGTACGCTGTGCCCGACTCGATCTCCGGCTGCGGGATACGCGCGCCCATCGATTGAAGTGCCCGCCTGGCATCGTCGATTGCTTCTTCCGCCCCTTCGATGTTGTTATATTCTGTGATGAGAGATTTGTAGGTTTGTTCCGCTGCGATCCTGTCTTTCAAATGGTCCTTTTGGATTTTTGCTTTATTGGTTATGGCTTGGGCGGCGCGGTCGCTCTCTGGATGACGATTTACAACATTATCATAGATCGCGATCGCTTTCTTATAGGCACCAGCTTCCTCGTAACTTTTTGCCAACATCAATTGGGCGTTATGACTCAGATTTCCGAGGCTTGGAAATGTGTTAACGATAGCGTCAAAAGACTGTTGCGCCGATTCATAATCCTTTATTTTGAAGTGGTAGATTCCGAGGCGATAGTGTGCCTCGGCGGCTTCGCCGCTATCAGGCGCAGCAGCGATGAGATCTTGATAAGCCTTGACACCTAGCTGAGGTTGATCCATCTTGTCGATGTATAGCCTAGCAATCCCTAGTTGTGCGCGATACGCCTCTGGTGTCCCAGGTTTGGTGTTGATGATCGCCTGATAAGCATCAATCGCGCCTTGATAATTCTCCGCATGGGCTAGTTTTTCTGCTTGTCTATGCGTACCTATCGAAAGACACGCATACTGGGTCAACATTGCGATGACGGTTATCATCACAAGGACAAACGGCCGCATAATAGGTGGAGGAGAAATATAAGATTTAATAGTTTTCATAATTTATTCCTTCCCTCATTATAATGCACAGTTGATACTTTTGCTGACGTTGGGCATCCTTCATGGGGTTGTTCATCTATTTTAGTGTCAATTTCCTCTTTTTCTCATCAGATAAAAACATAGAACATCTGTCTTGAAGCACATTCGTCAATGAGATTTATAGTGACTTCAAAAAATAAAGAAACACTTGCGCTCCCCCGGTAGGTGCGGTTTGTAACCGCACCGGTTTGACATGTCCCATTAATTCTAAAATCTACTATAATTTATGTACTCATGTAGATGATGACGTATGATCCGCAAGCGAAGATTAATTCTCTATCCAAAAAAATGGGGAGCATTACATTCCACCCGCCAAATCTACAAATTCCGTGGAATCGCATATATGGATAACCGTAACCGCCGCTGAAATGTAGTTGCCCGATTCATCGGGCGAGTGAGTTGATAGGAAATCCAAATTTTAGACTTGAGGGGATCGAGGATATATTGTCTAAATCGGTAAAAGCAACAGATTCATTTTACCATAGTTGATGAGCCCTTGCAACCGAGAAATCCTGACGTTTTCTAGGTTTTATCGCAAGATGTTTTAGTGCGGGAGTGGATTGTTAAATTGCGCTGTCACATTTAAGAGGCAGGTAAATGCCTATTACTGAATCGGTGGGGGGATTGTATACGGTTCGTGCCCAAAAATTACCCGTCCGTTGAAGATCACCGGGCGGTTTTTCGATCCGTCCTTTGAAATTTGCCAAAGTTGACCGTTGGCCTCGTAAATGATTGCTGAACCATCAGGCAACCAAACCGGTTTTTCGCCGCCGTAGCGGGTCAATTGTTGCGCGTCCGGTTTTCCTTCTGGACTCAGTTCAACAAGCCAAATCTGGCGATGCTGACCTTCCGCGCGAGAGAAGGCGAGGAAATTCGGATCTGATGGGCACCACGCAGGTTCTGCGTCATCTTCGGGTCCTATACTGATGGGTTCAACACGCCCACTGGCATAAGCGTAGCTATAAATATTCCGATCTGTACCAGCTTCTGGGTTTTCGATACTTCCCTTTGTACTGTACGCTAACAGTTCTCCGGTTAGATTCCATGCGGGTGTAAACATCTCTTGCGCTGTCGAGGGTATAGGGATTTCCTCCCGACTTGCGATATGTCGGAGGTAGATGTGTCGTCGCCCCATCTCCTGTCTCGCGAACGCGAGGTATGCGCCATCCGGCGAGATAGTTACATCGGTTGCCAGCTCACGTTTGTCAAGCAATAATCTGCCATGCGGGGTATCTGAATCGTGGAGGATGACGTTCCCCTCTAGGTCTAGACGGATCAATCTGCCATCCAAAGCAGCGGTTGGTCGTCTGCCCGTTGCCAACGGTTGTTGTATGCCAATCGCTGGCATACATTCCCAGATGATGTCGTCAAAGCTATAGTAGAGCAGGACATTTAACGGGGTTGTTTCAGGTTCATCGGTGTTCGGTTGTTGCGACGACGGTTCAAGTTGTTTCAGTTGTTCAAGTGCTTCAGGTGTCGGTTCAAAATCTTTCCGGGTCTGTAATTTCCAACCGGCCCCGATAGCTTCAAAGCGGAAGCGAACACCTTGGGTCCAATAGCACCACTCCTCGATTTGACGTCCAAAACGGGTAAATTGGAAAACATCTTCGGGCACGCCATATTGGAGTTTAATCTCGGAGCGACCACCATCCTCGATTTCGGCGATGTTACCCTCTACATCAATGTACATAGCGAAAATTTCAATATCAATGTGTGGCGTGATATAGTCCGGAAACACAGAAACCCGTTGCAGATCTTTGCTGCGGACAGGATGCCGCGTACCATAGATACCAACACCATCCTGTAAGCCCGATTTTCGATCTCCATCAAGATCGACAACTGCCATAATGTAGTAATCTCCCGGTGGTACGGAAACCTCATAACGTCCATTGTCTTCCAAATTTAAGGAGATTGCGACAGGCGACCGGAAGTCAGGCGTCTCTGAAATCGAGAGGATTCCTTCTTTAAACACCTTCCCATCCCACCGAATCTGACCGGAAATGCCGCCGCTATTCGCTTGGCTCAAGTCAATGGTGCCTTCGGCAATTGCTTCCAGGTGCCCATCCGCGTTATACTGTGCACTCACGAAAATTATGATTTCAGGGTTTGGCCCGTCCGATACGGTCAATGCAGATGAAGGGGCGGTTGTGATATCCGCAGTACCATAACCGCCAAGCCCATCTCCTAAACTGTATTTTCCATCGCCATCTGCATCAATGTAGGCTATGAGATAATAATCCCCCGGCGGGAGTTGAAGACTGAATTTCCCATCCTCGTCCACCTCAACTTGGTGTACCTCTCCGAGTAATGATGCCTCCCGGAAAACTTGGATAACGCCTCCTTTCAATGCCTTTCCTGTCCATCTGACCTTACCGGTAAGTTGTGCTGTCGCCGCGCCAGCAGGATCGACCCCCTCCACAGGTTCATTCACGGGAACAACTTGCCCACTCATTGTCTGTTGCCCTGTGATTGCGATCTGGAGGTCTGAGACGAATTGGTTGGGACTAACCAATACAGGTTGAGGAACCGCTTGGGGTTCGCGCAGATCTGTGACACCGTATATACCGAGAGCGTCTCCTGAATCAAAAAGGTTATTGTTATCTCTATCAATGATCGCCATCAAGTAATACTTTCCCGGCGGTAAATTGAGTGCGAAGTTGCCATCTGCTGCAACCCGTGTTTCTGCGGCGCGGTATTTCCATGACAGATCTGTGTAGGCAAAGACGAGTGCATTTTTGAGCGATGCCTGTCCTTCATACATCACCTGTCCCTTAATACCAGACGAGATCATCTCCAATTCCGACTTAAATTGCTCGAATGGGTCTTCTTGATAATCGGATAGCGAGACAATCTGCCCCTGTTCGCCAACCTTCTGCATTCTTGCTGTGATGATAATATTAAGTCCTCTAATCACCTGCCGATCTGCGACCTTGACGGCCTGTTTCTGTTGGTTTGAATCATCCCAGTCTGTGATACCGAAAATCCCCATGCCGTCGGCGGTATCAAATTTGCCGGAGCGATTCAGATCCACAAAAGCGACAAGGTAGTAGCGCCCCGGCTCAACGCGGACTTCAAATTCTCCACTGTTTAGCTGTGTTACGCCGGTGTAGAGATGCTTTAAACCTTCATCCTTGTAAACCTGTACAGTTGTCTGTGATAAATCTTGTCTTTCCCAAATTACCCTTCCCTTCAATCCACTCGTTGCGCGTTCGGCAAAGTCTTCAATCATTTCTTCATCGGTTTCGGTTGGAGTGGATTGTTGGGCCCAGGTCTGGTTATTCAAAAGCACAATGAATATGACGGCGATCGAAAATATGAGCCAACTTTGATGCGATTGCATTTTTTCCTCCTGCGAATGCAATTCTGAATGAGAGGGTAGACGGGGGATGTGAGGTGCTTTCAAGTATCACAACGTCGGAGAAACCAGTCAATGGTTCGGCGCAAACCTGCTTTGAGCTCGACTTTTGGTTCATAGCCAAGTAGTTGCTGCGCTTTGCGGATATCCGCACGAGAATGTCGAACATCACCGGGACGCGACGATGTGTAGATAGGTTTGGCATCGGTCTCCATCATCTCTCCGATAAGGTTCGCAAGCCGGTTAATTGATGTCTGCTGACCGCAGCCGATGTTAAATACCTCTCCTGCGACTCCTTCTGCATGACACGCGAGAAGGTTGGCATGGACCGCGTTTGCAATGTAGGTAAAATCTCTCGACTGTTCACCATCACCCTCGATTGCCGGCGAGTTGCCGTGTAGATAAGCCTGAATAAACTTCGGGATAACCGCTGAATATTGAGATGTTGGATCCTGACGGGGACCGAAAATGTTAAAGTATCGTAGGGCAACCGTTTCTAAATCGAAAACTTGTGTGAAAACTCGACAGTAACATTCGCCAACATATTTAGTAATCGCGTAAGGGGAGGCGGGTTGTGGAGAGAGCGTCTCAGATCTGGGGAGTGTCGGTATATTTCCATAAGCTGATGAGGAGGCCGCATAGACAACGCGTTTTACCCCCGCATCTCTTGCTGCAACAAGGAGGTTCAAAGTTCCGTTGATATTCACATTGTTGCTCAAAATGGGATCCGCAACAGATCGAGCGACCGATGGGCGAGCACCTTGGTGAAAAACATAGTCAATCCCTGCGACCGCCTGATGCACAGCGTCAAGTTCCTGCAGGTCCCCATCTACAAACTCAATCCGATTTTTAACGTGCGCTATGTTCTTGGCTTTACCTGTTGAGCAGTTATCGAACACACGTACACGCTCTCCTTTTTGCACGAGGGCTTCAACAAGGTGAGATCCAATGAACCCACAGCCGCCTGTAACCAAATAATACGCCATTAGAACTCTCCGGATTTAACGTTTCATTGCTGTTATTCTGCGTTAGGATTAGAATGGAACGGCGTTGCCAATTGAGCGCAACGAAATCCAAGTCCATCCCGTTCAGGGAACTACTCCTCAGCCGACTGATTCAAGATCTCTTCAATCTCCTCCATTGAGGGGAGTGCTGACAGATCTTTCAACCCGAACTGTTCCAGAAAATCATCTGTGGTTGCAAGTAAGAGCGAGCGCCCCGGACCGGGTTTCCGTCCGGCGATGCGAACCATCCGCTTTTCGATCAGCGAATTCAAGACGCTATCGCTGTTGACACCACGAATCTCCTCAACTTCGGATCGGGTCACGGGTTGTTTATAGGCGACGATAGCGAGGGCTTCCAGAGCGGAAGGCGAGAGTTTAACACGAATCTGGCGCGTGTGAAATTTTTCAATCCACGGGTGATACTCGGCGCGTGTACAGATCTGAAATCCGTTGGCAATCTCAATGAGTTGAAAGCTGCGATTTGTTTCCTGATACTCATCCCGCAACTGCATAAGTTGTTGACGGATCTGCCAAGTGGATATCTCCTCGAACAATTGACCGAACTGCTCCAACGAAATCGGCTCACTGGCAGCGAACAGAACGGCTTCGAGGACTGACTTGATTTCGTCTGGATTATGTACTAGTGGACTAGCTACATCTATAAGGAGTGGATATTGGGTGTCAGACATAGGCGAAGTTCCATTGGGTTTAGGATTGGTTTTTAAGGGGTGACTTTTGATGAATTAAAATTGTGTTGACTTGATACTTTCCTTACGCATCACGTTTAACGATATAAATATTATCGAAGTGCCCCGATTGAACAGCAACGATTCGCTGGAGACGTATCAGTTCTAAAATTGCTAAAAATGTAACAATTCTCTCAAGCTTGCTGGCATACTCTGAAAATAGTTCCTCGAACCGGATCTGCTCGCCGGCGTTAAGCCTACGCTCTAGAAACTCCATCTTCTCTTCGACGGTAATCTGTTCTTCATGGATTTCCTCATAAACGTCATCAATCGCAAATTCCCGCTCGGTTATATACTGAAAGGCAGAAAGCAGATCAAAGAGTGTTGCTTTAATCTGTACTTCCCGCAAATCTTCTACATCTCCGTATGAATCTACACTGCGACCATAGACTTTCTCGTGGTTTGTTGCGTAGTAATCTAGCGTTTGGGCCGCTTCTTTGAATTGCTTGTACTCCAAAAGCTGCTGAACTAGTTCTTCACGATCCTTGAAAGTGTAGGATTCATCGGAGTCCGTTGAGGGGAGAATGATTTGGGACTTGAGATGAAGCAGTGTCGCTGCCATAACCAAAAATTCCGATGCAACATCGAGATCTAGCATCTCCATTAAGTTGAGATATTCTAGATACTGCTCCGTAATTTCTGCAATTGAGACATCTGTGATCGCCATCTCATTCTGTTGGATTAGATGGAGCAGCAAATCCAACGGACCTTCAAAGACATCTAGTTTAATTGCATAAATAGGTTTTAGTGGTTGGAGATTAGTAATTGGGGTTGTAGGGTCCATGCAGACTACCTTATTCCCTTTCTATGGCGCGAATATTTCGGCTAATACCTCAAGGACCCTTTGCGCTGTATTTTCATCAATCTGTCCTAGCCGCCTAAACAGTCGGGTCTTATCCACAGTACGAATCTGGTCGAGAACAATTTGCCCGTTTTTACCTTGGAAAGTAACAGGTACGCGAGTGGGATAATCTCTACCTTTTGTCGTCATAGGGGCGATGATGATTGTTCCAATATAATGATTCAGTTCATTTGGAGAAATAACAAGACAGGGTCACGTTTTTTGGATCTCTCGACCTTGCGTCGGATCAAGATTGACTAAATAAACCTCAAAGCGTTCAATCACCATTGCCATTCTTCCCGGTCCCATGTTGTTTCCAGGGATATATCTTCATCCAGTATTGCATCATCACCCTTCTCTGCCATTTTGCGAAACATCTCAGTCCAGCCGGCTCTTGGTGTAGTTAGTGCCTTGATGATTAGGTAATTTCCTCTCGGTTCTAGTTCGACCTCTTCCTGTAGATGGTATTGTTCTAGTAGGTGCTTTGGTATAAGAATGCCTTGAGAGTCACCAATCTGGACGATAGTGGTCTTTACAGATGCCATATGTTCTCCTCCCCAATTCGTTTGCTTTGGTGTCAAGTTTTACGCTAACTTCATTGCAGATCGAACTTCTGCCATTGTTTCTTGAGCGACCTTTTTTGCCCGCCTCGCTCCTTCGGCAAGGACATCACGAACGGTTTTCGGCTTGGCTGCCCATTCTGAGCGTCTTTCGTAAAAGGGGGTCAATTTAGTGATTAACTTTTCGTTGAGATTCCGTTTACAGTCGACACAACCGATTGCAGCAGCACGGCAATCCTTATCGATCTGCGGTACTTCGTCGGGGTTGTAGATCTGATGGTATGCGAAGACAGGACAGACATCGGGATTGCCGGGATCGTTGCGACGTACCCGTCCCGGATCTGTTACCATTTTCATAAGGTTTTGCTGTGTTGCTTCAGGTGGATCTGATAACTGAATGGCGTTACCGTAGCTTTTACTCATCTTGCGTCCATCAAGGCCCGGTAACCCGGAGGCTTCGCTCAACATGGGCTGCGGTTCTGGGAAAACCTCACCGTAAATATGGTTAAATCGGCGAACGATTTCCCTCGAAATTTCCAGATGGGCAACCTGATCCGCTCCAACCGTTACCATTTCTGCTTTGTAAACAATGATATCCGCGGTCATCAATACCGGATACTCTAGTAAACCGGTAGAGGGTCCCTCGCGTTGCGTGATATCTTGAATTTTGTCTTTGTACGTTGGACACCGTTCAAGCCAAGATACCGGCGTAACCATCGTAAGTAAAGTGGCGAGTTCCGCATGTTCCATGACGTGCGACTGAACGAAGAGGGTGCTCTTGTCCGGATCGATTCCCGCGCTCAACCAGTCAATCGCTGCGTTCAATGTGTATTCAGGCAGGTTTGAGGTATCGGTTACATCGGTGAGTGAATGCCAGTCTGCGATGAATGGATAACACTCGTATTTGTCTTGCAGGTTTGCTGTGTTTGTCAACATCCCTTCGAGATGCCCAATGTGTAGCGGTCCTGTCGGACGAATTCCAGTCACTAGTCGCGTTTTTTCCATTTCTGTTATTGCCTCCAAATCCATTTTTCCCTTAAATTCATCTCAAACCCACGAGGGTTGCGATCAGATTGAAAATACCGTACGAAACTTCCCCAATAAACCAGAAGACCGGGTTCCAGAAGTTTAGCAGGCTGGGCACAAAAATAATGCACATTAGAATGATCATCCCATAGGGACGTAGCCTTGCGAACGCTTGCGCCTGCCGCCACGGCAGCAACCCATATACGACGCTAAATCCATCGAGCGGGAACAGGGGGAGCATATTGAATACTGCCAGAAAAATGCTGATAATCCCACTTTGGAGCAGCAGAATTCTGTAGATTTGAAATTGTGTGGATGATCCCATTTCAGGGAATCCAATTGTTACCTTTAGGAGCTTGGCAATGCCCAAGATGACGATAGTGCAGAGAATATTCATGACGGGACCTGCTGCGGCAATAATCATAAGGTCGCGTTTGGGATTTCTCAAATTGCGTGGGTTCACGGGCACGGGCTTTGCCCAACCAAAAAAGGTGCCGCCAAATAAAGTACCAAGCAGCGGTAGAGCGATTGTTCCGATTAGATCAATATGTACCGCGGGATTGAATGACATTCTGCCTTCATCTTCGGCGGTCGGATCACCGAGCATATTGGCTGATTTCGCATGTCCCCATTCATGAAAGGTGAGCAAAACGATAAATTGACAGACGCGAAGGATGGCTTGATAAGGGTCGATGTTAAACATTAGTTCTCAATATCCAAAAGTTGGTAAATCTCCTGTGTGGTTGATACTTTTCCGTCTAGCTGCGCGGCAAATGCCTGCCACAACAGATCTGAAAACGCCCTGCCCGGTTTTAAACCCCGTTGAATGAGGTCGTCGCCGGTAATTAAGGGCTGAACGGTTCTCAAATGCATCAGATAGTTACTCATCTTTTCCACCCGCCAAGCGGGTTGGCTCGATTGCATCCGCGCAAAAACAATCGGCTCTAGGGGATAAGAATTTAACAACTGATAAACTTCACTCGGCTTGGAAGATGCCGAGAGCGCGTTCAAAGCGTGTTCTAACTGCACTTGAGTGCTAAGTTTGGTGCATAACGCATTTTCTAGTCCCAATCGGCTGCCAATCACTTCAATTGAATCCACGGCAGTTAGCAGCGTCATCCAAAGTATTGCGCTTGTGTTCATTGGATCGTTTGGGAAAGATGCTGATGCCCATTCAATCGCTTGACCGGCGGTAGTCCAAAGTACATCAAAATTTGGAGAGATTTTCCAAGTCGGGTGGATGGCGTCAAAGAGATCAAATGCGTCCATCCGATTAATCATTTGCGGTGCGGCTGCTTCTGACAATATGTAGTCAATTTCGTTTCGGATGCGCTGCCCGCTGATGAGATTCAGTACACCCTGCTTGATTGCATCGAGCATCCGCTGCTGATCGATTTCGGTAATCTGAAAATTGTAACGCCCCTCATACCGTATCGCCCGGAAAATGCGGGTTGGATCATCAATGAAGCTTTGCTCATGCAGGACACGAATGCGCCCGGCCCGCAAATCTTGCAGTCCATCCGTACAATCAACTAGCTCGCCAAAAGCATTGGGCTGAAGTCGCATAGCGAGAGCGTTGATTGAAAAATCGCGCCGACATAGGTCCGCCGTAATTGTACTATATTCAACGGAAGGTAACGCTCCGGGGCTTGGATAAGTTTCGTTGCGTGCGCTGACAAAATCGAGTTGCAACCCATCGAGCCGGGTGATGGTCGCAGTTTTGAATTGGGGATGTGGCTGTACCTTGCTTGCCCACACTTCAGCAAGTTGGCAGGCAAAATCAACCGCATTGCCCTCGACAACAATATCGATATCTAAATTCTCGCGCCCGATGAGGAGGTCTCGAACAAAACCTCCAACGACATAGACGGACTGGGATTTCTTTTCCCCAACCCTCCCAATCTCTTGCAATAGGCGGCGAATATAAGGTGATATGTTGGAAAGACCTAAAACCTCGCCCATTTTTAGCGATCTCTTATCTCAAAGGTTCAAAGCGCCTTAAAGGATTTGATCAGCTATCTCATCTTTTCGGTAAAACCTGCGACGACGTACGTGCCACTGCGTGGATTCTTCTCCAGCGTGATAAACCCCCTGCTTTCCGCATCTTCTAAAAGTTCGCTAAAAGATTTGAATCCATAAGAAGATTCGCTGAAGGAGGGGCGTTTCCGCTTTATTGTATCTTTAATCATTGAAGACCATAGGACTTCATGGTTTTCACGGATGAGCCCACGGATGGTGCTGAATAGCAGATCAAAGACCTCCCGTAATTCTCTTGGGATATTCCGTTCAGCCCGCTGATCTGTGGTCTCATCCTGCTCAAGCTCCTCATAATAGATGAACTCATCACAGTTTTCGCTCAGAAGACTTGAGGTGGATTCTTTCCGCCCCATCCCAATAACATACTTTCCATTCTCCTTGAGTTTTGAAACAAGGGGTGCGAAGTCGCTATCCCCCGAAATAACGACAAAGGTGTCGATATGTTCCTTTGAGTAGCACAAATCAATCGCATCAACACATAGACGAATATCCGCTGAGTTTTTACCGCTCCGTGAACGCCTTGGAATTTCGATTAACTCAATGCCAGCTTCGTGGAGTGATTGTCGGTGCTTAAAAAAGCGATGCCAGTCGGCGTAAGCGGTTTTGACAACGACGTTTCCCTTTTCGACGAGGCGTCCCAAAACCTTCTGAACATCAAAAACAGTCTGTTCGTCGCGCCCCTTTTTCTCCTTCTGTTTCTGCTCGAATCCGATAGCAAGGTTTTCAAAATCAATAAACATCGCTAGGATTCGTTGTTCTTGTAGTCCTTCGGGCATTATATCTCACCTCTTTTGTGGAAAGTCTGTCTTACCAGCTTAAAAGGTTGAATTAGTTATCCAAGGGTGGAAGTCTTGGGAAGCATCACCTATCGCAATACAAGTAAGCGATAGGCAAGGTAAGCGTTTACTCCATTCAGCATTAGGCGCATTTTTGTATGATTGTGAAATTTAATTAAACCAGTAACAAGGGGAGTCTGTCTAATTTCGTACGTCGTGAGCCCTTACAGCACGTTAACACTATCAAAGTGTATCAGAAAGTTCGGTCAGAGGCAAGCGGTTTTTCGCGATGATTCAGGGATACGAGTTGGCTCGTTCTGTATTAATATGAGGGGTGTGCATCATTATTGTCTGAATCACGGAGTCAGCTGATTACGCAGAAAACATCGATAGGCAAACAAAAATGCTTCCGGACTGACGTTGCTTCAACAAGTCGAATACACAGAAGTCCCGCTGATCTGACGGAAACCTTCACTCTAGCGGAGCGATATGTCTATAGAAGGTGGTAAGGTCAATGCCTGCGCTCCAGATGAAGTTTAAGTATTTAAATCGGTAATCCCGATTTTCCTCGAAACACACGGTAGGCGCGGGGGAAAACCGCGCCGGTCTAGCAACTTAGATTAATCTACTAAGATGTCTACACATGCACACCCCTCATTAATATAAAAAGAAAAGGTACATACAACAATGGCAAAACAGATACTGATTGTTGAAGATGATAGCGATGTCGTAGGGTACATTGAACATCTGTTGAAAAGTCTGGGATATGGCGTTTGTGCTGTCGTTTCGTCCGGCGAAGCAGCGATGCAAAAAGCAGCAGAGGTACATCCAGATTTGGCACTGATAGATATGATGTTGGCAGGAGATATGGACGGAATAGCTGCCGCTGAACAGATGCGTACCCGTTTCAATATTCCTGTGGTATATCTAACAGCTTATGTCGATCAACGCCTACTGAAACGCGCACAGATAGCCGAGCCTTTTGGCTATGTGCTCAAACCGTTTGCTGAACGGAGATTACACCTTAACATTGAGATCGCGCTCTACAGGCATGAGATGGAGCGGAAATTTAAAGAGAGCGAACAGTGGCTTTCGACAATTCTGAGAAGTATTGGTGACGCCGTGATTGCTACGAACGAAAAAGGGCGCGTTCAATTTATCAATTCCGTTGCCGAAGATCTGACGGGTTGGAGACAAGAGGACGCCTTTGGTAAAGATCTGGAAGAGGTCTTTAATGTGATTAGCGAGGAGACAGAAACTTCCATCAAGACACATATCATGGAAGCACTTCAGAGCGGAATTATTGTCGGTTTGACGGAACCGAACATACTCGCTGCCCGTGATGGCAAACAGACTCCTATTGACTACAGTGCTGCCCCCATCAGAAATGACAAGAAAAACGCAACTGGCGTCGTTTTGGTCTTCCGCAACATCACTAGACGTAAAGAAGCGGAGGAGGCACTGCGGTTGACAGCGGATGCGCTACAGAGTCAAACCCGAATCTTGCAATCTATTCTGGATAGTATGGGCGATGGCGTGATTGTCGCCGATGAAAACGGGAATTTTTTGTTCTTCAACCCGGAGGCTGAAGGACTTATTGATATTGCCATAGGAACAACGCTTAGTGAATTGCCTGAACAATATGGCTTATTTCTTCCCGATACTATCACCCCGTTTCCATCAGATGAATTTCCACTAACACGCGCAATCCATGGCGAGTTTTCAGACAACGTTGAAATGTTTATACGCAATGAAAAGGTGCCACAGGGGGTTTACATTGAGGTTGCCGGTAGACCATTACAAGATGAATTGGGCAAGCAAAGGGGAGGCGTCATCGTTTTTCGCGATGTCACCGAGCGTAAGCGAACGGACGAAGCCCTCGCCCGCGCTTACACGCAGGGGCGGTTGGAGATTGTCGATACATTGCTTCACAATATTGGGAATGCTATCAATAGCGTGACAATAGGCATTGGGACCGTTTACGAAAATCTAATAAAGAATCGACTGACCAGCCGGCTCAGGGCATTGGCAAATGCAATTGAGGGCCATCAAGATGACTTTGGCGATTATGTCACGAATCATCCACAAGGTCAAAAAGTTGCACCTTTTATCATGGGCCTCGCAGATGACTTTATGAGCCAAGATAAAAAGTTGGCAGAGACGGTCAGTCGTGTGCAGGATAGAGCTGAGCATATCGCTGATATCGTCAGAATGCAGAAGTCACTCGGCAGAAGCAGTGTGTATCGAAAAGACGTCAATCTTCAGCAGGCAATAGACGATGCTATTACGGTGTTGGCGGAGTCTATTAAGAAAAGAGATATCGAAATTCATGTTGATTGCAAGAATACACCGGAAGAGATTCGGACACAAGAGAGTCAATTTCATCAAATGTTGGTTAATCTTATCAAAAATTCGGTCGAAGCTATAGACGAACTTGCTGCATCAATAGGTCTCAGTGAACCTCCTGCCATCAGAATCCGGTGTAATGTTAAATTGACCTCTTTTATCCTAGAGGTAATTGATAACGGTATTGGCATTGAAAAAGACAAGTTCACAATGATTTTTGAGGGAGATTATACAACCAAAGAGTCGGGCAGTGGACTCGGTCTGCATTCGATAGCGAACTTCGTTGATGGATTGGATGGGAAGATTTACCCATTAAGCGATGGTATCGGTAAGGGGACAACGATGCGAGTTATCCTCCCGCTTTCTGCCCTTACCCCATGAGAATTCATCCCTATAAATTGGGATCTACATCCGATCCTCCCAAATGAATGAACGCAACATAGGTGCGTATTATGGAATTCAAAAAGAACTGGAACTATCGTGTCTTGGTCGTTGATGATCAAAGAGAGATACATCAGGACTTTGAGGAGATGCTCACGCCCGGTGCCACGGGGGAATCGACAGATGATTTGGCAGAAGCATTTGCTTCAGAGGTTGATGAGAGTTTTCTCCCGAAATTCACACTCCTCCACGCGAGAAGCGGTGCAAAAGCTTATGACATGATAAAGGCAGCGATCGAGACGGATAACCCAATTGCCGTTGCATACATAGATATAAGAATGCCACCGGGTATCGATGGTATTGAGACTACGCGGCGTATTCGAGCTATTGACGAAAATATTGAGATTGTTCTCATGACTGCGTATACCGATAAATCGCTCGGTGAGATTGTCCGCGAAATGGAGCTGCTTCACAAACTACTCTATATCAGAAAGCCATTTGCGCGCGAGGAAATTCAGCAGATAACGCTTGCACTTGCGGAGAAGTGGAATGTAGAAAGCGAATTGGGGGACAAACATCGACAACTCGAAATTAGCAGCCAAAGACTTGAAGCCGTTCTTGATTCCACCGGGGATGCCATCGCGATGTTTGATATTACGGGACGTCTGTTGTTTGCGAATCAAGGATATGAAGATATGTTTGAATTGACGACGGAGGTACTGAAACAGATGTCGCCCGAGAGCCTCGGTGAGCATATTAAAGGGTACTTCCAAGAACCGGGACGCTTTGAAGAGACGGAAACTTTACTGCTCGCACAGCCTGAGAAAGTGTTTGAAGATGTTGCGGAGATTCACCGGCCAGAACGCAAAATGCTCTACCGATTCACAGCACCGGTGCACGATATTGAACAAAATGTCATCGGGCGGATTATTGTTTTTCGAGATATTTCCAAAGAGATTGAAATCAGTCAGATGGAGGTCGAAGTCTCCCGCTTGCGCACTGAACTCGAAATGAGATATGCGTTCGATAAGATTATCGGCAAGAGCGAAACGATGAAAGCGGTTTATGCCCTGATGCAGCAAGCTATCGAAAGCAATATTACCGTTCTGATTCAGGGAGAGAGCGGCACAGGCAAGGAGCTCGTCGCAAGAGCCATTCATTTTAATAGCCCGCGAAAAGCAGCACCATTTGTCGATGTCAACTGCGCTGCCATTCCTGAGTCTCTTATTGAAAGCGAGCTTTTTGGGCACGAACGGGGTGCCTTCACCGGCGCGACAGCGCAAAGAATTGGAAAATTCGAGAGTGCGAATGGGGGAACCATCTTTCTTGATGAGATCGCTGATATGCAGCCACTGGTTCAAGCCAAATTGTTGCGTGTGCTACAGGAACGGGAACTTCAGCGTGTCGGTGGCACAGGCAACATTCCCATCAACGTTCGGGTCATCGCGGCGACCAATAGAGATCTTGAAGCTGCAGTACAAGCCGGTCAGTTCCGCGAAGACCTTTTTTATCGGATTGCCGGTTTTCCAATACCGATTCCACCGCTCAAAGAACGGCGTGAAGATATCCCCCTGTTGGGACACCATTTTTTGCAAGAATATGCCGAGGCTGCTGATAAACCGATCTCAGGATTTTCCACCGGTGTGTTGCAATTGTTAATGAGTTATGACTGGCCCGGCAATGTCCGAGAATTGGAGAACACGATTGAGCGTGCTGTGCTTTTAGAGACGTCAGATGTGTTGCAAGCGAGTAATCCCGCTCTGAACGATTTGCATTCGACGGGGGTGGGGTATACCCCTGATAGCGATGGCGACAGTATGCCAGTCCTTACCTCTGCTTCAACCAAAATCCTTTCCCTTGAAGAGATTGAGAAACAAGCGCTCGTCCACGCCCTTGAAGTGACAGATAATAATATTACAAAAGCTGCACAGGCTCTGGGTATCAATCGAGTCACCATTTATCGAAAGTTGAAGAAATATAACCTACTTGACAAGAAGTAGTGAGGACCTATTTGAAGACGGGAAAACGGGATAACGGACGACTGGACACTGTTTTATCTTGATTACGTTTGATACAACGCTTAGTATATTATTACCGAAATCAGGGGTTATGTGAGTTGTGCTCAATACTGACGTCGTGTTATTGCAATTACGCAATTGATTGTACGTATAAATCCATAGTGAGTGGAGATAACTTAAGGAGATCATCCAATGAAAATTTTAGTCACAGGAGGCACAGGCAGAATCGGAGCCAATCTGGTGAAACGCCTGCTCGATAGAGGACACGACATCCGCAGTTTTGTGTATCCCGGCGACTCAAGTCGTGCGGACAAACTTGATAGTTATGATCGTGTCGAAACGGTTGTCGGAGATCTACGAAACTTTGACGATGTAAAACAGGCGGTCGATGGGGTTGACGCAATCTATCACCTTGCAGCTGCGTTTGGCGGTCCTTTTGATAACCTGCAATATTTGAATATCAACGGAATGGGGACACTTAATATTTTGGAATGCATCCGAGAGGGGCTGCCGAATCTTCACCGATTTGTCTATGCTTGCACAGAGGCGATTTATTGGAGATTGGGCGAAAAAGGGCGTTTTTTCGATGAGCCTATCTCCGAAGAAATGGTAAGCCGTTACAAACACATGCCGTACTTCCTGACCAAATGGATCGGTGAAGAATTATCCATGACCTATCACTACCAATACGGTGTGCCAACGACAGTCTTCCGTTTTGCTACGGTTATCGAACCCGGTGAATTTCTCAATGAAGATGGACTACCTCGCCTATTCCTTTTTAACCCTGTGTATGAGCGGTATAAGGATGAAACCGGCGACGATGAAGATGAGCAGGAGATGATCGAAACCATAAAATCGCTCTGGACCGGCGAAGAGAAATTCCTCATCAGCTTAAATCCGAACGGGCGTCCTTACAAACAAGAATTTACAGATGTCCGGGATATTGCTCAAGGATTAGTTTTGGGAATTGAAAAGGAAGAGGCAGTTGGAGAAGAATTCACGCTTGGAGGCGCAGCGTTGTTCCGATGGGAGGAGGATGTCCCCTATCTTGCCGAGCGGTATAATATGGATTACGTCGAAGCACGGGTGCCTTCATCGAATCATTTCGAGTTCAACCTGCACAAGATCAAAAGTCTGCTGGGATATGAGCCAAAGCATGACCTCCGCAGCGTCCTCGATACCGCAGAGGCGATGCGACGCGGTGAGAGTACCGATGTGATCCCAACAGGGGTTCGATTTGACGGAAAGGTTTGACGTAAGGGAATCGTCCCGATCTTATCAGGGATCCGGAGGTCGTAACCTAAACAATACCCGTAGGTCGGGCATCTTGCCCGACCTTCCTGCCCGGTTTAATACTGGCGAGTCGCCTGTAGGTCGAGATTCATATCTCGACACCCAAATGCCAACAGAACCCAGCAAATTGGATTAAAAATAGTCGCAGATCCAATGTGCAGGTTCATCTTTCGGAAAAAGTGTGGAGAGCAGTGCCATTTTGTCGGGTTGCAGATTGATCCCCTTGATGCGATTCAATTCCTCTAACTGTCCAAATGTCGCATCCCCGAAAAGCACCTTCAAGAAGTAATAAGTATCCAGTGCTATCTTTGTCCTTCCACTATCGTCCGCAACGGCGGTAACTTTCCCCCGATTCACGTTCAGCGTGCAGCCTTGACCCCTGACAGTAAAGTGGAATGAGCCTGACCGATCTGTCATACCGGCCTTTTCCAATTCCGTCTCAAATTTAGGAATCAATTTTTGGAAAAGTCCCTCCAGCGAGATAACACGATACATCATCCTTTCGTGGATTGAGAACGATAATGGACTGCCGCTCTCTTCGCTCAGCAACAAGGTCATTGGGTGATGTCGGGTCAAACGTCCCGAAATACTTTCAATACCCCTTTCATAAGCCGCTTCCAAAATCGCATGACAGAGAGCGAGGAGACTGTCAGAATCTTCATTTCGACAGCCGACCTCCCGCAGATTTGGGTAATATGTTGCCAAATATGCGTCTATCCCTTGATCATCGTCGGGGAACGCGAGATTGGCGTAGGCACCGATTTGCCCATCCTTTTCGACGACAAGCGACGGCAACATACCGACCTGCTGCGAATAACCATCTCTCCATAATTTCTCCGGGCGCAGAACGGTGCCGGTGCGCCCTCTGTTGTGTTCATCGTAGATTTGGCTGATTTGCGTTAGATCCCTTTCGAGGTCAAATGGTCGGCTTTTCCAGCCCGATGGTGCAAAGGTTTTTTTGTCGTGGAGCTCCAACTCGAAGGTTGTCTGTGGAAAAGATGCCCACCCAAGCGGCATGTAAAACGGTTGGATAGTGGTAAACAGCAGACTGAGATCGTAGTTGTGTGCTTCCATGTACGCAATCGCATCCCGCAGCAAGGCTGACGAATAACCCCGCCGACGGTACTCCTCCGACGTGACAACCATACCAATTCCGCCGAGTTTCACAACCGCTTCTCCAATATACATCGATCGGTTTGAGACGCGAACATAGCTGACAATCTTCCCATCGACGACGCAGACGCGTGACTGATCTAGCTCGTAGCTGGAATCTTGGCAATGTTGGCTGGCGTACCTCGGTCTGCATTTTTCGACGAATACTGCGGATATGAGATCAACGATTTCGTCCCGTTCATCTGCTTTCGCTGCACGAATTTCCATATCCCCTCCTCCCCGATAAGATCGGGGGTCAAAACAACTTGGGTGGAAGTAACGCCTATTCCTTCCGCTGTAAACCGTCATGCAGTTGCTCAACCCGCTTGTGCAGTTGGTTTTGCATTTTTGCGAGATGCAAGGCATAAAGACCGAAAATTAGCCAGATGATAAAATAGGCGGAAACGAGGAATTTCAACCGTTTTTTCTGCCGAGCTTCCAATTTTTCAACCGCTTTTTGGGTCACAAGCTGTTCAATTTCCACTTCGTCTACCTGCACATTCGTTTCGGCAATAGCATCGCTGACGGCAATGGAGACCTCATCTTGTGTGATAGCAACTGGAATTTGGCTAAATAGAAATAACCCAAAAAAGAGTGCAAAAACAGTGAGAACCGTTATCCATAAACCTTTGTACATTGAATTTCTCCAGAAATGGAACGTTTGTATTTTACAACTCACCCATCTGTTGATGTTGAATCGTGTCTAATTCTAACTTCATCTGTTCAGCGCGATACCGGAACATCAGCAAGAATAGATAGAGAAGGGTCAGCGCAAGCCATGAAATCAACCACGCAATTTGCATGGTTGGGGGAAGGTTCATTTTGGTGCTGGTGTCCGGATGTAAACCACCCTGCCAGAGTTCGACCGAAAAGTAAACGATGGGTACATTCAGGAAGCCAATAATGCCCAAGACTGCGGAGTAGACCCGTTTTTTCTCCTCCGCTAGGGCAGATCTCAAAATAAGGTAGCCGATATATGTTAGCCAAAGTATCAACGCACTTGTCAATCTTGGTTCCCAATTCCACCAAGTATTCCAAGCAAACCTCGCCCAAATAGGACCCGTGGTAAACACGACCACCCCAAAAACGATTCCTATTTCTGTTGAAACAAGCGCAATCGTATCGTACTTGTCCAGCCGCTTAATTAGGTAGAGAATGCTGAAAAGGCAGGTCACGCCGAAGGCAAGGAATAGGGTAAACGCCGAAGAAATATGGAAGTAAAAAATCTTCTGCACTTCTAGCATCGTCATCTCAATTTCTGCGAAGCTGAAAACGAGGTAGATTGCAACAAACAGGAAGATTGCTGCAAGCATCCCAACTATTTGAGTACGTGTCATTTTTCCTCCCTTTTTAGGAATGGAATTTACGGGGGAATTCACCCCTCAACAACAAATTCAAAGAGGAGATATGAGCTTGCTAGGAACACAAGGCTATAAACAACCAAAACTGAAATCCAGAAGTTTCCCCCAAGTTCACCGGTTGTTAGCAGGGCAACAGTGCATTTCGCTCCCGCCATAATCACCGGAAAGGTCAGCGGCAGTAAGATGACAGAGAGCAGGCTTTCCTTTCCATGTGTACCAGTAGAAATACCCGATACGATGACGCCCACCGCACAGAAACCGAGCGTTCCAATCGCAAGTACGCCGATGAGTTTGAGCAGGAGCCAAGGGAGTTGCTCTTGCAACGCGACTGGCAAAACAGTCAGTACATCCAAGAATTGAAGGACGATCGGTGTAACAACGACCTCTAACAGTATCAGAAAAACGAAAATACTGACTACCTTTGAAAGGTAAAAGTAACTCGCATCTACCCCCGTCAACCTCAGTCCGTGCAGCGCACCATTTGCGCGTTCAACATCGAAAGACCTGTTCAGCGTGATGATACCTGCGAATAGGAATGTCGCCCATAATACACTGGCAGCCAATTTCCCCCGCTCCTCCAATTTTTCGGGGAAAATCGGTCCGAATGCGAAGCAAAAAACCAGCACAACTAACACGCTGAACACGATGATTAAAGCCAGCATGTCCTTTGTGCGAAATTGGAGCGCGAGGTCCTTGTGAATCAGCCAACCGATTTGACGGAATGCTTCCATTGATTAAATTATATCCCACCTGTCTACCTGTTCAACCTATCCTCATACTCACGAGACAACGCTTCCAATCCAATATCTGCCTTCTCAGCAACCGTCTCAATTTGACCGTTCAGCAAAAAGTGGAAGCGAGAACCGGTGTGGTAGCCCAATTCCGTGTTGTGCGTCGTGAGGATAATCCCTTTGCCGCGAGCGCGTTCCCGATCAATCCGCTTTGACACAAGTTGCTGTGCAGCGAGGTCAAGCCCCGAAAACGGTTCGTCGAAGAGTAGCACCGTCGGATCATGAATCAGTGCCTTCGCAATCATGAATCGCTGGATCATGCCGCGTGAGAAGATCTTGACAGGTTCGTGGGCATAAGGGGTCAGTTGGACCTCGTCGAGAAGATCGGCGATGCGTTGCTCTAACCCATCAAGTCTGTAGAGTCGTCCGAAAAATTTCAAGTTCTCATAGGGACTCAATTCGAGATAAGCGAGCGGTTCGTGAACGACCAACCCCAATGATGGACGGACTCGTAACGTCTCTGCAAGCGCGTCGATCCCTCCAATTTGAAGCGTACCGGATGTCGGTTTAATCAATGTTGAAAGGATCTGAATCAACGTCGTTTTGCCAGCTCCGTTGGGTCCAAAAATCGTAACAACTTCACCGGATTGGAGGTTGAGGTCGAGCCCATTCAACACGGTTCGATGACCGAAGCGTTTCGTGATTTGGGAGGCTTGGAGGAGCATTATTGGTAGAAAACTGCGGCTATGAGATACCTAATTCGCGCAGAATATCACGTTTTTTAGGCGGAGGTTGATACCAAATCCATTCCGTCAACATACTCGGCACGAATATCTTCATCGCACCACTCTACAAACTCATCTTCGGTCATCGAAGCAGTGCTTTCGAGAGCTGCAATAGATAAGGATTCATCTTCCAGATTGATGATTTCTTCAGGATTCATCGTTCATTCTCCTTTCCTATTCATTCGCGCCAAGACCGCAGCAAGCCGATCTGCCTGCTCTTTCCGCAACCGCTTATAAACCCGATCGGAGACTTCACGCTTTTCGTGCAATTCTTCCAAACGAGTAATCATCTCAAGCCGGGCAACCCGCGTCCGCTCAAGGTCCGCGACATCCAACTTACCGAGCCAACTTGCATCGGGTGCCGCTTCAGGCTTCTGAGAGTCGTCAGACGGTCTCGGTGTTGGAGATCGGATTTTGAAAATCGCTGCAACCAGAAAACCACCTGCAAGTGCCGCGGAGAGCGCGATCAACGCAATCATCTTTGGGTCAGACGGTTTTCTAGCTGTTTCACTTATACCGCTTTGAGATGGAGGTGCGGCGGATGTAACTCTGAAGCGTAGATCTACAGTTTGCCCTGTTGATAGCGGCTTTGCCGGATCCGTCGCATAGATGGTATACACTAGTCCATGAACTTGCTCCCGACGACCCGCTCCTAGTATTCGCGATTGGGGCACCAAGGGCATCCCGTCTGAGATAAATACGTAGAATTGAGCGGTGTCAAACGTCAGCTTTCGGGGAAGGACTAAATCCGAACCAACAACGTGCATCAAGTAGGAATATCCGACTTGATGTGTTCCCGGCGATAGCGGTTGGCTTGCAATTAACCGGTTTGCGTTTACCCCAAGCTCTTGTTTGAAGGTCTGGTCAACCTGAAGATTTTCGTGTCCATTTGGCAAGTTAAAATACATACCTACCGGTTGATTGTCTATTGATGTTTGAAACGACAGCTCACCCGTATTTTCGATTTGAATGAGTTCTAACACGGACACCGCCCCGTCAGGGGCATGGTCGGGCGGAGGAGGTCCGATGATAAGCGTATGCGATCGAATTTTCACCTGCGACGGATCATCCGTAAATGCCCCAATCTCAATATTGACCGTGATGTTAGGCAACCACTCCGACAGAACGAGATCTTGTTCGATATATTCCTTACCTTCATAATTGGTCGAGACGGCATAATGTACATCGAAAGCGGTTGATAGATTGTCGAAGCTATAAGACCCGTTGTCGTCCGTCGTTGTCTCACGTCGTTGCACGTCTTCGCCTTCCCGGCGAATCTGTAAAACCACTAACTGTTGAGAAAGTGGTCGATTTTCTTTCTTATCTATGACCTGCCCTACGATTTTGCCGATGTCGCTCTGTCCAACGGCGGAGAGCAGACAGATCAAAACCGTGAATATAAAGAATGAAACGTGAAACGTGAAACGTGAAAGTCTCCGTGAATCTCCACAAATCTCCGCCAATTTTTTGGCGGTTCGCGTGGATTTGTGTGATTCGTGGAATCTCTCGTTTCCTAGCTTTCCGGTTTTGCGATTGTTATGCATATTTTATCTTCGCTCATGTTAAGATTTAGTGCAAAGAAACCGAGTTTTTTCTTCAAAACTCGGTTTCTCTTATAGCCCATGTTAAGCAATTGTACAACAGAAACTGATTTAGCTCATTAATGAATCCATGAATAAATAATTTTCACGCATCACGTTTCACGCTCTTAGCATTTTGACTTTCCTGTGACATAAGTCTCTGTTGTTTATATCTTTCGATCTCTTCTTCTACAGACGCCATGCCGGCTGTTTCGATCTGCGTCAACACCGCTGCTGTCTCTTGTAATAGTTGTGCTCTTAAGGCTTGATAGTCAGCTTGGGACAGCTTCCCTGTTTCATAGTCTTCCTCAAGATCTACAAGTGCCGAATAGCTACGTTCACGCTCAAGGTACAATGTTTGCATTCGGGTTTCAACCGCATCCATTTCTGGGGACAGGCGTGGCTTTGACCACAGTGGCAAACCCAGATAGACCAAAAGGGGAAGTCCAAGTAGTAAGATCCATAAAAATACAAAAAACATAAGTCGAACTCCTAGTCTTACGGCTATTTTTGCTGCTTGTAGCGCGCTAGCTCTTCCTCAATTTGCGCGTATTCATCCGCCGATGCTGACGGTTGCGGTGCTGCTTGAGGGGATGATTGTGCCAACGCTGCCTTTCGCTTTGATCTCAGTACAAGAAAAACAATAATACCGATCAGTAAGATGATAACGGCAGGCATGGCATAAGCGACGATATTAAATCCTTTGGCGGGCATGAGTGCTGAGTATTGCGTCCCGTACCTCGCGAGATAGTCAGCCCGAATCTGTTGAACCGTTCCCCCAGCACGGAGGCGGTTGCGAAAGTCCGTTTCAATCTGTTGAGCAACGCCACAGACGCAATGCTTAATTGTCTCTCGCACGCAACCACAGTAACAGTATACACCGGTCATCAGTTGATCCAGGTTTGATTCAAACGATGGATCGGTTGTGGATACCTGTTCTTGAGCACCCACCACTGAAATTAAGCAGCTGAAAGATATTAAAATTAAGAGAAGGGTGCGGCAGCTTTTCATCTTACATGTTACCTTTGACGTGCTTTTCACAGAGTGCGACCAATCCACCAATCATCATGATGGCAACACCAAGCCAGACAACATTGATAAGCGGGTTATGGTAAACTTGAACATTGACAATTCCACCGGATTGCACATGGGCGGGTACGTTTTGGGGAAGGGGACCTAATGCGATATAGAGGTCGTTTAATCCCATATGGCGTATGGCTGACTCGATGGTATCTTGGTCGCCTTGACCTGCTTTATGATAAAACCCACGCGCCGGACGCATCGTCCCTATCGGTTTCCCACCTTTCTCAACAGCGAATACAACGCCACCGAGCGAAAAATTAGGGTGTTCCTCCTGAAACGCATCTTGTACCGTGAGCGTGTAGTCATTGACCTCTATTGATTCATTAAGTTGTAGCCCCTTCGATTCCAAGAGATAATAGCCCTTAGACCCCAGAATCCCAATATATAAAATCACGATGCCGATATGGACGATATAGCCGCCGTATCGACGTTTGTTGCGTTGAATGAGTTGAATGAGTCCATCAAAGAATGAGGTTTCACTCCGTCTAGCTCGTAATTTTGATCCACGATAGAATTCATCGCAGATGGCTACAAGGACAAAAGCACTAGCGAAGACGCAAAGCGCGGAATAGATTGCCCCAGCGTGTCCTCTCAGAGCGAGATATATCCACGCGAGTATGCCACCGACTACTCCAAAAACAATCGGTTTGGCAAACATCCGTTTGAAATTGCTCGGTGTCAACTTTTTCCATGAAATAATTGGACCGACACCTGTGAGTAACAGGAGCAGCAGCCCGGGAATAATGACCACCTGATTGAAAAACGCCTCTGGGACCGCGGCTTTTTCTCCGGTGACATGTTCTGTGATAACTGGCCACAACGTTCCCCAAAGGATAATTAGCGTCAAGCCTACAAGCATCCAGTTGTTTAGGAGAAACGAACTTTCGCGGGAAAGGAGGGATTCAAGGCGGTTGGGGCTTTTGAGATCGTTCCAGCGGTAAGCCAAAAGCCCGATAACGCTAAATGTGGAAAGGAAGATAAACCCTAGGAAATATCCCCCGATGTCGGATTGTGCAAATGCGTGCACGGAGGTGATTATCCCGCTACGGGTGATGAAAGTTCCTAAAAGCGTAAACTCAAACGCAAGCGTAATCAAGACGATATTCCAAAGCTTGAGCATATTTCGCTTCTCTTGGATCATCACCGAGTGAAGGTAGGCGGTGCCGAGCAGCCACGGCATGAAAGAGGCATTTTCGACGGGATCCCACGCCCAATAGCCACCCCATCCGAGCTCACGATATGCCCAATTTCCACCGAGCGTGATGCCAAGCGTCAGCACTAACCAAGATGCCATCATCCATCGCCGCGACCTGTTAATCCACTCGCTGCCTATCTTGCCAGCAGCGAGCGCACCGATAGCAAAAGCAAACGGCACGGTCAGGCTGACGAAGCCGACATAAAGCGATGGAGGATGAAAAGCCATGCTCGGTGTTTGCAGCAACGGATTCATGCCAGCACCGTCACGAGCAACCACACCATTTGGCAAACGTTCCAGCGGATTGTAAACACCTTCGACCAATCCCGTCACAAGGATGATAAAAAACAGTTTTACTATCGAGATAGGGATAAGGGCATAGTCAGCCAAGTAATCGGTCGCACGTCGGTTTGTCCATACGACCAATGCACCAAAAAGCGTCACGAGCCAAAGCCAAAACAGGAGCGAACCGGACATCCGTCCCCACAACGCAGTGACTTTGTACAGCAGGGGTTGATCGTAGCTGGAGACTTCGACGACATACTTCATCGAAAAGTCGTTTGTTACAAAACCGTAGATTAACGCGCCTGTTGCAAGCGTTATTAAAGCAAAGGTCCCGACAACCCCATTTCGTCCGCTGATGACTGCGTTGTAGTTGTTATGACGCAATCCCATCCAGAGCATCGTCAATGCCCACAGACAGGAAAACACTGAAAGCCATATTGCTGCCTGTCCCAATTCTGCCATAACGCGTGTCTTTCCTTTTGAGGCTCAATAATCGGCCGTATCGGTTCCAACAGTCTGTGCCGTCATGCCTTCGGCTGCTTCATACTTCGACGCACACTTCGTTTGGAGTTTGGAGGCAACGATAAGGTTTTCGGCTGCGTTATACTTCCCTTGAACAAAGACATCTCCGCCATCTTTGAAATTGTCGGGTCTGAGTCTATTTGCATAGAGGACCTTGACGCTTGCTTGCCCGTCTCGATCTCGTACCGCAAAGGTGAGTTGAAACTTTATTGGATCCCATTGGGTGGTACCTTCCGCAATCAACCCATCCACCTGGATGCCCTTATTGTGAACCTCTTGCGCGTGTGCAACGAGCGCGTCAGGCGTGAAGTGTCTCATGCTTGTGTTCTTCACCCCCGCAACGACGAGAAATGCCATCGCAGCTGCTAAGATAAGACTCGCAATGATGATTTTAGTCCTTTTTCGATTCATTTTTCTTTCTCCTTTTCTCTATAAAATTCAACAATCTCTGCCGCAAGTGATTCTACAGATGCTTGCTTTGCAACTATATCTACCGTCAATCCATTCGCTTTAGCGGTTGCTTCAGTTGACGGTCCGATCACCGCAATATGAACCTGATCGAGCAAGGCAGCGGACGGGTATGAACCGAACATCTCAAGAAAATTGGTAACAGTTGATGAACTTGTAAATGTTACCGTGTCGATTCGTCCATTATGTAGGTCCGCTTCGAGTGTCTCGCATCCCTCTGCACCGGTTTTGACGGTCTCATAAATCGGAATAGCATCGACAATCGCGCCTCTATCTCGTAAGCCGTTGGGTAAGTCATCCGCAGCGATCGTGGCGCGTGGCAGTAGAATCTTTTGCCCTTCCACACCCTCTAACTCTGCTGCAAGGATTGCACCGCGATATTGCGACGGAACATAATCTGCACAAATTCCGATCTGATCTAATGCCGCTACGGTTTTTTGTCCAATTGCACAGATACGTGCATTTCCAAGTGATCGAGTGTCTTTGCCGTTTTCTCGCAGGTGACGATAGAAATATTCCACAGCATTGACGCTGGTAAAAATGACCCAGTTGTAGATTGCAAGTTGATCAATTGCCCCGTCCAACGTAGCATTGTCGGGAATCGGCTCGGTTTCAATCGTCGGAAACTGGATAACCTCGGCACCATAGGATTCAAGGTATTCCGCAAAGTCGCTCGCTTGCGCCCGAGCGCGGGTGACGATAATCCGACGACCGAAAAGCGGTTTTTGATCAAACCAGCGCAATTGTTCGCGCAAAGCATTGACGTCACCGACGACAATTGCCGCCGGATTCCGAAAACTGACAGCCTCTGCCTTTTGAGCGATGTCTGCGAGGGTTCCTTCAAGTGTCTTTTGCTGCGGTGTTGTTCCCCAATGGACGAGAGAGATCGGTGTCTCAGGTGAACGACCATGTTGAACCAAACGCGCTGCAATCTCGCGTAAATGCCCTACCCCCATAAGAATAACCAGCGTATCCACACCTGTAGCGAGCTGCTCCCAACGGATTGTCGAATCCGCTTTCAACGCCGCCGAATGCCCTGTGACAAATGCGACAGAGGAGGAATAACTCCGATGCGTCAAAGGGATACCTGCATACGCCGGGGCGGCAATCGCTGAAGTAATACCGGGCACGACCTCAAAATCAATTCCCGCCTCCACAAGTGTCAGTGCCTCTTCTCCACCTCTCCCAAATATAAACGGATCACCGCCTTTGAGTCGGACAACCGTTTTGCCTGCCTTTGCGTGCCAAATCATCAGATCGTCAATTTCGGCTTGGCGTTCTTCCTGCTCGCCTATCATCTTTCCGCCATAGATTTTTTCGGTATGTACGGGACAGTGTTCAAGTAATTTGACGTTGATAAGCAGGTCATAGATTACTACATCTGCGCGTTGGAGACATTCAATCCCTTTGAGCGTTATCAGTTTCGGATCGCCCGGTCCCGCTCCAACAAGATAGACTTTACCATTTATGGCAGCCATGATTCACGCTTTACGTAGTGCGTGAAACGTAATGCACGAAGAGCGAAAAAGCAGAAAGTGAGAAAACGAGAAGCCCAAGTCCCATTATCCTATTTTCAGTTTCCCTCTTTCATCTCTTTCCATCACGTTTCACATTTCATCAACTCTTCGCAGTGGAGCCCCCATTCTTTAGAGCGGGGAGGAAACTGCGCTCCTTTTTCGTTGAAAAGTTGTGTGAAATATGGTACAGTTCTTATGGCTTTCGTAGGGGATTTCTACCATCCCGAACCCTTCGGGATGTCCCCTACACCTCGTAGAAAAGGAATGAAAGCCAGAAAGCTAACTCATATGAAAAAGACTTATGAATATCGCGCCTATCCTACGACGAAACAGCGACATACTTTTTTGCTTTGGCTTGCCTTGTTGCGAAATCTCTACAATCAAGCGTTAGCGTGGCGGATAGACGCTTATAAGAAAAATAATGATTCTGTCAAATGGACGACCCAAGCCAACGCCTTACCTGACTTGAAAACAGCCTCCAAGGCTTATGCAGGACTTCACGCGGATGTTCTCCAAGATGCGATGCGCCGTTTGGATAAAGCGTACAAAGCATTCTTCCGCCGTGCCAAGAACGGAGAGGCACCGGGCTTCCCACGCTTCAAAGGCGAAGGGCGATACCGGTCAATGACCTTTAGCCACCTGTCCAAGCAGCTGGTCCGGAGTGTACATCGTAAGTTTGCCAAAGTCGTTGTTCCGAAAATAGGACACCTCAAGATCCGTTATCACCGCCCCTTAGCCGATGGCAACATCAAGAATCTGACGGTCATCAAGCGAGCCAGCGGTTGGTATGTAACTATCTGCGTCGAAGGGCCAGATCCTATAGAAGTCCCTGTCCACACAACGATCGGCGTAGATGTGGGACTTAACTCGTTTGCCGTAGATTCGGATGGCGAACATATCCCCAACCCCCGCCATTATCGTCAGTCTGAAAAACGCCTTGGCAAACATCAACGCGTATTGTCTCGCCGCAAAAAGGGGAGCCGCCGCCGGGCAAAACAACGTGAGATTGTCGCCCGTTGCCATGAACGGATAGCGAATCAGCGCAAGGATTTCCAGTTTAAGGCAGCCCATCGTATCCTTGAACGATGTGATGAGGTCGCTGTAGAGAACTTGACCATTACCAATATGTTGAAGAATCACTACCTCGCCAAGAGTATATCTGACGCGGGATGGGGTAGCTTTCGATTGAAACTGCAAAGCAAGGCTGCAAGTGCCGGCAAGCAGTTCACCAAAGTGAAACCTCACCATACCAGTCAGCAATGCTCCGGTTGTCGTGAGATTGTGCCTAAACAGTTGTCGGATCGTCTCCATGATTGCCCCCATTGTGGGTTGGTCCTCAATAGAGACCATAACGCCGCGATAAATATCAAAAAGGCTGCTGTAGCCTTGCGTGGAGGTGCGTCGGTTGCAAACGACCCCGAAATCCCCCGTCAGGGGACAGAAGCGCGAAACTTTGTAAGACCCGTTGGACGGATGCTTCAAACAAGCACCGTCACTTCAGGGCGGGGTAACTGACTCTCAAGTTTGTGCGCTCCATTCTGAATCAACTTCGTTGCAAGGTTGACCCCCAACTCTTGGGCACACGCTGAATTACTCGATAGCCTCTCAAGAAGGCGATGTTTTCCGTCAGGGCTGCAAACCGTAGCAATCAGATGAAGCCTATCGTCCTCCAACAGTGCGTTCACACCAATCGGAACTTGACACCCACCACCCAATTCACCCAACACAACCCGCTCTGCAAACACCTCAGTTTCGCTACAACTATCGTTAATTGCGTCTAACAATGCCTTGATTTCAAGGTCATCAGCGCGCGCTTCTACCCCCAATGCCCCTTGCCCGGCAGCAGGGACCATCTGATCTGCCTCAAAATATTCTGTAACAATTTCCTCACCAATCAACCGTTTAATTCCCGCCGCGGCAAGGATAACACCATCAAGCTCTGTCTCATGCAGCTTGCGAAGGCGCGTGTCAAGATTTCCGCGAACATCCACAACCTGCAAATCGGGACGTAAGTGTAACAGCTGAGATTTACGGCGTGGGCTTGTCGTTCCAATTTTCGCTCCTTTCGGGAGTTGATCGAGGAGCAGTCCAGATTCCGTGACTAGCACATCGCGAGGGTCTTCACGGACAGGGATAGCGGCGATACAAAGCCCATCGGGCAGATCCGTTGGCAGGTCTTTCATGCTGTGGACAGCGAGATCTATTGTGCCGTCCAAAAGCGCGATTTCGATCTCCTTTGTAAAGACCCCCTTACCGAGTCCGACGAGAGAGCGGTCTGTAATTCTGTCCCCCGTTGTCTTGATAACCTTGAGTTCAATCGAGCGGTCGGGAAAGCGATCATTCAGACGCTTCCTCACATATTCTGCCTGCCAGAGGGCAAGTTGGCTGCCGCGTGTACCGATGGTAATAGTGCTTTTCATGTCAAAGCCTCTCGGCTTGCGGGGTGGATGCTAACGAATCTCCCGACAGTTCAGTTGCGCCCAACCGACTCATATATAGTGAATGCAAAAAATAAATGGACACTTTCCCCCAGACCCGGTAGGTGCGGTTTTCAACCGCACCGGTTTGGCGTGTCTCATTAATTCTAAGATCTACTATAAAAACCGTTAAAAAGACTCAAGCAACGCTATTCAGCTTTCAATTTTTCAAGCTCAGATTCCAAGCGTTCTATCCGTCCTTGGAGGCGAGCAGTCAAAACATAAGCTAACATGCCAAAGAGAAAGCCAGTCGTTCCAAGTGCCATTCCGATAATTCCAAATGTTTCCATTGTGAATCCCTTTATCCGACCTTGTCTCACATCGACTTCAATCTTTATTTTCTTTGCTAATATCCTCTACTTGTTCCAAATCAAACAGTTCCTGCAGGGCCCGGACATACTGCACATGTTCGTCGTTAATATCATCGACCGCGCCGATAAGATCAGAATTCAAAGCAACTTGGCGCAAATTCGTCGTCGGTTGATGCAACAATTTTTTTATAATCGCTTGCGTCATTGCTTCAACTGTCTGCTGTTGTTCGGAGCTCAGCTTTGCTTTGCCAAAGCACACCTCCAACTCTTTTGAAACAACCCCTTGAAATTGCTGATGGAGTGCTTTGATTGTTGGATTGACTTCAAAGGCTTGCAACTGTAACTGAAATTTTGCGACTTCCTCTTTGACAATCTGTGCTGCAATCTCTGCCTCTTGTCCCCGGTCCTTGAGGTTGGAGGCGACCACCGCTTCAAGATCATCAATATTATACAGGAAGGCGTTGTCTACTTTGCTCACTTCGGGGTCAATATCACGAGGCACAGCGATGTCAATCAGGAACATATAACGGTGCTTCCGCTGTCTCATAATCTCTGCGAGTGAATGCCGGTCAATTAGATAATGGGGTGCATCGGTCGAGCTGATCACAATATCCGCTTCGACAAGGAAACTCAGATCAGCGTCGTATGCTAGGGGGATCCCATTAAATTTTTTGGCGATGTCAACCGCACGCTGATAGGTTCGGTTCGCCACGATGACTTTGGATACATTGTTCTTCACAAGGTGTTGCGCCGTTAATTCACTCATCTCGCCGGCACCGATGATGGCGACCGTTTTATCTTCCAAACTTTGAAAGATCTTCTTAGCAAGTTCAACCGCTGCGTAACTGATGGATACCGCACCGGCGGCGATATTGGTCTCGGTGCGAACGCGCTTGCCGACACGCAGTGCCTTGGTAAATAGACGATTCAGAATATCACCGGTCGCACCAACAGCGAGTGATTGAGCATACGCCTCTTTCACCTGACCGAGAATCTGTGGTTCACCGACAACCATAGAATCGAGACTTGCGGTTACATTAAAAAGATGGCGAACGGCATCAAGATCTTGATGACTATATGTAAACTTGCCCAGCTGTTGCGGTTTGATTCGATGATAATTTGATAGAAAATCGGAAAGCACAGCACAGCCATCTTTACTGCGGGTCACGGCATAGACTTCAACACGATTGCAGGTCGAGAGAATCGCTGTCTCATCAATATCGGGATGTTCCCCTAAAAGTTGGAAAGCTTCTGTAAGCTGGCTTTCAGAAAACGACAACCGTTCCCGAAAATCGAGTGGTGCAATATGATGGCTTGTGCCAACAGTAACAATTTGGTTCATCTGTTAAATGTTAGAATGCGTGTATACTCGGTAAAAAAAGATTAACGCCTGCATAGGTAAATAACACAGCAGCAAGACCAATGATTGCGGAATACGCAGTTTTACGTCCGCGCCAACCGAGAATTTGACGGATGCTGAGTTGTAACACATAGATAAGCCATGTGGCGATTGTGAAGATAACTTTTGCATCAACCCATATCCATTTGACTTCTGTAACGTACTGTGTCCAAAGCACCCCAATAAGGATGCCCATCGTCATCAAAATTACGCCAACGAAGATACATTTGTGACCGAGCTCATCGGATCGTCCAAGCGCGGGCAGAAGATTGTAGATGAGCGTATGCTGTTTCTCACGAATTTTCTTCTCTTCAATCAAGTACATCAGTCCAAACCCAAACGCGGCAACGAACGCGGCGTAAGCCAGAAAAATAACGGAAGAATGGGCGATAAGCCAGTAATTTTTGAGATAAGTAGGAATCGCAGTATTTTCCTGAGTTTGTAGTGTATAAGCGACTAAAGTGGCTATAAAAGCAGCAGGAACCACAAAAACCCCGATCGTGCGGAGGCGAGTCAGATGTGCAATACACAGATAAATCAAGATAATCGCCCACGCTAGGAAGGAGGTTGAATCATACCAATGTGCCATCAGGTGTCCCGCGTGCTGCCAACGCAAGAGAATAAAGGCTGAGTGCAGCACAAATCCTCCTATCGTTAGCCCGTAGGCGAATTTCGTGACCTTTTGATTCCCTGTTGTAAGGAAAAGAATATGCAATATGCTCGCCGCCAAATAGACCAGCAAAAGCGTGTGAAAAAACAGTGAATTCATCGCGATATAAAACGTAAGAAGCGTATTTATTAAACTTCGTTCATGTTAAGGTTTACTGCAAAGAAACCGAGTTTTTTCGGCAAAACTCGGTTTCTCTCCATGCTTTGCACTTTCTTTTTATACGAGCCTTAAACTTATTCGCAGATTCGTTGGAGGGCATATTGACCAGCAACGTCTGTTTGCCCACTGCGAATCATGTTGAAAGTGCATTTGACCGCACAGTTAGCGTCTTCAAAACCTAAGCAGCACTTCTGCCCTTCACTTCCAGGAACCTGATCGATGAGGCGATCGAAGTATCGCTGGCGTCCCTTCTGAGTTGGGATAGATTCCATCACCGTAGGGCGTAGCAACCCGAGAAAATCGATAAACTCCCCATAACCGTTATTTTCAAACTGATGGGCGAGTTGGGTTTGTACAGATTCGATTTTATCTCTTCCGACTACATCTTTGTTAGTCTCCTGAATATGATTGGCGGAAATGCTGATAATCAAATCGCCGTCTCTCACCAACGGCGGCGTGGTAAATGTGCTAAATCTTGGAGCATTGATGAATTCAATTAATTGATGCTGACTATGATTCGCTAAAGCAAAATCTCCAGTCCCGAAATTGTCAACCAACACAAGGAAGGCATCTGATATATGTTCCAAGTTATCAGAGTTCGGGACAACTCGATCAACAGATGCACCGCAACGCAGCAATAGATCTAATCTTTGTGCAAGCGGTCCGCTCATCTCCTCCGAATCGCTGATTACGGCACAGGGACGATCCTCCAACAGAAAATAGACCGGATACGGAAGTCCAGCCCCCTTGAGAGGCAGGTTGAAAGTCGGCTCAGACGGTTCATCATAGAGAGATGCCGCTCCGAATTTCGCTTCAAGATATTCTCGGATGCGTCTGGACAACGCTGGGCTTTTGCCGCTTGTGGAGATACTAATCGTCAGGTCCTCGTGCGTAATCACGGACGCCGCTGCAAAGGTACATTCAGGAATCACATCAACCACATTGACAAGATTGATTCCGTATACTTCGTGTGCTTCTTTAAAGACTTGTGTGTTGATCTCCGGCAGATCGGTTGCCGCACAGACGAGGAACATCCCTTCCGTATCACCAGACCGAAACTGACGTTTATGCCATGTAATCTGATTGCTCTGTGCCAAATCCACATTGGCTTGCGTCGCTTCGGGACTGATTAGCGTTACATCCCCGCCGCTGCGCAGCAGAGAGAGCACCTTTCGTTCGGCGACAAGCCCTGCACCCACAACAAGACACTTACGGTTTTGGAGGTTCAGATACGCTGGATAGAACATAGTATAAAAAGTAACACAATAGGTCGTTGTAGGCTTTTCTTGTCCGGCCGCCCTTTTTTACGCATTACGAATTACGCATTATTCTTTTTTTACCAATCCCTAGATACACCGTAGTCCGCAAGTTGAGCTAGGGCATCTCTTGCAGGCGTTTTGGGTAACACATTCAGAGCAGATTTTGCGTGGTCGGCGTATTCTTGAGCGACCCCACGGCAATGTGTCTGAATCTGATAGCGTTCAAGCAGTGCCTCGATCCATTCGATTGCTCCAGTCTCATCCATCTGTAAACTAAAAAGCCGTTCGAGTTCTGTCCTCTCTTCGGTTGTGCAGACTTTACGGGCATAAATCATCGGAAATGTCAGTTTACCATCACGTAGATCGTTAAATGGCTCCTTCCCCAACGTTTCTCCATCCGCCACAAGATCAAGGAGATCGTCGATAATCTGAAATGCCGCGCCGATAGCTTCTCCGTATGCTGTTAATGCCTGAATAATTTGTGAATCCTGTGTTCCGAGTACCGCTCCCATCGCACACGAGGCGGTGATAAGTTTGCCTGTTTTCAGGTCGATAATCTTTAGGTAGTCGTCCTGCGAAATGTCAAAATCCCCATTTTTATAGGCGTGGATAACCTCTCCTTCACACATCGAATGTGTTGCATCGGAAAGAAGGGCCATCGCAGCGTCATCGGCACGTCGGCCAACAAGCATTGAAAGTACGCGAGCATGGAGATAATCCCCAACGAGCACCGCCACTTTATTGCCCCATTTAGAGTGCAACGTTTCACGCCCCCGACGCATCGGAGCTTCATCAAGTACATCATCGTGAACGAGCGAGGCGACATGGATGAGTTCGACGGTTGCTGCAAGCGTATGGGCATCCTCACCTTGGTAGCCGCACGATTTCGCAGAAAGCAACAACAGCATTGGGCGCAGCCGCTTACCGCCCCCTTCGACCACATGCTGGACGGCAAGATCAACAAAGTCGTAATGACTCGTGGTTTTCTCGCTAAGTTTTTTTTCGACAGCCTGCAAATCGTCTGTAATAAAATGGCAAATTTCGTTAAGGCTTGGTGTTGGCATGGATATGAAACGTGAAACGTGAAACGTGAAAGTTGATTCTCTCGCTTATAGCCTTCACGTTGTGCTCCTTTTTGTTTCTCCGTTATCTCCCTTTCATACATTAAAGTCTTGATAGCACCTCATCGGCTGCATCAATTGTCTGGTCTATGTCTGCTTCAGAATGTGCTAGTGAAACAAAGCCGGTCTCAAACTGAGATGGGGCGACATAAACCCCGTTCTCAAGCAAATTCCAGAAGTAAGAGGCGTAGCGTTCTGTGTCTGCGGTCTGTACGCCTTCGTAATCAGTAACCGTTTCACCCGTGAAATAGAACATCAACATTGACCCAACTCGGCTGTGCCATGTGTCAATTCCGTGGCGTTTGGTGGCTGCTTGAAGTCCTTCTGCAAAGGCAGCAGCGCGCGCCTCAAGTTGATCATAGACATCAGGCTCGGAAAGTGCTTTCAGCATTGCGATGCCAGCGGATACCGCAAGCGGATTGCCCGATAGGGTTCCTGCTTGGTAAACGCCGCCGAGGGGCGCGACATTTTCCATAATCTCTTTTTTCCCGCCATACGCACCGACCGGCATCCCTCCGCCGATGATCTTGCCAAGGCAGGTCATATCGGGAATGACTCCGTAGAGGGACTGTGCCCCGCCGTACGCCACGCGAAATCCGGTGATCACTTCATCGAAAATAAGAAGGATACCGTGTTCAGCGGTAATCTCGCGCAATTCTTGGAGATAACCGTCATGTGGTGGGATCACACCCATATTGCCCGCGATCGGTTCAAGAATCAAACAAGCGATCTGATCTGGGTTGGCTTCAATCGCATCTCGCACAGCATCAACGTCATTGAACGGCACAACGAGGGTATGTCGTGTGAAATCTGCCGGAATGCCCATACATTCAGGAACGCTGAAGGTTGCAACCCCGGAGCCCGCTTCGGCGAGGAGTGAGTCAACATGCCCGTGATAACAGCCCGCCATCTTGATGACCTTATCACGTCCGGTATACCCACGTGCAACACGAATCGCGCTCATCGTGGCTTCTGTGCCGGAGTTGACCAATCGAACAATCTCTATCGACTGGCAGGCGTTGACAATCAGTTCAGCAAGCTCAGCTTCTAACGCCGTTGCCGCCCCGAAGCTAGTGCCGTTCTCCGCCGCACCTTGAATTGCTTCAAGAATGCTCGGATGGGCATGTCCTAAAATTAGCGGTCCCCATGATGCCAAATAATCTATATATTTGTTACCGTCAATGTCATAGACCTTTGAACCTTTACCACGCTGGATAAAGACCGGACTGCCACCAACCTTATTAAAGTTTCTTACGGGGCTATTAACGCCGCCGGGAATAAATTGTTGTGATTTTTGCCATGCTGCCAAAGATTTGGCGTTATTCAACGTGTTTTCTCCCTTTCAGTTATTCTGCGAGCCACTCCACAACCGATTTTGCAAAGTAAGTCAAGATTATATCCGCACCTGCGCGCTTGATGCTCGTGAGTACCTCAAGCGCGACCCGATTTTCGTCGATCCAACCGTTTTGTCCCGCGGCTTTGATCATTGAGTATTCCCCGCTCACGTTATACGCAGCAACAGGCACCTGAAAGTGCGTTTTTACCTGACTGAGCACATCAAGATAGGACAGCGCAGGCTTGACCATAAGTATATCCGCACCTTCCTCAATGTCTAAGGCGACCTCTCGCAACGCCTCCTCCACATTCGGAGGGTCCATCTGATACGCACGCCTATCCCCAAACTGCGGGGCAGATTCTGCTGCCTCCCGAAAGGGACCATAAAACGCAGACGCATATTTTGCAGAATACGCCATGATGGGGGTTTGATCGTATCCACTGTCATCCAACGCCTCGCGGATTACACCAACCCGTCCGTCCATCATATCGGACGGAGCGATCACATCTGCACCGGCACGGGCATGGGACAAACTCTCTTTGACCAACAACTCCAACGTCGGGTCGTTCAGTACCTCCCCCTCATGGATGACACCGCAATGCCCATGATCCGTATATTCACAAAGACAGACATCGGTGATTACAAGCAGCTCAGGGACTGCATCCTTGATCGCTCGCACGGCACGCTGAATGATGCCATCGTCGGCATAGGCTTCGGAGCCAACCGGATCCTTGGATTCTGGAATCCCGAATAAGAGCGTCCCCGGAATGCCAAGAGCTGCCAACTCCTTCGCTTCCCGGACGAGTCGATCGACTGAGTATTGATAACACCCCGGCATTGATGGAATCTCCGATGCAATATCAACCCCGTGGACGACAAACATTGGGTAAATTAAATCATCGACAGAAAGTTGGGTCTCTCGAACAAGCCGCCGGAGGTTCTCATTAGCACGAAGCCGTCTTGGGCGATAAACCGGAAAGTGGCTCATAAACACTCCTTATGGTGCTTGATGCTGCAAAAAGTAAGAAAGCCCTTCAAGCTCTATAGATAAATCCACATTCCTCAATTTAATATGACGCGGAACGATCAGGTGCGCTGGCGCGAAATTAAGAATCGCTTTAATCCCTGCTGCAACGAGACAATCGAGCGCGCTCTGCGCCGCATGGAGCGGCACAGCAATAATGCCAATTTCAATCTGCTTGGATTGCACAGTTTCGGGAAGTTCTGCGATGTTCTGGATTACAACGTCATTGATGACACGATCCCATTTACTCGAATCATTATCGAATGCCGCGACAATCTCAAAATTATGCTCCCGCAGTACGCGATACCCCAATAAAGCACTTCCCAAGTTACCAACGCCGATGAGCGCGACTTTTCGAGGAACATGAACGCCGAGAATCTTGTCAACGGCTTGTTTGAGCGCAGCAACCTCATAACCGATTCCACGCTTCCCAAATTGTCCAAAATAAGCGAAGTCCCTTCGGATTTGGGTCGCTGTAAAATCGGTGCGTTCTGATAGCTCCTTTGAAGACACAACCGTAACCCCGTCGAGTTCAAGCGTCGCTAAAAGCCGGGAGTACAAAGAGAGGCGGTTGATTGTGGCTTGGGAGATATTTTCATAGTTCAGAATAAGCGAAGTATTTGAGCTCATTATGATCTAACCTTGACATACTCCCAAACCTAAAGGCTTGGGATTCTTACGAGTCCCTTGCCAATAGGAGTCGAATTGCGCTATCAACAAGGACAGCTATCCGAAGATAGTCTTACGTCCTCTCCTTCGAGGGTTGATGCCCCAACCCTATAGATGTTATTAAAAATATGGTTTATCAACCGAAACTTGCTGATATGTTTACCATAGATAGCGTAGTAACGACGCTGAAGCGCAATGCAATGATTCCACACTTCGGCGTGTCCGTCTATAGTCTTGTGCAACTCACCATTACCGTGATTGCTATACATCTTGAACTTGTAGGTTTTCATGAGGGACTCGGCTTTCTGGCTTTCATATCCGTTTCAGTGGATGTGGGGCCCCTACCATGCGGTCGGGCTGAAACGCCCCCACGAAAGACAAGACAACTATATCATTTTTCGCCCGCAATTTCAACACTTTTTTTGACAGACAACCGGGTTAGCCGTTCTGGATCCACGCCATAAATGATGGGGTTTTAGAACGGAAGATTTTGATAACCGATCTCCATATAAAGCGCAAGAAAAAGCAAATGGTCAGAAATGGGGCAAAACTTCAAAACTGGAGCTTGATTCGGCGATTCACAGATTGGCTCACACGTTAGCGCAGAATTGCCAATCGACCGATCTTTTCGATTTTGTGTGCACCTGTTTTAACGGTGACTTTGTAGAAGTAGACACCATTTGCCAAACGTTCGCCATTCTCATCGCGAGCGTCCCAGTCGGTTTCATTGTAGCCCCGTCTCATTGAGGCATCTTCGATTGTCCGGATAAGCCTACCGCTCACGGTATAGATTTTAACTGTGACTTGGTCTGGTGCTTGTGCAAGGTTATAGGTGAAAACCGTGTTGGTGCGTACGGGATTCGGCACATTTAATAGGTGAGTGATGGATACAGGCTCCTCAAGATGGAAACGGCGGACTTGCGATTCGGTTCTGTTTTCACTGACATCTGTTGCAACGACTTGGAGTTGATACTCGTCATTTGGTAGATCAGGCTCAAAGATAATTCGCGCTTGCGTTGGTTGGGCGACATTGAACTCAAGTTCGTAGTGATCTTCAGGGAGTGGAAACAGCGGATTGATCGTTGAACCGAAGGCAAATTCAATCGTCGTTGGGCTGATCCCGCCTTCGTCATCGATTAAAATCTCAAGCTTCGGTTGTTCACGGATAACCGTGCCATCCATTAATTTTTCATCGTTGACGTGGATTTCAACCGTTGGAGATTCAAGGTCAGGTTGATCCACCACAGAGAAGGTAAAATCACGGAATTCAGCCTCACCGCCGAGTGTGTTCCCAATGAGGTCGTTTGCCTTGACTCTGAAACGATAGCTGCCGATGAACAGCGTTGGGTTGTAGCGGATGGAAACCGATGTCATCCCCCCACCCCCAATCTCAAGGTCCTTGATTGTTGTAAACGCCCCTCCATCCTTGCTTACCGCTAGACTGAGGCTGTCCATATCCACTCCGTTTTCATCCGTCAAGAGGAGAGAGATTTGCGGGCGGGGTGAAATGGTGCTGCCGGGCTTAGATATTTCTCCATCCACCCAGAGTTGGATTTTGGGAGACTCCCGATCTGAGCTCTGCATCAGTGCAAAGGTGGAAAGCCCTCTGACCTTTGCGGAGATGATTCCCACCATTGTCTTTCTGAATTTGAACTTGTCTCCAAACTCAAAGGGTAGATTGCCGGTCCCTTTGAAGCCCGAACCCATCGGAGATGTAACGAGCACCTCGATTCCAAGGTTGTCAAGAATCAAAAGTTGGTTAATCGTCCCCACAGCGGGATTTCCTGCCGTATGCAGAGCCAGCTCGTTTCGTGCATTTCGTAGCTCAAAGTGTTCGCTATTCCGGAAGAAAATCAGCCAGTCACTGATGCTGAACTGTTCCCCTTTGCCAGCGATCTGATTCTTCGTCCTAATGTTCACATGGGCAGAACCTCCACCACGGTTAGTGTTCCCCAGCACCGAAAGGTGTACATCTCCGTTTGAACTGACATCAGTTTCAAAGATCAATACATCGCCGAATTCAAAGACCAGATTTCTGCCTAGGACATCTGTTTCCCCAAGTTGGGGAATCTCTAACTCAATCCCCAACCCTGCGTCTCTGAGAGGTTGACGGATGCGCCCGATTTGCTCAAGCTCTTCAATTTCACTTTTGCCTTTTCGCTGGAGCAGGACTCGATACCGATCTGCATCAAGGAAAAGGATTGCCCATCTCCCCGCCGGCGTGTAGCTTGGATCCACGCGAATATAAGAGATTTGCAATTTTTGAACGCTTATGTTTTCGGCTTGTGTCAATGTCACAAATTTTTCCGATACCAAGTTTCCAGTATTGTCGCGCAGTATCTCGGAGGGAAGCCGCTTCCAAGCGTTAATACCCGCTTGCCACTGATAGATCGCAAGATTTTCGACCTCTTTTTGTAGTATGGAGTTAAATTCCACCGATTCGGGATTGAGTCCCCAATTTGTCTGGAAGTGACCTTTCAAAGTATCTAAATCGAAACGAAACTTGAGTGCTGCAGGTTTGACCAGCCGCTCCGCCTCGGAGTGTAATTCAACTTGATACGCGCTACTTTGCGATGCTAGCAGATGGGGAAGCGAAACAAAGCGGAGGCCGGGTTGAAATGAGATGGGTGGTTCGATTGCATTGATGGAAAGGGTTGTGGTGGGTTCAAGGGTCGCTCCGATTGGGAATACAATATCGAATACCCGATCCAAGCTGAACGCGGTGAGTTCTTTATCAGCCTTCAGGGTAAATTCGTTGACCACGAAAGATCCAGATCCTTTGTTATCAAACGAGCGGGGCTCATCAAGCTTGCCAATAACCCCATCCTCACGGTTATCATCGGGTGATTCTGGGTCCGCGAAGACATAAATCCGATGAAGGCCGGTGGACAACGGTTCAGGGAGGATTAAGGTCGCCATCGTTTCTTGAAGATGTGTTGTTCCCGAATGCCATGCATCCGTTCTGATTAAGACACTGCCAAGCACATCTGCCCCAGGATCGATTTGACCGTCCCCATCCCGATCTGGATCTTCTTCCGAGAACCAAACTTCGATGGGTACATCAATTTTTTGCCCGCCATCATTGACAAGTTTGGCGGTAAGCGTGTGGGCTTTCTTCTCTTGTGAAAAGACATAGCGGAGCGGAGCTATCGCCGCCGAAGCGATGGCGATATTCGCGCCTTCGGGCACCTTGAGTGATTTTTTGTCGGTCCTGACTGTATGATTGGTGCGATCGGTTACCACGATTTGATACTGTACTGTTTGTCCGCCTTTCGGCAAGGGAATTGCAGTTTGCAGTTTGTACCACCGCCCATCGTTCACCGCAGGGGTAGCCGATGCTGGATGGGGTATCATCCCCACGGTACGTTCCTTGGACCCTACAGTATCACTCCAAACCACCTCTATCGATTTGAGTCCTGCGGGTCCTTCATTGTCCGCTATCAACACGGAGAGATTCAGCGTGTTAGTGAGTGGATCCATATCTTCGCGAACTTCTAAGATAGCGGGTTGATACGTCCAGAATTTCACCCCCCCAACCGCTGTCCGCTGATCATCAAAAGCGAAGAGGCGAACGATCCCTTGTCCGAAGGGGACATCTTCTGGAATAGGAATACGGATCGCGCCAAACTCACCCTGCCATACTTGGATGTTATTCCGTTGTTGCTGAAGATCGTTGGTCAAATTATCATCTAGGTCGTTGGCAAATAGTGCTAGTGCCGACATCGTTCCTGTACTGAAATCGGTCGCCTTACGAAACTCTATTGCTCCTGTAATCGGCAAAAATTGGTGCTGCCCAACAGCGTTATGGCGGACGATTAGCTCTTTGTTTGGATCGACCACAACGTTCTCTAACTCGACTTGAATCTCCAGTTCTGGCACAGCAAGGCGCGTTGCTGGATCACCGAAGAGGGTATATTGTGTTACGCCGGGGATCCACAGTGGTGATGCAGCCATCATAAATTGCGTTTTCGCATCGGCGATGATTGCACCAAGTGTCGAAGGTTTAACAGTGAAGATGGAGGTAAAGAGATTTTTATCGAACTCTGCATTGACTGTTGCGTAAGTCAAACGGGTCGCACTCAAGACACCGATGGCACCGGCACTGCCCATCAGAAATTGTTCGCTTAAACTGCGTTGCCCGAATTGCAGCGGCTGATCGAATTGCCCATTGAGGCACGTTGTTGTGATGACAAATGGTAGATGCACATTTTGCAAACTCGCTGCATCTGTAATTCGGAAAATGCCCTCATCCGCCCACGTTTGGGTGCCACCGTGCCCCGAATATTCAAGGGCAAGAACGCCCTCATCAATTGTCGTCAGGATAGCTTGATTGGTGCGCTCTGGACTCCCAATCTGTCGCAGGTATACCTTGCGGGTATCGTAACCGACAGGAATATATTCCTCAATAAGCTGCTTGCTAGATCGCTCAAAAATATCGTCCCCGACGTTGTTCACCTCGTTATCCGCGACCTGCATCAACCTGCCCTGCCATAAGCCGGGCTGCCGCTTTGCATCATAATTGATAATCTTTTTCACCATATCGTCTAATTCGTGTGCCGATTGCACTGGAAGTCGTCCAATAAACATATCCGGCAGTGGGTCATCGCCACTGACAGTGACAAAATGGTGGTCCATCGCGGTTTCCCCACTCGCCGGTGCCCAACCGTGAAACGTTGGTACGTAGATTAGGGAAAGGTCATAGTCTCTATTGAGTGTCTCCCGATATCGCTTAACAATTGCCCCTTTATAGTCATAGTGTGCGTCGCCGACCAACAGGACGTATGTCGGCTTGGGAGCACGCCAATGGTTGTAGGTGTGACGCAAAAACTTCTGGATGGCGATGGGGTTGAAAATTCCGTGATTGAACTGATCATACACCGCTTCGACATCAACAACCGTAACAGATAACCCCTGTGACTGCCGAAAGGCTGCAAGCGGCTGGATGGCATCTATAAACTCGCTGTGGGCGATAATGATGTAATCCGCTTGGTTTGCAGGGTTGCTGATTACTAACGGTTTGGCGAGGGTAATGTGATCCACTTGGGTATATTGTCCTCGCTCAACCACAAAATAACCGGTTGGCGATGTCACATTATCCTCGAAGGTTAGCTGGAAATTCCCGTCCTTGCGTTCAACCTGACCGTTAATGAGTTTTGCAACAATACTGCCATCGTGGATTTGATACACATCGACACCGGGGCGATGAAGGTTTGTTACCCGGTACTGAACGCGTCCGGTTCTGCGGGGTTCGGTTTCCGAGTTAAATGCAAGCACTCCCTCAGATGCCTCAAATGTGTGCCAATAATCGACTTCAAACCAATCTAGATAGAAATCAGGTTGACCTGTCGGGGTGTCGTTGCGATCTTCGGCTATAATCCTCAGAACCTTCGTATTCTCGGACTTACTGAATCGCCACGGTTCGATTTTGCGCGTAACTAACGGTGCAGCTTGCTGCCGCCACTCGGCAACTTGACCAAGTTGTGCGCTATTAAACAGGATACGCGCCTGATGTCTGGCGTTCCTTTGGCGCGATGCCCCTTGAAACTTAATCCGAATCTCAGCATCTCGATTTATTTGCCCTTCTACTGCATGAGGGAGTTGAATCGGGAAATCCTTCTGGCTGAACCTGCTATCTGCCCCACCTGTTAGACTTTCCCAGAAATAGTGGTCTGCCTGTTCAGATTTCACATCTACCAGCTGGTCATACTTACGGTCTTGTTCAAAACGGATAGTTTTCTTAAAAGCAGATGGGGTAGAGGCATTCGACGTTTTCGGGGCAGCATCTCTAACATTGATCTGTGAACGCCCAACGCCGCCCCAACTCAACCAATACACGTTGGTATCGGTAAACCTATCCCCGATTGGTGCACCCCCGTAAAACACAATCGAATCATCTCGATCAAATCTGCCATCTGTATTGTGGTCAAAGATATAGATACCGACCCGCCGGCCACGGTTCTCCATTTTGAGGGTTTCAAGCGCAATACCCATAGGATTGGCACCGGCACGTCTGAGTTCACTATATGTTATTTCATAAATCCCTGTTCGGTTAATCCGGATTTTATATCTGTTTGAGGGTTCGATAGTGCGTTGCACCGTTGGAGCAGCTGCGACATTTTGGGGTAAGCGTCGCCATGTCTTTGCCTGATTATAATTGAGCAGCTTCGTCTGAAAGAGCTGTTCAAAAGCCTGCGACGGTTCTATCAAAAGGGAAGGGGTAGGATGCCGCTTTGAGCCTTGATAGGATTGGATGGGTGTAGAATTGAAGTTAATTCGGATTAATAGCTCGTGATAGATTTTGAGCTGCGATCTGGCGGGATTATACTGAATTGGTTGGATCTGGAGTCGTGCAACCCGCTGTCCACGGATAAAGCCAACCGGTGTTATTTCAACCAGTTTGGTTGGGTAGGAGCGATCCCGTCGGTAAAAGTCGATGTCGATGCTGGACATCAATTGGGCGGTGGTGAGTCCCGATGGTTGGGTGGGGATAATGCGCTGGGTTTGGCGGACTTCAAGCCGGGAGTCAATCACGGTAACATACGGTGAGGCATCAACGGGAATGCCAATTAACTGTGGATAAACAGGCAGACTGGGGCATCCTACGTCCGTCGTCAAGCTTGCTCCTGTGAAAGAAACCCGCGCAAAGGTGCGTCCATCGGTTTCTTGCGAGTTGAATTGCAGCGTTGGTGCCTCAAATTTGATGAGGAGAGTATCCGTGCTTGCTTGGATAATCTGAAGCGGAGGTTTGGCGGCGGCAACAGTGACAAAAAGCCAGAAGATTAGAAGCGTGTAAAACGTGAAACGTGAAAAACAGAGAACGGAAAACCAAAAAAATAGGACCCGTTTTCTCGTTTTCTCGTTTTCTCGTTCTCTCTCTTTCTCCTCCCGCTTCACTCAAGCACCTCGATCTCAAGCTGATTTAGAGTCCGCATCACCCCTTCGCCGAACTCCAGCATAGAGTCGGATTCCAACTCGCTGCCGGCGAGTTGAATATGATTTGCATCTGCTTGGATTTGACCGAGCGTTGGTTCCATCGCTACCCACTTGCCCACATACACTTCGGGCCAAAAGTGGTAGTAGAAAGCGTCACGTTGAAATACCAGCCCCGCACACACCCGCGCAGGGATACCAACGGAGCGCGCCATTGCAATCATTAGGACTGTATGTTCTGTACAATCTCCTTCTAACGATTCTAACGTTTGTAATGCCGAGCCAAACCCAATTTTCAGGTTCTTGTCACGGATATTTTTATACACCCATCGGCACAATTTCTCTGCAGCTTTCCAAGCATTCGTCTCCCCATCAAGCACCTCAACGGCTTTTGACCGAATCGCTGGGTGTTCCGCTTGGATATACACCGTTGATTTCAAGAATTGCGCGAGGTCCTCATTGTCGTGTTGGTTCTGTATCGGCAGGTTCGGCGTTTCCGCTTGATCCATCAGGGGTACGTTGATTGCGATCACTCCATGGCGTGGGTCACTATCAACCTTCAGTTCCTGACGGCTATCAATCGTTACTGCTTTGTCCAATTGCCCCTCGGTCAACCGTAAATGCGCTTTGAAACGACGCGCATGGGGAGTTGGGCGTTTCCCTTGGGAGAAGATCTTTGTATTTAGGATAACATCAACTTCTCCGGATTCACCAAGTGCCGTTTGCATATCGGTCTTCGTCAGAACCATGTTTAGTCCCATCAGCCCAATCTCCATCCGATACGTTGTGCCGTCATGTCCTAACCACTGGGTTGTCGTGAACCCGCCCATAATATCCATCATATAATTGACAACATAAACCGGCTCCGTCTTGCCGTCAAATTCGATCCGGTCTGCTCGAAGAACGCTGACCTCCGTTTTCACGGGCTGCATGAGGTCTAGATTGAAGACATTCAAGATATGTACATCACCGACCTGAATACTGCGTTGTAGGAGGAAGTAACTAATCACCCCTTCAAAAATCGTGTCGCCTGAAATAGGTATCTCGCTGTGAGTCGTTTTGCCTGCAAGACTTGTCTCTAGGTAAGCGACACTGTTTCTGATACGCCCTTCAACCCGCTTCTCTTGGCCTGTCTCATTGGAGGTAGTAATAACATAGCGGGGGACAAGATCCATACCGACATACGAGATTCGCGTTGTTGCGAGTCTTAGTCCGGTGCCAGTGCGCTGGAGGTCCATCACCATATCGGCACGCAGCCGAATGGCATCCTCACCTTCATATATTGATTTCTCCATATAGATATGGGCATACCCAATTTTCGTGCCCATCAGTGTTAGGTTTAACCAATCATCTTGAGGCAACTGCATCATTTTCTCAATCTCCGCCGGATCAATTTTCACCCTCTGCCCTACGGTGTCTCCAATTAAGATAAAAAGCAAGCAACAGCTGAAAAAAATCTGCCGTTTCATAAGCAAGCATTTCCTCGTCAATTCATCGTATACCCTTCACCGGTCCACCTTTTCATTATGGCTCATGTTAAGAATTAGTGCAACAACACCGATTTACCTCAAAAACCGTAGGCGGGGCATCTTGCCACGCCCTCAATGCCTTCATCGCGCTTGCACTCCGTTTTTACATGAGCCTTCATTATGATAGCATAGGTGAAGGCAGTGAGCAATCGAAAAACGTCTGCCAAACGAACCTTGGGACGGTTTCTCACATACGGCTCTTGACACTCATAATTCAAAGATGGTATCATATCGCAACTCTTTTAGAAGTAGCCCCTTCCTATCATGAATTGGTCCCTGTAGGAGGAAAATATGAAAGTCGGCATCCGAGACGGAATGTTGGATTTGCCCTTTGAAGAGGTATTCGGCAAAGCGAAAGAGATTGGCTTTGACGGCGTGGAAATATGTATCGGTGCCAATTATCGTGAGCACCCACTTTGGAGCGAGTCCGGTGTAGACAACATCAAGGCATTATCCGAGGCGGCTGGCATTGAAACACCGGCACTCTCGCCGGGCGGTTTCACCGCATATACATTTGCCCACCCAGACGATGCAACGCGAGCCGAGGGAATTACAATGTTGCAACACCTCTCGGCGGTTTGCCCAGAACTTGGGGCGAGGGTCATTCTTGTGCCGTTCTTCGGCGATGGCAAGATTGAAACGGAGCATATAACGTCGCCGCGTTTCATTGACGGGATAAAAGCTGCCGCAGCAACGGCGGAACAACATAACGTTTGCCTCGCTTTGGAATCAACCTTAACTGCTGATGAGCACCAACAGATCCTCGATCAGGTTGACTCTCCGGCGGTTGGCGTCTATTACGATATGGGCAATGCCACAGGACTCGGATATGACGCTGCCAAAGAGATTCATCAGCTTGGAAACGCCATCGCACAGATGCACATCAAAGACACATCGGGCAGCCACGCCGGCGAGGGTGGAGTTGACTTCCCTGCGGTTATCGAAGCCACTCATGCAATTGGTTATAATGGCTGGTTTGTCCTCGAAACACCGGCAAACGGCGATCCGATAGCTTCGGCGATAAAAAACCTGAACTTTGTCCGAGAAAACTACTAAGATTTCCAACTAATGAGTGAGATATGAGTGTGAATAATGTAAAGCTCATCAACCCACACCTCGAAGCTGAGAAACTGCTAAAAATGCCGGTGACCGCGGCTGAAGTGCTGTTTCAAGCTTACACAATAGACCAGCAACTGGAACTCATCTCCTCCGTACGAGATGCTAAGGCGCGAGAGGAATTGTATTATCTTGTCCCAGACTGCACCGAGTTAATCCAGATGAGTCCAATGGAAGATGTTTTGCAAATCTTGGACACAAGGCTGGGTACAGGGACAGCGTCCGCCCTACTGCCGTGTCTGTCGTCCGATCAGTTTGAAGAAATGATGGATTTCGTCTTATGGCGCAACGGCACACTCGACGAAAAAACGCTCGATTTATGGCTCTTTGAGTTGTCGGAGTGCGAGACGGATGAACTTGGAGGGATGCTCTCCCAAATTGATGTCGGAATTCTCGGCGGCCTGTTGCGTGAGCGCGTTGAGATGGACGAGGAATTCAAAGCACTGTTTATTGAGGAGGGATTGGTCGATCCGTCAACGCCGGGCATTGACTACGCAGATGAACGGGCGAAGGCAATCATGGACGCAATCTGGGAAGCGGATGCCGACCTATTTGTTCGTGTACTGTATGAACTCTTTGGGCTAGATCGGGAAGATGAGTTAGGAGAGGAACTGTGGGGGTCGCTTGACCGTGCGAGAGAGGAACAGGAAGAACGAGTCAGAGAACGCGATAAAGCAGCTGGCATTGACATCATCGAAGCAGAGATACTCGAAAAAGTAGATCTCGATCAACTAGATTTAGAGGACAAGCAGGGGGCTAAAGTTGACGAGGAATCAGAAGATGCTTGAAGCTGACGCCCTGACCCATTACGATAGCCGACTGTTTCTCGCCCAAACACTCGAACATGGACAAAATACGGGGCGGATTTCACCTACACATCTGGACAAGATTCACCACGATATTGCCTCCCTTGCTCAAAAGTTAATTGCAATTAAAGTGGAAGATCTCTCCTCGCGCTCGGAGATTCGAGGGCAGATCCAAGAAGCCTTTACCTTGACAAGTTTGGGACTGGAATACGGTTGCGAAGGCGCACTCGACAAATCGGTTCGCCTGCTGAATAGCAATCGGTTGGTTAAGTTCTTCCAGATCGGCAATACGCTCGTTGATACGTTGGTGGAACGTTCCCGAAATACACTCGAAAAGACGATCCTCATCGCACCGGCGATCCAAACTATTGAGCAAGAGAAGATCCCCGCTTATAATGAATGGGAAAGCGATTTTCTGGAATCAATTATCGGGAAGAAACTCGCAATTAATGCTGCACAAATTTCACTGAATCAACTATCTGCTAATCCCCGGTCCTTAATGAATCTCGCCGACATCAACGTTGCCAATCAACAGCTAGACTATATCAACCTCCGATTCAACTACCTCCAAGCATTACCACAAGAGAAAATTTTCGTCGTTGACTATCCGCTGGACACCAATTGCGATACCGCCCGCCAAATCACGATTGCATTGATGGTAAATTTAGTTCTATATCGCGAGGTTGATTTCCATCTCGATGAAGAAGATCTGGACAATTTTCGCAATATCGCTTATGATATAGAAAGCTGCACCGTCAAAAAGGCATCTCAAGACCTATTGCTTAACTGGATTCGAGGCTATATGGAAGTGGTAGGTCAGCCGGAGGAAGTTAAAAGATACGCAGTCGAATACTGGAGATATTGCCTATCTGTTTTTAAGGGTTGAATCAGTTAATGGTTCTGCTCAATTTTAGAGGTTGATAGGAAATATAGAAAGATGCGGACACCGGAGGCAAGAGACGAATACATCAGAAAAGCAGTTTGGGATAGACTGTTGGGTGCCGATTTCAATAAGCGTTACTGGAATCATCTAATCCGGCGTTATTCTAAATGGGACAAATATACAAAGATATTCCTAGCGACTATGTCCTCATCTACAGTGGCGAGTTGGGGTATATGGGATGAGATTGATATTTTATGGAAAGGCCTCTCTGCCATTTCAGCTGTTACTGCAATCGCCCTTCCGATATTAGATTGGTCAAAAACAATAAGCAGGATGTCAGATTTAGCAGGAAAGTGGTCGCGAATCGAATATGAATATGAAAATTTGTGGCTTGAGTTGCAAGGTGACAGCCCCATAAATAGGGTTGAAGGAGAGTATAGGCGTATCAGAGGCGAAGTAGCCGGATTAGATGATACAGGACTTCCAGAGGATGTAAAATTAAACGAGCAGTGCCATAATGAGGTTTTAGAATCAAGAGGTTTAACGAATTGAGTCTCCTTGAGAAGGAGGTGAATAATAATGTCTAAGAGTAAGAGAGACCCCAAAGGTAAAGGCTTAAATAGAGATGCTCTCATAGAGGTGAAACCTTTGAAACCATGGCCAGATCCACCTCCTAAGAAAGAACCAGCCCCGCAGCCTGTCCAAAAACCTAGTGGGGGAACCTCTGAAACCGAACAAAATCCTAAGCAGGCTGCAAAGAAGGATTAAGGGAAATAGCCTCACAAAATGCTGAAGCTACGCCTTTTGCGCCATATAGCGAATGGTGTAGCGTAACTTAGACGATATTACCATAATTTTACCGTAGTACCAAAATTCTATATCTGATGGAGTTAGTAATGTCACAAAACGTTATCACAGAAACCAATCTAACGAACCTTGATCTCGCTAACAGAGGTAAAGTCCGAGACCTCTATGACCTTGGCGAGCAACTATTAATCATCTCAACGGATCGGATCTCAGCATTTGATGTTGTGCTGCCGAATGGGATTCCGTACAAAGGACAGATCCTGACCGGCCTCTCCGAGTTCTGGTTCGATTACACAAGATCGATCGTCGATAATCACATCATCACCACCGATGTTTCACAGTATCCTGACGTGCTGCAAGCCGACGCGGAAGTGCTTAAAGGACGGTCAATGCTTGTGCGGAAAGCCAATCGAATCGATATCGAATGCGTCGTGCGAGGGTACATCGCGGGCTCCGCGTGGTCGGAGTATAAGCAGGATGGAACGGTATGCGGCGAAAAGCTGCCGGCAGGACTAACCGAATCAGAGCGGTTGCCAGAACCCATCTTCACTCCTTCTACGAAGGCGGAGCAAGGGGAACACGACGAGAACATCTCAATTGCAGAGATGGAGGCGGAGATTGGAAAGGAGTTGTCAGAAAAGATTATCCAGACCAGTTTCGCGCTGTTTGAAGCCGCGAGCGAACATGCCGAAAAGTCTGGAATCATCCTCTGCGACACCAAGTTTGAGTTTGGGCAGATTGATGGTCAACTGATTCTCATTGACGAGGTCTTCACTCCCGATTCATCTCGCTTCTGGCCCAAGGACGAATATAAGCCCGGTAGCTCCCCACCCAGCTTTGACAAACAGTACGTCCGCGATTATCTGAGTGATGTTGGCTGGAATAAAGAACCCCCGGCACCTGAATTGCCGGCGGAGGTCATCAGTCAAACCAGCGAAAAATATCTGGAGGCATATCGCCTGATTGTTGGTCGGGAACTGTTATAGGGAAAAACAGGAGCGGCTATTCTTGATGAGCTCAAGGATTAGAAAGGGATCAACAATGGCTGAAGAACAGAGGATAGGCGATTATCCCGCAACAATAAATCCTATCGGCTATGTTGACGTTGGTGAAGAAATATGGGCTGTTGCTAATCTATTGGGTTGTGGTGGTAATGTTATTGTTAACGTAGAAACTATCATTGACTGCTTAGAAGGTGAAGATTCCTTAACTGAGGACGAGGAAAAGCTACTTGAACTTTGCGAATCTGCGAAAGAACAGGATATCGGAGATCTCATTTTATTTTCGTAAGTGGCAAGGATCTACAATGTCAGGACTTACGCATTTCAGAGTTTTGACCTGTCAGGGACCTGCCAAATCCCTGTCATTTGGCAAGGTTTTGGTGCCATTTCAGTCAAAAACGGTTCATAAACAGTGCGTATTTGGCAGGTCAAAAAGCCGTTTGGGCGCACCTTCTCTTATGTGGTAAAAATCTACAAATGCTCTGAAGCTAGGCCCCATCAGGGTTCAGACAGATATCGGCTAATGATGACTCCCTGATACGAGGCTGAAATTTTTTTTGGACCTGCCAGTGCCCTGCCAAATTGCCGAATTGTGTCGGTAGGCCATTGAAACGGAGGTGTAGGTTCCACGTGGCGGAAGGAGTTGGATTTTACCGTTCAACTGCGTAAGTCCTATTATAATCCCAATTTGCAATCAACAATAAGATGATGATGTAATTGTTTGTAACTGTTTGTAATACGATTGGCGGGCATGACGAAACGTTTCATGCTGAAATAGGGGCAATTTACCCATTTGCGCGGGAAAAATGGGAAAATTTGATTTTCCCATGGAAAACGTAACCTTTTTAATCTCGCTCATGCAACCTGTATCTGCGAGATCTGCGTCCGTCCCTACTCTTAAAACTGAAGCGCGTAAGTCCTAAGGGGTGCTGGATCAGCGTCTGACATCAAACACATGGCTTCGTTCAAATAATCCGTCTAGAAAGATTTCGACAAACCATTCGCCATCAGGAAAGCCACTCGAAGGAGCGTCTATATAGAACCAAGTGATCTGATCGCCTGTTGAGGAGGTAAACGTCTCTTGGTCCTCTCGGAAGGGCGGGGCGTCTATGTCGTCCAGCGGCGAAAACCAGTTGACTTCAACCGTATGCCGTCCTTTGACGTTCACCCAAAAGATCCATAAGTAAATCCGATCGCTCGTGTCAAAAAAGGTGTCAGCGATTCCATCCGGACGGTCATCGCTGACATTAATTGCGAGGACAGAGTCCAAAATCAGAGGCTCATCCCTGAGTGGACTTATCGATCCACTTCCACCTGAGCCTGCATCATCACATCCACCAAAAATGATGCCAATCAGAAAGAGTTTTATAAGGAAACCAAAAAGATAGAATTTATTGTGCATTCGTGCATTTCTCCTCCCCGATACTACGATCGGGGTTCAAAGCAGTCTTGTATTTATGTTCGCTCATGTTAAGATTTAGTGCAAAGAAACCGAATATTCGTAGGGGTTGGGTCACCCAACCCTTACGGCGAGTGGGGAGACCCCGCCCCTACGACTTCGCTTCGTGTTTTGCACTTTCTTTTTACATGAGCCTTTATGTTTATAGTGAATTCAAAAAATAAATACACACTTTCACTCCCCATGTTTGGTAGGCGCTGTTTTCAACTGCGCCGATTTGGAGTGTCTCATTAATTCTAAAATCTACTATAAATCTGACTAAATCATACTTGATTCCTCTTTGCTCTGTCAACCGAAAATCTGATTTCACAGAAGTTACGAACAACCAGTAAAATAATCTCCCTCACACAGTAATGGAGAATACTTGATGCAGTTTGACTATATTATTCATGGTGGAAAGGTTGTTGATGGCACAGGCGAGCGCGAGCCTTTCCCCGCCGATGTCGGTGTAATTGATGACCGGATCGCTGCCATCGGAAAATTGGATTCCACACAGGTAAACCAGCGCATCAATGCGACGGGACAGGTCATAAGTCCCGGTTTCATTGATGTCCATGTCCATTCCGAAATTTCGCTGTTGGGTGGTCGAGATCAACTAGGAGCTGTTCGTCAGGGCGTAACCACCCAACTGACCGCACCGGACGGTTTTGGGTGGGCACCGCTTCCACCTGAGATAGCACAGGAGATGTGGCGCTATACACAGTTTGCGATTGGGGATGCGGAACTCAACCTTGATTGGCATAGCGTCGAAGATTATCTAAGCATCTTTCCCGGCAATACTCCCGCCAACGTTTACCCGCAAGTACCGCACTGCGCGGTGCGTTTGGGAGCGATGGGGTGGGATCCCCGACCCGCCACCGACGAAGAGTTGCAGACCATGGTCGAGACAACCCGTGAATGGTTGGAGGCAGGCGCAGGTTGCCTCTGCTTAGGGCTTGACTACCAACCGAGTGCCAATGCAGATCTCCGCGAACTGGTGACTCTGTGCAAGCTCGCAGCTTCTTATGGTGCCATCTATGCCGCCCATATCCGTTACCGAATCCTCGGACGCAAAAAAGCGTGGGAAGAGACCTTTGAACTTGCCCAACAGTCGGGTATTCCCGTCCACATCTCCCACGAGCGGGTAGATGATGAGAGCGCTGCGTTGCTTGAGCAGGTAGACCGCGAGGGGATTGATTTGACCTTTGAATCCTATCTCTATCCCGCGGGGATGACCCATCTCGCGCTGATGCTGCCGGCGGAGTTCCAAGCGGGGAGTCTCACAGAGGTCTTGGCAAATTTAGAGCGGTTAGAGGTACGGGAAAAATGTCTGCCCCATATCCGAGAACAATTAGGACGGGGAGATCAGATTGTCGGCTATACCCGTTCCGGTCGATTCATCGGTATGACCTTATCGGAAGCCGCCGAAAGTGTGGGTAAATCCCGCGAGGACTTTGCTTACGACCTGATGCTCGAAGAGGAAGGGATAGAGACATTCGTTTTCCCTTGGCAGACACCGCCTGAAGATAACAAAGTGACAATTGACCGCACAGCTGTCCACCCGCGAATGATGATTGCTAGCGACGGTGTCTACGATATTCCCCATCCGCATCCGCGGGGATACGGCTGCTTCGTGCAGTATCTTGGACGCTTCGTCAGGGAGCGTCAACTGGTGTCCCTACACGAAGCGGTCTACAAAATGAGTGGATTTCCGGCGGCGCGTTTTGGGATCAAAGACCGTGGGCGGATCGCCGAAGGCTTGGCTGCGGATCTAGTTGTCTTTGACCCGGAGACCGTTGCTGACCGTTCGACATGGCAGGATCCGGTGCAGCCGGCAGTCGGCGTGAACTGGGTATTGGTCAACGGTGTTCCCGTGATCGACGATGGAAACCCCACCGGGCAACTGCCGGGGCGCGTGCTGCGGCATTAATGTAAAGCGTGAAATGTGATAACACGCAGGTTTATATATAGTGAATTTAAAAAATAAACAGACACTTTCGCTCCTCATCTGGTAGGCGCTGTTTCCAACTGCGCCGATTTGGAGTGTCTCATTAATTCTAAAATCTACTATAAAAAGAGAGTGCGAAGCGCGAAGATAAACCGAGTTTTTTCTTGAAAACTCGGTTTCTGTTGCACGATTTCTTTACATGAGCCAAAACGCGAAGTCGTAAGGGCACAAGGTTTTTCCTTTACGTCTCTGCGTCCTAGCGTTCTATTTTCTTCAAATGCCTGGATTTCCACGCTAAAGGAGTTTTTTAGATGACACAGGCACTCTTGACGTACGATGATTACCTCGCGCTGCCAGAAACCATGCAGCGATATGAGGTTATCGACGGAAAGCTGATTATGGAACCTGCACCGCTATTTGGGCACCAATGGCACTCGAGAAAAATCTTTCAACCGATGGCGAATTATGTGGATGAGCATCTATTAGGACTTGTTGTGTATGCCCCCGTTGACATCATGATTAGTCGAGCACCGTTGCGGACTCGACAACTAGATGTGCTTTACATCAGTTTTGAACGGATTACACAGTTAGGGTTAGAGGATATGGAGACCCTACCTTTCCTTGACATCGCACCAAATCTGGTCGTCGAAATTGTCTCCCCGAGCGAATCACAACAAAACGTTTCAGACAAACTCGCGGACTATCAACGGATGGGGGTTGATGAGTGCTGGCTTGTACATTCAAGGGAGGGCACGATTGAAGTGGTGCAATTCATCTCTGATTCATCTAGGACCGTTGAACGATTCAGGGATGGAGCGCGAGTCCAATCTCATGTGTTGCCCGGGTGGCAGCCTGCCGTCAATGACCTCTTGGTTCCGCTTACCTCCCTGAAAAGTCGATTTGTAGATCAATGAAGTGAATCTCAAGATGGGATTTTGACTCGCTAGCATATTGCGTCTCACAGCTCTCAGGAAATGATTTATGGCATATCTCATCGGTATCGATGTCGGAACAACAGGGGCGAAGACGATTCTCGTTGATGAAGCCGGTCAACTCCATGCCAGTGCCCTAGAAGAATATCCGTTGCACACACCTCAACCGAAATGGGCGGAACAAGCCCCGGAGGATTGGTGGCACGCAACGGTGAAATCCATCCAAAGGGTGCTTGCCGAATCGGGGGTTGCGCCTAAAGAAATCAAGGGGTTGGGACTTTCCGGTCAGATGCACGGTTTGGTGTTGATGGACAACGAATACCGCGTCCTCCGTTCGGCGATCTTATGGTGTGATGTGCGGACAACGGAGCAGTGCCGCTACATCACAGAGACTGTCGGTGAGGATCTGCTGGTGCAGAGTACGTGTAACCCCGCACTTGAGGGGTTTACCGCACCAAAAGTGATCTGGGTGCGAGATAACGAGCCGGAAATTCTGGAAAAGACCGCCACGATGTTGCTCCCCAAAGATTACGTCCGATTCCGCTTGACAGGCGAAATCGCCGCGGAGGTTTCCGATGCAGCGGGGACACTCCTGTTCGATGTGCGGGGACGACGCTGGTCTGAGGAGGTGTTGCATAAGCTCAATATCGATCCGTCACTTTTACCGCCTGTGTACGAGTCGGTCGATATCTGTGGAAAAATTACCGCTGAGGTCGCCGAATTGACAGGACTTTCGGCGGGGACTCCGGTCGTAGGAGGTGGGGCGGACAACGCCTGTAGCGCAGTTGGCAACGGGATTGTCAGCACAGGGCGAGTTTCGGCAAGTATCGGGACATCGGGAGCGATCGTTGCACATACCGATGAAGCCAAAGTGGACCCAAACCTACAAGCACACAGCTTCTGCCATTCTGCCCCGCACAAGTGGTATCTGATGGGCGTGGTACTTTCAGCCGGCGGCGCATTCCGTTGGTTTCGCGATAATTTGGGGGATTCAGAGGTTGCGGAGGCAAAAACCGAAGGCGTTGATCCATATCAGATTTTAACTCAACGCGCAGCAGAAGCACCGGTTGGCAGCGAGGGCTTAATCTTTCTGCCCTACCTCACCGGTGAGCGCACACCACACGCAGATGCAAACGCCAAAGCGACCTTCTTCGGCATGACGCTGCGGCACAGTAAACCCCATCTGATTCGATCGGTAATGGAAGGCATTGCGTACGCGCTACGCGACTCGCTAGAGATTATTCGTGGGCTAGGAACACCCATTGAGCGGATCTACGCCACAGGGGGTGGCGCACGGAGTTCGCTCTGGCGACAGATTCAAGCCGATGTCTACGACACCGAATTGGTCACGATTAACATCGCCGAAGGACCCGCATTTGGCGCAGCAATTCTCGCAGGGGTCGGAACGGGAGTTTATGACAGCGTTGAGAGTGCAGCAGATGAAATTATCAAAATCACATCAGCGACGCAACCGAACGCTGACAATGTGAAAATTTATCAAGAATATTACCAGATTTACCGCGCACTTTATCCCGCGCTCAAACCACAGTTTGAGCGGGTGACGGCGGTGGTTTCGGGCGGAGAGCATAATGAATAATCTCACACATTTTGACGAAAAAGGACATGCCCGCATGGTTGATGTCACGCCGAAGGCGGAGACGCTGCGGGTTGCGGTGGCACGCGGGCATGTGTCCGCAAAACCGGAGACACTCCAGTTAATCACCGAACGCAGTTTCGCAAAAGGGGATGTCCTCGAAGTGGCGCGCCTTGCTGGCATCATGGCGACCAAACGCACCGGAGATCTCATCCCCCTCTGTCATCCGCTCGCGCTGACCGGTGTCAAGGTCGATCTGTCGATCAATGAAGCGGAACGTCGCGTTGAAATTGAGGCGGAGGTACAGACCGTCGGACGGACGGGTGTCGAGATGGAAGCCATGACCGCTGTCTCTGTCGCCAGTTTGACAGTCTACGACATGTGCAAGTCGGTAGATAGGGAAATGGAAATCTCTAATATTCGACTGGTCAAAAAGACTGGCGGGAAAAGTGGGACATTTATTCGGAAGGAATTGGCATAATAAGAGGGAGGAAGGGAGAAAAAGCAATGAAAGTGAAAGATAGAAAACGAAAAAATGGTAAAATCAAACGCAAGGACAAAGACCTATCGCGCAATATGCTCGACTCATTGAGCCTAGAACGTTATGCTATAGTTTCGGGTATCTTACAAAGGCGCAAAGGTTTTTCTTTTTTCTTTCCGACATTACATCCTTACGACATTGCGTTAAATTCTGCCCGTTTTCTCGTTTTCTCGTTTTCCCGTTTTCTCCTCTGTTCACTTTCTGCTTTTGGCGTTTGTCTGCTTTTGAGTTTCATGCTGTTCATCACACCCGATGCCTCTGCCGAAGATTACGCACTTATCATTGGCGGCGTCGGTGGTGAGAAATCCTTTTACGATGAATTTTGGAACGCTACCACACGAATGCGTGAATTGCTGATAGAGGAATACAGCTACGCACCGGAACATATCACCTTTCTGTTTGAAGATGGCGGAGAGGCGTCAGATCTGATCGACGGGAAATCGACGAAAGCCGGGGTTGAAGCTGCTTTCGCCGATCTACAGTCGCGGGTACAGCCGGGAGATCGGTTCCTCCTCTTCATGGCAGGTCATGCAACCAAAACCGGAGGTGGACTAAAATTCAACTCCCCCGGACGGGACATCCGAGATGTAGAGTGGGCTGCGCTCATTGAGGAGGTTCCCGCCGAGCAGATGGTTTTAATCTTCGGATTCCCCTACAGTGCACGTCTCGTCCCTCAAGTGAGCAAGGAAGGGCGAACAATTATCACCGCTTGTTCAGCGCGGGAGGGATACATGCGTTCAGGGTTTGGCAATATGTTCATTGATGCCTTTTCTGACCGCTCCGCTGATGCGGATAATAATGGAGCGATTTCACTGTTAGAAGCGTTTCTATACACCCAAAATCGGGTGAAAACGTGGTACGAAAGCGATGGCTCTGTGCAATCAGAGCATCCCCACCTTGACGATAACGGGGATGGAATCGCCTCACGCAGAGAGCTACCAAACGCTTCGGACGGGGCACTTGCCCAAAGAACCTACCTTGGAAAACGTCGTTCAGCACTCGTTGATTCCATGCTAGCCGAACTAGACTCAAATCGCCCCAATGATGAATCAACAGAAATGCTTGATGAGGCTGTCAAACCACCATCCCAACGCACCTCTATTTCTTATAATTTCGTTTCAGAAGCGGATGAAGCGCAGATCGAAGCGTTACTTGCAGACGCTCCGCGAGCAGATGATTATCCAGATGGCGGTGCGGTTGTGCTTTGGGAAACAGAGGTGATGAATGTCAACGAAGACAGCAGCTACATCTATTCCACGCGGCGGATTGTAAAGATCTTCAATGATACGGGACATAAATTTGGTAAGGTCAGTATCCCTTATACACGCGGAAACGATGACATCACGATTCATCACGCTCGAACACTTACTCCCGATGGTCGTGAGGTTGACCTTGATCAACGGAGCATCGTTAAAAATATACCGCCGCCGAGTGCGGTCGAAGCGGGACTGTTTGTAGATGCCCGTCTTATGCACTTTTCAATGCCAGAGATGTCTGATGATTGCATCATTGACTACGCTTACTCCTCTAACAATCGGGGGCATCTGATGCAGGGCGAATTTTGGCACCAAGTCTACTTTCAAACTTCAGAGCCTGTGCTAAACTACCGTTTTACCATTCACGCGCCAAAAAAGAAAACGGTTTACTACCAGGTTAACGCTTCGCAAGCCGTCGGGGCGGAGCCGACAATCACGGAAACCCGATATACACGCACCTATACATTTGAAATACGTGATGTCCCGCCACTCCGTGAAGAGGCGTTTATGCCTGCTGTCGAAGACCTCGCCTACAGCATCAATATCACATCGCTTGACTCGTGGGATAAACTCATGGAGTGGTACGGCACTCTCATCCGTGAGCAGGATTATCTGACGCCAGAAATTGAGCAGAAAACGAAGGCATTGCTGAGAGGGGCATGGAGTCGAAAAGAGAAGATTAAACGGCTCTATGAATACGTTGCGACAAACATTGATTATGTTGGCATTGAACTCGGAATATGGGCGATAAAACCACACTCGGCACCCGAAATCTTTAAAGAAGGCTATGGGGATTGCAAGGATAAAACGACCCTGCTCAGCACAATGCTGTCGGCGGTGGGCATCCAGTCCTATCCAGTGTTGATTTCCGCGGGTGAGTCTAGTAAGGTTATCCGTGAAATTCCCTCACTCTCGTATTTTAATCACATGATTCTTGCTGTGGAGGAAAATGACAACGGTGGACTCATCTGGCTAGATGCAACAGCAGAGACCTGTGCGTTTGGAGATCTTCCCGCCAGCGACCAGGATCGGTGGGCACTCATCGTCAACCCTGATTTTCTCATGAAGGAAAGGGAAGAGATAGGGCAACGGCTTGCCTCCACAGCCACCGAGGTCAATTCAAATCCCGAGGAAACTGGTGGAATGCGGGAGCAATTATACCGATTTGCGAAAAGTCCAACAATCGAAGCAGCGGCAAACCGCAAAGGTGTTGAGACACGGATACAGGTAGAAGATGATCTGTCCGTAAAGGTGACTCAAACACTCACCGTAACTGGAGCGTTCAACACGAAACTACGAAGTCAATTAAAATATATCAACCCTGATGAACAATCGAAATTTCTCCATGACTATATGGAACTTGATGACCGTGCGAAGTTAGAGAAAGTTTCGATCTCAAAGCTTGATGCTATGGAGGATGAATTGGAGATTATCCTCTCATGGCGGTGTGAGGATTACCTTTTCGCTATTGGTCAGCAGTATGTCCTCGAATTACCGCTTGTCAAGCATCCGTACGCTGCGCTGCTCAGTGAAGAGAACAGAACACACCCGGTCGTCCTCGGCAAAGCGATCACCTTTGTGGATGAGGTGATTGTCAATTTATCGTCTCTGTTTTCGGTGGATTCTGTGCCTGAAGACCGTGAGATTCACAACCGTGTTGGATCTATCCAACTTGAATATACAAAATCGAAACGAAAAATGGGGATGAAGCAGACGCTCCGCTTCCATCGTCCAACAGTTTCCGTCAATGATATTCTCGACCTAAAGGCACTTGTCCGGCAAGCTTCAAATAAGGGGACAAAGCGGGTATTGTTAATCCAAAGATGAACATAGATTTGTGATCAAGTCCTAATACAACAGGATTCTGAGTTTAGGTTTGGCGGATATGAGGAGAAAGATTGGTGAGGAAGAAGGATAACTATCAAATCCTTGGCGTCAGTCGGCATGCGACCCCCGACGAAATAAAGAAAGCCTATCGAAAAATTGCGATGCGATATCACCCCGACAAAAATCCGGGGGATAAACGGGCAGAGGAGAGATTCAAAGAAGCCTCAATGGCTTATCAGGCATTAATGGAACTGAGTCCGCAGCATATTGGCGATCAATCCTCAAGGATGGATACGGGCAGTCAAGGAAACGGGGGATTTAGACGTTCTAGTGATAGCAACTCCAAAATTAATGACTTCTTTGATGGTCTATTTAGATCCGGGCCGCAAACGAAACGAAAGACGAAAACAAGGCGAACGGTTAAAGTAAAGGGAAGGCGTGGTTCCAACATGAGAACCGGTCTAACGCTTCCATTTACTGAAGCCATGTTGGGAACGGAGCGATCCATCCGTATTCATCGCAATGAGGAATGTGACAGTTGTAACGGCACAGGAGCACAAAAGGACTCGCCCCAATCAACTTGTCCTAACTGTATGGGAAACGGTGAGATCCTTGACCAGTTGTTGCGGGAAAATACAACGGAGAGTAAGCTGTGCGAACGCTGCCGGGGAACAGGTGTCCTTATTCACCAGCCGTGTCAAACTTGTCGCGGGACAGGTGCCACCCGTAAGGAACGTGCTTTACTAGTGAAAACGCCTCCGGGGATTGAGAGTGGGAAATCATTACGCTTACCCGGTCAGGGGGAATGTGGCTTACGTGGGGGACCTTACGGTGATCTATTTGTAGATGTTGTTGTCAAATCACACCCGGTCTTGCAACGTGATGGGTATGATTTGCGCTGTCAGGTTCCAGTTGGCTTTGCGACAGCGACCCTAGGTGGAGAGGTCCATGTTCCGACACTTACCGATCCGATTGCGTTGAATCTCCCACGAGGGACACAACCCAATCAAACATTCCGGCTAATCGGGCAGGGAATTAAAAAATCTGAAAGCGAGACGGGGGATCTCCTTGTCACTGTAGTTATTGAAATCCCTACTACCCTAACGAAGAAACAGAAGCGGCTGCTGGAGAAGTATATCGAGCTAGAGAAAAAAGTGCTCTCACAGGAATCTTGACCTCAAACTCGTTTTTTTGCTCATTAGTTCACTGGTTCATTAACAAACGACGCTCATGTTAAGATGTAGTGCAAAGAAACCGAGTTTTTTCTTGAAAACTCGGTTTCTCTTCATGCTTCACACCCTCTTTTTATATGAGCCAACGAACGAATGAACTCAAATGAACAAATGAACTCATGTACAAATGAACTCATCACGGTGGTATCTGGTCTCCCCCGGTCTGGCACCTCAATGCTGATGCAAATGTTGGCTGCCGCCAGCTACCCGTGCCTGACCGACGGCGTACGCAAGGCAGATGCCGATAATCCGCGCGGCTATTTTGAATACGAGAAGGTGAAACGGCTGCGGCGAGATCGCGCGTGGCTGTCTGAAGCGAAAGGCAAAGCGGTGAAAATCATCGCCCAACTAATTCCGTTTCTGCCGCCTCAATTCAGCTATCGAGTGATCTTCATAGAGCGCGATATCAGCGAAGTGCTTGCCTCTCAGCGGCAGATGCTCCAGCGTCAAGGGAAAAGCGGTGGAAATCTGTCCGATGTGCAGCTTCACCAGATCTTTGAACGTCAACTCCTTGAGGTAAAGGGGGTGCTGATGCAACGCTATATTCCAACGCTTGATGTAGCCTATTCGGAGGCCCTTCAGCATCCGACGAAGATTGCAAAGAGTATCCAAGTGTTTCTCGGTAAGAACCTAGATGTGGGGGTCATGGCTGCAGAGATTGACCCTAACCTCTATCGTCAGCGGTGTAAGCAATAGGCATTAACCCTGTTTGTATCGGTTACTTCAATTCTCAGTTCTCAAAATGAGGAGAGAAAATGCACCCTACCACAAAAAAACTGCTCACGGCTGAAGAGGCGCGGATATGTGTCACCGGCTGGGATTTCAATCGTCCTGATCCGTTCCCCGGACTCGGTGACTTCATCGGCTGGGCTGGGGGACTAGAGCGAATGCCCAATGGAAATCTGTTGCTTGCTCACTCCGCTGGTTACTGGCACGCCTCGTTTGCGTCCCCGAGATTGTTTGAGAAAGAGACCCGCGAACGCTATGCTGCTGAAGGCTGGCCCGTGGATTTTATTGCACCCACCGGCGGACGTTCAATGGCGGTCCATTCCACCAATGACGGTCGTACCTGGAGCAAACCTGTCGAACTGACAAATATCCCCTTAGATGACGGTCCCGTTACGCTGTTTGTTTGCCAAGATAATACCGTGCTCTGCTTCATCAATGTACAGGCATCTTGGTATGGATTTCCAGAGGCACCTCCAGCTTTCCGCAAAGACCTGAACGGATTGAACACCCAGCAGTGCGTGATTAGATCAACCGACAACGGGGCAACTTGGAGTGAACCAATCTGGTTGGATAGTCCCGGCTCATTTTACGAAAGGAGTCACGGTCAGGCGGTCCAACTTCCCGATGGAGGTATCCTTTGGCCCACCTACTGCTCAAGTCAAAATGAGAATCATCTCTTTGGCGCGATTCGCCGTTCCGATGACGCCGGGAAGACATGGCGCACCGTCTCTACTATCCGCCGCGAGGATAAAGATGTGGACGAACCTGCCATCGCTCGTTTTGACGACGGACATCTCGTCATGGCTTCTCGACCCGATGGCGGCATCTTTTTTTCAGAGGACGATGGTGTGAATTGGCGCGAGTCTGGACAAATCATACCCCCCCGCTTGCGGGGGGGAAGGGGGGGTGGAACGGTCAAAGCACCACGATTGTTCGTACTTGAGGATAGCACCCTCGTCTGTGTCGCAACCTACCAAGGCGGGTTATATGCTTTCTTGAGCCGGGACGGAGGGATAAATTGGACGCCGGAACTTCCCCTCGATGTGTCTTGTTACGGCTACCCCGGCGGACTCCAGATGGAGGATGGATCGTTGTTGATTTCGTATTGCGAAAGTGGTAAAGCACCGAACCGCGTGTATGTGATTCGCTTCCGAGTCAACTCCACACGGGATGGTATCGAGCTGCTGGACATTGGAAACTCTTAATAACCAATGGTGCTAGTACTCTGTCAGGCAAATTATGATTGTCTATATGGATTGAGACTCATAATACTTCGTAGGGGTCGGGTCACCCGACCCCCTTGTTGATATGCAAAACTTATATGACTGAGTACTAGCTTGCAGCTGTTGATAACGTGAAACGTAATGCGTGAAACGTAAAAATCATTGGTTCATCAGTTCATTTAGCCCCAGAGGGGCGACAGGTGTATCCGAAAGCGGGAATATAAGAAGAATGAATCAACCAACCGACTAATGAACTAATGAACCAAAAAGGATTGGAGGAATGATTTGGACCTTGAGCAGAAAACAGAATTGGTTTCTGATGCTTTAGAAGAACTTTACGGCGCGCCCGAACCGGATATGCAAGAAAATGTCCTCGATTGTTTAATGCTTACCGTCTTGTCTCAGAACACAAACGATGTCAACCGTGATAAGGGATTCACAGTCCTCAAGGAACGTTTTCCGACATGGGAAGAGGTGCTCAACGCCGAGGTAGAAGAAATTGCGGACGCTATCAAGATTGCAGGACTGAGCGGACAAAAAAGCCGTACAATCAAGAATTTCTTGACATGGCTCAAGGCAGAATATGGCGAGCTAGATCTGGAGTTCATCCGCGAGATGGCGACCGACGAGGCAATACCGCTGCTGTCTCAGCACAAAGGCATAGGTATCAAAACTGTATCCGTTACACTTGCGTTCGCTTGTGGGCGTGATGTGTTTCCTGTGGATACGCACGTCCTGCGAATCAGCAAACGACTGGGGTTCGTACCTTCAAATTGTACCGCGGAAAAAGCGCATGAATTGATGCCACAGATTATCGCTGAAGGCAAGGCATACCCGTTTCACATGAATCTTATTGCTTTTGGACGCCGGATCTGTGACGCACGCAAGCCGAAGTGCGACCAATGTCCCATCACAGCACACTGTCTCTATTATCGGGCTGAGTTGTAGCTCGTGAAACGTAAAACGAATGGTTCGAGGACAGGTTCTTCTGAAGATTCCATCTGCTTCCGAGGTGATTGATTGCCGAATATAGAACATCGTACTGTAATTATTGTGGGCGGGGGACCTGCTGGACTTCCGCTCGCTGTGGTGTTGGGAGGCTGGCACCCTTACTTTCGTGGAAGTCGTATGTTCAGCACGCGCTATCCACAGCTGGCTGCGGGACTGCAGCAAATCAAAGGGACCCTTCTGGGATTAGATTTCAAAGGGTTGTCCAGAAACGTCCCGCCCGTGGATCTCTTCCGACTCCTCCATCATCCCAGACAGTTGTTTGAAGAACTCGCACAAGTCGCGATGGAATTTCGCCAAGAAACGCCGATAGATTACCTGCTCATTACACAAGAGGAGGTCGGCGGGCTATGGAACAATGTCCCCCAGAATCTCCTGACCCTGTCTCCAGGACAGTGGATGGAGTTCCCGTTCTATCCGCTCGCGCTACATACTGAAGAACACGGGATTGACATAAACGTCAACGATCTGATAATCAAGGGCGATTTACTCCGTTACTATCACAGCATTCCGGCTCGATTTGGACAGACGGATCGCATCCATACCGGCGAAAAGGTCGTGCGCATCGAGCCACATGAACGCGGTTTTCTGGTTACAAGCAAGGAGGTAGGAACGGAGACAACCCACCAATATACCGCCAAGTACCTCGTTTACGCCGTTGGACAGCGGTGCATCCTTCGGCGGCTCGATGTACCCGGGGAGGATCTTCCATTTGTCGCGAAAAGCTACGATCGGCCGGAGGATTTCCCCGGTGAGCGTGCCATTGTCGTCGGCGGCGGTAGATCGGCGGATTGGGCAGCAACGGAACTCTACGATGCGGGCAAACAGGTATACTATGTGATGCGCCAGCCGTTTGAGAATCACTGGCGGTTAATCAGCGATAGCCGCTACGGGCTGCCTTATTACGCCCGACTCGCGGAGATTATGGAAAGCCGAGATTCGCGTTTTCAAACGTTATACCAAAGCCATATTTGCGAGATTAAAGAAGGAGTGTCCGCCGGTCTGGTGACAATAAATCATCAAAGTGAAAAACAGGTCATCGAAGCCGAGCATGTTATCTTGGAGATTGGTGGCAGTGCAGACTATTCTCCCTTTGAGGGGTTTGAACCGCTCCAACAGGTCGAGAAATATGACAACTACCGTTTCCAGTTGCATCAGGTGATGACCCATCCGCACAACTATGAGGCGGTTAATATCCCAAACCTCTATATGGGAGGTTACCTCGCATCGGGTATTGGATTGGTGGTCATTGCCATGCACGGAACAACCTACGCGATTGCTGGGGATATCCTTCAAAAAGAAAGACTTATCAGCGAAACCTGATGCGTAAATGGTCAGGGATTCATTAATGAACGAGTGAACCAATGAACTAATGAACTTCAAAAACTTAGGTTTCCACACCTAAAGGAGGTCTGGATGGCAACACGTATTGGCGTTATCGGTACAGGCGGCATGGGCGGGGGCCATTGCAATTCGCTACCTCAAGTTGAAAATTGTGAATTTGTCGGTGTTGCAGACCTCCGGTTGGAGGCAGCGCAAGCTATCGCAGAGCAGCACCAAATCCGTGCGTTTCAAGATTACCGCGAACTGCTAGAAATCGTGGATGGCGTTGTGGTTGCAACGCCGCCGGTGGCACATGGGGAGGTTGTCGTTGCAGCAGCGGAAGCAGGTGTCCACGCCTTTTGCGAAAAACCCCTATCCCTCACCCTCAGCGATGCGGACGCGATGATTGACGCTGCGGACAAAGCGGGAACACACCTGATGGTGGGGCAGGTGCTCCGTTTCTACCCGGTGCATATCCTTGGCAGACAGTTAATTGATGACGGTGAGATTGGAGATGTGACCTATATCGAAACAGATTATAGCGGTCCCTACCGGGGTCCGCGGGAACGTCCATCAACGTGGTACGGGAGTGTCGGGGGGCTGCTGGAAAACGGAATCCACAAATCCGATCTTATAAACTGGTATGGTGGAACTGCTCTGACGGTTGCAGCGGAAGTGGGCAGCTTCTCCGGGCACGATGATTGGGAAGATTACACCGTTTCGCTCATTCGATACGATACGAACGCGGTAGGCATATTGCGATGGGGTGGGTTCATGGGTGCACGCGGCACAAACGAAACCATCATTGACGGATCGAAAGGCTCGCTACGGCTCGATATGGGAGCCGACATTGCGTACCTCAAGAAGATTGGCGAATCAGATTGGCAAACGCTCACTCCTGACCGCACGGGACCTCACGGTGTCGTCGGTGAACTGACCCATTTTGTTGACTGTATCCGCGAAGATAAAACACCCCTGATCGATGGCAGAGGCGGCCGTCATGCTGTTGAGGTCGTTTTAGCGACCTACCGTTCAGCGAAGGAAAAAATTAAGGTCATCTTGCCGATGCAAGATCTGTAGGGAGGACATGGGGCAGGAGTACATCAATCGCTCCAAAAAAAGAAGAAGTCCCAGAAACTGGAGAACTCCCAGAAAAACAGTAGAGACAGTATTCTATTTCGTTCCTCATTGTCATTCTTTCGGACAATTTTCTTAACTGCTTGATATTGCCGTTCTCGCTCATTTTTTATCTTGGCTTGCAGTTGCTGTTTTTCAGCATCGGTGAACTTCCTCATCGGAAATCACCCCCTTTGGTTTTTCGTCCAAATAGGTGGGCGTACCCGTTCACTTCAACCCAAGTTGCCATGTGTTGAAAATCTATCAATTTTCTGTTAAAACTAAAGTACTCTACCTTTCGCTCCAGAGGAGCGATATGTTTATAGAACGGCAATAGTGTTAATCCCTGCACTCCAGATGAAGATTAATTTATTAATTGGGTAATTTCCGAGCGATGTCCGGTGCGGTTGGAAACCGCACCTACCGGGTCTGGGGAAATATAGAATTACCCGTTTAATTTCTTAAAACCCATGAGGAGTGCAATGTGGAATCACCACTCATCGCTAGGGTAATTATACCACAAAACTATCTATCAAACAACGCTCTCATTTTTGAAGAGGTTCAACATGGCTACAAACAGCGACCAAAATCTGCGTCCGAACATCCTCTGGATCTGTACGGACCAACAACGTTACGACACCATTGGGGCGTTAGGTAATCGTTATGTCTCAACCCCAAACATCAATCAATTAGTCGAGGAAGGCGTCACTTTTACCCACGCCTACTGCCAAAGCCCAATCTGTACACCTAGCCGGGGGAGTTTCCTCACAGGCATGTATCCAAGTGCGGTGCACGTCAACGGAAACGGCAACGAATACTTCCCGGATAGTCCACCGCTTGTAACCCGTCTTCTCGCAGACGCTGGCTACGACTGTGGGTTGATCGGCAAGCTGCACCTCGCTAGTGCTCACCGTCGCATCGAACCCCGCGTGAACGATGGATACCGATATTGGCAATACAGCCATGCACCCCGCGATGACTGGGAAACAGGACACGACTACGCGGACTGGGTGCGATCCAAAGGGCATATTCTGGGGGAATTGACCAAAAGCATCGACGGTGTGCCCGCTGAACTCCATCAAACCACGTGGTGCGCGGAAAAGACGATCGAATTTATTCGACAGGAACGGGACACACCGTGGTTAGCAAGTGTCAATATCTACGACCCCCATCCACCCTTCAATCCGCCCAAAACTTATAGGGATATGTTTAATCCAGCAGATATGCCGGGGCCCCTTTTCCGGGAGAGTGATCTGGAACAGCAGCGGAAGCTGGAAGCGGTTGATTTCCAGTCGAAGGGACGACCGCCAGAGGAACTGGATATCCGCAGCCCGATCGTCCCCCAGTCTCCGGGGATGGCTGAAGTCGCTTCAGTGGGCGGCCGCGATGCCAAAACCCTGCAAGCGGCATATTACGCCATGATCAAGCTAATTGACGATGTGTTGGGACGTATCTTGGAGACACTGGAAGACACCGGACAGCGTGAACAGACGATGATTATCTTCACCAGTGATCACGGGGAAATGCTCGGCGATCACGGACTGATTCAGAAGGGGTGTCGATTCTACGAAGGACTAGTCCGTGTGCCGCTCATTTTTTCTTTCCCTGGGCATTTTGAGCAGGGTTTGAGAAGCGATGCGTTGGTCGGACTACTCGATAAGACACCGACCCTGCTGGAGTTGGCTGGTTTAGAGATCCCCGACCGTATGCAAGGCATATCGCTGCTGCCAATACTTCAGGGGGAAGCTGCTCCCGATTATCACCGAGATTTCGTCCGCTGCGAATTCTACGATGCCTTAGATCAGCCGGACGGCACCTTTGCCACGATGTACCGGGATAGGCAATATAAACTGGTGATGTACCACGGTCACGCGCACGGAGAGCTCTACGACCTTGAAGCGGATCCGGGGGAGTTTGAAAACCTGTGGGATGCGCCGGATGCACAAAGCCTCAAGGTGGACTTGATGAAACGAAGCTATGATGCTTCGATGCTGGCGATGGACCGAGGACCTCGACGCATTGGACCGATGTAATAAAACGTTTGAATTGATAACTTACCACAGAGGCGCGGAGAACGCAGAGTTTTCTTAGAGTGATAGCGTGTCCCGTTCCGAGGATCGGGAGAGGTGTGGAGGATACTCGCTCCCTCGCTTCCTCTAATTTTTCTCTGTGACCTCTGCGTCTCTGCGGTTAATTTTATCCGGGAAAAGGAGTAAAATTTATGGCTGATTCCAATAGCCGTCAACCCAATGTAATCTTTATTTTAACCGATGATCAGGGACCTTGGGCGGCGGGCTGCTGTGGAAACGATGAAGTTCGCACCCCAAACATAGACCGACTGGCAGAGACAGGTGTTCGCTTTGAAAACTTCTTCTGTACCTCTCCCGTCTGTTCCCCGGCACGCGCTAGCCTAATGACCGGGCGGATTCCGTCAGCGCACGGTGTGCACGACTGGATTCGAGATGGGAATATGCCACCGACCTCCGCGAAGTATCTTGAAGGTTTGACGTGCTATACCGATGTGCTCGGTGCCAACGGCTACACCGTCGGACTCAGTGGGAAGTGGCATCTCGGCGATAGCATGACCCCACAGCACGGCTTTAGCCACTGGTTTGCGATGCCACTCGGCGGTAGTAAATATAACGACGCAGAAATGATTCGGGACGGGGTTGTGGAGGTGCAGCCCGGCTACGTTACCGATATCATCACGGATGACGCTTTGCAGTTCATTGAGGGTAACAAAGATCAACCGTTCTATCTCAGCGTCCATTACAACGCACCGCACACACCCTTCGACGGACACCCACAGGATATTGTGGACTCTTACGACGATTGTCCATTCAAAACCTGTCCCCAAGAGGCAGCACACCCGTGGGCAACTCCCGGTGCTCGTATACATCTGGGAAACCGGGAATCATTGAAGGGCTACTTTGCGGCGATTACCGCGATGGATCTGAACGTCGGGCGCATTCTGGAGAAACTTGAGGGGCTCGGTTTGCGGGAAGACACACTCGTCGTCTTCAGCAGCGACAACGGCTACTCCTGCGGGCATCACGGCTTTTGGCACAAAGGGAATGGCACTTTTCCGCTGAATATGTACGAGAACTCCGTCAAAGTCCCCTTTATTATGAGCCACCCCGGAGGGCTTCCACAAGGGCGCGTTACTGAAGCGATGGCGAGTCAGTACGATTTCATGCCGACCCTGCTTGACTATCTCGGCTTGGAAACACCAACAGATCCATTGCGCCCCGGACGAAGTTTCCAACCGGCTTTGCTCGGCGAAACGGATGATGCACAGGAGGAAGTTGTCATCTTTGACGAATACGGTCCCGTCCGGATGATTCGGACGCAGGAGTGGAAGTATGTCCACCGCTATCCTTACGGTCCCCATGAACTCTATGATTTGGTAAATGATCCAGACGAACGGAAAAACCTTGTAGACGAGAAATCGAAGAGTGCGTTGGTGAAGGAGATGCGTCAACAACTCGCATCATGGTTCAGCCGATATGTCCTACCGGAACTTGACGGGACACGCTTCCAAGTTACAGGTTTGGGTCATGCCGCCAAGATCGAGCCGGGGTCTTGTGGAGAAAATGCGTTCCATCCGCTGCCAGAAGACTGGCACGAAGTCCGACAACGGCAATTCCAGCAAAGGTAGCGCACTGGTTAGGAAAACAAGAACGCTCATGTTAAGAGCCTGTTTTAAAAGTCATTTGATACGGTTTTGCATCAAGTAAATAGAAGCAATGTATACCATAGCTTCAGCAGTCTCAGCAGAGCGTTCATAGTCCAAAGTCAGTCGACGAAACCGCCCGAACCAAGAAAAGGTGCGTTCCACAATCCAACGCAACGGAACAACCACAAACCCCGATTGTCTAAAAGATGGGGCAATGTCCAATTGACACTGATGCGTCAAATAAAGCCAGTCGCCTAATTCTCCGCGATAGCCAGCATCGGCACAAACTAACTGAATCGTTATCTGCCAATCAAAGACTTCCTTTAGCAACTCTATTGCGACTCGATTATCACTGACATTGGCATCAGTGACCTTGATTCCCAATGGAATGCCAATGGTATCAGTGACTATATGGCGTTTACGACCTTTGACTTTCTTATGTGCATCAAACCCTCTCGTGTCTGCCAGTTCAGTCGTCTTGACCGATTGGCTGTCAATGATAGCTACTGTCGGTGAGGGTGCTTTGCCAATATCACAACGAGTTTGCTGGTGAAGTGCTTGATGAATCATAACCCATGTGCCATCGGCTTGCCACTTTCTGAAGTGGGAATAGACCGTTTGCCACGGTGGCATTTGATGGGGTAGCATTCGCCACTGACACCCTGATTTGACTATATAAAAAATAGCGTTGATAATGGAGCGCATCTCCCATTTGAGAGGTCTACCTATGGGGGAAGGTTCTGGCAAATAGGGGAACAGGTTGTTCCACTGGGCATCGGTCAAATCAGTAGGATACTTCGTTGAGGTCATGTGTATGCCTTTCATTAGGTCAGTATTTTACTGCACCAATGATTTAACATAAACATTAACTTTTGAGTAGGATTTTTCTTTTTCAAACAGGTTCTAAGATTTAGTGCGAAGAAACCGAGTTTTTTCTTGAAAACTCGGTTTCTCTTCGTGCTTTGCACTTTCTTTTTATATGAGCCAACAAGAATAAGCAGATAACCTGTAGGTCGAGATTCATATCTCGACACTCAAATGTCAACTGATTTGAGCCGATTGGAGGAGATCTATGGTTCCAAAAGACTCCGTTTCAACTGAAACGTCAACCGTGAAAAATGGACTCACACCCCAGCAGATCCAACAGTTCAAGGACGACGGCTTTCTGATTATCCGTGATTTACTCCCACACGAATCGGTTCAACCGTTGATTGATGAACTAGCGCAGCGAGTCAATGAAGCGACGGGCGAAGCAGTAAAGCAGGGGGTACTCGATCCAGAAAATAGGTTTGACGATGCCCCCTTTGAAACCCGCCTGGCACAGGTGTGCAAAGCCTGCACCGAACCGGATTGGGTTTGGCATCAGTACTTTTCCAGTCAAAAGCCGATGAGTGCTGGGATGTTTGCGCTAAGAACAGCTCCTGCACTGCTAGATGTCGCTGAGTCGTTGATGGGACCCGAAATTCTAGCGCACCCGCAATTCAGCTGCCGCGCCAAACTGCCCGATCAAGATCTAACGGTCATCCCTTGGCATCAAGATCTGGCATACTTGAGGCCGGAGGAAGCCGGGAATACGTTGGTTGCCAATTTCTGGATTCCGCTTGTGAATGCCACAGTCGCTAACGGGTGTATGGAGGTGATGCGGGGTTCACATCGTCTGGGACTGCTGCCACATAGCCGTCTCATCTCGACGCCGGGTCATAAGGGAGGAAAAGGTATCCCCGACGCTGACCTGCCACCCTGCGAGGTTGTGGCTGGGGAAGTTGATGTGGGCGATGTCCTGATGACAACGGAACGGTTGGTACATCGGTCAATTCCGAACAGATCGGATACCGTTAGGTGGAGCCTTGATACACGGTATTGCCAAATCGGGCTTCCAACAGGACGTGATAATGTCCCCGGTTTTGTTGCCCGCAGCCACGAGCAGCCTGAGCGCGTTGCACGATCACATCACGACTGGAATCGACTTTTTGAGAATTAAATTTCAAAGCTTGTACAACAATACGGAAAAGGAGATTGCAATGGAAAACGAAACAACCAAAGATGTCACGGCTACACTAGAGGAAGACTATCGGGGGCGCACCCCACGCTCGCAGGAGCTCTTTGAGCAGGCACGAAAAACGATGCCCGGTGGAGCGAAAGGTGCTTACTTTCATCAACCGTATCCCCTCACAATGGCGCGTGGCGAGGGGTGCTATCTGTACGATGTCGAAGGGCAACGATACGTGGATTTTGCGAATCATCACACGGCGCAGGTACTAGGACACAATCACCCAGCAGTCATAGACGCTATCCAGAAACAGATGGCGAAGGGTATTGCGTTAGGTGCACCGGTGGGCATCGAAGCGGAATTGTGCGAGGAGATGTGTCAACGGGTGACATCCCTAGATCGGATCCGATTCTGCAACTCCGGCACCGAGGCGACGTTACACGCTATACGACTAGCGCGCGGCGTCAGTGGACGGACTAAAATCGCCAAGTTTGAAGGCGGCTATCACGGTAGTCACGATGTCGTCGAAATCAGTTCTGCTCCATCCTTGGACAAAGTGGGATCTGAAACGGCTCCCAATCCTGTCCCTTCAGCAGGCGGGATGTCTCCACACGCGGCAGAGGAGGTCATCGTCCTCCCCTTCAACGATGAAGCCTCGGTCGAACGCCTTATCACGCAGCACCGTGATGAGTTGGCGTGCATTATTTTCGATACCAAAGCGGGCATCGTGCCGCAGCGTAAAGAGTTCGTGCAGTTCGTCGAGGAGATAGCACGGAAGAACGACCTACTCTTTATTCTGGACGAAATTGTCGGTTTTCGAGTGGGGACAAGTGGGTTGCAGGAATACTACGGCGTTACGCCCGATTTGACTGCCTATGGCAAGGTTGTCGGCGGCGGTTTTCCTGTCGGTGCATTTGGTGGACGGGCGGATATTATGGACTTGCTAGACGGTACACGCGGCAGTACCGGTTTCTTCCAGAGCGGCACATTCAGCGCACACCCCATCACAATGGCAGCCGGTTTGGCGACCTTAAAACAACTCACCCCTGAAGCTTTCGACCACCTGAACGGATTAGCTGATCAGTTGACTGCTGGATTGAACGAACTGTTTGCCCGTGAAAATATCGCAGCGAAAGCGGTCAACACCGGCTCCGTGTTTAGCATTCACTTTACCAGCGAAGACCTCGTCAACTATCGCAACCTCGCCCGCACCGACAAGGCGATGGCGCATCGCGTTTTCCTCGCGCTGTTAGCAGAAGGTTATTTCCTGAGCCATGGGTTATCCATGAACGCGATCTCGCTGCCGACTGAGACTCGCCATGTAGACGGGTTGATAGAGGCAGTAGGACGCGCTATCAAGTGATCGTAGTGAACAACAGGAGGAATAATTATGTCTAGTACTGATACCCACGCCTACGATCTCCTCGTCCGTGCCGGGCGCGTTGTCTGCCCGGCAACTGGGCTAGATGGTCCGGGCGCAGTCGCGGTTCGCGGTGATAGCGTCGTCGCTGCCGGCGATCAGATTGACGGAGATGCGCGGGAGACACTGGATTTCCCCGATGCCATGCTGCTGCCGGGATTGGTGGATATGCACGCCCATCCCGCACGTGAAGGCTCAAAGTACGCTGTCGATCCTGACGTTCACTTCCTTCCCCGTGGAGTGACGACCGTGCTTTCTCAAGGGGATGCGGGTGCCGGCAATTGGTCCCAATACCGTGAATCTATCATCGAGGGTGCACGGACACGCGTCCGACTGGCTATCAATCTCTCCGTTACAGGGGAATCGATACCGACGAAGGGTTGTTTCGAGAATCTGGACGATGTGGATGTGGACGCCTGTGTGGCAGCAATCGAAGATGGGGGTGAAGCAATCTGGGGAATTGCCGCCAACATCGCCAAATCCTGCGCCGGCGATAATGATCCCCGTGAAATTCTGAACCACGCCTTAGCAGCCGGCAATCAAACGGATCGTCCGCTGCTCTTTGGCACGCGGCGAGAACCAGATTTTCCTTTCGCAGAACAACTGGAACTATTACGTCCCGGAGATGTAATCACCTACTGTTTTCAGAGCAATCTCGATTGTGTAGTCAAAGATGGACGTATCAAGGATGAAGTTTGGGAGGCTCGTGAGAGGGGAATACTGTTCGATATCGGACACGGCATGAATTCCTTCCACTTCGATGTGGCAGAGGTAGCAATCGCGAACGGATTCCTCCCGGACACTATCTCAACGGACCAATATATTCGGCATGTGGACAGCAATCCACAACACGATCTGCCCCGCACCCTTTCCAAGCTGCTCGCCGCCGGCATGACCGAAGCGGATGCCTTGGCGCGGGTGACGGTGCGTCCCGCTGAATTTCTTGGGTTGTCCGGAGAGGTTGGAACATTGGCACCCGGTGCCTGTGCAGATCTTGCCGTGTTGCGTTTCAATCAAGATGCACTGCCACTACAAGATGTCAAAGGTCTAGAGCGGCCCGGAGGGTGTTGGGAGCCAATTCTCACTGTGCGGGCAGGGGAGATTGTCGGCACCGAAACGACTGCTTAACGCGCCTTCAATTCAGAGAAATTGCCAAATCAAATCGGAGGTAGAAGCCAAGCCATGGGACCAAAAAATGGGGTTCGCTTCATTAAAAATGTGATGATTCCAACCTCAGATGGCGTGCGCTTAGCGATGGATATGCACGTTCCCGACAGCGATGATTGGGAACAGACACCGCACCCACTGATTCTCGAATACATCCCGTATCGCAAAGATGACACCGCCCCGTATTCAGGTTATCATAACTATTTTGCACAGCACGGGTTCATCGGGGCGCGGTTGGACTGTCGCGGTACAGGCAGCAGCGAGGGAGTCAACACGGACGAGTACACGCCACGTGAACAGCAAGATGGCGTTGAAGCAATCGAATGGCTTGCGGCGCAACCGTGGTGCAGCGGAAAAATCGCGATGTTTGGGGCATCGTATGGCGGGTTTACTTCTGTACAGATCGCTGCACACCGCCCACCGCACCTCACGACCATTATCCCTATGTACTTCACCGATGACCGTTATACCGATGATTGTCACTATCGCGGCGGTGCCCTACGCTGCTACTACGATATCGGGGCGTATGGCTGTTCGATGATTGGCATGAACGCGATGCCACCGTATCCCGGATACAGCGGCGAGGATTGGGCGCGAATCTGGGAAGAGCACCTCGAACACAACACCCCTTATCTGCTGAAGTGGCTGGAAAATCAAACCGATGGCGAATATTGGCGTCCCGGTAGTTTGCGCGGACGATACGACCAGATCCAGTGTTCAGTTTTCATGATTGGCGGCTGGCGGGACGGCTATCCAAACCCACCGTTGCGAACTTTTAGAAATCTTGATGTGCCTAAGAAGGTCCTCATTGGGCCCTGGAACCACACGCACCCCAATGAGGCTATCCCCGGACCACGCATTGACCACCTGCGCGAAATCGTCCGCTGGTGCGACTATTGGCTCAAAGGCGAGGACAACGGCGTGATGGATGAGCCTCCGATTTGCGTCTATATGCAGACCTACGATGAACCATGTCCGGATCGAACCGAAACACGCGGATACTGGCGTGTAGAAGAATCGTTACCCCTGAATCCGGCCGAATCGCTGACCTATTGGCTTAGGGACAAAGGTCAACTCTGTCCTCAGCCATCGGATCAAGGGCTGCCCTTCGACAGCTATACCTACCGTCCGACTGTCGGGGTCACAGGTGGATTGTGGAGCGGTGGTGTCCCCTTCGGATTGCCGTCAGATCAACGGCCTGATGAAATCCATTCACTGAACTACACGACGGAACCGCTTGATGAACCGTTGGAAATCATCGGCAGACCGCAAGTTGCACTGAATGTCAGTTCCACGGCACCCGTGATGGCTTTCGTTGCGAAGTTGTGCGATGTTGCCCCCGATGGCACGAGTGCATTGGTCTGTAGCGGTGTGTTGAACGCGACGCGACGCAAATCCCTCACCGATCCAGCACCGCTAAATCCTAGCGAGATTTACGAAATTGAGATTAATCTCGACTGCACCGCTTGGCGTTTTGAAACAGGACACCGCATTCGTCTCTCTATATGTAGCGCAGATTTCCCAAACCTCTGGCCCACCCCCTATCCGGGGATCAACCGCATTTATCAAGACGCCGAGCACTCATCGCGGTTGCAGCTGCCCATTGTTCCAGTGAGAGGGGCGGAGAATGGGGAATTACCGGCGAATGAAGCACAGTTTGAACCCTTACACAGGGAGATCGACATCTATCGGCTCTCGCCTGATCTGCGTCCGTGGGAAATCCTCCACGACATTCTTGGCGACCGAACCGGATTACGAACCCATACACATGGGACAAGTCTCGTGAGTTCGGGGACACAAGTGGAAACCGATGCACGGCTTGAAGTATGGGCGCGTAATCGGGATCCCGCCGATGTTGCAGCGGTGGGTAAACATCATCGCCGCATCGTGTGCAACGACAGCGAAATCACCGTTGACACCTGCTGCCGTTTTCAAAGCACGGAGACAGCGTTCCACGTCACGATCGACCTGCATATCGCTGTCAACGGCTTACCGCACCATCAACAACGGTGGGTACGGACGTTTCCCCGCGTTTTGCTGTGAAATTCCGTTAAGGTTACCGAAGTAGGGCTATTTATAGTGAATTAGACAAATAAGTGAACATTTGCCAAAGTCCCCCTGACAAGGGGGATTTAGGGGGTTGTTTGTGGGTACAGATTTCCCAATCTGTACATGTGCATTGGAACTGTCTAAGTAATTCTAAAATCTACCATAGTTTTCCGTTTTTTGACCGATTTGGGAATGGCCCAAATCCGTAGGCGGGGCATCTTGCCCCGCCGTAGCCTTGACAAGGGGATCGAGCTACGGGAGAATTAAATGACCCTAAATGCCGAAGTTTTTAGAATTGCCACAGATGTGTGAATATAGTAAAATAGAGCCTCCCGAATTACAGGTTGGGTTATAATATGAAATCGTTACTGGATTTTCAGGATTCTTTTTTATCCATTGAATAAGCTGAAAGGAGTTACTAATTATGGATCTTACACGACAGCCACCACGGCGCGCAACAAACCTTAGCCTCGCCGGTATTGTCGGTGCAGCACGAATGACCGACAAAGCCAGAGCGCATAACAACGGAACAACCGGCGAGTACCTCTATGGAGAAAATTCCGGCCTAGACGCTAAAGTTCTTGAACTTCTGGGAATTTCTGGCGATGATTTTGCCAAAGCCGCTGGTGAGCATGATGACGAAGCCTTGCAGGCATGGGTGCTTGAAAATTCAAGCGTCACGCAGGCGGAAATTGATGAATTTAATCAGCGGGAATTGAGTCTTGAGCCACCGAATGAGCAATACAAGCAGATGCTGAAGGATCGGCTTGCCAAGTACGCCCCCGGTAGGACGGACATCACAACGGTGCTTCAATCAATGCAGCTAGACGATTGGGGTAGTTTCTGGCAGGTTGACTTGACGGTCGGACCACCACGCAGTCCCCACGCTAAAGATGTTGCAGGCTGCCACGGCGTTGCACGAATGGCGGATAAGGCGCGCGCAGCACGCGCCGGAAAAATCGGCGAGTACAAGTACGGCGAGGATTCCGGACAGGATAGACGTATTTTGGAGTTTCTCGGTATCTCTGAAGGTGATTTCCAAGAGGCTGCGGTCAACAACCCCAACGACATTGAAATCGGTGACTGGGTGCTTGAACAAAGTGGCAAAGGGAAGGAAGAAATCGCGGCGTTCAATGAACGCATGGCGAATTGGGGGCCTGAGGATGAGTCGTCAAGAGCCTATTTTGAACAGCGTCGTCAAGAGATAGATCCGAGTCGTACAGACATCAAGACGTGGGCAGACCTTCAAGACGTTGACGACAAACTCAGTTTCGAGTAAGAATAAAATTGATCGACTCACGCTAGGAAATCGCGCCACAGAAACCGAGTTTTTTCTTCAAAACTCGGTTTCTCTTATCGTCGTGCACCTTTTTTTTATGGGTTCCGTTGAACAAATGATTTTCACGCATCACGTATCACGTTTCACGCTCTTAGGGTTTTGCGCTTTCTTTTAACATAAGCCAATTAAGTATATCCAGGACTGTACCGGTTTCGTCATCGACAATCACGGTTCCTAGATTCCCCCAACCGTGATTGTAATAACTGACAAACCACGCAAACCCTTGAAACGAGGCGTATCCGTGCACACCTCTGTGTGACTTTAGGTGTTCTTGTAGACGTGCATCTCTGTTAGCGATCTTCAACGCTTGTGCGGACGTTAATTTCGGAGCAGGACTGATCGGTTGATGAGATAAATCCTTCAATATAGTTTCGGCTTCCATGGTTAATGTCTTTGGCTTGCTCTCAACGATTTCACGCAACAGGGCTGCCCGTTGGCGATGCACATCTCGAACCTTTTCATATTGGGTGACATAGTCCTCTCCTCCTATACCCTCTCCGACTGCATCACGATCTATAGCGATCCCCTGAAAATAGGCGACTGTTATCTCGTTGTACTGATCGGCACACATCTCCGCTGCATCGGCTTCAAGATTTAAGACAGCGGCATAATCCCCCTTCCTTTTGAAAATCTCCTGTTCTACTTTGAAGAAACTGGGGTAGATACCATAATGGTAAAATCGACTTGGGTAGATCTGTACCCACGTTGAGATAAACTGCGCGATTTTCTCGCTTTCCGCCGCTAGTTCGGACGAAGGTCCCTCCGTTTCCGACCTCTCCCAATGTGTCTTCGCAGCCTTCAGATGGTATTCCCGCCGTTTCCTTATATCCGCTAACTCTCCACGACTCCGGTCTGTCTGCACATTTTTTCCATGACGCAGGTAGTACCGAATCTGAATCTCCGTCATCGGAATAGATATGATTTTCAGACAGTCCGCAGCTGCTTTGTGCCACAAGGCTGCTTTGGCGAAATCCCCCTCCCGCTCATACCGCTGAATCATGACCCTAGCGTTGGCAGTACCTTCACGAACCGCGTCGCTGAGCGGGATTTGCCAAACCAACGTCCAAAGAACGATGAGGAAATAGGTTATCTTCATCTTAGTAAGTTCAGTATTGTGGGTAGGCACAAGGGTTGCCTTGTTGTAGGTCGATTTTCCAAAATCGACATTTTTTGCCGAGATATGAATCTCGACCTACGTGCTATACTGGTATTTTCCACGATTGTATAGGGAACTCTCGATCATTGACCGGAGATCGCTGTTCCTGACAACTTGCATTGTATCACACCTCCGGTGTGATGGAAATATCGGACTGTCATTTCCCGTATTTGAACCGTGCGATTGTGCCTTGTTCTATTAATTCTGCGCGTGCGTAATGCGCCGGCATCTGAGGCGATTTCCACCGTCCCGCGACCTGCATATTCACAACAGACGCCCCCGCTTGGGCAAGCGAAATAGCAGAGCCAATACGCAGCGAGTGTCCAGAGATTTTGCCTTCGATACCTGCCTCACGTGCCCTGCGCTTGATAATTTTTCTCACGCCATCAATTGTCAGTCTGGTGTCCGCTATGTTATCACCACGACGAACCCACCGGAAGAGTGGACCTTTGGTGATGTTTGCCGCTTCACAATACCGCTTTATCGCTTCCCGTGTGGGCTCACCGATATACAGTGTCACATCGGGGATGCCCGTCGTACCCGGGTTGGTCTTTGACTTATGAATCTTCAATGCACTACCAACATCCGCTACATCTACCGCGACCGCTTCGCTGATTCGTAACAAACAATCGCTCATCAGTCGAATCATCGCCGAATCCCTCAGTCCAGCAACAGTTCCCTCCGCTTCGGCAAGCGCGCAAATCTGCTCGACCTCCTCCCACGTAATGCCGGCCACCTGTCCTCTGCCTCTGCCTTTGCCTTTACGCTGGATGCCAGCAAGTGCCTTTTCCGTGATCTCAAAGGGGATCCCTACGCCTTGATTTTTTGTCGTCCATTTGACCGCAGCAACAATTTTACTAATTGTTGATGGTGCCTTTCCGTCTTGATACAACCCCGTGATATAAGTTGCCAGTAGATTATCGTTCAGTATACGTCCATCCAACCATTTTTCCAACTGTTGCATTACGAGCCGATATGTCTCGACAGTGCTCGGTGCAAGACTCGCTTTGACTAACTCCTCGGTTTCGTCGCTGATAATGGCTTGATTTCCAGTTGATGCATTCATGATCATTCCTCCATTCTGAGTCCGTAAGTTTTCTAAAATTCTACTGAAATACTATTCTACATAACTATAATAGAATTGTCAACACTTTTTTAGCGTAATTATTTTTTTCAGAAGGAGGGCAATAATAGGTATACCATTGTTTGTCAAACACCGATAAACATTGACTCTAGGCACCATAGGCATCCCAATAAATTAGACTTTATCTCCGCTCGCCCCCAATGGCAAGTAACCCAACGTCGCTAGTAATAAAGAATCGCGCGCTAAATCGACAAATCTTAGGCCCGATGGTTGAAACCCACGTCACCACTGGGTTTTTGACAAGAATCGCTTATAAGTCAAGACTATAGAATAGTATATATAATGTCCTATCTGCTTCTGAGGCGAACCTCCTAGCGGAATGCCAACAGCACATTCCCTTAAACTTATGCGGTTGAGATAACGATAAAAACCCCTTTTTGGTTGATGGTATCAACTATATTTTTTTCATTTATACGCTTTCAGCAGCGGGAGGCAACTTCATCATACACTGCCTCTTCCAACGCCCGATGAATCGGACAACTACAGTAGGGACCAAACTACGTAACTTCTATCTTTTAATGAAAGGAACTTACAAACATTATGAAAAGATTTTATACCCTGTTGGTAATTTTGACTATATTCAACATCTATATTCCCGTTGCGAACGCATCGGGTGCGGCGCAGTGGATGCCCGATAAGAATCTCAGAAAGGGGGTTAAGGAGGAGTTAGGGCTTGCCGCTGGTGAAGGACTCACCAAAGCGAAGATGCTAGAGCTAACAAATCTCCGTGTATATGGAAAAAACATAAAAGATTTAACAGGTTTAGAATATGCAACGAATCTCACATCGTTAGTTGCAGGGAGGAATAAAATCCGCAGCCTTACACCGCTTGAGAACCTAACGAGTCTTACAGTGCTCCGTATAGGTCGCAATGACATAGAGGATGTTAGCCCTCTTGAGAATTTGACTGCACTGACAGAGTTAAGGTTGCACCACAATAGTATTAGCGATGTCACACCTCTGGCGGTTTTAGTGAACCTGACATTCCTACGGCTTCGTGGTAATTCGATTACGGATTTATCGCCGTTAGTAACACTTGTAAATGTGACGGATAGCGATGTCTATATACCGGGGGCAGTTAGATACGAAGCAATTGCTCGGTATTTAAGGAAACCTGCCCCTGGTCATCTCTATGAGATTCCCGTTGTCATTATGAGGTTTTTACCAACTTTAGATGGGGTAAATTTGGATGTATCCAAAGCAGCTGATTATTGGTCGCTCGGTGAAATTTCGTTGGAAGAACTAAAGGAACGGATTGTTTTTTTTGATAAGCAGGTCAAGTTCATGCTTGAAGAAGGCAGCCGATTTAGAGGATATAAAAATCCTTCAGCTCCGCCTTCAATCGGGTATCGAGTGGTCGAATATATTACAGTCTACGCGCAAACGCCTGCCGGTCACGTTCTCAAGCGCGAGAAGGGATTTCCTATCTACTCGCCTGATTACCATCAGATCTTTAAGAGGTTTAATATGAAGGATTATGTCAATAACAAAGGTGTTAAGGAAATATGGATCTGGCAAGGGCATGTTATGCCTAATTTCCCATCTTATAATCCAAACCTTCATAAACCTGAAGATTTTAGGGACTGGGTAGAATCAAACATGTCCAGCCCGGTGACCGGAGATATTTCCAACAGTTGGAGGCGCAACAACGATTTACCCGTATATAATTCTACCTATACCGTATATGGACAAAACTTCAGGCGGTCCCAAGCGGAAGTCGTTCATAACCACGGTCATCAGTTAGAGGCGATATTGAGCCATGTAGACCAGTTACAACATGGTAATACAGACCTGTTTTGGAAAAAGTTTGTTGGTAAAAACGACAGTGGGAACCATATCACCGGACGCGCAGGCTGGACGCACATGCCGCCTAATACGACAAGAGGATATGATTATACCCGGAACACGACGCTCGTTAAAACCGATATTGCAGATTGGACTCCAGATAACAGCGGCTCCAAAAAACTGTTCAACGTTAATACATACGGGGATTTGACGTTCTCTTGGCGTAATGCGGAGCCTGACACAATACCACAACGAGTAGAGTCTCAGTGGTATATCTATTGGATGCAAAGTATGCCAGGACATGAAAATCAAATTCAATATGGGAACAAGGAACTAACAAACTGGTGGGTGTTTACTGGGGACTGGGATAAGGCGATAAAAGAGAAGATGAGACTTGTTTCTGATGCAAATGCTGCGCCCTCTGCGAATGTTCGGTGGGCGAATCTATTGGATAAAGCAAGGCACGTATGCTTAGATCCAACAACATGCCGCCCTCCCGATGAGACAGCACTACTTGCCAATTATCCAAATCCATTCAATCCTGAGACGTGGATACCATATCAGTTGGCACAGGATGCCGATGTACAGATTTCGATTTACGACATCAACGGTGCGTCGGTACGCCAATTGGATCTCGGTTATCAGCGGGCTGGTTATTACACGGATCGGAGTCGTGCGGCGTATTGGGATGGGCGTAACGAGCTGGGTGAGCACGTTGCTACTGGCATCTATTTCTACCAGCTACGTGCAGACAATATGTCCCTCCTGCGGAAGATGGTCATCCTGAAATAGTAATGCTAGTGTCGAAGTATGAATTTTGTTATACTACGATAGGGTTGTTTTTGTTCCACATTTCTGTTAGGTGTCGTGCTATAATGAAAATATTGAAATTCGGTACTTAATACATTTGACAACCCAAACGCAGAAAGGGAACAAAAATGGCTATCTTTTTACACACACGCGTGAGAGTGAGCGATCTCGATCAATCGATTAAATGGTACTGCGACCACCTAGGTTTTGTGGTGAAAAGCCGAAGTGATAGATCCCCAGCAGGCAACCAGATTGTCCATCTCGAACTTCCGGGCAACGTGCCGACACTGGAGTTGACCTATTCACCCGATTATGAACTCAACGTTCCAGAGGATCTGATGCACTTTGCCATCAGTGTGCCGGATCTGGTCGCTTGTTGCGACGAACTGGAGAAAGCGGGGCTTGAAATTTGGCCCGACGGCTGGCGAGAAGAGTTCACATCGGGAGGCATGAAGATGGCTTTCATCACGGACCCAGACGGTTACGAAGTTGAACTACTGGAAGATATCGATGAGATTCTAGCAGGATTGGAATAGCCGAACCAGACCAAGAAGTTGGTGCCCATGTTAAGAAATCGTACAAAGAACCCGTAGGGAACGCAGATCTGCGTTCCCTGCAACCAATGAGCGAATGAACCAATTTTTTTACGTTTCACGTTTCACGCATCACGTTCAATCTTCCTGATGGAGCTCTTCGAGCTGTGTGGTGGTAAGGAACCCAAGAAATCCCATCCCGATGGAAATTGCGAACATCCCTGCATAGCTCACAAGTCCGATGAGGATCCCCGCGAGCATTGGCATAAAGCTGAACGGAAAGAGGATGGTGTTCATAAAACCGACATAGCTTGGACGATTCAGGCTCGGTGCAATATTTAGCAGATACGCCATGAAACCGATCGACGAACCGCTCGTAGATGCGCCGTTAAAGACAAACGTCAGGAAATAACAGGGCACCTGCCATGCTGGTGGCAGGTATTGGACCAAGATTGCCACCAACGGTGCCGTACATGCCAACGCCGAGGTGCAACTGAGGATGTATCGTACACCATATCTTTCCCCTATATAAGCCCACACTACATTTGAGATGACACCGCTGATGGAAACAACGGCGAGAAACGTCCCAATGGTCGCATCTTGAACCTCCAACCTGACCAAAGCATACGGGACATAGAAGGGGGTGCACATCCCAGCAACGGTAGTACACATCCGGTAGTAAAAAAACCAGCGATAATTCCGATCAGTCCGAAAGAAGTGTGGTCCCCGCTTCAGATGTTGTCCAAACGGTTGGCGTGCTCCCTGAACAGGGCGGATGGGTTCACGAATCTGTAAAAAAGCCGTGAGTGCCAATCCGGTCGCACCTGCCGCACACCCGAACAGCAGCGCATAATTCGTCGGGAATGCCAGTCCGGATTCAGGACTCAGGGCATATCGGATAAAGAAAAAACCGATAAATATGCCGAAGAACCCGCCTGCCAACTGACGAAAACTGAAATATCGAGATCGCCGCTGCGGTTCAATGGATTTAGAGATAATATCCATATACGGAAGTGTTGAAACTCCCATCGCCGAAGATCTGATGAAATAACAGGCGAGAAAGCATGCGGCAAGCAAACCGTTGTTGCCGGAACCGACCATAAGGGTGCATACGACCATTGCAACCCATGCGAACAGTCGAAAGCTCATACCGAGGGCGTAGAAGGGCATCTTGCGCGGACGGTGCTCTAACAGGTTCGAGATCAGCAGTTGGGGCCACATCCAACCGGCGCGTGTCATCGAACCGGTCAAGCCGACAAGCGTGTTTGAGGAGGTGAGTTTTAAGATAAAGGCGGGTAGAACAGTTGTCGAGTCTGCAAAGGCAAAAGAGATTCGTATGAATGTACCTTGAACCACAGCAATCCAAAAGTTGCGATTCTGTTCTCGTTCTTTGTCTTTTCCCTGTTGAGGTTCAGACTCCGATGTGTTTGTCGGGGCAACTTCCATAGTCAGTTCCGTTTTCCTTCTACATCTTACATTTTTGATAGGACTTATTTCTTCGTGGCGCAGATTGCCTAATCTGTGATCGAAGTTGACCGGGGGTTGGGCAGGCACAAGACCTGACCTTGTTACTTTACGGGTGCTTGCAGATTACATTAAGCACCGCTTGTCGTCCTTCTTTCTTTACCGCGTGCAGCGCACGCTTAAGTGCCGGCAACACCGCATCGGGTTCCTCGACCCGTTCCCCGTATCCACCATTCGCCTGACAAATCACCTCGTAGGCGGGAGTAGGTGAAAGCTCACTGAGGGGAAAATGGTTAGTTTTCACCGCCCAACCCTCTGGGTGAATCGACGCGGCTGCCCCTCTTACCGCTCCCCAACATCGGTTATTAAAGACGACCACCAGAATTGGCAAATTATACGCTTGGGATACAAAATGGCAGGAGGTAGGAACGTTAAAGAGGTAGCTGCCGTCGCCTACCGTGGCGATGACGGTTTTCTCCGGTGCAGCCAATTTTGCTCCTAACGCTGCGCCTATGCCCCACCCAAGTCCCGCAGCAGGTGAAGGACCAAAGAAGCTGCCGGGGACAGTCAGATCAACCTGTGTTGGCACCAAGTCGTATTCATTGATCAATACAGTCTCCGCATCCAAGACTTGGTTAATACAGGCGGATAGCCACGTCGGATCAATCGGCTTATCCCCTTTGACCGCCTCCGCCTCTGCGCTCCAAGCCTCTCGCTGCTGCTTATGTTCTGCTCTCACTGTTTCAAAGCGGTTGGCAATCTTTTGCGCCGCCTGCTCCTGATACGGTAACATCTCTTCGGTCAGCAGGCGGAGTGTCGCTGTTGGCTGAGCAGCCAACGCAATGTCTGCGGCATGTCCTCGAATCGGATAGCGATTGTAGAGCGGCTCATGCCCCAGTTGAATAACATGTGCTGTCTCTTTGGGGCTAACCACCGTGGGTAACCAAGGGACATCGGTATCAATGACCAACACAACATCCGCTTCCCTCAGATATGGGGTTGCATCATAACCGAGGTGCAATGGGTGAGATGTGGGGAAATTCATGTGCGTCTTGCCCACCCCTACGACGACCGGAATCGCAAAAGATTCGGCAAATGCAATCAGTGCCTCTACGGCTTGCGGATCTCTCCCCACTCCCGATGTGATAATGAGGGGGTTTGTTGCCTGAGCAATGAGTTTGGCAACCTCCTTCACCTGAGAGGCATCGGGGATGGTTACTCGGTGTGCCCGCTGTCTTGGCACAGTGCTGATGGTCAGGGCTTCGTGGGATTCGGCAAGCACCTCCCGCGGAAGCGTCAGATACACAGGACCACCCGGCTCTGAGGTAGCAATTGCTAACGCTCTATCCACTACCGTCTCCAACTGTGCGAAATTCCGCAGCTCATAATCCCACTTAACAAATTCCCGCACAAGACTTGCCTGATCAAACGATTCCTGCGCCCAATGGATAAGCACGTTCCGCGAACCGGTGAAACCGGCTTCGGTCAAGGGGGTACGTCCCGCACTGAAGATGATAGGAACATGGGCGCGCGCTGCGTTGATGATGGCACCAGAGGCATTGGCGGTCCCAACGATCACGTGGACCATCACAACCTGCGGTTCGCCCGTAACCATATAGTAGCCGTGTGCCATACTCACCGCGACGAACTCGTGTGGCACCGTGATGGGACGCGGGTATTGCTTCCCCTCTTCCGCAAACTTGGCGAAGGCATCCACCAATGAGGCGAAATCGGTGCCGGCGTTGCCGAAGAAGTATTTGATACCCCTTTCACGCAGTAGCTCAAGATAGCCTTGGGCGGTGTTCTCGATTGATATCGTCTTCTGCATTGCCCTGTTTTCCTTTCCATCATAACCACCTATCAGGTCTGGGGACTATACCTCGGTTGTCGAGGTGTGCGGTCTCTCAGGAGCCGGATTGGACGGCCCTTCAACGGCAATTCGACCCGTGCCCCGCCACGCAGATGTGACTCGATGGTTGCAAAGATCAGTTCTGTGCCGGCGTATGCCGCCCGAACCCCACCGCGGGGAGGCTCGCTGGTGTCAAGCGAATGGACGAGGTCTTCCACAAGCCGCAGGTTTGGACTGGCAGGCTCATAGTCGGGAAACGCTGCGTCCACAATCGTCGGCTGCCCTCGGTAGCCCGGTGGTCCCTCTTCTCGCATTCGATAAACGCTGTCGGGCAAGGCGGTCAAGCTCCCTTTCTCACAGTTGACTTCCCACTCAATTTCACGGCTGGGGGTTACAGCATACGCCGTCACATCGTTCTCAAAATGAATAATACCGTGTCCAATTGGGTCTTCAGTCAATCGCTCCCCTTCAACCCGCCAATTGCCCTCCGTCAGATGCGCTTGGACCCAGACTGCACGCCGGTCGCTGTTGAGGAACAACAGGTTATCGTAGTAATGGCTTGCCCCATTAAACAACGTACTGCCGTTGAAGATAATTGTCTTCGGAGCACCCAGCTTGCCACTGTCGATGATTTCCTTCATTTTGGTGAAGCCGGGATGCCACCGCCGCTGGGTGCCGAGGTTAAAAAAGATCCCGTTATGCTCACAGGTTTCAACCATTGCGTCAGCTTCCGCCATTGATGCCGCCATCGCCTTTTCAGCATAGATTGCTTTGGCACCGTGCTCGGCAGCGTAGATAACAATCTCGGCACGATGCTCCGGCTGCGTAGCAACACTGACGATGTCCGGCTGCTCCTTGTCAATTAATTCTTTATAGTCAGTATACTGCTTTTCTTTCGGAATATTAAACTGCAGCCCGACTTCAGCCATAACCTCTGGACGCAGATCTGAGCACGCAATCAGGTCTGTCCGCGCGCAGGCTGTGAATACTGCCGTGTGCGAGTAGGGAGGCACATGCCCCGGTGCCCCAACAACCTCATTGTCGATAAACGCTCCCATGCGACTGCATCCGATAACCGCTGCTCGATATGTCTTCAACGTAAATCCCTCCTGATACACGAAAAATATTGCGTAGTGCTTATAGAGCGAGGCGAGTCTCCACTTTAGCACAAAACGGTGAATCTGTCCAAATATTTATGTGCAAGTCTTGGGAAAAATTGATTGGATTCAAGTGTCAGCTATCGCTCCTACGTAGCTTGTAACTCACTTTGCGTTTGTTTTCCTCATATCCTGCCCCCTTCCTCAAAAATAAGGTTGACAACCTCCTAAAAAATGGGTTATCATATACTAATTAAAATTTTAGGAATGTCTAAATCTAATTTTTGGATGGTCAAGAATGATAACCCATGCGATGGAAGATTATCTGAAGACGGTCTACCTGCTGCAGGAGGGTCAGGAGAAGGTCTCCACCTCTGCCATTGCCCAGCAAATGGAGGTTTCTGCCGCATCTGTCACCGGTATGATCCGAAAACTGGCGGCGATGGGATTGCTGGAGTACGCCTCTTATCAAGGCGTTGAATTGACAGAGGGTGGGAAGAAAATCGCTCAAGAGATTATTCGCCATCACCGGTTACTAGAACTTTATCTCGTTCAAATCATGGGATTTACTTGGGACAAAGTGCACGATGAAGCGGATAAACTGGAACATGTTATTTCCGAGGAGTTTGAGGAAAGGATGAGCGAGGCGTTAGGACATCCGACAACCGACCCCCACGGACACGCCATCCCAGCAAAGGATGGCGCACTCCAAGAGGTCGCTTATGAAACGCTAGCAGAGGTTGATGCGGGCAGTTCTGCCACCGTTCAGCATGTCAATGATAATGATTCCGAAATGCTGCGTTACCTCGATCAGTTGGGCATCCTGCCGGGCACCGTTGTTCATGTTGTAGCGAAAGAACCGTTTAACGGACCGTTGCGTTTGAGGATTGATCAGACCGAGCACTTTGTTGGTCGTGAAGTTGCAGGAAATGTGTTTGTAAGTCCTCAGACAACATAATCTTCATAAAACTTACACCGATAGAAATCCGTGTGATGCCAATCTTAAGAAAGGGTAAGGAAAAGTATGCGCATAATCTATGGATCATTGGTTTTCGTGATGATACTGTTTGTCGCTTGTGACCAGCAGTCGGATAAGGCTAATGAAAAGACATCAAGTGCAACAGGGATATCTAGCCAAAAACCGATTCGCGTGGTGACGACAATCGGCATGATTACCGATATTGTTCAGAATGTTGGGGGCGATCGTGTCAATGCGACCGGTTTGATGGGACCCGGTATTGACCCCCACCTGTACAAAGCGAGTGAAGGTGATGTTGCTCGGCTAGCGGGGGCGGATCTTATCTTTTACAACGGCTTGCATCTGGAAGGGAAAATGGCAGGCGTTCTCGAAAGGATGCAGGATCAAGTAAAGACGGTTACTGTCACACAGGACATTGATAGGGCAGCCCTGTTGGCACCGCCGGAGTTCGAGGGAGCATACGATCCACATGTCTGGTTCGACGTAACCCTCTGGATAAAGGTGGTTGAGCGCGTACGGGATACGCTGATTGAGGTAGATAAGGACAGTGCGGAGTTATACCGGACGAATACGAAGAATTACCTAGCGAAGTTAGAGGAGCTGCACAATTATGTGATGCGGCAGGCGGAGCGAGTGTCTCCCGACCAAAGAGTCCTTGTTACAGCCCATGATGCCTTCAATTACTTTGGTCGCGCTTACGGGTTCGAGGTGCGTGGGCTTCAGGGAATTAGTACGGCGACTGAAGCGGGCACAGCTGATGTGCAAGCGTTAGTTCAGTTTATCGTTGAACGCCGCATCCCCGCCATGTTTGTCGAAACATCTGTGCCCCGCCGTAGCATTGAGGCAGTACAAGCCGCTGTGAAGGCGAAAGGATTCTCTGTAGAAATTGGTGGGCAGCTTTTCTCGGATGCGATGGGACCGTCAGGAACGCCAGAAGGCACGTACATTGGAATGGTACGTCATAACATTGATACAATCGTAGCATCGCTTTTGCAAACAGTGACGAACTAAAAAAGCAACAGATAGGCGAGCGAGTGTTGGTGTGCGAGAGGGGGCGGATGACATGACAAAATCCTTGAATGCGCCATTGGCTACCGAGGTAGCGGATTTGACCGTAGCTTACCGGGATCAACCAGTGTTGTGGGATGTAGACCTTAACGTGCCATCGGGAGTCCTCATGGCGATCGTCGGTCCCAACGGTGCCGGCAAAACGACGCTCATCAAGGCAATCTTGGGGCTAGTGGCAGCGGCAGCAGGGCGGGTATTAATCTACGGTCAACCATACACCGATCAGCGCCAACTCGTAGGATACGTACCCCAACGCGGGAGCGTTGACTGGGATTTTCCGACAAGCGTGTTGGATGTAGTCATGATGGGTTGTTATGGCACCTTGGGCTGGGGACGTCGGCCGGGGCGTCGAGAACGTGCACGGGGAATGAAAGCACTTGAAAATGTTGGGATGCATGACTTTGCAGACCGGCAGATTAGCCAACTCTCTGGCGGACAACAGCAGCGGGTCTTCTTGGCACGGGCGTTGGTGCAGGACGCCCAAGTGTACTTCATGGACGAACCGTTTCAAGGTGTTGATGCGACAACCGAGCGAGCAATCGTTGCACTTTTGCAAGACCTGCGTGCTGCCGGTAAGACCGTCGTTGCTGTTCATCACGATTTACAAACGGTGGCAGATTACTTTGATTCCGTAACACTGCTGAACGTGCGTCGAATCGCTAGCGGTCCAGTGAAGGAAGTATTTACAGAACAGAATCTCCGATTAGCATATGGTGGCCGCGTCGCTTTCCTCAGTCGAAATGATCAGGGCGATGGAAACACAGGGCAACCTGATGCAAAATTATCTCAGCCAGTTAGCGAAACCACAACTGTACAGGTTGACAAACCGATGGACACTTCACTCCGTCCATCTTAGAGTGAATTTACCTTATGTATAAAGCGTAAAAACCGTATTTTTTACGCTTTGCAATTTGTTAATTATCAATCCAAAAACACAACTCCATTAGGAGGTTATTTTTTTAATGACACGAAAATTGTTGGTTGTTACTGCTACACTTTTGGTTATCTTTTCTCTACAGGCCCAAGCCAAATCTGGCGATGAACCACATCAAAGGCTACAGCTAAACACGGCGGGAGCAGTCACCTTTGAATCGACATCTGCTGATGTCGGAAATTTGGTGGTCATCAACGGCAACGAGCACATCGTCCAACCCAAGAACACCTTCGATTTGGCGGGACAAAATTTACGCTTCACACCCAATGACCTAGGCGGATACGATGTATCCATGCCAGAAGATGTTGAGTTTGTCCAAGCTTTTGGTGATGTATTGCAGTTGAGTGATGACGACAGTAAGAAGGTCGAAATCGAGTTCGATTTCCCATTTTTTGGTGAGGAATATACGGAGTTTTTTGTTAATTCAGATGGGAACTTGACATTCGGCAAAGGGGATGCCGCTTCATGGGCGCGAGACCTGCAGCGATTTTTGGCGGAATCACCTCGTATCGGCGTACTGTACACTGACCTGAACCCGTTTGACCCATTTCCTGACCCATTCGGCGGTGGTGGAGAGACCCCAACCGTTGAAGTGAAGCAATCTTCAAAGCAAGTGACTGTCACTTGGTTCAATGTTGAGGCGTTCAGCGACGATTTCTTCGGTAGCGCGGCATCCCTAACAATGCAGGTCATCTTGTTTGATACAGGCGTCATTGATATCGCTTTTGAGAAATCTGATGTGAGGACAGGTATTGTTGGCGTATCCCCCGGTGGACTTGATGATGCCTTTCAAGTGAATTTAGTGGACTATTCAGACGATTTGCCGTTTGAGGGAACAACGGGTGCCATTGCGGAAGTTTTCGTGGACCTACCAACTGTCAACCTGCAGAACGTTGCACGTGAGTTCTACCGAACGCATAACGACGATTTTGATAGTTTGGTTCTCTTCACCAATTTTGAATCAAACCTAGATCTAGTAGGAGTCCTCGCCTTTGCTATTAACGTTCAGAATGATGTTCTGGGTATTGGCAATCCCAACAGATCAGAAATCTTTCCGCAATTTGATCATACCTCCGAGTACGGCAGCCAAGGAAAACTCAAGAGCTTCCTCACCATGAAAAACTTGAAGGTATGGGAGGATGATCCCTTAGAGAATACGTTTGGTTCAGCAACATCCACGCTAAGTGTCCTCGCGCACGAATTTGGGCATACGTGGCTAGCTTTCATCGATCCCCCTGTATTGTTAACTCGGGACCGGGCACATTGGAATTTTTTCCTGCATACCAGTGGATCGCTTCTGGGCGGCAATGACATCCAAGATAACGGGGATGGTACGTTCACTACCTTGGCTCCCAAAGATATTTATAGCCCACTCGATTTATATCTAATGGGTTTACTCAAGCCGGAAGATGTACCGCCAACCTTTTTGGTGACCGACCCCCATGATTTGGATATTCCACCGCCTTATAATCAACAGATTATATCTGCAGATCAGCTACAGAGTTCGTATTCCTTAGGGGACGTTAATTTTCGGGGTGATAGGCAAGAGATAAGAGTTGAAGATATTATTGCGGTAAACGGGGTGCGAATCCCCGATGCTGAATCTTCTCAGAAAGACTTTCGGACTGCATTTATCCTGCTTGCCATGGGTGAAGATGGACCCACTCCCGACGAAATCGACAAAGTCGAGGCTGTCAGACTTTACTGGGCTCCCTTCTTTCGTCGTGCCGCAAACAACTTGGCAACGGTAACCAGCACCCTTGATGGTTCACCTGAAGATGTTAGGCTGCCCACTGAAGATGAACCCGAGGAAGAACGCATTTATACTTATACCGTGCATCTGGATAACGGATTAAATATCATTTCACCGCCACTACGTCCAGAGACGCCGCTGACAGCGAGCAGCTTTATGGAGATGGTAGGATCAACGGTTATTATCGCTGCCGATGACGGCGAGTTCGTATCTCATACCGACACAACACCTGGGGATGGCTTCCCGATTGAAGGCGGACGGGGGTATATTGTCAATACTCCGGAAGGTGGGGCAGTCACATTCACAGGAGACCCTTGGGACGATTCCGAAGCGACGCAAGCCGCTGAAGCGGCGAGCGCACCCTCCGCTAGCGGAACGCTCTGGGCATTCGTTGTTGATGGGGTGATGGACCGTGAAGGATTCCAAGGATCTTACCAAATTAGCGTTGACAATCTGAAGACAGGTAATCGGTTGACAAAAGGATTAGCGGAAGCAGGTGATAGATTTACTATAGGCTATGCTGATTTGAATCGAACCCCAGTTGTCAAAGTCGGCGATACTTTGCGTTTGACGCTTACCGATGCAGCTTCAGATAAATCTATCGGAAAAATAGACTATGCCATTACAGCCGATGATATTCGGAAAGCGTATACAACGCTTCACCTAACCTTCGATAGTATCGCCCCGATGCACACCCAGCTGCTTCAGAATTATCCAAATCCGTTCAATCCAGAGACGTGGATCCCCTATCAACTCGCCTCTGATGCGGATGTGGCTATCATTATCTACAACCAGTCAGGTGAACGGATACGTACAATTCCGATAGGCGATCAAGCTGCTGGCTCATATCTTACCAAAGGACGCGCAGCTTATTGGGATGGTCGCAACGGACGTGGCGAGCTAGTCAGTAGTGGCCTCTATTTTTACCATCTACAAGCTAGCGACTTCACGGATGTCAAGCGGATGATCATCCTAAAATAACGCAAGTTACCAAAGTAGTAGGCATACTCCGTATGCCGTAATCCCTGTACAAATTACAGGGCTAGAGTAGGTCGATTTTCCAAAATCGACGGCTTTGTATCGAGATGTGAATCTCGACCTACTTTACATCTGTCCAACAGATGACCAGCTTAAAATAACCGATTGCCCGCGGGGACTTTGGGTGGCAACCTACATCAAAATGGGGCAGTGAATGGAATTGCTACATAATCTCTTCTTCGATTATACCCTACGTACAGTCGCACAGGGTTCTGCCACACTGGGAATTGTCAGTGGTGCTTTGGGAACATACGCGGTCCTACGGAAGCAGAGTCTGCTAGGAGACGCAATTTCTCATGCAGCGTGGCCCGGTATTGCTCTAGCATTTCTGCTAACGGGCAGCAAAACCCCGCTTGTATTGGTGTTGGGTGCTGCTGCCGCCGGTTGGATAGGTACGCTTTTTGTGATGGGCATTGTCAATACAACCCGCATTAAGGAGGATAGTGCATTAGGATTGGTGCTCTCTGTATTTTTTGGGTTCGGTCTTGTCCTGCTGACCGCATTCATTCAGAAGATGCCCAACGCTAATCAAGCTGGTCTTGACAAATTCCTCTTTGGCCAGGCGGCGGCACTAATGGAACGAGATGTCAAGACGATGGCGTTGCTGGGTATCATTGCGCTATTGATAATGATGGTCTTCTGGAAGGATTTCAAACTTCTCAGTTTTGACCCTGACTTCGGAGCTAGCCTCGGTTTTCGTATGCGCTGGCTTGACGTGTTGCTAACCACACTCATTGTCATTGCTATCGTACTAGGACTGCAAACTGTCGGTGTGGTGCTGATGAGTGCGATGGTTGTCGCGCCTGCGGCAGCGGCGCGGCAATGGACAGATCGTCTTGGTGTAATGGTTATTCTGGCAGCTCTGTTTGGCGCGGTTGCCGGCGTGAGTGGTGCACTCATTAGCAGCAGCACCGCACGGATTCCCACCGGTCCAACCATCGTGCTCTGTATCAGCGCGATCGTTCTCGTCTCAATGACTCTGGCACCGAATCGGGGGTTGGTCTGGAATTGGATACGACATCAACGCAACCGTCGGCAACTACGGGTCGAAATGGTTTTGGATGACCTCCACGCACTGACATTGCAGCATGAAGATTTAGAACACCGGCATTCTGTGAGGGTCTTAAATGCAATGAGTGCTGGACGGGGCGGCGTTAAACGTAGCCTCGAAGAACTAGAGGCTCGTGGGTGGGCACATCGAGTTGGCACAGAATGGGCACTGACTCCGAAGGGATTGGCTGAGGCGGAACGCTTGGCGGAAATGCGGGGGAATTAGATGAACCTCTCACCACAGATAGAGATTCAAATTATCGCTGCGGTCGTCGCTGTTGCCTGCGCTTTGCCGGGGGTATTTCTGGTACTCCGTCGTATGGCACTGATGAGTGATGCTATCAGCCATGCAATCCTTCTAGGTATCGTTTTAGCGTTTTTTATTGTTGAAGATCTTGCTTCACCATTCCTCATTATTGCAGCTGCGATCACCGGTGTAATTACGGTGGCACTCGTGGAACTCTTGCACGGTACTGGTCTCGTGCGTGAGGATGCTGCCATCGGAATTGTATTTCCTGCGCTATTCAGCGGCGGTGTGATTCTCATCTCTCGCTATGCGGGAAGTGTCCATCTAGATACTCACGCTGTCCTGCTAGGAGAGTTGGCGTTTGCTTGGATGGAGCGATCAACCTTTTTCGGATACGACCTACCCAAATCGCTCTGGGTGATGGGCGGGATCCTGCTAATCAACCTCGTTTTCATTACACTGTTTTACAAGGAGCTAAAACTAGCAACCTTTGACGCCGGACTTGCCGCTGCGCTTGGATTTTCACCCGCCCTCGTGCACTACGGTTTAATGACGTTGGTTTCAGTAACCGCCGTTGGAGCGTTTGATGCGGTGGGATCCATCTTGGTTGTTGCCCTGATGATTGCCCCACCAGCGACCGCCTATCTGCTGGCTGATCGACTATCCTATCTGCTTGGACTAAGTGCATTGAGCGGTATTGCGAGTGCTATCACTGGCTACTGGCTGGCGCGTTGGTTGGATGCGTCCATCGCCGGGGCTATGGCAACAATGAGTGGTGTCTTTTTCCTTTTAACCTTCCTGCTTGCACCAGCCCGTGGTCTCATTGCTATCGCTCGACGACGGCTGAGACAGCGATGGCAGTTCGCTCAGACAATGCTCACCATCCACCTGCTGAATCATGAGGGGTCTCCCGAAGCCCAACAAGAACGTCGCATTGAACACCTAGATGAACATCTGCGCTGGACTTCTGCTTTCGCGGAGCGGGTTGTGAGATATGCAGAAAAGCAGGGCACCATCCAATCCGATGCAGGTGACCTGATATTGACCGAACATGGACGCCAGATTGCCCGTGAAGGTTTGAGTATGTCTGAGGCAAGTCCCGATCAGAGATCGGAATTCGCGGTTTCATAGGATATTAAGTGGACTCCTCTCTCAATCAGCCAAATCACTCTCCTATACGGATTTTCCCCTTCCTTAATCTTATTCCAATCCAATGCTTCTGTCTCGCATGTTTCTTTCTGCTTTACCACAATCTCCTCGCCTACTGGATGCGAACGGCTTCCGTTAATCTTGGGGCGGTCAAATTTCATCGCCATGTGGTTCCCCTCTACGCGCAGCCACAAACCGATTTGAGTCTCTGGCTGCTTCCTGCGCTAGTTGTTCTAATAGTATTCCTCCTCCTGTGTCGCAAGATTTTCCTCCAGCGGTCTGTATCATCTACTTGGCTTTTTCTCATCTCGATTGGGTTCTTTCTTGCCATCAGTATCAGCGTTGCCATGATTGACGGCTACCGAGAAGTAAACGGACGACATTTACCTGCCTTCCTTGAACCGTATACGCGAACAAGATACGAATACTACGGTAATGTGCCAAAGGTTGATCAAGTCGGTCTCTTGTCATTCATGCGAGATTACGCCAAGCCGGAACTGTTCTCAACGTTATCGGGGCACGCACAAACCCATCCGCCCGGCGGTATACTGTTCCTGTGGATTATCAGCAAACTCTTCGGATATAATCTGTTAGTGGCATCACTCGGATCGGTTGTCTTCACGAGCTTAACGGTGATACCAATCTACCTGCTGGCAAAAAAACTGTACGGTGAATCGATCGGACGATACACCCTTGCGCTGTTCCTCATTACTCCCAACTTCGTTATGTTTACAGGGACATCGATGGATGGACCGTTCAGCCTTTTCCCAATCTTGAGTCTCCACCTATTTTACAAGGGAAAAAGCGCGGAGCGAGCGATACACTACGGGTTCTTAACGGGAATCTCATTTAGTTGTGGGATGCTGATGACATACTCAACAGTGTTCATCGGCTTATTTTTTAGTGTCGTCATGCTGCTCACCTTAATCGTGGATCGGAAGGAATTTAGACGCATATTAACGCTATTATTGATCGCCTGCATTACTTTCATCGCATTTTATCTGCTCATGTTTCTGTTTACAGGATTTAATCTGCTTGAGGCTTTGCAAGCATCAATAAGAAAAGACAAGGCGGCACTGGGAACGGGATACGAAACGATTGGGCTATACCTTCACTTGAGCCTTGGAAATCTGTTTGCTTTTCTGATTGGAATTGGGATACCGATGACGACCGTGTGGCTTCGGCAGGTTGTACGAACGATTCGAGACAAGCGAGGTGGTGAATCAGTCGATATCTACATCGTTGGCTATCTGATCTCATTGTTGGCGATTGCCTTTTCTACACTCTTCACAATGGAGGTCGAGCGAGTCTGGATCTTTATGGCACCTTTTATTGTTATCCCTGTAGCGAAACATCTCAGTCAACGGGGTCTAGCTGATTTCTATTGGGTTGCTGGACTATCGTGTCTGCAATTGGTTCTATTTGAGGTCACGCTGTATACCTACTGGTGACCACAGCAACGTCACCCGCCTGAAATGGTCACCTTGACAGCTGCAATAACAACTGACCTTGCAATAGTGCAGCAAAACAGGTAAAATATGCCAATAACGTCATAATACCATGAAAATTAGATGAAGGAGAAGGGCTATGTCGGACAAGGTGGGAGTTGGGCTTATCGGCTGTGGTGGGATGGGATCCCATCATGCGCGGAATCTTGCTGAAATCGAGGGAGCACATTTACGCGGATTCGCCGATGTCCGCAGTGAAGCTGCTCAACAGTTGCAGACCGAAGTCGGCTGTGACTATTGCACAACCGATCCACAAGATCTCTTTAACGACGACTTGGTTGACGTCGTGTTAATCTGCACCCATCACGACCTGCATGTACCCCTCGCAATTGAAGCCACAGAAGCCGGTAAACAGATCTTTGTCGAAAAGCCGTTAGCACTGACGATTGAAGGGTGCGAGCAGATCGAGGCAGCGGTAGAACGTGCAGGTGTCAAGTTGATGGCTGGATTTCAAGCGCGATTTTCACCCTTCATTGCTAAGCTCAAAGAGGTGATCCCAACGCCGCTTGTGATTGTCGGGCAGCTCGTGGATCCACGGTGGGGCGATGATAGTTGGGCAAACGATCCGGTTGAAGGTGGCGGTAACGTTCTTTCGCAAGGGTGTCACCTGTTTGATGCAATGTGTTGGCTTGCCGGAGCCGAACCTGTCACTGTCTATGCAGAGGGAGGTAACCTTACCCATCCGAAGATTCCCAAAATCACCGATAGCGTCGTTGCCACGATTCGGTTTGCCAACGGCTGCGTAGCGAGCGCAATTAACGGGGATTTTGGTTCTCCAGCGTTGGCTGGTAAGGCGTTCTATGAGTTGTTTGGTGGAACAAAGACCGCAACGCTCTACGGTTATTATGGTGAACCTGCGATTAAGTTTTGGGGCGTAGAGCCCGCTGATTTCACGATGGAGGATCTGCCAGCCGATTATCGCAACGGTAGTGCGGCTCATGGGTATGTTGATGAGATGCAAGCCCTGATTGATTGGGTGGGGAAAGATATCGATCCCGTGAATGCAGCGAAGGTGAAGGATGGGCTGCGAGCGACAAAAATCGGGATCAAGATGATCGAGTCGATTCGGACAGGTCAGCCGCAGCATTTATAAGAAATAACAGCATTTGATATTTACGAAATAGAGGTTGGATTATATGAAAATTACGAACATTGAAACCTTTATTGTGGACGCAGGCTGGCGTCCTTGGACAGTTGTCAAGGTTGAGACCGATGAGGGTATCACCGGTTACGGTGAATGCAGCGATGGCAGATCCCCTCACGGAATCGTTGGGACGATCAAGGATTTAGAACGGGTGCTGATTGGTACGGATCCAAGGGCATTCGAGATGCGGTTCTGGGACATGATTCGGGGCACGCGCCAAAGCCCCGGCGGCATCGCTGCCAAAGCTATCGCTGGCATTGAGTGCGCCCTCATAGACATTAAGGCGAAGGCACTCGGTATCTCTGTCGTCGAGTTATTCGGGGGACCAACACGGGATAATGTTCGAGTGTACTGGTCTCATTGCGGGACAAGCCGCGCTAGACATCATGAACTGATAGGTGCGCCGCCGCTCAAAACGATGGACGACATCACGGCATTGGGACGGGAAGTGGTGGAGCGTGGCTTCACTGCTCTCAAGACCAACATCGTGATTCCCGGTGAGCCGGCATCAGTGTACTTCAGTGGGTTCGGGGGCGGTTCAGGGACCACAGATCAGGTAGTCACACCTGCATTATTGCGACACATTGAGACGCTGATAGGAACGTTTCGGGAGGCGATTGGTCCTGATGTTGGACTCTGCCTAGACCTTAATTTCAACTTCAAAACAGAAGCGTGCCTACGGATTGCTAAAGTCTTAGAACCCTTCGATCTCCAGTGGCTCGAAATTGATATGTACGACCCAGAAGCGATCTTGCAGATTAAAGAGTCCACAACCACCCGCATCTGTACCGGCGAAAACCTGTTCTACATGCGGGAGTTTATCCCCTATTTTGAGCTGCATGCCGCAGACGTAATGATGATTGACGTGGCGTGGAATGGGTTCACGCAATCCAAGAAGATAGGAGACCTTGCGGAGGTGTACCAGACCAATATCGCACCCCACAACTACTACAGCCATATAGCGACGTACATGAGCGCGAGCCTATGTGCCGTCCTGCCCAATGTTCGCATCATGGAAATCGACATTGACGATGTGCCGTGGAAAGATGATCTCGTCACGGATCCACCGGAGATCATTGATGGCTACATGACGACTCCCACGAAGCCGGGATGGGGAACTGACCTGAATGAGGCGGAAGTCAAAAAACATCTGTGGGAAAACCGGTCAGCAAATTGGTAAACAACTATGTCTGTGAATAGAAATAATTATGCGGTCAATAAATGAATGCAAAGCGATCATCTTTGATATGGATGGATTGATGATCGACACCGAAAGACTCGCGCTCAAAGCGTGGCAGCTCGCGGGTGCTGATTTTGGATTTCCTATCAGCGATGACATTTTTATTACTATGGTGGGTCGAAATCGCTGGGATTCGGACCGCACTTTAGTTGAAATTTTTGGCTCCGATTTCCCCGTTGATGCTGTGCGAAAAAGGTATCGGACCTACGTTGATGGCTGGATTGATGAGGGTAAGTTAGTCATTAAGTCCGGGCTGCTGGAATTGTTAGATTTCCTAGACGAAATTTCAATGCCGAAGGCAGTGGCAACGTCTACAGAATATGAGCGAGCGATTTACAAACTAGCACTCACAAATCTGTTAAACCATTTTCCCGTGGTGATTGCTGGCGATCAGATAGAAAAAGGTAAACCTGCTCCCGATATTTTCCTTGCTGCCGCTGCGCGATTGGATATTCTCCCGAAGCGTTGTCTGGTCTTGGAAGATTCAGACGCCGGCATTCAGGCAGCCTACAACGCCGGGATGACACCTGTTATGATTCCGGACATAAAACCACCCTCAGAGAAAAGCCTCGCTTTTGTGCACAAAATTTTTGAGGGACTAGAGGAGTTTCATGATTACTTTCGCGAAAGTTTAGGCTTGGTCTAAACAATAATGGATTTAGAAAGGAGAACCAAATGTCTGCACACGCATCTGATCCAATTTATGATATGTTCGTTCAATACAAAACAATCGCGGTGGTTGGGCTCTCTGCAAAGCTAGATCGCCCTAGTTATCGTGTCGCGAAGTTTTTGAAAGAGCAGGGCTACCGGATTATCCCCGTGACTCCAACCTACGATCAGGTTTTAGGCGAAAAGGCATATCCAAGCCTGCTTGACGTGCCGAAAGGTCAGCCCATTGAAATTGTTGATATTTTTCGGCGTACCGAATATGTGCCAGAGATTGTTGATCAAGCTATCGAAATTGGGGCAAAGGTTGTCTGGATGCAGCTAGGAATTATCCACGAAAACGCCGCAGCCAAAGCCCGTTCTCACGGCTTACAAGTCGTGATGGACAAATGCACAAAGCCCGAATTTACAAACCGATTTCTGGTGCCTCAGGTGTAGTATTGAGGGACACATCCGCACCCCGAAAATTAGGGGAAATGCTACGAACGCTACAGCAGCGGGCAGAAAAATGATGTTAGTGCCAAAGGGCTCACAACTGGTTTTGAATGCTTTCTCTTGCAACATATTGGTGCACTGTTATGCAAGACACATACATTTTATTCAAGCCGCTAAAAAATCTGTGGGAGCGAATGCTCCCTCCGCTGAAGTATGCAACGACACGATGGATTCTTCTACCCAAGTTGAAGTCGGATTCGGCGGAAATGCGATCTTATGCCGCACAAGCGTTGGAATCGATGGGCGATGCACAAGCCGTACTACCGCTCATTACAACCCTACAGGATACGGATAGCACTGTGCGTCGTTTTGCAATTTCATCGCTGGGGGCACTGCGGGATGTGCGGGCGGTTGAGTCGTTGATTCCTTTTCTGAACGATGTGGAGCCGGATATGCGTTGTGCCGCTGCTGTCGCGTTGGGCGATCTGAGAGCTACCCACTCGGTTGAACCGTTGATTGCAGCATTAAATGATCCGGATCGGTCTGTCTGTTCGGCGACGGTTATTGCTTTGGGCAAAATTGGGTCTCGGCGAGCTATTGAGCCGCTTAATGAGTTGGCAAGGACGACCGACAGCGAGTGGCTGCGCCGCTATGTGAGTGAGACGCTACATCAGATTGAGGAACATGAAGATAAAAATAATAGTTATAACGAGGTGTTATATTGAATCGAATTGAAGCAAAATTTGAGCAGTTACGTGCAGAAGGTCGGAGCGCGTTTATGCCGTACGTTTGTGCCGGCGATCCAACCCAAGAGATGAGCCGAAAACTGCTCTTAACGCTTGAAGAGGCGGGGGCTGACATTATTGAACTTGGCGTACCGTTTTCCGACCCCATCGCAGACGGACCAACCATCCAGAAGGCGAGTGAACGGGCATTAACGGATAAAATCTCACTTCGAGATGTTCTTGATATGGTTGAGACCCTTCGGCAGGAAACGCAAATTCCAATTGTGCTGATGACTTACTACAATCTAATCTTTCGGATGGGGGAAGCAGATTTTTGTGCTGCGGCACGCGAGGTAGGTGTAGATGGGGTAATTATTCCAGACCTGCCGCCGGAGGAAGCCTCTACACTGTTGGAGGTCGCTCCAGCGTATGATCTTGCCACAATCTTCCTCGCTGCGCCCACAAGTCCGCCTGAGCGAATGCGTTTCATCGCGTCGGTTAGCACAGGGTTTATTTATTGCGTCTCGGTTACCGGCGTCACAGGAGCGCGTTCATCACTTTCGGATGAGCTTCAACCGATGATCACTGAGTTGAAAAAGCAGACCCAGAAACCGGTTTGTGTTGGGTTCGGGATCTCAACAAGTGAGCAAGTGAGGGCAGTTGCGCGGCTTGCGGATGGTGTCATCGTTGCTAGTGCCATCATCAACGTTATGGAAGAGCATCTGGGAGACGAAGCGGCAATCTTATCGAACGTGAAGAAATTTGCGGAGGAATTGGCAGCGGGAGTGCGGGGAGAGATTTAACAAAAAATCCCGATCCGATCGGGGCTACGAAACCTATCGTGAAACTACATCCGATAGGTTCGGTAGCGAGATTGTAACGCACCCCGACGCGGCTTCTCCTTAGGATGAATACTATAAGCAAATTGGTCACAGATTTGTGACAGGTTGTCTATAAAATCTGACCAACTGTATGCTTTATCTGTACGGGCTTGCCCATCAGCAAGGAGTAGGGCGAGCTCATAAAAATCCTGACGGTTCTTTTGAACGTCTTGACTGTGTGTCATTTTGACTTCCTTTCTGCTTGATTTTTTGGCACTTCGGATTACTGAATTGAGTGAATCCTCTACAATCCTATAACTTTGAACAATAGAAAAGTCAGTGAGGGCACTGGCTTTCCTCAAGAAGGCAAATCGATCGATTTTCAAGGTGCAATAATAATGCCAATATTTGCCCTTAAACTTTTGAGGGCATTAAATCTAACGCTGCATATAGGGACACCTTGATTTCAACTGCCCTTTGAATCACCGAACGAGTTTTAGTAGCCACAAGTGATGGAACAAATCGGGCGGCTGCACAACTGTCTATGACCCATTTCGTGCAACATCAGAGTTTCAGGAATCTTCCCCAACTTGATAGAACGTTTTCAGTCGCCTTCCGGTTACTTGAAAAGATTTGAGCTGTTTCTGTGCAAAGACCATAACGCCAAATTGGTGTTTCACAATCGCAACAACATGTATCAAAAGTAGTACGATAAACTTATACACAACGCTCATATAAAAAGAAAATGCAAAATACTATGAGAAACCGAGTTTTTTTTAAAACTCGGTTTCTGTTGCACGATTTCTTAACATGAGCTATACATAAAGGAGTAAATATTACAATGGCAACGGACCAACCCATTCGAGTTCGCTTCGCGCCATCGCCGACAGGATTTCTTCATATCGGGGGTGCACGCACCGCGCTGTTTAATTGGCTTTTCGCAAGGCATCATGGCGGAACATTCATTCTTCGGATTGACGATACTGATGAAGCCAGATCCACTGATGAATCAATGCAGGGTATTTACGATTCGATGGAATGGCTTGGACTCGATTGGGATGAAGGACCGAGGGTTGGAGGTCCCCACGCGCCCTATATCCAAACGGAGCGCGGCGATCTCTATCATAAATACGTGCAGCAATTACTCGACACAGGTAACGCATATCGCTGCTACTGCACCCCCGAAGAATTGGATCAGATGCGAACGCTTGCCCGTGTGGAAAAACGCCCACAAGGATACCCCGGAAAGTGCAGACATCTGACAGAAACGGATCGGCAGAAACTTGAAGCGGAAGGACGCCAATCAACGATTCGGCTTAAAATCCCAGAAGGCGCAATCATTGTGCGCGATCTCGTGCTAGATGTGGTAAAATTTGAAGCCGACACACTTGATGATTTTATTATTGTCAGGTCCAACGGTTCACCGCTCTACAATTTCACTTCGATTATTGATGATATTGAGATGGGAATAACGCATATCATCAGGGGAGCAGACCACCTGTCCAACACACCCAAGCAGCTCCTAATCTGTCAAGCACTTGGCATTAATCCGCCACAATGTGCACATCTGCCGATGGTGCTGGGCAGCAGCAAGGGTGAGAAGCTGAGCAAGCGACACGGAGCTACCTCCGTGGGACAGTATCGTGATGACGGGTATCTATCGGAGGCGTTGATCAATTTCCTCGTGCGGCTCGGTTGGTCCTACGACGACAAGGAAGAGATTTTTTCTGTTGATCAACTGGTTGAGAAATTCGACTTTGAGCGGGTAGGAAAGAGCGGCAGTGTGTTTGACATCAAAAAGCTTCAGTGGTTAAACGGGCACTATATTGCACAGTTAGACCTGTCTGCGCGTACCGATGCGGTTATCCCTTTCTTACAGAAAGCGGGTTTTCTGGAGGAAGAAAAAAGCCGGGCGTGGCTGGAGCAATTTGTTGCAGCGGTTGGAGATCGACTGGAAACACTAGCGGATATCACCGCCTACAGTTACCTTTTCACCGACGATTTCGACTATGATCCCAAAGCGGTTAAGAAATGGTGGAGAGGCGATCCCGCCGGGATCTTGCAGGGGCTCCGTGATATTTTGGGGACGGTTGAGGTGTTTGAAATGGAGCCGGTTGAAACAGCAATTTGGGCGCACATCGAAGCGAAAGAGATCAGTCGGATCAAGGCAATGCAGCCGTTACGAGTTGCACTAAGCGGCGAAGCGGGGGGACCCGGCTTATTTGATATTATCGTCCTGCTCGGCAGAGAAAAGGTGCTTGAGCGATTAGACAGGGCCGTCCGCCATATTCAGAAAGCCTGATAACGTTTTTCGGATCTCCTCACTGACGCTGCTGTGCTCTCTGAATCTTTGCCCAAGTGTCCCGCAACGTCACCGCCCGATTGAATACCAACTTTTCATCGGAGGAATCGGGGTCTACACAGAAATAGCCCGTTCTTAGGAACTGGTACTGGGTTCCCGGCACAGCACCGGCGAGACTAGATTCAACTCGGCACGATTCCAACACCTCCAACGAGTTTGGATTCAAAGTCGCTTTGAAATCATCATCCGTGAGAACGTTGGGATTCGGTTCCGTAAAGAGATGGTCGAATAAGCGGACTTCGGCTTCAAGTGCATGGGGTGCGGAAACCCAGTGCAACGTTCCTCTTACCCTGCGCCCATCGTCAGACCACCCTCCCCGTGTCTCCGGATCGTAAGTGCAATGTAGCTCAGTAACCTCTCCCGTTTCCTCATCCTTAACCACATCGACACATGTGATATAGTAGGCGTGTTTCAACCGTACCTCACGACCGGGTGCCAAACGAAAATATTTTCGCGGCGGGTCTTCCATAAAATCTTCCCGTTCAATATAAATCTCACGCGAAAACGGGATCTTCCGATGCCCCATACTCTCGTCCTCTGGATTGTTCTCGGCATCTAGCTCTTCCACCTCACCCTCCGGATAGTTATCAATAACCACTTTGAGTGGACGCAAGACAGCCATCACACGCGGGGCACGTATATTCAGATCTTGACGGAGACAGTACTCAAGCAGCGCAATATCAACCAAATTATCGCTTTTTGCCACACCGATACGATCACAAAAATCTCGGATGGCCTCCGGGGTGTAGCCACGTCTTCGGAAACCGGAAAGCGTCGGCATACGCGGATCATCCCACCCGCTGACATAGCCAGATTCCACGAGTTGGACGAGCCACCGTTTGCTTAATATCGTATTGCTGATATTGAGTCGAGCAAATTCGAGCTGCTGCGGGTGATAGATTTCCAATTCATCAAGATACCAATCATACAAGGGGCGATGGTCCTCATATTCAAGCGAACACAACGAGTGGGTGATACTCTCTATCGAATCGCTTTGGCCATGCGTGAAGTCGTACATCGGGTAGATACACCATTTGTCGCCTTGCCTATAATGCGTTGCCCGCCGAATGCGATACATGACCGGATCCCGCATGTTCAGATTGGGAGATGCCATATCAATTTTGGCGCGAAGTGTGCGCGCCCCGTCCGAGAACTCTCCCGCTCTCATGCGCTCGAAAAGGTCAAGGTTCTCCTCAACAGAACGGTCGCGATCCGGGCTGTTTACCCCGGGTTCCGTCAACGTGCCACGGTGCTCCCGTATTTCGTCGGGATTCAGATCACAGACGTATGCCTTCCCTTTCTGAATAAGTTTCACGGCATATTCGTAAAGTTGTTCAAAATAGTCCGAAGCGTAAAACTCCCGATCTTCCCAATCAAATCCGAGCCATCGGATATCTCCCTTCTGTGATTCCACATACTCGATGCTCTCCTTAGCTGGATTCGTATCATCAAATCGCAAATTGCAAAGCCCATTAAAATCTGCAGCAACACCGAAGTCAATGCAGATGGCTTTGGCGTGGCCAATATGCAGGTAACCGTTTGGCTCTGGTGGAAACCGCGTATGCACACGACCATCAAATCGGTTTGTCCGCAAATCCTCCTGAACCGCCTGCCGAATAAAGTCAGTCGTGGGCGTTGCATCGTTCGTACTGTTTTTTTCTGTTTCGATTGTTTCATCTTTCATGGTGTTTTCCTCGATTTATTAAGGTAGTGTATACAATCCGACGTCCTCTCAAGCGTTAATGAGAGGCCCAGAAATTATAGGAAAGATCCGCGTGGTTGTCAACCTGATTTCTACAGTGAGTGCCTGTTTATGTAGATGGAAGTGCATCGTCAAAGACCATCTGCAGAAGAGAGCCATTGAGTAGGGACACGGTATGACTTTAGTGAAAATCAGACCTACCTGTTGATCTACCCTCTAAATCGTGATAGAATAGAGTCGATACTATCCATTTAGTGTGATCTGATTAAGCAAGGAGTTTGTTATGGCTAAAATCGCTTTTCTCGGTGCAGGGAGTTTCGGCTTCGGTAGACGACTGATCGGGGATCTTCTTTCATTTCCAGAACTGTTAGATTCAACCATCTATCTTGTAGACCCCGATAGTGAACGACTGGAATTGACCCATACCTATGCACAACGCATCGTGCGCGAGCTGAATCTACCCACGCAGATTGCTGCCTCAACAGAGCGCGAGCCAGCGTTGGACGGTGCCAATTATGTCATTGTTTCTATTCGGGTGGGAGCCAACATGGGACCAGAAGCGTTGGATGTGCAAATTCCACTTGAGGTCGGCGGCCTCCGGCAGACGGTTTCGGACACCGTCGGTATTGGTGGACTGATGAAGGGGCTGCGCACGATCCCTGCCATGCTCGATATCGCTCGCGATATGGAGAGGCTCTGTCCGGACGCTCCAATGCTCAATTATACCAACCCGATGGCAATGATTATGTGGGCGGTGTTGGAGGCGACGAGCATCTCCGGCGTGGGGCTTTGCCACAGTGTACAAGGCACCAGCAAACAGCTAGCGAACTATATGGGTGTGGATTACGATAACCTCCGTTATCTTGTCGCGGGGATTAATCACATGGCGTGGTTTTTGGAACTTTCGCAGGATGGCGAAACGCTTTACCCGCGACTAAACGCCTGCCTTGAAGATCCTGAGATTGTCGGCAGTGACCCGGTGCGCTTTGAGATCTTGAAGCATTTCGGTCGGTTTGTCACCGAGTCCTCGCGCCACATGGCAGAGTATGTGCCTTACTTTATGCAAAACCCCGACGAAATGGAACGACTGAACGTTGAAAATCGTACCGCTGAAAGCTTTGTCAACCAACATACAGATCGGGAGGAGCGAATCGCACAGGCAAAGCGTGAAGCGGAATCGGCACCGATTGAACTGAGTCGCTCCCACGAATATGCAGCGGTCATTATTCACGCAATGGAAACGGATACCCCCGCCTACATTTACGGGAACGTGCTCAATACCGATCTCATCACCAATCTCCCTACTGGTTGTTGCGTCGAAGTGCCAACACTCGTTAATCGTGCCGGCTTGCAGCCGTGCTACGTCGGTGCGCTGCCACCTCAGTGTGCAGCACTCTGTCAGACCAATATCAATATGCAGGGGTTGACGGTGCGAGCTATCCTAGAGGAGAATCGAGAATATGCCTATCACGCGGGATTGGTTGATCCAAATACCGCCGCACAATTAACGTTGTCAGAGATTCGCACGACGATCGATCGGCTGTTGGATGCACAGGATGAATTTATGCCGCCGCTCGTTTAGTAATATGTTGGTTTATTAGTTCACTGGTTGATTAAAAGACATTGCGCTCCTCATGGGTTTTAAGAAATTAAACGGGTAATTCTATATTTCCCCAGACCCGGTAGGTGCGGTTTCCAACCGCACCGGACATCGCTCGGAAATTACCCAATTAATAAATTAATCTTCATCTGGAGCGCAGGAATTGCCCCTATCGCGGTTCTATAGACATATCGCTCCTCTGGAGCGAAAGAAGACTAGTTGATAGGCAGGGAGATCCTGCCCCCATAGGAAAATCGATGGATTTTCAACACTAGCAGTTTACGTTATAGCAATATTATCTCACAGGAAAGGTAGTTTGTCACAATGATCGAGGAACTTTTTATCAGTCATGTCTTCACAGAACGGGATGGTTTTACCTCCGGCATTGAAGGGCCCGCCTGCGATGCAGAGGGCAATCTCTACGCCGTCAATTACGCCCGTCAGCATACGATCGGGAAGGTTACTCCAGAAGGAAAATGCAGCGTATTCGTCGAACTACCCAACGGTAGCATCGGAAACGGCATCCGTTTCGACAGCGCGGGTGCCATGCTTATCGCTGACTATACCAACCACAACATCCTCAAAGTTGATATGGGGACACAGGAGATTAGCACCTATGCCCATGAGCCAACCATGAATCAGCCAAACGACATCGCCATCGGCTCCAACGATATCGTCTATGCCAGTGATCCGAATTGGGCCGAATCGACGGGGCAGATCTGGTGCATTGACACAGACGGCACAATCACACTGCTTGAGGCGGATATGGGAACGACCAACGGCATTGAAGTGAGTCCCGATGAGAACACCCTTTACGTCAATGAAAGCGTGCAGCGTAACATCTGGGCGTATGACCTATCCCCAACTGGAGAGGTTAGTAACAAGCGGTTACTGATTCAGTTCCCCGATTTTGGGTTTGATGGGATGCGCTGCGATGTTGAAGGCAATCTGTACGTAACGCGCCACGGCAAGGGCACAATCGCTAAAGTTTCACCACAGGGTGAGGTATTGCTAGAGGTTGAACTTGCTGGAAAGGATTGTACTAACCTAGCTTTCGGCGGTTCCGATGGATGTACCTGTTATGTCACACTCGCTGACCGAGGCAATGTTGAGTATTTCCGCGCAGATTTGCCGGGGCGGAGTTGGCAGCTTTTTCAGAGGGGTTAAATGCGTAATTTACGGATAGTTAGCATCATCCTGTTGATGCTGCTAACTATCAATCAAGGGCTTATCGCAAAGGAAGGCGATGAGTTAATTGGGAAACCGGCTCCGGAATGGGGGACGCTGAAGTGGATGAATTCGCAGCCACTCCAGTTGAGTGAATTAGCGGACAAAGTGGTTCTCATCCGCTGGTGGACGGAGACATGCCCATTCTGTGCCGCTAGCGCACCCGCGCTGAACGAATTCCACGAAACCTTCAAGGATAAGGGTTTGGTCGTGATTGGGATGTACCATCCGAAACCGCCCGGGCCGCGTCGTCAGAAGGTGCTTGAAAAGGCGGTGAAGCAGCTCGGCTTTGAATTCCCTATTGCACTGGATATGGACTGGGGTACGTTGAGACGTTATTGGCTAGCTAAGGGTAGACACCGATGGACTTCGGTCAGCTTTCTCATTGATAAGCGAGGAAGAATTCGCTATATTCACCCCGGTGGTGAGTACTACAAAGAGGAGGACGAAACGCGGACGGAAGCCGAACGGGATTATGACGAATTGAAAGCGATGATTGAAAAACTGATTGCGGAACCTTCTCAGTCCAAAACGGAGTCGTCGGATTAGTATGCACCATCAGATGAAGATTGACCTTTCGCTGAAGGTTTACTCATCCAGCGAAAGCCGGAATACGCCCTCTGCATTCGTGCCGATGTAGAACGTCGTGCCATCAAACGCTAGCGAGGTGACATCGCGCTGCGTCGGGGCGATCCGCTCCCATGAATCGGATCCGTGCGTCAGGCGGAAGACCCCATGAGAGCTTGTCCCATAAAGCGTTGTACCATCGACTAGCTGCATCTTAATATAGCCACCGGGCAATCCGGCGACGATGATCGGTGTCCACGTCTCGCCACCATCTGTCGAGCACCCTCCTCCACTGCCGGCCTTTGCATAAATTGTCTCACCGATGAAAGCCAAATCATAGGTGCCGATTTCTTTGTCCCAATTTGGTAAATTTTGACTCACTCCGTCCATGTATCGCCCTCGTCAACCGAACGGAGTAGTCTCCCACATGTCGCACTGATGTAGACCGTTCTGCCTGACACAGCTAACGTTCCCCAACTGAGAAGATCTCGTGTCTTGAGCTGTGTCCACAGATCTTCCCCTACCCTCCAGCGGTACAGACGCGCTCCGTCGCCTGTCTGTTCAACGATGTAGAACGTTTCCCCACTAACCGTTAATTGATTAACACTGTAGATTCTGTTATTGACAGACTGCATGTTCGTCTGAATCGGCACCCATGAGTTTCCATCATCCGCCAAGCGATAAACCCCAGAAGTCGATGGATTCCATCTGACGTTAGTTTCGTTCGTTGCTGCGTAGAGGTTTCCTCCCGAAACGGTCAGTGTCGCTCCAGCGCTAGCAATCAATCCATCATTCACCGTCACCCACGAATTCCCAGCATCTATCGATTTGACGATACCATCACCCGTTACAGTATAGAGCGAGTCACTGAAAAAGACGAGGGCTTCGATATGTGTATTGATGATGCCGGTGTTGACTTCCGTCCACGATTCTCCGCCATCCGTCGACCGAAAAACTCCATCCTCAGTCCCAACGTAAAGTGTCTTTTCGGATAACACTGTTATGGATAAAATGTTTTGATTGGCTAAGTTGCTGTTGTACATCGTCCATGAGTTACCAGCATCGGTTGACCGAAACACCCGACCATCACCGATATAGAAGATCGTAGTTCCCAACGCCGCCAATTCACCTTTGAAATCATACATCGCTTCGTGCTTGATTGACTGCCACCAATTGCCCACATCCGTTGAGCGGAAAAGTCCCCCATCAGCTGTCGCTGTGTAGATTACTTCGCCAGATATTACGAACTTTGTAATATCTAACTCGGCGGTGTTTTTTTTCCACAGATCTTCGACGGCAAGTTTTGTCCATGAATTCTCGCCGGCTTTGAGACAAAAAACATGATCCCACATTTGTGCAAAAAGTGTCGTTCCACTTGTAAACAAGCGGGGGCCCCCTCGGCCGGTCAAACCTCTATCAATTTGTGCCCACGATTTACCGTTATCGTTAGAAAAGAAAACACTCTCCTCTATATACCGCCCAATGTAAAGCGTGTCGTCAATGATTGCAACCCCGGAAATACCAAAGGCATCCTGAAAATGAGTCAACTGTTGCCATGAGTCACCGCCGTTGATCAAAGAGAAAAGGCCGCCGTTTGTGCCGGCGTAGAGGGTATCTCCTTCCTGCGTCAGTACGAGGAGGCTAGGAAGTCTGTTGTCCGGAGGGCCCCGCAAGCCTACGCTAGCGGAAACCCATGTGTCACCGCCATCTGTTGAACGGAAAATGCCACCTTCACTTGTTCCGGCGAAAAGCGTTCCTTCCGGCGTCGCGTACAGGGCTGTAATTGTTCCACCGTAAGGTCCGTTTGTCTGCGTCCAGCCACTATTATCTGATGCTATATCGTTCTGCAAATCTGCAACAGTTCCCTGCCCCGAGTCATTTTCCCGATTTCCATTGCCCGATTCTCCTTCACTCAACCCCCCTGTCTGACTAACTGGCGAGAATGTCAATAGTGGCATGTTGATTATCGGGGCATCAACAATTTCAACCATTGTGGCTGATTCAGGCGCATCAAAACTGTAAGGCAACTGAAATGTCGTAGCCTGTTTAATTCCCAAGCCGATAAACAACGTAACTACAACCAACGAGGTCGCAACAATCCACGGCGCAAGTGGTTTGCTTGTTGTTGGTGTAGGGTTCAGCGAGCCGTTGGGAATTCGACGCATAATCTCTTGTGTCAAAGTTGGTGGCAGTTGGAAGCCGCCCAAGGTTTCTTCAATCATCGTTAATTCCTCCTTTAAGTGCATCCTGGCGCGATAGAGTCGGTCTCTGATGGCACCGCATGATGTACCGATGAACCGTCCAATCTCCTCGCTGGTCATTCCCGCCATATAGTAAAGCGTTAAGACAGTTCGCTCACTTTCGGGGAGACTTTCGAGCGCATTGTGCACCTCCTCACGGAGGCGTGCATCGGTATATTTCGTCCACGACTGTGTATCCATCTCTCCCTTAACGCTATCGAGTGATTCGGTTTGCACGCGATTTTGACGAAACCAAGAGATACAGCACCGTGCGGCAATCACGTAGAGCCAACCGGGGAAACGCCCCGGATCTTTGAGCGTCGATAGTTTCTGGTACGCCTTGAGGAAGGTATCTTGCGTGATTTCTTCGGCGGTGTGGAAATCGCCGAGCTTACGGTACGCCAAGGCGTGGACAGACCCTTTGTACTTGTCCACCAGAAACCCGAATGCGGATTCGTCGCCCGCTAGTGTGCGTTGAATCAACTCAGCGTCATGAAGTGCCATTCTCCATCTTCCCCTTGATGTTATCGAATGATTCAGTTTGTAGGCGGTTTTGCCGGAGCCAAGAGATACATCTATGCTGTGAAAATGGGCACTGAAACGATGGAGATTATCAACTTGGAACAGGTAGAGATATGGCACTCGGCTTACTCATCCAGCGAAAACCGGTATACTCCCTCTGCCTCGGTGCCAATGTAGAGCGTTGTTCCATCAAGTGCCAACGCCGTGACATACGTTGAGGGCACAATCGGCCACACTGAAGCAAGTTTCTCCCATGAATCCGATCTGTTCGTCAGGCGGAAAATCTCATGAGAGTTTGTCCCATAGAGCGTTGTGCCATCAACAAGCTGCAGATCAATGCTACTATCAGGCAATCCGGCGGCGATTGATCTCCATGTTTCGCCGCCATCCCTTGAGCGAAAAACCCCATCACCGGACTTTGCATAAATTGTCTCACCAACGAAGACTAGATTATAGAGATTAGTTCGGAAAGTCTGTTCAAATCGCTGCTTCCAATTTGGTAAATTTTGACTCACATCCGTCCACGAATCGCCTTCGTCAACGGAACGCAACAGCTTCCGATTCATTGAGCTGATGTAAACAGTGTGGCCTGCTGACACAGCTGACGGTTGCCAACCCAAATCTTGTGGTCTGAGCTGTGTCCACAGGTCTTCCCCTACTCTCCAGCGGTAAAGCCGCGTTCCATCGCCCATCTGTCCAACGACGTAGAACGTTTCTCCGCTAACTATCAATTGATTAACGGCGTAGATCCTGTCATTGACAGACTGCATGTTTGTCTGAATCGGCACCCATGAGTTTCCATCATCTGCTAAGCGATAAACTCCGGCAGTTGATAAGTTTTGGCTGCCATAGTAGGTTTCGTTCGTCGCTGCATAGAGTTTTCCTTCCGAAATCGTCAGCGTCCCTCCATCGCTAGCAACCAATCCGTCATTCACCGGCACCCACGAATTCCCACCATCCGCTGATTTGCAGATACCATCGCCTCTGATTATCGTGTAAAGCGCGCTTCTGAAAAACACGAGATCCTTAATATATGTATTGATGATGCCGGTGTTGGTTTTCGCCCACGATTCCCCACTATCCATTGAGCGGAAAATCCCCTCATAGGTGCCGGCGTAAAGCATATTCTCAGATAAAGTCTCTACGGAGAGGATGGTTTTATTAATCAAACTGGTGTTGAACAGCCTCCATGAGTTACCGGCATCATTCGAGCGAAACACCCGACCATCAGCAGAGCCTGAACCGATGTAGAACACCGTGTTTTCTACTACTGCTAACTCGCCGTCGAAATGCTGCATTAATTTGGGTTTGATTGATCTCCAGAAATTGCCCATATCCGTTGAGCGGACAAGTTCACCATCGGCTGTTGCTGCGTAGATAGCCTTACCAGAGACAGCAAACTTCGTAATATCTGACTCAACGGTAGTTTTTGTCCACGGATCCGCGATGGTGAGTTTTGTCCATGAATTCTCGCCGGCTTTGAGCCGGAAAACACGACGTCGCATTTGTGCGAAAAGCGTCGTTCCAACCGCAAACAGCTTGGGGCCCCCTCGGCCAGTCAAGCCGTTATCAATTTGTGTCCACGACTTGCCGTTATCATTAGAAAAGAACACGCTCTCCTGTGAACTTCGTCCAATGTAAACCGTATCGTCAATGATTACAACTCCCGAAATACCAAATTCGTCCTGAAAGGGAGTCAACTGTTGCCACGAGTCGCCGCCGTTGGTTGAATAGAAAAGGGCACCGTTTGTACCGGCGTAGAGAGTATTTCCCTCCTGTGTTAGCACAAGGATGTTGGGAAGAATATTGTCTGGAGAAACCCACAACCCTTCGTTGGCAGGAGTCCATGTTTTGCCGCTGTCCGCTGAACGGAAAATGCCTATCTCTGTTCCAGCGAAGAGTACTCCTTCTGGTGTCGCGTGCAGGGCTGTAATTGTTCCACCGTAAGGTCCGTTTGTCTGCGTCCAGCCACTATTATCTGATGCTATATCGTTCTGCAAATCTGCAACAGTTCCCTGCTCCGAATCATTTTCCCGATTTCCATTGCCCGATTCTCCTTCACTCAACCCTCCTGTCCGACTAACCGGCGAGAACGTCGATAGTGGCATGTTGATTATCGGGGCATCAACAATTTCAACCATTGTGGCTGATTCAGGCGCATCAAAACTGTAAGGCAGCTGAAATGTCGTAGCCTGTTTAATTCCCAAGCCGATAAACAACGTAACTACAACCAACGAGGTCGCAACAATCCACGGCGCAAGTGGTTTGCTTGTTGTTGGTGTAGGGTTCAGCGAGCCGTTGGGGATTCGACGCATAATCTCTTGTGTCAAAGTTGGTGGCAGTTGGAAGCCGCCCAAGGTTTCTTCAATCATCGTTAATTCCTCCTTTAAGTGCATCCTGGCGCGATAGAGTCGGTCTCTGATGGCACCGCATGATGTACCGATGAACCGTCCAATCTCCTCGCTGGTCATTCCCGCCATATAGTAAAGCGTTAAGACAGTTCGCTCACTTTCGGGGAGACTTTCGAGCGCATTGTGCACCTCCTCACGGAGCCGTGTATCGATATATTTCGTCCACGACTGTGTATCCATCTCTCCCTTAACGCTATCGAGTGATTCGGTTTGCACGCGATTTTGACGAAACCAAGAGATACAGCACCGTGCGGCAATCACGTAGAGCCAGCCGGGGAAACGCCCCGGATCTTTGAGCGTCGATAGTTTCTGGTACGCCTTGAGGAAGGTATCCTGCGTGATTTCTTCGGCGGTGTGGAAATCGCCGAGCTTACGGTACGCCAAGGCGTGGACAGATCCTTTGTACTTGTCCACCAGAAACCCGAATGCGGATTCGTCTCCATCTAGCGTGCGTTGAATCAACTCAGCGTCATGAAGTGCCATTCTCTATCCCCCGGTACAATTATCAAGCCTTAGAATCTCGCTCTGTTAAAGCCTTGAATCGTGTTTTTCTATTTATAATGACGCATATTTGTAGCAGATCATCAGATCGCAGGTTCGTTTTTTTGATATTGATCCCTATTGGACTTAGTGCTAAACTGAGAACCAAAAGACGTAGTGAGGGAGGAGACCATGAGTAAATTAGCGATTCAGGGTGGTGATAGAGCCATCACCTTAGACCAAAGTGAGGCTTCGGAGTGGCCCATTATTGATGATGAAGTTACCGAAGCTGTCGTCAACCAATTGCAGAGCGGGGAGATCTCGTTCTCAGATACGATTTACAAGTTCGAGGAGGAATTTGCCGCTTATCACGGTGTCAAATATGCCTTAGCGCACAACAACGGAACCGCTTCGATTCATGGGGCGTTGTTCGGGATTGGCGTGGGCCCCGGCGATGAAGTTATCACGCCTGCTGCAACATTTTGGGGGACGTATATGCCCATCCTCTCCTGTCAGGCGATTCCGGTCTTCTGCGATATTGATCCGTTCACCGGTTGCGCTGCCCCAGAAGATATTGAGCGGCGGATCTCCCGTCACACGAAAGCGATTATTGTTGTCCATCTCGGTGGGATGCCGGCGGAGATGGACGCCATTATGGAAATTGCAAAGCGTCACAATATCTTCGTAATCGAAGACTGTTCACACGCTCACGGTGCCACTTATAAAGGCAAAAAGGTCGGGACCATCGGAGATGTAGGTTGTTTCAGTATGCAGGGAGGAAAACTCTTGCCGAGCGGCGAAGGTGGGGTGATGATCACAGATAATCTGGAATATTACGAGCGGGCAATCTGTCTCGGACACTATGAACGGATTCGCGATCTTCCCGAAGAGAAGTATCACAAATATGCTCGGACCTGCTTCGGATACAAATACCGTATCGCCCCAATTTCCGCCGCTATTGCGCGTGTCCAACTCCGACATCTCAATGAGCGTAACAAATGCCGTGATGACAATGTGATGTATCTGATGGACGGTATTGCAGAGTGTCCGGGACTCTATCCAATCAAGCCTGCAGCCGATAACTTCCGCGGCTACTATAGCCGTCCCTATGTCCGCTACGCGTCCGAAGAACTTGGCGGATTGTCGAAAGAGAAATTCATCGAAGCGTTACGGGCAGAAGGCGCGAACGTGAGTAGCGGCGCACCGGGAGGCAGCGATCACCTATCAGCAGTGTTCCAAGAGCAGGATCATCCGGCTTTCACTCGTCCTGAAAATCAACGGGAAGTGACATATCAGGATGGAGACCTGCCCGTTTCTGAGAACCCACGCGAAGACCTATTTACTATTCCGGTCTTCTCCAGACCCAACAAGGCACTGTTAGACCAGTACATCGAAGCCTTTCGGAAGGTTGCGACTCGGGTTGCGGAACTGATCTGAAGATGAGCAAGCACTAAAACGTTCTTACATTTTACATTTTTTTGGACTTGCACAACTGGTAGGGAACGCAGATCTGCGTTCCCTACAATCTGAAGCACATAACTCCGCACGTTTTACATTTTGTAATTTTTCGATTGCCGGGAATTCGCGATTCGCAGCGCATTATCGATCGTAAAGATGTGCAACCTGTTCGGCGTAACCGTTGTAGAGCAGCGTATCGCGTCTTTTCCACATGAAGGCCGGGCCGGAACCAATCATCCGTTCGGAGGCTTGTGACCATCGTGGGTGTGGTACGTCGGGCTCGACATTCGCCTCAAACCCGTATTCGTGCGGTTGAAGTTCATTCCAGAACGTCTTCGGTTGATAGTTGAGAAATTCAATTTTTACGATAGACTTAGCACCTTTGAACCCATACTTCCACGGTATGACTTGGCGGATGGGGGCACCGTGCTGCTTTGGAAGTTCGTGACCGTAGATGCCGATGGCAAAAAACGCCAATTCGTTTGCCATTTCGTCGGTGCGGAGCCCCTCTGTATAGGGCCAAGGATGAGACGTACGACGTCCTGGTCCTTTGTTAATCTGCCGGTTGTAATACGAGATGAAGCGAACAAATCTCGCCTCAGAGGTCGGCTCAACATCGTCAATGATGTGTTTCATCGTAAAACCGAGCCACGGAACAACCATCGCCCACGCCTCAACACAACGGAAGCGATAGACCCGCTCTTCAAGGGGAAATTTTTTCTTGAGGTCATCCAAGTCATAGGTGCGAGGATTACGGACTAAGCCGGTGACCTCTACCTTCCAATTTTCGGTCGGCAACGCCTGCGCCGCTTCCCAGATCGATTTTGAGCCGCCGAATTCATAGAAATTGTTATACTTGGCCGCAACATCTCTGTCGGTGATGGGGCGGTCAACCTTCATAAAGGCCGGATTTCGTTCGACCGATTCAAATTTCATCAGATTCGGGTCTATTAGTTCCGGTTTCTTTGCCTCCGCTTCGGTTGCATAACTGAGCATGGATCCGCCGGCGATGCTCAAACCGGCACCGGCAAGCGTTCTCAAGAATCGCCGCCGATTGATAAAAGCGGCTTCCGGCGTAACTTCTTGCTCTGAGATTTCCCAAGTTTTTGGAATGTGGATGTTTGCCATGAGTTTACCCTTTCTTTCTGTTTTAATCTGTTCTACACTCTCCTACGCACGCTCCCACCGACTTGGGTTCATTCCCGGCGCTTCTTTTTTCATGTTTGGCGGTTTGTTGCCACCGTGATAATCCCAGTGACGGGTGTTACGGTCACCGAATAGCGGTCTGACGGAATTTGGCAATTTCGATAGATCTTCATCCTCCCAAGTTGATACTTTGTCTTGGGGCCCTGCCCAGCCCGGACGGTAAGCGATAGCGAGCATTTCACGGGGATAGTCACCAACATTAGGATAGTTCCCGTGAAAAACCTTGTGGTTAATCAGTACCGCTGAACCTGCTTTCGCAGGGACCATCACCTCTTCGGGGTGCGATTCAAAACGTTTGTAGGGATTCGCATCGGCGTGCATCGAGAGATGGGATCGCGGGATGACACGGAACGGCGAAACCTCCGGGGTGAGATCGTCGAGGTAATATAGCACCCGGACCATAAACGGAACGCTGCCGTCGTAACCGAAAATTTGGGAGCCGTAGGGCTGTCCGTCTGTATGCAGACTGATGCCCGGATGTCCTGGCTCGGAACGGGCGTAGCCGTAGCTCATCATGATGATTTCGTCGCCAAAAAGTTCTCCCAAGAATGACAGCGTTGGGGGATGGGCAAGCAGCTCTGTGATAGCCCCACCTCTAAATTGGAGGTTCGGACAGCCCCGCTGATGTACGCTGTAATCCACCGGTGTAGTTTCCAACTTCGCAGTCTCCGACTTGAGTCGATCGACGTGGTCAGGAGATAGTAGGTCAGGTAGTAAGAGATAGCCTTCAACTTCGATCTGGCGAATTTGCTCGCCAAGCGTCAAGGCTGACCAGTCACGGTCATCGATACGTGGTGTGTTCATTGTATTTCCTCCAAATGTCGTCGAGCTCTAAGATAAAAGATGGACAACATTTAGATTATCCTACTTGAGAACTGATGTCAATAAGGAAATATTGAATTTTTGTTGCAGCACACCCATTTGTCTGTTAGGATAGTAGGTTAAACGCACCCCTTACAATTAGAGTTTACCGATACCTCTATACACGCCTTTTTTGAGGAGAGAGCCCATGCCCGAATCATATCAAGGTTCATACCAGCAGTACGATGCGATTTGCCAGTCCAACGTGATGATTCCGATGCGCGATGGTGTCCGCTTAGCAACCGATATCTACTTGCCTTCACTGAATGGTCAGCCAGCGTCAGGAAAATTTCCGGTCATCTTAGAACGTACCCCCTACGACAAGGCGGGATCGGGAAATGTGACGAATGGGACCTACTACGCCCGGCGCGGCTACGTCTGCGCGATTCAGGATGTCCGAGGCAGATTCGTCAGCGAGGGGGAGTGGTATCCCTTCGCCAAAGAAGCCCCCGATGGTTACGATACGGTGGAATGGCTCGCCGCCCAAGAGTGGAGTGATGGACAGGTCGGCACGATGGGCGCGTCGTATTGCGGCAGTGACCAGTCCGCGTTAGCAACGCTCAACCCACCACATCTTTCGACGATGATCGTCGCCGTCGGTGCGTCGAATTACTATCACTGTTCGATGCGACAAAACGGGGCCCTTGAACAACGGTTCATGATCTACGCCTTCCGCATGGCGACCACCAGCAAGGAAGCGTTTGCTGATGCTAATATCAAAGCTGCGGTTGACAGGGCGTTTGCAAACGTGGGCGAATGGGTGTCCCGTGCGCCGCTCAAGAAAGGCACGTCGCCACTACGGATGCTGCCGAATTACGAACAGTGGGTGATCGATCTATTCACTCACGGAGAATATGATGACTATTGGAAGCAACGTGGGTACGCCATCTCCCAGTATTACGAAGAACACGCTGATGTGCCGACGCTCTACCTCGGTGGGTGGTATGACTCGTATGCACGGGCAACATGCGAGAATTATACCGCGCTCAGCAAGATGAAAAAATCACGGCAGGTACTTATGATGGGACCGTGGACGCATGGTGGCTGGGGTGTGACGAATGCAGGTGATGTTGATTTCGGGAATCACTCCTTCATCAATTACAATGACCTGCGGTTGGCGTGGTTCGATCATTTCCTCAAAGGGATGCACACGGAGGTTTCCGACTGGTCCCCGGTCAAGATTTTTGTGATGGGCACCGGCGAAGGGATCCCTAACTATCAGGGACGCCTCCATCACAGCGGCCACTGGCGCGATGAGCAGGACTTTCCCCTGCCCGATACCCAATTCACGCCCTACTATCTTCATGCTGATGGCGATCTGTCCACCACGCTACCAACGGTAGACGAATCGACAAGTCGCTTTAGCTTTGATCCGCGAGATCCCGTCCCAACCATTGGTGGCGGCATCTCCGCTGCAGATCCGATCATGGGTGCTGGCGCGTTTGATCAACGTGGGAACTCAAGATTCTTTGGTTGCCAAGACACCCTTCCCCTCAATGCCCGCAGCGATGTGCTGACGTTCCAGACGCCTCCGTTGGAGAGCGATGTGGAGGTTACGGGACCAATTACGGTCAAACTCCACGCCTCATCATCTGCCCACGATACCGACTTTACAGCCAAACTGATTGATGTCTGTCCATTGAGCGATGATTATCCTGATGGGCTCGCTATCAACCTGACAGACTCCATTATCCGTGCGCGTTACCGAAATGGTTGGGACACTCCAGAGTTACTAGAGCCGGGGAAGGTCTACGAGTTTGTCTTTGAACTTTATCCAACCTCCAACATTTTCAAGAAGGGGCACCGAATTCGCTTAGATATTTCCAGCAGCAATTGGCCTCGCTTTGATGTGAATCCGAACACGGGTGGTGATTTGGGGGTTGAGCGGCGGCTTGAGATTGCAGAGCAGACGATTTATCATGAGCCTGGGCACCCGTCGCACGTAGTTTTACCTATTATCGAACGATAAGGGAAACATGGTGGGAAAAATCCTAAGCCTCATGCCAAAAGAAAGTACAGGGTGCAAAAGCGTGAAACGTGATGCGTGAAACGTGAAAATAATTTGTTCATTGGTGCAGTCGAGGTATGAAGTCCTAATTCTATTGCACGATCTCTTAACATGAGTCATTTTTGAAACAGGTTGCATAACCGTTGGTAACAGGAGGGAATTATTATGAAAATCAGATGGTGTGGACACGCTACGTTTTTGCTAGAAGGAAACGGGACTCGAATTGTAACCGATCCGTATACCCCCGAAGTCGCTGGCTATGACCCGATCGACGAACCGGTGGATATCGTGATTATGAGCTCAGCGACTGACCGGTTTCACAGTTGTGCGGATATGGTGGCGGGCGATCCTATCGTGATTAATGCGCTCGATATTACAGAAACCGGTGCGGAGGTCAAAGGGATTCGCTTCTTATCTGTGCCGGCTATGGAGAGCATAGTACATAAAAGCGATCCGGATCAGAATGCAATGTATCGATTTGGCGTTGAGGGCATCGAAATCGGGCACATGGGCGATGTGGGAAACCCTCTGAGCGAGACACAACTCGAATTTTTCAAGGGCGTCGATATCCTGCTTGTGCTAACAGGCGGTCCTCCAACTATTGAACTGAACGATCTTGATGAAGTCATTGATGCGATTCAGCCAAAGGTGACGATTCCGATGCACTACCTAACCGACAAAGTCACGCTCACTCGAATCTTGCCTGTAGATGATTTCACCGCACGCTTTCCGGCGGAAGTTGTCCATTATCAGGGTCAATCACAGATTGAGGTGAGTAAATCAGATCTGCCCCAGACAAATCAGATCTATGTGCTAGACTATGCCAATTAGAATTTTTAGACCTGATAATTGCGTTTATCGTTTGAAACCATAGTCCCGCTGTTAATTGCAACGGCTTCTTAGGCAAGATTCTGTTGGGGATCCATGTGCTGACTCTCCTTATTGTTGGGATACATAAAGGTAGTCAGTGGATCCCCTGATTGTCAAGTCATAACTCCACACTTTTAGGGCTATTTAGTTTTCCATTTTTTGAGCGATTTCGGAATGACACGAATCCGCAGGCGGCGCAGCCGGTCTCCCCACAGTTTGTAGTAGCGCGTTCATTGCGCGTTCTTGTGCCAACTGTCGATAGCATCTTTTATCCCTGTAATCTGTTAATCCGCGTCTATCCGTGATTCAGCAATAATATGGGAGAATTAAATGACCCTACCACACTTTAGTGAAGGGCTACCACATAAAAAAGTGCTAGAAAAAATCTCAAAGGTGTGTCTTGGTAGATATTGGTGAAGAACAAATCTGGGCTAAGGTGTCGATGAGCTCATGTGCAGCGAGGGGCTTATTGAGGATATGGGGGACGCCGTTCGTTACTGTCCCGACGGAATTCGGTCACACATGATTACCAAACGAATGCAAGGAGGATTACACATGTTGAAGCAACTCTCAGTGTCCCGGAGGATTCTTGGTGTCATGATACCTTTATTTACATGGATTCTGTTTACCGAACAGGCTTTTGCCGACGAGCGGACCGGCACCATTGTGTTTGTATCCGATCGGAAGCGCCACCCTTTTGAGGATGAGATAGTAGTTTATGTGATTGATGCGGATGGATTAAATGAAGAAAGTTGGAGGGCTAGTACCTTCAAATATGGTCCAATCGCCTGGTCCCTTGATGGCAAATATATTGCCTTCCACCTGCAGGACCAACATCGTGCTCATATATATTTGGAGACTCCTGTTCTTCTTCCTGAAGTGCTGAAGAATCATTTAGGTCCGAAATTTGAAAATCGGGCAGTCCAAGTAGCAATTATTGATCCTCCGAAACAGCACAAAAGCATAACCGAACAGTTTGGCGGTCAAACGTACCTATCGCCAAAATGGTCCCCGGATGGGAAGTGGTTAGCTCTCACCAGCACTGACGGGTCACCAGATGGTATGACGGATGTTTGTGTCATGGATATTGAGGGCAATCAGTTGAAGAACTTAACACAGTCGCCAGGAGTAGATGAGGTCGGTTCTTGGTCTCCTGATGGCTCAAAAATCGTATTCTTTTCCAATCGGGATGGAAACGGGGAAATCTATGTGATGGACGCAAATGGGAACAACCAAATCAATTTGACCAACCACCCCGCCCGCGACGCTGCACCCACATGGTCTCCCGATGGGACAAAGATAGCGTTTCATTCCAATCGGGAAGGGGAGCAGGACGATATCTATGCGATGAACCCTGATGGAGCGAATGTCGTCAACCTAACCCGCCACCCATGGGAAGACCAGGCGCCTGCATGGTCTCCCGATGGTAGGTGGATAGCTTACCACGCATTTCGGGTCGGGAAGCGTTCAGATATTTATGTCATGGATGCCAACGGGGATAATCAGAAACAGCTCACTGGGGATCCGCGGGCGGACACTAACCCGACGTGGGTCATTCCTGACCGCTCTTTATCGGTGGAGGTATCAGATAATCAAACTACCCTTTGGGGACGCATAAAATTGGGGAGGCAGTGACAATTTGAAACACCAATTATGGAATAGAAGACCTCTTTAGAATTAGGCGAATGGTCCCCTCCATTCGCCTTTTTTATTGCTTGCTTTGTGAAGAAACGGGTAAAATGTTTCTTAAAATAAAAAAGTGCTAGAAAAAATCTCGAAACTGTGTCTTGGTAGGGTGTAAGGGAGGAACGAAGAGCCATGGCTAAGGAGAATACACTCATCCATCACGCCCAAGCTGGCGATGAACAAGCGTTTGCTGCCCTGATGCGGTCATACCACGCCTATGTTTATGCAATCGTAATCGGAATCGTGAAAAATTCCCATGACGCCGAAGAGGTTGTGCAAGATACCTTTCTCAGTGCCTATCGAGGTTTGAAACAGCTTGAGGATAACGCGAAATTCAAAAGCTGGTTGGCAGAGATAGCGCGAAATCGGGCGCGAAACTGGCTCCGTAAACAGAGAGGCGATACCGTGTCTATCGACGAAGTGAGTGAACACCTGCTTCAAATGGAAGATTCACCTGATGAGCGATTGACGCGACAGGAACAGAGCGAGCTGATTCGCCGTATAATGGAGACACTTCCGCAGAAAGACAGGGATATTGTCCGCGCATTCTATCTGGAAGGTGCAAGTTACAACGAGTTGACTAGCACGCACGGACTGTCAGATAAGGCGATTTCGTTCCGGCTATCGCGTGCGAGGCGACAACTCTCCAAACGGTTGCAATATCTGCTGACTGGCATCTTTGTTCCTCCCGGATTAACACTCAAAAAAATCTATTCGGGAGGTCTAGCTGCCATGAAGGTTGGAATGGCACCTAAAATAACAGTAAGCGCGATAGCACTGATTGGACTGATTTTCATCGGTTATATCGGAGTCCGTCAGATGAATGCGCCCACAGTTGAGGAGCGGGTGTATTTGTCGCCGTGGGAGGATGGCACTGCACGTCCACGAAACAGCACTGAAGAACTCCTAGCTGACACCACTCAAGATGCGGAAAGCGGAGACACTCAGCCACAAACTGCTCCGGCAGAATCTGCAGCAGGAATGGAGCCAATTGACGATTTCTTCGCTGAACTCGACGAAACGGATATGGCGCAATTCGCAACGGAAGCGGAATTTGAGCTAGATACAGAGCAAGATTTCACTGCTGACACATCTGTGTCATCAGAAAGCACAAATCAGTCTGCTGAAGATGTGATGGACGCTTATGTAGAAGCATGGCGAAACTTTGACTATAAGGCAATGCGCCCATTATTCGCAGAGGATATCGGACATAGTGGTCTTGATGAGACAACAGTAATCGGTGTGGCGACAGTAGGCGGACAGCCAGATGTGGAAGATGTAGAAGAAAAGAGTAGGCAGCTTGAACCGTTGTTAGAGCAGTTAAGCCAAAAAAGGCGAAGTCAAGCTGAGGTTGTGAGTAACAAGTATGTCGGCGATGAATTTCACTTCCGATTCAGAACGCCGGCATCGGAGATACCGGATATTTCAGATCAGGGGGAAACAGTGGTTTTTCCGTCCGAAGAGAGGCTTATTAAGATGCGAAAAGAGGAGGGCGCGTGGCGAATTTATGACAGTGTGTTCGATTCAGACAGGGCGCAGGCAGAGTTGTCAGAGATGTTTCACCGCTAGTTTATAATCCTATCCCCAAGAGTTCACAAGGCGAATGGTTCATTCCATTCGCCTTTTTTATTGCTTACTCCGCGAAGAAAGAGGCAAAATACCTCTTAGGATAGTGTGGATTTAGGGAGCGTTCCAACAGGAAGTCATATTTTTTCCTTAAAAACGAAAAAAGTGCTAGAAAAAATCTCAGAATTGTATCTTAATAAAGTCTGGGGAGGAAAGACAGATGCGACAGAAATACAGTCCCACACATTTGATTTTAGCTATCGTAGCAGTCCTAGGTGTAACGCCGCTGGTGGTATGTGTTGATACACAGGCACAGATTGCCTTTGTGTCTGATAGGGATGGGAACGATGAAATCTACGTGATGGACATTGATGGGAAGAATCAACAAAGACTCACCGATAATCGCGATAATGACTGGTGGCCCTCATGGTCCCCCGATGGCAAGCGCATTGTCTTTGTTTCCGAACGAGATGGGAACCGTGAAATCTACGTGATGGATGCCGATGGAGAGAATCCACGTAGACTCACCAATAATCCCAATGAGGACTGGTATCCCGTATGGGCTCCCGACGGTAAACGGATTGCCTTCATGACTTTGCGGGATGGGCACATTGTAGACGCTGCACCCACTTTTGAAATCTACGTGATGGACGCTGATGGGAAGAATCCTCAAAACCTCACTAACGATCCCAATGATGACAGGTATCCTTCATGGGCTCCCGATAGTCAACGCATTGTCTTTGTGTCCCAGAGGCCTGGGCACTTTAAAAGCAAGTTTCTAATCACTTATGAAATCTACGTGATGGCTGCTGATGGGCAGAATGAACAGAGACTGACTGAAAACCGCCAGAATGACTTCTATCCCTCATGGTCTCCCGACGGAGAACGGATTGCCTTTGAGGCTGATAGGAAGGGGGATTTTGAAAACCCTGAAATCTACGTGATGGATGCCGATGGAGGGAATCAACAAAAACTCACTGAAAATCGCCGTTCTGATCTGCAGCCCACATGGTCTCCTGACAGTAAACGCATTGCCTTCGTGTCTTGGAGGGATGGGAACCCTGAAATCTACGTGATGGACGCCGATGGGAAGAATCCGCAAAGACTCACCAATAATCCCCATGATGACGTTAGTCCTGCATGGTTGAATTCACCTTTTTCGGTCTCTCCCGTGGGCAAAAAGCTTACAATGTGGGGGTGGCTCAAACAGGTCAACCGATGAGTGGGATTATTGAGAAAACAGTGTTCGTTGAGGTTGGGTCATAAACGCCAAGGAAGGGCTGAAGACTTCATGCGATAATAAACCGAATTGTCCGTTTATAGTGAATTCTAAAAATAAAGGCTCATGTAAAAAGAAAGTGCAAAATATGAACGAAATCGTAGGGGCGGGGTTTCCCCGCCCGCAGTAAGGGTTGGGTGACCCAACCCCTACGAAAACTCGGTTGCTGTTGCACGCTTTCTTAACATGAGCCAAAATAAATAGACATAGGAGTTACGCACTTCAGTTTGTAGTAGCGCAATTCATTGCGCGTTCTTCCCTCCCCCTGCTTGCGGGGGATAGAGGGGGGGACGGGCGATGAATCACCGAACTACAAGGGTTTGACCATTCAACTGCGTAAGTCCTAAGACATTAAAAGTAGATAGTTTTTTGTACCACAATCTGTTAGATTGTGATCCCAAGCCGCAAACTAACAGTTTGCGCTACTTATGGCAGATTGCCCTTTACATCGGAAGCGTATACCGTGTGCCGTAACCGTGCCAACAGGTTTCTGCCGTGCTCGTTCATAGCGTCCAATTAATTCTAAAATCTACTATAATTTGAAGGAGATTGCCAACACCAGTTGACCACTATCAACTCAAAGGATCAAAAACTGATTTGAAAACAGAGGAGGAAAGACAGATGCGACGGAGATATAATCCCGGATATTTGATTTTAACTAGCATGGTAGTCTTGGGTCTAACGCTGCTGATGGTATGCGTTGACGCACAGGCACAGATTGCCTTCGTGTCTGATAGGGATTGGAACTTGGAAATCTATGTGATAGACACCGATGGGGGGAATCTGCGAAGACTCACTAACAATCCCTTGGATGAATCGGAACCCACATGGTCACCGGACGGTCAACGGATTGCCTTTGTTACCAGTAGGGCTGGAGAAGGAGCTAGGGATGAGAACCGGCAAATCTTCGTGATGGACGCCGATGGGGGGAATAAGCAAAAACTCACTAACAGTGACTTTTCTGAATGGGAACCGTCATGGTCTCCCGACGGTCAACGGATTGTCTTTACTTCTAGTGAGCACTGGAACGTTGCGGGTGGAGTTTGGCAAATCTATGTGATGGATGCCGATGGGGGTAATGTGCAAAACCTCTCCAACGATCCTTTTTCTGATGAGAGCGATCCGTCATGGTCTCCCGACGGTCAACGGATTGCCTTTAATTCCGTTGAGGGTGGGAACTTTGAGATCTTCGTGATGGATGCCGATGGGGGTAATAAGCAGAACCTCACCAATAATGCCAAGCATGATCAAAATCCGTCATGGTCTCCAGACGGTAAGCGCATTGCCTTTGATTCCTTTAGGAATGGGCCAGGGGGAAACCGGGATATCTATGTGATGGACGCCGATGGAGGCAATCAGCAAAGAGTGACTCAAAATCCCTTTAGGGATTGGAACCCCTCCTGGTCTCCGGACGGTAAACAGATTGTCTTCGTGTCTGATAGGGAGAATGATGGGAACCATGAAATCTTCGTGATAAACACCGATGGGAATAATCCTCGAAACCTGACCAATCATCCCGATGATGACACTGTTCCTGCATGGTCTAACCCCGTTCTTTCAGTTGCTCCGACAGGTAAGATACTCACGAGGTGGGGCTGGCTCAAGCGGGTTGACCGATAACTGTCATTATTGAGAGAACAGTGTTTAAGGATAAAAAAAACGAGGGTCCCGTTAAGAAAGCGGGCAACAGCGACCGAGTTTTCGTAGGGGTTGGGTCACCCAACCCTTATTGCGGGCGGGGCAACCCCGCCCCTACGATTTCGTTCATATTTTGCACTTTCTTTTTACATGAGCCAAAAATGATTTGAGAACAGAGGAGGAAAGACAGATGCACCGAAGATATAATCTCGCCCATTTGATTTTAACTGGTGTTGTAATCATGGTTCTAACGCTGCTGATGGTAGTCGTCAATTCACAAGCGCAGATTGCCTTCGTGTCTCAGAGGGATGGCAACCCTGAAATTTATGTGATGGATGTTGATGGGAAGAATCAGCGAAGACTCACCAATAATCCCGCTAAGGACTGGGATCCCTCCTGGTCTCCGGACGGTAAACGGATTGTCTTCGTGTCGGATAGAGATGGCCACCCTCACTTTGTACCCGGTTGGTTTACTTATGAAATCTACGTGATGGACGCCGATGGGAAGAATCCGCAAAGACTCACTGAAAATCCCGCTGATGACAGGGGCCCCTCCTGGTCTCCTGACGGCACACAGATCGTCTTCATGTCTATGAGGGATGGGCACATTATAGATTTTGCTCCTACTTATGAAATCTACGTGATGGACGCCGATGGTGGGAATCTTCAAAACCTGACTAACAATCCCAGTGACGACAGGTATCCCTCTTGGTCCCCCGATGGCAAACGGATCGTCTTTGTATCTGAGAGGCCTGGGCACTTTAGAGGCAAAGCTGGAATCACTACTGAAATCTATGTAATGGATGTCGATGGAGGTAATCAACAGAGACTTACTGAAAATCGTCAAACTGACTGGTTTCCCTCCTGGTCTCCTGACGGTGAACGGATTGTCTACGCATCTGATAGGAAGGGTGACTTTGAAAACTTTGAAATCTACGTGATGGACGTCGATGGTGGGAATCAACAAAAACTGACCAATAATCGCGGTGATGACAGTTCGCCCTCATGGTCTCCGGACGGTGAACGCATTGCCTTCATGTCGGAGAGGGATGGGAATGGAAACAGTGAAATCTACGTGATGGACAATAATGGGGCTAATCCTCAAAAACTCACCAATAATCTGCATCGTGACGGCGATCCTGTCTGGTTGAACTCTCCTTTTTCGGTTTCTCCCACCGGCAAACAATTCACAATGTGGGGTTGGCTCAAACAGATTGACCGATAGCCTCCACTATTGAAAGAACGGCGTTGCCGAGGTCCGGATCCACGCTTTTCCGCTTCCAGTTTCACTATAATTTGCTTGACGCGGATTTGACAAGTGGATATAATGCCGGACGAACCTTTCAATCTGATGAGATGTTCACATAAAGTGCCAGACAGATCTCGGGACTGTATCTTGATAAAATGTTGGGAGGAACGAGAGTCCATGGCTAATGACAATACGCTCATTTATCGCGTTCAAGCTGGAGATGAGGGGGCTTTCACCGACCTGATGCGGGAATATTACCCCTTTGTCTATACGATTGTTATAAGAATCGTGGACAATTCCCATGATGTCGAAGAGGTGATACAAGACACCTTCCTCAACGCCTATCGAGGACTGAGGCAGCTTGAGGATGCGGTAAAGTTCAAAAGCTGGCTGGCGGAGATTGCGCGAAATTGTGCACGACAATGGGTCCGAAAACGAAGGATCAACACTGTACCCCTTGATGACGTGGATGAAGGGGTACTACAGACACAAGACCCGCCTGATGAACAATTGACCCGACAGGAACAGAGAGAACTAATCCGCCGGGCAATGGAGGCACTTCCGCAAAAGGATAGGGACATCGCCCGTGCTTTCTACTTTGAGGGTGCAAGCTACAATGAACTGACGAGCACACACGGGTTGTCAGACAAGGCGATTTCGTTTCGGCTGTCACGTGCGAAGCAACAACTCTCCAAACGATTGCGATACCTTCTGACCGGTGTGTTCGTCACTCCCGGGCTGACGCTGAAGAAACTTTATACGAGAGGTCTAACCGCCATAAAAGTTGGAACTACCCCCAAAATGGTGGTTGGAGGGATAGGGTTGATTGCGCTGGTTTTGATCGGTTTCATTGGGCTACGCCAGATGAACGCGCCTATAGTCGAGGAGCGTGTGTATTTGTCGCCGTGGGAGGATGGAACGGCACGCCTGCGAAACAATCCCGAAAGATTCCCAACTGATACCGCTCAAGATACAGCAAGCTGGAACAATCTGCCGCAAATTGCTGCGATGGCGTCCACAGCAAGCACAGAGCCAGTTGACGATTTCGTCGGTGAACCTGAGGAAACGGATCTGTCACAATTCACAACAGACGGGGAATTTAATCTAGACATAGTGCGGGGGTTCACAACCGGCACATCTGCGTCATCAGAAAGCACAGGGCAGTCCGCTGAAGATGTGATGTACGCTTACTTCGAGGCGTGGCGGAACCTTGATTTTAAGGCAATGGGCTCATTAATGACAGAGCAGTATCGGCGCGAGGGCCATGAAGATCCTGACGATGAGGATTCCATAGATACGTCAGATGAATCACCGGCTGAGGTTGTCGAAACTATGTCTCAGTTTGAACGAATGGCGATTGAGGAAAGAGTCCGTGAAGGACGAAAGCAGGCATTGCTTGTGAGCAGCGAATATGTTGGTGATGAATTTCACTTCCGATTGAAACAGCCACCAAGTATTACAGATCAGGGAATGCCAAAGTGTACCTACACCGTATATAGCCTTATTAAGATGCGACAAGAGAATGGGATGTGGCGAGTTTATGACGCTATGACCTCAATCGAAAATACGATGGCGGAGGTGCCGGCGGCAAATATAAGAAGCGATATGGGACGTAGTAGCCATGATGATTCTGGGATTCCGATAGAGATAAGGGAAGTACAACATGAGTCATCAGATCGCATACCGGATGAGATCGTCAACACTAGCCATCAGTTTGAACCAATGCTGAATGAGTCGTTTCGTGAGATGCAGCGTCAGGCATCGGCTATAAACGGCGAATATGTGGGCGATGAATTTCACTCCCGATTGAGAATGCCTGCCCCAAAGATGCCGGATGGTGGAGAGCATGGAATAGAAATGTCTGCCACACCTTCACCAGATACTGTTACCAAGATGCGAAAAGAGGAGAAGGCGCGGTGAATGTATGAGGGTGAGATGTTAGACTAGCTTGCAATCCTACTTTCAAGAATTCATTAGGCGAATGGTTCATACCATTCGCCTTTTTTATTGCTTGCTCCACGAAGGAAAAAGCAAAATACCGCTAAGGATAGCGTGGATTTAGAGAGTGTTTCGACAGGAAGCCATATTTTTTCCCTTAAAAACAAAAAAAGTGCTAAAAAAAATCTCAGAATTGCATCTTAACAAAACCTGGGGTTAAGATGTCAATCAACCGATATGCTGTCAGGGATTCATTGAGGATAAAGAGGAAATCGTTCATTAGCGAACCGAGGGATTTTCAGCAACGAGCAACTTGCGTGAACAATAAGAACCGCCCTTTGACTGATGATGTCAACTTTATTTGTGCAACCTCTCACCTTAATTGTAAAGGGCTTGCCAACCCAATCTGACCTCTATCAAACCCAAAGGATAAGAAACCGACTTGAAAACAGAGGAGGCATAGCGTATGCACCAAAGATACAATCTCGCACATTTGATTTTGTCTATCGTTGTAGTCTTGGGTCTAACACCACCGATGGTAGATGCTGTCCCACGGGCACAGATCGTTTTCTCGTCTCATAGGGATGGGAACTGGGAAATCTACGTGATGGACACCGATGGGAAGAATCTGCGAAGACTCACTCACAACCCCTTGGATGAATGGGAACCCTCATGGTCACCCGACGGTAAACGGATTGCCTTTACTGCTAGCGAGGATAGGATTGTGGATCAGCACCCACAAATCTACGTGATGGATGCCGATGGGGGGAATCTGCGAAGACTCACTAAAAATCCCTTTCCTGAATGGAATCCTTCATGGTCTCCTGACGGTAAACGGATTGCCTTTACTGCTACTGTGAATGAGCACACGAACATCTATGTGATAGACCCCAATGGGAGGAATCTGCGAAGACTCAGTCAAGATGAGCAGATGGGCAGGGATCCCTCATGGTCTCCAGATGGTAAACGCATCGCCTTTGTTTCCTTTAGGGGGAAGGATGGTTGGGACAGTGATATCCACGTGATGGACATCGATGGGGGGAATCAACGAATACTTACCAACAATGACTTCGATGATTGGGATCCCTCATGGTCCCCCGATGGTAGACGCATTGCTTTTGTGTCGGGGGCTTGGAAAAACCATGATATCTACGTGATAGACGCTGATGGGGGGAATCTGCGAAACCTCTCTAACAATGATTTTGACGACAGGTATCCTTCATGGTCTCCCGATGGTAGACGGATTACCTTCGCGTCTGAGGGGGTTGGGAACTTCGATATCTATGTGATGGATGCCGATGGCGCCCGCCAGATACGCAGACGCACTAAAAATCACAATGGAGACGCGGATCCTGCGTGGTTTGACCCTGCTTTTGCAGTTGAAGTTGCTCCTTTTGCGGTTAATCCTACAGGTAGAAAACTCATGATGTGGGGGTGGCTCAAACAGATCGACTGATAGCTGCCATTATTGAAGGATAAGAAATCGCTTTGAAAACAGAGGAGGCATAGCCCATGCACCAAAGATACAATCTCGCACATTTCATTTTAGTTGTCGTTATAGTGTTGGGTTTAACGCTGATGATGATAGACGTTGACGCACAGGCACGGATTGCCTTCATGTCTGATAGGGATTGGCACTGGGAAATCTACGTAATGGACAACGATGGGGGCAATCCGCGAAATCTTTCTAACAATCCTGGTGAGGATATGGACCCTTCATGGTCCCCTGACGGTCAATGGATTGCCTTTACCTCTGATAGGGATGATAGGGGTGGGAATCGACAAATCTACGTGATGGATGACAATGGGGATAATCAGCAAAACCTTTCTAACAATGATTTTGATGAATGGGCCCCCTCATGGTCTCCGGACAGTAAACGGATTGCCTTCGTGTCTGACAGGGATAGAGCCGGTGAAATCTACGTGATGGACACTGATGGGGGCAACCCTAAAAACCTCTCTAACAATCCCTTTCCTGATCTGAACCCCTCATGGTCTCCCGACGGTAAACGCATTGTCTTTATTTCCATTGGGGCTGGGGACTTTGATATCTTCGTGATGGACGCCGATGGTGGCAATCGGCGAAACCTCACCAATAGTAACCGTAGTGACGAGGATCCCTCCTGGTCCCCTGACGGTAAGCGCATTGCTTTTACTTCCTTGAGGGATGGGGGAAACCGGGACATCTATGTGATGGACGCCGATGGAGACAATCAGCGAAGACTGACTCAGAATCCCTTTAAGGATTGGGATCCCTCCTGGTCCCCTGACGGTAAACGGATTGCCTTTACCTCTGATAGGGAGGCGGATGGGAACCCTGAAATCTTCGTGATAAACGCTGATGGAAGTAATCCTCAAAACCTGACCAATCATCCCGATGATGACACTGCTGCTGCATGGTTTCACTCTCCTTTTTCGGTTTCTCCCGCCGGCAAAAAGTTTACAATGTGGGGTTGGCTCAAACAGGTTGACCGATAACTGCTTCGAGAACAGAGGAGGAATAACAGATGCAACGGAGATACAATCTCGCACATTTCATTTTAGCTAGCGTTGTAGTCTTGGGTATAATGCCGCTGATGGTATGCATTGATGCACAGGCACAGATTCTCTTCGTGTCTCAGAGGGATGGGAACGGGGAAATCTACGTGATGGACACCGATGGGGATAATCAGCGAAACCTCACCAATCATCCCGATGGAGACTGGAGGCCCTCATGGTCACCGGACGGCAAACGGATTGCCTTCGTGTCTAATAGGGATGGGCACGTTCACGCTAAACGTGGTTGGCACACTTCTGAAATCTACGTGATGGACGCCGATGGGGGCAATCCTCAAAATCTCACTAACAATCCTTTTCATGACAGCTCTCCCTCATGGTCACCGGATGGCACACGAATTGCCTTCTCGACTAATAGGGATTGGGATAATCCTCATGACTATGAAATCTACGTGATGGACGCCGATGGGGGCAATGAACAACGACTTACCGAAAATCGCGATGAGGACAGGCATCCCTCATGGTCTCCGGATGGTAAACGCATTGTCTTCAGTGCCGTTAGGGATGGGCACTTTAAAAACAACTTAAACATCACTTCTGAAATCTACGTGATGGACGCCGATGGGGGCAATGAACAAAGACTCACTGAAAATCGCAATCATGACCGGAATCCCTCATGGTCACCCGACGGTAAACGCATTGCGTTCCAATCTGATAGGAGGGGGGACCTTGTAAAATTTGACATCTATGTAATGGATGCTGATGGGGGCAATGAACAAAAACTCACCAATCATCGCGCTTGGGATGGGTCTCCCTCATGGTCACCCGACAGCAAGCGCATTGCTTTCTATTCTAATAGGGATGGAAACGCTGAAATCTACGTGATGGACGCCGATGGGGGTAATCAACAGAACCTCACCAATCATACCAATAGTGACGCTAGTCCTGCGTGGTTGAACTCTCCTTTTTCGGTTTCTCCCGCAGGCAAACAATTCGCGATGTGGGGACAACTCAAACAACTCGACCGATAACTGCCTTGGTTCATATCAAAAGAAAGTGTAAAATGCGAATAGAAACCGAGTTTTTTCTTGAAAACTCGGTTTCTTTGCACTATTTCTTAACATGAGCCACTGCCTTTATTGAGGGAACGGTATTTGCCGTTTCCTTTCACTGAACTATTCAGCACAGATAGCAATCCGCAATATGCTTGACGTGGATTTGGACGGGTTGATATAATTCCGGACGAACCTCTCAATCCGATGAGATGTTCACATAAAGTGTCAGAAAAACTTCAGGACTGTATCTTGATAAAATGCTGAGGGGGAACGAGGATCTATGGCTAATAACAGTACGCTCATTTATCGCGCCCAAGCTGGAGATGAGAGGGCTTTCACCGACCTGATGCGGGAATACTACCCTTTTGTCTATACGATTGTTATAAGAATTGTGGACAATCCCCATGATGTCGAAGAGGTGGTACAAGACACCTTCCTCAGCGCCTATCAAGGGTTGACACAGCTTGAGGATACAGTGAAGTTCAAAAGCTGGTTGGCAGAGATTGCGCGGAATTGTGCGCGACAGTGGCTCCGAAAACAGAGGGGCAAGACCGTATCCCTTGATGAAGTGGGCGAAGGTGTGCTGCAAACGGAGGATTCTCCTGATGAGCGATTGGCACGACAGGAGCAGAGGGAGTTGATTCGCCGGACCATGGAGATGCTTCCGCAAAAGGACAGGGACATTGCCCGCGCCTTCTATCTGGAGGGTGCAAGTTACGACGAATTGACAAGCACGCATGGACTGTCATATAACGCCATTGCGTTTCGGCTTTTCCGCATCAAGCGGCAACTCTCCAAACGGTTGCAATACCTTCTGACAGGTGTGTTCGTTTCTCCCGGACTGACGTTGAAAAAGCTTTATTCGGGCGGTCTAACCGCCATGAAAGTTGGAACTCCCTCCAAAATGACGGTTGGAGCGATAGGGTTGATTGCGCTGATTTTCATCGGTTTCATTGGACTGCGCCAGATGAACGCGCCTATAGTCGAGGAGCGTGTGTATCTGTCACCGTGGGAGGATGGAACGGTACGCCCACGATATACCCCCGAAGGGCTCTCAACCGACGTCACTCAGGATACAGAAAACTGGAACAATCTGCCACAAATTGCTACGACAACGTACACAGTAGGAACAGAGTTGATTGATGATTTTTTCGATCTGCCCGACGAAACAGATACGACACAATTCGCAACAGAAACGGAATTTGAGCTAGACATAGAGCAAGACTTCGCTATTGACACATCTGTGTCATCAGAAAGCGCAGGTCAGTCCGCGGAAGATGTGATGTATGCTTACTTAGAGGCGTATAGGAACTACGATTATAAGATGATAGATTCGTTAAGGACAGAGCAGTATAGGCGTAGCATCCACAACAATCCTGCTAATAGGGCCCCCACGCCAGATGAAGCACATGAACATGATGAGGTCGTCCAAACTGGGCTTCAAATCTTGGAGGAGACAATCCGCGAACTACATAAGCAGGCAGTACTTATAAGCAGCGAATATGCCGGTGACGAATTTCACTTCCGATTGAGAATACCGGATTCAGAGCTACAGGGTGTTTCAGATCATATAATGCCAATAGCTATCCGCATCTCATATCACCAGGTTAAGATGGAAAAAGAGAATGGGATGTGGCGAATTTATGACACTGTGTACGATCGTATGAGCAGGTAGGTCGCTACTCGCAAACCTATTTTCAGAACTTCACGAGGCGAATGGTTCTTCCATTCGCCTTTTTTTATTAGTTGCTCCGCTAAAAAATAGGTAAAGTATCTCTGAGGGTAGGATAAATTTGAAGAGAACTTAGTAGATAGTCGTATTTTTTTGATTGAAAGCAAAAAAGTGCTAAAAAAAATCTCGGAGTTGTATCTTAATAAAGTCAGAGGAGGAAAGGCAGATGCAACGGAGATACACTCTTGCACATTTGATTTTAGCTAGCGTTATAGCCTTGGGTCTGACACCACTGATAGTATGCGTTGATGTGCAGGCACGGATTGCCTTTGAATCTGATAGGAATTGGCACTGGGAAATCTACGTGATGGACAACGATGGAGGTAATCAGCAAAACCTCTCTAACAATCCCGGTGATGATAAGTATCCCTCATGGTCTCCGGACGGCAAACGGATTGCCTTTAGCTCTGATAAGAATGATATAGGTGGGCACCGGCAAATCTACATGATGGACGCCGATGGGGGCAATCAGCGAAATCTCTCTAACAATGACTTTGATGACTGGGATCCCTCTTGGTCTCCTGACAGCAAACGCATTGTCTTCACGTCTGGTAGGGATGGGGCCAGTGAAATCTACGTGATGGATGCCGATGGTGGTAACCAACAAAGACTCACCAAAAATGCCTGGCGTGACGATAATCCCTCTTGGTCTCCTGACAGCAAACACATTGTCTTTGTTTCCATTAGGGGAGGGAACCAAGACATCTATGTGATGGGTGCCGATGGAGTCAAGCAGCAAAATCTCACTAGGAATGACCGTACTGACGAGGACCCCTCATGGTCCCCCGACGGTAAGCGCATTGTTTTTACTTCCTTGAGAAAATTGGGAAACCGGGAAATCTATGTGATGGACGCGGATGGGCATAATCAGCGAAACCTCACGCACCATCCTGATAACGACTGGAATCCCTCCTGGTCTCCTGACAGCAAACGGATTGCCTTCGTATCGAATAGGACGAGGGATTTGAATCGGGACATCTTTGTGATGGATGCCGATGGGGGGAATGTGCTAAACCTCACCAATCATCCCGACGATGACGAAGATCCTGCGTGGCTTAACCCTGTTCTTTCAGTTGCTCCCGCTGGCAAAAAGTTTACAATGTGGGGACAGCTTAAGCGGATTGATCGATAACTACAATTATTGAGAGAACGGTGTTCAAGGATAAGAAACTGATTTGGAAACAGAGGAGGAATAACAGATGCAACGGAGATACAATCTCACCCATTTGATTTTAGCTGGCGTAGTAGTCTTGGTGCTGACATCGCTGATGGTATGTGTTGAGGTACAGGCACAGATTGCCTTCGCGTCTCAGAGGGATGGGCACTTTCGAAAGGATATACCCGAGATACCCGCTCCTGAAATCTACGTGATGGACGACGATGGGGAGAATCAACAAAGACTCACCAATAATCCCAGTAGTGACTATTCACCGTCATGGTCTCCCGACGGTAAACGCATTGCCTTCGTGTCTGATAGGGATGGGCACGTTGACGCTAACGGTTGGCTCACTGCTGAAATCTACGTGATGGACGACGATGGAGGCAATCCTCAAAACCTCACTAACAATCCTTCTGATGATAGAACCCCCTCGTGGTCCCCCGACGGCAAACGCATTGTCTTTTCGTCTGATAGGGATATGGGTAAGGGTGAGGCTGCTCATAATGTTGAGATCTATGTGATGGACGCCGATGGGAAGAATCAACAAAGACTCACTAAAAATCTCACTGAGGACAAAGATCCCTCATGGTCCCCCGATGGTGAACGGATTGTCTTCAGGGCTCGCAGGCCTGGGCACTTTATAGGCGAGGATGGAATCACTTATGAAATCTACGTGATGGATGCTGATGGGCAGAATGAACAAAGACTCACTGAAAATCGCGTTTTTGATGAGGACCCCTCATGGTCCCCTGACGGCAAGCGCATTGTCTTCTGGTCTAATAGGGAGGCGGACATTGAAAATACTGAAATCTACGCGATGGATGCCGATGGCGGGAATCCTCAAAACCTCACCAATAATCCGCATGGTGACGCTAATCCTGCATGGTTTAACTCTCCTTTTTCGGTTTCTCCCTCCGGCAAAAAGTTTACAATGTGGGGACAGCTCAAACAGGTCAACCAATAACTGCCTTTATTCAGCAAAGATAGCAATCCGCAATCTGCTTGACGCGGATTGGACGGGTTGATATAATGCCGGACGAACTTCTCAATCTGATGAGGTGTTTAGGTAAAGTGCTAGGAAAGTCTCAGGACTATATCTTGATAAAACGCTGAGGGAGCAGACAATCCGTGGCTAATGACAATACGCTCATTTATCGTGCCCAAGCTGGAGATGAGGGGGCTTTCACCGACCTGATGCGGGAATACTACCCCTTTGTCTATACGATTGTTATAAGAATTGTAGACAATCCCCATGATGTCGAAGAGGTGGTACAAGATACCTTCCTCAGTGCTTATCGAGGGTTAAGACAACTTGAAGATGTAACCAAATTCAAAAATTGGTTGGCAGAGATTACGCGGAACTGTGTGCGACAGTGGCTCCGCAAACAGAGGGACGAGACCGTATCCCTTGATGAAGTGAGTGAGGGGATACTTCAAACAGAGGACTTACCTGATGACCAATTGGTACAACAGGAACAGACGGAACTGATTCGCCGGACAATGGAGACGCTTCCACAAAAGGATAGGGACATTGCCCGCGCATTCTATCTAGAGGGTGCCAGCTACGACGAACTGACTAGGGCGCATGGCCTGTCATATAACGCAATTGCGTTTCGCCTTTTTCGCATTAAGCGGCAACTCTCCAAACGGTTGCGCTATCTTCTGACAGGCATCTTCGTTTCTCCCGGACTGACGTTCAAAAAGCTTTATTCGGGAGGTCTAAACGTTATGAAGGTTGGAACTGTCCCCAAAATAACGGTGGGGGTCGCAGCGTTGATTGTAGTCATTTTCATCGGTTTCGTTGGGCTACGCCAGATGAATGCGCCCACAGTCGAGGAGCGTGTGTATCTGTCGCCGTGGGAGGATGGAACGACACGCCCACGAAATAACCCCGAAGGATTCCTAGCTGACACCACTCAAGATACAGAAAACCGGAACCACCTGCCACAGATTGCTGCTGCGTCCACAGCAGGAACAGAGTCTATTGATGATTTCTTCGATCAATCCGACGAAACAGATATGACACAGTTCGCAACAGAAACGGAATTTGATCTAAAGGTAGAGCAATTCACTACCAACATATCCGCGTCATCAGAAAACACAGGTCAGTCGGCTGAAGATGTGATGTATGCTTTCGTAGAAGCGTGGCGAGATGCTGATTCTAAGGTGATGCTATCGTTAATGACAGAGCAGTATAGGCGTAGCGTCCATGATGATCTTGTTGGTGGGGATTCCATAAATATGTCAGACGAAGTCGTCGAAACTAAGCATCAAATGCTAGTTGAGGCATTCCGGGAACTACGAGGGCAGTCATCGCTTGTAAGCAGCGAATATGTGGGCGATGAATTTCACTTCCGATTGAGAATGCCGGCACTAGAGCTACCGGGTATTTCAGACCAAAGAATGCCAATGTTTACCTGCCTATATCAGCAGGCTAAAATGCGAAAAGAGAATGGGGTGTGGCGAATTTATGTCGTTCTGTTCGATCGTGTGAGTAGGTAGGTCCCTAGCTCACAAAGCTACTTCCAAGAATTCATGAGGCGAATGGATTTATCCATTCGCCTTTTTTTATTGGTTGCTCTGCGAAAAAACAGGTAAAATATCTCTGAGGGTAAGGTAAATTTGAGGAGGACTTGGCGGATAGCCGTATTTTTTTTATTTGAAAGCAAAAAAGTGGTAAAAAAAATCTCGGGACTGCATCTTGGTAACATCTGGAGAGGAACGAATCAGGACTAAGGTATCAACCAATTAGGTTCTGTTGACATTTCATCGCAACCAGACCATCAAGAGGGAGCACAAACGCATAATCCTTCGTAGGGGTTGGGGCTCCCAACCCTTTATTCGCACGTCAGGGGCCATTTCGAACTTTTGTACCACGATCTGTTAGATTGTGATCCCACTAACAGTTCGCGCTACTTATGGCAGATTGCCTGATGATTACAGCGTTTGTCGAATGAGCAGGATCAAAATGTGAACACGCCCTAGTACGCTGTAAGAGATTCATTGAGAACATAGAGAGGGCAATTTATAAGGGTTATCCTGATGGATTCAAGCGACATGTGAAAAGCGCCGCTGTAAGAGATTCATAAGGGTTGAACTTAGACACAAACTCTAAATTGACTTATAGCAGAAAAGAAAGGAGATATCTCATGAAGCATACAATAGTTATGTTGACACTTACTTTGTTTGTGTCATCAGCATGGGCAGAGATATTTCGCGATAATTTTAACGATGGGGACTTACAGGGATGGACGTTTTTGCAAGGTGCTGAAGATGGTGGTATTGAAAATGGTGAATTGGTTCTCGGTTCTCCTAAAGTGGTGGATGAAGTGCAGCTTGAGTCGGAGGTTATCATCGTGCCTGATGGTATAATCGCAAGCGACTACGAGGTGTCGGTGTCCCTAAAAATCAGCAAGCTAGCTAGGAATAGTAGCGATGGTGCAGCCATTGGGCTGCGCGCTCATATGGATCCACTGGATCCGCACCACGTTGAGCTGCTCACTGAATATTTTGAGAGGACCGAGGGGATGGAGAGAGACGAGAAGAACAAGGCGATTCAACTTCTGGACAAGCGATCTTACAGGTTCGTCCTAGGTAATAATAATCACGATATAAGAGGAGGTCTTGCAGCGACCATTCAACTTATGAAGGTTTCTGTGACAAAAGACGGATTCCCGACAATCTTTTTAGGGGACAACCTACTCGCATTTCGGGAATTTGATTTCAAGCTGCACAAGTGGTATCGGTTGAAGGTTATTGCCAAAGGGAATCGGTTTCAATGCTTTATTGATGACACAAAAATGCTAGATTTTCTTGACGATACCTACACGGCAGGGGGAATTTACCTGTCGTCAGGAAGGGGGAACCGTGTCCACTTCGATGATTTTGAGGTTCAATACGAGGCTCTTTCAGTGCAGCCCCGAAGGCAACTCACGACCACTTGGGGAGAGGTAAAGGGTAACTTCCATACCGGTGCGGTTGGAAACCGCACCTACCGGTCCCGATAAATCGGGATCGAAACCGAGGGGCGAAAGTGTCTATTTATTTTTGGAATTCACCATAGTTAAGCATGGGTGCCAAACAAATTCAAGGAGGATTATACATGTTGAAGCAACTCGCAGTGCATCAAAAGATTTTTGGTGCCATAATACTCCTACTTTCATGGAGCCTGTTTATTAAACAGGCTGCCGCCGACAAGTGGACCGGCACCATCACGTTTTTATCCGATCGAGATCGAGACCCCCTTTTTCAGACGGCAGTTTATTTGATTGATGCCGATGGATTCAGATTTGAAATACCGGTTGACATACCACTATTTGAAATACCTGAAATACCTTGGCGGTTTAGTAATCGTAGATACGGTCCAATTGCTTGGTCACCGGATGGAAAGTATATTGCTTACCATGTGCATGATCCACAGGACCCATTTGTCACTTTTATATATTTGGAGACTCCTGTTATTCTTCCTGAATTTTCGGGGCCTCGTCATCAAATCCGTCAAATCAAAGAGGTGACTAAACAGTTTGGTGGTCAAACGTACCTATCGCCAAAATGGTCTCCCGATGGGAAGCGGTTAGCTCTCACCAGCACTGATGGGTCACCAGATGGTATGACTGACGTTTGTGTTATCGATATCGAAGGGATCGTGTTGAAAAATTTAACATGGTCGCCGGGAATTGATGAGGTTGGTTCTTGGTCTCCTGACGGTTCAAAAATTGTGTTCTTTTCCAATCGGGATGGGAATGGGGAGATCTATGTGATGGGTTCAAATGGTAGAAAGCAGGTCAATTTAACCAACCACCCTGCCCTAGACGCTGCGCCTACATGGTCTCCCGATGGGACACAGATAGCGTTTCAGTCCAATCGGGGGTCAGGACGATATCTATGTAATGAACCCGGATGGAGCGGACGTCGTGAACCTGACCCGCCACCCATGGGAAGACCGTGCGCCTGCGTGGTCTCCCAGTGGGAGGTGGATTGCGTTCCACGCATTTCAGGTTGGTCAGCAGCCAGACATTTATGTGATGGATGCCAACGGGGGTAATCGGGCGCAACTTACTGAGGATCCGGGTTCAGATACTGACCCGACGTGGGTGATTCGTGATCCTTCTCTGTCGGTGGAGGTGTCAAGTAATCAGGCCACCCTTTGGGGACGTATGAAATTGGAAAGGCAGTGACAGTTTGAAACACCAATCGGGGGACGGAAAACTTCCTTGAGTTGTACTACCCTTCGCTTCAATGCGAAAGAGTGCTAGAAAAAAATTCAGAACTGTATTTTGATAGGATGTTGGGGGGAACGAAGAGTCATGGCTAAGGAGGATAAGCTCATCTATCGCGCCCAAACTGGGGATGAAGGGGCATTTGCCGACCTAATGCGGGAATACTATCCCTTTGTCTATACAATTGTTATCGGAGGTGTGAATAATCCCCATGATGCCGAAGAGGTGGTGCAAGATACCTTCCTCAGTGCCTATCGAGGGTTGACACAGCTTGAGGATACAACCAAATTCAAGAGTTGGTTAGCAGAGATTGCGCGAAACTGTGCCCGGCAATGGCTCCGAAAACAGCGGGGCGAGACCGTACCCCTTAATGAAGTGAGTGAAGGGATACTTCAAACGGAGGATTCTCCTGATGAGCAACTGACACGACAGGAGCAGAGAGAGTTGATTCGCCGGACCATGGAGACGCTTCCACAAAAGGACAGGGAGATTGCCCGTGCCTTCTATCTGGAGGGTGCAAGCTACGACGAACTGACTAACACGCATGGGCTATCATACAACGCAATAGGGTTGCGGCTTTTTCGCATCAAGCAGAAACTCTCCAAACGGTTGCAATACCTTCTGACTGGTATCTTCGTTTCTCCCGGACTGACGCTAAAGAAAATTTATTCGGGGGGGCTAACCGTCATGAAAATTGAAACGGTGCCTAAAGTCACAATTGGTGCAGCAGCGTTAATTGCAGTCATTTTCATCGGTTTCGTTGGAGTTCGCCGGATGAATGCGCCTACAGTCGAGGAGCGTGTGTATTTGTCGCCGTGGGAGGATGGCACTGAACGCCCACGAAACATCCCTGAAGAACTCCCAGCTGGTACGACTCAAGATGCGGAAAGCGGAGGCGTTCAGCCACAAATTACCACAGCAGAATCCGCAGCAGGAATAGAGCCAATTGACGATTTCTCCGATCAATCCGACGAAACAGATATGGCACAATTCCCAATAGAAACGGACTTTGATCTAGACGCAGAGCCGGACTTTACTACCGACATATCTGCCTCATCAGAAAGCATAGGTCAATCGGCTGAAGATGTAATGTATGCTTATTTGGAGGCGTATAGAAATTTCGACAGTGACGCGCTGGAATCGTTAATGACAGAGGAGTACAGGCATAGCTACCGTGATAATGCTGGTGAACTACCGCTTGAAATTGTCGACAAGATAGCTGAATTGATGTATGAAAGGAACAGTCAAGCAGAGATTGAGAGCAGCAAATATGTCGGCGATGAATTCCACTTCCAATTAGCAGCACCGGCATTAGATAGGCCGCCGATTGTCTCGGATCGGGGCATAACGGTTTTTATCGGTGCCTCATACGAGCTTATTAAGATGCGAGAGGAGAATGGGGTGTGGCTAATTTATGACACTGTGTTCGATTTGGACAGGATGCAGTCAGAGCTGCCGGAGATGCCCCACTCTCACTAGATCGCAAACCTATCCCCAAGACTTCACGAGGCGAATGGTTTTGTCCATTCGCCTTTCGCTCATGTTAAGATTTAGTGCAAAGAAACCGAATATTCGTAGGGGTTGGGTCCCCCAACCCTTACGGCGGGCGGGGAGACCCTGCCCCTACGATTTCGCTTCGTGTTTTGCACTTTCTTTTTACATGAACCTCGCCTTTTTTATTGCTTGCTCTCGAAAAAATGGATAAAATATCTCTCAGCACAAAAAAGTGCTAAAAAAAATCTCGGAACTGTGTCTTGGTAGGGTGTAAGGGAGGAATGAAGTGCTATGACTAAAGAGAATACGCTTATCTATCGTGCCCAAAGTGGGGATGAAGGAGCATTTGCTGACCTGATGCGGTCGTACCACGCCTTCGTTTATGCAATTGTTGTCGGGGTTGTGGACAATTCCCATGATGCTGAAGAGGTCGTGCAGGATGCCTTTCTCAACGCGTATCAAGGGTTAAGCCAGCTTGAGGATGCGACCAAATTCAAAAGTTGGTTGGCAGAGATTACGCGAAATCGCGCCCGAAACTGGCTCCGTAAACAACAGGGTGAGACCGTATCCCTTGATGACGTGAGTGAACATCTGTTGCAAACGGAGGATTCACCTGATGAGCGATTGGCACGGTTAGAGCAGAGGGAATTGATTCGCCGGACCATGGAGACGCTTCCGCAGAAAGACAGGGACATTGCGCGTGCTTTCTATCTGGAGGGTGCGAGTTACGATGAACTGACGAGTACGCATGGACTGTCATACAACGCAATTGCGTTTCGGCTGTCGCGTGCGAAGCGACAACTCTCCAAACGGTTGCAATACCTTCTGACAGGCATCTTCGTTTCTCCCACAATGACACTAAAAAAACTTTATACGGGAGGTCTAACTGTCATGAAAGTTGGAACGGCATCTAAAATAACGGTTGGTGCGGCAGCACTGATTGTGCTTATTTTTATCGGTTACATTGGGATACGTCAGTTGAATGCACCCACAGTTGCGGAACGCGTGTATCTGTCGCCATGGGAAGATGGCACGGCGCGCCCACAAAGTAGCCCGGAAGGCTTGGCTGCCCAAACTGCTGATTCTACTCAAGATATGGAAGTTCGGGATAATCCGCCACAAATTGCTTCAGCAGCATCTGCTGAAGAGAAAGAACTGATTGACGATTTGTACGCTGAACTCGACGAAACGGATCTGGCACAATTCGCGACAGAAACGGAATTTGATCTAGACACAGAGTGGGATTTCACTACTGACACATCTGTTTCATCAGAAAGCACAAATCAGTCTGCTGAAGACGTGATGTATGCTTACGTGGAGGCGTTTAGGGATTCTGATTTTGGGGCAATGAGCTTGTTAGGGACAGAGGAGTACATGCGTAGCAACCATGGTTATTATGGTGATGGCTCTGAGATTTCCGTAGGCTCTGAGATTTCCGTAGATGTGTCAGATGATGCACCGGATGACGTCGTCGAAATTATACATCAGTTTAAACCAGTGCTGGGTGAGTCAATCCGTGAAACGATAAGTCAGGCGGAGGTTGTGAGCAGCGAATATGTAGGCGATGAATTTCACTTCCGGTTGAGAACACCGGCACCGGAGATGCCGAATATTTCATCGGATCATTCGACATCAATTTTTATCTCGTCCGGATATCAGCTTGTTAAGATGCGTAAAGAGAATAGTGCTTGGCGAGTTTATGACAAAGCGGTCGATTATGACAGTGCGATGTCGGAGGTGCGAGAGTGGCCCCACTAGCCTGCAAATCTATCTCCAAAAATTCATTAGGCGAATGGTTCTATCCATTCGCCTTTTTTATTGCTAGCTCTCGAATCACTGCAACTAGATCGGGTCAAAACGTCGTGGACATCGCGAATCCAAATGTTTCAAACCACACGTACATCAGACTAACGCCGTGCTGTCTATAGAAATAGTTGAACATCAGGTGAGGCTCTTTTCCATCATACATCCCACGCACAGAAAAACCTTTGCCAAAGTCAACGCTGGCACCAAAAGGAAAATTGAGTTCATCATCCCACTCAGAATAATTCACAGTCCCATACACTGAGAGTGGGATATACGGTAGTCGTTTGGTAGCAGTGAAAAAGTAGGCTTGTTCGCCCGCGGGAGAGCCGATGCGGTCGGAGCTTGTGCCGAGAAATAGCCCAGGGCGGATATCCGTTTCTGTGAACAGGAATAGGCTAAAAAGCGGCGATATTTCCGAAGCCACAGGATTATACTCAATGCCGACTTGCAGTCTGTCTATCAATCGGTAATTCAACGTTGTCCGCCAGCGCGGACGTTCCTTCTCCGTATCCACATAACGCAGAGATATCGCCCATTTGGTCTGAATGCCGCTTCCCCGAAGCGGTGCCCCTTCGCCGGGTCACGCGCTTCAGGTAGGGGCGGTGGAGGTTGGTCGTTTCGGCTGTAACGGCTTGAGTTGAAATTTGTCCTCAGCCGCCCAGCCGCTGACCGCCACTGTTAAAAATAAACAGAGAAGTGAATACCGAATGAACATAGGAGTTTTCCGTTAATCGAATTCGGACAGTTTGACAGGTCGTCCTTCTGCTGCCGAGAGGTCTGCAGCGAAGACAACGCGGTGCGATTCAAATGCTGTATCGAAATCGGTCAGGGGCATCGGTTCGCCTGTACCGATGCTATCAATAAACGCTTGGAACTGTGGTTCATACGGATGATCACTCACATCCCCCGAATCAATGAGCGAAGTTTCAAGCGTGCTCCACTGGCTCTTGTCCATGCCCTTCAATTTCGCAGAGTAGATCCGGTTGTCTAACAGGCTGCCTTCGCTGCCGACCAGATGGATATGGAAGTAGTAAGGTTGGAGGCAGTCCACACAGGAAGTGACCTTCGCAATTTTGTTCCCACCCTCAAACTTGAGAATCGTGACGCTGGTGGTTTCGTATTCATACGGGACGAAATCCTTCCCCGTCGATTGCGTGTGGTAGCTGGTGACCTCCTCGACCTTCTCATCCATGAAGAACAGCAAGGCATCAAGTGCGTGGCAACCTGCTGTCAACAGGCTGCTGCCGGCGAAGTCTTTTTTGATGTTCCAGTCGTATTGACCGTACCAAGGGCCGATGCCGTGATAATAATCCACCTCGCTGTAGTGCAGATCGCCGAGCAAGCCTTCGTCAATGACTGAACGGATCATCGTGAAGTGTGCGCTGTATCGGCACTCGAAGCAGACACATACACCCACGCCTGCTTTTCGTATTGCATCGCGCACCCGTTTGGCGTCCTGATAGGTCAGGCAGATCGGTTTTTCGATGATCAGATGTTTCCCTGCTTCTGCAGCGGCGATAGCCTGATCCGCGTGAAACGGGTGGGGGGTGCAGATGTCTATGATGTGTATGTCTGGATTTGCTATCATCGCCTCATAGTCCGTATAGGCTTTCAGCGGTGTGCCAAACTCTGCTTCCAATGCCGCTTCATCGTGTTCGCGTCGGGAGCAGATCGCTGTAACGTTTCCACCTTGAACCGCCTTAAAGGTTTCAATATGCGCCCCGGCGACCCAACCCAGTCCAACAATACCAACATTCATATCACTCATTTTTTGCCTCCGAATATCCCTGTTTTATTATTTCGTGTAATATGCTCAACTTGCTGTGTACCTAAATAATCTATACCGATTTTAAGTGGATGTCAACACATTTTTTCATGTGGCGTAACCGCTCGCAATCTGCTATACTTTGATTTATACATTGTGCTCCTCTGGAGCACGATGATTGCCCCTATCGTCTTTCTATAGACCTATCGCTCCTCCCCGATAAATCGGGATTCAAAACTGGAGCGAAAGGCAGAGTCCTTCAGTTTTAACAGAAAACCGATAGATTTTCAATGCGTAGCAACTTGGGGGATTATAGTCATTTTAATTTGGGTTGGAAATGAACGGAGAAAATTTGATGGATCCATTGCTTCTCGATTTTCCAGAATCATTTGAGTCAGACCGATTGACTATCCGCGCTCCTCGCGTAGGGGATGGTGCCGAAATAAACGCTGCCGTTCGGGAAACCTTCGATGACCTCAAGATATGGATGCCGTGGGCGCAGCAGATGCCTACTTTGGAGGAATCCGAAGCCTTTGTCCGCCGTGCACAGTGTCAATTTTTGGGGCGGGAGGATTTGACGCTGCTTCTTTTTCTTAAAGGTACAAATACACTGGTAGGGGGTAGTGGCTTGCATCAGATAAACTGGGATATCCCCAAATTTGAGATTGGTTATTGGTGTCGAAAGCGTTTTCAGGGGCAAGGCTACATCACTGAGTCAACGGAAGCTATTACGACTTTTGCATTTGAGACCCTTGGGGCGAAACGGGTGGGAATTCGTTGTGACTCGAAAAACATTAGGAGCCGACGGATCCCCGACAGGCTTGGGTTCAAATTGGAAGGCACATTGCGAAATGATTCGCTTTCGCTAGCCGGGGGATTGCGAGATACACTTGTATTTGCGAAAATAAAAAATGATGTGTAAAAGACATGGAAAAATCGGACTCAAACCGACTTGCATAATTGGGGGTAACATGCAACTGACTGAAGAACAGATAGAGCAATATAGAACCGAAGGATACACCGTCGTGCGTGGGTTAATTTCGTCCGAAGAGGGTTGTGGTGTGCGTAACCGTCTCATGGATCTGCTAACTGGCGACCATGATTGGCCCGACACCCATTTTCAGGTGCTGGATCCGTCGAAATTCCGAAATAAGAAGGACGGTTTCCTTCCGATTGGTGTGCAACGTCCCGCTATGCAGGAAGATGTTTTCAAAGCGATAGCCGATCACCCAAACTTGCAGCGCGTGATGGAACAGCTGCTCGGCGGTCCTGTGGAACGTTTCACCGATCAGGCGTTGATCAAGCATCGCGCTATTAGTGGTCAATCGTTCTTCCACCAAGATTCGTTCTATTGGCATTTGGCACCTGAGCAGGGATGCAATTCGTGGATCGCGCTCGATGAGGTGGGGGTGGATGGGTGCGCTTTGGCAATCATGCCCGGTACGCAGCAGTCGTGGACGCTAATCGAGCACGAGGGCTACTACGATGAGCCAAGCTATCACAACGCTCGAAGCGGCGAAGCGTTCAAGCGATGGCGTATTCCGATAGCGGAGATCGATTTTTCCGGGGAGGTGCTGTTGCCTATGTCGCCGGGAGATGCGGCGTTCTTCACCAATTACACCTGGCATCGTTCTGAGCCTAACAACTCTGGAGTTCATAAGTGTGCCTATGCGATTGCGTATCAGCTGCGTGGTTGATTCATCCCCGACAAAACGCGGTTTCTTGGTATACACGCTGCTCCAAATATTCAAGGGTTACGGCATACGGAGTATGCCTACTACTTTGTGGCAACTCAATTTATTTGACAATCCATTACGATAAAGGTAGAGGTAAATCATGTTAATTTTTGACGGTGACTATCCGATGGCGTATGGCGCGATTGATTTGAATCGAGATCTGACCTTGCCGATTGAGGAGGTCCGAGCAGTTCAAGCGGGATCGCGGGAGGGAGACCGGTGGCCTGCTTCTGGAACAATGGCTTCGCTTCCTGAGATGCGGCGCGGAAAAATTGCAGCGGCGTTGGTTAAAATATCAGGACGGATTCAACGAAAAAACAGCCCCATCTGGGGATACAGGAGTGGCGATGTCGCTTACGCTGCAGCACAGGCACACCTCGCCTACTACCGAATTCTGGAGAGTAGGGGTGAGGCGCGTATCTTGAGAACCCGCAAGGACTTCAGCGAACATATACAAACATGGTCAGAAGCCACAAGCTATGAAAATTTGCCAGTTGGCATGGTTCTCGGCATGGAGGGGGCGGACCCTATCCTTTGGCCCGAACATGTCCACGATGGTGGGAGAGCGGACTGCGCACAATTAACTTAGCGCATTACGGCATCAGCACCTATTCTCACGGAACGGGCAGACCCGGTGGATTGTTGCCACCGGCCAAACCCCTACTACATGAGATGGATGGGTTAGGGATGGTTCTCGATCTCACCCACACCGCCGATGAGGCGTTTTGGCAGGCACTGGATCTATTTTCGGGACCGGTGATGGCAAGCCACCAGAACTGTCGTGCATTAGCACCCGGCGAGCGACAGTTTTCCGACGAACAACTCAAAGCCCTCCTTGAACGCGGTGGTGTTATCGGCGCATCGATGGATACGTGGATGATTTACGCAGAAGGGGGCATTGATTGGGGTGGGGATATTCCACCACGTCGCAGCGTCTTCCCAAGAGAGGCGGTTACGCTAGAGCATCTGGTAGATCACATGGATCACGTCTGCCAGTTGGCGGGCAACTCGCAGCACGCCGCCATCGGCGGGGATACGGACGGTCAGGGGGGCAACGATGGTGCACCGTACGAAATTGACACAGTGGCAGATTATCAGAAAATTGCAAATATCCTTGATAGGCGCGGCTATGCTGAAGAGGACATTGCCAATGTGATGTACCGCAACTGGCAGCGGTTTTATGAAGAAGCGTTGCCGGCATGAGGTAACACCCTTAAAATTGACCGACAGTCCAGAAGGGTGCAATTTTTAGGCAAAACCAAACAGTTAATTTGACAGACCGAATGAAAGCAGCCAACGGATGTACAAATCACCACCTTTCCCAATCGAAGAGATGACGCCCGACCATCCAGAGTGGCAGGAGTTGGTTGATGTCATCGCGCAGGAAAACCAAGCAGGGTGGGCATTTAATCAACATTTTGAACAGTTCGCACGTTACTTCTTGGCTGCTAAACAGGATGGAAATATCGTTGGGTTTCTCATGTTTGTCGTTTGGGACATTGGTCCCCATGATCGCGACCATCCCCCTGTTCAGATGGACGGAAAGACGCTGCAAGAAGCGAAGATTATTGCGTTTGGCGTAAAGAAAGCCTATCGACGGCAAGGCATCGGTAAAGCACTTCAGGAATATACGCTGAAACGGGCGAAGGAGCTTGATTGTTACCAGGTTCGATCTGTCAGTGACATGGACCACCCAGAAAACCACCAACTCAAACTCTCTATGGGCTTTGCCGTAGAGCCAATGGAACGCGAGGAACCGAGTTTGGCATTTATCATGCCGCTTAGAAAGGGAGCACGAAACCAATGAGAGTCATTACCGGTGCAATCGGTCATGAGACCAGCACTTTTACTACTGTTGCCACCACGTGGGCAAGCTACCGTGATCAGCGATTCGGCTACCTGATCGGAGACGAAATCATTGACAAGTTTCGCGGCAGCAACACAACCATCGGCGGGTATATTGCAGGTGCGGAAGCGCACGGATTCGAGCTAATCCCCACAATCTATGCAAACGCGCATCCGAGTGGTCCAACACCGCGACACATCTTCGATGCTATCCTGAAGGATATGCTGGATCGAATCGCTGAAGCGGGCTCCATTGATGGTGTCCTGCTCGATCTACACGGTGCGATGGTGGCGGAAGGGATTGATGACGGCGAGGGGCATATTCTGACCGCTGTGCGAGAATTGGTGGGACCCCAAGTGCCTATCTTGGCGGAGTTGGACATCCATTCCAATGTCTCCCGCCGCATGATCGAGATGGCGGACGTGTTGATTGGAAGGGAGACCTACCCGGAGATTGATCAGGCAGAACGTGCCCGCGAATGCGCTGATGTTCTGGTTCGCATCCACCGAGAGGGGGTGTGCCCTACCATGGCACTGCACCAAATTCCGTTGGTCTGGGGACTGAATCAGGTCACAGCACACTCGCCGATGCGAGAGGCAATCGCTGAATTGCACAGAATCGAGGCGCAACCGGGCGTGATTTGTGGTTCGATCGCGACCTGCTATCCGTTGGCTGACATTCCGGACATGGGTGCGTCGGTTTATATCGTCACCGACAACGATCCAGACTTGGCGCAACGGTATGCAGATGAGTTGGCAGCATGGATCTGGGAACGCCGTGCGGACTGGCAGGCACCGATGCCACCGACCCGCGAAGCACTAGCACAGGCGACAGCAGAAGGGAAATTTCCGGTAATTTTTGCTGATCGGAATGATAACACCGGCGGTGGTTCGCCGGGAGATAGTACCGGCGTGTTGCGGACGTTCATTGAAGCAGGGTTAGAGGATGCTTGTATCCTATACATCGTGGATCCGGAAGCGGTGAGTGCTTGCCAAGAAGCGGGTGTAGGAGCAACGTTGACCTTAGATGTAGGTGCGAAATCAACACCCCTTCAAGGACAACCGGTACGTATGACAGCGGAGGTGGTCACACTGTCAGATGGCAGCTTCCGTTACGATGGTCCGAGGAATGCAGGGTTGGAGAGCAGCATGGGGCCCTCAGCATATATCCGACAGGACGGGATTCATGTGCTGTTAGTAACGGAGCGGGAGCAGCCGTTTGATACTGCGTTTTCACGAACCATGGGCTTAGACCCGCGCCAGATGCGCTACATCGGGGTCAAATCGACAGTACACTTTCGGGCAGGCTTTGAGTCGTGGGCAGGGGCAATCTATGCGGTGTCTGAACCGAGTGTGCACGATCCGGTGGGGAAAGAGTTGCCGTTCCACAATCTTGGTCGGAAGTTGTATCCGCTCCATGAAATATAGCAGCAAAACATGAAACGTGAGAGGCAGATCCTACGGCTTATAAGAGGATGAATCCATCTGATACACCGCACGATAGATCTTTCGCCCTTCTTCCCGGTACTTTATCTCAAAACTGGTTGGGATGTGCCCTATCTCAAGGGAGTCAGATGGTAGGTAGACCAACGGAGGCGTATGCGTTAGACAGTCGTGGATTTCATAGAAATACTCGGCGTAATCGGTAGCGATGTGGATACGTCCTCTACTCGAATTCAGTGTCCGAACCAATCCGTCTAGCCAGACCTCATTTCTAAAGAGCCGACGCTTATGATGCCGTTTCTTGGGCCAGGGATCTGGGAAGTAGACGTGATACGCATCAATGGTGTCTTCTCCAATGTAGCGATCAACGAGGTAACCAGCATCGCTCCAGATTAGGAAAACCCGCTTAGTGTTTCCTTTCAGTAACCGCTTCTTTGTATGTTGGACATATTTCAACGCTCGCTCGACACCAACGTAATTAATCTCTGGATGTTGCCTTGAGGTCTCAAGCAGAAAACGTCCCTTACCGCATCCGATTTCTATCTCAACGGGATTCTTGTTCCCGAAGAGTTCACCCCAATCAATTGGGGGAGTGATCTCAGTCAGACTGATCTGCTTATCTTCCCTAAGATCTATTAAAGCGGATCGCTTCGCTATGAGTTCAAAGAATTTTTCATAGTGTGATTCGCTCATACGTTTAGCCGAAGGCTCCCTTATTATGCCTCCCCAACAATCTCTGCAGCCGTTCGTCCGCCCCCTCAAAAACATGTTCAGGCATCCGGTAGTCGATAAACGGATAGAGTCGCTGTGCGATGATCCGCTGGCTGTATGTGACCGCTGCAACGTATCGAATCTGATTTCGATTGTTAGGGGTGCCGCGATGCCAGACTTGACTATTAAACATATAGGCACCACCCGCCTTTGTAAAGAAGCTGACGGGACCCTTCCCTTCAAAGGTTGGATTCTCTTCAGCGGGTGGTCTACGCCCCGAATAATGGCTGCCGGGGACAACCTGTGTTGGACCATCGTCCATTGTTTCAATATCGATAAGCGGGATAAGCACGTTGATAACGAAGCAGGGCAGCGTGATACGAGGATCGTGTCGAGGCACACCATCCGGCAGCGGAAAGTGGAGTTTGTCGTCGCTATGCCACCCGCCCCCCTGTCCGGGCGCGTAACGTAGTGCATTTTGGGACATCATATGACAGTCCTCACCCAAGATTGCTTCAGCGAGGCTGACATAAGGCTCTCGCACGATGAGATCTCGAAAAGCCTTGTCATATTCAAACATGCGCATCATGCTGATGCCACGGATATGGTCGCCTGCCTCATCGTGCATGCGTGGGTCGTTATATTTTTGCTCCATTAATGCTTTAAGTGTGGCTGCTTCTTCTGAGGTGAACACTTCACCGAAGAAATAGTAGCCGTCACGATTGAACTGTTCGACGATTCGTTGTGTTTCTTCCTCAGAAAATGGCTTGCCTCGCTGGATTGCGGCGGTCATTGGTTTTCTCCTTTGATTACAAATTTCTTTTTACCTTATTGACAGTTTTTCTCAGATCGGCTAAAATCTCCATTGCAGATATCTTGAATTTTTTGTCTGTCCTGAACGCCGAAAGGAGAACGGATTACTTTATATGCGGTATACGCGGTCAGAACCTCGAGTAACAGTCAGGCACGATGGAGAAATCTCAATTTTTGACATCACCGGTTATTTTACGGAAGACTCAGCAGAAGGGATAAACACAGCTTATGACCAAAGTGCCAATGCAGCAAAAATTCTGCTTCGCTTTGACCGGCAAAGTTTTATCACTAGTAGCGGGTTTGGTGTCATCGTCAAACTGATTTGGAAAACGCGCAACAGGGGGCAAGTCCTACGGATCTCCCATCCATCAAATCATATGCGGCAGGTTTTCGATATAATTGGTTTATCCCAAAGTATTGATATCTTTGCTTCAGAGGAAAAAGCGTTGACGGATTTCTAACGGAGGCTGACTCTTAGGCTTTTCAGCTCTGTCGTGATTAATATCTTTGTTTATTGAGCGGATCAATTCAGATCTCGAAAGGTCTGCTGATGAACTGTTGACTTTTGCACGTTGCGTAAGACACCATCTAATCACTTCTATGCGAGCTATTCTCTTGAGTGACGGGAAGCCCGGTCATTATAACCAATCTTTAGGCGTGATTGAGCGGATGCCGGAGTGTGACTATCACTGGATTGATGTAAAGCTTCGCAGTAAACCGCGAGATAATCTGCTAAGGTTGTTAACGCGTCTATTCGGTGGATTTAGATTACCGCGCCGGCTTATCAAAGCCTGCTTACACATGGCACTCCAGCGAGACACATTGGATGAAATCTATGCCGTCGCGCCTGATTTCATCCTTTCAACTGGTTCATCTGTCGCTGCGCCTAACTTGCTCATCGGACAACTCTTCGACGCAAAGACAGTTACGTGCCGTCGTCCCTCACCGGTCGGGGTTCACCACTTTGATCTCGCTATCCTTCCCCGTATGTATTGGTCCCCCCGCAACAAAGCTAACGTTTGCAAGACCCTTGGCGTTCCAAATCGAGTGCGCCCAGAGAAGCTGGAGATGCAGCGCAACGAACTCCAAATGGATTTAGATCTTCCAGATCAGAAACGCATTGGGGTTCTAATTGGTGGCGAAGACCGGTACGATACAATTACTGAAACAGCCGCAGCGCGCCTCATCGAAGTCTTACAGGGGTTTGCAACGAAATGGGATAGCCAACTCCTGTTGACTACTTCGCGTCGAACCCCGCTCTCCGTTGAAAATCTGATTGCCAAACGCCTTTCAAACCCCCAATATTGTCCAATCCTTGTGCTGGCACATGGTGAAAATTCGTTCACGGATCCAGTTGGGACAATTTTCGCCCTGTCGGACGTGATTCTCGTTACCGAAGATAGTTTCTCAATGGTATGCGAGGCTGCAAGTAGCGGTAAGCGGGTGATTATTTTGGAGGTAGATCACAAAACCCATCGTCGTCCCAAACGGGGCAAAGTCTATTCAGACATTATGCGCCATGCTTCAGTGATGTGGTCTGGTGTTGAAGATTTGGAGACGAACCTTGAGGCTGCCTTGACAGACACAAGTCCCATCAAGCCGTTACAGGACACGCAGGTTGCTGCGACAGCGGTCAGGCAGCTCCTCAAGGATTAATCAATTTTACACCGCATTCCTACCACGGCATTGTGCGATTGGTGTGTTTACGACCGATATTCGCAACTTCCTCATCGCATGAAGGGATGCGAACACCGCTGTCGATTTTCTCAGCTATGTTGTCTGAAGTCGCACCATCTAGGAACGCGATATTTTCAGCGTCACAGGCAGCCTTTACGCGCGTGCGTGCGTTTGCACTCACTTCTGCATAGGACGACTCATCCCTATCGAAATGACCGTGTGACAGTGCCATATCCCCCGGTCCCCATTCTGCAAAGGCGATGCCCGGCACCCGCACCGTCGCCTCAACATTGCTCAATGCCCGTTTGTTCTCGATCTTCAAGCCGAGAAAGATTTCACCGTCTGGATTCAGGGGCCAAACATCGGCACGCTCCATGTATTCCTCTGTGGATATACCCCAAATCGCTGCCGCACCACCCTGTCCGCCAGCCCCGCGACGGCCGACATCAAGCCCTGCTCCGACACCGATTGTATGGATCGGATAACGAGCAGATTCAACAAACACTTTCACCGCACCGGGCGTTTCTGCATGGCATAGTAGGATGCCGTGGACGCCTCTCGCAAGGACCTGTTTAATCATCCACGCATTTGCACGCATGACATGTTCGTCCGTGCCATCCGTCGGCAGCGTGGTGATGACCGTCGGTGTGTGATGTCCGCTTTTCGTGGGACCGCTTGCAGCGAGCCCTTTCATAAATGCGTCCAATCCCGCGAGGTTAAACGTTCCATGCTCCATCTCCACCACGAGATAATCCGACCACGTCTGGGAGGCTTCCACCCCGCCTTCGTAGCTGAGTTCTCTTGGACTGGAATAGTAGACCGGTTGCCCCTGTTCGAGCAGTTCAATTGCTCGATTTACTCTTGCCATTTATGTACCTCTCCGAATCTCGTAAATATTATCAAGCATATTCCTGACTGTTATAGACACTTCTAAACTCTGAACGCTCATGTTAAGATTTAGTGCAAAGAAACCCAATATTCGTAGGGGTTGGGTCCCCCAACCCTTACGGCGGGCGGGGAGACCCCGCCCCTACGATTTCGATTCGTGTTTTGCACTTTCTTTTTACATGAGCCACTCTGAAAAACATATTTTAGCACATCTGCTCGCCGATTGAAAGTCCCAAATGCTGAACTAAATATTTCGCTTGACCGCTTGATATGTGTCTGATACTATCTCATCAAAGCAATAAACTCACGAGGAATAAACGATGGAAATCACGATTGGTCCCGAAGAGCTAGCCAACGACGAGATGTCCGAAACACATCTCAATCAGGCTGTCCGTGCAATCCGCGAGGATGGATATATCATCCTATCAGACATCATATCGCACGCCCATTTGGATCTGCTTCGCGAAAAGATGGATGAGGATTTACACACATTGATGACAGCGTCTGTCCTCCCAATTAATTTCGTCAAGCAACATCTCCAGCAAGACCCACCGCCCTTTGCTCCTTATGTTTTTCGTGATATTGTCGCTAATCCGTGGGTGATACAGGTAACTCGAAAGATTCTCGGTGAGGGTTTATTTAACAGCTGCTACACCGGTAACACCAACTGCCCCGGCAGTGGCACGCAGCCGGTTCATGTAGATAACGGACAATTATGGTCAGGGTTGAAAATGGCACATCCAGCGGTATCGTTGGTCATCAACATCGCACCGATGGATGTCACCGAGCACAATGGTAGCATTGAACTTTGGCCCGGATCCCACCTAGACACAAATGTTGCGCTGGATGACGCGACAATTAAGGTCGATGAGCGACTGGTCGAAGCGCGTCGGGAGATTGCGCCGCCGGTGCGTGGCAATACGAAAAAGGGGAGTGTTCTTATCAGGGATATGCGCCTTTGGCATCGGGGTATGCCCAACTATTCTGACCGACCCAGACAGATGATTGCGATGGTCCACAATGTCCGCTGGTTCCGACATAAGAAAGAGGTACAGTTCAACAAGGGATGTGAGGATGTTTTTGAAAATTGCCAGATAGATCCAAACGTCGAATTCACTGACGAGCCAATTGACTATATTTTTCGGAATCATCCCTACGATTACCATGAGGATGAAAATAAAAAAATGAGCGGATGATTGGGTTGTTAAACCCAGTGGTAATCGGGATTAAGCGGAAAAATAGAAAAGACCGGTACGAGCGCAGCACTTTTTCCTTGACGACTTAATCTATGTATAGTATATTAAAAGGTATCTATATAGGATGTAGGAGACGATCATGCGAAAACCATTGACCAAAAAACAGGACCGGATTTTTGAATTTATTCGGAAGCATGTGCAAGATACAGGCTATCCACCGACCGTCCGCGAAATTGGGATGGACTTTGGCATTTCTGAAAAGGGTGCCTACGATCACCTAAATGCAATCGAAAAGAAAGGTTACATACGGCGCATCCCCAAGAAACCTCGTGCGATAGAAATTTTGGAGTTTGTGCCGCAAAAGCTGCCACAAGCAGCGGTCGAAGTTCCTATCGTTGGACGAGTTGCCGCTGGTGAACCTATACTTGCTTCTGAGAATGTTGAAGGTACTTTACCTGTACCGCGGGAGGTCGTCAAGGAAGATACCTGTTTCGCCTTACGTGTCAACGGGAAAAGTATGATTGAAGCTGGTATCTTTGAGGGCGATCTCGTGATTGTACGGTCACAACATTACGCAGATACCGGAGATATTGTTGTCGCATTGCTTGATGATGAAGCAACAGTGAAACGGTTCTTCCGTAATGGAAACAGAATTCGTCTGCAACCTGAAAATTCGGTGATGTCTCCGATTATCGTTGATGACGTCCAGATTTTAGGAAAGGTTGTCGGGCTTTTCCGCAGGATGTAGAACGTAAAATGTGACCCCTGATAGATCTGTCCGCCCCAATCTTACATCGGAGCGTAGGTCCGATCCTTGTCCTCTTGGAACGGAGTTGTGAAACGTAAAACGAATCCTTCCTTTCTCTCCACCCTCCTATCCTTCCACTCTTCAATTCTGCTCACCTCTACGTTCTTGGCAATTGTGCTCTGGTTATTCAGCTTTACCACGTTACTCTATGCCTTCCCGACACTCTCAACAGTGGAAGCGAAAATAGATCGTCCTGATACAGGGGAACTGTTGAGCGGCAAAGTTGAAATCTTTGGACTGGCTCGAGGCACGATGTTCAAGGAATATCGTTTGGAGTATATCCCTATTTCCACAGATCAGGGAAAAACCGTCTCGACCGGCTGGCGTCAGATTGGTGGCAGAGCGACAGCGCCAGTGACGGAGACCGGTTTTCTCGGACAGTGGGATGCACAACGGTTGCGTGGAGAATTCCTTGTGCGGCTTGTCGTTGTTTCGACGCAAGGCGGTGAAGCGGAAGACCAAATCCAAATTTTCATTGAGAATGAACGCCCACGCCTAGAGGTCTCTGATCCATCTCAGGATCTGTTGACATTAGAGAAGCAGATAACAGTGCGAGGGACAACAGAGAAATCGAACATTGTTATTCTTAAATCTGAGCAGGTGGAGATGTCCTTACCTGTTGATTCAGGAGGGGGCTTTAGCGCACAGTTACCCTTGAGTGAAGGTCCAAACCGAATCGAGATCCAAGTGACAAACCCGATTGGTCTGGAGACAAGCGTAACCCGGACCGTTGTGCGTGATAGCCAACCGCCGGAGATTACATTGACATCTCCAACTAATTTCGCTCTGCTAGAGGTGCCTTATGTCACTGTGTCTGGCCAGATCAGTGACCCTGGTGCACAGCTTTTGATTAATGGGACGGTTGTACCCCTCAAGGTAGAGGGGCGTTTTGAGCGCACATTACGACTAAAGGAAAATGATTCCGCTAAGGGTGTAGGAGGGGAAACAGCTAATCTCATCACTGTGACTGCTATTGACCGGCTGGGACGCAGAACGGAGGTACAACGTCATATTAGTTATAAGAGGAAAGATCCGCTTCTTGAAATAGATCTTAGCCCACCGGCAATAACGGAGGTTTTGCCGCCTGATGGTGCGTTCCTTGATCGTTCAGACGTAAAAATCACAGGGTTCTTGATTGATGATATGGAGATAGATCCGTTGACGATTCGTTTCAGTTTTGGTGAGGAGACATCTGTTTTCGATGGGAGCCCGGGGGCTGCCAAGTTTGATGGAGGTCTTTTCGATTTTCAACCAGGGACGGGCAAATTCACCTACACCCCACCGACCAAACTGATCGACGGCATCTATCGCTTCAAGCTGGAGGTTCAGGATACCGCAGGCAATTCGGCAATACCAATCGATTTTACGTTTACCATTGACACGCGACCATTTCAAGCGTCAATTTCGGCGGAACGGATTGAAGGGGCAAATCATACACTTAGAATCACATTAACGACAACGAGGCGATTGGCGACAGTGCCCGTCCTTAAAATTCTTCCATCGGGTGCGCGTTTAGGGTATACACCTAATCTCGATCATTTCAGCGTTTCGGGTGAAGAGCTGAACGCGAATTTGAAAATGGGAAACCAACCATCGATCTTTCGCTATGCCCTTGACTTTCCGATCTCTTCTTCGCAAACAGGGTTTACGTTTTCTACCGAAGTTCGCTCTCTCAGCGGGCAAGTGCTTCCTGTGCGCGGCTATTTCGCAGATCAGAATCGGCTTTTTGAAGATATTCAGTTCCCACGATTGATTCGGGGAGAGGATTCTTCATCGGAGACGATCCTCCTTTCTATTGATGGTGGACCCAGCGTCCGACTACCCGAAGGTGACGCAGCATCTCAAGTTATCTTACGAAGTCAAGGCGGATCGAATCGAAATACGATTCGCGCACAACAACAAAACGCCGATACACGTCAGTTGACAATACTGGAGCCCATCTACGTTATCGAATCCCTTGTGGAGACAGCAGGTGTTTCATTTCAGGTTGTACTTCCACTTCCTCTAGAACACAATAAGAGCGAAAACGGGGTTACGATGTTTCAGTGGGATAGCCAGTTCCAACAATGGCTGCCGCTGAATGGATTCAGAAACCAATTCGGTATGCTTGAAGCCACCGCCGATCGGTTCGGGAGCTATGCCCTTCTTATAGATCGGACGCCACCTATCATAAATACCATTTTTCCCGAAGATTCCGCAGAGGTTCAGCCCGATCGCTTCCTTATAGTACATGAAATTACCGACGAAGGCTCCGGTGTTGATGTTGTTCAGTTGTGGGTGGACAATCGGGCGGTGCAATTCCTATACGAGGATACAACGGGACACTTGACCTACCTCCCAACTGATCTGGGGCCGGGCAGGCATACTCTTGAGGTTAGCGCGACGGATCGAGCTGGCAATGAAGCACGCCAGACGATGGAATTCTTTACTCAGGACATTTTCGACTTTGCCAATAAGGTTATTGCATATCCGAATCCTACTTCGCACGATGCCATCATTACATTCCAACTCACCAAATCTGCCGACGTTACGCTGGAGATTTACGATGTCACCGGGGGGTTGCTCTATACGGATGTATTGCGGGATGTGATTGGTCAACAGTCAGCCTCACTCGATGAAGCCTTCGTTTGGGATTGCACAAATCAAACAGGCGAATCGGTCGCTGGCGGGGTATATATCTACGTCCTGGAAGCGAAACGAGAGGGAGAGACAGTTCATAGGTCGGGGAAAATTGCGGTTGTTCGGTAGTTGATTACTATACACATATCGCCCCGTTGGTGCTTGGGTGTTTGGGAATTTGGCACTATTATCCACCTAGATGTGCACAAGGGTTACGGCATACGGAGTATGCCTACTACTATCAAAAGGAGATTTCGATGGGTAAATTAGATGGACAGGTTGCACTTGTTACCGGTTCAGGACGCGGGTTAGGTAGGGCTTACGCGCTCCACCTCGCTCAGTTGGGAGCAGATGTTGTCATTAATGACATTGATCTGGACGCAGCGAAGGAATATAACGAAGAATTGACGGCGGAAACCGTCATGGCGGAGATTGAAAATTTCGGTCGTCGGTCACTCGGCTTTGAAGTTGACGTTACGGAACGCGATGCTGTCTTTGCAATGGTTGACGAGATTGTAGATAAACTAGGGCGAATTGATATTCTCGTCAATAACACCGGTGGCGCATTGGGTCAACCAAAATCTTCAATGGCATCGGACACTGAAGAGGAATATTACAACTATATTATGGAAATTAACCTCAGCAGCGCGATTCTCTGCTGTCAGGCAGTAAGTTCCCCAATGATAAAAGCGAGTTACGGACGGATTGTCAACGTCAGTTCACAGGCGGGTTTATGGAGTGCTTGGAACGGGGGAGGTATGGCGTATAGCGTTGCTAAGGCAGGGGTTGTACAGTATACCCGCCTCCTTGCCGCTGAGTTGGGACCATACGGAATTAACGTGAACTGCATTGCGCCGGGCTACATTCTTTCGTCCCGTGGCATCGCCGGCGGCAGGAATAGCCCTGAAACACGCGAAAGACTGTTGCCACAAATCCCGCTGCGCCGCATGGGGATGCCAGAAGATTGTGCCAAGGTTGTTGAGTTTCTTGTCACAGATCTCTCGGATTATGTGACGGGGCAGTGCATTCCTGTGTGTGGTGGATATGTTAGTTTCTGATTGACTATATGGTTAAGCAATAGGATTAGTCTGAACAGGGGCAATCGTTTGTATCGCGTTTCACGTTTTGTTATTGACAGAAAGCCGTTGAATCCCTTATACTAAAACATCTTCAGCGATGAGATTACACAGCGGCTTATCCCAAACTGTATAAGTATGCTGGTACGCCTATGGTGCCGAATCTCATCGTTAATTTGGCTGAATATGAAGGATAACATGCAGACAATTCCTGAATTTTTTCATGGTAAAGTGATATTGATCGCCGGGGCGACCGGATTTCTAGGTCAAGCACTTGTGGCGAAAATTCTCACTGCACTTCCTGATGTGAAGCGAATCTACCTCCTCATCCGCAGTCAGACTGTAGCGAATGGAGAAAAGCGTACCGCAACAGATCGGCTAGAAAATGAGGTATTTACTTCAAGTGCTTTTGCGAAGCTAAAACAGATTCATGGGGAACAGCTGAGGGAGTGGCTTCGTGAAAAGGTCTACGCAGTAGAAGGCGATATGGCTTACGAGCGGCTCGGTCTCTCTGATACCGACTACGAAACATTACAGCGCGAAGTGCAAATCTTCATTAACAGCGGCGGTCTCGTCAAATTCGACCCACCGATCGATGCGTCCTTGCAGAGCAATGTGTTCGGTTCAAAGTACGCGGTTGAACTGGCAAAAAGCTGTAACAATGCGATTTTTCTGCATGTATCGACCGCTTATGTTCGTGGAGTTCAACCGGGAAAGGTGCCCGAAGAATTACATCCACCGTACGAAACTTATGCCGAACAATATCAAGCAGAAAAGGGGGAATTAATCCCTAGCACCCTTGATGCCGAGATTGAAGATATCCAACGACTGAGCGAACAGGTTAGGATCGACGCGAACCAGCCTGAGAGACTCGATCGGTTCCGGCGTGAAGCCCTACGCAACTCAGGTGCTGATACAGAGGAGAAACTGAACAGCCAGATTGATATCGCACGGGAGAAGTGGGTTGAACAGCGTTTAATTGATGAGGGCTTGAAACGAGCCCATGCACGCGGTTGGAACGATACCTATACCTATATGAAAGCCCTCGGCGAGCAGATGATTGCGAAAACGCGAGGTGATCTGCCGACGGCAATTATTCGCCAATCGATTATGGAGAGCAGCCTCGAGGATCCGGAGCCGGGGTGGCTCGGTGGTGCGCTACGCATGGCGGATCCGCTTATTGTCGGTTTTGGAAAAGGACGTTTGCCGGATTTTCCCGGCGACCCGGATAGCATCCTTGATATTATCCCTGCTGATTTCGTTATCAACGCTATTTTAGCAGCGACTGTGCAGACCTATTACCGTCGAGGCATAGAGGTCTATCACGTAGCGAGTGGAGCGCGCAATCCTCTAACTTTTGGTGATATCGTCAATATCACTCACGACTACTTTACGCGACAACCGTTGTTAGATAACGGCAAGCCGATTTCTGTTCCTGTGTGGAAGTTTCCAGATGAGGCGAAATTTCAGAGCGATTTGCGTTATAAAATGCGTCTGCTCGACACAGCCAGCCGTTGGCTCAATCGCATTCCATTGAGATGGGCGAAACGGAAGGACCGCCGCCTCGCAGTTAAAAAGAATGCCATTGAAACCCTACTACACTATGTGCAGATTTATGGTCCCTATGTCCGCCTCAGTTTTGAGTTTGAAATTGGTAAGACAGAAGCACTCTACGATTCCCTTTCGCCTGCCGATCAACAACAGTTCAACTTTGACATGTCACGGATTGATTGGCGACGTTATTTCCAAGAAATACATATCCCAGGAATCAAACGGCACTTTCTCAAACTAGGCGACGACTCAGGAAGTCAGAGAATCAGCGAACCGACACCTAATCGTATTGACGAATTACCGGTGGATACCCCTTCCGAAGAAGAATTTAGAGCGCGTCAGGAATCCGAGGAGCAATCTATCAATGGATCTTCCAAACCGATCGAGGATCAGACAATGATAGATTTGGTCGCCCAACAGGCAGCATCCATTCCCGATAAAATTGCGTTGGAGATGAAACGGGGTGGTGAGTGGGTGCGCTATTCTTATAGTCAACTCTATGAGGTTTCGCGGCAGGTTGCTTTTACACTGTGGGAACGGGGTTACCGAAAAGGCGATCGAGCAATCCTTTTTGCTGAAAATCAGCCGGAGTGGGGTATCGCTTATTTAGCCGCTGTACAGATTGGGGTGATTGTGGTTCCAATTGACCCACAGACCGCTGAAGAAGAAATCTTCGCGCTTGCGGAATACACTGAAGCGAAGGCAATTTTGACTTCTGAAGCTTGCTTCACTCGTTTACACAGTACCCCTATAAAATCAAGCGCAGGATCCGCGTCGCTGGACTTTTTGAATATTAATCGTTTCTGCCAACCTTGTGAATGTGAGCAAACTGAAACCTCTGTGCCTACGGACTCGTCACTTCCCGCAGTTCCTGATAATTTTCCCGACGTGGATATTCATCCAGATACGGTTGCGTCGATCATCTTCACAATGGGCACTACTGTAGATGCGCGGGGGGCGATGATTTCACACAGGGGTTTTGTTGCGAACGTTGTTGCTGTCTCAAAGGCGTTGCCTCCCGAAGATACGGATCGATTCCTTTCAGTTCTGCCGTTGTACCACGCGCTAGGGTTCTCTTGCAATTTCTTAATGTCGATTTACGCCGGTACAACCATCACATACACCAATAGTTTGAGACCGACCTCGATTTTGGCGATCATGCGGGAAACCAAGACCACTGTGCTTATTGGGGTGCCGCGCTTGTTCCAGCTATTGTACGATACGATTAAACGTTATGTCGTGCAGTCCCCTGAAGCGATGGAAGCACCGCTCGACCCAGAAACTGTTAAGGAGATTCAAGCTGCATTAGGAGGGCATATCCGCGTTCTAGTCAGCGGGGGTGCTGCATTGCCGGACGAAGTATACGATCGATTCATGGAGTTTGGATTAACAATTTATCAAGGCTATGGCATGACAGAAGCCTCTCCTGTTCTGAGCGTAAACCCTCACCACAAAAGCAAGCGGGGGACAGTGGGACCTGAAGTTCAGGGAGTAGAACTTCAGATTATCAATCCTGATGAAAACGGTGTTGGTGAGATCGTCGCAAGCAGCCCAAGCCTGATGCAAGGCTACTATCGAAACCAAGCCGTGACAGAACAGGTCATTCGAGACGGGCTGCTCTATACAGGCGATTTGGGGTACTTTGATGAAGAGGGTTATCTGTATCTCGCCGGCCGCAGCAAAAATGTGATTGTGTCCGGTGCCGGTAAAAATATCTACCCGGTCGAGCTTGAAGCACTCTACCAACATAGTCCCTTGATCTCAGAGATCTGCGTCGTTGGCATGAGCACTGATAATCTGTTTGAAGCGGCTCATGCCATCATCGTTCCAGTTCATGATGATAATCGGGATAGGACTGAGGTTGAGAAAGCCATCCATCAACACATTCAGGAACGCGCCCAAGATTTGCCGACGTATCAACACCTCCAAACAGTGCACTTTTGGGATACTGAATTGCCCAAGACATCGGACGCAGCAGTAAATCGCCGACGTGTTAAAGAGGTCTTGCAAGAGCAACTCTCTCGACAAGCACAGGTGACTCCGCAGCCCGATCCTGTCAAAGATACTCTGGCTACCGATGGAAACGAGGATACCTTGAAGTCAACGGTGGCTACTGATACACCTGCGGGAGTCGAGGGGGTTATTATTTCTGAACTCAGCCGTTTGGCGCGTCTGCCAGCGGATCAGATCCAGTTAAACAGCAATTTGGGGACAGAACTCGGACTGGATTCAATGGCGCGGGTGGAATTGCTGCTTCTGCTGGAGTCTAGACTGCAACGCTCAATTCCCGATGAGTTGATTGCCAAAATCCAGACGGTTGGTGACGTAACGGAAACAGTCAAGACGTTGCAATCTGATTCCGCACCGCCTCCCATTGATGAAGAAACATCTGCCTATATTGTGCGACCTGAATCCTCACTTATATCTGCTACACTAGCGGGGCTATTCCGATTCGGTGTGTGGGCGATTTATAAGTGTTACTTCTCGATTAAGTGTAATGGACTGGAAAACCTTCCGCGCGAACAGCCGTATATCATCGCCGCCAATCATTCAAGTCACCTCGATACGCTCGCGGTCATGACTGTTTTAGGTGACGAATCCAAACGCTTGAGAGTTCTCGCTGCAAAAGACTACTGGTTTAGCACCCGTTTCAAATCGTGGTTTTCTGGTGAACTGCTCAAATTCGTGCCGTTCGATCGGCATGCTAATTTCTTGCAGGGACTCCGAATCTCACAAGAGGTACTGAAACAGAACGAGTGCCTGCTGATTTATCCCGAAGGCACCCGCTCTGTCACCGGGGAGCTTCAACCGTTCAAACCCGGACTCGGCTTGTTGGCTTATGAATCTGGATCCCCGATCATCCCCACTTATATTAACGGCACCTACCATGCGCTGCCTAAGGGCAGAAATCTGCCGCGTAAGAGCCGCATTCGGGTGACTTTTGGTAAGCCTATCATGCCATCTAGCGGACACGAAATAGGGAAGACGGACGCCGCTTCAGGACTAGAACAGGAAACTTACAGAAAACTTGCCGACGCCGTCAGGGCTGAGATTGAATCATTGCGAGCGGATCATGTAAATCGTGAGGCGTAAGATGTCAGCGGAAGAAAAAAAAACGGCTGCCTTTTTTGATGTTGATGGCACCATCGTGAGCACGACTATTGTCCACTATTACGTCCAATTCCGTTCCCACCTGCTTCCTCCCTTTCTACGCCCCTTCTGGCTTGCTTGGTTCGCGTTGAAAGTTGTCTACTACTTTTTTCTAGATAAAGTGAGTCGCACGAGATTCAACCGAGTTTTCTATCGTAACTATCGAGGATTAAATGCGGAAAGTGTCAAGCAGCTCGCTGTCGAGCAGTTTGAGACTTATGTGCGCCCAAAACTCTTTCCCGCCGCCTTAGATTGTATTCGGGAACACCAAAGCCGGGGCGATCTGATTGTGCTTGTGACTGGCTCTCTTGATTTTATCATCCAACCCCTTGCCGACTATGTCCAAGCAGACGCTGCGTTGACTGTGCAACTTGAGGAGACACACGGAAAATTTACGGGGGAATTGACAACGCTGCCTTTGAGCGAAGAGGAGAAGGTCCGCGCTATCCAGACTGTTGTCGAACGGTATAACGTTGACCTCGCCGCAAGCTATGCCTATGGCGATAGCCGTGCAGATCTGCCCATGCTACAATGCGTTGGCAACCCAATCGTCGTCAATCCGAGCAAAGGGTTACGACAGGTCGCAATAGAATCTGGATGGGAGATTAGTGAGTGGACGATCGGCAGCAAATAGAGGTACAGATGAGAACGGGAAGACGTGAAAACGTGAAAACGAGTAAAAACAGAGGCTCATATAAAAAGAAGGTGCAAAGCACGAAGAGAACCCGAGTTTTTTCGGCAAAACTCGGGTTCTGTTGCACTATTTCTTAACATGAGTCAAAACAGAAAGTGTGCAAGGTCGAAAACGTGTAATTGTCTCTTGTCTTTTCTCACTTGTTCCCTTTCTTTTTCTGGAGGAAGTTATGAAAGTTAATCGCTATTTTGAATCACATCACGAACCGAATGATACTATGTTTGTCGAAATCGACAACCGATACCGCTTTACCGGGCGCGGGGCAGATTGGGGCAAATTCCGAGACCATCTGATTACGGTTATCAAGGATACTATCTCCGATGAAGTTGCTGAGGAATTTGAGAAAAACACGGAGGATTGGGTATCCGCTAGAGCCTAAGATCTGAGAGGATCACCAATGGACCAGATTTTCATATTCGACAGAGCGAAAATCGGAGCAGAGTTGGATCGATTTGTCGATCATGCCCAAGCCCTGACGGAGCCGAAGGAACTTTCAACGGCGATCCAAGCGTGGGATACCATTGCGTCTGTCGCCGTTGCACCGCCGCTTCTGGCACAGGCGAATCGATCACTGGGACGGATCTATCGGGAGTGGGATGAATTGTTCACCGCCCAAAGGTTCCTTGCGAAGGCGCACGAAATAGTGCCTGCCGATCCAACAATCCGCTCGGAATTAGAGTCCCTCAATCGCTACATCGCTGACAATCAAACGTCGGTTTTCGATGAAAGGGCGCGAAAAAACAGCGATTCAATCGTCTCGCTTTTCCGAATCGCAACGGGACTCAAGCTGCTTCAGATGGACAAACCGGTGCAAGCGTATCCCCTGATGAAAAGTCGTACCAAAATCTACCCGAATGCAGCGGTGGCGAAGCACCTCCTCACAGGCATTATTATTACGGAGGAGGAAAAAAATTCGGCAATCGAATTTCTGGAAGCAGGAGAATGGTTGATGAGTACACAACACGAAGTGTACGCCATCACCGATCACGGATTATATGCGTTCTATACGGAGTTGGCGAAACTCCACATTGCTAATGAGGCGTATGACGAAGCGGCTGCTTGTTATGAGCAAGCGTATTGGCTCGATGATTCGTTGGCGGATTTGCTGTATCACAAGCTGATTTGTGACGCCAAGTCTCAGAAATGGCAGGTTGGGCTTGCCCTTCTTGATTGGCTCCCTGATGAACTACCGAGCGGGATTGAGCCGGTGGAGTACAACACTGCCGCAGCAACAATCTGTGGGCTTGCCTATCAAGCGACGCAGGATCCGGCGATTGGGGGACGCGCCATTGCAATATGTGAAACTGTCTTAGAGACCGACAAAAGGAATAAGGAAATGTCGAACCTGCTCAAATCCCTACGCTCCGAAAAATCCCTCCAACCCCACCTGCCGGAAACCAAATCTAAGAGAAGATGGTGGCACCGGTAAACGCTGCCGTGCCACTCAGCTACGCAGTGTCGCCCCCAGTTCCCGTTCTAACTGTTTCAAAATTCCGCCGTGAACTCGATCGACGATTTCATCCGTAAGCGTCTCCGTTGTCGAGCGATATTCAATTGCGAATGCCAAACTTTTCTTTCCTTCGGGGACCTGTTCGCCTGTGTAGACATCGAACAGATGCAACCCAGAGACTAACTCGCCACCGGCAGATTTAATGATTTCGGTCGGACGGTTGGCGGGCGTATCCACATCTAGCACAATAGCGAGATCCCGATTGACACTGGGGTAGATTGGGATAGGCTCAAATTGTTTTATCGGTTCACCCACGCCAACCAATCTCTCAAAATCGAGCTCAAACAGATAAGCCTTATGGGGCAGATCGTAAGTTTCCAGCACCTCCGGGTGGGCTTCACCGAAGACGCACAACGCTTTATCTTCAATGCAGATTTCTGCCCGGCGTCCGGGATGGAAGGCTGGATGGTCGGTATGGGTGATGGTATAATCTAAGATACCACATCGGTCTAGCATGCCTTCAACGACTCCTTTGATGTCGAAGAAGTCTGCCGGACGGAGCGGATCGCCGTATACACCGGCACCGAGATTACCCGCTATGATACCCGCAACACGTTCAGGTTCATTTGGGTATTCACCTGTTCCATTTGAAATAAAGACTTTGCTGCACTCAAAGAATTGCACATCGTTAATCTGATGGTTCCGGTTACGCTGGGCGTTTGCGAGCAAGCTAGGAAGCAGGGTTGTTCGCATAATCGACTGGTCTTCGCTCAATGGATTAGCAATTTGAACCGCTTGACGGAGTGGATCTGTCGGCGCAAGGCGGATACGATCAAAAACGTCCGGATGATAGAATGCGTAATTCATCGCTTCCATCATGCCACATTGTAGGAGGTATGTTTTCACGCGCTCACGCAGATCTTCCTTTGGGTCAACCTGCGGAATAGGGATATCACCTCTTGGCAGCGTGGTTGGAATGTTATCGAAGCCGTGTACACGTGCAATTTCCTCGATCAGATCAATCTCCTGCCCCACATCGGGACGGAAGGTGGGAACTGTAACTTCAAACGTATTGGACACAGTAAAGCCAAGGCGGGTCAGGATGTTACGCATTTTATCCGCATTAATTTCAGTTCCCAATACAAAGTTGGCGCGCTCTGGACGGAATTTAATATCGGTAGCTTCTCGCTTACCCGGATACACATCAACAATCCGCGAACAGATCTCTCCACCGGCGATTTCCGTGATGAGTTGTGCTGCACGGTTGAGAGCGGGGATAACGCCTTCAGGATCTGCGCCGCGTTCAAATCGGTGAGAGGCTTCGGTGTGCATCCCCAAAGCCTTCGATGTTTTCCGAATGCTTGGGGGGTGGAAGTACGCACTTTCAAGCAGCACATCAACCGTCTGATCGGTAATCTCCGAATCGAATCCACCCATCACACCAGCCAGTGCGACCGGGTTCTCCGCATCGGCGATGACAAGCATGTCGGAGGTCAGCTCCCGTTCTTCTGCATCGATTGTTTTCAATTTCTCACCCGGCTTGGCGCGACGGACAACGATCCGGTTTTCAGTGAGTCGATGGTAATCGAAAGCGTGCAAGGGGTGTCCGTATTCCATAAGGACGTAATTTGTAATATCAACGATGTTGTTAATTGTTCCAACGCCGATACTTTCAAGTTGACGCTGCAGCCAATCGGGGGAAGGCGCGATTTTTACCCCGCGGATAACTCGCGCTGCGTAACGTGGACACAGGTCTGGTGCCTCAATCGTTACGCTGGTAAGATCATGGCTATCCGTCAGCCCCTGTTGGATATTTACTTCGGGCAGCCTGAGCGGATTTCCCGTGGTTACGCTAATTTCCCTAGCGACCCCGATCATACTGAGACAATCCGGGCGATTGGGTGTGATCTCAAGTTCCAACACAACATCGTCCAGACCGAGAGCTTCGACAATCGGTGCGCCAATTTGTGTGGCGTCGGGGAGTTCCATCAACCCCGATGCCTCATCTGAAATTGCCAGCTCTTGTTCCGAACAGAGCATCCCTTGCGATTCCTCACCCCGGATCTTTGCCCGCTTAATCGTCAATCCGTTGGGCAATTGTGCGCCAACGAGCGCAACAGGAGCAACTAACCCCTCGCGTGCATTCGGGGCACCACAGACGATTTGTGCGTCTGTACCCGATCCCACATCAACATGGCATAGCACTAGTTTGTCAGCCTGTGGGTGCTTATCTACGGCATTGATTCTGCCGACAACCACCCGATCCAATCCCTCTCCAAGTTGTTTGATGGATTCGATTTCCATACCGAGCATCAGCAACCGCTCCGCTAGTGCTTCAGGGGATAGATCGAAATCGACATATTCTTTTAACCACTTGATGCTTACGTTCATTATTCATTTTCCTCCACTAGTCCTAAAATTGCTGGGCGAACCGCATGTCATTATCAAACATCAACCGTAGGTCCGGGATGCCGTATTTCAGAGTCGCAATCCGATCTACACCCATTCCGAACGCAAAGCCAGTAAACTGTTCCGGATCGTAATTGACATAACGGAAGACGTTTGGATGCACCGAGCCCGCCCCCAAGATCTCAAGCCAACCGGTGCCTGAGCAGAGGCGACACCCGCCACCGTGGCAGGTTGTGCAGGAAATATCAACTTCTGCACTCGGCTCTGTGAATGGGAAGAAGTGGGGGCGGAAACGAGTCCGGGTTCCCTCTCCGAACATCTGCTGCACGAAAGCGTATAAGACACCCTTCAACTCACTGAAGGTGACTTGCTCGGCAACCAATAGACCTTCGACCTGATGGAACATCGGTGTGTGGGACGCATCGGAATCGCAGCGATACACTCGGCCCGGGACGATGATCCGTATGGGAGGCTTCTGTTTTTCCATATAGCGGACTTGAACCGGTGAGGTATGTGTCCGCAACAGTAAGCTATCAGTGATATAAAATGTATCGTGTGAATCTCTGGCGGGATGTTCCGCGGGAGTGTTCAGCGCATCAAAATTGTAATATTCATGCTCAACCTCGGGACCTTCAGCAATCTGGAATCCCATGCCCCGGAAGATCTCTTGAATGCGATCGAAGGTTTGGGTCACCGGATGCTTTTTCCCCAGCTGCGGTGGGCGACCGGGCAGCGTAATATCCACAGCCTCCGCTGCAAGTTGCTGTTCTCGCGCTTGTTGGTTGAGAGCTCTTTCGGCTTGATCAAATGCCTCTGTGAGCCCCGCTCGCACTTCATTCGCGAGTTTACCAACAATTGGTCGTTCTGCTTTGGAGAGTTTCCCCATCCCTCGCATCACTGTGGAGAGCAAACCCCTGCGTCCGAAATACTTAATCCGTAGGGATTCCAATTCGCGCAAGTCGCTTACAGTTTCGAGGTCTGTCAGCCCTTCAGTTTCGATCTGCTTTAACTCTTCTTGCATATTTATCTCCTGTAAAATTGCAAAAAAAACGCCTATCACCCCGTCCAAGGGACGAAAGTGACAGGCGTCGAGATCTTCCGCGGTACCACCCTTATTGGCAGATATAGTATCTGCCCACTTCATTAATTGTTTCGGTAACGGTGAAACTCCCGGCACAAGCCTAATTGCCACAATCGGCGTTCAACTCGGCGGCTCCAGGATGAAATTCAGCGACTCGTTCTAAAGATGCGCTTTCAGCCGGTGACGCATCCTCTCTAATTAGAAGGCTCGAACCGCTTACTCTGTCCTTTCATAGCCTTTACGCAAACTCAATTTTACTGTCCTTTTGCGAGCTCCACAATACGGGCAAATCCAGCCTCATCATGGACAGCGAGGTCAGCGAGGACCTTGCGATTGAGGTCAATTCCTGCTTTTTTCAATCCGTTCATAAAACGGCTATAGGATAAGCCGTGCATCCGTGCGGCGGCATTGATACGGGCAATCCACAACTGCCGGAACTCCCGTTTCCGCGCTCTCCGGTGGGCATAGGCGTAATTCCAGCCCTTTTCGACAGCCTCCATCGCAGACCGCTTCAGATTATTGCGACCGCCGCGATAGCTCTTTGAGTGTTTCATGATTCTTTTGCGGCGTTGGCGACGGACGCTACCTGTTTTTACTTTTGGCATTACAATCTCCTTAAAAACGATATTGACAACCACCTAGTTGGACAGCAAGCGACGCAGCCTCTTCTCGTTTGTTGCATCTACGAGGGCACTTCTCCTGAGATTTCGCTTCTGTTTCGCCGTTTTTGACATAAATAGGTGGTTGGAATAAGCCTTGCGTCTGCGAATTTTCCCATTTCCTGTGATTTTGAAACGCTTGGCTGAACCTTTATGTGTCTTCATTTTTGGCATCTGACTGGGCTCCTCTACTTTTCTGACTTTGGCGTCAAGACCATGAACATAGACCGACTTTCCATCCGTGGAGGCGACTCAATCTCGCCGACCTCTGCAACATCTGCTGCAAATCGTCGCAGCATTTCCATTCCGAGATCCGTGTGCAGCATTTCACGCCCACTGAATCTAACAGTTGCTTTGACCTTCCAGCCATTTGATAAAAACTCGCGAGCATGACGCAGCTTGAATTGAAAGTCGTGATCCCCGGTTCTTACAGAGGGAAACTTTATCTCTTTCAGGACAACTTTGGCTTGTTTCTTTTTAGCTTCTTTTGCCCGTTTGCTTTTCTCATACTGGAACTTACCGTAGTCCATAATTTTGCAAACCGGCGGATCGGCATTTGGAGAGACTTCCACCAAATCAAGTCCTTCTTCTTGTGCACGGTCGAGTGCTTCATAAACGGGCATGGGTCCAAGCTTGTCGTTTTCGGTAGTGATCAACAAAACTTGCCTTGCCCGAATCTGTCGATTCACCCTGTTTTGTTGCTGTTGCGTTTTTTGCTGGTAACGGCGACCTCTATTTTGAATCTTTGACACCCCTTCTCAATCTTTTAGTGCATATCGCGGAGATCGATTCCTACGATATACAGTGAGTTCCATCTGTTAATCGTGATTTCAATGAAACAAGTTAAGAGTCTGAAGTTTTGTTATGGGATACGATACATTCCTAATATATTGTAGCACATCCGAATCTGTAAATGCAAGTGAAAATCCTCTGATTCGCTTGCCCCAGTTTTTTCTGAGGGGTTATGTTCATTGGTAAGGTTGGCTCCTGCATCGTAGGCGGGGCATCTGGTTTCCCCGCCCGACGAATTAAATGATCCTATCAGCGAGGCGACTGAGGTTGAAAAACAATCGTTGACAGAGATCACTCGCTGTGATATAGTTTTCAAGTCTCATATAAAGATGAATAACAGATATCAAAAAACGAAGGTCCCGACTTGTTGAGGACCCTCGCTATACGGGACTTTGGAGGAAAAAAAATGGCGGATCGATTGGCTATTGATGGTGGAAATCCTGTTATTGTGGAACCTATTCCCAGCGGTGTGCACGGCCCAAGTGCTATCGATGATCGGGAGATTAACGCGGTCACGGAAGTGCTGCGGAGCGGTAGACTGTTCCGGTTTGTTGAGGATTCTCACGTCGCTGCGTTTGAAAAGGAAGCCGCGGCACTGCTTGGCGTGAATCACGCGCTGATGGTCAATTCTGGTACGAGTGCGATCATCTGTGCGCTGACAGGGATTGGCGTCGGTCCCGGCGACGAGGTGATCGTTCCGGGCTATACCTTTATTGCGACAGCGGCGGCGGTCGTTGGCGTAGGTGCTATCCCTGTAATCGCCGAAATTGATGAATCGCTCGGCATGGATCCCGCCGATGTTGAACGGAAGATTACCCCGCACACAAAAGCAATCCTGCCCGTCCACATGCAAGGGGTGCCGTGCCGCCTTGATGACCTCATGGCAATCGCCAAGCGGCATGACCTCAAAATGGTCGAAGATTGTTGTCAGTGTGTCGGCGGACGGTATAACGGCGCGTATACCGGAACATGGGGAGAGGCTGGTGCGTGGAGTCTAAACTACTTCAAAGTAATCAGCTGCGGCGAAGGAGGCATGGTATTCACGGATGACTACGATATCTATGAACGCACCGCCTTCGCTAGCGATGCTGCAATGCCGATGTGGATGAGCGATAAGGAGTGGCAAAATCCACCTTTTTCACGTCAGGGCTACCGTCCGAGCGAAATTATGGGGTCAATTGCGAGGGTACAACTTTCCAAACTTGAGGACATCTTAAGCCATACCCGTCGGCTGAAAAAGGCGTTCGTCGCAGAGTTGGATGCGCCGAAGGGATATATTCCACAGCATGTAGATGATCCTGATGGCGAATGCGGCATCAGTGCAGCAATCATTGTTAAGGATCCAGAACTCACGCCGAAATACGTCGAAGCACTCAAGGCAGAAGGGTTGGGCGCAGGCACGGCGTACAACGAAGGATTTCCAGACCGTCACATCTACTATTACTGGGATTCAATCCTGTTTAAGCACTCCCACCACCCATCGGGTTATCCGTGGAAAGATCCAGCCTACAAAGGGAACGTCGAGTATTCACGGGATATGTGCCCGCAGACCCTTTCGATTTTGGGCAGAGCCTTGCGGTTTGGGTTCAATGTCAATATGCAGGAAGACCACGCCCGATTGATGGCTGCGGCGATTAACAAGGTGGACGCATCGCTAGGATAGACAGTGAAAAAGGAAGAGATCGCCGAAGCACTACAAACGCTGGGTTTGGGAGCAAGTCATATTGTCTTTGTGCACAGTTCGCTGAGCAGTATTGGCTATGTCGAAGGCGGCGCGGACGCTATGGTTGACGCGCTCTTGGATGTGCTCGGTTCAACGGGCACACTCGTCGTGCCGACCTTCACCTTCTCCCACGGCGGAAAACTTGATCCGGTGTTTGATCCTATTCGGGATCCATCGGAGATGGGACGTATCACGGAGGTAACTCGAACGCGCCCCGGTGCACGGCGGAGCCGTCACCTCCTGCACTCTGTCGCTGCTTTGGGGCCCCACGCGAAAGAGATCACCGCTGTCCATGGAGCTTCCGCTTGGGCAGCCGACGGTCCCTTCTGGCAACTCTATGAATTGGACGCACACATCTTAATGCTTGGCGTTCCCTATCTCCGCTGCACCTTCTTCCACGTTATCGAGCAGCTTGTACAAGTGCGTTACCGGCAGTGGCGGCAGGTCGACGCATGGGTTCAAGAGCCGGAGGGGCGAAAACGACCACTCCCCGCACTCGCCTATAGTCCCAGACCGGGCTTTGTGGGCAACGACTTCAACAAGTTTGGAGCGATACTCGAAGAACGTGGACTCGCTCAGGTCGGTGCGTTGGGTAACGCCGTGGCTCGACGGTTTCGGGCACGGGACGCGCTTGAGATCGGTCTCGCTGAATACCGGAAAGATCCGCTCCTGCTGGTCAAGACCGGTGATAGCATAACGAAACTTCGGGACGGTGCTCTGACCGAAGAACTGCATAATGAGAAATCGGTGATCGATCCAACGAAAATCTATGAAAGGCAGTAATAATTCGGGTAAGATAGCCCAAGTTGCTGGGTGTATTGATATTTATGTGAAACTGCCTGTAATCGTAGGGGCGAGGTCCCCTCGCCCAACGGGTTGGGAGACTCAACACAACTCCGGGACGGTGTATTGACCGAAGAACTGCATAATGAGAAATCGGTGATTGATCCAACGAAAGTCTATGAAAGGCAGTAATAATTCGGGTAAGATAGCCCAAGTTGCTGGGCGTATTGATATTTATGTGAAACTACCTGTAACTGTAGGGGCGAGGTCCCCTCGCCCGACGGGTTGGGAGATCCAACCCCTACGGAGGACGATGCGTTTGTGCACCACCGCTCGATTATCTAGTTGCGGTGAAATGTCAACAGAACCTATGTATTGCGAATCCATAGGTTTCCCGTCCGTCAATTGCTCTGCTTTTCGCTCCAGAGGAGCGATATGTCTATAGATAGCGATATAGGGTCAATCCTGCGCTCCAGAGGAGCGCAATGTGTATAACAACGCCGATCCCCTACATACCCCAAGCCCCAGCGGGGCGACATGTGTGTAGAATGGCGTTAATATATCGAAGAAAGAAAAGACGATGACACAAAAAGACACAGTAGCAGCAGTCTGGGAACAGCACAAAAAGGTGATACCCGGTGGCGTCGTTTCACTAAATCGGGTGATCGATCCGATGCGCGTTTTTGTGAAAGCGGAGGGCCCCTATCTCTGGGATAGCGATGGGATGCAGTACATCGATTATCACGCCGCCTTCTCGCCCTATCTATTGGGTCACAGCGATCCAGATGTCGATGGTGCGGTGGTTCAAGCCATAAAGGAGGGCAAATCCCTGATCGGTGCGGGGACAACCCCTTGGGAGGGCGAACTAGCGAATCTGTTAGTAGAGTGTATTCCCACCCTAGACCAAGTGCAGGTCACCAATACGGGGTCAGAGGCGACCTTTTTCGCCGTGCGGGTCGCGAGGGCTGTCACCGGGCGCGACGAAGTGATTATTATGCAGGGCGGTTACAACGGTTGGCATAACGATGTGGCTTTCAATTTAATGGATTCGCTTGAAAGAATCGCGGACCATCAGCCGGGTGAAGAATTACCGCTCTATCCGATTACAGCCGGTATGCCGGCATCCGCCTCCCAACATGTCCATGTCGTACAATTCAACGACTTGGACGCCGTAGAAAACCTGATAAAAACGGAGAATATCGCGTGCATTATTCTTGAGCCGATTCTACAAAACATCGGTGTGGTCAAACCGAACCCCGGATATCTAGAGGGGCTTCGAGACCTGTGCGATCAATACGGTACTCTGTTAATTTTTGATGAGGTGAAAACGGGGTTCCGCCATGCCCTAGGCGGTTATCAGTCGATATGTGGGGTGCAGCCCGATCTGTCGGTATTCGGAAAGGCGGTCGCCAACGGCTACCCACTCGGCGTCGTCGGGGGCAAGCGCGAATATATGGAGTATTTCAATCACCCGCAGCCGGAAAAGAAGGTATTGATCGCAGGCACATATAGCGCGCATCCTGTCCCGACCGCAGCGGCAATCGCAACCTTGAAGAAATTGAAGGCGCAAGAAAGCGAGATTTATGGTCATATAGAACATCTCGGTCAGATGATGGAAGCTGGCTTAAAGGAACTCCTGTCCACGAAAGATTTCCCCGCAACAGTCGCCCGGCAAGGATCCGCCTTTGTCGTCTATTTCATGGAGGAGGTTCCCACCAATTGGCTGCAAATTGCACAGTTCCACGATATGGATCTCGACAAAAAGTATAGAACGCTCTTAATTGAGAAGGGCGTTTTTCATTTCCCGCTTCCCACCAAACAGGGGAGCATCTCCTTCGCCCACACAGAGGCAGACATCGAACACACCATAGAGATCACAGAACAGATTTTAGAAAAACTATAGACGTTAGGAGTTACGCACTTGAGTTTGTAGTAGCGCAATTCATTGCGCGTCTTTAAGGTAGTAGGCATACTCCGTATGCCGTAACCATTGCCCAAATTACGGCACAGTAAAGCGTGCCCACTACTGTAGGGCTAATTGTAGTTGCCCGATTTATCGGGGATTCATCGGGCGTTGTAAATCGTATTTGTAGTTGCCTGATTTATCAGGCGTCGTGAACTGTAAGGGCTAACTGTAGTTGCCTGATTCATCAGGCGTCGTAAGTCGTATTTTCCGGTAATGAGTCACCGAACTACGAGGGGTTGAACGTTCAACTGCGTAAGTCCTGAGAGTAACCAACGGATAGATGATTATGACAACGAAATCCAAATCCACCGGCTGGTCAACCAAAGCCATCCACGCCGGCGAAGAATCCCTCCCCAAAACGGGTCCCCTCATCCCACCCATCTACCAGAACAGCACCTTTCAGTTTGAGACAGCGGAGGAATGCGTCGCTGCGTTCACGGACGAAGATTCGGGCTATGTCTATACACGATGGGGAAATCCGACGCAATCTGTGCTCGAAAACAAGATTGCCGCCTTGGAAGGCGGTGAAGCGGGACTCGCAACAGCGTCGGGGATGGCAGCCGTGAGCACAGCGTTGCTGACACTACTCGCTCACGGAGACCACGTCGTGGCGATGGATTCTCTTTACTCCGGCTCATACAACATCCTGAACGAAGATCTCCGTCGCATGGGAGTCGAAACCACATTTGTGGACGCGACCGACATCAATGCAGTCAAACGAGCAATCCAACCGAATACGAAAATCATCTACATCGAAAGTCCTGTCAACCCAACGCTGAAACTGGTAGACATCGCTGCCTGCGCGGAGATTGCAAACGCCCACGGGATTACATCCGTCATCGACAACACCTTTGCCACACCGTGTGGACAGCAGCCAATCTCTCTCGGTATTGATGTCGTCGTTCACAGCATGACCAAGTATCTCAGTGGAAATGGAACAGTGGTCGCCGGCGTGATCGTCGGATCAAAGGACTTTATCGATCGGGCGAGGAAAGGTGCGCTACGACACTTCGGGGGTGTAATCAGTCCGTTCAACGCTTGGCTGACGCTGCACGGAGTCGCCACGCTACCACTGCGTTTTGAGCGTCACTGTGCCAATGCACGTGGGCTCGCAGCATTTCTGGAAAGTCATTCGGCAATCGAAAGGGTGCACTATCCCGGTCTGCCAAGCCACCCACAACACGCGCTCGCCAAACAGCAGATGAGCGATTTCGGTGGGATGATCTCTTTTGAGCTCAAAGGCGGTGTATCAGCAGGAGAGAAACTGGTGAATCGGGTCGAACTCTGTGCACTTGCGGTCAGCTTGGGCGACGTGCGGACGCTGATCTGTCACCCCGCTTCGACGACGCACCTGCATGTCTCGCCGGAAGCGCGGAGACGCGCCGGAATCACGGATGGTTTGGTCAGGGTTTCTGTCGGGTTGGAGGAAGTGGAAGATATTATCGCAGACCTTGATCAAGCATTATTGTAGGGGCGGGGTTTCCCCGCCCGCAGTAAGGGTTGGGGGACCCAACCCCTACGAACACTCGGTTGCTGTTGCACGCTTTCTTAACATGACCCATGCGTAAAATCTTTTCTTTACGAATTACGTTTCACGCATCACGCCCCGGCATTTCGATCGGCAGATCCAGCCGATCTCCCCACTCTTTCCACGAGCCGATGTAGTTGCTGACTTTCTGATAGCCCAAAAGCCGCAACGCCAGATAGCTGTGGGAAGAGCGGTATCCGCCCTGTCAGTAGGACATGACGCGCTTCTCCGGCGTAATCCCTGCGGATTCGTAGAGTTCACGAAGTTCTGCGGCAGGTCTGAACATACCGTTTTCGTCCAGATTGTTCATCCATTCGATATGGACGGAACCGGGGATAGCACCGCCCCGTGCGGAACGTGCGACATCTCCGTAATGTTCGGCAGCGGCGCGCGTGTCGAGGACAGCAAAATCACCGGCATCGAGTAACCCGTGGATGGTCTCCGCATCCATGTGGGCATCTGCTTTTGAGTCGGTCGAGAATTGTGCTACCTCGTCTGGTGCTACGGCGTCAGTGCTGACCTCTCCACCCGCCGCAGACCAAGCACTGAGTCCACCGTCCAACACCCGGACATCCTCATGCCCCAGATACTCGCAGAACCAGAATCCGCGCGCTGCCTTAACGCCAGATTCGTTCTCGTACCATACGATTGTCTTGGTCGGGTCAATTCCACGGTCCTTAAAGAGGTACGCAATCGTCCACATAAACGCGTCGAACACCTGTTCGCTCGTGTCGCTGAGGCTGATTGCGAATAGATCAAGATGGATAGCACCGGGGATATGTCCCGCGACATATTCATGCGTCGGTCGGACATCCACAAGGCAGATTGAACCGTCGTCGAGTTTGCCCATCAACTCTTCAGCGGAAATCAGCAGTTGTGGATTGGTATAGCCTGTGTCATTCATTATGTTCTCCTTATTCTTGGTGCGTTGCTCATTGAAAATGACTTCTATCGACTCTTTTTTTGCTTCTGGCGTCAGTCCATGCAGTTGAATCGGGTAAGGTTATCGGACATTTTTTTGCTTATCGAGACTGGCAAAACCCGCGTATTTACTATGTCAAGATTTTCGATTTTCCCTGAAAACCGCTTAAAATGTCTGATAACATCTTATTATCGGACATGTTCTCAAAATAGATTCTATGGAAGATGCTTATCTATAAATCCCCGCACACCAATGACCATCGGTAAAACTTCTGAGTAGGCAATTTCGCTAAATCGTCCGTGGTCAGCTTTGTTCCGCGTATCACCCCACGCAGTGATCTGCTTATTATCTGACACGGAAATCACCTCAATTTGCTTCGATGGTTGATAAAGTGCTGCTTGAAGTGTTGATATAGATGTTCGCTGTCGATTGTAGCTAATACCATTGGCATCACACAATCGTCTTAGTGCGTCCTCCAAAGCAGCCCCACCCAGAAATGCGGCGATCCCAAGTTGCAATTGCTTATGCGTTGCATCAGGGTTTCTCTCAGATGCTTTAATCTGTTCATGGGCGATGTCGAGAATATCCCCTTCTATCTCGCGAGCAATTTCCAGACGGGGACTGCTGAGACCACCTTGGTCGTGCAATGTTACTACACTATTACACGCTGCAATAGCAGCATGAAAACCAGACGGGCCAGACATAGGCAGCATCTTCAGAGCTACCGAGAGATCCTCCATGAGTGGATGCTTATCCCCGCGTATATCATAAACGATTGACCGCGCTAAGGAAACCGCTTCAGAGAGTTTGATTCTGTTCCCTGCGCCCCCTTCGATCAGTTCTCGTATTTTCTCAATCCCAGTTTGTATCTGTGTGTTTTCGTCTAATGCCATGTCGCCTCCTATAAATGCTGAATGTCCGATAAGCTAATTTATCGGATATGTTTCACATTTCTACCTTAAGTGGCTTAGTTCCTTTTGCTCGTGGAACGCTTTGGCTTTATAGACTAAAGCCAAAATCGGTAAAATTTCAATTACTTACGTTTCTCAGCCATAATGATTCTAGTCCATTCCTCCAGGTCGTTTACAGTTTCTGTGGGGGAAGAAGGTAATGACTCAATAATCTTGTTAATTACATTGGTGTCCAACGCAATCATTGATTGAAGGAGCAAGAATATTGCCTGTTCTCGACTCCTAGCTGTTATCGCAGGCAAGCCACGGGTTTGCGCGAAATTACGAACATCTTTCAGCTGTGGCAAAATAGTTTTGGATAGGAGCACATCACGGAATGAGGCGAGTGCCTGATGTTTCTCTGGATCCTCAGACTTGATCCGTTCCAATTCCGATTTTACGGCGCGGCGCGGTCCCCCTCTCCGTTTACCGTTCTGCTCAAATCCAGCCTTCCGAGCTGCAGTCGAGCTCTGCCTTAAAAAATTTACCCATAATTCAATAGTTTCAGGCGAAGAAAGTAATTCGGCAAGTTCCTCAAAGGGTTGTGTGCCGTGCTTGTCGAACAACTTCACCAGATCCATCAACAGTTCTTTTTGTTTTCGTGTAATCATAGTCCGATTCTATATTGAAATTCATGAACGAAGTCACGGAATTGTTCTTTCCGGTCCCATCTTGCGTAGGAAGTGCGGAAGATGGGCTCCGCCTCACGCGGTCCTTTGGCGTATGAACGTGAGTAACTTATTTTCTCCTTAAAAACGTACCAGCCTCGCCGATTTGCCACTTCACACACCTCGTCTTTTGATTTCTCGGCTTCTGGAATATAGTTGTCAGATTCATTAAACACTATTCCTGCAAGTTGAAGATCCCTGTCCGGGTATTTTTTGCGGAAATCTTCCATTGACCGGTGCAGTAATGGAAGCCCAATCGTAGACAGAAATTCTGGTTTGACTGGCACTAGCAGATAATCGCTCGCTAAATATGCCGCGGTCGTGAACAATGACTCCGTTGGTGGACAATCAAAGAATATCAGCTGGTATTTATTTTCTACTTTGGATATAAACTCCGGGAATAGATGCTCCTTCTGCGCTGGCTGGCGCAGGGTATCAGCTAATTCCAAACGTGAAGGAATCAAATCCAGTCTTCCATACCATCCTTCATCATGGTAGCCCTCATAAACGTTGTGGATAACTGAATTATGATCTAATGAAGTTACACTGTCCTCAAATATGTTTTGAACTGTCGGTGCATTTGCTTGGTTAAGCATCATATACTTATACTTGCCGAGTATATATTGGCTTGCGTTAAACTGGGGGTCAAGGTCAACTAGCAGGACTTCTATTGCCACTCCGTCGATGGCATCAGCAAAATACTGTGCGAGATTCACGGCAAGCGTTGTTTTTCCAACCCCACCTTTCATATTGATTAGTGCTACCTTTATTGCCATTTGCTTCATCTCCTATTTGTGATAGTGCTATTTTTAGATGGAGATTGACACCCCGAATATCCGATAAGGCTGGTTATCAGATATTTGCGTGATACTTACCGAGTTGGTTTTCAATTCCCTTAACTGTAAGCTCCCACGATCCATACGACTCTTTTTGCTGGACAAACCCTCCAACTTCAAGCCTATCCAGAATGCCGCGAACAATTGGAGACGCAATGCCCGTCAGACGTCGGGAAGATGAAGGAATACCTATCAATGTACCTATCTCCGCAGGCTGAAGACCCTCATGGTCTTGCCTCGCCTTAAACAAAACATCTAAGACCGCTTCCTCCAGATAAATTAAAGCAATCCGCGTTAGCATCTTCGGATGAAAGACATCCATATTTGACCATCTCCTTTAAGATTAAATCCCCATTTTCTGAAGTTTCGCCACAAGGTAAGTATGGGGATGTGTGCCTGCCTTGGGGCTTTCGGCAAAGCCGTTGTTATTATCAAATACTGGAGGAAATCAGCAGAGATATGGGGTGAAATCCTCGAAAGTAATATCACTGGCTTTTACGGGCATCTCTCTCACTTCAGCTGTATCCGCATACCAGATCTTATCAACTCCCGGAGGGAGTCCATTCGGGTAGGCTTTTTGTATCGCCTGCCGCATTATAATTGGGTGCATAAGAGCAATATCATTGTTTTCAATAAGAAGCACCGTCGTTGTTCTAGTTCCCTGATATTTTGCGAGTTTCTTTGCCTTTCTATCACACAACACCTTGAGCCGGTTGGAAAGCGTGTTATCATTCGGGTCAAAACGAGAGAAAACAAGTTTCGGAGGCATATCAATATCTTTGAACACAGTTAGCTTGAAAGGTATATCAGGAATGTTGCCAAAAACATGGTGCCCGTTCACCAGTTTGGGAGATTCGTTGATAATCCATTTCCTCAGTGCTTTTTTAATTGCCTTCCAATCTTGATTTGTAGTAATAGCATTATACTCAAGTATAATACTCAGACGAAACGGAAGTCGGCTAGAGAGTTCTTTCCCAAGACCACCGGTTACTTTATCGAACCAATCATTATTACGAGATTGATCTGGGAGGGTGTCAATTCTTGTATGCTCAATCGCAAAGGGACCGGCAATTGCATCTATATCTGGAGAAACTCGATTTTCTTCGTCCGGACGTCGATCAACCTGGAGATTCGGATAACCATTTTTCCTCAGATGTGCTACGAACCTATCAATGACACAGCTATCTTTTAGATTTATCATATTTTCAGCCTCATCAAATCCCAATTTCTTGAAGTTTCTCCACAAGAGAGGCATGGGGATATACCCCCTTGGACGTTCTATTATGTTAAAAAGGTTTCACCCGCATTGGGTTAGGTGGTTGTATAACAGGAATCCCCATGTTATCCAAGAAAGCAAAGATTATGTATCTATAAGAATCTCTTTTCCCTATATCATCAACGGGAGTAGAGTAATGACTCAGATTTATGGAAGCTAAAATCTCCTCACTCTGTCTTTTGATTATCCGAACCTGTTTGGAATTACTATAGGAACGCACAATATAATCGGCTTTGAGATCTTCATACGCGAAATAGCTCTCAACTCGTTGATGACTTCTCTCCCCTGCCATCAATTTACTATCTTCCGCTTTCGCTCCTGCAATTCCTTTCTCTGTTGTCTCTGTTACCTCCTTCGTTGCAGGTCTATCAACCACTTTTACCCCAAGACTCATGATGATTTCCTCTACCGTATTGGCAAACTCAATCTCATACATATAGCGATTGGGAGGAATAACAACGAAAGTGGGAGACTGCGGGACATCACGCAGAACCACATACTGATACTTCGTGTTACTACACCCAAAGAGCGTAACAAGCCCGACACATACCAGTAATCTAGCAAACATAAGTCCTCCAATGATTCAATTAATATCCGATGATGTGAGACCAGATTATTATGAGCCTATGTGGGGGGAGATTGCTCTTTGCTATTTCTTTCGCGTCCGAACAATATAACCATCAGACTGTTTAAGAACCGTGCCATCCGCAACAGTTCGGTCGTCCATTGGAAACAAGCATGGTGATTCATCAAAGCACCCAACTTCTGTCCTGCCATCCTCACCTTCGTAATAATGACGTTCACCACAAAATGGACAATAGTCTGTAATAAATAGTTCGCTATCGTTGCGCCAAATCACTGCTATTGCAACACCGTTGATGTCTTGATAGTCCACTCGTGCTATTTCATCTATGTAATCTAAAACTTCTGGCGTTGGGCTAAACCATTCACCACGATACCGATGGCTTCGTAAATCATTATGAATGCTATTCTCCCTCTCCACATCACCGGGAATCTCTTTAATTAAGTTTAATTTTTCGTGATTGCCTGTTTGCAGCTCTCTACGACGGGCTTCAGGACTTTGCGCCTTGCCAATTTTGATGGGACCATCATTGCCCGCTTGAATAAAATAGATCATCACTCAACCCAGAAAATCATACAGGTGTTAAACAGCCCTAAACCGCAACGACCTGCTGATGTCCCTCTCTATCTTCCGCCGATGTAATCCGAATCTCAATGTTACTGTTAAAACGATTGAGAAGTGTAAACAATCGCTCCACACTAAAGCGGTTAAAATCACCTTGCTTCAGTCTTGAAATATCAGACGGGTCAACACCGAGGATTTTTCTCGCTTTTGCTTGTGTGAGTTTTTGTGCTTCAATGATGTTACAGATCTCAAGAGCTAAATCTGTCTTTAACAAGGCTCGATCGGCTTCGGCATCAGAAAATCCTACATCTTAAACACATCCCCGGAGCTCTACTTGACTTTAACATCTTCACTCATTGTTTTGCCTCCAGTTGTTGAGTGTCTGAAGTTTCGTCACAAGGGAGGCGTGGGGAGGTGTGCCTGCCTTGGGGCTTTTATCACTTCAATCGTGATGCCGGTTCAGGTGGTCGATGTGGTTCTGGTTGAGTTGTCGCATTTCACCTCTAACGTCACGAATCTCTGCTTGCATATCCGTAAGTTGTTGATTCACTCCCTCGAATCGCTTGTCGATCCGATCTTCTAGCCGTTCCATCGCCTGAACGAATGTCTCGCCTTGCTTTTGCAGCTGTTCCGTGTTCGCTTTCAGTCGTGCTAACACGGCGATGGCTTGTCCTATTATCGTTGCCAGTGCCAGTGCTGCCACAATCAGATGTGATGGCGACCATGCTGAAAAATCCATTTATATCTCCTCCTTTCTGGAAGGATGTCCGATAACCGATTTTATAGGATATTTTCATCAAAAAAACTTGGGAAGAATGAAAAACAGAACGAAAAACAGTATTATGAAAATTATTACCAATTTAATCGCGTTCCACAAACACCCCCTGCAGCTAGGCTGCTCAAAATCGGAAGGGTTGGGTGGGTAGCCTAATCCACCATCAAAACCACCACCACCGTCGGACTCATAAAGTGTTTTCATTCTATCAACCTTTCTTCTCTTAGCCTTCTACTTCGCGTTCCCGTTGTGCATCTTCGAGAAGTTTCGCCACGAGGTTGGTGTTTGGACGTGTGCCCTAACTGTCATTCGCCTCGACATGCGATCGAAGCACCGCATTGATTCGTGTTTCGTAATCTGGGGTATGGGCTTTGAACCATGCTAACAGATCTGTATCAACGATGACTATGTTTTCTGGCATAACCACTGTTGCATCCTTCCAGAAAGATGCCTCCGTTGGCGGAGCGTCCGGATCGGAGGCGGCTGCCGCGTTGATGTCTTCATCTGTCAGCGCATCCACGCGCTCCCAATCAGTTTCATCAGGAAGGGTGTCTATTTCAGAACGGGTGTATTTGACAGAGGTATTCTGCTCTCTCATGTTTGTTCGCTTCACCTTACCTCCTCCTGTATTCTCTCCATAAAAGCCTGGGGATCAACAATCTCAACCCCAAATTCAAATAGAGTTTGTCGGAGGGTAAGGTCATCTAAAAGGTCATTATCGTATGATACCAAGAATTGCACGCGCCCCAGTACCGCACAATCGACAAACGGATTATCATTTGGATCTCTACATAGATCAAGCGAGAAAGGCACCTCAGCGATAATTGTCCGTTGCACCAACAGATTGATCAACTCGGTAACAGCCTGTGATGTGTATGAATACTTTCGGATAAGCCTAGGACGTAACAGGACTGCCTGAATTTCATCAATAATCGTCTGCGATAGCACAAGGACAATCCGTCCATCAAGCCAGAGTGAGAGTAGATTATCAGCGAGGTTTCCCTTCCGAATCAATGCGCGGAGGAAGATATTGGTGTCGAACGTTACTCGATAAACGCGCCACCGGCTTTCAGATTCGTCCATGCCTTACCTCTGCCAGTGCTTCCTCAATATCTCGCGTCACTTCTTCCTCTGGTGTATCAGCAAAAGCATCGTGAAACTGTGCGACGATATTCTCCCACTCTTTTCGCCACGTGGTCGGGTCCGTTTCAAGGGATTTACGCAGTTGTTCACGTTCCACTTTCGACAGTTTTTCGACAAGTGGTAACAGTTTTTCTAGGGTAACTGGTTCAGCAATTTGAATCATCGTAATCTATTCCCTTCTTCAACATTCGGTGTCTTTCGGATCCCAAGTTAATTGAGCTCTGCTCAACTTTAACATCTTCACTCGTTGTTTTGCCTCCAGTTGTTGCGCGATTTTGAGGCACTGTTTTATCAAATCAATTTGCTTTGAAGCCCGATCGACCTGCCTGCTCTCGGAACGGAGTCCCCGATCTATTGGGGAGCATCGGGACAATAATCCGCGCAATCCGCGTCATCAGTTTAATCCGCGATTCAGACAATGATTGTGAACACCCCCAAGCTCTAGGAAATTTTCCACCTATCACGTCAATTCAATTGTCTCAACCCCGCCCATATAAGGCACAATAGCCTCCGGAACCCGAATACTCCCATCCGCCTGCTGATACGTTTCAAGGATAGCGATAACCAATCGCGGCAACGCTGTCCCAGAGGCGTTGAGGGTATGCACCAACTCAGGTTTCGCGCCCGGCTCACGACGAAAACGGATATTCGCACGACGCGCCTGAAAATCCTCAAAATTACTACACGAAGATATTTCCAAATTGAACTTTTCGTCGACCGGTGCCCATAATTCAATATCGTAACATTTAGACGCACTAAATCCGAGGTCCGCTGTACAAAGAGAGATGACACGATACGGCAAATCGAGGGCTTGCAAGACCGCTTCACCATTACGCAGCAGCGATTCATGTTCATCGTAAGATGTCTCTGGAAAGGTGAATTTCACCATCTCGACCTTATCAAACTGGTGGAGCCGTTGCAATCCGCGTGTCTCCCGACCGTAAGAACCCGCTTCCCGTCGGAAACAGGGGGTGTATGCGGTATAGTAGATCGGCAGATCCTCGCCGTTCAAAATCTCATCGGCGAAAATATTGGTGACCGTCACCTCTGCGGTCGGTATGAGAAAGAGATCCATCTCCTCATTCTCCTCATCGCGATCGCACCGATACATATCCGACTCAAATTTCGGCAACTGCCCGGTGCCCGTCATCGTTGGACGGTTAGCGACAAAAGGCGGAGAGACCTCTGTGTAGCCGTGTTGAGAGACATGCAGATCGAGCATGAAGTTGATCAGTGCACGTTCCAATTTCGCCCCTAACCCTTTGTATAACACAAAGTGGCTACCGGCGACCTTCGCTCCCCGTTGAAAATCAACGATGTCCAACGCCTCCGCAAGTTCCCAATGCGGCTTCGGCTCAAAATCAAAGTTCCGGATCTCTCCCCAATGCTTAATCTCAACGTTATCCGCTTCACTATTCCCGATCGGTGCACTGGCATCCGGCATATTTGGGATAAGTGCTATAATCTTATCGACTTCACTTCTGTAGCTCTGTGACTGGTCGGTCAACGTCTTAATTTTCTGAGACACCGTTCTCATCTCAGCGATCTGCTCGGAGGCGTCCTGCTTGTCTCGCTTGAGTTGTGCAATCCCTTTTGAGACGGTGTTCTGATGACTTCTGAGTGACTCTGCCTCCCCCAACAGTTCACGCCATTTGCGGTCTGCTTCAATAAGCTCCTCCAACGGTGCTGTCATGCGGCGAGCGGTTAGCATCGCTCGCACTGCATCGGGGTTGTCGCGGATGAATTTGAGATCTAACACAAGAGTGTCCTCCTTCGATCTATAGATATGAAAAAGCCACAGGCTATTTGGAACAACCTGTGGCTTTAATAACTGGCGGACCCGACGAGATTTGAACTCGCGATCTTCTGCGTGACAGGCAGATGTGTTAAACCAGGCTACACTACGGGTCCGACAAGGGGTCGCTTTTAATTCTGATTTCGACGTTTCGTCCCGATGAATCGGGATAGGCGGAACAGGACTTGAACCTGTGACCTACGGCTTGTAAGGCCGTCGCTCTAGCCAACTGAGCTACCCGCCCAAAATCCAACCTTAATTCCGCAAAGATATTGATACAAAACAGATAAATAGTTGGCGGACCCGACGAGATTTGAACTCGCGATCTTCTGCGTGACAGGCAGATGTGTTAAACCAGGCTACACTACGGGTCCGATAGGGCATATATTTTAGACGATGATCCTCAATTTGTCAAGGAGATAATGAACACCCTTGAAATTTCTGCACTATTTTAACCTAAGTTGCTAGTCGTTGAAAGTCCACCGTTTTTTGTCAGGGCAGAGCCTCCCCGACCATCTGGTAGGTCCTTTGTCTTTCGCTCCAGAGAAGCGATATGTCTATAGAACCGCAATAGGTTGGATACCCGCGCTCCAGAGGAGCGCAATGTGTATAGCCAGGGCCAAGCACTGCCGATAAATTGAAGTCCTAAGAACAGATTGGCGAAGTCGGAGCCGAGCGGGTTTTATAACTAGCAACTTGCGTTATTTTAGGCAGGCTTGCACAATCTCGCGGTAAGTATCAAGCGTCGGTGTCTCTAACCCCCTCACCTTGGCAAGGTCATCCCACCGCCGCAGCTGGAGCGCGTCTTGATAATGCGGGATGCCCTCAAACGCTGTCCGTTCCTCGTCCGACATAACCCCGCCCTGAACTCGGAAACTCCTTTTCGACGCCTCGGATAAGCCGTCGTAGTATGATGCGTCGGTGGTGCACAGATACCGCTTCGCCGGTACGTGCAATCGGATCGGCGTTGTAACCGCCTCCGGGAAGAACGGTTCTAGATAATCTGCGCCAACCTCCTCATGGTTCTGATCTTCCTCCAAAAAGTCACTCTCGGCATTGTGTTCGTCTAGCAGGAAATGCCCGATGTCATGCAGCAAAGCACTCGCAACCTGCGTCCTACTTCCTTCGTGCAGCTGTGCCTGATTCGCACATTGACACGCGTGCTGCAGTTGCGTCACCGATTCATCGTAAAACGACTGTCCTCTACGTTCCATATAATCGAACAGCGTGGCAACCTTCTCCGCTGCTGTTGCACCTGTCAGCTGTTCCGCGAGCGTTTGATCAATCCGACTGTTGACCGCTCCCAAAGTTGAAACATTGGGATTCTTATTAGTAATCACTTTGTATCTCCTTCGAGAGTTTTTAACGGACTTACGGGTGTGCCCCGCTAAGGGCACCCCTACCGTATACCTGCTTCGATGAGATTTGCCATGCAAAATAGCGTGGTCTTACAGCCCCTCCACAGGCATTTTTACGTCTCGGCGTGTCCCGCCGCGACGGTGATACAATTTTGGACTTGGTTTTCGTCCTTATGTGGCTTGGTTAGCCACTCGTCCAAAGTCCCCATGTCACTGGAGAGACGGGCGACCTTGCAAGGCTGCAAGGGTGACATTCTCCCGCTTTTGAACGTACCAAAAGTATACCATCATTTACACGCAAAATCAACTAAAGTTATACGATTTGACCCAACGCTACAGCATTGGGATTGTCTCATTATCTTTCATGGTTCAGCACCGTCCTCCCCTGAAAGTGTCCAATTTTACTGATTTGACCTGCTTCTGCTGAACTGCTTTTTTTATATTCCGAAAAGGCCTGTCGCTTATCCTCGTAATACTGCTCCCGCCAATCGCCTTCGGAGAGGGCGTTGTAGGTTACATAGATGATGCGTCGCGGTTGATTGGAGCTGTTTGCTCCGCTCTTATGTGGGATATAGGACCCAAAAAGCAGGATGTCCCCCGGCTCTGTTGGCACCTCTACCCATTCCATCTCCGAAGCGACCTCCTCAGCAATACAACCCTTCTCATCGAGCGCAATGAAATCTTTTTCGTATCGCCCCGGCGAGAAAGAGAGACAACCGCTCTCCGGTGTTGATGGATCAACGGAAATCAAACAGGTAATATGGAATGTAACGAACTCGTAAGCGGGCGCATCCTGATGTGGGGCGTAACCACCACCACCGGGGTACTTGTAATTGATTTTCTCCTTATAGAGGACTGCCGGCTCGCCCATCAATTCCGAAACAACGTCCAACACCTTGCCACCCGTCAACAGTTTCTCCAGACCTGTGTGGTACGGCACAAAATTTTCCGAACGAGAAAGCCGCGTCCCGTCCGGCGTGGCTTCAAAATGGTGCAGCCATTTGTCATGGGTCGGTTTCCGTCCCTCAATGTCCTTGACCCACGCTTGCAATGCCGTCACCTCTTCATCTGAGAAGAAGCCCGAAATTTTTAGATAGTTGTTATTTTTCCAATCTCTATGATGTGTCGGTTCTAGGTAATTCGACATAATTGACATCCTCACTATTTGACTTATGTAGGAGTTACGCAGTTGAACGCTCAAAGTCTCCGTTCCGAGAGTCTGCGACCTGTAGTTCGGCGATAAATCGCCACACAGGCCAACTCTCAACGCCCGATGAATCGGGCAACTACAGTAATTCGTAGGGAACGCAGATCTGCGTTCCCTACAATCTGAAGTGCGTAACTCCTACTATTCATGAACGGTCTAATTTAATCGTGGTGGTAGGGACAAGGTTGACTCACCCAAATGCTGTGGAACGGTTCGACACCATTGCGTCCCTACGTAAAGCTCCCTAACAGCGCATTAGTGCGGCATCTGATGGGAAAAAACAAGCGTATCCATCCGGTTTTCAACCCACATCCGATAGTGCCAGCCGCCCGTATAATCTGCGGATTTGACCATCACGGTATTCCAACCCGCCTTCAACGGCAACTCAACGTAAGCCCAGCTGAAGAATAGGTCCGCTTCCGGTACGGATGCCTCCCGAATCTCGACGCCGTTGACAGAAAGCCGTCCCAACTCACTTCCCCATCGAATTTGAGCGAAAACCGTCCGGTCGTCAGGGCTCTTGATATGCGTTACTGCGTAAGCGAGTGCCCAATCCGGATCCCCCAATGCCTTGTTTAAGTTGATAACTTCGCTGTCAGCACGGTGCTCCTGCCAGTGGATTTCCCCATTCTTTCCCGGATAGGTCTTAGCACTTAATCCCTCCTCTGGAAGTTGTTCAGCAATAAACTGCGCCGGCGCAGTTTGCGAGTCGGTCGGTCGCTCTGTCATGCCGAGGTCAAACGGACCGAGAATCTGCCAGTCTTTGAGCGCGTGCAGATCTGCCTCATCGACAAACTTAACCTTCTCGCTCCGGCTATACAACTGCTCCCCACCGTACAGGATGGAGTAGTGGTACGTTGGTAAGGGTAGCAACGCATCAGACGCACCTAAAAACGTCACCACACTCTGTGTCTCCCGCCCCGGCTTCACTTCAAAGGTGAGTTGATTCGGAGTTATCTGCCAATTATCACTTGGGTCAAACGCAATTTCAACCTTTACCAGTTTTTCAAGCCTATTTTTTAACTCGATTTCCAGCTTTCCGCTGGCAACGGGCTGCGCTCTGTCAACCTCAAAGTCCGACTGAAAAGTGAGCAGATCTCCGAACTTCTCTTTGAACGCGGTGGTCGAGATGTCTGCCGGATGGATACTGCCCGGTTCAACAATCGCAACAGTGACATCATCACCGTCCACCGTCACAATGCTATAATGATCAAACGCACCAAACTCTTTTACGTCACGAGGAGTTAGTCCGCCGCCGGTCGCGCCCAGTACAAAATATCGGCGGTCATTGCGCGTGTGCAGTGTCAGGTTATGGTAGTGCCCAGCAAAAACGGTGTATGCCCGGTCCCCCAGCATTTCCTCAATTTGATCCCAACCGGAATCTTCATGTAACCATGCGGGCTTGTGCAGCAGAACAAAAGTGTGGCGCACATCCGTATGTTGTTCCAAGGCTTCCGCTGCATAGCGAATCTGCGCCTCTCCAAACCAATCTTCCACGCCTTGAGGCAACCCGTGTCTCTCCTCCGTATTGAGTATGATAAACAGGCAACCTTTATAGGTAAAAGCGGAATAGGTTCGTCCGATATGCTCAACCCAATAGTCATACATCACCGGATTGGTGATATCGTGGTTCCCCGGTAACGGTAGGAATGGGACGTTCAGAGGGGATTCATGTTGCCAAAACTCCTCCCATTCCGCGTCGAGTTGTGCTATATCAGTCGTTACCCCTTGTATCAGGTCACCCACCATGATGGCAAAGTCAGGTTGCAGCGCATTAATTTCACTGATTGCACGATCAAATATGTGCCACTTATCTAGACCGCCCCCGGTTTTATCGCCAATAATCGCGAAAGTGAATTTGTCCGGATCCTCTGAAAATGGTCGTTCGACAATCGGCATCCGGTCCGGAAAGTCTGGGGCTTGTGCTACAACACCACCAGCAGCAAGGCATAAAAGCAACACAGCAAAAACTTTCAAAATCTGTTTACAATCCATCAATTTTTCTCCTTCTGTATCAATTCTATTGAAAACTATTTATCCCTGAAAAACAAAAAAGTATACTGAAGAAATGTTACATAATCGTGGCAACCACATGAAATTTCTATCGCAAGATTCTAATGCAGGCACTATCAGCGATGATAGTAATAAAATTAGGACTTATGCAGTTGAATGCTCAAAATCCTGTAGCTCGGCGATTCATCGCCGTAGGACACAACTTCCAACGCCTGTTAAGAAACGGGCAACTACAGTAGACGCACCATCAAGGAGTTCGTAGTGAACAATGATCGTTGTTCACTACTGAAGTGCGTAACTCCTACAACAATAAGAATCCCAACGATAAGACGACAATGAAATGTAATTGTTTGTAACTGTTTGTAACACGATTAAAGGTCTATGACAAAACGTTTCACCCTGAAATAGGGACAATTTTCCCATTTGCGCGGGAAAAATGGGAAAATTTGATTTTCGCAGGCAAAACGTAACCTTTTTAATCTCGCTCATGCGACCTTTATCTGCGAGATCTGCGTCCGTCTCTACTCTTAAAACTGAAGTGCGTAAGTCCTAAAAATAAAGAGAAAAGAATCGCTTTAACCAGTCCTTGCCTGACGCCTTTGTGCCTTGCGGGACCGTAATAGAATACCGTCCAAATGTAAATGCGTTGCATACCCGATTAAACTGGCTGTATAGAAGGGCAGCCACCCTTTGAGCAAGACCAGATTCTGCGATGCCAACAACTCATTTCGGTCCAACTGATCACGTTGGAAATAGGCCATCGGCAAAATCAGGAAAACCGCGGGTAACAACAGCATCGTCAATTTGGAATGTGTCCAGCCTCGATGATTGCCGATGAGCGGAAGCATAGCAAATAAGCCAAAAAATGCGGATATGGCGTAATGTCCCTTATAGATCAATACAACGTTAGAGATAAGGAAGAGTCGATAGAATATCTGTTGACTTTTGCTCTTGGTGTCCACATCGGGCCACAACCCTGAAAGAACACCGATGGCGAAACAAGCAGCGATTTTCAGGGGATCAAGGGGAACTGTTGGGTTCCAGTCGATTGGCAGTCGAAAAGCGAAGATGCCGATTAGCGTTGCTGCAAGCGAAATCGCGAAAAACGAAGTGTAGACCACCAATCCACCAATCCAATGTTCACGAAACATGCTCATGATGAAAATCCACTCTTTTCTGAACTATCAGTCGGGGACGCTGACAGGCATTGGCTCCAACTGTACATCCTCCCCGATAGGATCTGACTCTAAAGTAGCAGGCAGCTTTCCGCCAATCAATGGGGTTGCGTACTTCTCAAACGCCTCCGTGACAAAGTTATCCGCCTCGTTTATGAACGTCGCTGGCACCCTTTTTTCAGACCTCGCCCCCAGTCTGAGCCGCACCATACCGATTAAAGAGCTATAAGGCTTGTTCGGGTCTAAGTGTCGAGCAATAGTAATCATGAAGCCGTTCATTCCATCAACAGCGCGGCGGACAGCCGCTTGCCCCGCCATTACCGCCTCCCCAGAATCGACGACTGAAGCGGACTGCATTCCGAATCGAGAGAGATCCTCAAGTTTATCCCAACTTGCCTTCAGCTGGAGTCGATCTGCGAGGAGTTCACACAGATATTCCCCTATACGCTTGCCCGGCGGAAGTGTGCATTCGTCCACCCCTTTCAACCCCTCACTGACGACAATTAGACAATAGCCTAACCGCCGACACACTCCCTCTACATCGGCGAGGAATTGCGCCGGATCCAGCCCACTTTCCGGGAGATAAATCAGGTGTGGTGGGCTATCATCGGAATCTTTTGCCAAGACAGTTGCTGCGGCGAGCCAACCGGAATTACTTCCCATCGTCTCAATAATTTTTACGCCTGCCGTGACACCCATTGCCTCAATATCACGTCCAACATTTCGCACGACGATAGCGTTTGCTCGTGCGGCGGTGCCGTAACCGAAACAGTGATCTGTGAAGCCAAGCGTGTTCTCCACGGAGTGCGGAACTCCTATGCAACAGAGCGGGTAGCTTTCAACCTCAGCGAATTCCGCAAGTTGCTCGGCGGTGGACATTGCCCCCTTATCGCCCATATAAATGACATAGCGGATCTTATATTTTTTGCAGATTTCCAGAGCGCGATCATAATCCTCGTCCACAAGGGCATCGTGGTTGGAGGGGAGTGCGGCAGATGGAACGTTTTTCAGTCCTTCAAGGATCGTCGGGTTCTGCCGTCCCAGATCAATCAGGTCGCCTTTCAACAGTCCCCCAATGCCATCTACCATACCGTAGATATTTTGGATTTCAGGGTGTTGCTTTGCCTCTTGGATCGCGCCATAGAGGCAAGCGTTGAATACTGCCGATGGATTCCCGGATTGTCCGACAACCAAATTTCCTCTGACTTTTAGGGTTGGATTGATTTGTTGGAGCATGGCAGAAACCTAGGCATTTAGATGCTTTGATATTGAACCTGAACGGTATGAATGGAACGGGATCAGACCTGCCCCGCTGTTTGCAGTAGCGCAATCCATTGCGCGTTCTTATGGTAGGTATTGAGATCGCCTTTTATCCGTGTAATCCCTCAATCCGTGTTTATCCGTGATTCAAAAAATAATAGGGGAGAATTAAATGCCCCTAGACTGGATGCATTATCAATAGAAAAACACGGGGGGTTATGATATTATACTATCTGTAACCTAAAATAAGATAATTCATCGGAGTGATTATTTGAATTATAGTGAATTCAAAAAATAAAGAAACACTTGCGCCCCCCGGTAGGTGCGGTTACATGAAGTTTAAGTATTTAAATCGGTAATCCCTATTTTCCTCCAAACATACGGTAGGCGCGGTTGGAAACCGCGCCGGCGTCGCTAGCAAATTACCGAACTGTTTTTTTAATTTTCATCAAACCGCCCCGGTTTGGAGTGTCTCATTAATTCTAGAATCTACTATAGATTACCATCGTTTGCCATTTTGTAACAGTAAGTGTTCCATGCCTAGCTGTTGACAAATCTTTTTTGCACCCGCCATGCCCGGGTGGAGTTCAAATGCCATATTCAACATCTCTTTCGCTTGGTTAATCTGGTTAATATCAATGTAGCACTCCGATAATCTTTTATAAATCCATGCCGTTTCACGTTTCGATAGGTTCAAAGCGCGAATCTTTTCTAAATCCGTTGGGATATCTTCAAGGTTTTGAGGGTTCGTCAGGACACGGAAATAGACCCGTTTCAATCGTTCCTTGATTTCATCAATGAAGTGGTGGAAACAGGGACGCCGCTTTTCGGACTCAATTAAAGACTCATAAATTTCCATCGCCGTTCGATAATCCCCAAGCGTCTGGTAGGCTTCTGCGATGAGGAATTCGCAGTCACGGCTGTCTGCATAGCCCAAAAAGTCGTCAATACAGCCCTTTCTCTTCTCACACTGCAACTGCTCGTAAATTTCGATACCCGCTTCAATGTTCTCGTTCAGCAGTTCCTGAAACATGAGTTGATACTTGTGTCGAGTTTGGTTTGATTTCCGGAGATTTTCAAAAGGACGGAGGTGCCACGCGTGCTCTACATCGACTGACTTAAGCGTGAGATCATACTTTAACTTCCGCTGGGGATCGCTAAGAATTTCATAGGCGATACAGATCCGGCGAAACATTCGCTCGGCATACTTCTCCTGCCCCGGATTTTTATCCGGGTGGTGCCGCTTCACCTGCTTACGGTAAGCCTGTTTAATGTCCTCTGCTGTTGCGCGGCGATCTATTTCTAATGTGCGGTAGTAGTCTGGAATTTGCATCTGGTTTAACGGTGTACGATTGACAGTAAGTATGATAACACCTTATAATTCCACACATGGGATTGTTTTGTCAAGATAAACTTTAACTGAAATAGGGAGATTTAGTTCTCTTGTAGGAGAGATCCCCAAATCCTGACGCATCGCTCAGATAGGGAGACGCAAACTAAGTAGCCCTATAACCGAAACACGACGCGTGCCGATAAGGAGTGACGAATGACGCAAAATACTACAGTAACTCAGGATTCCTTTAAGATCAAAGCTTGTCTGCCCCTCACCGTTTTTATCCTCTTTTGGTACTGTGTGATTGTAGCCTTTGCTGCGCCAGAGCGGGATCTGAATCGTGCAATAGCAGGTATTGCAGGTGAGGTGATTGCGGAACTACCGCAGGATTCCAGCGAAGCTGGAACCGCGTTGATTCCCCTAAACACAACAGAACCAGATCTAAAAACGGTGAGTCGTGTTTTGACAAGTCTACTTGCCTCTCAGTTGGCAGGGGCAATCGGCGAGGCTCTTATCGGCTCAGAACGTCTAGATTGGCGTCAATACCCCACAGATGGCAGTCTGTTGACTCCTGAGCAGGTGAAGCAGTATGGCAAATCCTTGGCATGTCGATGGCTAATCACGGGGCACATCGCAAGACTTGATCTAGTCGTCAACCTCAATCTTTTTTTATGGGATGTGAAGACAGGATATCTCCGATATGTTGCCAATCGTCAACTATCCCCTGTTGCTGCATTGGCGGGACTCTATAGGGCAGCACCTGACGCGAACTTTCAACCCTACTTCCTCAAATGGCAAAGTTTACCGGAGGCGGACTATTTTGCACTCGCAATCGAGGTCTCAGATCCGGACGGAGATGGTTTTAATGAAGTGTTGGTCGCGGACGAAAAGTATGTGAAAGTATTGCAATGGACCAGAGTAGATCTTTGGGAACACCCTGACCTGTCAGACGCACAATACGGCACCGATGAGACCCCGGTTTTGGCGCGACCCCAACGGATAATGCTTGCCGCAGACCGAGATGGGAATGATCGGGATGAGATTTATATCGGCATCACGCCAAACCTAACACAGCGAATCGAATGGGAAGAGGACACAAAGGTAACAACTTTCGCAGAGGATTCGGTATTACTTGCCCAAGGTGGGGAGCGGCTAATCTTTGGGAAAACTGATGCCAATCAACTGACCTATCGCGGACAATCGACGAGCTGTTGGGTGTGGCGTATGGGAAAAATTCATCTGAAACATCCCTGCCCGTTGCCCGTTGATTACCATTCAATTGCCACACACGTAGGGGCGATAGATCGCTCCACAAGCGAAGTTGCCCTTGTCGATTTGGAGGGACATCTGCAAATCTATCACATTGACAACAACACGACGCAGCTCTCATGGCAGACACCACCAATCTTTGGTGAGGGAGTTGTGATTGGGGACCTGAACGGGGATAGTGCTCCGGAGATTGTTGGGACAGTGAAAAACCTGCCGAGTACCCTTGATTTTTCAGATCAATTTATCATCCTTGAACAAAAGGGAGATTTGTATGTAGAGGCGTGGAGAAGCCCGTTACTCAATGGGCAAATTATGGACATGAAAATTGCCGACGCTGACAATGATGATCTACCCGAACTAATCGTCTGCCTACGCAGTCAAAAGGGGAGCCAAATTCAGTTTTATGCGGTAACTATGGTGAATTCTAAACATAAATAGACACTGTCGCCTCCCATGTTTGGTAGGCGCTGTTTCATGAAGTTTAAGTATTTAAATCGGTAATCCCTATTTTCCTCCAAACATACGGTAGGCGCGGTTTTCAACCGCGCCGGCGTCGCTAGAAATTACCGAATCATTTTTTTAATTTTCATCCAACTGCGCCGATTTGAAGTGTCTCATTAATTCTAAGATCCACTATAAGTGATAATTTGTTCATGAGTGCATTAGTATATTGGCCCATTAAATGAACTTCTGAACTACCACTACACATCATGATCGAAAAGATTCTGGTATTCAGCTTCAGTTTCATCGGTGACGCTGTTCTTTCGACAGCGGTCATCAGTCCGTTACGCCAACATTTTCCCGATGCAAAGATTACCTTCCTTGTTGGCGGCCATGCCTTCGATCTGTTGGCTGCCGACCCACAAATAGATCAGGTCCTTGTGTACGACAATCTAGGCGAGCACGCTGGCTGGCGCGGAAAAATCCGCCTCATTCAATTTTTGCGCCGTGAGAGGTTCGATCTGGTTGTCGATCTCCGAGATAGCGTATGGTCCCGATTCGTTGGTGGAAAACATTGGAACATGCGGCTCAGGAGAGGAAATATCCACGCTGTCACACGATACCTTGATGTGCTCCAGCGACACGGCCTCGATGTCGATGGCGCACGACCACAACTACAATTCACCGCTTCAAGGCTCACAAAACGCGACGCATTTTTAACTGAAAATGGAGTTAATCGACATCAGGTGCTAATTGGGATTCACCCCGGCGGAAATTGGGTTTATAAGCTATGGGGACCGGAGAGCTTTGCACAAATTGCAGACCGGCTGTGTGAAAAATGGAACGTGCAGGTTCTGTTATTTGCTGGACCCAACGAGAGGCAGCTACAAGCGCGAGTTGCCGATCTAATGTGCCAACAACCAATCTGCGTAAAAGCAGACGATTTGTGTCAAATCGCTGGACTTATCGCAGCCTGCGATTTCTATATCGGCAATGATACGGGACCAATGCACATTGCCGTTGCTGTCGGGACCCCTGTCATCGCTATTTTTGGATCAACAAACCACCATCGCAGTGGTCCCTATGGCGAGGAACACATCGTCGTCCAGAGTGGTGTTGAGCTCGGTTGCAACCCATGCCACCCCGGTAAGCGTCCCGGCGGATGTAGAAAGGGGAATTGTGCGGTCATAGAAGCAGTAACAGTTGAGCAGGTGTTCAACGCCGCCGAAAATCTAAAACATAAGAAGCGTGATTAACTGAGCGGTGAAAGTCAGGTCATTTTCGCTTGAGAATTTTCTGATGTTTGGCTATAATCAAATGCCCGAATCAACGCTGACAACTCCAATCATCGGTGGGTCAAATCTTACATTATTACAAATAAACAAAGGAGGAATTCAGATTGGCAAAAAAAGCGGTCGTGCTTTTAAGCGGGGGTGTTGATTCCACGACAATCCTCGCAATTGCACAATCCCAAGGATACGATGTATACACCATAAGTTTCCGGTACGGCCAACGACACATTTTGGAACTCGACAGCGCAAAGCAGATCTCGGAGAAAATGGGGGCAAAAAAGCATGTCATCGTCGATATAGATCTGCGTGCATTTGGCGGTTCTGCACTGACGGATGATATTGATGTTCCCAAAGAGCGGTCAGATCAGGAAATTGGGACCGGCATCCCAATCACCTACGTTCCTGCACGAAATACGATATTCCTATCTTTTGCACTCGCTTGGGCGGAGACGTTAGAAATCGACACAATTTTCATCGGTGTCAACGCTCTTGATTATAGCGGCTATCCCGACTGTAGACCAGAATATATTGAAGCATATCAGCAGATGGGAAATCTGGCGACTAAGGCTGGAGTTGAAGGTACAGCGAAGCTAAAGATCGAAACCCCCCTAATCTCAATGACTAAAGCGCAGATTATACAAAAAGGTGCGGAACTCGGCGTTGACTACGGACTCACCCTCAGCTGTTACGACCCCGATCCACAAGGTAGAGCGTGTGGTGCGTGTGATAGCTGTCTGTTACGAATAAAGGGCTTTGAAGAAGCGGGCGTTGAAGATCCAACAGTCTACAAAACTTGAGGCTCATGTAAAAAGAAAGGGCAAAATACCGAAAGAAACCGTAGGCGGGGCATCTTGCCCCGCCCGTGCCCAAAACTTAGTTTCTGTTACACGCTTTCTTAACATGAACCCAACTTGAATTACTTTGGCAAAAAATGTTGGGAATACTGGTTCACCCAATCCCCACGAATCTTTATACAACCCATGTTAAATGTTTTCCAACATGTCCCACACAACTCATGAAAGGAATTATGATGCCTACCCCAAAAATTCTCATTGCAAGCCGTCAAACCCCGGAAGTTGAAGCCATACTCGACGATGCCCCGCCAAATGTCGAAATACACCTTCTGCCACCGGGGGAACAACTTAGTGACCATCTCTCCGGAATCGAGATTATCTATGGCTCAATAGGTGAGGCGGACTTCCCAAAAGCCGGATCATTACGATGGGTGCATCAGCCACATGCAGGTGTTGAAGGTTTCATGTACCCCGCTTTCAAAGCAAGCAACGTGGTGTTGACGAATTGTCGAAGATTGTACGGGCGACAGATTTCTGAACACGCCTTTGCCCTCCTGCTTTCTCTTACCCGCAGCATCCCGGCGCAACTAGAGTTTATGAAACGCAAGCATTGGGAACGTGTGCCGTGTATCGAATTGGCGGGGATGACAATGGGGATTCTAGGACTTGGTGGCATCGGGCGCGCAGTCGCCGCGCGGGCAAAGGCATTCGAGTTTAATGTGATTGCCGTTGATCCAGAATCTATGGAGAAACCGGATACGGTGACTCAACTTGGGAAGTTAGATTGGCTGCCGGAGTTGATGGCACAATCCAACGTGGTGATGGTTTGCTGCCCAAGCACCCCCGAAACGCATCAACTCCTATCGCATGAACAGTTTAATCTATTGCCTGATGGTAGCTACCTCATCAACGTCAGTCGAGGGAGAATTATCGATGAAGATGCCTTAATCGCTGCACTTCGCAGTGGCAAATTGGCAGCAGCAGGGTTGGATGTAACTTACACGGAGCCGTGTCCCCCGGATAGTCCACTATGGACAGAACCTAACGTAATCTTAACCGGTCATAGTGCAGGCGCATCTCAGCACATCCGTGCACGTGCCATGCAACTGTTTGTTGACAACTTACATCGCTACATCAAGGGCGAGCCATTAGAAAATGTTGTGGATAAACAAAAGGGATACTAAGTGGATATTTAACAGTAGGTAGGTTGGATTGAACGGTAAAGGTGAATCCCTATCAACGACAAAAGAACCTATGCTTTTTAACAACACCCGCTTATAGATAAATTGAGTGAAACCCAACATCCCACTACAAAGCGCGGGTTGAGATAACAGTATGAAAACATCCAAGATAACCCTCGGAATGGTTGGATTAGGGTATTGGGGACCAAATCTACTGCGGAACTTTGATCAACTACCCGATTGTTGCGTCAAAATCTGCTGTGACCTAGATTCAAACCGTCTCGCTAGTGCCAAAGAGCAATATCCGAATCTCATGGTCACTGATAACTATGATGTCCTGCTGAACGACCCCGATCTCGACGCAATAGTCATCGCAACGCCAGCGCGCACACATTACACTTTTGCCCTGAAAGCCCTTCAGCACGGCAAACATATCTTCATTGAAAAGCCGCTAACACTAAGGGTACAACAGGCTGTCGAATTGGTCGAATTGTCTGAAGATACGGATCGAATCCTGATGGTCGGGCACCTGATGGAATACCATCCGGCGATTGAAAAATTAAAAGATCTCATCCAGTCGGGAGAACTTGGGGGGATCCACTATCTCTATGCACAACGGGTCAACTTGGGAAGAATCCGACACGACGAAAATGCGATGTGGAGCCTCGCCCCTCACGATTTCTCCGTCGCCATGTACCTGCTTGATGCCGAGCCGGAGAACGTATCCGCCCGTGGAGCATCCTATCTGCAAGAGGGGATTGACGATGTGGTCTTTGTCAACCTTCAATTTCCCGGTGGGATAATGGCGCATATCCAACTGAGTTGGCTAGACCCTCATAAGCTGCGCCTAACAACAATTGTCGGCAGCGAAAAAATGGTCGTTTTTGATGATATGGAAACGACAGAAATGGTGAAAATTTACAACAAAGGGGTCAATCACAGCGCAGGCTACACCTCCTACGGTGAAGCCTTAAGCCCGCGGTTCGGTGATGTCACAATACCGTACATCAAAATGACCGAGCCGCTCAAGTTGGAATGCCAACACTTTCTCGATTGTATCACAGATCATCGCAAACCCAGAAGCGATGGGAGAGATGGGCTTCGCGTTGTGCGAGTCCTACAAGCAGCGCAGCAATCACGCAACCAGAACGGTGAACCGGTGGACATCAAAATGTGATGTATAATTGTATCGTCTATATCGTCGAGAAAGGGGAATAATATGAAAAAATCTTATTTTGTTCATGAGTCCTCTTATATCGATGAGCCTGTTTCGATTGGTGATGGCACCAAGATTTGGCATTTCTGCCATGTTATGAAGGACAGCCAAATTGGACGAAATTGCACACTTGGGCAAAATGTTAATATTGATAGTGGCGTGAGCGTCGGAAACAATGTCAAGATTCAAAACAATGTCTCTGTCTACAAGAGGGTCACAATCGAAGACGACGTTTTCTGTGGTCCCTCAGCGGTGTTCACAAACGTCATCAATCCGAGAAGTGCTGTCCCCAGAACAATTGATGAATACGATTCCACGTTGGTAAAACGGGGAGCGACAGTTGGTGCCAATGCGACGATTGTCTGCGGTATCACCATTGGTGAACATGCCTTCATCGGTGCGGGATCTGTGGTAACGCGGGATGTCCCCGACTACGCCTTAGTCTATGGCAACCCTGCGCGGCAACACGGTTGGATGTGTCAATGTGGAACCCGTTTGGAGCTGATAGACAATTTCGCACAGTGTGGTCACTGTCATCGAAAATATCAGTGTCGCGATAATCAGCTTACATCTGCCGGTTATTGAAAAATCACCGCCGAGGCGCAGAGTGCACAGAGAAAAACAAAAGATTAAGTAAAAAGAAAGTGCAAAGCACACAAAGAAACCGAGTTTTTTCTTGAAAACTCGGTTTCTGGTGCACTATTTCTTAACATGAGCGTTCACGTTTTACCTCTGCGTTCTCTGTGTCTCTGCGGTAAAATCATTATGGACTTAAAAGATAAACGTATCTTAGTTATTGGCGGAGCTGGCTTCATCGGAAGCCATGTCGTTGATCAGTTAATCGAGACAGATGTCGCTGAGATTATTGTCTATGATAATTTCACGCGAGGAATTCAAGAAAATTTGCAGGAGGCGTTGAAAGACCCTAGGGTCTCAATAAATCCCCACGGCGGAGATATACTACACCGTGATATATTGGAGTCGGCGATGGAGGGAGTTCACGGTGTGTTCCATTTGGCGGCACTGTGGCTGTTACATTGCCATGAATACCCTCGTTCCGCCTTTGAAGTCAACGTCGGAGGTACTTTCAACGTATTGGAAGCGGCGATTAAACAGGGCGTAGAGCGCGTGGTCTATTCCTCCTCTGCTTCCGTATATGGGGACGCTGTCGAGTTGCCAATGACGGAGGAGCATCCTTATAATAACTATACTTTTTATGGGGCGACCAAGATTGCCGGTGAGCAGATGTTTAAGGCTTTGGGACATCGCTACAATCTGGATTGGGTGGGGCTGCGTTACATGAACGCCTACGGTCCCCGCCAAGATTATAAGGGGGCTTATACCGCTGTCATGATGAAGATTCTGGACCGCATTGATCAAGGATTGCCTCCAGTTGTTTACGGAGACGGCAGCCAGCAGTACGACTTCATCTACGTGAGTGATATCGCCCGTGCGAACGTTTGTGCTATGCGGGCTGACGTGACTGACAAAAACTACAATGTTGGACGGGGCATCGGCACATCAATCAAAGCGTTGACGGAGCTGCTGCTGCGGTTGACGGGCAGCGATCTTGAGATTCAGTATGCACCCGCTGATCAAACCTTTGTGACAAACCGGATCGGTTCTACCCACGCCGCTGAAAGGGATTTAGGGTTCCGGTGGAAAGTCGATATAGAAGACGGGATGCGCCGATTGATCGATTGGCGGAATGCCGATAAAAAAGGCGGTGTTACCGTTGAAGGCTGAGACAACACTCCAACAGATCCCAATCACCAAACCATTTTTCGGAGCGGAGGAAGAGGCTGCGATCCGCGCCCCTTTGCACAGCGGTTGGGTAGCTCAGGGGCCGTTTGTCGGGAAATTTGAGAAGAAGTTTTCAGCCTTCACAGAAGCCAGTTTTTCAATCGCAACAAGCTCCTGTACAACAGCACTGCACATCGCTGTCGCTGCATTAGGATTAAAGCCCGGTGACGAAGTCATTGTGCCCGCCTTCACATGGATCTCCACCGCTAACGTGGTGGAATACATGGGGGCAAAACCTATTTTTTGCGATATTGATCTGCCCACCTTCAATATCGATGTAGAGCAGATTGAAGGGTTGATTACGTCTAAAACGGTAGGGATTATCCCGGTACACCTGTTTGGACTATGCGCGGAGATGCAGCCAATTCAGGAAATCGCTCAAAAACATAACCTGTGGGTTGTGGAAGATGCCGCGTGTGGGTTCGGTGCCCAGTATCACGGCAAACATGCAGGTACGTTTGGCGAAATGGGCTGCTTCAGCTTCCACCCACGTAAGTCGATTACCACCGGCGAAGGGGGAATGATCACAACGCAGCGCAAGGATTTCGATCAACTAGCGCGCATCTTACGGGATCACGGTGCTTCACGTTCTGATCTCTCACGCCACACGGGCAAAGCCGGGTTCCTGCTATCAGAGTATAATCATCTCGGCTATAACTACCGCATGACGGACATCCAAGGCGCGCTCGGTTGTGCACAGATGGATCGGGCAGCGTGGATCTTGGACATACGTTCACAACGCGCCCAGCACTACGATCAGCTGCTAACTAAGGTAGAGTGGCTGGAAACACCAAGAATTCCCGACGGTTTCGTCCACGGGTATCAGGCTTATGTCTGCCTATTTCGTCCTGAAGAACCCACCCTGAGCAATGTGGATCGACTCCACCAAGGACGTAACGAACTAATGATGCAACTAGAGGCGAAAGGGATTGCGACCCGCCAAGGCACACACGCCCCGGTGCTGCAGGGTTACTATACGAAAAAATACGCGCTACATCCTGAACAATTTCCCAACGCTTATTTAGCGGATCGATTGGGATTGACGCTGCCGCTCTATGTACAGATGACAGACGTTGAACAGGAATTGGTGTGCCAAAGTCTTCAGCAGGTCAGGGGTTAAGCTATGTGTGGTATAGCCGGAGCAATATCTCTCAATCATAGACCCCTTCAAGTAGAACGTCTGAAACCGATGGTAGATGTGATCGCCCACAGGGGACCAGACGATGCGGGTTATCTCGTCTATCAGACAGGGGCGCATCACCCATTCGGTCAAGATTTTACAGATAGCCAATTTCAAGAAGTTTGCCCGTCGCTGCCCGTAATTGATTCAGCTGTCGAACAGAACAGATTGCATTCAGAAAAATGGGATCTGTTTTTCGGACACCGAAGGTTGTCGATCATTGATCTCTCCTCGCGTGGGCATCAACCGATGTGTGATAAATCACGTAAGATCTGGCTTATCTACAACGGGGAAATTTACAATTTCAGAGAAATACGTCAGGAGTTAAAAGGGCTCGGTTACCACTTTTTCAGTTCTTCTGACACCGAAGTCATCATCCACGCCTACCACCAGTGGGGAGCGGACTGTATTCATCGATTCAACGGGATGTTCGCCTTCGCGCTGTATGACAGCCTGAATCAAAAAGTCTGGCTTGCTCGCGATCGTTACGGCATCAAGCCGCTCTACTATACCCTCACCGATGAAGGCACATTTCTGTTTGGATCCGAGATTAAGTCCATTCTGGAATACTTGCCCGACAGACCAAATGTAGATCTCGCGGCATTAAACGAATACTTCTCATTCCAAAATATTTTTACTGACCGCACCCTCTTCTCAAGGATTAAGCTACTCCCGCCCGGACACTGCTTGGAACTCGATTTATCGCACACTGCTTTGCCTCCTGATCTCATTGAGCGAAAGATTTCTAAGACCAAATACTGGGATTTTGACTTCGGGCAGGAGACGGATGTTCCCGCAAATCAACTTGAAGACCAACTCTACGACCTGTTGACACAGACTGTCAAACGCCAGTGTGTTAGCGACGTTCCGGTTGGTAGTTATTTGAGCGGCGGCATGGACTCAGGAACTGTAACCGCTATCACTGCCGCTGTCTTCGGACAAATTGCCACGTTCACAATAGGTTTTGATCTCTCGGAAGCCGCAATCCATGAACTGAGTTTTGATGAACGGGAATTAGCCGAATATATGGCAAACCTGTTTCAGACAGCGCATCACGAGCAGGTGCTGCATTCTGGCGATATGGAAGCTGCCATGGGAGATCTCATCTGGCATCTCGAAGATTTGCGGGTCGGACAGTGCTATCCTAACTACTATGCGGCTCAGCTGGCAAGTAAGCAGGTTAAAGTCGTCATGTCCGGAACAGGTGGCGACGAATTATTCGGCGGTTATCCTTGGCGATATGCTACAGGGCTTGGAAACAGTGTCGAGAGTTACACGAACAATTATTACCGCTACTGGCAGAGATTGGTATATAATAAAGAGAAACCCCTGCTTTTCAACCAAGAGATTACAAATCAACTTCACAAAATGGATATTGATGGAGGACCCTCCTTCAAAAACCACACTTTGACGGTATTTCGGAATGTCTATCCGAAAGACATTCGGTGTGACAGCCGGGAAGAACAGGTCAACCACTCACTCTACTTTGAATGCAAAACCTTTTTACACGGGTTGCTGGTGGTTGAAGACAAAATTTCGATGGCACATTCATTGGAAACAAGGGTGCCACTTCTGGATAATGACTTGGTTAATCTCGCTTGCCAAACACCCGTCCGCTACAAAATTGCCAACTTGCACAACTGGAAGGCGTTCAATGAAAACACTCCACGCCCGGGGAAGGTTGGTTTGGAACGGACAGATGTTGGCAAAGACATCCTACGTAAAACGATGGGACGGATTATCCCCAAATCAATTACACAAGCCAAGAAACAGGGCTTTAGTGGACCCGATGAGTCGTGGTTCCGTGGGAGCAGTGAAAAGTATATGCGAGATCTGTTGCTGAGTGATAAGGCGCGAATTAACGAATATCTCAACCCCGAATATGTGCGACAGGTCATTGAAACCCACAGTTCTGGCGCAGAGAACAAGCGACTCCTAATCTGGTCGTTGTTGAGTTTTGAGTGGTGGTTGAAACAATTTTTGAAATGAACATCAAGCGTATTGAGAAACTCATTGGTGATGCAATAGACACGTACAATCTAGACCTATCAGGACTCACTGTTTTCACAGAGGCGGCAAGTGGCAACTATGTCGTAACCCCCTTGATTGCGGCGTTGGCTGGTTCGGATCGGGTCTTCGCAATCACGCGGGATTCTCGGTACGGCAAAGCGGCTGATGTGCGAGATTTCACGCTTGAACTAGCGCAAAGGTGGGGAGTAGGGGATCGGATTGAGATAGTTTCCAATAAAATTCCATCAACGCTTTCGCAGGTTGATATTGTAACGAATCTTGGATTTGTGCGCCCAATCGATAAGAATATAATTACCCACCTAAAACCAACTGCCGTTCTCCCACTGATGTGGGAAACGTGGGAATTTCGCGAAGCGGATCTCGATCTCTCAGAATGTCGGCGGGTGGGAATTATGGTTCTGGGTACAAATGAGCGGGAGGTGGGGCTAAACCTTTTCACCTATGTCGGATATTTGGCAGTTAAACTAGCGTTTGAATTAGAGATCGAAATTTACAGATCGAAAGTTGTGGTTGTCGGAAGCGGTGTCTTTGGTGAAAGCTGCGTCAAGGCATTTGATAAGTTAGAGGCTGATATAAAATATATTGACCTTGCTGCGGGTGCTTCCTTGGAGACCGAATCTGCTAAATCTACGCTTCGTGATGCCGATCTCGTTGTTCTAGTAGAACACCGCAATCCAGTTTGTTTAATCGGCAGTGAAGGACAGATAGCGGTTGATGAACTGTTAGCGTTGAGCCCACATGTGTCGATTGTCCACATCGCAGGAAATATAAATCGCGAAGAAATCGATAACGCCGCCATCCCGTGCCTTCCGAAAAAATCGGCAGCACCCGGTTACATGAGCGTTACAACCGATTACTTAGGTCCTAAACCGGTTATCGCCCTGCATACCGCCGGATTGAAGGTTGGTGAGGCAATGGCACGGACGCGCCTTGCAGGTTTCAACCCGATTGAAGCAGAAAAAAAGGTCTTGCACGATCTACCGTTCGCCATGGGATTTGGTCACTCACACAAATATACGCAAACATCTTAGAGGTTCAACTTCCAATGTCTGGAACAGACAACATAGAGATTCCAGATCGGCTACTTCAACGTTTAAGCGCAAATGATGTAGGCTTTTTGCAGCGGGTTTATTCCGGTGGATTGAATAAATATAGAGAACGCTTGGCTCATATCGGCTGCGTTGATAAGGAAAGGATTCTAGATGCAGGTTGCGGATTCGGACAATGGACATTCGCAATGGCGCAGACCTCAAAGCACGTTATTGGTGTGGACGTTGACTCAGAACGCTTATCTGTTAGCACTCAACTCGCCTCGATAAATGATGTCAAAAATGTAGAATTTCATCGAGCCAGTTTGGAAGAGATGCCCAATTTTGAAGATACATTCGATGCGGTTTTTTGTTATAGCGTTGTGTATCTAACGGATTACCATAAGGTCTTTAGAAACTTCTTTCGCAGCCTAAAAAAGGGTGGAACCCTATACATCTGTACCAATGGACCCGGCTGGTATCTCTATAATATTATCGAAGGACCGAATCCGTCGATGGATTTCCGCCCCAGACGCTACGGCATTCAGACCTTCTGGAATACGTTAATCCGCAAACGAAGTGGGTTTTCGCTGAGTACCGGTGCCCGTATAATGACCCTCGGTGGCACCAAGCGTGCCTTGGACAAATCTGGCTTCGAGGTTGTTGCACTAGGAGCTGAAGGAACTTTGGGGTTTGGCAATGGACAAACCAGCCAACCGTCCCCAAACTATGATGCAACATATATGGGACTTGTTAATGTGTTTGAAGTGATTGCCCATAAGCCCTAATAGAACGGGGAAGCGAGTAGGTGAGGAAGGGAGTTAATGAACCGCTTTGTTAGTTCATTGGCTCATTAATGTACTAGTGAACTAATGAACTAAAATGGTTATGGCTGATATTTTCTTCATCATTGGCTGCGCGCGAAGTGGAACGACGGCACTGGTAAAAATGCTAAATACGTCACAGAACGCAACTATCTTTGTGGAGCAGAAACCGAACCTGTGCATCGAGGCACGAAATTTATATCGGGGGCTATTAAAGGATCCGAAGCAGGTCATTCAAAAAGCAAAGTCAGAGCCAATCCAAAAGGTGTTGTCTAGTGGTCTAAGGTATGGAGACAAAAATCCAAACTATCTACCGTTTATTCCATACATCGCCGAACTATGGGATTGCAAATTCCTGTTTCCGGTGCGGGATGGACGAGAGGTTGTACGCTCCTTGATGGACTGGCACGATTTCTATAGTCAGAAATTCTCGCATAGTGGGATCTTCGCCATGAAGGAGGACGATCCAAAATCGCTAACTGATTCGCCTGAACAGGATTGGTGGGATTATAGTCGCCTACGCCCTAGTCCCGGCGATCCATATTTTGAGGAATGGCAACAGCTCTCGCGTTTTGAAAAGTGTGCTTGGTACTGGGCTAACTTTAATAAGAAAGCGCTGGAGTTGTTCTCTGAACTCGATAATCAACATTGGCTTCAGGTGGATATGAAATCCTTGGACGCGCTCAAAATGGAACAGATTTTCGATTTTTTGAGCCTAGACGGATTTAACACCAATCAGATAGGAGCGATGATCAACGCACGTATTAACTCATTGCAAGAGCGGGCAGGCTTACCTGATAATTTTCCGCGTTGGACTGACTGGACACAAGAACAACGAAACGCATTTGATCAGATTGCAGGCGATATGATGGAATCTATGGTATACTAAGAGCTCGCAGTTCCCATAAATTCCGGTTGCTTAGCAAGAAAGGACAGCCGCGTAAATGCTCTACGTTGAAGTGGTAGGCATCTGTTTCTTGGGTCTTGTGACACGTCTGATTTTTCTGCTGCACACAGGCAGCGACCTTGACGCACATCTTTGGCTCACGAAGCTGCGGCGCGACCTAGGGGGACTCAAGGGTATCGGCAAGCACCACGTGAAAGATTCGCTCGTCCCCGGAATTAGAGGCTATCCCCCACTGCCACACGCTATTATCGCACAGATTAATCCAAAACACTGGGTATTAGTTGGCAGGTTGACCAACCTTGCCTTCGATTTAGCGAGTATTCTGCTAGTCTATTTTTTAAGCTATCTTCTGTTTGAGCGTGTTTGGCAGCTGTCTGCTGGACAATTTATTTCCGCTGCAGGTGCGGTGACGCTTCTCTACGCAACGAGCCCAAAGCTGCATCCAATAACCGCTCGATTGCAAGCGATAGGAGGAAGAACCCTAGGAAATCTCTTAATTCTGCTCTATTTTACCTGTTTCGGTATCGGTTATCTATTTGGACTTCCCTACTTCTACCTGCCTTGTCTTCTCTTAGGAACGCTGACGGTGCTTTCTTCTCAGTTTGGGATGCAGGTGTTAGTAATGAATTCCATTGTACTGTCCTGTTTTTACCGAGACTTCGTTCCGTTACTACCGCTGCTAGGAACCTTTGGACTCTGTCTACTTGTTCCGCAGCTCGGCGTCAGGCAGTTACTTGCGCGTAAATGGGCACATTATAAGTGGTATTTCACCGCTATAAAGGAAGGTACAACGCCGATAGCAGAAAGGAATAGTTTCAAGGATCTTGTCGCACTACCGGTCTACCTGTTCTCCCGACCAAGAGAGTTTGGCAGGATAGTTTTTACCAAAGCGACACCGATCATCATCCTCTATTCGATACCAGTTATCCCACTTCTCTTATACTGGTGGCTTTCTTCACCGGATACTTTCACGGCACTCTCTTCTGACAACGTCATTTGGTATATAACTGGACTCACTATCGCCAGTTTCATCGCATTTGTTATTACATCTATCAAGTTTGCCCTATTCCTAGGCGAGGCAGAAAGATATCTTGAGTATTCGCTAGCCTTTATTCATCTAATTTTTGTCAGATATTGCATTACAGTCAAGCACTCATACGAAATAATCTATGTAATCCTCCTGATTCACATCGGGTTCGTTTTGGTGAATTTCCTGTATCTAAGTTCGGTTAGAATTAAAAACAATCTTTGGCCCCCCAGAGAAACGGATCTTGATGACGTTATCAAATTCTTGAATAAGAGAAACGGACAGAATATAATTACCATCCCGACGAAACTCAGTTATGCTTTGGCTGGAAGCATCGAGGAAACCGATTCTCGCTTTTATTACCCTTCAATGTCTGAACCGGGACGAGGGATGAGGTATATGGGTGAAGATCATGTATATCTCTATCTGATGAAGCCAGACTTTGACCATTTTCGTGCCCGGTATGGGGTCAATACACTGGTGGTTCAGAAACGAGAGGTAGAATTAGCGGCGAAACGAGGAATTGAATACCCCTTAAAATCACTGGAACCGTTGTATGACAATGAGGGTTATGCGGTCTACAATGTATGATAATAGATCATATAAAAAGAACGATACAACTGGGAAGTATCTATAGCATCGGCAGCATATCTCAAGGTGCGTTATTCGTTTTACTGTTCCCAATCTACACCTCGTTCTTGTCTCCCCACGATTTTGGTATTATTGGGTTGATATCTATTACGGTTAGCCTGTTGACTCGGTTCGTGTCAGCACCGATCAATAGTGCCTTTACTCGGTTTTACTATGCACCAGAATATGAGGAAAAAAGTGGTATCTTACTGTTCAACCTATTTTTATGGGCGTTGCTGATAATTACCTGTTGTGCAGTTATATTTTGGAGAATCAGTGAATACCTCGCTGGGGTACTCCTACAAGATAGGAATCTCGCTCACCTCCTCAAAATATATGCGCTGATACTGTTTTTACAACCGCTTTCGTCCCTGTTTCTGTGCTTGCTTCGCATGTTAGAGAGGGCAAAGTACTTCGTATTTACATCTATATCAAGCCTGTTGCTCTCTGCGGGTTTGACACTGTATCTGCTTATTGTTTTGAAAAAGGGAGTGCTCGCACTTATCGTCGGAAACTTGCTCAGTCTGATAGTCACGGTGATCATGGTACTCCCCGTTTTTATCAAAAGATCGACCTTTAAGCTGTCTCGTTCGATCCTTATTCCACCGCTGAAATACGCTTATCCGCTGTTGTTGTCGGAATATTCAAATCTTCTCATCCAATCTGGCGATCGGTATGTTTTAAGAATCTTCAATTCCGTTAGCATGGTGGGTCTCTATTCCTTCGGATATCAAATTGCTGGAATCCTTCAGACCGCTTTGGTAACTCCGTTGAAACAGGCACTTCAACCCGTTGTTCTCAAGCAGGAAGAAGATCCCGAAGCCATCAGGGATTTTCTAAGAGTGGGTGCCACCTATTTCTATCTGGTGGGGTGCGCTGCGTGTCTTCTGATTTCACTTTTCAGTCGAGAGATTTTGATGCTTTTTGCCCGGAAAGAGGTGTTCTGGGCAGCTTGGGTCATCGTCCCAATCATCACCTACTCCTACGTTCAACATGGGCTTGGTAATTTCGTCGGTTGGGGTATGGGACTGATGAAAAAATCGTTCCATATTTCGGGAATCGTTTTAGTGGCAGCATTGGTGAATATTGGGTTAAACTTTCTTTTTGTCCCCCAATGGGGCATGTTAGGGGCTGCATTCGCCACTATGCTATCTTACATTGTATGGAATGCTCTGAAAGCATACTATTCAGCAAAATTCTATGATCTCCACTTCGAGGTTGGAAGACTTTTACATATCACAGGAATCGGATTTGGACTTTATGGACTATCTTTGTTGGTTGCCAATAATGGGGCTATCGGAACGGATGTAGCACTGAAGCTCCTGTTCTTTTTGGGCTATCCTCTGATTCTCTGGAGCACCGGCTTGTTCTCGGAAAGCGAAAAGAAATACCTACTAAAGCCAGTAAACAGATTCAAAAAAGCCTATTGAAATGTATTTTATGTTCAGAGCACATCAGGACTCAACGGGTAACTATATCTGACTCACTGGCGTTGATGAAAGTAGAGGGCAAAGATGAAAATCGCCATTATGGGGGGTACATTCAACCCTATCCACTATGCCCATCTGTTGAGTGCGGAGGAGGTGTGTGATGGCTTGGGCTATGATAAGATCCTCTTTATCCCATCTGCCCGTCCCCCCCATAAAGATTCGCGGGACATCATCGATCCAGAACACCGCTATCAAATGACCCTTCTCGCAACCAAGGATAACTCTGATTTTGAGGTGTCGCGGATTGAGTTGGATCGTGTCGGTCCATCTTTTGCTATTCAGACCATCAAAGAGTTACAAGCCTTTTACGGAGAAGGATGTGATCTCGCGTTTATTATCGGTGCCGATTCACTCATTGACTTTAAGATCTGGAAGGATTATGATGAGATTCTCAACATCTGTCGCTTCATCGCCACTACACGTCCTAACTACTGCTTGGACAAAGTTCCCTCAGATCTTCGAGACCGCGTCCAATATTTTTCGATAACGGGGGTTGATATCTCCGCAACTCAGATTCGTAAACGCATCCGATCCGGACAGTCCATTCGATACCTCGTTCCAGAACCTGTCTGGAAGTATATTGAACGTCATCAGCTATATAGGTAAATCGGAGAACCTTATTTATTGTTCTTATAAAAACTATCGTGTAAAAAATTAGGTTTTTTAAAGGGGTGAGCGGATAGTGAAACACAAATGTAGTGTCTGCGGAACAGTTAGCGAATTTGATTACAAACCGGGTGGGAAATTACCGCCAAACTTTCCCTTCTGTAGCGCGCGCTGCAAGTCAATAGATCTGGGTAAATGGTTTGGCGAAGAGTACAAGATCAGTGCGCCACTGCCGAATGCTGACCTGATGGCAGATGAAGAAAAAGAAGCACTCGCACAGTTTTTGCTTGATGTGGGAGAAGTGGACGAAATTACAAATGAAGAAGAATAACGACGACATTGAAAAAACAGTGCTGCTTGCAGAACCAAAAGCCGCTGAGATTGAAAAATATCTCAAATCCAAATTAACGCCAGCACGATATACGCACGTCCTATCTGTTCGAGAGTTAGCACTTGACTTGGCGAAGAAATATGGCGCGGATTTGCGGAAGGTGAACCTCGCTGTCCTTCTACACGATTGTGCGAAGTGGATGCGGACTTCAGAACAGTATGAAGCGGCGGCAAACCACGAGATTCAACTTGATGAAATCGAGTGCCACAACCCGTCGCTTGTGCACGCGCCCGTTGGAGCGATGCTCGCTGTTACCCACTTCGACATTGATAACCCTGAAATCCTCAACGCCATCCGAATCCACACAACCGGATCTGGCGAGATGACGCTTATCGACAAGATCCTGTATGTCACGGACTTTGCTGAACCGAAGCGCAACCACGCGGAGGCACATGCTGTGCGTGAGCTTGCCTATCAAGATTTGAACAAAGCCGTTTTTGAAGTCAGTCGTTACAAAATTGAACACCTTCTCGCCAAAGGTGTCCTCATTCATCCACATACAATAGATGCCTATAACAGTGCACTCCACGAAATCGGCGAACCAGAGTAGTGTGTATTAAGTTCAATTTAATGGAGGGAGAATTCAATTGAGTTGGATTGACGCGGGGGACTCGCTGTCCCATCCATCAGTTCTCGGATTGACGCAGCCAACTGTAGGCGGGGCATCTGGTTTTCCCGCGCTGAGATACTAAGTTCTAAAGTTGACAGGTCCAGTAGCACTATCGGTTCAAGTATGCGAAAAGTTGAACATGTTCCGTAATCAATCTCGACTTCATCACTGGAAGTTAAAAGCACAAGAATTATTTGGAATCGATCTGCGTTCACTAGCAGTCTTTCGCATCAGCATCGCACTTATAATCATCGTAGATCTCATCACACGTGCTATCGACTTAGAATCGCACTATACAGATCGTGGTGTTCTACCGATAGATAGAGTCATTAAGCACTCCGCAAAATGGCGTGTATCTGTACATCTGCTTAACGGCTCAATAGAATTCCAAACCGCTCTGTTCATTATTGCGGGGTTATTTGCGGTCGGGTTGCTTTTAGGCTACCATACCCGTTTGGTGACACCTATCGTTTGGTTCCTGACAATTTCCTTGAATTCTCGAAATTGGCTTCTGATGCAGGGCGGTGATTATCTACTATGTCTATTGCTCTTTTGGGGAATGTTTTTGCCGCTTGGAGCACGTTACTCCATTGACCATTTAAGAAACCCGCATCAATTCCAAGAATCTAACGTCATCTTTTCAGGAGGTACAGTCGCTGCCTTACTACAGATATGCTTTGTATACTGGTTTTCGGTCATATTAAAATCAACCAAGAGTTGGTTAATCAGAGGCACCGGTGTCTATTACGCGCTGATGCTTGACCGATACGTTACAAACTTTGGAAAGTTGCTGCTCGAATCCCATCCGCTGTTGTTGAAGTTTCTTACCTACGCCACGATGGGACTCGAAGCATTTGGACCGCTGCTTGCGTTCTCACCGTTTTTTTCGGGTCCGGTGCGCTGCCTCGTTATCGTCAGTTTCACGGTTTTTCACTTCAGTATGGGACTTGCTCTGGAATTGTGGCTGTTTACTTACATCTGCATGGCGAGTTGGTTACTGTTTATTCCGAGTTGGTTTTGGGACCAATTCTTAGGAAAGTTCAAAACGCTAGTTCAGAGGACTGATTCCCCAATCCGGGAGCAGGCGATTTGGAAGAACGCACTCGCTCTGTTTTTTCTGCTTTACGTTCTGATGTGGAATCTAAGGACGGTCAATCCCGCACTTTCCTTTCCCATGGCTGTTCAGTCGATCGGGTATACTTTGAGATTAGATCAGTGGTGGGGACTGTTTAGGGGACCACCGAGAAAAGATGGATGGCATGTAATCGTTGGTGAACTTCAAGATGGAACCAAGGTCAATCTTCTCAACCCGGATAGAACAGTGAGTTGGAAAAAACCAGAACTTGTAATTGCCATCTACAAGAACCATCGATGGCGTAGATATTTCAGACCCTTGGGGTTCAAAGAGGATTACGCACGTTATCTTTGCCAGCGTTGGAACGAGACGCATACGGGTCAGAAACAGCTCACATCACTTGAAATTTACTATATCCACGAAAGAAATTATCTAAATCACCGAGTATCTCAACCCGAAAAAGAGTTACTTCTAAGCTATACCTGTGAATAGCTCTCAAAAAATCCAGCCACGACAAAAAGGAGGAATAACATGCAAGAAAATATGTTAGAAATGGTACAAGCCGCTGCTGCTACCGCCTTGAGCCGACGGGCTCGCAATGCGGTTATCCTCGATTTAAGACAGTTACCCTCGTTTACAAACTTTTTCGTCATCTGTAGTGGTATCTCAGATACACAGGTCGAAGGTATATCCGAGGCCGTGCGAGACGAACTGGCGGACAAATGGAATGAACGTCCTTGGCATCGAGAAGGGGGCCGTGATGCAGACTGGGTCTTGCTAGACTACGTTGACTTTGTGGTACATATTTTTCTCGAAGATAAGCGGGAATACTATAATCTCGAACGCCTTTGGGCTGACGCTCCACAGATTGAAGTTCCCGATGTGGAAACCGTTGATGAATATGAGGAAGATGAAGAAGCATATGACGAACTTGACGATTATGACTTTGATGACGAAAGGCTTTTCCCTTCCCAGCCTAACGAAGAAAAGTAGGAGGGAAGGATGTTAATTAGCAGTATTAAAACCGAAATTCTAACTACAATAGAAACCGCCTGCCAAAACCGATTTGGACAAAAACCGGAAGCCCTCAAACTAGGGTATCCACCACAGGTCGAATTGGGTGACTTTACGATAGAATGCTTCCCGCTAGCAAAACAATTTCGGCAAAACCCAGCCCAAATTGCCCAAGCAATTGCAGACGAGATCGAACCGAACGAATCGATCCAATCGGTGAGGGCGGTTGGTCCCTATTTGAACGTTAAGATTGACGATCACGCTCTATTCGGCGGTGTATGTGATGAGATCGCACAACAGGGGGAGCGTCTTGGAAACACCGATATAGGGCGGGGACAGCGGGTGATGGTCGAATATCTCTCCCCTAATACCAATAAACCTCTGCACTTAGGACATATCCGCAACGGTGTCCTCGGAATGGGGGTATCAAACCTGCTTGAAGCGACAGAGCATACGGTGATTAAGGCAAACCTCGTGAATGATCGTGGTGTCCACATCTGCAAATCAATGCTTGCTTGGCTGAAGTGGGCAGATGGTGGGACACCGGAGACGACCGACACGAAGGGCGATCACTTTGTTGGGGATTGGTATGTCCGTTACGCACAAGAAGAAAAGAAGCACCCAGATCTGGAACAAGAGACGCAGGGGATGCTTCGGAAGTGGGAATCCGGTGATCCAGAGACGCTTAAACTCTGGGAGACGATGAACGGGTGGGTCTACGATGGATTCGGCGAAACCTATCAAAAACTCGGCTTAGAATTCGACGCTTTCTACTACGAGTCCCAGACCTACAATCTCGGCAAAGATCTCATCCAAACCGGTCTGGATAAGGGTGCCTTCGTCGTGGCTGAAGACGGGGCTGTGATAGCCAAATTGCCCGTTGACGAATTCGGCACACAAAGGGATGGAAGCCAGAAGGTGGAGACGCTGCTCCGTAGCGACGGCACCAGCGTTTATATCACGCAGGACCTCGGAACAGCAAAGATGAAGTTTGACGAGCATCAACTCGATCGTTCCATCTATGTCGTCGGTTCAGAGCAGAACTACCATTTCCAGTGTTTATTCAAACTGCTCGATATGCTCGGCTTTGAATGGGCACCGGAGTGCTATCACCTATCCTACGGCATGGTGAATCTGCCAGGAGGAAGAATGAAATCGCGTGAAGGGACAGTGATTGATGCCGATGACCTCATTGAAGAGATGTTTCAGCTTGCCGCAGATGAAATTCGGAGACGCGACTCGGAGGGCAGGCTATCGGACGCGGAGGTACAGAAACGTGCCTTTGCGATTGGGATGGCGGCGATTAAATTCTATCTGCTGCGCGTCCGGCCCGAACTCACCATCAACTTTGATCCGGAAGAATCTATCTCCTTCGATGGTTTTACTGGACCCTATTGCCAGTATGCCTACGCACGTTGTGCAAGCATCCTACGAAGGGCACAAACGCAAGAATTTACCTCAGTTGAACCAGATTTTTCGCTGCTCGGAAACGAGGAGGAATTGCAACTGATTCGTGCGCTGATTCAATTCCCCGAAGTTGTAGAAGAAGCCGCTAGGGATCTCTCCCCCGCTCGTATCTGTAATCATCTGTTCACCGTCGCGCAAACTGTCAATCAATTCTACCACAAGCACCCCGTGCTTTCCGCGGAAAGTCCTCCATTAATAAAAGCGCGATTGGCACTGATAAACGCTTCCGCAGCTGTTATCAAGAAAGCTTTAGCCCTGCTAGGTATTGAAACGCTTGAGGAGATGTAGGGGATAGTGTTCCAAACGTGATTGGAAAGAGCTGTTTCGTCGCTTCCGTGAAGTTCTGCAAGGCTGGTTTCCCGCATAAAGATCGGCATCTCAAAAGGAGAATCTAACTCATGAAAACGGACAACACAACAAAACCAACCAAACCCGTTATCATCTACGATGGAGAATGCAATTTCTGCTTGAACGGCATCCGTCGAATTCAGAACAAGGATCAGGCAGACCAGTTTACCTATACCCCCAAACAAATCCCCGACCTCTACACACACTATCCACAGCTTGAAGCCATCGAATCGGAGGAAGGGATGCGGTTCATTGACGCAAACGGGAAGGTCTACTGCGGAGCGGATACCATCTACCAAATTTATAAGCGACTCGGCAAGTATCGCTATATCACATGGATCTACCTTGTGCCCGTGGTTCGGACGCTGCTGAAGGGGGCGTACCTAATCATCGCAAAGAATCGATCACGTTTGAGCAAATTGGACTGTGAATCTGAAACCTGTTCTACTGAATGAGGATGAAATGAAAATTAAAGTAATCGAAACCCATACTGTGGATATCAACCATCGTGGCGATTGGGTCTTTGTCAAAATCCATGCTGAAGATGGCTCGACAGGTATTGGAGAAGCCTCTCACGGTCACGACGGACGCGTAGTGCAAATTATCGAAGGGCTCAACTCCACCCTCGTTGGTCGGGATATATTCCGAATTGAGGACTTCCACCGCCGGCTCTATAATGAGGGTGAAGGACGCCCCTATCATACGGCAATCAGCGGACTTGAACACGCGCTCTGGGATCTTGTCGGCAAGGCGTTGAACGTCCCCATCTATCAACTCTTGGGTGGCAAGTGTCGAGAGAAGATTCGTCTATATGCCAACATCAACCGTGCAACTGTGAACCGAACCCCCGAAGGCTTCGCGCAAAATGCTCGAAAAGCAGTTGAGGAAGGGTTTACGGCGGTAAAGTGCGCCCCTTTTGACGATGTTTCCATGCGAGATATATCCCACGGCACCTTGACTCCTGCGATTCGGACAGGGATTGAACGGATCCGCCGTATCCGCGAAACCATCGGCCCCGATATCGACCTGATGGTCGATTGTCATAGCCGTTTCAACCCGGGCTTGATTGTCCAGACAGCGAAAGCCCTCGATGACCTGCATCTCTTCTGGCTTGAAGATCCGATTCCTATGACAAATCTGGATGCCCTTTCTCACGTCAGCCAATCCACTTCAATGCCAATCGCAACCGGAGAGCAGTTACGAACCAAATCCGCCTTTCAGAGGCTTCTGGAAAAACGTGCCGCCGATTATATCCTGTCAGACGTGAAGCATGTTGGTGGTATCTTAGAATTGAAAAAGATTGCAGCGATGGCAGAAGCAGCGAATGTGATGATGACCCCACATAACCCAAGCGGTCCGGTTGCAACCGCGGCAAGTGTGCAGTGTATGGCAACTGTGCCGAACTTTGCAATCCTAGAGTTCGCATGGGGCGAGGTGGAATGGCGGGGGGAACTCCTGAACCCGCCGGAGGGGGTAGTTTCTGGATATATCGAACTTTCCGATCGCCCCGGTTTGGGGGTTGATCTTGTGATGCGTGAAACGTAAAACATAGAATATTGCTAGACGAAGGAGAAACCGATGATAGAATTGCCGCAATATGGTTGTGTTCGGATTGAGGGCGAAATAAAAATTGATGGTTCGCTCACGGATGCCGCGTGGAAATCGGCCGATGTCATTGAACTGTTGACGACGGATACCGGCGAAAAATCGCGTCAACCAACAGAAGTTCGGCTGCTCTGGAATAGCGAGTACCTCTACGTCGGATTTCTGTGTTATGATCAAGACATCTGGGGAACAATTCGCGAGCGTGATGGGAATATCTATGATGAGGAGGTGGTCGAAGTCTTTCTCGATCCAGACTGCGACCTCCGGACATACATCGAGCTTGAAGTCAGTCCCCTCAATACGTTGTTCGATGCCTTCGTTGTCAACGGCAAATCACACGGGCAGGAGATGCACGTGCTGCGCGATTGGGATAGCGAAACGTTGCAACATGCAGTCTCCGTTGACGGCACGGCAAAAACGAATTCCCCCGCCGACAGAGGAACTATCAGTCCGCCGGATACATCTTGGTCCTGTGAAATCGCTGTCCCATTCAAGGACTTACTGACCGCCCCAAATATCCCACCGAAAGCGGGAGACATCTGGCGCATGAACCTGTATCGGATTGATCGCGGGAAAACGGAAGCCGAAGACGAATACACCGCATGGTCGCCAACCCGAGAGATCGATTATCATCGTCCACAACATTTTGGCTCTTTACAGTTCGCTGACGGATAAATTGAAAGCGGTGCATAGGGGATGGATTCATTAATGAACTAGTGAACTAATGAACTAAAGAAACAGGAGGAAACAAATGTCGAATTACGATGTGGAAATGCGTTTGAATATAAAGACACCGATGCGCGATGGAGTCAATCTCTCATCAGATATCTATCTCCCGAAAGCGCAGGGGAAGTTTCCAACGGTGTTGATGCGCACACCTTACAGTAACAACATGGACACAATGATCGAAAAAGCGCGTCAACTGGCAAACAACGGCTACGCCTGCGTGATTCAGGATGTCCGAGGCCGTTGGGATTCAGATGGCGAGCATTACCCTTTTGCGAATCATGGTCCAGATGGCTACGACATGCAGGAATGGATCGGTCAGCAGGAGTGGTGTAACGGAAAAATCGGTATGGCGGGCGGATCGTATGTAGGATTGGTGCAGTGGCAGAGCGCGCCCCATCGGAGCGAGTTTCTGACCTGTATGGTGCCTCGCGTCATCTGTAATGACTTTTACACCGGATTAGCCTACCCCGGCGGCGCGTTTCAACTCAATGTGCTGATGACGTGGGGGATGCGTACCAATGGACGGACTGCCCAAAGCATTGAATATCACCACTGGACGGAAGCGTTCCGAAAACTACCGCTTATTGAGATGGATGAACTCGCCGGACGCAAACTCCAGTTTTGGAAAGATTGGATTGAACACGCAGCCTACGATGACTATTGGGACGCAACCAACGTTGAGACAAAATGGGGTGAGATTGCTGCTCCCGCGTTCAATATGGGCGGTTGGTATGACCTCTATGCACAACACACCTTTATCAATTTCAACGGCTTGCGTCAGAGTGGACGGACTCCTGAATCCCGGCAGAGCAAACTTATCGTTGGACCGTGGCCACACTCCCTGAGTGCCTCCACCCACACAGGCGATATAGACTTCGGCGCGCCTTCGCTGGTTGACTTAGACGGGGAAGAACTGCGCTGGTTCGACTACTGGCTCAAGGGAATTGATAACGGAATCGTTGATGAACCCCCATTGCGGTTATTCATCATGGGGATCAACGAGTGGCGTGACGAGCATGAATGGCCCCTCACACGGACAGATTGGCAGAAATGGTATTTCCATTCAAACGGCAAAGCGAACTCTGTGCTCGGCGACGGAGAACTTTCCACCGAACTACCCGCGCATGAACCGACAGATCACTTCGTTTACGATCCGCATTACCCGGTTCAAACAATAGGCGGCAACAACTGCTGTTCACCCCATATCGTTCCGTGGGGTCCCTACGATCAACGTCCGGCGGAGATGCGCGGCGATGTGCTCTGCTATACCAGCGAACCGATGGCAGAGGACATGGAGGTGACCGGACCAATTAAAGTGGTTCTCTACGCTGCCACCGATGGGTTGGACACCGACTGGACAGCGAAACTGGTGGATGTCTCGCCAACAGGTTACGCGATGAACCTATGCGACGGGATTATTCGCGCCCGATACCGCGAAAGTTTCACCAACCCAACGCTCCTCGAACCGAACACGGTTTATGAGTACGAAATTGATGTTGCGGTCACCGGAAACGTTTTCCAAAAGGGACATTGCCTCCGCGTAGAAATCTCCTCCTCTAACTTCCCACGCTTTGATCGCAACCCGAACACCGGTAATACGTTAGGGGTTGATACAGAGATGCGATCAGCACAGCAAACGGTTCATCATTCGAGCCAGTATCCGTCGCATATTCTGCTTCCGGTTGTTCCGAAGAAGTGACGGGTGAGGGATCTGCTTGGCATTTTGTGTCTCGTCGTTTGGATTATTTAGGGCTTTCGATAAAAACACAAAATTTGATACAAGGAGCATAATGATGCGTATCTATTTAGCGTTGCTGATATCAATGATGTTAGTTTTTGTAGGGTGTGGCTTGGAGAAGTATCTGCTCGATGATCAAGCCAATGAATGGGTTGGCGTATGGCGAATCGAATCTGCCGATGGCTATGGCTATCCTATTGATGCGATTGATGATCCACAAACAGCGACCCCTGATAAAACAACCATTATCTCCATTCTGGAAAATGAGGTGGTGTTCTTCGCGGATTATACATGGACACTTAACTTCGCTATCGAAGTTGAGTTTCAATACCCTTACGGCGTTTTATACTGGAAACATGTGTCCCGGCTCGAAGGCGATTATAAACTGCTGCCAGATAACAGATTCCAACTCTCAATCACCGAACTGTTGTCTACCCCTGCCAGAAGGGGCGCACTCGACCATCCTCACGACTTACCATCATCGGCCGCTGACCCTGGCGCGGCGAACAATCCACCCTCTGGTGCCCCTGATGCCGATATATTAGCAGAAAGTGATGAACCGTTACTCGATGACCTTGACTACCCCATCGAAGAAGCGCAGCCTGGCGAAAGCGAAGATTTCTTCTTCCCTGACGAAGTGATAACAGGCACCTGGAGCAGAGATGGAGACATGCTTGAGTTAATCAGCGATGATGATGGTTCGGTTATCAGGCTTAAACTGAAGGCAGATCAACCGACTTCTGACGTGCTTGAACCCGAACCCAGTGAAATCTCGCCTTATGTGCCAGAATAACCCACACCTTAAAGACTGGGACAAAAATAAAAGGGGCTTGTCAGTAAGATTGATAAATCTTGACGGAATTACGGAGAGCTCACATGCATCAGCAACGAGTGTCGCGGCAGCGTCTAAGGCAGCAGCTGCTCTGGATCCTCAATGCGTGCGCGTAAATCTGCCAGGAAGCGTGCACAGGGAGCACCGTCGATCGCTCGATGGTCAAAGGTAAGAACCAGCGTCGCCACATCTCGGAACTGAATGGATCTATCTGCCACCACAGCAGCTTCACGGACCCGACCCACTCCGAGTATCGCACACTGGGGTGGGTTGAGAACCGGCGTAAACCAATCCACACCAAGACCACCAAGATTCGTCACCGTGAACGTACCGCCGCTAAAGTCATCAAGCCCCAACTTTCCGTTCCGAGCGCGATCCGCGAGTTCCCTGACTTGATTTGCGAGCGCAATCACGCCAAGCGTGTCAACGCTGCGAACCACCGGCACGACCAACCCAGACTCGATGTCAATGGCAACCCCTAAATTGATGCCGCTATACTGATGTATCGCATCGTCAATCAACGCTGCGTTGAGTTGAGGGTGTGCTTTCAACGCCTCGGCGGTCGCTTTCAGCACAAAGTCGTTAAGCGTCGGTGCAACCCCATAAGCATTGCGCCACGCCTCCGCATTTGCCGTACGTGCGGCTTGGAGCGCGGTAAAATCGACCTCGATCCCCTCTGTGACATGCGGTGCTTGAGACCAAATTGTTCCCAAACGTTCAGCGGTGATACGACGGATGCCAGCAAGCGGAATAACCTCAACGCCTGCAGCCGGCTCCTTAGGCTGTGCTATCGGGCTAGGCGCTGGCGTCTCCCTCGGTGCTTCTACTGGAGTGGCAGCACCCTCATCAACGGCACGCTGTACATCTTCCTTGGTAACCCGTCCACCCGGACCTGTACCCTGTAATGCTTCGGCATCTACACCGTGCCGTTGGGCAAGCCGTAAAGCGACAGGGGTCACTCGCGATCCGGTAGTTTGCCCCGCAGCAGGAGCTTCGGTGGGTGCTTCTACTGGAGTGGTAGTGCCCTCATCAATGGCACGTTGTACATCTTCCTTGATGACCCGTCCACCCGGACCTGTACCTTGCAGTGCCTCGGCATCTACACCGTGCCGTTGGGCAAGTCGTAAGGCGACAGGGGTCACTCGCGATCCGGCAGCTTGTTCCACAGCAGGGGTTCCGGTGGAGGCTTCTGCTGGGGTGGCAGTACCGTCATCAATAGCCCGCTGCACGTCCTCCTTAGTAACCCGTCCACCCGGACCCGTTCCTTGTAGTGCTTCAGCATCTATGCCGTGCCGTTGGGCAAGTCGCAAAGCAACAGGCGTCGCCCGTGATTCGGCAGCGGGCTTTGCAGCAGGTGCTTGGGCTTGGTCTGCGGGTTCGTCCGGCACCGCTTCCCCCTCTTCCCCAAACCAAGCGAGGGTTGCGCCAACGTCGTACACGCCATCAACCTGACCGACGATGCGTAACAGTACACCACTGACCGGTGACTCAATATCAGCGACAGCCTTGTCTGTTTCAATCGATACGAGCAGCTCCCCCTCCTCGATTCTGCTACCTTCGGCTATATGCCACTCAACGACGCGACCCGTTTCCATCGTATGACCGAGAGCCGCTAAACGGAACTGTATTGCCATGAATTCTCCCTTTCTCCTCGTACTAGGTCATTACGCGACTAACCGCTTCAGTGATATCAGGAACCTCAGGCACAACATGCTTGACCAGTTCCGAACTGAACGGCATTGGCACATGTGGGCTCCCAACCCGAACGACTGGTCCCTTGAGGTCTCTGAAACAGTTTTCACCGATCATCGCTGCTATCTCGGAGGCCGCCCCAGCAAAGCTAGAGTCCTCCCCGCAGACGACGGCATGACCCGTCCGGCTTACCGACTCACAAATCGTCTCGGTATCCAACGGTGACAGGCTCCTTGCGTCTACAACCTCAACATCATAGCCGTCGTCCTCTAACAGTACGGCTGCTTCCAGCGACTTCTGTACCATCGGACCAATGGCAACGACAGTTGCATCCTCTCCCTCACGATAGATCTTAGCTTGACCGAGGGGTATGGTATGATCCCCATCCGGTACTTCACCCCTAGAGGTATAGATCCGTTTGTACTCGAAAAACAGCACCGGGTCAGGGCTGCGTATTGCGGATTTGAGCAACCCCTTGGCGTCGCCGGGTGTCGAAGGCACGACAACCTGTAACCCCGGAACGTGCATAAACCACGATTCCATGATCTGCGAATGCTGCGCCGCTAGCAACCGACCGACGCCACACGGTAGGCGAATGACCATCGGCACACTCGCTTGACCGCCCGTCATGTAGCGCATCTTTGCCGCTTGATTGACCACTTCGTCCATGGCGCAGGTCACGAAATCCATGTACATGATCTCGACCACAGGGTTCATCCCCGCCATAGCGGCACCGACCCCTACACCCATAATCCCCGCCTCTGCGATCGGCGTCTCGAAAATCCGTTCCGGGAAACGTTCCGCAATGCCATCCGTTACCTTGTAAGGTCCACCGTGCGTAATGACATCTTCGCCGATGACGAATATCGTCTCATCACGTTCCATCTCCTCGTGCAGTGCTTCTCGTAATGCCTCACTGAAAGTTAGTTCTCTCATTATGCTACCTCCTGCTCAGGGGCGAGCACATCCGTGGTGACGTTATCAGGCGTCGGGAACGGACTCTCATCGGCAAATCTGACCGCCTCGGCAATCTCATCTTTAACCTCGTTCTGGATTTGCGTGTCCTCCTCTTCGGTCAACCATCCCTGATCCATCATCGTCGATCGGAAGGTGGCGATTGGGTCATGGTTCGTCCTCATCTCTTCAACCTCTTTGGAGGATCGATACTGCTCCTCGTCTCCCAAACTGTGTCCATAGAAGCGGTAGGTTCGTGCTTCAATCAACGTTGGTCCCTCGCCTCTGCGAGCGCGTGCGACTGCCTCACCGGCAACCTCGTAGACCTCTACGAGATCCTGACCATTGACGGACACACCGGGGATCGCATAAGATCCCGCCATATCAGCGACCGAATCGAGCACCGCCACATTCATGCGAGGCACCCACTGCTGGTACTGGTTGTTCTCGCAGACATAGATAACAGGAAGTTTCCACAAAGCCCCAAGTCCAATCCCTTCGTGGAAAGTACCGCGTGCAGCCGCACCATCGCCAAAGAAACACACCGATACCTGATCTGTTCCACGCAACTTGCTGGCGAGCGCAGCACCGGTGGCGGGCGCAATACCGGCACCGACAATGCCGTTGGCACCGAGCATGTTGAGAGAAAAATCAGCGATGTGCATCGAACCACCTTTTCCAGCGCACGTCCCCGTGGCTTTGCCAAAAAGTTCTGCCATCATACGGTGTGATTCAGCACCTTTGGCTAAACAGTGACCGTGGCTGCGGTGTGTACCGAGAACATAATCGTCGTCTCGGAGGTTGCCACAGACACCAACGGCGACCGCTTCCTCCCCACAGTACATGTGAAGTGCACCGACCACGGAACCGAGACTTGTCTGGCGATTCGCCTCTTCCTCAAAGAGCCGGATACGCCACATATCTCTGTACATCTTCTTACCTAATTCAGGTGACAGGTCCATAAGTAGGTCTCCTAGAGTTAATAAGTTGTAATGTGTATTACGACACGCTATTAATGTAAATATTCTGCGCTACAAATTATGCGGCTTGGCATCATGCAATCTCCTATTATACCGAACCGCACCAAAATAAGCAAATCGTTGCAGGAAAAACCGGTGCGATTACTATGTTTAGGGTTATCGCTCGTGCTATTCTCAAAACTATGGTCGTTCTATTACCCCGTCTGCGGGCACTGCGTTGCTTTGCAATAGCCTCCCGACTTCGGCAGTGATCTCCTGTTGTACCCTTGCAACGAATTCATCAGTTGTAGACCCTTTCACGCGGGTCTCCAATCCATACTCCCCAAATCCGAATTCCACTGTTTCTTTCACATACTTCTCCGGTCCATCGAAGTAGTACGGCTGCGTACCCTGAAGCGTCTCGTAGAGGCCATCGCCCTCAGTTCTATAAATGTCGGCATTCGACATGACAACCTGCGGCTTATCGCTCGACGGGTCGGGATGCTCTGCCCGCATAGCGAAATCCCCAAGCATCACGTACTCCTTCAACTCCGGTGCCCAGTGGGTAATCTTGTACGTTGAGCCAGGTTTCACCCACGGCTTTATCAATCGCCTCACGAGGTCAAATTCGTACCACTTCCTTAGCTCCGGTAGGTGGGGCACCGCACCCTCATGTTCATACTTGGAGATATCGCCCTCCGCCCGGATGTCGTTAAAGACCATAAACCAGTTCACATAGTCGCGTGCCCCTCGCGACATCTTCATCATGCCAGGTCCCCTAACTGGATTACGAGCATCAACGATAACCACGTGCGGCATATTCTCACTCAACTCCCTGACGAAATCTTGGGGAAAGCCTGTCCGCACCTTACCCTCCACCTCGTGAGGCACCCTGAGCCTAAACGACGTGTGGGATCGAACGCGGTCATACCGGAGCGTGAAATCGTCCTTCAGATAGTCCTGAAGCGGTTCAACAACCCACTGTCTGCCATAGCGATCATTCCCAACCACCACGATTGGCCTTGATGTCTTATCTCTGAAGTATCTGAGAAATTGCAGGAAACACGCAGCTTGATAGCCGTAACGCTTCGCTTGGGCGAGATGCTCCTCACTCAGTTCGACTGTCTCTTGGCAAGCTGACGGCAGCACCGGTAGTGCCTTGAAGGCAGCGTACTGCTCGTCGCTGCCCCTTCGTCCTCCATTGAGATTTGCTTCCAAGTGAGCGAACCGGAGGAATTCCAGATCTCTCTGGAGTTCGTTGTCCAGCAGGAATCGCCCTTTCAACGTTTCCGTTCGGAGCCGATCAAACTCTGCTAGGGCTGCATCAAAATCTGAGTGTTCTGCCAAATAACGGGTCACCACCGGGGTGAACATCACACCCTCATAGTTCCGACCTTCAAACTGCGTCATCCACTGTCCAAGCTTATCCAAGCGGCGTATGATTTCGTCGATTGAATTCCGATGGAGGAAGGGATTCAGGAATGCCTGAATCTGGTCTATATCGATCCTAAGTCCAATCTGATACACTTGAATAACGAGTTGAGCAACCCCTTCAATGTCGCTCGATTTGAAAACGAAGGCAAGCAAATTGTAAAGGTTGTCCTTATCAACCTCTGGTGCTCGTTCCATCTCGGCAAATGCGGATAGCATCAGATCTCTGGCAGCCACCAGCTGACCCGGAATCGCTCGCGCCTGTTTCTCAGTGAGTCGTCCTGCCACGAGTTCGTCGAACCAGTGACTAAGTATTCCATCGGTATCATCACCGAGTTCACCCGCTGCCCGAAGCCGCTCTATTTCCGATACCATCTGATCGAGTTGCTGCCGTACCTGCACCGGAATTCGCGCCCTCTGGCGCAGATATTCGATTTCTGCCTCAATGGGGACCATTACTCATCTCTACAATTGTTCGTTGATAGATTATGTGGCATATAGAACCGTTAGCCATTTCGGTGTCTCTTTGTAGCGAAGTATAGAATAGCAAAATCTGAGAGAACCGTCAACACTTTTCCGCTGCGAATGGAGCTCAATAATACCGCAGATTATTCGCTGATGACCTCGCATCAGACCTGCCATATCAGCCGTAGATTCAACCCCCATTTCATGTTGACAAACAAGGCGCAAACTGGTATCCTAAAAATGTTTGAACATCTAAAGAGAAACCGAGTTTTTTCTTGAAAACTCGGTTTCTTTGCACTAAAGTCTTAACATGGGCGTACAGCGAAAAGAGCGAAAGAAATGGGAATGGAGAATGGAAAACCGAATGTCGTGGCAGCGGGGTTACCCGTAATTGACTGTGACCTCCACAACCGAACCCCGTCACTTGAAATGCTCTACCCGTATCTGCCGGACTACTGGTGCGATCACTGCGAAGAATCCGGCTTTTTCGGTCCCGATGCGAACGACTATCCAGAGGGCGCACCAACTTCAACGCGACCCGAAATCACGGAACCGTCAGAGGATCGTCCCCAATCGGATCTGGCACTGCTACGCGAACACGCACTTGACCCTTGGGGAATCGAGTACGGCATACTGACCTGCGCCTATCGCGTACAGAGCGTACACAACGAGGACTTAGCGGCGGCACTCGCCTCGGCGGTCAATGATTGGCAGATCGAACATTGGCTTGACCCTGAACCGCGCCTGCGGGGATCATTGATTGTACCGAGCCAAAACCCTCAACTCGCAGCCAAAGAAATTGAGCGTCTAGGGGAGCATCCGGGCTTTGTGCAGGTGATGCTGCCGGTGCGTTCACAGGCACCTTATGGCAATCGACGCTATCACCCGATCTACACCGCTGCGGTGCGCCATGATCTGGTAGTTGGGGTCCATTACGGCGGAGCACCGGGGCTTCCACCGACATCGGTCGGTTGGCCCTCAACCTATCTGGAGGAATATGTTGGTATGTCGCAGGTGTTTCAGGCACAGGTGCTGAGTCTAGTATCAGAGGGAGTTTTTGACAAGTTCCCATCCCTGCGGGTGGCACTCATCGAAGCGGGGTTCACATGGATGCCATCGCTCATGTGGCGGTTTGACAAGGAGTGGCGTGGGCTGCGACATCTTACCCCGTGGGTCAAACGGCTACCGTCGGCATATATCCGAGAACACATGCGCATGACGCTCCAGCCAATTGATGGACCGCCAACTGCGGAGCAACTGCTTCAGATTATCGGTCAACTCGACTCGGACGACTTTCTGATGTTTTCAACAGACTATCCCCACTGGCACTTCGATTCCCCCGAAGAGGCTTTCCCCGCAAAGCTACCCACGTCACTGGCACGCAAGATTCTGTCCGAAAATGCGAGGGAATTCTATCGGCTTTAAATGTGTTTGTATAATCTACTAAAGTTTGGCCGATTTAAGCTGGCTTGATGCTGAATTGTCAAATCCTTTGATATTTTTCTGTGAGTTTGCTACCAAAGGGGAACTAAGAGAAAAATAACCGCACATCGTAGGTTGGGTTGAGCGGATTCCTGAAGAAATACCTTCGGTTTCGATCAAAGATGTTCTCAACTTTGGTGGTTGCCCGCAGTGCCACGAATATCAGCGAAACCCAACTTCCTAAGAGGCGGTGTCAGGTCAGGCGTTGCCGTGTGTTGGGTTTCTCTATGGTGTTCTGTGCATTGGTATCTGTCTGAAACCGTTGGTTGTCTTTATCATGCTACCGTTTGCTTGTGTACCGTTCAACCCAACCTACTGAAAAATTATACTAACTTTAGTATAATCTAGGGTGAATTAGAGAAATAAGTAGACATTTACCAATAATTCCGTCCCTAGCGAAGTTTCCAAAGTCCCCCTGATAAGGGGGATTTAGGGGGTTGGCTGTGCATCGAAGGTGTCTCATTAATTCTAAAATCTACCATAAATAGGAATTCTGATATTGGAAACAGTAAAGCTGCAGTCTAAAATACGCTATAAGGAGCGTGATTAATGCCCAAATGGATCTTCGTTAATGTTGTTGTCCTTCTCATCCTTTTTGCCGGGACTTTGTGTGCACACGAATCTGGATCGGCAAAGTACGTTGTAGAAGCCTATCCCGTGAATCGGGACGTTCCCGCTCCGAAGATCGACGGAAAACTCGACGATCCCGCGTGGCAAAAGGCAAAACCGATAAGCGGCTTCATTCAACTCGTGCCAGATCGGGGCAAACCCGCCACCGATGATACGGCGTTTTACATCGCTTACGACCCGCACCACCTCTACGTCGCCTTTCGGTGTTATGATGCCGAACCTGATAAAGTTGTCAACCGCATTGTGCGGCGCGGTGGGAACATCTACGACTCAGACGTCATATCCTTTTTTATGGACCCACACCATGACCATCGCACCGGCTATAAGTTTGCGACCACCCCCGGCGGCGTCCAGAGCGATGCGTACCGTTTCGACGACATCCGATCTGACTCCAGTTGGAGAGGCATCTGGTGGTTAGAAACAGGTATTGATGAACAGGGGTGGGTTGCTGAATTCAAGATCCCGTTCGCAAATTTCCGCTTCCCCGATAAGTCGGAGCAGGTGTGGGGCTTTGACGTTGAACGGGTGCATCGGCGAAAAAATGAGGTCACCGTTTGGAAGCAGATGACCCAAGCCGGGGCGACCACGCGGATGTCCGACTTAGGGCTTATGGTCGGACTAAAGGATATTGGCGGGGCTAAACCGTTTGAAATCTCGCCCTATCTTCTGGGTGGGGTGTCCGACAAGGAATCACTTGATGGTCAATTGGGGACAGGGCTTGATGTTCAGTATAACCTGACCAGCACACTCAAGACAAATGTCACTGTCAACCCGGATTTCGCACAAGTAGAGGCGGATCAGTTGGAGATCAACCTGACCCGTTTCCCGACCCGTTTTCCGGAGCGACGTCCTTTCTTTGTTGAAGGAAACAGCTTTTTTGAAACACCGCTGGAACTCTTTTATAGTCGGCGGATCGGCAGAGAGGGGGACATCCTCTGGGGTGGCAAAATGACCGGCAAGATCGGCAGTTATTCTCTCGGTATCCTCGGAAGTCAAACGGGCAGTTTCGGGGCACTGGAAATTGGTCAAGAATCAGAATCCAAGGAGGAAGCGTTATATTCGACTGTCAGGCTGAAGAAAGATATCCTGCAACGTTCCACTGTTGGACTGATCTTCGCCAACAAAGAGCACCTTGATGCGGAAGATGGCTACGGTCGAGTGGGCGGATTCGACACAGATCTGTTCTTTCTGAAAACCTATCGGTTATCGGGACAATATGCGATGAGTTTTAATCCCAGTGAAGATATAGGGAATCCCAACGAAAATGCAAAGAATAGAGCGTACCTCGTTGAACTCGCTCAAAGCAATTACCTCTGGAATACCAGAGTGCGACTAGAACGAATCGATCCCCTATTTGAAGCGAATGAGACAGGATTCCTTCGCAAAGAGAGATATCGAGGTTGGCAGCAAATGAATTTCATGGGAACCTATATTCCTCGGTTCGGACCACATCGGGCTGCTTTCCAGGTTCGTGGCAAGGTTTCCCAGGATCTATTCACCAATACATATTTTGACGATTGGGAACAGAATAATCCAGATCTGACCCTTTCACCGGAATTTGACGAGGATTCAATCAGTTGGAACTTCAACGCTGGGGCAGACTGGCGCCCTACCGAATCTTTCTGGGAAGGGATTGGCGTATCTTATGGACGCAGTCGGGAGGTTGAACTGACGGAGATATTTACGACAGACGGATATGAATTATCCCTCTTAACAAACACGTCGCGACCCGTTTCGGTCGGCTTGGATGGAGGAATAGGAAATTACTTCAATTTCTCACGGCAGGCGGTAGGGAAGCAACGGCTGCTTTCCCTCTCAACCACTATTCGCCCCCAGAGCAATTTCACGATTGACCTTGAAAGTGGATATGCCCTAAGCTTGACCCAAGAGGATGTCATTGATGGACGCTATTTCACGAGTTCTCTGCGCGTCACCTATCTGTTTACACGAGATCTATTTCTCAGGGTGTTTGCACAAGCCGGACGTGAGCGCACCGCTTTTAATCAGATCGAGACCGAAGAAAACTATCTGGTCAGCACCCTCTTCGGTTGGGAATATAGCCCCAAAAGCCATATTTTCCTTGCGTATAATGAAGATTGGCACACCGATGAAGGGGAATTACAGTTAGGCGATAGGGTCGTCGTGTTCAAGGTCTCTTACCTCTGGAATCTCTAATAGCAGGAGAGCTAAACCATGCCTCCATCATCTGAGATGCAATTTTCATCGGCAGAACTCCTCGATCACGATTTTGTAAACCATAAACCCCGTCTATCATTCGATGGGAATACGGTTGATGCGTGGCGGGATTGGCGAACCCAACTGCTCCCCGAACTGCGAGCGCAGCTTGGACCCTTCCCGGATGAAGCGTTCCCTCTAAACCCGCAAATCATCTCCACCGAATCGAACGACAAAATTACGATTCACAAAGTGATCTACCACTCACGAGAGGACGCTCCGATTCCCGCTTATCTGTCAATTCCCAAAAGTGCAATGGGGAAGATGCCAGCTGTCCTCTGCATCCACGGACATGTGCCGGGCGGTAAAGAGAGCGTTATCTCCGGCGATGGAGGGTTCGGTGCCCCTTACGGTCGTGATCTCGCAGAGCAGGGCGTCATCACGTTGTGCCCCGATAACGCTGGGATGGGCGAACGCGCTCACCCGTCGGGCGGTTGTGATTTCCTCTGGCGACGCTTGAACTATCTCGGATACGATCTGACAGGGTATCGGGTCTATGACCTGATGCGGGGTGTGGATTACCTCCAAAGCCTGCCAGAGGTGGATGAAAATCGAATCGGGATTGCAGGTTTATCCGGCGGTTGCTGGCTTGGCATCGTCCACGCCGCACTGGATGAACGGGTTCAAGCAGCGGTATTAAGCGGCTATTTTACCACCTTCGCACAGACCTCATGGTTTGGGCACTGTATCTGTCACCATCCGAAAGGCATCGGCGAACTCTGTGAGATGCCCGACATCGCGGGGCTTATCGCGCCGCGTCCAATCTTTGTGGAGTGGGGGACAGCGGACGTGAGTCGCCCGGTACACCCCGCCTTTGAGATGGCGCAGCGTATTTATCGCGCTGCGAATGCCAGTGATCAGATTACCCTACAAGAATTTGAGGCCGGACACCTCTTTTCAGGAGAACAGTCGCTGCCATGGTTGGTCCAAACCCTGTCTCAGAAGTAGAGCACGCAATATAGTAGTAGGCATACTCCGTATGCCGTAACCCTTGAACCAATGAACCAACTTATAATTTCGCGCATCCAGAGGAGATACCGATGAACCCTTTACGAATTGCTGTAATCGGTGCGGGGACTTACGAAACCTCCCGCTCACGCGCCTATCAGGCGGTCATCAAGCAACTGACAGACCTCTACACATTCTGCGCCATCTGCGACAGAAACGCCGAGGCATGTCGTGCCGCAGCCGAAACCTACGACATCCCAGCGCAATACACAGATGTCGAGGAGATGCTTCAGTCCGAAACGCTGGATGTGGTCTTCTGTCTGACGCCAACCGATTCGCTCAACGTCATGGCGATGACGGTTGCTAAGCACCGGATCAACGTCATCACCGAAATTCCGATCGCTGTCTCGCTGCCGATAGCAGATGCCATTACGGAAACATGCCAACAGAACGGTGTCAAATACGAAATCGCCGAAAATGTCTGGCACTGGCCCCATGAGCAGTTGAAACAGAAAATTGTCCGGGCGGGATTACTCGGAAAAATTCGACATGCGCGGCTCTGGTACGCATCGGGCAGCTATCACGGCATCAACGCGATCCGTATGATCCTCGGCTGCGAACCGATACGCGTTTTGGGATACGCAGCTGAAGTACCGACACAGCCCTACACCGGCTACGGTGACGAAGCGATGAAGACACGGTGGTGGGAGTCCGGTATCATTGAGTTTCCGGGAGGAATCACCTGCCTCTACGAGATGCCACCGCCGGGAGCGCGTGGCAGCTACTGGGAGATTGAAGGCACAGAGGGACATCTCTCCGGGGACCAACTAACCCTTTATAACAATGGTGGGAGTCACCAAATTGAGGACGTTTATACAGAAATTGACGGCGAACAGGTGTTAGACTATGTTCGGATAGAAACCTCTCCGCCGATCGTGTGGTCGAACCCGTTTGCCAAATACAAGATCTCTGCATCGGACGACGTTGCCAAAGCGAGCATCCTCCACAGTATGTATCGCGCCGTGACGGAGGATATTCAGCCTGCATACGGCTCCATCAACGCCCGGCGAGATCTGGAATTGTGGATCGCAATTCGGGAGAGTGCCCGACGCGGGAGCGCGTGGATAACCTTGCCGATTCAAGAGATAACGGGGTTTGAACGCCAGATCCATGAAGCCTATGAGCGTAAATATGGGGGGCATCCGATTTCAGGGGTCGATGCCCTCAAGGATGCACCCTTCAGTCGAGCAAGTGTGATCTGGGCAGTTGCAGGATGGTTGTAAGAATCACCGCATTGTAGTTGCCCGATTTATCGGGCGTTGGCAACGGTGTTCCAGAGGCGATGAATCGTCGAACTACGGGGCTTTGGCTGTTCAACTAAGTCCTAAAGGATTTTCTTTCGTGTGAGGTACAGGGAGGGAACATGCTAAAAATTGGAATTGTCGGTGCCGGAGTGATGGGAAACCGCCATGAAGGTAGAGTTGCTGACTACGGCGCACAAGTTGTTGCAGTTCACGATATACATCTACCGGCGGCCCAGGAACTTGGGACGAGAGCAGGTGCGAAAATCGCCACGGATGACCTTGAGCGGTTCTTTGATGCTGAAATGGATGGATTGATCATCACCACACCACCCCCTGTGCGTCTTGAGCCGGTGCGGGGGGCTTGTGAACGCGGTATCCACCTGATGATTGAAAAACCGCCCGCCCTAAACATGGCTGATGCACGTGCATGCCTTGCACATATTGAGGATGCTGGGGTGATTAATGCGGTCAGCTTTCAACTACGTTACGGCTCAATCTACGAGAGATTCAAAGAGTTGTTGGCTGATGAAACGGTGCATCTCGTTCACACAGTCTGTACAGTCGAGTATTACCTCAGCTTTCGGATGTCACCGTGGTTCTTGCAGCACCAAATCAGCGGAGGTCCCCTCGCCGAGCAAGCGATTCATATCCTTGATTGTGCCCGCTTTGTCATGGGGAACGTCAAGCCAGTTCAGGCACACGCAATCGGTGCCAAGAATATGGCACTGGATCGAACCGAGTTTGACGCTGAAAACGCTATCCAGATGATGTACGAACTTGAGAACGGTGTATTCGGTACGCACATAAACCACTGCGGTACGAAAGGAAACGGTTTCGAGCTAGAGGTTATCGGTCCGCATTTACGCCTTCGGGCAGACGCACGAGGAGGTCGAAACGGCGACCGAATCGTCGGTCATTTGCATGGAAACGACTTTAATGAATCCGTGCCCCCTGAAAATAGCATCGGGCTTGATAAGATTCACGCATGGCTTCGCGCCATCGAAACAGGCGACCGCTCGCTGATTCGGTCGGACTTTGGAGACGCGATGCACACCCTCGCATTAATAGAGGCAGCTATCAAAAGCCAAGACACCGGCGGCTTTGTAAAAGTCGATTATAGTGGAATCGAAAAATAAATAGACATTAATAGTAGTAGGCACACTCCGTGTGCCGTAACTCTGGGCACAAGGTTTCTGACCTCGCTCGTTTACAGCATCTATCTGCTAGGGAGAAAAAATTCACGCATGAAAATCAAGAAAATCCTCATCACCGGTGCAGCAGGGTATCTCGCCGGTTTCATCATCAATCGCCTCCGATCCAAATATGAACTTACGCTCACCGATAGGGTCGAGCCAAAGCCGGACTTCAACGATCTGCCCTTTGTGCAAGCGGATCTAATGAACTATGAGGAGATTGAAAAGATTTGTGAAGGACACGATGCCGTTGTTCACCTCGTGGCGTTGGTGCGCGAGCGTTTCGACAAGCCGGCATGGTTATTCGCCGATGTGATGGTCAAGGGAACGTGGAACATCGCCGAAGCCTGCGCGACGGGTGGAGTGCAAAGGCTTGTCAACATTTCAAGTATCTCCGCCTGTAGCCCGCTTCCGGAGGCTGAGCTGCCCTACCGTGTCGGTGCGCCGTTTACGTTCAATTCGGGTGGGCTGTACTATGCCCTTGCGAAATACTTGGGTGAACAGGTTGGAGAGGCATACTACCAAGCGCACGGGTTGAGCGTTATCCACCTGCGGCCCGGTGTCATCGCCGGTGATGGGCATAATCCCGGTCCCAAAGCACCGGACAATTTAGACCAAGCCGGGCCAACCGAACCGTGGTTTGTATATGTTGACCCACGCGACGTTGCACAAGCGGTTGAGTTGGCAATCGAAACCCAAGATGTGATGTACGGTTCTTACCACGTGGTCGCGGGGCGTGAGGATTCTCGATTCGATTGGAAACAGACTGTGGAGGAACTGGGCTACCGCCCGGAATACAATTGGCCCGAAATCCCAGAGGGACGTTGATTACAGGTTGAAACAGATTTTTCCACGAATCTGCGCGAGTGAAACGCAAAGTCGCTAAGGCACAAGGGCGCAAAGTTTTTTCTTTCCGTCTCGTTTTCCCGTTTTCTCGTTTTCTCTGTGTCATCTGTACCGTCTGTTTAATCCGCAATAGGAAAAGGGTGTTCAAGTATGAAAGTGTTAATTATTGGTGGCACCGGAAATATCAGCCGTGGAATCGTCGCAGCACTGCACAAGCGGAATCACGAGGTGGTGATGTTTAATCGCGGGCAGCACCCAGACGCACCCCCACCGGATATACAGGTCATCCACGGAGATCGTCAAGACCGTGACGATTTTGAGAACAAGATGCGTGCCGAAAAGTTCGACGCCATCATCGACATGATCTCCTATAACGCTAACGATGCCGCCTCCGCCTTACGAGCGTTTCGCGGACGGGTGGACGGATTCATCCACTGCTCTACGGTGATGACCTATGGACCGCCCTTTCCGTTTAGCGGCGTCAACATTCCCGAAACCGCGCCGCTGAATGGGACATCTGAATATGGGCGAGGCAAGATCGCTGCGGATCAGCTACTTTTAGACGCACACGCCGAAGACGGTTTTCCCGTAACAATCTTCAAGCCGTCCTACACGCACGGCCCCGGTATGCTAGTGCATCGACAGGTCGGGGGCGACGGGAGTTGGATTGATCGCCTACGCAAAGGCAAGCCGATCCTGTCAGCAGGAGACGGACTAAACTACTTCCAATTTCTCGCATCGCGTGACGCAGGGGTAGGATTTGTAGAGGCACTTGGCAGGTCAGAATGTTTCGGTCAAGCCTACAACATCGTCCACCCAGAGGCACGGACATGGGACGAATGGCACCATACCGTCGCTCAAGCGTTGGGCGTCGAAGCCGAAATTGTGCATGTCCCCCAAGAGACACTCGTCGCTATTGCGCCGGAACGGTTCCGAGGGTTAAGCGGAAACTTCGGTCACACGCAGATCTATACCGGCGCAAAACTCTCGAAAGACATCCCCGAATTTCAGCCAGAAACGCCGGCTGTGGAGAGTGTTGCAGAAAATATCGCTTGGATGGATAGACATAACCGGGCGCCAGACAGCAACGCTGATGATCTGGAGGATAGAATCATTGAGGCGGTGCGTGACCTGCCAGCCCGCTTTCATTGAAGATTAAACGGCAAGAGACTTTACAGCTGATCAGCCCTGAGTAATCGTCGTAGGATATAAAAAAAGATGTCCACCGATACCCTAGAAAAATATGTCCAAAAGATAAAACGCTTGCGGGTAGACAGGGCACACGGAGTCGCTCCTCACAAGCCGCTCCTGCTGTTAGCTGTTATTGAACTGATTGAGCGAGGGCAGATTCAAGAAAACAAAATTTCCCTCTCCCCGGACTTGGCAGAGACCTTCATTAAATACTGGTCAAAAGTAACGGATCGAAAACCTAATATCGCCCTGCCATTTTTCCACTTAAGAAGTGATGGATTCTGGCATCTTCACCCAAACACTGGATACGAAAAGGTATTAGACGTTGCCGATCGAATTACAGCGATTTCTCGCCTCCGTGAAGTTATCGCATACGTGAGTTTGGATGATGACCTCTTTGTTTTACTTACCGATGCCAGTAATCGAGAGATAATCCGTCAGACCCTTATCTACGTCTATCTTATAGAGTTCAAGGGTGGAATCGAAGATCTCATCGCAGAAGGAAAACAGATTACAGAGTATGAACAGTCACTAATCAGCGAAGTTGAACAACCCTTTTCACTTCAGAAACCGACGCCACCAATCCCAGAAGAATCGCCAATTCGTAGTGTAGGGTTCCGACAAGCGATCATGGGATTGTACAATTACACCTGCGCTGTCTGTCGGCTGCGTATTGTGACAATGGATGGAGAAAGCGCGACTGACGCTGCACATATTATCCCATTTCGCATTTCAAAGAATGACGATGTACGGAATGGAATCTCTCTCTGCAAATTGCACCATTGGAGTTTTGATAAAGGATTAATCTCCTTGAGTAAAACCTATCAAGTCCTTGTTTCGCCGCTCATGTCTAATCGACGACCCACGGAGTGGACGTTAACAGAACTTCAGGACAAATCCATCCTGTTGCCGGGACGCGATCAACTTTACCCAGCTCAAGATGCCTTAGCTTGGCATCGTGAGGAAGTGCTCAGACGGTAACTCGACGCAGTGCCCAACGCTATTTTATGCAGCGTTTCCCGCTAATCCAAATACCGCGTAATTGTGGTAGGATATGGTAAAGGGTTAGGCCACTGCTCAACTCTATTAGGAGTTTTCATGGAGTACGACGAACTCGAGTTTAAAATCCCACAGGAAAATGAAGATTATCCAGAGTGTTCAGAGTTTGTGACTTCTGCGGTCGAATTTATCATTCAAGAAGCAATTGAAAACGGCAGAAACAAAATCATCATCAATACCAACCTCAAGTTGGGGCTACCGATGGAAAATATCAACAAAATCGCCGGCCCTTTTGTGGAGGCTTGGGTTCTTGAAAAGTTCCATGAGGTAGTGAAGAACCAAGGTAACAAATACCGTTTAATTAATGTCGAATCGCAAGAGCGGCTTCATAGAGCAGATGTTATTCTCCAATTTAGGAGGGAAGGTAAGATCGAATCGGGTGTTACGGCGGAGGTAGATGTTAAATCTACATCGGAGGATATCGAGTCAAGTGGCAAATCTCCCAACATTACCTCTTTTGGTCGTATTCGCTCTGCATATATTGAAGATCCAGACTACATCTTTGTGATACTTTCGCTTAAATATCGGGTTTATTCAACAAGGAATCCGACTTCGGGATTAATGGACGGGATTATGGAGATTGTTGCATATAATGCTTATGATCTCAAGTATCTTTCCTCAAAAGATTTCAATTACAATCCAGCCCTTGGGACGGGACAGATTCAGGTGAAAGATATTCATTATATTTCGTTGACAAGAAGAACAACTTGGGAGTTTTGCCAACTGTTAGACCGCAAATATCTTAGTTCTACCAGAAAAACGACCCAAGATTGGCTGAATCTTGCGATAAAATATGGTTGGATAAAATATGATGGCTGAATTTTATATCTCTATCAACGGGGAAAACCGGAATGAGTAACCTACAAATTATTGAGGGAGACGCTCTGGAACACCTCCTTCGTATCCCTAGTGAATCAGTAGACCTTATTATCGCTGACCCACCGTATAACTTAGGTAAAGAATATGGCAACAACTACGACCGGAAGGAATTCGACGAGTACCTCAAGTTCTCAACACTCTGGTTAACAGAAGTTCGTAGAATTCTTAAGCCAACGGGAACAATTTATGTGTTTATGGGCTTTCGACTTATCTCTTATCTGTACGATATACTTGACCGCGAACTTCAGATGTGTTTCAACAGTTGGATTTGCTGGCACTACACACAAGGGATGGGAAAGACAAAGGGGTTCTCTCCGAGACATGACGACATTCTAATGTTTACCAAAGGCAAAACGTTTAAGTTCAACCTAGACAATATAAGAGTACCTCAGAAATACTATCGTGAGCGCAACAATATGAGAGGGGCAAACCCAGGAGATGTGTGGCAATTTTCTCATGTGCATTATTGCAACGAAAACAGACAAAATCATCCCACACAGAAGCCAGAGGGCTTAATCGAAAGAATGGTACTTGCATCGTCCGATGAAGGAGATGTAGTCTTGGATCCGTTCGCGGGCAGCGGCACCACTTTAAGAGTATGCCAGCAATTAAACAGAGATTGCGTTGGTATCGAATTAAATCCAGAATACGTTAAAATGATTAAGGAACGCCTAAATAGTGAATTCACAGGGTTTGATAGCATAGATCCCCGAATGGAACGCATTCCCTTGGATTTGAACACGAAAAAAGTCAGACAAGAATATCTTGAGAACCATAAGAGATGGTTTCTTAATCACCATGACCCCTTAATTGACAAATTCGAGGAATCAGTTCAAAAATTATATGGCGAGGAACAAACGGAAATACAAGAGGAGTTTGACTTTGATAAGGAAACAATAAAGCTGAAAAAAGGAACTGATTAGATCCTAACCCCACGCTGCGATTAACGGTGGAGATTTGCAGTTTTATCAATGTTTTTGGGTTGCGGTAGGTTTGGGGTTGTTGGGGGTATTTGGACGCCCCTACCACAACTGAACTTTTTCGTTAAGTCTGTAATAACAAAAAAGGAATCATCATGAAAACTAAAATATTTGCAATATCGGGCGGTCACTTTCGTGGAATATCAAAAACAGCATTGTCCCTTGAAAGGGAGATTAATGCTTGGATTAATGCTAATCCTGGAATCAAAATCATAGATATAAAGCAATCAGCATGTGGAGGCAGTGCGGATCCAAGCAAAATTATTATTTCTATATGGTATGAGCCAGAGGTCTAATGAGGGTACACAACTGAGTAACCCCTCTCATCGTTGTTGCCTGAAATTATGCGTTAGGTGGAGGCAGATCGATGAAACAAAAGCACATTTCTACAAACAGTTCTGAAACCGATCTTCCCTCGCGGCGGCATTTCCTTGCAACGATAGGCAAAGGTGCTGCACTTGCCGGTCTGGGGATCTTTGGCGCAGGTTCGGACGCTGCCGTAAGAGGCTTATTCGGCAGAGGGCTCATTCCCGCTGCGTGGGGAGAGACCGAACAAGATCTACTCCCAAAGCCGGATATGATCGTCCACTCAGAGCAACCCTTTAACGGTGAGTTCGCCCCACATCTACTAAACGATGATGTGACCCCCGCCGCCCGACATTTCGTCCGCAATAACAGCAGCATCCCAGAACGCGCCAAAAGCGGCGACCTACACGGTTGGAAATTGACGATTGACGGTGAAGTTCACAAAAAACTCACGCTCTCGATGGATGACCTAATCCGTTTCCCGCAAGTGACTATGCAAGTAGTGGTGGAATGTGCGGGAAACGGCAGAAGCCTGTTCACACCGAAAGTTGATGGAACGCCGTGGATTCGCGGTGCAGTTGGCTGTAGCGAATGGACTGGGGTGCGCCTGCACGATGTCTTGAAAGCCGCAGGCTTAAAAGAGACCGCTGTCTATACCGGCAACTACGGTGAAGACCTACCAATCGGTTCAGGGGAACAATTTTCGCGAGGCATTCCGATTGAAAAGGCAATGGACGAGCATACGCTAATCGCTTTCAAGATGAATGGAGAAGATCTGCCCGCAGCGCACGGATTCCCCGCGAGACTGATTGTGTCGGGTTGGATCGGCAGCTCAATGCAGAAATGGCTCAACCGTATTTGGGTCAGAGATCGAGTTCACGACTCAGAAAAAATGAGCGGATATTCTTATCGCATACCGACGCATCCACCGGTGCCGGGGAGTAAACCCCCGAAAAATGAGATGATAATCGCCACGTCAGGAAAGGTTAAATCACTCATCACCAAACCTCAATCGAAAACTGCCGTCAAAATAGGTACACCTGTTAAGGTAAGAGGTCACGCTTGGGCAGGAGAGAACAAGGTCAATAAGGTCTACATCTCCACAGATTTCGGTATCCGGTGGCAAGAGACCCGATTAATCCAACCGGCGAATCGGTACGCTTGGTATCATTGGGAAACTGAAATCACCTTCGGTAACAAAGGATACTACGAAATATGGGCGCAAGCGTTTGACGATAAAGGGAACGCCCAACCCTTCAGTCAACCGTGGAATCCGAAGGGATACCTTGGGAATATCATTCATAGGTTGCCCCTTTTGATTACCGCATAAGTTGGGCTCCCTAGCCTGCCCGGACCAATCAACAGATTGTTTTCACGTTTCACGATTTTAGCATTTTGCCCTTTCTTTTAATACGGATCTTGAAGGTTTGTAAAGCATAGGAACAATAGAGGTGATCCGCGATGACACAACCAATCTACATGGATAACCACGCCACCACCCCCCTCGACCCACGGGTGCTGGAGGCGATGATGCCATACCTGACGAACCATTTCGGGAACGCTGCTAGCAGCACACATCTATTCGGGGAGTATGCGAAGGATGCGGTGGACATCGCACGCGATCAGGTCGCAGATCTGATCGGTTGTTCAGTGGAGGAGATTATATTCACCAGTGGCGCGACGGAATCGGATAACCTCGCGGTCAAGGGGATCGCCTATCAATATAAAGATCGTGGAAATCATATCATTACCAGCACCGTCGAACACCACGCAGTTTTGGATTCATGCGAGGCGTTGGAGGAATCAGGGTTTGATGTAACCTACCTCCCCGTGGACAAGTACGGGATGGTTCAGCCGCAGCAGGTCGAAGACGCTATCACAGACCAGACTGTACTAATCAGCCTCATCTACGTCAACGGCGAAGTCGGAACAATCAACCCCATTACAGAAGTGGGCGAAATCGCAGAGAAATATGGTATACTTTTCCATTCCGATGCGACGCAAGGGATCGGCAAAATTGAATCCGATGTCGCCAAACTAAAAGTGGATCTAATGTCCTTTACCGCCCACAAAATGTACGGTCCCAAAGGAATCGGTGTCCTCTACGTCCGCAAGAAAAACCCACCGATCCAGTTGTATCCACTGCTACACGGCGGCGGTCAAGAAAATAACATCAGATCGGGGACGCTCAACGTCCCCGCCATCGTCGGTTTCGGAGCAGCCTGCGAGTTATGCAAGCAGGAGATGGCGGAAGAAGTGAATCGGATCGCTGCGTTACGAGAGCAGCTCTATCACGAATTATCTAAACGGATCGATCGAGTCTACCTCAACGGACACCCGACACAACGCGTCCCCGGCAACCTTAACCTTAGCTTTGAGTTTGTCGAAAGCCAGTCGATACTATCAGGCTTGAAAGAGATAGCACTTTCATCGGGATCCGCCTGCAACTCCGATTCTGTTGAACCCTCCTATGTCTTGCGGGCGATGGGTGTTAGAGACGAACTTGCCCTAGGTGCCATCCGGTTTGGATTGGGACGCTACAACACAGTAGCGGAGGTTGCCACGGTTGTTGAGCGTGTCGCAGCACAAGTCGCCCGGTTACGTGAATTATCGCCTCTCTATGAAATGATGCAGAGTGGCAACTATCAAACAGCAATACCACAAAATGGAGAAACTTCATGAACTTGTTCAAAAAAGACAAGAAAACAGAACCAAAAAATCCAGAGTCAGCCAAGCCACGCATGGCGGGCCATCCAGAGCTCAAAATGGCAGATGCAGCACCGGCTGGCAGGCCCACCGCTCCACAGATGGGGATGCCCCCCCAAGGGCAGCCACAAAATATCCTCATCCCAAACGTTAAATCCAAGATTGCTGTGGCGAGTGGAAAGGGCGGTGTTGGCAAATCAACCGTTGCCACCAATCTGGCAATCGCGTTAGCGCAAAACGGGGCGCAAGTCGGACTGATGGATGCAGACGCCTACGGCCCCAGCATTCCCACCATGATGGGGGCAAAGGAGCAGCCACAGACCAGTCCAGAAAAGAAACTCATCCCAATCGTCCGACACGGCATCAAACTGATGTCCATCGGCTTCCTTGTTCCCGATGAGCAGGCGTTGATTTGGCGAGGACCCATGCTACACAGCGCAGTTCGTCAATTTCTGGGTGATGTAATTTGGGGTGAACTCGACTACCTCATCATCGACTTGCCACCCGGCACCGGGGATGTCGCACTCTCTCTAACGCAGTCGATTCCGCTGACGGGTGGTCTAATTGTGACGACACCGCAGGATGTCGCACTCGCTGATGTCCGGCGTGGTGCGGCTATGTTTGATAAATTGGGTGTGCCAATTCTGGGCGTGGTCGAAAACATGAGCTATTTTGCGTGTCCCCACTGCGGGGAAAGGACGGACATCTTCCGAAGGGATGGCGGAGTCAAGACCAGTGAAAAACTGGGAACCCGATTCTTGGGTGAGATTCCCCTTGATGCCGAAGTCTGTACCGCCGGCGATCTCGGCGTGCCCATCGTTGCATCTCAGCCCGACTCGCCACAATCCCAAGCGTTCCACCATATAGCCACCCAACTTGTGGAAGAACTCGGGGACCAAGATTCAGATGACGAATTGAAAATTATTTAGATGAGACTTACGCAGCGCGTTCATAAGTCCCCCTGACAAGGGGGATATAGGGGGTTGGGGGATTTAGGGGGTTAAAAATCAAAAATCTATCCCTCGTGTGCTAAATTTGCGTAAGGCCTGTAGCGTACTCTTCTCCCAATCCTTCTTAATGCTTCAGATAGGAGGTCTACCCAATGAAGGAAAACGATCCACTCATTTCCGAACTTGCAAATATCGTTGGATCGGAGCATGTAATCACCGATCCCACTTCGCTTTCCGTCTATGAATGCGACGGGGCAACCGTGTTCAAAGCACTGCCCGATGTTGTCGTTTTTCCGACAACCCCACAAGAGATTTCAGCGATTGTCAAGGTAGCAAACAAGCACAACGTTCCCTTCGTTGCACGGGGCGCGGGGACCGGCTTGAGTGGCGGCATGTTGACTGTCAACGGTGGCATCATTATTGCGCTAAACCGAATGAATCGTATCCTTGAGATCGATATAGCGAACCAACAGGCAGTTGTAGAGCCGGGGGTTGTAAACCTTTGGCTGACGCAAGCCGTTCAAGATGATGGATACTACTATGCACCTGACCCCTCTAGTCAACAGGCTTGTAGCATCGGCGGGAACATCGCTGAAAACTCCGGTGGTCCCCACACACTCAAATATGGCGTCACCTCGAATCACGTTCTGGGGCTAGAGGTGGTGTTGACTGACGGGGAGATTGTCGAGTTCGGCGGTGCCATTGAAGAAACACCCGGCTACGACATTCGGGGCGTCATGATCGGATCAGAGGGCACCTTCGGTATCGTGACAAAAGCGATCGTCCGGCTCTTACGCAAACCGGAAGGTTACCAAACTCTACTCGGCGTCTTTGAAACGATCGACGATGCATCTAACGTGGTGTCCAGTATCATTGCGGAAGGCATCATTCCCGCTGCGCTGGAGATGATGGACCACTTTGTTATCAGAGCGGTCGAGGAGGCATTCCATTGGGGATTCCCGCTGGACGCTGGTGCTGTTCTCATCGTTGAACTAGATGGCATAACAGCTGGGATGCCGCAGCAAGCAGAGCAGATAACCAAAATCTTCAATGAGAACAACTGCCGCGAAACCCGCTACGCCAAAGATGAGGCGGATCGGCAGCAAATCTGGAAATCGCGTAAAAGTGCTTTCGGATCGTTTGGGCGACTCGCGCCCAACTATATCACACAAGATGGGGTAGTGCCTCGCACACAGCTCCCCAAAGTCCTCAGACGAATCGCAGAAATTTCTGAGAAGTACGACATTCCTATCGCAAATGTATTTCACGCTGGCGATGGAAATATTCACCCGATCGTCCTGTTTGATGAACGCGACGCAGATCAATGTGAGCGGGTCGAAGCGGTGAACATGGAGATTCTCAGCGCATGTGCGGAAGCTGGTGGGACGATAACTGGCGAACACGGTATCGGGGTTGAGAAGATGGATTATATGCCGTTGATTTTCAGTCCTGAAGATCTGGCGGTGATGGCAATCGTTAAAGACATCTTCAATCCATCAGGGTTGTGTAACCCCGGAAAAATATTCCCAACCGCCGAATCGTACGCCAAACTTGGGCTATAACGGTTGAAAAGGTAACAAGCATATTACTTGTTATGATATTCCAAGCTGCTATTGAAAATTCGCTATTGTCTGTAAAGTTTATGTGCTCTGACTTTCGCTCCAGAGGAGCGATATGTCTATAGAATGTCGATTCCTCTGATGCTCGCGCTCCAGAGGAGCGCAATGTGTGAAGCAGAGCAGCTAAAGCCCCAGCGGAGCGATATTTGCACAGATAGAGGAGGTATTATGAAATACTGGAGCCAAGTCTTACAATTGGTCACTGTTGCAATTGTAGCAATCGGAATTGGGTGTGCCCCTCCAGCTAGCACACCGGAAGCAGCCCAACCCGCGATGACTGAGTCAACCGAAGCGGAAGCGATGCCCGCCACGGGTCCCAAGATGGACGCCTTCGATCAGTCAGATGGATCTCTGTTTGCAGTCGAAGCACCCCATAAAATTGAAGGGGGAATGTTACACCTACAAGCCGGGCAAGAGGATACGCTCCTGTTATCATCCGTCGAAAGTGCTGCGATGAAAGAATACACCGTGACCGCTGAAGTGATGCCGCCAAATGTCGGTGAATCGGTCGGTATCGCTTTCGCTGTCCGAGGTAAAAGTGCACAAATCCTATTCTATGTATACCGTCCGGCGGGTGCAGACCCGTTCGGCAAGAAATGTAGCGTGGGAATCGAGGGGCATATCGGTGGAAGGAGTATGCGTGCGCCGGATATTCGCACACGCGAAATAACCTTTCAAAAGGATACCCCAATCAAGCTTTCCGCACGTCAAGTCGGTCAAAATGTGACGCTCTCAATCAACGGTGAGAATATCGGACGCTTTCACGAACGATCGCTTAGACCGGGTAAAGTGGGCGTGTATGGAAAATCCCAACACGGAGATAGCAGCCCCGCCATTGTCAAATTTGATAGCTTTGGGGTTGAGTAACTTATCGATATGTCTAAGTCAAATCAATTATACGAAGATATAGTTCAAATTGTCGGCGAAGCGGGGTTGCTTCCTAATGATCAACTAAATCGTTATGCAATTGACGGCATTGGTCCTCAAGCCGTCGTTTTACCTGCGTCAGTCCATGAAATTCAAGAGGTATTGGGCTATGCCGCGGATAGTGGCTTGTCGGTTATCCCCGCGGGAAGTGGAACCAAATTAGGGGTTGGCAATCCGCCAGAGGGGGTCGATTTGATCCTGTCAACGTCAAGGTTGGACCAAGTGCTGGAATATGAGCCCGCCGACCTGACGGTAACGGTGGAGGCAGGAATTCGGCTCGCGGTGCTCCAAGCCAAGTTGGCTGAACATGGGCAATACTTCTCACTCGATCCGCCTTACGCTGATCGATGCACAATTGGTGGAATAACCGCAACAAACGCCAGCGGGCCCTCGCGGTTTCGATTTGGCAGTGCTCGAGATCTTGTCCTCGGAATGCGGGTTGTCCAATCAAGCGGAACCGTTGTTAAGAGCGGTGGCAAGGTTGTCAAAAATGTAGCCGGATATGATCTCAATAAGTTATACCTTGGATCGTTCGGCACACTGGGGGTTATAACGGAAGTTTCGCTCAAGCTGCAACCGTTACCAGAAATTGAGCGTAATATTTTATTAACTTTTGCCGACATTGGGGAGGCGGTGAATGTTGCCTCAGAAATATCAGGTTCGCAACTGCTGCCCACTTTTTTTAACCTATTTGTTAATGGTGCACCGCTCACCGACAGGTCTGAACCCTGCCTCTTGATTGGACTGGACGGACATCCCGAAACTGTTGAATGGCAAATTGATTCTGTTAAGACAATAGCGCAACAAAGCGGGGCTATCGGTGTGGGAGTGTATGAAGGGCAGCGGCAGCGGGAACTCCGGGCGTCAATGTGCGCCTTTCCAGAGAACGGATCGGTTGCTGCGACCGTCATCTGTCGAGCGAATCTCCGTATGACCGATGTTGGAGACTTCATTAAGACCGTCTTAGAGATGAATGATCCATCCTCTTGGCGGGTACGAGCGACGGGATTAATGGGAAATGGCGTTGTCTATATCATCTTCTCAGACTTTCCCAACGGTGAGATGCCGGTGCAGCATGTAGCGGACACTATCGCAAATCTGCGCGACGCTGCTGCGAATGTTGGTGGAAACCTAATTGTTGAGTCCGCACCAACGGCGCTCAAACGTCAAATTGATGTCTGGGGACCGATCGGCCGTAGCTTTGAACTGATGAAAGCAATCAAAACCAAGCTGGATCCGATCGGCTTGTTGAATGTAGGGCGTTTTGTCGGTGGGATTTAGTGTCGGATTCATGTTAAGAAATCATATAACAAAAACTGTAGGGAATAACGATTGTTGTTCCTTACTGCTAATGATTTTCACGTTTCACGCATTACGCATTAGGTTTCACGTTTCACACAATGTACATCACCCAAGAAGTGCTGAATCGACTTGAAGAGAAATATGGTGTGCCACGTATCCTACGCACTGCCTACACGATGAATCAACAAGGGTTTGACCTGCTCAAGTGGAGCATGCGACACGGACGGGCGCACGATGTCACTCTGTTCATTTCTAAAGGTAATAAAATTGCGGTGATCCGAAAACCGAGTTATCCTCTTGATGTTTACCGCCCGCCCAGCGGTGGCGTTGAACGAGGAGAAGATTTTGAAATAGGCGCACAGCGGGAAGCCTATGAGGAAACAGGCTTAGAGATTCAACTCCAGAAATATCTCCTCAAAGTGTATGTTCACTTCTCTTTTAAGGACGAAACGGTGTTCTGGACATCTCATGTCTTTGCCGCTCAGGCTATAGGCGGGCGTTTACAACCTGTTGATACCAAAGAAATCGCTGGTGCCCGTTGGGCAACTTTTGATGAATTAAATACCAATCTTTTGAAGGCTCTGCAAGAGTCAGAATCCGCCGGTTTGAGATACCGTGCGGAGCTACAAGCCGCAACCTTGCGGCAATATAGGGAGGGTGAGGTGATATGTAATGCAAACACAAGCAAGGAGGATTTTGTGGATTGATGATGAGATAAACAGTTTAGAAAAGCACATCCGATTCTTGGAACAAAAGGGTTATCAGATTACGCCTGCATTGACGGGGGTTGATGGGTTATCTCAGTTAAAGAAAAAAACTTACGACGCGGTCCTGATTAACCATATGATGCCCGATATGGACGGGATTTGTCTGCTTTCGGCGATCAAGAGGAAATGCCCCCATTTACCGGTGGTCATGGTAACCGAAAACGAGCAACGGAAGATTTTGAATGAGGCAATTATCCATCGCGTTGATGATTTCTTAATGAAGCCGTTGAGCCCACAACAGATTGCCTCACAACTGGCGTTCCTCCTAGAATACGATGCTGTTACGGAAGATTATACCGCTCAAGAGTATGTTATCGACTTTAATAAGCGAAGCGCACTAAAACAGGAGGGGGTCGATTGGAAAACATGGATTGATATTTACACCCAGCTCGCCGAATGGGATTTGCGCCTAGATGAACTTGACATCGCCGATAACTTACGTGAAACACATAGGCTGGAGAAACAGGAATGTAACGCCCTATTTGCCCGCTATATTGAAGATAACTATTCCGATTGGTTGGTCGGTGAGGATTCCCCCGTTTTATCGGTAGATCTACTTTACAAACATGTTATTCCAGAGATACAGGTTGGCAAGCAGGTCTTCTTTATGGTGATGGACTGTATGCGGCTGGATCACTGGCTAAAAATTAAGCCGCTCCTAGACCCATACTTTCAGATTACGACACACCATCACTACTCAATCTTGCCGACAGCGACAAATTACTCTCGGAACTCGATTTTTAGCGGACTGTTTCCGCTAGAGTTTTCGCAACGCTATCCCGATTTATGGGTGGAAACTGATGATGAAAACACCAGTGTCAACCGTTATGAAAAAGATCTGATGCGATTGCAACTAGAGAGACACGGTATCTATCTTAAACCCGCTTCGCACTATTTTAAAATCTTTGATGTGCGCGGGGAAATGGAGTACCTCCAATGGATTAGCAATACCAAACGCATCAGTTTAGCAGCGGTGGTCGTTGGCTGTATTGATCACCTGACCCATAAACGTTCTGAGATCGCCCTGCTCAAGCAACTCATTCCCAATGAAACCGCGTTTCGCACATTTGTGCAAAATTGGTTTCAGCATTCAGGGGTGTATAAGATCCTCAAATTGTTGGCAGATCGAGGCGTTACAGTCATTTTAACGGCGGATCACGGTTCGATTTTGTGTCAACGTGCAGCGAAGGTTTCAGGCGATAGACCCGCAACGAATGGGCTTCGGTTCAAAGTCGGCGGCGAACTTATATGTGACGAAGAGGCCGGGTTGAGAATTACGCAGCCAGAGCAGTACATGCTGCCCGATACGCCTTACGAAAAGAATTATGTCCTTGCCAAAGAGGACTATTACTTCGTTTATCCGAGTCAGTTTAACGACTATAAGCACCAATTTAACGGAGGATTCCAGCACGGCGGCATCTCAATGGAGGAGATGATCTTACCCTGCGCTATCCTTGAGCCGAAGTAGGTATGAAACCGAATGTAATACGCACGTAGGTTGTGGAGGCCCTTAGCGAATAAGGTATCCACAATCTGCAATTCATTTGCTTTTCTTCTACCCTTTGACCCTCTTCTCACAAAAAACGAAAGGAAAAACATCATGAAATACCCCGTTCAACTTCGATGGATTTTGGTTGCCTTGGCCATCATGGTAGCGACCACCTTAATTGTAACGACTATCAGCTTGTCTGGCGAGGAGTCAGCCAATGAGCCTGCTGCCCCACAGATAATTGCTGTGAAGTTTCACGCAGATTGGTGAGGTTCCTGCAAAAAGATGGGGACCATCTTCACCGATTTGCAGAACAAGTTCGATGGGAAGCCTGTACTCTTCGTTACCCTAGATTTTACGAACCGGACCACTCACTATCAGTCAGAATTGCTCGCCTCAGCACTTGGAATGGGTGAAGCCTACAAAGCCAATCAGGGAACGGGTTTCATCCTACTGCTCGATAGCCAAACGCGAGATATATCGACACGCCTAACGAGCAAGCAGACGCTAAAGGAAATGAGTGCAGCAATTAATCAGCAATTGCAAAAATAAGCTGCACCTTTCAGGAGTCTTTTACAGCCGGGAAAGTTAGACATGAAGAGAAAATCAGTTTTTCGCCCTCACTTTCTACTATACCTTATCTGTGCACTATACATCGGAACGCCTGCCACCTTATGGGGGCAGTTATCGCGTTTTGGACTGCCTAAGCAAAATGATAAGCCACCTGAGATTGTCACGGCGCATGGGGTCTTGTCAGTAAATCAGGTGCAGCCCGGAAGCACATTCCAGATGGCTGTCGTGATGAAGTTCGCGCCTAACTGGCACGCAAATGCGAATCCTGCCGGGGAAGGCTTAATCCCCACAGAAGTTACCTTGCCCGACCACGCCGATCTGATATTTGGCGAAGTAGTATATCCCAAGGCAGATGTCCTCGAAATTGCTTCGTTGGGCGGAAAAGTCCCGGTGTATCACGATGAAGCCGTGATCGGGTTCCAAACGACATTACTAGACTCAGCACCGTTAGGACAGATGACGCTTCCCTTCCAATTGACATATCAAGCGTGTAACGATGAACAGTGTTTGCTGCCGAAAACAATCGATTTCAATGTTGCGATTGACGTTGTTGGAATGGACCAACCGATTCAACCCATTAACGACACTATCTTTGCAAACCTGCAACTCGGTTCTCCTCCGGATAACCCCTCTGAGCCCGCTACAAGCGAAAGCGGTAAATTTTCTCAAGCGTTATCCCAAGGTTACTTTTGGGCATTCCTCTTCGTTTTTGTGGGCGGAATCTTGACTAGTTTCACGCCGTGCGTTTACCCACTAATCCCGATTACTGTTTCCGTCTTTGGTGCGGGTGAATCCGTAGGTCGTCTGCGATCCTTTCTCTTATCCCTTACTTATGTTCTCGGCATCGCACTAACATACGCAATTCTGGGCGTTGCTGTCGCGTCAACGGGGGCGGTCTTTGGACAGATAATGGCAGATCCACGGGTCATAGTTCCTGTATGCGGGATTCTGTTCGCGCTCGGGCTCTCGATGCTCGGTGTCTTTGAGCTCCGTGTGCCTTACGCCCTGCAGAATCGACTCAACACTGTTGGCGGTGCCGGATTTGCCGGTGCCTTTGCGATGGGAACCGTTGCCGGCATCATCGCCGCACCTTGTACAGGACCGGCGTTGGGTGCAGTGCTTTCCTACGTGGCTACCACAGAGAGCGTTTTCCTCGGATTCTGGCTGCTGTTGACCTATGCCCTCGGTATGGGATTGTTGTTTATCGTGATCGGTACGTTTTCAGGGGCCATCGCCGCCCTCCCAAGATCTGGGGGCTGGATGTATATTTTGGAGAACATATTCGGTGTCGCTATAATCACAGTGGCACTGTATTTCCTCAAAGATGCCATTCCACCATTACGCTCCCTGCTTCAGAATTCTACGGGCTTTTTTGTCATTGCGGGTGTGTTCGTGCTAGCTGGGGTTGCCCTCGGTAAATTTTCCCAGCGGTTCAAAGACCTGCCCCGTTTGGTGCAACTCCGCAAAGCGGTTGGCGTTCTATTGGCAGTTGTTGGGCTTTATATGTTTGTCGGCGGACTCACAACAGCGGAAAGTGATCTCGTCTGGATAGCCGACGAAGTCCAAGGATTGGAGGCTGGACGGAGGGAAGGGAAACCTGTTATGCTCGATTTCTACGCTACATGGTGTGCTGCTTGCAACGAACTAGAGCATACCTATTCTGATCCCGTGGTAAAATCAAAGTTATCGAAATTTGTGAACGTCAAACTGGACTTCACTCGAAACTCGGATGAAGTCGAACGGCTGAAACAAAAATACGGCATTGTTGGTTTGCCGGTGGTCATTTTCTTTGATTCTGAAGGGAATCAGTTGACAGGCAAAAGGCTTGAAAAGTTTGTTGAACCGGAAGAATTTTTAACGCTCTTGACGGGAATTAATTGAGGAGAGATTACAGATGCGTAAATGGTTGCTCTACTTTGAAGCTGTGGCTCTGATTGCACTCATCGTCCTGATTATCCTGAATACAAAAAGAGGTGGCGCAGAAATCAATTCACCTCCCGCATCACAAGCAAGTACATTCATTGAACAGGGAGATGAACACTTTGCAAAGCAGGACCTACCCAAGGCCTTATTTGCGTATTGGGAGGGTATTCAGGCGATTGAGGCAGATGCCAACAACGTCAACCATGCCTCGCGGCTGCACGCCCATCTTCGGGTTTCGGAGATCTATTTCCATAGCAACTGGGTAGCGGATGCAGAAATCCATCTGAATCGCGCTGCAGCGATTGATCCCGACCATCCAGCTGTCCACCTCCTCCGCGGAAAGCTGCTGCGTGACACAGGTGAACAGGCACTGGCGGTCCAAGAGTTCCTCGCTGTAATCGCCAAAGATCCAACGTATGCGGAAGCACACTATCAGTTAGGTGTGCTGTATCAGGGGACGAAACAGTTTGAGGAAGCACAGACTCACTACAAGAAAGCAATCGAAAATGATCTCGACTTAATTGATGTGCCCTTTGAGCCAATGCCAATTGGTCTGCAAGCCCGACTCCAACTGTCACGAACCTATCGCAATATCCAGCAGATGTATCAATTCATTGACCGAGAGCTTACCGCCGAAGAACAAGCGCAGCTTGTCGGCTTGGAGGATAGGGGGCTTGAAATTCTTGAAGAGGTCGTGGCACACGCACCGAACTTCACAGAGGCGAAACAAGAACTCATCGGATTACTCTATGGCCGCGCGGCTATACTCCGGCGCGGGGGAGAGGAACGCGCTTATGACGAGGCGTTAGATGTGTACCAGAAAATCGTTACGCTAGACCCGACTGAGGTTGACGCATATCTGTGGATGGGACAGATTTACAACTCGTTCTTACAAGATCCAGAGTCCGCACTCGAAGTATATAGAAACGCATACGCACTTGAACCTGACTCAATGACCCTAACGGAAATCAGGACTCTCGAAAGGGATTTGGAAGAGATGAAAATTGAATAAGCATCACTGATCGTCTTTACCAATCCGCAACGCTGCCATCCGACTCGTAATAGAACTCACCACCCAACTCTTCGTCGTACCCTTCACGATTCTGCATAGCCTCTTTCTCGTCTATCTCGAAACCGAGCCCGGGTCTCGTCGGCAATTCTATATGCCCATCCTTGACCTCCCAATCCGTTTTCAGCAACCCATTACCAAGTGCTGCATCAACCTGCTCCTGAACGAGGAAATTCGGAACAACTGCATCAACCTGCATACAGGCGGAAAACGCTACAGGTCCAATCGCACAGTGCGGCATAGTGTGGATGTAGTAAACTTCTGCCATATTCGCAATCTTCTTCAACTCTGTGATTCCACCCGCGTGTGACCCATCCGGTTGGATATACGCTACCGCCTGCTTCTCGAACACTTGGCGGAATTCCCATCGCGAGAGCAGACGTTCCCCGGTCGCAATCGGAAACGGAACATGGTCTGAAACCAACTTCAGGGCATCGATATTCTCCTGTGGCACCGGCTCCTCCACGAACATAGGACGCATCCCCTTCAATTCATGACAGACTTCGATGGCGAGTGCCGGTGTCATTTTGCCATGAAAGTCGAAACACAACTCCGCATCAGGGCCAACCCACTCCCGCATCAGATAGGCGCGCTCAACAAAGGCGTCAATAACAGCCGGTGGCTCATGCGCTCGCCACGTGCCGCCGGGCCCCGACTTAAACGCTTTGTAGCCTCCCTTCTTCTGTAACATTTCGAGACGGGCTTTCGCAGCAGCTTGCCCCTCGTCCGTCATGCTGCCGATGCCCCAATGTGCGTAAACGCGAATGCGGTCACGCACCGCACCGCCGAGCAGTTGATGTGTCGGCACATCGTAGTGTTTGCCGGCGATGTCCCATAGTGCCTGATCGATGCCGGATAAGGCACTCATTAACACATTGCCGCCCCGGAAAAAGGCGGACCGGTAAATGTGTTGCCAATGATGTTCGATGCGTAACGGATCTTTACCGATCAGGTAGTCGGTGAGTTCCTCAACAGCGGCAATGGTGCTTTTCGGCTTGCCTTCAAGCGTTGTCTCTCCCCAGCCGACAAGACCGTTGTCAGTTGTGATTCTTACCAACCGCATCCGATGACGCGGAAAAAACTGCTCAATCCTTGCGATCTTCACTACGTGTACTCCTTTTTTCAAATCTGCCTAGTATAAGTGTATCTCCTAACCTTTGACTACACCAATCGGGCGCAACCGCGCTACCCGCCGTGAAAGGCCCGCTGCGTCGACAACCTTGACAACTTCATCCACATCTTTGTAGGCTTCAGGCACCTCCTCGTGGAGTGTGCGTCGCCCTTCTGCACGGACGAAGATTCCTTGCTTCTCAAGGTCTTTTTGAATGCTGCGCCCTTTCGTGACCTGCATCGCTTTCCGCCGCGAAAGCATTCTACCTGCACCATGGCATGTTGTTCCCCACGTCTGCTCCATCGCCGACGGGTTACCGACTAAGACATAAGAGGCGGTGCCCATATCGCCGGGTATCAGAACCGGCTGTCCAACCTTCTGATACTTGTTGGGAATCTCAGGATGCCCCGCCGGGAACGCTCGTGTCGCACCTTTGCGATGCACGAACAGTTCACGTTCAGTCCCATCAACGAGATGCTTCTCAAACTTGCCGATGTTATGTGCGACATCATAGACCAGTTCTAAGCCGAGCTCATCAACCCCCGTCTCAAAGAAATCCATGAATGTTTGACGCACCCAGTGCATGATACACTGGCGGTTATTCCATGCATAGTTCGCCCCACACGCCATCGCCGTGATATAGTCCTGCCCCTCCTTTGAATTAATCGGGGCAGAGGCAAGTTGGCGGTCGGGCAGATCAATCCCATACTTCTTTGCAACTTGGACCCATGTTTTGACATGCTCATCGCACACCTGATAGCCGAAGCCGCGCGAACCACTATGAATCATCACACAAATCTGTCCCTCCGTCAGCCCCATCACCTCCGCGGCTTCCCGATACAGAATCCGATCTACCACTTGAACTTCTAAAAAGTGATTTCCAGAGCCGAGTGTGCCGAGCTGATTTTTTCCGCGCTCCAGGGCGCGTTTGCTGACTGCATCCGCATTGGCAAGGGACAGAAAGCCGTTCGCCTCCGTAAATTGAAGGTCTTCAAGAAAGCCGTATTCGCGCTCAACCGCCCAACGCGCTCCCTGCTCGACCATCTGCTTCTCTTCTTGCTGGTTCAGCCGAATCTTTCCACTTGACCCAACACCACAGGGAACATTTTCAAACAGCTTCGCAACGAGCCCTTTGGTTCTACCCGCTAACTGTTGAATATCCAAATTGGTCCGAATTAAACAAACACCGCAGTTAGATACAACAAAACCGTTTGCAATGAAATTGTGATCCGGATGTTCAACCGTAAAGTCGTAAACATAATCATCAAACTCAAGCGGGGTAATTGACTCAATGCAATCCCAAACCATACCACTTTCGCCCAAGTCGTGTGTCCCTTCCTCAACGTATTCCTCAAAAGTTGGAAACGCTTGGCTGACTCGTGGTTTCGTCTGTCGTCCTTCATAGATCGACCTTTCGACAAAACGCTCGTTAATATATTTAAATCCAATCTTGTCGGTAATTTCTGAGATCGATATCCCATCTGCGTGCATTGCAACAGCAATCCCTGCAGCATTTTCTCGATCCTCAATCAATCGTTGTTTGAGTTTGAGATACTGTAATGCAACATTTGCGAGTGCCTTACGCTCTGCGTTGTATTCAAACCCAACCTGTCCCCACAGTTTAATCAGGTTTTCATTCGTTCCTGAGATAACTAATCGTAACCGATAGGAAGCCGATCCATCGGTGTTGGTTTGCTCTTTTCGCTGGCCAATCTTCTTAGTCTGCACACCGAAATCCGCTAAAAGATTACTGATGTCTCGCAAGAAAGAGACACCACTGTCGACATAACCCTCCCTTTTGCTCATTGACATCTTAGGAGCGGAGATGGTGTACGGGTGTCCTGTCATTGTGCCGGGGGATTCTAGTTCAGCCCCGAATAGCGTTGCGAGAAACAAGCGTTTCTGCCACAACGGTGCAACCTTAATCCACTGAGGCATCCGATAGTCCTGAGAGGCTTTCTTACCGTGAGGCGCGCCAAGCGCAACAAGTAGCGTCGTGAACGCAGTACTACTCACATTGAAGCTGACCTCTTCGCGGGAAAATCGATATGTGTCGTAACTCGTTGTAATCTGATGGACTCGCTCACGGCGGTGCAATTTTGATGGTGTAAACCCAAGGTGTGAAATATCTGCTCTGATCGCCTCTAGATCTTCTGCTTTGCCGTAGAAAGCAATTCGACCTTTGCCATCACCATTAACATAGTAGATATTTCCATCTCCCATCACATATCCTAAGACTTTTAGCAGGTATGGCAACGCAGGTGAGTCGTATCTCAGCGGCAACAGATCGCGCTGCTTGAGATGCTTGATAACCTGCCCCCGTCGATTGCCGGATTGGCTATCACCGAGTTGACTGAGCAAGTTTTCGATCTGTGCTTGGTCAACGATAATCTTATCCGATGGCTCTTTATAAGGCACCCCTTGAAATGGTGATAGCGCGACCTTTTCACCAATCTTGAGCGATTGCAGTTCAACCATCCCCTTTGGTGTCCAGAAGGGATGATCGGCTGTCGCCTTGATGGTATCACCACCTTCAGTCTTCAGACGGTATACTGGCTGGGTTGGACGAAGTTTCAGATAATGCTGCACAGAGGTTTGGGTTTCAACGCTATTTTGAAAATCCTGACAACGTAGCATAGCGGTTTCCCAATTTGAACCCATCTCTCCGATTGGTATCGTGTAACCGTGTTGATGCAGGATCTGTGCGTCAGCCGTCAAACAGTTCAAATCGTACCCAATCCCACCAGGGGACACAACGCCATCTGCTTCCGGATCAGTCGCCGCTACTCCGCCAATCACGAAGCCGTAGCCCCAATGTAGGTCAGGCATTGCCAGCGAATGCTTGATAATCCCCGGCAGATGTGCCACATTAGCGACCTGCTGCAACGCTTCCTCGCTTTTGGCTTGTTCAAGTAGTTTCTCATTTGCGTAGATAATTCCATCAACCCGCATCCCGCGCATATAGCTTTTAGGGATACGCCACCGGTATTCATCAATTTTTTGTAAAGGTATCTCTGCTGCCATTATGTTCTCGTCTCCTATTTCTGAGGGGGCGAGGCAGCGAGGAGGTAAGGAAGCGAGTGTCCTGTCCCGCTCCCTCGCTTACTCATCCCCACGTTCTCCCGCCTCCACCTCACCTCATTTAGCGGTGCTCTGGTAAATATAAAATCACAAGCGTTTCATCGACAGCGTTCACGGGGTGATCCATCGACATCGGCAATGGAGCGGTTTGCGTCCAGCCAACGAGTTTTGGTGATCCCTCTTGTGCCAAATAGCGTAGGACGACCTCACCAATCAATATCCGCATAAACGCTTTTCGCTCACCGACTAGTGCTTGAGAGAGGGGAGACCTGTTATATCTTTTTGGGTTTTCCTTTATCTCAATAGCCGTTGCGGGCGGAATCGTGCCGATGTGAGGATATTCTCCCTGATCGATAAGCCATGCGTTTTCCAACGTATAGGGGAGCCTATGTTCAATCCGATTGGTTGTCACTCCGCGCTCCCATGTCAGGTGCACCGGAAAATCGATAAAAGTCTCCGCAAAGTAGGCTCGTGTGATCCACGGATCTAAAGCTGCTTGACGCAGGATCGAAAGATCTTTCATCCCTTCAGGTTCAACCAGTTGCAACGGGGGGGTGGCAGTCCCTGTTAAGGGTCTGATAAAAGTCCTTCCCTGAAACTGGATTGATGTTTCAACGCTTGCTGAAGCAATAATTCCGATGTAGGTTTGCAGGTGAGCACGGTTCGTTGAAGGATAAACGGATAAAATTGAAAAACGCTTCACCGAGACCGGACTCGGTACAAAGTGTCGCGGCAGAATAACACCGCATAAAAAAAGTACCGCGAGTGCAATACCTCCGCCCCAATATAGACGAGGTTTACCTTTTCCACCTCGCCATATCAAAGCACCGAAACCCAGTGCATATACAACCAAGAAAACAAACATCAGCCAAATCAATGGGGCTTTCACCGAAGGAACGGTTGCCAAGATCGCCCGGATCTTTTCGTCGTGTCTGCGATCGGCTTCGTATCGTGCTTCAGTATGGCGTGGTGTTCGGACCTCTGCCTCAAGCATCCACTTCCAAAATGCCTCCGCTCCCGGCGAATAAGAAAAAGGAGGTGCGTTGTAATCAAACCCCAAGCTAATGATCTGCCCACCACCCAAAAATCTTTTGGCGATATAGATTTGGTCTTCGCCAACAGCGAGTCCAACCATCCCGGGCTTAGACTTAAATTCAATCAGGTCAAAGGGTAAATCGGCTGCAAACCCAAAACGCCGCATTGATTCGGGAAGTTGGGTTGCTCTTCGTAAGTTACCCAACTCCACCGGCAGAAACATCTCCAGAAAACTCCCATGCAGCTGGCGCAAATCCGCACCGCCCGACACAAGCAAGGTGCCGCCCCGCTGAACCCAATCGAGTAACGCCTGTTGTTGTCGCTTAGAAATCCGACGCTCAACTAAGGAAACCCCACGAATCACAAAAAAATCAACTGAATCGTACCCTTTCCAGTGGACAGGTAACTTCTTAAAATCAGTATAGGCGACAAAGGCGTGCCCTTTATCGTCGATCTGCTTTCCATCCCAGCGACTCAACAGATCACGGCTTGGCGTCAATGCGAGGATTATGAGGTCCGCCAACGATTTGGGTAGTTCCGGTGTTAATTCTTGAGGAACTCGGACTTGCCCGGCGTGGCTGACAAGCTTGATGCTCAGTTGGGAGGAAACTCCCGGCAAGAAAACATGAATCACACGCCGTTGACGATCTGTTCGCGTAAGGGAAAGAGGGGTGGCATACGTTTGAATCAGTTCGTCCGAAAAGATGTTGCGGACTTCAATCCTAACCTCGCCGTTGAAATCTTCATTATGGCTAGTAACAACGACCCGTAGCGGTGCCCATCGCTCCCGTTTGTAAACCTTGTCGAACCCAAGTTCAACAGATTCAAACTCGATGGCTGAAAAAGCGGAAGAGACAAATAAGATAAAAAACAGGATAACAACTCGGCACATTGATCCACTTCCGAACTAATAAGATTAACCCGATTCAGATCCGAGCAGCTCTTTCACTTTATCCCCAATATTCGGACTCCGCATCAATGACTCTCCTACCAGAATCGCGTTGATTCCCGCCTCTTTGAGTTTCATTACGTCCTTGTGTGTATTGATGCCACTTTCGCTGACGATAACTTTATCGGTTGGGATGGAGTCTCTCAAGTAGAAGGTGGTTGCGATATCTGTGTGGAAGGTTTTCAGATCCCGGTTATTGATGCCAACGATCTCTGTGCCTCCCGTCAACGCCAATTCCAATTCCGCTTCGGTATGGACTTCGACAAGGCTTGCGAGTCCCAAACTTCGCGCTATCTCAGTAAATTCACGCAGTTGCGTCAATGTTAAAATCGAGACGATTAACAGAATAGCGTCCGCACCGGCGAGTCGTGCTTGATAGATATGATACGGATCAATAGTAAAATCTTTCCGCAAGAGAGGGAGTGTCACCGCTTCACGAATAGCACTCAGATAAGCGAGTTCCCCGGCGAAAAATCCTCGGTCGGTCAGCACTGAGATTGCCGATGCACCGTTTTCCGCATAGGTCCGAGCGATTCCAACTGGATCGAAATCCTCGCGGATAATTCCTTTACTTGGGGATTTTTTTTTGACTTCAGCGATCAGGTGAATACGATTCGGGGTTGACAGCACAGCGCGAAAATCTCGCGTCGGGGGTAGATCCCGAATCTTGCGTTTCAGCGTATCTAACGGCAGCCGTTGCTTGTCGTCCTCCAACTCTATCCGTTTGTGGGCGACAATAGTATCTAAGATCAAAGGGGGCTCCTATCCTCCAGACGAAGTTGAGCGATTCATAAATTTTACATTTCGTAGACTCGATTATATCACGTTTTATTTTCGCGGTCAATGAGGGATTTGATCCGTCTAGGGTCATTTAACCCTTCTGTAGGAGGGATCTCCGAATCCCGATGCCTCACTCTAGGAGCAACTTCCCGATTACGACTTTTCAAAGAAAATGGTTAAAAAGTCTAAAACTAAATGACCCTAGATTCGTCTGTATGGTATGGTATACTATTATAGTGCAAGCTGCTAAAGCGTCAATCACCGACGCAATGGGTGGGAATTGGAATTTCCTCCTACAAAAAACGTGCGGTAGGAGGCGTACCCTCCGAATCGCGACTCTCTGACTCGGAATAGGACAGAAACAATGATGAAAAATATACCGTTGCATACCAGACGCGCTCTGGGGTTCGCAATACTGTTATCTCTCCTATCAACCAACGTCTTTGCAGCAGACAAGACCTGGACGCTTGTTCGTGAATCTCGATGGCAAGCGGGGTTTTCCGATATCCACTTCGTTTCTCAACAGGATGGGTGGATCGTCGGGTCAGACGCAACAATTCTGCGTACCAACGACGGCGGTAAAACTTGGGAACAACCGAGCAAACCTCTTCCGTTCAGGATAGATTTCCACAAGGTACGCTTCCTCAATCCCCAAACCGGCTGGATCGTCGGTGAGGATGGTGCCGTATTGAAGACCACCGATAATGGAGAAACGTGGACGGTGCTGAACACCGGCACACGTCGTGCGTTGTCAGCCGTGTTTTTTGTGGATACCCAACACGGCTGGGCTGGTGGCGATGGTGGACTTATCATTCATACAGCGGATGGCGGTGACACTTGGGTTCAACAGGATCCTCCGACGAATAATGCGATTCAAGATTTGCACTTTACCAGCGAAAAGGTCGGTTGGGCTGCGGGGCACGGCGGAACAGTTGTCCATACAACAGACAGTGGACAGACCTGGAAGAGCCAAAAAATCAACTCCGCAGCCGGCATCAGTTCAATCTGTATGCTCAATAGCCAAGAAGGGTGGGCAGCCGGCGGTAACGGTGCGCTGATTCATACCGCTGACGGCGGCGCAACGTGGGAAACCCAAGAAAGCAATGTCCCCAATTCCAACGGTATGCCAGAACCTATCTGGGGTATCCATTTTATTGATACCAATCACGGACTCGCAGCCGCAGAGTTCGGCGTGATTCTGAGGACAACCGACGGCGGCACGAATTGGGCTCCACTCGAACCGAGACCCGTTCCCAGCCGTTTGAACGCTATCCAACTAGTCAGTCCGCAAGAGGCGTGGGCGGTGGGCGAATTTGCAACCCTCTTGCACAGTCAAGATGGCGGTGCATCGTGGGATGTGGTCTCAATCAACAGCCACTTGACAACAGTCCACTTCCTTGACGACAAGACGGGATGGGCGGTTGGACTATCTGGGATGGCACTTGCTACCCGTGATGGCGGAACAACATGGCAACAACAGCATACCGGGAATGTCTTTGAACTGTTCGGCATCGGTTTTGTTGACGCGATGCAAGGCTACATCGTTGGCAGTAACGCAACCCTGATCGAGACGGGGGATGGCGGCAGAACATGGGGTGGTATCAGTGTGGAGGCGGAGACCGGTCAAATCCAACGCATCCAATTTGACGAGGCGATTCGATGGAAGCGTGCCGTTGGCTTTTATGATCTCCACTTTTCAACACCGCAACACGGATGGGGTGTCGGCGAACTTGGCAAGATTTTGCGCACAAAAGATGGTGGACGTACATGGCAAAGCCAAGATTCCGGGGATATGACTGCTAGCTACAGCAACCTGAACGGTGTCTATTTTGTCGATGCGAATGTGGGATGGATAGTTGGTGACGCAGGGGTAATTATTAAAACCGGTGATGGTGGGGAAACATGGGGCGCGCAGCAGGCGGGGCCCAACCAGCTACGGGCAATTTTCGCTCTTACCCCCAAAATCGCGTGGATTGCTGGGGATGACGGTTCCATTTATGCGACAAAGGATGGCGGAGAGACGTGGATCCGGCAAATTACACCGACGGCTGAAAAGTTGAATGGCATCTATTTCGCTACGGAGAACGAGGGCTGGGCAGTCGGAGAAAAGGGAATGCTCCTCAATACCAAAGATAGCGGTGTGACATGGCTCGTTCAGCAAACTCCAACCTCAAACGGCTTAATCGACATCACCCGATCTCCTGACGGCGTTCTCTGGGTCGTTGGTGAATGGGGAACCATCCTGAAATATTAGCCGGTAACGGTAGAATAGGCGCGTTCATTGGATACTTTGAATCAATTGTATATTACCGCGTAGCAGCTCATTGACCAGCTTTTCGGGATCTTTACCTTTCTCATCCGCTAGTTTACGTATAAAATCATCAACATCTTTCTCTAGATAGATGGGCACATTGAAAACCGCTTTTGGATTGTAGAACTTACCACGTTCTCCCTCTGAAAAGTCATATTCTGCTTTCATGGGTTAAATTCCTATGCTGCGGCATCCTCTGGGTTACATCCACCTTGATTCTCGTTCGACTGACTATCTTGCGCCGTAAAACCAAGCAAAATTATAGAACCGATGAGCGGGATAAAGCTGATAAGCAACCACCACCCACTGCGATTGGCGTCATTGAGCACACTGACTGACAGAGCAATGCTAGGGATCAACACAGCGAAACCGCAGCCCCCAAGAATAAAGTATGCAACGATAAAACCTGAGTATCCAACAAAGCTCCCAACAAACCCCAACAAAAAACCTGCAATAAGGGCAAGAAGCATGAATATCCAAGATACTCTTCGATACACCTGACCACCGGATATCACATACTGTTTTAGCATTTCAAAATACCGAGTCATGTTCGCCCCTCTCTCATTTCTTTGGCCAATTTATAGTAAACCCAAGAAATAAAGGGACATTTTTTCAGAAGTATGTTATCCTATTTGTATTATGGCACATTCATCAGATTTACGCACCCGCGTGCTTCAATTCATAGAAAATGGTGGCAGTAAAACAGAAGCGGCAAAACGGTTCAAAGTCGGTCGAACTGCGATTTACCGATGGCTCAATGACCCAGACCCACTCACACCGGGCAAACCGGGTCCCACAAAACCGAGACTGCTTGACCCAACGGCACTAGCTGAACATGTCAAGGTACACCCTGACCAAACCCTTAAAGAACGCGCTCAACACTTTGGGGTTTCACCGGCCTGTGTCGGCTATGGACTCAAAAGACTCGGCTACACGCGGAAAAAAAAACGTTTGGATATAAGGAGCAATGTCCAGAAAAACGACAAGCCTATCAGGAGCAACTCGCAGGAGCAAAAGCATCAGGCAAAACGCTGATTTACCTCGACGAGACCGGTTTTACAGATGAAACCTTTAGAAGTTATGGCTATGCCCCCCGGGGGCAATGTGTCCATGGGTTGATACCCAGCCAAAAGACCCGGACTACTACTTTGATAGTGGCGCAACTGAATAATAAGTTGATTGCCCCAAAGTTACTATCGGGCAGTTGTAATGCACAAAGGTTTAATACATGGCTCGATGAAGAGTTATCACCACATTTAGATGCCAACAGTCTCGTGATAATGGATAATGCACGGATTCACAAGACCACTGAGACCCAAGCATTGATACAAGCTTGGGGTGCATCGTTGTTATACTTGCCCCCGTATTCGCCGGATTATAATCCCGTTGAACACAAGTTTGCAAATATAAAACGGCTCCGGTCATACAATGCGGATAACCCCATTGAGGATATTATCAATATGTTTCGTTAATTGTTAAATCTACTATAGTTGATTAATTATACCCCTCACTCCCACGGTTCAGCAACCCAAAATCCCGGCAGCTATCTACTCCCTAACTCACCTCATCGCGCCAGCGTTGCAGGGGGTGGCTACGCTCCTTGAGCGGGAACGGAATACGCCCACCCTGTCGGTGAGACTCCCATGAACCGTGAATCATCTCCAACGACGCCCGCCCCTCCCGACCAGACGAAATCGGATCGGCAGCCGGGCCATCGGGTTCAAGCAACGAGTGGATGAGGCGAGATTGAAGCACCTGATTAATGTCTCGGGTTCCCAGATGTTGACCCGTAATACGGTCCTCATCGGGCAGCGAAACCGGTTGCCATTGATGTCCTTCGACGGGGGTCATAAATGCGCCGCGGTGGATGAACATCACCGTGGCAACGCTTCGACGCAACGCAATCCGCCCTTTTGTGCCGATAAGATCTAAGCCATACGCCCTATCATTTCCTTCAGGTTCTGCCAAGAAGTCACAATCGGCATGTATCCCGTTGGCAAATCCAAACGAACAGAACGCCCGCTCACCGATGACCAGTCCCGCGTCCCGGTCACGGGGGTTGACCTCCTGACTATGTTTGATGTCCTGAGCTCCCGCTTCGAGAGAATCCGCCGAGGTGATATGTGCAGCCGCCCAACTCACCTCTCCCCCAAAATTGTGCACCCAATCAAAGAGGTGCGTCCCCATCTCCATCATCGCGTTGCCCGATTTGCGTCCCCCTTTTTCGTAAGCGCGTATCAAAAAGACCTCACCGATCTCCCCATCAGCAATCAACCTTTTCGCATAAGCGTTATACGCACTGGCACGTTTCTGATGGTTGATAGACAATCGTACACCCGCTTCGTCACACGCCGCGACCATCTCATCCGCCTCCTCAAGCGCCACAGCCATCGGCTTTTCGCAGAGGACATGGCATCCGTGCGCCGCTGCGGCAAGGGTTGTCGCATGGTGTTGCGGTGCCTGGGTCGAAATCACGACAAGATCAAGGTTCTCCCGCTCAAACATCTCCTGATAATCTGTGTATAGGGCTGACACGCCGTACATCTCTTGGTATGCTTGCAAGGCTTCCTCACGAATATCACAAAAAGCGACCAAATCCACGAGTTTGTTCTTTATCAAGGTATTGGTATGGTCTCTGCCTTTTCCACCGCACCCAATTAGCGCGGCTCGATACTTTGCCATTGATCTTGCTCCTTCTCTTTTAAGATATTTCCAAAATTTCGTAGCGATTTAGGAGGGGAAATCATGCCTGCTGCTCGCCCATTTTAGAAAATGATAAACTCAAAATCATGAAAAACGTCTGATAAAATAGTCCCATTTTTTGACAGCATTCGAGAGCAAAATTATAGAATACGGTGCTAAAAAATATCGCTGCCATGATACAATCATTTAAAAATAGAGGCACCGAAGATATTTTTAACGGTAACCATACAAGAAATGCTAACAGAACATGCCCTAGAACTTTGTGGCGGATTGCTAGCAGAAAGCTTGACCAGCTTGATTCTGTTATTTCACTTGGCGAACTTCGGATACCACCGGGTAACCGACTTGAGGCTTTGAAAGGCAATCGAGCTGAACAATATAGTATCCGAATCAATAACCAATACCATGTTTGCTTTGTGTGGACAGATACCGGACCAGTTGAAGTTGAAATTGTGGATTATCACTAAACCTGTATCAGGGAGAAACAAAATGATTCGTGTGCCAACTAACCGTCCTCCGACCCATCCGGGTGAAATGCTTTTAGAGGAATTTCTGCGCCCAATGGATATCAGTCAGCGGAAGCTGGCAACGGCAATTCATGTGTCATACCGGAGTGTTAATGAACTTGTGAATAAACACCGGGGAGTAACACCCCGTATCGCACTCCGCTTGGCGAAATTCTTTGGGGTGTCGCCCAGTTTCTGGATGAACCTCCAATTCCGGTGGGATCTGTATCATGTCAGTCAGAAAGAGACTGCTAATCTAGAGGCGATTCAACCTTACACCACCACCTAGAAGGATGAAACACAACAAAGCAATGTCGGTGTAAATTATAGTACAAACTGAAAGAAGTCTGTCGCCTCTCCGGCTTTCCATAAAGCTATCTCTAACCCTTTACAAAGCGAGCGGGTGAGAAAATCTCCATTGACCTATCCCAATGCCCGTCCACGATCAGCTCTTTGATAATTTTTGCTGTTATCAGACTGCCTGTGATGCCCATTGTAAAATGTCCCGTGGCGACCGAAACATTTTCCCACTCGGGCAGTCCGCCGATCACCGGCAGCCCATCCTCACAGAACGGACGAAAACCCGACCACATCCTTTCAACGCGCCCTTCGCTCAAGGCGGGGACGACCGCCGTGCCTCTTTCTAGCAGATCGGCAATCGCTTCAGGGGTGTTACGCTTGTCGAAGCCGACATGCTCAACGGTTGCCCCGACATGGACCGACCCATCCGCCCGGGGAACCAGTGCCCCGTTGCTAGAGTTGATGGGGCGTTGAAGCAGACGCTGAATGGTTGTGACCGCCAACATCTGTCCGCGCGCGGGAATGACAGGGATGGTTATATCCAACGCCTCGCAGAAAATACGACTCCACGCACCCGTTGCTACCACAAGATGTCCAGCAGAAATCTCTCCTTCATTCGTCTGAAGTGCCGAAAAGCGTCCGTCTGCTCGCCTCACCCCGGTTGCAAGGCACCCTTCATGGAATCGAGCATTGTGCACGGAAGCTCCTCTGGCGAGTGCGAGAACCAATCGACCATTGTTGATGTACGCTTCATCGTGGGAAAGAATACCACCGCAAACCGCGGGTGCCAGTTCAGGTTCAAGGGAATGTAGCTCCGCTGCGTCCAGCTGTGTTATCCCCATCCCAAAGGCTTCCCCCAATTTCTGAAACTGTGACAGCCGAGCCGTTTCTTCTTCCTCGTTCAGAGCAACCCTCAGAATCCCAGACGGGATATACTCAACACTGATGCCTGTTTCCTCTTCAAGCTCCGGCACAAACGTAGGGAACATCCTCGTCGAAGCCAAGTGGAGTTCAAAAAGTGCGCGTTCCTCCTCCGCCATGTGCAAGGGCACCAACAACCCCGCAGCTGCACTAGAGGCTTCTGCCCCCACCTGCCCCTTTTCTACCACCACTACCTCAAGTCCCGATTTTGAAAGCTCATAAGCAATAAAGCACCCAATGACCCCGCCGCCGACCACAACTACATCTGCTGTTTGATTCATCTACCTCTCCTTCCGCTGCAATAATCACCATTTGCAAAATCTTGCATCCTATTGATTATCCCACATTATGACTGACTTTTCAATGTTGAAAATGTTAGATAACACTCACTCTGTGGATGGAGACAAGCGCATGTACATCTGGGAAAATTTTGTATGTCAGAAGTTAGGGCAATCGCATATAAGATTTTAGAAGAGGGTAGCGAGCACGGTAGTTAAGTAGTCGGTGTCCCATGCGGCTTTCAACCTTTTGGCGGCAACGCCAACCTTGGCTGTTGGTTCTCCCTTGAGTAAGTTGAGTGCAATGCGTCGGAGTATGGCAAAGTTTTGACTACCATTGTTTTTACGGATACGACAGCCATCTTCATCAAATGCGACACCTAACACCCAATGGCATGAGTTTTCAATAGACCAATGGGTGCGGATAGCGTCAAGCAATTGGACAGCATCTGCCGATAACGAGGAGATATAGTATCGGGTTTTCACCGTTGTCTTTTCATTCTGTTCCCGTTCTGCGATGACCTTGACCACTGAGTTGAGATTGACAAAGGTCTCACTGCCTCTCAATGGTGCAATCACTTCAGGGTCAGAAACAGTGATAGCGGTTCGGGTCTCAATCCGACCGTGGTCACCATCAATGGTCTGAGTGGTGTCGGTCTGCACATCGGGTAACTGATTGTCCAAAATGCCATCGAACAACAGTTTGACATCTTCATGGAGTTGGCCTTGATTCGCTTTCAATGCCAATACATAATCGGCATCGGCATCCACAATCTGTTGAGCAATTCGTGGGTGACACCCCATCGCATCGGTAGTCACAATACACCCGGAGATGGCTAACATCTCCAGTAATTGCGGAATGGCGGGGATTTCATTGGAATGGTCAGCGACTCTCAGTTGTCCCAAAGTCACCGATTGGGACGATACCCATGCACTGACCAAGCCAATCGGACTTGGGTCGGTCGCCGTATCATAAGACCGACGCAGGTATTTACCATCAACGGCAACTACTTGACCATCTGTCACTTCGATAACCTGTTTTATCCAATTGATGAAACAGTGCTCAAAGGCTACCGAGTCAAGTAAACCAAACACGCGACTAAAGGTATCATGCGACGGGATACCGTTGGGTAAGTTCAATAAACCCGATAGCCACTTAAACTTCGCGTGTCCAAACGATTCAACCGTCACCCAGCTATCGGCACCACAGATAACCGCACTGATGGCTATCACAACCATATCCGTTAGTTTATGACGAATGCGGTGCGTGTCGGTTCGGGGGTCGGGTAACTCAGAAAAATGGGATTCAATCGAGGTAATGGGGGTATCAGACATTTCAAACACTCCTTTGCTTTATGGGATACCCTATACATTACCTCAATTCACTACACTGTCAAGATTTTTTTTATATGCGATTGCCCTATGTCAGAAGTTTTTCTGGATATTTACGCTATCTTGGCTTATAATATTATTGAGAAGTGATGTCGAGCAGGCTTGGTGCGGCTAGAAATATGTAACTGTGCAAATAAGCAAAGGGTTGGGGCAAGGTCGAAATTGGCACGAATTTCCTCAACCAATACCGCTTGACTGCCATCAGAGCAACATCTACCGATGCGCTGCTGTTTTGCGAATTGCTAGGTGCAACGGTTAAAGTCGATTGGAGGACATGAGAGGTCTTGAATTCCTGTTCTCGTTTTTCTTCAACAAAAGTCACTCACGATGGCGTTTCTCTGTGGGACCATAACGCCGTATCTCACAGCGTTTAAGGTATCACGTCACTTTTAATGAAATGGCGTCAATAACAACTCAGAGACGGCGATGTTATCTGACAGATACCCGGCTTCACGATCCTCGCGATGCGGGGAGAGGTGAGGGCACACACGGAATGTGGTGATACTATCAAGGGGTAAGCTATAAGATGGCACGGTGTCGATTCATCGATGAACTGCGAATCACTCGAATGTATAGTCGGTGAGGGGGAAGCCAACCTCCGTGTGCGAAGTCCAGAAACGTTTGCAAATTTTGAACAACATCTTTTCAGAGAGGAAATTCAGATGAATATTTACGTCGGTAATCTGTCATATGATGCCACGGATGATGACTTGCGAGAGGCTTTTGAAAGCTACGGAACGGTCGATACTGCCAACGTCATTCGAGACCATTATAGTGGAAGGTCAAGAGGATTTGGATTCGTCGAAATGCCCGATCAGGCTGAGGCGGAAGCGGCGATCGGCGGATTGGATGGACAGGAGATTGTTGGACGTCCTGTGAAGGTAAACGAGGCTCGGCCTCGGCCCCCACGTGGTGAGAGGCGTGGTGGCGGCAGACGCGATGATGATGACCGCGATAGATGGTAAGCACTATCTTTGCTTCATAATTTCACACAGAGCACCGGGTGATATTATTTGCCCGGTGCTTTTTTATTTAACCTGATTCCCTCCACCCCGGTAGGTGCGGTTTGATGAAAATAAAAAAAACAGTTCGGTCATTTGCTAGCGACGCCGGCGCGGTTGAAAACCGCGCCTACCGTATGTTTCGAGGAAAATAGGGATTACCGATTTAAATACTTAAACTTCATGTAACCGCACCGGATATGCTTGTCCCGATTCTCGGGATCCTGACCCGTCGGGACAGGAGGCGAAGATAGGCACGGACTAAGGCAAGCTAACCGGAACTTCACGTCCCAGTTGTGAGGATTGATAGATCCCATCGAAAATCGCATTTGTGTACAAGAAGGTATCCCCGGGAATGGGGGAGGGTTGTGCGTCCCGTATGGCTCGCACAAATTGCTGGATTTCATAGGTAACGTCTATACTTCCCTCCGGCAGCTGATTGGGCGTGACATCCTGCAAATCGCTATAGCCCCCATGTGATAAACGCAATTTCGGTTCTGAGCCAAAGGGGAAGATCTCAACAGATCCGCGACTGCCGGCGATACGCATCTGCCACTGTTCCGGGAAGTTAATCGCCCAGCTATGCGCGAAGAACAGGGTAATTCCCCCCTCTAATCGGACGTAGGCTGTTCCGAAATCTTCCACCGAAAAGTCGTGGATATTCCAAGTGCCGTCCGGGGAATGTCCAAAAATGTTGGCATCGGTGCCCGAAACCGTAAGCGGTTTGGGATGTCCCATCATGTGGAGCACAGCGTCAAGCGTGTAGACACCATTGTCCATGAATCCACCACCGCCGGCTGTCTCTTTTTTGATGAAGGTTCCGCCGGGGATACCGCGATGCTGCCAGCCGATGGCTTCGGCGTAATAAATCTGTCCGAGATTTCCTTCTTCAATAAACGCTTTCGCCGCTTGGATCTCAGGCATAAACCGCCATTTCATGCCCACCATTAGGATCTTTCCGCTAGCCCTTTGGGCTTCTACCATTTGATAGGCTTCAGCAGCCGTAGCGGCCATCGGTTTTTCTACAATGACATGCTTCCCCGCCTGAAGTGCAGCGACCGTCGGTTCGCAGTGCGCCTTAGTGTATGTACAAACACTGACAGCCTCCACCTCCGCAAGTGCAAGCAGTTCATGATAGTCTCCAAATGCACATTCCGCACCCCACTCCTGCGCCGCCGCTTGCGCCCGTTCCTCAAGGATATCTGCGACCCCCACAATCCGTGCTTTATCAGGAATCTGGAGGTATCCGCGCGCGTGTGCACGAGAAATCCCACCCGCACCGATGATACCGATACCAATTGCCATAATGTTCTCCTATCAAGTTATTGCAAAGTGGTGTTAGCCTCTTGAACCACCTGGTCCGCACGCTTTTCCCAATCTACCGAAGCACCTTCAGCTCCTGCCTTGAACCAGATCAGGTACTCAATATTGCCCGCCGGTCCACGAATCGGAGAATAGGAGATCCCCATAACAGATTGCTCCAGTCCATGAATAAACTGGATGAGATCGCGGAGCACCTGAAGGTGCACCCTCCTATCTCTCACCACGCCGCCCTTGCCAACATGTTTCCGGCCCGCCTCAAATTGAGGCTTGACCAAGGCAAGTACATCCCCCGTAGACTCAACAATTTGAGTGACGATCGGTAAGACTTTTTGGAGAGAGATAAACGAGACATCAACCACACCAACTTTGACCGGAGACTCAAAGCGATTCAAGTCAATCGTGCGGATATTGGTCCCCTCTATGACACATACCCGCGAATCTTGACGGATTTTCCATGCAAGCTGCCCATGCCCCACATCCACCGCATACACAAACTTTGCGCCGTGTTGTAGCAAGCAATCTGTGAACCCACCGGTCGATGCACCAACGTCAATAGCGACGCTGTCATGCACATCAACTTGGAACACTTGCAACGCTTTCTCCAGTTTCAGCCCCCCCCGGCTGACATACCGTGGTGGCTGTTTCACTACAATTTCTGCATCCGGTGAAATCAGATAACCCGGTTTGACCTGTGCACTGCCCGCAACAATTACTTCTCCGGCAAGAATTAACTGCTTTGCTCGTTCACGGCTGTCAACAAGTCTACGCTGGACAACGAGCGTATCAAGTCGCTGCTTGCTCTGCCCTCGTGATGCGTGAAATGTGACGCGTGAGATATTAGAAGTGTTGTTGCTGGCTTTCCTGCCTCCCATCCTACCTTCCCTTCTAATCGCCGCATTCGTCTCCAGTTTCGCACCGCTAAGTTCTCCGTGTTTATTCGCTGATCTACTTCTTTGCAAATTTTAACCCTTCACGGACAATTGCCTCTGTATCTAAATCACACTGTTCATATAAGGCTTTGACATCCCCATGCTCAATGAACTGATCGGGAATACCGAGACGTTTGGTCTGCACATCTGTCAATCCGCTATCTAGGAACATCTCCAAGACCGCACTGCCGAATCCGCCCATCAGTACCCCATCCTCAACCGTAATCACTTTTCCAATCCGTGAGGCGAGCGGAAGAATAAGTTGGTCGTCAAGCGGCTTGACGAATCGTGGGTTCACCACCGTTGTCGATATGCCTGAGTCTGCCAATATCTCTGCTGCCTCAAGTGCCGGTTGGACGCGATTTCCAATCGCTATGACTAACAGGTCGCCGCCATTGCGTAGAACCTCACCTTTTCCAATTGGCAACGACTGAGGTTGATTCGCCATAGGAACACCCAAACCGTTGCCGCGGGGATAGCGGAGGGCAATTGGGCCCTTTTCGTACTCAACGGCAGTCTTCATCATGTGCTGGAGTTCGTCTTCATCTTTTGGGGACATCACCACCATGTTTGGCAGAGAACGGAGGTACGCAAAATCGAAAACACCGTGATGGGTCGGTCCGTCCGCTCCGACAAGTCCAGCGCGGTCTAGTACGAAGATCACAGGCAGATTCTGGATGCAGACATCGTGAACCAACTGATCGTAACCGCGTTGCAGGAAGGTCGAATAAATTGCTGCGACCGGTTTGACACCTTGAGTCGCTAACCCCGCCGCGAAAGTCACAGCACACTGTTCTGCCAAACCCACGTCGAAGAAACGATCTGGAAACACCTCTTGAAACTTGTCTAACCCCGTGCCGTTTGGCATTGCTGCGGTTATGGCAACAATTTGAGGGTCTTTTTTGGCAAGTTCAATCAATGTACTGCTGAAAACACTAGTATAGGTCGGAAGGGGTGACTTGGGAACAAGTGACTTGCCGGTCTTAAGATCAAACTTGCCACTGACGCTGTAAAAGCTCTCTGAGTCCGTTTCGGCGAGAGGATACCCTTTCCCTTTCTGGGTGACAACGTGAAGCAGAATTGGCTGATGTAGCAATTTCACGCCTTCAAGCACAGGCAACAACGCATCCAAGTCGTTGCCATCAAGAGGACCGAAATAACGAAAGCCAAATTCCTCAAACAGTGTGCCGGGCTTGAGAGCAGCTTCAATCCGTTTGGCAACAGGCTTCACCTCTGGGGCAATCCGTTTCACAATCTCTTTTGCACTAGTGCGGAGCGCGTTGTAGGTTGGATGAGTTAAGAGGCGGTGCAAATATTTTGAGAATGCACCAACCGTCTGGGAAATAGACATCTGATTATCATTGAGGATGACGAGCATATCTTTTTTGAAATCGCCAGCTGTATTTAGCCCCTCAAACGCCATTCCCCCTGTCAAACCGCCATCGCCGATGACAGCGACCACCTTGTAATCTTCATTGTTGAAGTCACGAGCAGTGGCAACCCCCAACGCCGCCGCCAGCGAGGTACTTGAATGACCGGCACCAAACACATCGTACTTGCTTTCTGCTCGACTGAGAAATCCACTGATGCCGCCATACTGGCGAAGCGTCGGAAACGCATCGCGGCGACCGGTGAGGAGTTTGTGTGGATAAGCCTGATGTCCGATGTCCCAGATCACTTGGTCACGCGGGGTATCAAATACATAATGGAGGGCGATAGCCAACTCAACCGTCCCTAAGTTGGGGGCAAAATGTCCGGGGTGTTCTGATAGCACCGACAGAAGATACCCACGCATCTCTTCAGCGAGTTCTTTCAGGTCATCGGTATCTAGTGATTTGAGATCCGTAGGTGAATCAATTTTTTCTAAAAACATTCCAAAGCTCCTTGTGACAATCAGCGAATTCAGATTTCTCCGTCAGCTTCCACTTCAAACGATGCCATTTCAAATACATTTTCATCGACTTCAATCAGTTGTTGCACACGCAATTCCGCCGCATCAAGCTTCTCTCGACAGAGCCGTGTCAGGCGGATACCTTCCTCAAAGGCTTGCAGTGACTCATCCAGAGTCAAGGCATCCCCCTGCTCAAGCTGGGCAACCGCCTCTTCAAGTTTAACTAAGGCTTCCTCGAAGCTCATATCTTCAGACATCTATCTCTCCTTTCAACACGCGACACGCTAACTGCCCCCGCGAAAGCTGGAGGTGAACCTCTTCGCCAACATGGACCTGCGAGGCATCTGTAACTGTTTTTCCACTTGAATCTTTGCAGATACTGTATCCACGAGTCAACGTCGCCAAAGGGCTTAACGTGTCTAACCGGGCAGCAGCAACTTCCCACGCACGCTGTTTGCCCTTTAGCTGTTGTGCAGCCGCTTGTTGTCCTCGGAGATCAAGTTGATCAATCACCTGTCGAAGCCGATTAATAGCATCAATCCGATGTGTTGCTGGGATACGGCTCTGTATATTTTCTAATTTTGTTCGTACAACATCAATTCGCCTAGCGATGCTTCGTACTAAACTGGACCTAACGGCAGCAAGCTGCAAACGAAGTTCCTCCTGATCTGGGACGATATTTTCAACCGCTGCAGAAGGAGTTGGAGCGCGATGATCCGCAACGAGATCTGCAATGGTAACATCCGTCTCGTGTCCCACAGCAGACACGGTCGGGATATGAGACTTAAACAGTGCACGGGCGACAACCTCTTCGTTGAATGCCCACAGATCTTCGATGGATCCGCCCCCTCGGCCGACAATGAGGAGATCTATCCCCGGCAGGCGATTCATGCAGGCAACTGCGTGGGCGATCTCTGCACCCGCGTCCTCCCCTTGTACGAGGGTCGGAAATAGCAGCACCTCCACTGCGGGATAACGTTTTTGCAACATCCGGAGAATATCACGGATAGCTGCCCCTGTCACTGAGGTGATAAGACCAATCTTCTGTGGAAATTGTGGCAACGGCTTTTTATGAATTGGATCAAACAACCCTTCTTCGGCGAGTTGTTCCTTGAGTCGCTCGAAAGCCAACTGCAATTCTCCCACGCCCGCAGGCACAACACGCTCACCAATGATCTGATACTGACTGCGCGCGTCGTAGATGGTCAACCGCCCATTGACAAGCACAGCATCCCCGTTTTGCATCGGAAATCGCAAACGTGAGGCGGCAGGACGAAAGATCGCACACTGAATCTGGCTATTGTTATCTTTGAGCGTAAAGTAGATGTGCCCAGAGGAAGGACGCCCTAAGTTCGAGATCTCGCCCTCAAGCCATAAATCTTGGAATATCGGCTCCGACTGCAAAATGCCTTGCAGGATCTGTGTAATTTCGTGGACTTTGTAAATCTTACCCGTTGGGAACATCATAAGCAAATATATGACCTAAACGCTCATGTTAAGATTTAGTGCAAAGAAACCGAGTTTTTTCTTGAAAACTCGGTTTCTCTTCATGCTCTGCACTTTCTTTCTAGATGAGCCAACCTAAAAATATGATGACTTCACTACTGTGCCTTGACCACGTCGCTCATTGGAAGACGAATACGCTGAATCGAGAGTGCCTTGCCGCTCTCATCATCTAATTCCAAAATAACCCCACAGAGGATGATGTTGCCGCCCGCGACTTGGTAACGGCGGGGCAGCATTGTCCGAAAACGCTCAATTACCTCTTCCTTTTTCATACCAATTACCGAGTCGTGAGGACCTGTCATGCCGACATCCGTGATGTAAGCGGTGCCTTGCGGGAGAATCTGTTCGTCGGCTGTCTGAACATGGGTATGGGTGCCCACAACAGCACTCACCTTTCCGTCCGCATACCAACCCATCGCAATCTTCTCAGCTGTCGCTTCTGCATGGAAGTCAAGCAGAATAAAGCGGGTCTTCGCTTGGATCTGCGGGAAGATAGCATCAAAGGTGTGGAACGGATTCTCGTAGCTGTCCATGTAAAGCTGTCCCGCGATATTCATCACACCGATCCGCGTCCCTGAAGCTGCTGTAGCGACAAGCCAACCCCGTCCCGGCGTTCCCTTCGGGAAATTCGCAGGACGGACTAGGTTTGGCTCTGTATCAATGAACCTAAAGATGTCACGATTATCCCAGACATGGTTTCCGGTCGTTATGACATCAACCTCTAAATCTAGGATTTCGTCGAGCACCGATTGGGTCAATCCTTTGCCGCCAGCGGCATTTTCCCCGTTGACGATGACTGCATCGAACCCGCCTGCCTTTTCAGTCAGATATGGCAGGAGGTTCGCAAGTGCTTTCCGTCCGGGGGACCCAACGATGTCTCCAATAAATAGAATTTTCAATATTGCCTCTCAATCAAATCTTGTAAATCCTTAATGATAAATTCCGGCACCGGAGTGCTCTGACCAATCGGACTTATGTCTGTGCCAATTTCTCCAACTCCGTCAACGTAAAAACCGACGTAAGTGAACAGCTAATCTCCGCCAGATTCTCACGCCCACCACTCTCCCGATCGATGACGCAAAAAGCATGCTCAATCTTTAGTCCAAGCTCCCGCATTTGGGATACGGAGGTTCGTATCTGTCCAGCAGTTGTAACCACATCCTCTATCACCAATGCCGCATCACCCGCTTGAAATCCACCCTCTACCAAATTACAGGTGCCATAGGTCTTGGCTTCTTTACGGACATATAGACACGGTTTTCCCGTCTTGAAGGACAGTCCGGTCGCAAGCGGAACGCCACCCAACTCTAAACCGGCAAGTTTATCAAAAGAAGAGGGTAACAATTTCTGCAACTCATCCACAATTGCATCCAATATGATCGGATTACTTTCAAAGCGGTACTTATCCCAATAGAACGAGCTGATTTGTCCAGACCGCAATTTGAATTGTCCTGTCAAATACGAAGCGGCTTTAATCTGTTTTGCAAGATCTCTTTTGTCCATAGAGTTCCTTTGCTGGGCATGTATGATCCCCCAAGTAGGAAAGTAAATGAGTAAATGGGCAGTCTGTAGCCCATTTACTCATGGCTGAATTTATCCGCCTAACTCTGCCGCCACCGATTTCACATAGGCGACACTTTTTTCATCACCGTGGAATTGATCGCCGAGACGCATCCCTTCGATGGCGAGATAACCGCTGTAATCTGCATCCAACATCGCTGAGATTGCGAACCGATAGTCGATGTCACCATCGGGAATCGGGGCTTGCAACAGGATCGACTTTTCAAGATCGGGGATATGGACGCGATTCAGATTCTTACAGTGCCAATAATTGCAATGCGGTGCGAGAGCAGCAATGGCATCTTCGCACGATTCCTCTGGGATGTCATAGGTCCAATAGATATTGCCGAGGTCAGGGTTGATACCGACGTTGGGTTGATCAATGAGTTCTAGCAGATGTAAAGCAGTTGAACTGTTATCAACTATCGTGTTCTGGTGGATCTCAATCGAAAGTTCCAGTCCCTGATCGGCGGCGACCTTCGCAGCCCCAGCGAGTCCACGGGCGGTGCGTTCATAATCCTCTGCTCTTGCAGTCCGGCTAGACCCTTGGGATATCCGTTCCCCGCGATATGTGCCGATTCCCCGCGGATCTGGGGCCGGGCTACCGCCAATTGTTGAATTAACCACCCCAGCACCAATCTGTGCAGCAAAACCGATAATTTGCTCCCACTGATTGCTTGCTTTGTTTGCGGTAAGTGGATTGATAAAGCTGCCTCCACCGCGTATAGCGACACACGGCATGCCGGCATCTTCAAGTTCCGATCGGAGGGATGCGACGTCCGGTTGGTCCAATACGCTGGCACCCAATTCAATGCCCTCAAAGCCGATCTCTCTTGCTTTTTTCAAAAATGCGCTGCGATGTTCCTTTGATCCGATGCCTGCGTCTTGATGCGGGTACAATACCCCTCGACGAAACGCATAAGCGACTTTCATGGAATCACCTCGTAAGAAAATTTGCGCCAGAGCAAACTGTCATCTATTTGCCCCTTTGCATCATTTTTCAAAAACTGATATAATATCTGTTTGAACTAAGCCAACTGATAACCGTACCAATAATAGCATAGATATTGGGGAAATTCAATCGCAATTTATTTTCGGGAGAAAGAAACAATTATGGCAACCATCGCAATTGGGGGGATCTTGCACGAATCTAACACATTCAGTAACGTGCCGACAGACCGTGCTGCATTTGAGTCCGGGTATCTGATCTTTGGTAACGATATCCTCGATATCTGGGGAGAATCCCATCATGAGATTGGCGGTTTTATCGAAGGGGCATCAACATACAACTGGGATTTACGCCCAACCCTGATGGCTGCAGCGACACCGGCAGGCAGAGTGACGGATGCGTTTTTTAATGAAACTGTTGCCGAACTCATCCAGCGCATTCAGTCAGTGCCCAATCTTGATGGCGTATTACTTGCCCTGCACGGTGCGATGGTCGTTGAAAGCTACCCCGATGGCGATGGTGAGGTGCTCCGCCGGATGCGCCGGGCATTGGGAGCCGATTTTCCTATTGTCTCCACGCTCGACCACCACACCAATGTCTCCGAGCAGATGGTCGCTGAATCAACGGCACTGGTCATCTACAAAACGAATCCACACGTCGATCAACGTCAGCGAGGACTCCAAGCCGCAGAGATTCTGAGGCGCACAGTTAATAGGGAAATTAAGCCAACGCAAGCCCTCGCAAAGCCGCCGATGATTTTCAATATCCGGCATCAATACACCAGTGTCGAGCCGATGCTCCCAATCCTTCAGGAAGCAGCGCAGCTAGAAACCAGATCTAACGTTCTTGTGGCAAACATTGCGGCAGGATACCCATACGCCGATGTCCATGAGGTCGGTCCCGCCGCTGTCGTTGTGACCGATAACAACTCACAACTCGCCCAAACAGAAGCCGAGGGGTTATCGAACATGCTGTGGAATGTGCACAATCAGTTGGACATCAACCTTCCAGATGCAGCAGCGGCGGTCACGCAAGCAATGCAGAGCGAGTCACACCCTGTCATACTGGTCGAGATGGGAGATAACATCGGAGGTGGTTCGCCGGGAGACAGCACGTTCATTTTGAGTGAGTTGTTAAAGCAGAAAGCGGACGGATTCGTCTGTATCCTCTACGCTCCACAGGAGGTGGAGGCGTGTATTCAGGCGGGGGTTCGCGGGGAGGTTGACCTGACCGTCGGCGGGAAATCGGACGACCTACACGGCTCACCAGTCCCAATATGTGGGCATGTCCGTCTCATCCACGATGGCTGCTACGAGGAGACAGAGCCTCGGCACGGCGGTGGACGATACCAAGATCAGGGCATCACAGCAGTTGTCGAAATTGAAGGGAAGAGCCTGATTGTGCTAACGAGCAAACGCCAAGTGCCATTCAGTCTACATCAACTTTTCAGCTTGGGAATTGATCCACGGCAGATGAAGCATATCGTTGTCAAGGCTGCCATCGCCTATCGTGCAGCTTACGAACCTATCGCGGGGAAAATTATTGAAGTTGATACCCCCGGACTAACAGCGGTGAATCCGCTGCATTTTACCTATCAAAACGTGCGAAGACCAATCTTTCCACTGGATCCGATGTGACATCCAACTCGAATCCATCAAATACAGATGGAAATTTATATCCACTCATGTTATAATGAACCAAATCGATAATGTGGTGATTTGAACAGATACAAGGAGGATTATTAAAATGCCTGAAATTCGCGTTGCCGTTGTGGGTATCGGAAACTGTGCATCTTCTTTGCTTCAAGGTATTGAATACTATCGAAATGCCAAAGACGATGAGTTCGTTCCCGGTCTGATGCACGTTAAGTTCGGACCCTACCATGTGAGTGATGTTAAAGTTGTTGCAGCTTTTGATGTCGATAAGAACAAAGTCGGACTTGATGTTGCCGATGCGATTTTTGCCGAAATTAATAACACTATAAAATTCTCAGACGTGCCAAAGACCGGTGTGATTGTCCAGCGTGGCGCCACGATGGATGGATTTGCTAAATACTACCATGAGACAGTCGATGAATCGCCTGCTGAAGTCGTTGATGTCGCTGAGATTCTACGCGAAACGCAAGCCGATATTCTCATCAATTATTTACCTGTTGGCAGTGAAGCAGCAACGAAATGGTATGTGGCACAGGCGTTGGACGCCGGTTGTGCTGTTGTGAATTGTATGCCCGTATTCATTGCGAAAAATGACGAATGGCGTGCAAAGTTTGAAGCGGCTGGCTTGCCCATCGTTGGAGACGATATTAAGGCGCAATTCGGAGCCACTATCGTTCACCGGGCTCTTGCAAAATTGATGAGTGATCGCGGCGTGAAACTTGAACGTACCTCTCAATTGAACGTTGGCGGAAATATGGACTTCAAAAACATGCTGGAAAAGGAACGGTTGGAATCCAAACGCATCTCCAAAACAGATGCGGTCGTTTCCCAACTCAACCATGAGGTCGCACCGAAAAATGTCTACATTGGGCCCAGCGATTATGTGCCCTTCCTCGAAGATCGGAAATGGTGCTATCTCTATATCGAAGGAACGGAATTCGGTGATATTCCGGTCCGGGCTGAAGTCAAATTAGAGGTATGGGATTCGCCCAATTCGGCGGGGGTAGCGATTGATGCAATTCGCTGTTGCAAAATTGCGCGAGACCGGGGCATTAGTGGTGCACTCTACGGTCCAAGTGCCTATTTTATGAAGTCGCCACCGCGTCAGTATGCTGACGCCGAAGCCTTAGCAATGGTGGAAGATTTTATCGGTGGCAGATAAGGAGTAACGTAGGGAACGCAGATCTGCGTTCCCTACTTGCAGTCGAATCCATGGGAAAGCATAGCCATATTTTGCTTTCCCATTTTTATTGTTTTGGTAAAGGAGTACGAAATGTCACATTTTCGCGCCATTCACACAATTGAACTCAAACAGAATGTTGAACGCGAACAGTTTGAGGATTTCATGCTGCATCAATTTCTACCCACAATTCGATCGCTCCCTAACTGTCTTAATGTCGAATTACTTAAGGGTTACAAGGGAGACCTCGCCGGCGTCGCACAATCCGAACACGACTATGTCTGGATGACCCTCTGGGCGAGTGTGGAGGCGAATAATGCGGTCTGGTCCAAAGAAGGCGTACATCACACGCCGGACGAGATATTGGACATTAACGCCAAACTCCACCATTATGCAGCTAACTATTCGCTGGTCGGTGGGTTTACCGTCGAGGCAACGGTCTAAGACACGAGTCCGCAGTGAGATTTTGTTTGTTCTTCGATTGAATCCTGTGATATATTGACCCCGCTTTTTACTATCAGTGCCCCTCAAACCCACTCAATCCAACGGGAGCATTCGTGGATCACTGATCATACTATCTGTTGGAGACCTCACTATGAATATTCTTATCACTTCAGCCGCTTCTGATCTGGCACAAGGATTAGCCAGCGCATTGTCCGGCGAGCATCAAATTCGTTTGACAGATCTAATTGATGTCGAAACCGACCTTGAATTTGTGCGTAGCGACCTTGGGCATGATGAGGCAACAAACAAACTTGTTCAGGGAATAGACGCCATTGTGCATGTAGCACAAATGCCGCCTTCCGTTTTGTCAGAATCGAACCAACCAGAAAACTCAGAGATTGACTTCCAGACACGCTGCACCTATAACCTCTTGATGGCAGCGGTTGAAGAGAGCGTTCCCCGTGCAATCTATGCAAGTACCCTTCACCTCTTTGATTCGCACGACGAAGATTGGACAGTCACCGAAGTGTGGAGGCCGCGTCCATCAACGGACGCGTCAATTCTATCAAAATATCTCGGTGAGTTTACCTGTCGAGAGTTCGCCCGCGAAGGGCACATGAAAATCGCCTGTCTCCGACTCGGCACACTGGTCACAACAGAGGCAGCGGCGAATCAACCGTTTGACTCAACGTGGCTTGAGATGAACGATGCGATCCACGCCTTTGAATGCGCTCTCAACACCTCCGGTGAAAGAAGGTGGGAAATCTATCATATCCAGTCAGAATTCCCCAATTCGCGCTTTTTCATCAACAAAGCAAAAGCATCGCTCGAATTTAACCCACAATTTTCGGTATAGGAGGTGAAATATGAAGGTATTGATTCTGGGTGGACACGGTTATCTCGGTCCCCATGTTGAAAAAGCGTTGGAGCCATACTATCAGCTCCGCATTACAGATATCACACCGATTGACACGAAACATGAATCGATGCAGGTTGATGTCTCATCTTTGGACGAGGTTATGCGGGCAGCGGAAGGGATGGATGCGATCATTAACTGCTCTGTCCTCCGTCATGACCGACAACTCGCTTTCGATGTCAGCACACGCGGTTGCTATAACGCAATGCGAGCAGCGGTTGGACACGGTATCCGACGGGTTATCAACACGGGACCCCATTTTACAATCACAGGTCCAACTTACGAACACTACGATTATGAGATAGATCCGGACGTTCCGCCCCAACCGGGGACAGGTTTGTACCCAATCACAAAAGGGCTTGGACAGGAAATCTGTAAAATCTTCACTGAAAATTACGATATCTACGTCCTCTGCTATCTCTTTTACAACTTCCGACCTGACGATGATCCGGCTGAAGGCGCAGACCTCACCCCGTTTTCGGTGTCTTGGCGGGATGCAGGGGAATCATTCCGCCTCGGCTTAGAAATTGACCTCGACACGCTTCCCTCGCGGTGTGAGGTGTTTAGTATCTTTACCGACCTCCCTCATCAGCGGTTCACCAACCATAAAGCAAAACGGATTCTCGGTTTCGCTCCACGGGACCGGTTTGAAAAGATATGGCATAAGAAGCGCGAAGCGTGAAAGATGTCCAACGCTCAGGGAGATTGAACCGATAAATCCAGAACGTCCGCATGAAAACCGAAATCAAAATACTCGCTCATCGCGGCGGGCTAGACCGTGCCCCCGAAAATACAATCGTTTCCTTCAGGCAAGCATTTGAGGATGGCGCAGATGCCTTTGAGTGTGATGTCCGCCTGACCAAGGATCAGGAACCGATTATCGTCCACACCGGTTTTAATGAGGACAGCATTCAGGAGGTAACGGGCTGCACATCTCCGTTGAGCGAGTTGAACTGGACGGATGTCCAAAAACTGAAGGTTCTCGATTCCCCTGAGCCTGTGGCGCATCTTGATGAGGTGCTCTCTTTCGTTCAGGAGACTGAATTGCCGTGCTTCATCGAACCGAAAGAGAATGCAAAAAGTCTTATTCCACTTTTAGTTGAGCGCATCCAACAATTTGATCTCGTCGATAAGGTCGGTATTCTAACCTTTTATTCGCGTAGGGAATTGCTAGTCCAAGTAAAGCAGATCGAACCTGAAATTCAGACGAGCGCGATTATCATCAACCCAATGGCGAACCTCCTCAAGAAGGCAGAAGCTATTGACGCGAACCGGATTGTTATCGGTTGGAGCCGAATTAATCACTTTCGTCTCTACAATATTATTGCGCATTCATTGATCCGGAAGGTTAGACGCCTGAAAGCGAAAGGCATCGCTGTCGAAGGCGGATTTGTACTGAACCGGCGCGATGTCAAGTGGCTGTTACGGCATGAGATTGATGGGTTGTGGGCGGATGATGTCCCAAAGATTCGAGGCTTTGCAGGGGTGTAGGGAAGTGGTAACATGCTATGTGCAATACGCCTGTCCACAAGTGCATCAACGGGAAACTTTTTCTGACGTTTCACGTTTTACTCCTTAACAATGTCATGATGTACTTTCCTTTTCCATGTGACGCATTGCGTTTTCCACTGCCACCGCATAGCTACCAAACTCGCACAACTTTTTAGGTAAGCAACTATGAACGCACTTTCAAAACGACTCAACCGATTACCGCCCTACATGTTCGGTAAACTCAAGCAGTTGACCCATGAAAGACGACAGCAGGGGATTGATGTCATCGATCTGGGGATGGGCAACCCTGACAGACCAACCCCGCAGCACATTGTAGATAAGCTGACCGAAGCTGCCCAAGAAGGCCGCCATCATCGCTACTCTGCATCACGTGGGATTTTCAATCTGCGTCGTGAGGTCAGTTGGTACTATGAACGCCGTTTCGGCGTCCAAATCGATCCCAACCATGAAGCAATCTCGGTGATTGGGACTAAAGAGGGGCTTTCCCATCTCGCACTCGCATTGATAGATGAAGGCGATCTGGCACTTGTTCCAAACCCAACGTTTCCGATCCATATCTACGCGACTGTTATCGCTGGCGGCAGCGTCGTCAGTCTTCCGTTACGCGAAGAAAATCAGTTTGTGCCAAGCCTCGACGAAATTTCGAGGGATATCTGGCCCAGACCCAAAGTCTTAATCTTGAGTTTCCCGCACAACCCAACGGGAGCAGTAATCGAACTCGCCTTCTTTGAAGAAATCGTCGATTTTGCCAAACGAAACGACATCATCGTTATCCATGACCTCGCGTATGCTGACATCGTTTTCGATGGCTATCAGGCACCCAGTTTTTTGCAGGCGAAGGGTGCCAAAGATGTTGGAGTTGAATTTATCTCTCTATCGAAGTCCTACAACATGGCAGGCTGGCGGTGTGGGTTCGCTGTCGGCAACCGCGATCTAGTTGACGCATTGGCGCGAATCAAAGGCTATTACGACTACGGTATTTTTGCCCCCATTCAGGTCGCTGCAATCATGGCACTCCGAACCGATACCGATATTGTGGAAGCAAATGCGGAAACCTATCGACATCGCCGCGATGTGCTGGTAGAGGGACTGAATCGAATCGGCTGGAAGGTGCAAAAACCGCAGGCGACAATGTTTGTCTGGGCACCGATCCCTGAACCGTATCGCCACATGAGCTCGATGGATTTCGCAATGAAGCTGCTTGATGAAGCAGAAGTTTGCGTCTCTCCCGGCGCGGGGTTTGGTCACAACGGAGAGGGATATATTCGGATTGCACTTGTCGAAAACGAAGACCGCATCCGCCAAGCTGTTAGACAAATACGCCGAGCGTTGTTCAAGTAGGGAACGCAGATCTGCGTTCCCTACGACTGCGTACCAACTGAACGCCGATATGAGGCAGCCTCATGATCAACACAGAGCAGCTAGCACAGATTTTTTCCGGAACCGACGGCATCGTAGCGACCTACTTTTTCGGGTCACAGGTCCGCGGAAAGACCGATGCTTTCAGCGATTATGACTTTGCTGTGCTGCTACCAGAGGAGTGGCCCAAAGATAAGCGGTGGACCCTAATTGGAGGGTTGCTTGATGAGGCGTTTACGGTGGTGGGGCAGGATAATGCAGATGTGGTAGATCTGACGAATCAACCGCTCTGGTTTCAACAAGTGGTGGTGCAGACTGGAAAGGTGATCTACGAGGCGGATAGAAGCGCACGGAAGGAATATGAACGCAACCTCATATACAAATGCCTCGAAGCGGGGCTGCCTGAATATATAGAGAATGGACAGATGAGAAAACAGGATGTGCAGATCCACTTTGACACATTTGAGGAGAACTTAGGTAAACTTGAGAGATTGAGTCGTTTCAGTTACGATGAATTCATGGCAGAGTTCTGGTATCTTGAAGCGGCAGTCCATTTGCTTCAGATCTCCATTGAGGCGTTGGTAGACATTTCCCTCTATGTAATCCGTTCACTCGGATTACCATCTGCCGATGCGTATCGGCAGGTTCCAGTCGTGCTTGCCGATGCCGGATACCTTGACCAAACGTCCACAGCAATTTATGATGAAATGGTGCGGTTTCGGAATCTGGTCGTCCATCACTATTATCGCGTTAATCCAGAAGAGATCTACGACATCTTGACAGAAAATCTGTCGGACCTCCAAAACTGGCGCACCACGTTACTAGAAATCATTGAAGCCGACGCTAGCACTTCATAACCTAGGAAGTGACTAGCGAATAAGTTTCTGCCCGAACCCGCGAGGAAAAACCAATGCAGACATGGTATACGAATAAAGTCCTGTTGAACACACTGATTCTCATAATGGTTGTTGCGTTTATTGGGTATTTTCACCCGTCCCCTCAAATCAAGCAGTGGGGACTTATCGTCTTCTTAGTCGCGGGAACAATGGTTATGATCAGGGGTATCGTGAAAATCACGATGGGCTTGCGAAAAACAGGACGGTAACCTAGCAATAGATTACGACCGACGTCGCCTTTTTCGTCTAGGGGATGAAGGCGGTATTGGAGCAACTGCTTCCTCTGTTGTGACGGAACGATGCGTGACCCAATAGATAAGACAACCCCCGATAATAATCATCAAAACACTTGTAACTTGTGCTTCTGTCAATCCGAATAGGGCCGGTTGATTCAGGCGAAAAAATTCTGCGATAAAACGCTCAATACCCGCCAAAATAAACGCTCCACCCAATAGCCACCCCGGCGTACCTTCCTTCTGTTTGCGAATAGACCACAGCAATCCAAAAGCGATTACCGACATCCCTGTTTCATAAAGTGGCGTCGGATGGACGGGAATATCCGTCGGCACTGTGCCGTTAGGAAATGCCATCGCCCACGGTAGATCTGACGGTGGTCCATAATCCCCATCTCCAGAGAAAAAGCACCCGAGTCGCCCAATCCCATATCCGAGCACGGTCGTCATACCAATCGTATCAATTGTCGGCAGAATCGGGTTGGGAGACCGATGGATGACAAACAGAACGGCAGCAAGCGCACCAATAAGACCACCATACCAAACCAACCCGCTATTTGAAATCAGTTCTGCCATTTCGATTCTGCCATCTTGCAGCGCTGAGTACAGTTTGGCGCCAATAATTCCACCGACCGCAGCCGCAAAAATTATCGATGATGTCGGGCGCGGGTCCAGCCCTTTTCTTGCCAAATCCCGCTGTGAAATCAATAGGACAGCAAGAAAGCCTAACGCCATCATAAGACCGAAGCTATGAATCGCTATGGGACCAAAATCAATGAGCGTTGGATACATTATTTCCTCTGTGCTGAGATCTTTCGTTAATTTTACGCTAATAACCAATGGTGCTGGTTTGCAGCTGTTGATAACTTGAAACGTGATGCGGGTAACATAAAAATCATTGGTTCGGCGGGGCATTTAGCCCCAGAGGGGCGCCATGTTTATAGTACTGTCTTCAACAACCAACCTATCACTGCACCGCCCAACACCAGCCACGCTGCGTTCACTTTATAGCGGAACAGCACCGCAGCCGATACGAGAGCAATCAGCCCGGCTCCCCAATCGATCTGCTTGGATTCCCAATCGAGCAACGTGTGACGCGCTAACTCAACCGTGACCGCTGCCATCAACCCAATCGCGCTTGCGTTGACCGCATCCAGAAACGCCCCGGCAACCGCTGACTGGCGCAGGCGCGGAATGAGTGGGTTAGTCGCTAATACAAATAAAAATGATGGTCCAAAAATGCCAAGAGTCGCCACAAGCGCACCAAGAGGTCCCGCTAAGACATAGCCGATGAATGTGGCAGTCGTGAGGACGGGGCCCGGCGTGAACTGCCCAATCGCAACAGCGTCGAGGAGTTGTTGCTGCGTCAACCATTGATGCTGCTCAACTAGACCACCTTGCAGGAAGGCGATCAGGACGTAACCGCTACCGAACAGGACGCAGCCAATTTTGAGGAAGAAGAGCCCAAGAGAAGAGAGGGTAACTGACGACGAAGGGGCAGTCGTGACTGCGAGTACCAGATTACTAGAGGGAAGCCATGCAAAACCGAGTACTGCTTTCCCTTTGCCCAGTCGACTTCCGAGCTGCCATAGGATACCGACAATCCCACCACCGAGCAACGCTATAATTTCGTTGATGCCAAACAGGACAAGCAGCATCACCAAGAATCCGACAACAATCAGAAAGGGGCCCTTCGCCGCTGTTTTGCCCAATCGCCACACAGCACTAAGAATAACAGCGATGACCGCAGGCTTAATACCATATAGCAGCGCCTCCGCCTGTGGAACCGTCTGAAACCGTTCGTAAACCCACGCACAACCCAATGTAATTAATGCCGCAGGCAGAATAAAGCTGACACCTGCAACCAACAATCCCGCAATCCCTGCACGCACAAAACCGATGTGGATTGCCATTTCGGTGGAGTTGGGACCGGGGATGAGATTCGTTGCACCGATTAGATCCAGGAATCGCTCGCGCGTCATCCAACCGCGACGTGTGACAACCTCATCCTCCATCATTGCGATGTGTGCCGCGGGTCCTCCAAAAGCGGTGACACCTAACTTGAGAAATAGCCCCAAAAGTTGCCCAATCTTGTTCATCATACTTTTCGATTATAGACACCCGTGATCAATTTGTCAAGATCTATTTTTTAGCGGTTAGGGTCATTTATAGTGAATTCTAAAAATAAATAGACACTTTCGCCCCCCGGTAGGTGCGGTTTTCCCCCGCACCGGTTTGGAGTGTCCCATTAATTCTAAGATCTACTATAAATAGTCCTATTAGACAAGGCTATGGCTATGAGAGTGGGTATCACGTTTTTTAGTGCCGGCTTTTTCAAAACAGGCTTGAAAATCTCGGTGATAATGGTTATCATAGGGGTGGGATTCACCTGTTTTTGGGATTGTTTTCCTTTCATAATACCTCCTTGCTCTAAACAATGCGTGTTTGAAGTAAGGAGGTATTTTATTATATATCACAAGCCTTTCTCACACATATCCCTCACAATGCCAAGCACAATAAAACCCCTTAAAAAAAATGGGGGCAAATGACTTTAGTGAAAAAAGTTGACTTTTAATCTGGCTTTGTGATAAGATCGACAACAGCCGTGGTAGTCCAATTGATTGTGCTACTATGAATCAGAGGCTGCTTCTGTCTCTGGCACTCTATAAAAAATCATAATGAGGAGATGATGAAACGTAAATTACTCTTTTGTTTAATCTTTGTAGTCATTGTTTTTAGTTTTGCTGCTTTTGGTGACTCTGGCGACGCAGACACCCCTCACGGGTTAGAAGGCTGGCTCGAATCCAAGCTTGGGAATCTTCACACCATCTGGCTCTTTGTCATCATCGCGATCACCCTTTATCTCCTCGGAAAAGGGGCTGATATACTGGTTGATGAAGCGGTTACGCTCTCGACTCGATGGGGCATCCCGCAGACGCTTATCGGAGCGACAATTGTGAGTCTGGGGACAACGACACCCGAAGCCGCGGTTTCCGTTTTCGCCGCTGTTCAAGGCGATCCGGATATCGCTCTTGGGAATGCAGTTGGATCAATCATCTGCGACACCGGGCTGATTCTCGGTACTGCTGCGCTGATTGCTCCCCTGCCGCTCAATCGGAAAATTGTCAATCGCCAAGGTTGGCTGCAACTGGGAGCGGGGTTCCTGTTGGTAATCGCCTGTCTGCCTTTCGGTTCATTGGGAACAACCTTTTCGGAGGGCGGTCGTCTCCCACAGGTAATGGGTTTTGTTTTTCTGATCCTACTTGCCGCTTATATGTGGCAGTCGATTCGTTGGTCGCGCGATGCCGACAGCGACAGCACAATGGAAGTAGAACATGCCCACGACGAATCTGCTAATACGGTGCTTGTCGTCGTCAAGTTACTGTTCGGTATCTTATTAGTGGTTGCTTCGTCATCGGTTCTGATTCCAGCGGTTAAAATTGTCGCTGAAAGGGTGAAAGTTCCAGAGAGCATCATTGCCGCTACATTGGTGGCGTTCGGAACCTCTCTGCCAGAATTTGTAACCGCAGTGACTGCTGCAAGGAGAGGACATGGCGCACTTGCGGTAGGAAACGTTATCGGTGCCGATATCCTCAACGTACTGTTTGTCGCTGGTGCGGCCGCTGCGGTTACAGGCGGTGGGCTGGAGGCACCAACGCACTTTTTCCGTCTACTTTTCCCACTGATGCTATTTATCTTAATCGTTTTTCGTGTCGGTATATTTGTTTCGGGCGACAGGTTGAAGCGTCCGTTTGGTGTCATACTTATTGCTGCATATCTATTTGTGACGATTCTGAGTTACAAAATTACCGGAGGTTGAAGTTATAATAGAACCTACCGCAGAGACGCGGAGAAAAACAACGATGAGTTCATTAGTTCATTGACAGGTCGCCAGTAAACCAGTGGATTAATGAACCAAAAATCTCTGTGCTCTCTGTGTCTCTTTGGTATGGCATATCGCAAATATAATCGATAAAGAACCTACATGGCAAAATTCATGACAGAAATTGACTCGATTTTTTTATGCGGTGAAGTGCATAACAATTTTTGAGGGTCGAGGAAATGGCTACATATAATGAAACAACCCAGCCCCATATTCACATAGTATCTGCTATTGGTTCACTTCGACTCTGTAGATCTGCCAAACGATTCAAAATTCTCAAACCAACATCTCAAGCCTTTATCGTATCACTCATCGTTCACGGGGTAATCCTGTTAATTTTGAGCACTTTTCTGGCAGCAAATATACGACCATCTGATGAATCTATGGCTGTTACCTTTCTCAAATCTTCAGCACCTCCGAAACCGAAAAATCTCAAACCGCCAATGAAAACTGTTACGCAGCCAACTGTTCCGACACACTCAATAATTGTCGCTGAACCGCGCCAACACACCCCTCGGACCACGATAGCAGTAAATGTCAGAGCCGTTGCGATGTCAACCGAAAAAGAAATTACATTTTCTAACCGTCCGCTTCAACTTGACTCCCAGCCACAACCACATTGCCCTAGAATCGTTGACTCTAGTCAACCCATTCCGCAGGTCGTAACTCATGTGAATCTTCCAACTTCTGATGCGCCTAGTGCTTTAGCATTCTCCGCGTTTGCTGCAGGCGGTGCGGGTGGTGGTGGAGGACTGGTAGGTTATAGCCCCCGACGGGGTGGCAATGGGGTGCCGGAGGGTATCCGGTTGAAGCCGTCTCCGCCAACGGTTGGACTTCAATCCTTTATCGGTACTACCGCTGCAACACCCAGTGCGTTGGAATCTGTCATCAACGGGATTCAGTTGGGGAACGAGCTAGTACCCCCAATGCGTCCCAACGAATTAGGTGCTTGCATTTACACTGACCCCCGAACCGGGTTGCCGACTGGTCACATCCAAATCTGTTATGTGCGATTTCGACAGCGGGACGTGAACTCGCTTTTGTATCTCGATCCGACAGCTCTACCCTATCTAATGCGATGGATGTATGACCACACGGGTATCAAAGGGCGCATCGTCGGTAGGGCACCTTATATTGATGATCCTGAGATTCTTCAATCGCCGATGCTGTATCTGAATGGAGGATCTGCGATTCGTCTCCGTCCAGAGGTGAAGCAGAACCTCACACGTTACCTCGTTGAAAAACGAGGATTCATCTTTGTCGATGATGAGATGGAAAATGGAAGGCCGGCACGTTTTGCACACTCCATGCGATCACAGTTTCGAGAGATTATCCTTTTGGCAGGCGGGAGAGAACTGCAACAGATTCCGAATGATCATCCTATCTGGAATCAACCGTTCCGGCTTGGCGGGCAGCCTCCAAATCCTAATCACGAAGCAGGACCTGCCTTTCCAATGACTGCGTTTGAGTTGGATGGACGCTTGGCTGTTGTCATCAGCTATAATGATTATAACAATGGTTGGGAAGCTCCTGGTAAAGGTGTGAACAAGGTTGATGCGATTCCATCGGCACTGCGGCTGGGTGTGAATTTTCTGTTCTATGCGGCGACACACGGAAAAATTAGCGATTACAAGCACTATATTCCCCCGGATTCTTGGCGAGCTACGGCTATTCCGTTGTCCAAACAGGCACCGGGTGTGGCGACAATTTCAGCAACCGGATCTGAAAAATGATAGGATATTCTTTTGAGTCGAGTTAATTAAAATTACGCGAGGTGTTTTATGACCGTGCCCAAATATTCGCGATTGATTCGCTTGGGATTAACTTTCGTGTTGACTCTTATTTTTAGTATTAGCCTGCTTCACTCAACCTACGCCGAGGAAACTATTGTGTTTCGGAAAGAAGTGGGACCTGATGCTTTTGGAGGCACTGTTGACATCAGTGGCGACACCCTAATCGTTGGGGCACCGGCCAAGACGAATGGCGAAGCCTATATCTTCGCACGCCAAGGGAACGCATGGGTCCAGCAAGCGCGCATCAAAACACCTCGTCCGAACCCAGGAGGTTGGTTCGGCGGAGCGGTCTGCATTGATGGAGACACTGCTGTTGTTGGGGCTCGAACAGCCCTTCACGGCACTAGTGCCTTCTTGGAAGATTCTGGTGTTGTATACGTCTACCAGCGTGCAGGAAAAGATTTCCTACTGAAACAAGAATTGAGACCGAAGGATGCGAAAAACGGAGAGCGATTTGGATTCGCCATTGACCTGAGCGGGGACACCCTCGTTGTTGGAACACCTTTTCATGGTGACGGTAGTGGTCCAGAGATTGGGGCAGTGTATGTCTATGTGCGAGATCAGGGGGAGTTTCAACTACAACGAACATTCTTTGGCGAGTTGGTAACCGATAGGTTTGGCTGGTCTGTTGCTATTGATAGAGACACTATTGTCGTTGGAATACCGTTCGTCCGAGGATTTCAAAGCCGTGGTGCAGCCGTTATCTATGTTCGCCAAGGAAAACACTGGAAACGGCAGGTGATGTTGTGGGCGAAGGGTGCTGGCAGTGCTCTCTTCGGCTGGTCTGTCGCGATCAGTGGGAATCGTGCCATTATCGGGGCACCGTATGAGCAACAACGGGCCGGCGCAGCGTATATCTTCACACGCCAAGAGGACAAATGGACGAAGCAGCTGAGACTGCGTGCTGGTAATATGGAGGAAAATGCTAGATTCGGATTTGCAGTTGATATTGACACCAACCGGGTAGTCGTCGGCGCACCGCGTGAAAATAGTGTTGACCAAGATGCCGGGGCCGTCTACTCCTTTCGACGGGAGGATGATACATGGGCTGAGAAAGCGAGGTTCACGCCCAAACGTGTAATCCAGGGTGAGCCGCATAAAATTTGGGAGGGCGACGTTTACGGCAGCTCGGTTGCCATCGCTCGGAAAGGTCCCTATGCCGTCGTCGGGGCACCGGGAGATAATCTACACCGTGTGCCTCACAATCCATCGGGTGCGGTTTATGTTTATGATACTGGGGAGGATTTTCTAACACCGCGCCCGGTAGAATCCATTTCTCTAAAAGCGACGACGTTGGGCGATATGAAGCGGACAGCACTCCTCCAAAACTTTCCCAATCCCTTCAATCCTGAAACGTGGATTCCCTATCAGCTTGTGGGGGAGGCGAATGTGAGCATCAACATCTATAATGTTCAAGGACATCGTATTCGCCGGATTGAACTAGGTACACAAGCTGCGGGATCATATTTTACGAAAGAAACGGCGGCGTATTGGGACGGGCGAAGCGATAATGGGGAATTGGTCTCCAGCGGCATCTACTACTATCATCTGCGGGCAGGCGACTTTCATGCGACGCGACGGATGGTCATCGTAAAATAGCTAGCTTGACCGATACCTACCATGGAAATGTTATGGTATGCAAAAAGCAAAATGGCTCTTGCCGATTGTTGGCTCCGTTGTACTAGTTGCTCTGTTATGCCATAGGTTGGATTTCCATCGGATTACTAATTTTCAACATCAAGCGAACTGGAGTATCCTGCTTATAGCGAGTATCTTGACGCTGCCGTTTGTATGGATCAAAGTGCTCAAGTGGCATCACCTCTTACAGACGAGCGAATCTCAAGTCTCCTACACGGTGGCACTCCGCTCCTTTCTCATCGGTATGGGAGCCGCATTGCTCACCCCTGCTCGTGTGGGTGAGTTGGTTCGAGCTGCCTGTTTCCCGAAACGACGTTTGGAAGTGTTCACGCTGGTACTCGTTGATAAATTTATTGATATGAGCACGCTGTTGGGGGTATTTTTACTCAGCCTCGCGCTGTTATCAGCGTGGATGGGGTTAGTAGGTATCTTTGGGTTGGGGTGTTTAGGGCTATTGGCATATACCGGGGTTAGTCTCACAAAAAACGCAAAATGGATTTTACAAAGACCGTGGGCGGTAATTTTAAGATTTCAGATTAATAGGCTCAACAAGGGGGTAGAAATGAAAACGTACCGTGTCAATATTTTAGGATGTCGAGGACGTGGAACGGCGGCAGCAAGGGCATATCATGCCCATCCACGGACAGAGATTGTCGCGCTTTGCGACCTCGTCGAAGAACGGTTGAACACGCTCGGAGATGAGGTTGGCGTGTCTACGCGTTTCACCGACTTGGACGAGATGATTCGCCAAACGGAGCCGGACATTGTGGCTATCCCGACAGGGACAGAATTCCACTATGACCTGTGTATGCGTGTCCTGGAACACGGCGTCAACATTGAGGTCGAAAAACCGATGTGCGTCGACTTGATCCAAGCGGATGCTGTCATTGCGCGGGCGCAGGAGAAAGGTGTGAGAACCGCTGTGCACCATCAAGGGCGGGTTGGCGCATCAATGCAAGCGATTGGACGTGCATACAAAGAAGGAAAAATCGGGGAACTTCGATACATCTACGGTAGCGGCAAGGGATACTACGGCGGCTACGGCTTAATGAATATCGGGACGCACATGATTAACAACATGCTCAGGTTCGGTGGGCGTCCGCGTAGCGTGGTTACGCAAGCGACAACAGACGGGCATCCAATCACCCCGGACGATATTGTGCCATCACCGAGCGGGATGGGGACCATCGCCTGTGAACATATCACGGCATCATTGCAATTTGATAACAACGTGACCGGAACGCTCCTCCAGCATCGCTTTGATAAGATGGATTCTTCCGCTTATGCGATGGAGTTGTACGGCAGTGAGGGACGTCTGATGTGGCGAGGCGACCAAGCGTGGTGGCTGCCCCAACCCCACTTTATCCCTGACGGGGAGCATGACCAATGGGAAGCCCTTGAGTCAATCTATCCCGACAGCTACCAACCGGGGGGCAGTGCAGCAGAGGCAGACTACTGGTTTGTCGAGGAGTATGTCCGGGCCTTGGACGAAGGACGGGAGCATGAATGCAGCGGATTGGAGGGGCGTCGTGTGCTGGAGGTGTTAATGGGGGTGTTTGAGTCTGCCGCTTATGGTACGCGCGTAGATCTCCCGCAAGAGAACCGCGAGCATCCATTACACCATTGGCGCAGAGAAGCAGCATTAAATCCACCCTCTGAGATGCCCCGTCCCTATTGGGATTGGCTTTCAACGGAGTTTGAACGTTTGGGCAGATAATTTACCGCTCTTTTACCAATTCTTGACTGCGTTGGGCTGTGTCAAATCGGTTGCAGCCACTCCTCCGGCACCTGAAGCCCAAACCCAGGTCCCGAGGGTAGACCTAACTTGCCATCAACCGGCATCCGTGTTCCCGGCGGGGTTCGATAACAGTGTCGGCCTGACTCCGAGGAAGCACCTAGGTAACACTCCTCCAACGGTATACCCGGTGCCGAAGCCTGAAAGAGTTCAATCAACGGTGTGTTAGGCATCGCGGCAGTCCAGTGTTGTCCATAAGGATTGTTGGCACCGGTGTGCAGGCACATTGGAATGCCGGCTGCATCTGCAAAGTGAGCCAGTTTCATTGCTTCTGTAAAACCACCGATCCAGTGGAGGTCTGCTTGTACGAGGTCTATCAGACTTTCCTCTACCGCTCTCATGCCGGGCAAACGCGTTGTCCAATGCTCTCCGGTGGCAAGGGTCTGCCATGGAACACGCTGACGCACGGCTTTTAACCCTTTCCAATCGTGCGGAACTAACATCTCCTCCATCCACCGCATCCGGTAGGGACGTAGGGCTTCGCACATCTGCACGGCGTAATCGGCATCATAAGCCATCCAGCAGTCGAGCATCAGATCCGCTTCGGGACCGATCAATTCGCGGGTCTTTGCGATTAGCTCCACTGTGCCATCAATTCCAGCCTGCCCATCGTAGACTCCATAGGGGCGCGCTAGCTTGAACTTTTTGAATCCGAGCTCTATACTCCAATCCACATCGTTGCCGGTTACATACACCTCCATTGAGCGCCGTGCAGGTCCGCCAGCGAGTCGGTAGACCGGCTGATCTAGGATTTTACCCCACAAATCCCACAGCGCGAGATCCACACCAGCCACAGCGTGTGCTGTCAAGCCTTCATTGCCGAAGGCGAGTGTCCCGCGCCACATCAAATCGTTGCAAAGGTCAATCGCCCCCACCTCTTGCCCGATGACTAACGGCGCAAGACATTCCTTAATAAGTATCGTCGCTACGTGACCTGTGTCAGCAAGGCCCAAACCCCAAGTTCCGTCATCAGCTATGGCCTTAACCCATACCAATCCACCCGGCCCCCGTCGATGGACCGGTTGGTCGAATCTGTCCATGGGAGTGGCCTGCACAAATGTATGCCCCCAAGACGGGCGACGGGCTGGCGTTCCTTCTTCGCTCGGCGGTGGCGGTTGCAATTCACACACCTGTATATCAACTATCTTATTCGCAGCCATTCAAATATTCCTCACGCAAGTATTAGAAACCGAGTTCTTGTCAAAAACTCGGTTTCTTTTAGTACGAGATCCTCTAATTATTGCGTTGTCTCCCCATCGTCTTGTGCCCGATTCAGCCAACCCTCCAGCTTAATTTTATCCGACAATTCCCAAGCTGTCAGGTAGAGTGCAGCTGTAAAACGTGTAGCTTCACGCGCACGCTCAGTCGCAAAATCGACGACTTCCGGGACGCGTTCCCAGTCTTTGTCTCGAAAGGATGGCAGACTCTCCCCCAGTTCATACACCCGGTTAAGGAGTGCAAACCCCGCATGGAACTCATCCACAATACCAGCCATCAGATCCTCTAGCGGTTGAATCTCCTGATCTTTTGCCAGAGCCGACGGATCAAACTCTAAATACTCGATAAGTGCGTCTACTTTCTCATGGATTCCTTTATGTAGGACAGAACCATCTGACTGTTTCCAACCGTCGAAATGAATTGTCAGATGCAAGGGTTGACACATATCCTGTGCGTAGTGGGCAATAAATCCGGCATAGAACAGACATTTGGTCTGGATGTGGGGATTGTTGGGCCATTTCCGATGCTCGGCGAATGCGATGACCAGACGCTCTGTCCATTCAGCGACGGCGTAAGGCACGAAACCCACCTTGTCGGGCTTAATTCCCAATTCCGTACATAACTGAATAAGCTCATACCGGCTTTTCGGGAGTGGCTTACCCTTCAAAAGTTCTAGATCGAGATAGTGCTCTGGATGTTCTGCACTATTAACATGGGGCGCCCCACGATTCTTTGCTATATCTGGATCATACGCACAGTGAGCAATCATTCGTTCTCCATTGCGGAAAAATTCCGGCACCGCATCGGGCAATGCCTGAACTGCTGCCTTCGTCAGGATACCGTGTCCTCCCGACCACCACCCCCACGCTGTGCTTCCGATAGCAAATAAAATCACACATACAGCAAATAAGAAACGTCTCATTTTTGTGCTTGACTCCTTGTTAGATATAGAATATGCTACATTAAATCTGACCTTAAAGATGTTAAAAACCTCCACAAGGTTTTACCGGCATTATAGCACTGATTAAAAATTTGAACAACAACAATCCTATTGAAAATGGACTTTGAACGAGGGAATTATGATGGGTGAAGCAAAACAAAATGTGCGTTGGGGAATTTTGAGTACGGCAAGGATCGCAACAAAGGTTGCACGAGCCATCAACTTGGCGGACGGTACCGAGTTGACCACAATCGCCAGCCGAACGGAAGAACGTGCCAAAAGTTGGGCGTCTGAGCACGGTGTTGAAATAGCCTACGGAAACTATGAGGCACTCCTTGAAGATCCAAAAATTGATGCCATCTACAACCCCCTGCCGCCTTCAATGCACGCCGAATGGACTATCAAAGCGGCGGAACAGGGCAAGCATGTACTGTGCGAAAAACCGTTGGAAGCAAACACAGAGAAATCAATAGCAATGGCAGAAGCCTGTCAGCAGCACAATGTGCAACTGATGGATGGCGTCATGTGGGTCCATCACGTGCGCACTCCTCGGATGAAGCAGGTCATTGATGATGGAACTTTGGGGCGGTTGCGTCGGGTGACAGCGGCATTTACCACCGGTTGGGACACAATTCCAGAAGACAACATCCGCGTAAAAAAGGAACTTGCCGGCGGTTGCCTCGGAGATCTCGGTTACTATTGCGTTCGCTGCATTCTCTGGGCATTCGACGATTTACCAACACAAGTTTTCGCCACCGCACGTTATTATCGTGGCGTGGAACTCAACCTGTCAGGCACACTCTGGTTTGAAGACGAGCGGATAGCCTCATTCGATTGTGCTTATGATACGGCGAGTCGCAGGTGGTTTGAGGTTGCTGGCACCCAAGCGTCTATTGTATGCGACGATTTCGTAATACCCCGGCAAGAAGATTCGTCTCGCTTCTGGGTACACGGTGCACAAGGACGGAACGAAGAACATAAGGGCGGCGGTTGTATCCAAGAAGCGCGAATGATCGAACGGTTTTCAAACATTGTTCGGACTGGGCAGCTTGAGCCGCACTGGCAAGTTGAAGCAATCAATACGATGCGTGTCTGCGACGCGTTGAATGAGTCTGCGCGAAGCGCACAGGTTGTCCAAATCGGGTAGCAGGTGGGGTTCGCTAACCCATTGATACGCCGCCATCGACATGGATCGTTTGTCCGGTGATATTTCGAGACTCCTCCGACGACAAGAAGACAACGAGGTTACCGATATCCTCCGGCGTCTGCTCCCGTTGGAGTGGTGTGTTCTGTTTGACCCACTGCTCGAACAGAGCACGCGGTTCAAGATCTGCGTAAGTCGGGTCGTTCTCGGCGATTAACGGTGCGAGCCTGTGCCAGAACCCGGTCCAGAGCATCCCCGGACAGATCGCATTAACATTGATGTTATGGGGACCAAAGTCTTTAGCCACTAGTCGTGTCAGGTTCAACAAGGCATTCTTAGCGGCAGCGTAAGCCGGTGCAATCTGCGGGTCTCGCTTTGCCGCAATCGACGAAATATTGATAATCTTCCCAAACTTCCGCTCGATCATGTGCGAAGCAACGGCTTTACAGAGGAAGAAGGGACCCTTGACGTGGACAGCTAAATTATCGTCCCAGTCCGCCTCTGTTTGATTGGTGAAGGGCAGCCCAAGATTCTCACCAAAATGCCCGGCGTTGTTGACTAGAATATCTGCCTGTCCGAATGTTTTGAGTGTTTCCTCCACTAGGACAGTACAGTCTGCTTCCTTAGTCACGTCTGATTGGACTGCCAATCCGCGTTGACCTGTCCCTTCAATCTTTTCCACACACCCCTGGGCAGCCTCAAGATTCACATCCGACACAACAATGTTCGCACCTTCCCTAGCGAGGCACAGGCTGATACCGGTTCCCATCCCGCCACCGCCACCGGTGACAATAGCAACCCGATCTTTCAAACGCATAGAAATCTCCTTTTATATTAACCTAATGAACTAATCAATCAATGAAGAAATTGCTTTTACGTTTCACGCATCACGTTTCACGCTCTTCACGCATCTTTAACCCGCTGCCATTTCAACACCTGTTGAGCGTGAGGAGGCAGACTTTCCCAGAGGTCCCGTGGAAAATGCTTTTCGGTGTACTCATGCAGCCATTGGCTGAATAGCCACGGGACGCTGAATGCCATACACAGTTCATCGCGCGGGTGATTTGATCTATTCGGTGTGCCGCGGTGAAAGGCGCGCGGATCTTGGACCCAGAGAGACCCTTTCTTCAGATTGAGACGGATTGGGTGATAGTTACCGTGGCGATTGAGCCCCTCGCCAAAAACGTCGTTTAAGTTGGTGGGTAAGCCCTCCTCGCCTACATATTGGGTCCCCGGAATTACTTCAAAGCTTCCATTCTCTTCGTTTGTGTCAACGAGTGGAAACTTGACACCGACAGAGAACGCTGGCATCTTAATTCCCGGGAAAAGGGATGCTTTGCCATCCCGGTGCCACCGCTGATAATCTGTTCCCGGCAGCGGTATATTAGAATCGAAGTGTGTCCAGACGTAATCTGGACCAAGTACACGCTCCAGAAATGCAACGAGAGCGGGATGCTCAAAGATCACCGGATCTACAAAAGGTCGGTCGAATGGCACACGCACATTATAGCGATGATAGCCGCGGGGTGGATACTTCCCTTGCCGCTCAATGTCGCGGTCTCGAACCGGTATCCACGCCTTAAGGATACGGTCGATTGTTTCTGTCGGTATCAGATCCTCGAAGACGACGAAGCCGTTAATCCGCCACTCCTCCATCATCTGATCGATGTCGTATTTTGTATCCAAACCCATGATATTCCTCCCTCCTGATTAATTGGGTTGAAAATTGCCAAATGAATAAATTCCGTTTCACATTCTCCAAAATATTCAGATCGGTTTAACGAGCGTCCTCTTCTTCCAACCCCAACTCAAACGCCTGTTTGAGCACGGAATAAGGTTGTGCACCGACAACCATATATTTTCCAATGATAAATGTGGGGACACCGGTGATACCATATCCTCGTGCTTCCTGTATCTGTAAATCGACGTGAGTCTTCATCGTGCGCTCGGAAAGACATTCAGCTGCTGCCTCTCTGGGGATCCCAACTTCTTCAGCAACGTCTAAAAGCACCGATTCATCTCCCATATCCTGTATCTGCTCGAAGTATGAGTCAAATAGTGCTGCTCGGAACGGTTCGCCCTTCCCAGATTGCTCGGCAAATTCACCCAACTCTAGTGCAAGTCGGGAATTAGAATAAATGACGTGATCGGGGAGTTGCAAATTGGCAGCCACCGCCAACTGTTGCGCGTTTTCAGAAATCCGTTTGAGATTCGGATTGTCCTGATAAAACATTGAAGGTGGGATGCCTCCTGCCGGTGCTTCCGGGTGAAGTTCAAAGCTCTTCCAGACAACCGGTGGATCATACTCCTGTTGAAGTTGCTGTACTCGCGCTGCACCGATGTAGCAGTATGGACAAACATAGTCCGAATAAACTGTTACGTTGATTGTTTTCATGGGAATTATTATACCATCAACCGCAAAAAATTTCGACGAATATATAAGGAGTAGAAAATTGCAGTTGAGATTTTGTCAATTGAAGGCTATCTGGACACTTTGCAAATTTCTGCCGTTGACAACGGTTGGCTAAGAAGCATATAATAAACCCCAAACCAAATTTTCCCGTCGATTAAAAGGCTATATATGATAACGCTATGCTGTTTGGGGGCGGGACCCATCACTCAGTGAATCCAACAATCCTTTATCGGATAGTTTCGCACTACACCACGCGAGCCTGTCTATGAAAACTATCCATAAGATCTTTTTTCAAGATGCAAGAGATTTGAAAGAAATCGCTTCGGAGAGCGTTGATCTGGTAGTTACCTCTCCGCCGTATCCCATGATTGGTATGTGGGATGATATGTTTGGCAGTCAAAACATAGAAATTCGGAAGGCATTAGCGCATGGCGATGGTAGACAGGCTTATGAGCTGATGCACGAGATTCTCAATCCTGTATGGGATGAGCTGTTCAGAGTTCTAAAGGATGGTCGATTTGCCTGCATCAATATCGGCGATGCGACGCGAAAGATAAAGGTTGATTTTTGTTTGTATCCGAATCATGCAAGAATCCTGAATTACCTCTTAGATATCGGATTTTCAGCACTACCTGATATCCTTTGGCGCAAACAGACCAATGCACCTAATAAATTTATGGGTTCAGGTATGCTGCCTGCCGGCGCTTATGTTACTCTGGAACACGAGTACATTCTGATAGTGAGGAAAGGTTCTAAAAGAGAATTTAAGACAGAGGAAGAAAAAAAGAACAGACGCGAAAGTGCGCTGTTTTGGGAGGAGAGAAATATCTGGTATTCGGATATTTGGACAGATATTAAGGGAACAGAGCAAAAACTTTCTAATACAACCTCCCGATTGCGGAGTGCTGCATTTCCGTTTGATTTGGCGTATCGACTAATCAATATGTACTCTGTGAAAGGCGATGTGGTACTCGATCCATTTTTAGGCACAGGAACCACAATTGCAGCTGCGATGACATCGGGGCGCAATAGTATCGGTGTTGAAATCGACAAAAGTTTTCAGCAGGCAATTTGCCCTATTGTATGCGATATTGTCGATTTTTCAAACGACTATTTGCACGACAGATTGATAACACATTTTGAGTTTGTCAAAAGCCGGGTCCAAAACTCGGGACCGTTGAAGTATACAAACAAGTATTACGGTTTTCCGGTCGTGACGAGCCAAGAACAGTCTGTTTTGTTGAATGACTTAAAAGAAATTCGGACACGCGGAGATAATATCTTTGAAGTTATGTATTCAACGGAGTCTTAATATCTATAGGAATTTTGCGATTCACATTTTACTCCTTTGTTTATTGATTGCGACTCCTCAAACAGGGGAAGCCCAATCGAAGCCAGAGCGGCAAGCGGATGTGTCAACTTCCCGTCGAAACGCCATTGTCAACGCCGTTGAGTATGCGAGTCCTGCCGTCGTTAATATCAGCACAACGCGGACGACAACACAGATGGTAAATGTGTCTCCATTTTTTGACGATCCTTGGGCACCGTTTTTCGATTTTCCTTTCAGGGTCCCACAGCGGCGTACCCTACATGGACTTGGATCTGGAGTAATTTTTGACCGAAAAGGCTATGTAATTACCAATCAGCACGTTATTGAGGGAGCAGATGCAACAACGGTACTCCTTTCAGATGGGCGGGTAGCGAGTGCCGAAGTTGTCGGGGAGGACTTCCTTACAGACCTCGCTATCTTAAAAATTGACACACCAAAACTGAAAGCGATTGAGTTAGGAAACGCAGAGGATCTGCTGATCGGGGAATGGGCAATTGCAATCGGACATCCCTTTGCAACTATGGTTGAAGATGCAAGCCCGACTGTCACTGTCGGTGTGGTGAGTGCAACGGGTCGCTCCCTGAAGACGGAAGATCGACTGTACCGCGACCTCATCCAAACGGATGCTTCCATTAATCCGGGCAATAGCGGCGGAGGACTCGTCAACCTATATGGACAGTTGATTGGTATCAACACGGCGATCTATTCCACAAGCGGTGGCTCACAAGGCGTCGGTTTTGCCATTCCGGTTAATGTTGTCCAAAAAGTCGTCGATCAATTGGTTACCTACGGGGCGGTTGTACCACCGGAAATTGGTATTGAACCCCAAGATTTAACGCAGAGATTGGCAGACGCACTCGATTTGGAAGAAGGAATCGGTGTGTTGGTCGCGGGAGTAAAAAAGGGGAGTCCAGCAGAAGCAGCAGGCATCCGGCGCCGCGATGTCATTGAAGCAATAGATCAGAAACCGATATCCGATTCGGAGACATTTTTGGCAATTACTCGTCTCCTCCGCGAAGACCAGACAACGACCTTCCGAATGCTCCGTGATGGAAAACGCAGAGATCTGCGCCTAAGAATACGGGAGCTTCAATGGAGTTACGCCGTACCCGGCTGGGGTATCACAATTGAACAATTAAATCGGCAACAGACAGAGAAATACACACAACGTGGTGTCCTTGTTACAAAGGTCCAGCCAGGAGGCACATTGGCGGAGCGTGGATTGAAACGAGGCGATCTCATTCACCGCATTAACAGGCTCAAGGTGAATTCGCTCGAAGATTTCAAACGTATCATAAACCAGTTACAGCCCCCTCAACGGATTAGTCTGTACTTTGAGCGGGACGGTAGACAGAGAGAATTGTCCGATTTAGTTGTCCGCTGAACATAGATGAATCGCAACTTCAGCCATTGCGCGGTGTTTATAATTGGCTAGGATGTATTATTGCCATATTCTTAAAAACAAGAGGTGAGGAAAAATGCGTTTACAATTGCCAACAATTATATTCCTTTGTTTATCTCTCATTGTAGTTGTCCCGCTTATCTTCTATATGCAGACCGGTGATCAGATGGCATCTCGAGAAGCCATCAATTTGGAAGGGCAGGAATTTAAGAGTTTGCGTGAGCAAGCTGCGGTCGCTCATAACGCAAAAAGACATACTGCGGCTATCCAGATTTACGAAGCAGCTCTAGAGATGCGTCCAGACAACGCTGAAGTCCATAATGATCTTGGAGCAACCTGCTACGAATATGGACTTGATTATGCTGGACCGAACTGGCCCTCTTGGACAACTGAATTAACAAATCAAACACCGGCTGAAGCTGTCCATGAATTAGAGATAGCAATAACAGAGGTCGGTTCCGGTTATATTGTGATGAGATCGGATAAACCAGATGTGACTGAAGCAATCGACAAAAAAGCCCAAGCGATTGACGCGTATATCTATACCCAACAATTTGATGAAGATGTAACTATGAACATAGTCATCGGCAAAACCAAGGAATTATTCATGAGAGCGCGCGACCACTACCTGCGAGCGATTGACATCAAACCGACGTACCCTCGTCCCTACTATAACCTCGGCGCACTGTACATGAAAATTGGCCAACATGATACCGCAGTCGATTATCTAGAAAAGTCGTACCAATTGGATCCGCGAGATAAAGAGCTTGAGGCATATCTCAATGAGTTGAGGTCGGATAACCGTGGATACATATCAGTTCCAATTGATGGGCGTTAGGCAGATCTTCCTCAACGCACTACGCCACTATCGAGTGAACTTTGTGAAATTGGTTGGAATTGCTGCGCCCGGCACGCTGGTTGGGGGGTTAGCTTTTCAAGCCATTTGGAGGTACGCATACGCTGAGCCGTACATATATACTGAGATTAGGGCATCGCAGCTACTGATGGCTACATTGCCATATACAGCGATTACCGTCTTCCAATCTTTGGTTGTGACAGCGGCCGGAACATTCGTGATTTCGCAGCACTTGCTGGGGAGATCGATAAACATTGGAGAAGCGTACTCACGGGTTTTAGGTTCGCTCTTTCCACTGCTTGGATCAATCATTCTTTCTACGATTGCTACCGGCATTGGCATAATGATTTTTATACCGGGGATTATCGTTTACGTCTGGTTCTGCATGGCTGCTCCAGTTGTTATAATTGAGAAAGAAGGCGGATTCGGGGCACTCAAACGGAGTCGCGTACTCGTCAAAGGTTTTTTTGACAAGACGTTTTTTCTTGTTGTATGGCTGACACTCGTGGAAGCTTTTGTGGTTATCCTTGTACTTTGTTTTCCATTTCTCATTGGCAGCTTCCCCGGTTTTCACTCCCTTCTCTCTCTCCTTTCAATCTGTCTTGCACTACCTATCAATGCATTTAGAGCTATATCAACGACAATGCTTTACTACGATCTTCGCGTCCGCAAGGAAGGTTACGACCTTCAGGTATTGGCGCAGGAACTTGCTACCCCGCTGTAAAAAATGTCAAAACCAGAAGTAGGGAACGCAGATCTGCGTTCCCTACACTCGTTCAAAAATTCATTAATAAACCAATCAGCCAGTGAACCAATGAGATGGAGGTTTAGATGAGACTCGGAATTGTCGGCATGTTGCCGGGGAATTTTCGCACGTTTACAAAGGAACAGATGGAAGCGATTCGGAGACTGGAGTTCACAGGATTCGGATTCCATTTCAGCAGCGACGATGTCTTCGATGTAACAACGGAGGACTGTGAAAAGTACAATCAATTCATGGCGGGAGAGGAGTTAGATCTAGTTCAATTCGCTCTTACTTATACCGAGTGCCTCTTTGACCCTGATCCGGCTGTCAGGGAAGCGGTTATCAGAAGGATTAATCGTGGCGTAGAGATTGCGCGGCAGATTAACGCACACAGCTGCCTCATCCGTCCCGGCAGCCTGAATCCTGACGGAGCATGGACATCACACCGGGATAACCACCTTCCTGAAAGTATGGAGCGTCTGATCGAAACACTAACGCCAATTGCTCAAAAAGCAGATGCGGAAGGAGTAACCATTATTGTCGAGACCCATGCCGTTTCAATAATGGACTCGCCCGAAACATGCAAGGCGGTTGTTGATACTGTTGGTTTGGATAGCCTCCGCATCGTTATGGATTTTGTTAACCACTTTCAGACGCTTCGGCAGGTTTATAATAGCACCGATCGGTTGAACCATATCTTTGATGTAATGGGACCAATCGCCCCCGTGGCGCACGTCAAAGACATCAAGGTCGAAAACGGCTTGGTGCTCCATATTAATGAGGAGATGCCCGGCGAGGGCGAGTTAGATCTTGCGCAGGCACTCAGAAGATTTGATGGATTATATCCGGAGGGGTACGGTCTGATCGAACATTTGCCGATGGAAAAGATTCCGCTCGCTAACGTGAATGTTCGCCAAATCGCTGTGGAAAATGGGATTGATATTCACTAATATAGCCAGCTATCGTTATTTGCCGCTCACACGTTCATTTGTACAAGGGAGTGATTTTTCCATGCCTACAGGAAGTCCGAGACGCAGCATCTCTCGTACCTGATCGGGACGATTTCTCACCCAGGTACGTAGGGCTTCGACCTTGGTATCGTAGTCATCAGCCTGTTCCGCAGACTTCACTTGTGCGCTGTAGCGATCAATGCTCTCTAGAAGGGCGGCCGCGTCCCACACCTCGTCGAGCAGTCTTTCAAGTTCATTTTCCATGCGAGTGGCAATGGCGGGTATGCGGGAGAGACGCCGTGGCAGATCGGCGGTCAGATACCCATCTAGATTAAAGTCACCAAGAAACGTCTTGTCAGCTCCCCAAGGGATGAAAACGGCGCGGCCAGCATCGGTCGGATCAAAATAGACGTAGAAATTATTGCGGTCAGCACCGTAGCCATCAAGGTGGTTCACAAGTGTCTCAAGTGCCCAAAAGGTGATGTAACGATCGATGTTCAGCACGGAAGACAGCGCATCGACAAGCTCATCGTCGGGTTTTTGTAGGGCTTGGGCAACACCTAACAGCGGCGCATAACTGGTGTCGGTATCGTCGGTCTTGCATTCCCAGCGCGGCAACCACGCTTCGACAAAATCGGTGTGTGTACCCTCATAGAGGGAACCGGTGTTGTCACCAAAGGCGCGACGAAGGAAACGTTTCTTGATGGCTTCAATGTGCACGTAGGGCCCTTTTGGCTGACCATTGACCAGCACATTTGCTATGTTGCACCGGGGTGTAGGGTACCCAGCCGCGGCGAAGACTTCGTATGTCAGACAAGCCGCCATGCGCGGTAAAATGCCGCCATTGTTATTGAGCGTGATTCGCTCGGTGTCGCCAAGGAATTGACCTTTCACGTATTTGTCAGTCTTAATTTTCAAAGCGGGCACCGGCGAGTACTGAGAGCCAACAAAGCCCTTCTTACGAATTCCCACATCTAATAGACTCACGCCGTCGACCTCAATATCTGCCCGATACCAATTATACGCTGAGGGCCAAGGTTGCGAACAATCGGGCCATATTTGATCGAAGTCATTTCCAGCACCATCAAAACGGGTTTCCTCCGCCAACCGCTCGAAATCGTGTGGATCCATTGTCACTTTAATGCACACCACATGGTTAGGGTCGAACGAGACGCCCTCGGTCGGATCTACCCCATCTGGTGTGTTTGGCAAACAGGGTAGACCGTTTATTACTGGTGCTTTCCAGTGTTTTTCGTCTTTGCCTTTGTCCTTCCCGGTTTTCGCGCCTTTCATCTTTCCAGCGGCTTTTTCGTACTCAGCAAGTGCTTCTTCTTCGGTCATTTCACCGCTGGCAATAGCCGCCTTCAACTTGATACTCAATGCTTCTAGGTCAGCCTCTGTGGCTTTATCTTCTGCGTGAGTCGCATGGGGCGAGGTCAACAGTGCAACCAAAGCTATAATGAAAAGGCTCAATATAACACAACGATTTCTCATCTATATTACTCCTCTTGCTCAATCGGCAATATATCATAATAGACAATGATATTCATAACAACAGCGCGAAATAGTCCACCTCTGTAAACTTACCAGCTACCGTCTTGTCACACCGTCATAGCGTTTCGATATGGATCTAGATCAATGCCGGGGTAGGCGTTAGCGAGGCGTTGGAGTGCTTCTTCGGTGTAATAGGGATCGCCCGGATTGGGCCAACCGAGCAGGTGACGGGCGCGGGGTGTGGTATCGGCTACGAAACTCACAAACTCAGGTGTTGTCCAGCCGGGAACGGGGCGCGTGGTATGACACCAGTCGGCGTTGTCCGCACGATGGAAGTGAAATCCCATCCACCCGCGCTGCCGCTGTTTGTTGGCAAAAGGTTGGGCGGCATGAATTAGATAGCTAGAACGGAAGGCAACGCTGCCGGCTTTGGCGGTAACCGGGGTTGGTTCAGCCAGCTCCTCACACTCGCGGAGGTCTGACAGACCCATTCCACCGGCGCGCCCCCCGTGACGATCGTATAGCGACGCTAACTGTTTGTGTGAACCACGACAGACCAGCATAGGGGCACCATCTTCATCAATATCGTGCAGGATAATTCCAGAAAGTAGGTAGCTATACCGTTCCCAATCGGGATGTGGTGGCAGTTGTGAATTGGTGCCGTTGTCGATATGATAACCTTCCCAAGGGTTCTCACTATATCGGGTATCAGTCAATCCTTCTCGGAAGAAAATTTGCCCATAGCCGAGCCGTATCTCGTCAGTTCCCAATAGCTGACATGCACAATCAATATAGTCGTCATTTTCTAGCAGCTTATCGACCGCCGGCAAGCCGGTGGGAAAATGGACAGCTCCCCCCATTGGACCTGCCAGTAGTTGCATGGGTGATGTTTGTTCGTAAAGTTGTTGAATCTCTGTGGGATTTTCCTCCCATTTTGTCCGGTATTCGGTATAAGTCAGCCCCCCATAAGCATTGCGCTCGACCGCCTCTAACGCCGGAGCAAAACTCTCCGGGGGAAAGACGTTAGGCACAACTATACTGCCATCCCGTTTCCAAGTTGCTAGTTGCTCATCGGTTAATTGCATAATGTTCTCCTCGTATTTTGTACTCTGTGTGGGGATTACCAGTCTCTTCCAGTTTTGTGCAGCAACACATCTTCGCTACCTCACATCTGATATCATTGACGGTAGACAATTTGGAAAATCTTAATATCATTCGCGGCGACATCGCTTACGAAGACCAGGTCATTCTTGAAAATCGCAATGCCGCCCGGTTCAACAAGCGATTCATCGCCAAATGTCATCACTGCGTCCCCTTCCTTTGTGAAGACCTGAATCCGTTGATTTCCTCGGTCTGTCACATAGAGATACCCCCAACGGTCAATGTCGATGTGACGCGGTTCGCGAAATTGTCCTGGAGTTTCTCCCTCAGTGCCCCACGTATGGACTAGGTTACCGCTAAAGTCGTATTTCTTGATCCGATGATTTCCTGAATCGACGATGTAGATATTCCCGTGTGGGTCTGCGACAAGGTCTGTTGGGTCACGAAACTGTTGCCTTGCACCACCAAAACTTCCCCGTACCAACATGCGAATGCCATCCGGATTAAATAGGACAAACCGGTGGTTTCCCGTATCAACGACACAAACCTCCCCGTTCCGCCCGACACTAACCCCGCCGGGCAGATCAAACTCAATTTCAGCGTCCATATCATGATCTTCATCGTCACGTCCCAATCTACTGCCTGCCATGATGTAAAAGATTCTGTCCACTAGGTTACAGTATTGGATTCGGTGGTTATCTGTATCAGCGACATAGAGAAGCTCGGTGCGCTGGAAATTGATAGCAACATCTGTCGGGTTATCAAATTCTCCTGTTCGCCAGCCACGCACACCATATTCCGATACGAAGTTGCCTTCGCTATCGACAACTTGGACGCGGTTATTTCCTGAATCGGCGACATAGAGCATTCCCCGATGGTCAAGATCGAGTCCGACTGGTTGCAAGAATTGTCCCGCGCCCTGACCGGAGCCGCCTATTGTGCGGAGGTGATTCACACCGAGTATGGGCGGTACGGGCAAATCTTGGAGGGAGGAGACAATTTGGGGGGGCGTTATCGGCTTGGTCAGGTTCAGATTTGCTTTGGTCCCCCCATCCGCCGGTGATGTAGGGGCAGCACAACTCAAACAGAGAGGAAGGAACACCAGAAGAGGCAAGAAAGTCCATTTGCTCATTTGTCTGTTTAGAGCGTATATGAGAAATCGGCGGAACCGTTGGAAGGCTCTCTTGATGTTTGAGATAGACGGCAAATCAATAGCTGAATGCTCAAAAGGTGAGGATCCGCTTCCGAAGGTTAGCGTCTTACCACTTTTGGCCTGCGCTCTTAGCTTCTTTGGACCTCAAACTTAAACACGAACGTGGTTTCTATGTCGGTAAATTCGCTGTGGACTTTGGGAACAATAATCCGAAAATTTGAGGATTCAACGCTACGCTTGTGGAAATACAGGAAGAACCGCACCCGACGTTTTGGCATAATGGTTGTTTTTTCTATATCTTCGCTCGGTAATGGTACGAAGTCTCCCATAGAACGGAGTACGCGGTTGTCCCGAAAATCTTCTCGGAATTCAGGTGGCATCTTCGGCGTGAAATTGTTTCCGAGATAAAATGTATGCTGAGATCTATGGATGGGCTTATGAACTTTGCCCGATTGATCGAGCATCGAACAATCCTCCTGCCGCAACGAGATCCAGTGATCTGTGCTATTGAACACGATAATCCCAAAAGCGTCTACCTCTTTGACATTGTTCAAGGGAACTGCTATTGCCGTGATACCGTTTTTGACATACGCAGCAGATCCGGATCTCATGAGGATCGTCGCCTCTGGATCAAAAACAGGAACAATACGTTCACTCTGAAACGCGGTTTCAAACGTATTTTGAAGCGTTGAACAACCCAGATTTGCAAACAGTAGTATAACGAGCAATTGTACGCTTAATAATGGTATCTTTTTTTTCATTTTCCTCTTCTGAAGTACGATGCACAAAACATAATGGGGCAAACGTAATAAGTTCATTTGCCAAAAAAAGTAAGTAATTTACCCAGTCTTGTCGGTAGATCCTGACGCTGAACGTAGTAATCTATGCTCACATCGGTTGATGTATAGCTAGATAATGAAGACGTAGTTTGGGAGGACTCTCCACGCGATGAGTGGGTTCGTCTGTCAGATGAACTTCCAGACATACGGTTCTGTTCCGCCAGTACGACATCCCCCAGTGGAAATTGTGTTAAGAATCCCGTCTGACGGTCTTGATCTGTGAGAATTGTAATCTGTGGCAAACGGGCTTGGGACAAATGGTCCATTTCAATGGTTAGATATGTAATTTCAGTGGGCGACAATTCCGGTTGTTCTGGTGGATCGGACCTCCGCTTAGCAAGCGCATCGCTTGGATAAACAGTGATAAATGGCAGCTTTTTCTCTAATGCAGTACGAATTGCAACTAGTAATGTTACGAAATGGACACGCTGTGGAACAGCGTAGGGTGCAACAACAGCAAGAACCGCCGGGCAATTTGAGATTGTGCCCTCGCCCGCGGAAATCAGCCATTGGGATTCATCTGGAAATCTGTTTTGATGCACGAGATCTGTCATTCCAATGGCATCTAATAGCTGCCTGTCGATTGAAGCCGGGTCGAGATTGAATATTGCCTCCGAATCAAATAAATAGCGAAGGCGACCATCAGCGGGCATCGGGGAATAGTAATCACAATTTGGACAAATATAGGAGTTACGTTCTAGTGCCTGCTTAAATACAAGCTCTCCACAGTTTGTACACTTATTCCACAGTTCACGATGCCTATCTTTGTACAGTGCCACAGTGATCGCATTCCCTCTTCTATGAAATGTCGTCAGCTCCAACAAGAGCTACTTGTCTGTAAAATTGGTGAACGATCACACGTATCGCTCGTTGTGAAGGGAGCGGTGAATCCCCAGTTATTAACTCGCTTGGCTGATTCACCATCCCCTGACCTTAGAAAATATACCGGGATTTGTCAATCCACGATGAACAGTGTTATCGTTATCATCCCGCAAAGGAGGTTAGTTATTGGACTTGTAGAAGCTAGCGATAGCCTCGTCTTCGTCCTCATATCGATCGAAGATGGTAACTAACTTTGCCATGACAATCAAGCTCCTAATGTTTCCGCCGGGATGCAATAGTGCAATGCGTCCACCTTTTCTTTGAACGGCTGTATAGGAGGCAACGATAATGCCAAGACCGGAGCTATCTACCATACGTACATCCGCGAGATTCAGCAGGATTCTAGCGTCTCCCTCTTCAGCATTATCAACTTGTTCATCAATGATTTCCTTGAGGGCTAAACTATCAGACCCTATAATCCTTCCCTCAATATCCAGAATTGTGATACCTTCTCTTTTACGAATATCTACAGTCATTTGATGGTCTCCTTAAAGTTGAAGTGATGACCAACCCATAGGGCGGCTGCTCTGTTTTTTCTCTATAAACTAACCTAAGTTACGACAATTCTTGTTGCTGTTTTCTATGTTGAAATTACATTTGTTGCTTATCATCCGGTTTATGCTTAACCATTTTAACGATTGTGCCTGATTGTTCAAAAGTGACGGAATCCATACACGCTTCCATCAGAAAAATTCCTCTACCACTACTTTTTAAGAGATTTGCCGGATCTAACGGATCCGGAACCTCCTCCCGATTGAACCCTTTCCCTTCGTCTTGAACGATAACCGTGAACTTATCAGACTGGACGATGAACTCAAAGTGGGCACTTTTACTCAAATCTTCTTGATTCCCATGCTTGATTGCATTTGTTCCGGCTTCGATGACTGCAAGCGTTACCTGCTCACTCGTTTCCTGATCAAAATCCATCTCTTTGAGGATTTCGAGGATGATCGTATCTAACAAATAAACATGCTGCATTGAGCTTGGGAGGTCAAGACGAATGACTTGCTCGGTTGTCAGTCCCACGTAGTTATTCCTTTCCGTCTGTCGCTCTTATAACGACAATGGTGACATCATCGTCCCGATGGTCTGTTCCGGTAAAGTTCAAGAGTGCCGTCTCAATGGTTTGGCAAAGTGTTTCAGCGGATTGGTCGCCCTTTGATTGAAGAACTGCGACAAGCCGCTCTTCACCGTAAAAAGTCTCATCGGATTTCCGCTCGGCTTCGGTGACACCGTCTGTATAGAGGAGAATTTCATCACCGGGGGCAAAGTGAATCGTTTCTGATTCAAAGGTCGCATAATCAAAGGTTCCTAATATCATCCCTCCGACCTCTAGTTGCGCCACTTCTGTTCCTCCATTTTTCAGGTGCAACGGATAATTGTGCCCCGCGCTTGAATAGGTAAAGGTCATCGCTGCAGAATCTAAAATCCCGTAGACCATTGTTGCGAATAGATCTGGATCCGTGTCAATTGCTAAGAGATCATTGATACGCTTGAGGACAGCGTCGGGCGAAGTCTCTTCACGGCAGATAAGTCGAAGGGTTGTCCGAATCATAACCATCAATAAAGCAGCGGGAATCCCTTTGCCACGAACGTCGGCGATTGCTATGCCTAAGTGATTATCGTCTAACAGAATGAAATCGTAGAAATCGCCGGACACTGTCATCGAACTTCGCAGGAAGCCAGCGATATCAAATCCGGGCAGATCCGGTGCTTGTTGAGGTATCAGATTCTGCTGTATCATTGCCGCAGCTTCCAGGTGTGAAGCGAGTTGTTCAACACCTTCTTCAGTGAACCAGTCTCCCATCGTGCTGATGAGTGGGTTAATATATTTGGTCGGCAGGGTTCGTCCGAGTACGGCTTCGATTCGTGCTGTCAACTCATCAAGATCGAAAGGTTTTGTGACGTAGTCATCTGCTCCCGCATGTAATCCCTGAACCCTCTCGTGCGTTTGCGCCCGCGCCGTGAGCATGATGACAGGAGTGGCACGGGTCTGTTCATCTGCTCTCAATTTACCTATAACCTCGAATCCATCCATCACCGGCATCATCAGATCGAGGAGAATAAGATCAGGTGAATAGGCTTTCGCTTTTTCTAACCCACTCATTCCGTCGTTTGCTGTGATAACATCGAACCCTTCAGCGGTCAGACTCATTTGGATTAACTCAAGAATATCGATATCGTCATCCACAGCAAGGATTGTCTCAGCCATTGTCTTAATACTCCCTTACTCTTTACGTTTTACATTATCATCTTCTCTGATGAGCGGTAACACAAACTGAAAATTACTCCCTTTACCTTGAGTTCCATCGTCGATCCACAATTTCCCACCGTGCGCTTCAACGATACTTTTGCTAATTGATAATCCCAAGCCGGAGCCGCCTTGCTGGCGCGTGCTAATGTCACTGAGTTGGTAAAACTTGTCGAATATCTTTTGGCGTTCCTCCGGGGGGATACCGGGGCCTGTGTCGATGACTTCAACGTGCAAAAGATTCCCATCGGCTTCAACTTTGACGTTTACTTCGCCATTGTTCGGTGTAAACTTGATAGCGTTGCCAATTAGGTTTGTAAATACTTGGCCCAACCGCGCTTCGTCTCCGAGAATATCGGGGACCGATTCAGGAGCGTTCAGGGCTAGCTGAATTGATTTTTCATCGGCTTGAGGACGAATCTCCTCAAGCCGATGTGTCACAATTTCCAAAAGCGAAATCAGTGCCTGATCCATCTGTATCCGACCAGACTCAATTCGGGAAATATCGAGCAGATCGTTGATAAGTGCGGCAAGCCGTTTCGATTGCCGCTGGACACGAGCGAGGCTATTTCGCTGTCTATCGTTGATTGCACCCGCTTTGCCATCTAGAATGAAGGAGACAAAACCGATGATTGAGGTCAGCGGCGTACGCAATTCGTGAGAGACCAGCGAGATAAAATCGGATTTCATCTGATCAATCTCTTTTTCACGAGTAATATCGTCAAAAAGATAGACCGTCCCAAGGATCAGTCCATTTTCGTTAAGAAATGGACTAGCAATAATGCGGAGCACCAACTTTTCATCGTAACGCGCCAACGTAACCTCGGATATGAGGTTTATCCCCTCATTCTTTGAGGGAATTTGATCCGTCGGTTTATGCTGAAGGATTTGGCGTTGGTTCTCTTCAAAGATATGAATCAGGTCGTCGTTTTGGATAATCTCAGTAATGTCCTTATCGATGCTATCTGCGCTGAGATTGAGTAAACGTTCGGCAGCGGGATTGATGTGGAGCACTCGGTTACTCGAATCCACAAGGATTAAACCTTCGGCAATGCTATTGACGATAGCGGTCATCTTCTTTTCTTCGTCAGTCAATTTTTCGACTGCACTTTTGAGATTCCACCGCATTGAATTAAACTCTTCTGCTAGAATGCCGACTTCGTTGCTACCGGTGACCGGAATTTCCTGATCGAATTCTCCACGACCGATCGCGCGTGCTGCCCCTGTGACTTGCCGAATCGGTCTTACAATACGTTGGGAAACAACGAGGGCAATCGCGATGACGACCAAACAGGAGATTAGCGTGAACCGTAGGACATCCTTTGTGAATTCTGTCACTCCTTTGAAAGCCAATGAGGTGGGTAGCGATACCAGCACCCTCCAATCGGTAAAGTTTTGTCCACTAGGTCGCAAACTCAACCGCCTCCGGTTGATAAAGTTTTGTCGCTCATCCTCCCTTGGGCCCCATGACTTCGTGCGTGCCCAGCCAGAGATTCTTTGTTCCCCGCGTGCATTGGTCTCCCCCTTCATATCAGATCCATGGTATTCAGTGCTCGCATTAATTGCACGCATTGCAGCCTCAGTCATTTCAATACGCTCTGAGAAATGGTGTCCGCTGTCCGGTGGGGCGCAGATAATCCGCCCATGTTTATCAAAGAGGCAGATTTCTAACCCCTCCTTTTTAGAATCAGATACCTCTGCAAGTTTCGGAAGAGGGATAACAACTCTCAAAATGCCGGCCGCTTTCGACTCGGAAGGAGGGGCCGGAATTGGCACAGCGATCGGCAAAGAATACTGCTGTGTTTCGGCATCATATTGGACATCACCAATCAATTCATAGCCGAGTCCGTTATTATAAGCCTTGTGCCACCACGGTTCATCTATTTTGTGGAAGAGTAATCGCTTATCGGTGGCGAAGATCGCCTGCTGATTCCGGTTGGTTATAATGATTTGACCATTTTCGCCGACGCGCCTTTCAAGATGTGTAATACTGTTTGACAAGGTTGCGTATGCACCCTTTAGGGAGGATGGACTGTTATCATTATTAGTGGAGGCGACGTTATGGCTAATGTTTCGCAGTGAAAACCGTCGAAGCGAGTGCAGCTGCTCATTAATCACACGGTCTGCCTGATCTAGGCTATATTGAGCCTGTTCAACGAGGGTCCTTCTGATTGTACTTGTCAGCCCACGTGTCCCAGCTTGGTGTGTCCAAGAAGCGACGATCAGCAAGGGGATAAGCGATACTAGTAGAAAGAGCAGAACAAGTTGCCACCGCAACCCCATTCTAAGGCGTAAACGTTTCATGATAGATCTCTGCTATGAGCTAAGTGCGCTCGTTGCCGATTCTTCGTCTGAATAGACTTCAAGAATCGTGTTGAGGCGTGTAACCTGCAAGACGTTGATGACAGCGTGTTGTGGATTGAGCAAGACCAGTTTCCCATCCATCTTCTTTAGGAACTGCAAGGTCGCAATAATTATCCCTAGCGCAGTGCTGTCTAACAGGGGAACATTCGCCATGTCCAAGACCAGACTACCTCCGCTCTGCTCAATCTGTTTATCCATTTCACGTTTGAGCGCGTTGGCCGCGCCCCCTATGATTTTTCCATCAATTCGGATAACTGGAACATTATTATGACTGATTGATGTCTCAAACATCTAACAAACTCCTTATCGTATAGCAACGTAAGTCCGATTTAGCTTAGGAATATGACTATTAACAATAGATTGATCTCCACCACCCAATGATTGTAACTTAGGGATTGCTTGCTGAATTTCATGCTGCACATCAGAGGACTTATAAGCAACCCACGTTCCATTGGGCTTCAATAGCGGAAGGCAGTAAGCCGCCGAATCCTCTATAGAAGCAACATAACGGGTCAAGACCCAATCGTAAGCAGTTATGTGTTGATCCTTTGTCGTGCATTCTTCAGCCCGTTGGGCGACAATACGGGGGTTCTCCCACGAGCTGGAAGTATTTGATTGACGGCCCCAGCTCAATTGAGAGATAAGGAACCGCAGGAAACTTACCTTCTTTAATGAGGGCTCAACTAGGACTAACTTAATATCAGGGATATAAATTTTAATCGGTAGACCCGGAAAACCTGCCCCCGTCCCTATATCAATCACCGAATCTCCGGGTTTAATGTCAAAACATTGTAGCACACTTAGCGAATCAAGGAAATGTTTTACGATAATTTCTTGATCTCCCCGAATTGCGGTCAAATTCATCCGTGAATTCCAGCGTTTAAGTTCACGCCAGTAAGTGACAAACTGATCAAGTTGCACCGGTTCCAACGAAAAACCGTGTTGAAGAAATACCTGCTCTAGCTCTGATCGAAATTGGCTAGATAGCATGAAGTCGCGTATTCACCTCTTTCAGGGAAGCACACTCAAAGAATAGTTCCAAGGCTTCGCGCAGATTTTCTCTTGCTTGTTCAATGGTTTCACCTTGACTTGCAATATCTAATTCTGGACACAATGACACGTATTCATCTCCTTCACGCTCAATGATTGCTGTTAATTGACGGGTCATCAAAAACTCCCAGCAGCTTATAAGGTACAAAGTTAGTAAAGCTGCAATTCAACAATTGTTTTATGTATCACACGTGTGGTTGCATCTGTCGTTTGTACTGTTCAACCCAGACCATAAGTATTGAGATGTCCGCAGGCGAAACACCGGGGATGCGCGACGCTTGTCCAACAGAGATTGGACGAATCTTTGCGAGTTGTTCACTCGCCTCTGTTTTGAGACTGTGCACGGAGGCGTAATCAAAATCATCCGGAATCCGAAAATGCTCCATCTTTTTAAACTGTTGAATCTGCGTAGTTTGACGATCAATGTATCCTTCGTACTTGATCTGAATTTCGACCTGTTCCGCCACGACTTCGGGCAACGATTGGGGCGGCGGTTCAAGCTGCTTGATTTGCTCATAGTGGATTTCTGGACGTTTGAGCAGTTCTGCCAATGAAGTTGGTTGACCGATTTCGCTAATTCCAACCGATTTCAAGCGAGTTTGTGTCTCAAGTGATGGTTTCAACCGCGTCTGTTCTAGACGGTTCTTTTCCGCCTCCACCCGTTTCCGCTTTATCTGGAACCGCTCATAGGTGTTAGCCTCAACTAAGTCGATCTGACGTCCCATCTCCGTCAATCGTAGATCTGCATTATCCTCACGCAGCTCTAGCCGATACTCCGCGCGTGAAGTGAACATCCGATACGGTTCCCGGATATCCTTGGTTACGAGGTCATCAATGAGGACGCCAATGTACGCTTGGGAACGGTCGAGAATAAGCGGCTCTTCACTGCGTACCTTCAAGGCAGCGTTGATCCCTGCCATCAATCCTTGTGCGGCGGCTTCCTCATAACCGGTAGTGCCGTTGAGTTGACCTGCGAAGTAAAGATTCTCCACCTGTTTGGTTTCGAGGGTTGGGTAGAGCTGCGTCGCCGGTGCGAAATCATACTCTACCGCATAGGCGAAGCGCATAATCTCGGCGTTCTCTAGCCCATTGATGCTATGCACCATATCCACCTGAACGTCCTCGGGTAGACTTGCGGAGATTCCATTGAGGTAAATTTCGTCTGTATCTCTGCCCTCCGGTTCGACAAAAACTTGGTGCCGATTTTTGTCGGCAAAGCGGACAACTTTATCTTCAATAGATGGGCAGTATCGGGGACCAATGCCGGTGATCCTGCCGCTGTACATAGCGGATCGGTGGAGGTTATCACGAATAATCTGATGCGTTTTTTCATTTGTATATGTTAAGTGGCACGGTATCTGTGACTGCGTGATCTGTTCCGTTGAGAACGAAAACGGACGCGGTTGTGCATCGCCGGGTTGAATCTCCATCACATCAAAATTCACGGTGTGTGCATTAACGCGTGGAGGTGTGCCGGTTTTCAGACGACCAATTTCAAATCCGAGGTTCAGGAAACTGTCTGATAGTTTTTCTGCTGACGATTCCCCTGCTCGCCCAGCACTGTAGGATACATCGCCGAGATGCACTAAGCCCTTAAGAAATGTGCCTGTCGTCAAGATGACTGTCTTGGCGAGGTAGGCGGTTTGGGTGTGTCCCAATATACCGATACACTCACCGTTTTCGGTCAGCAGCTCATCAACTAGCAGCTGCTTAATATCGAGACGAGGCTGCCGCTCTAGGACGCGCTTCATCTCAGACTGGTACGCATACTTATCCGCCTGTGCACGGCTTGAACGGACTGCCGGGCCCTTCTTTGTATTCAGTTGACGAAATTGGATGCCCGTTTTGTCGATGTTCTTTGCCATCTCGCCGCCGAGTGCGTCAATCTCCTTGACGAGATGCCCTTTTGCAAGCCCGCCGATTGCCGGGTTACAAGACATCTTCGCGATGGTGTCGAGGTTGATGGTGACAATCAACGTCTCGCAGCCCATCCGCGCCGCAGCAAGCGCAGCCTCGCAACCAGCATGGCCCGCACCAACAACAAGGACATCGTACTGTTTATGATAGGTATTCACTGTCAAGTTACTCTATTTCGTTGATTCTGTATTAATATTTAACGGTATCTCAGGCAGTTTGCTTATTCCTTATGACACTGCAAACGGCGTATGTTTCCGTGCTTGCGGAGGATGAAACGCTAGCACGATATGTTCGTGTGGGATGCCTGCCTCTAAAAGTTCATAAGCAATGCCCTCCTCTGTGCCGTCATGCTGAATCCACACCTTGCCATCTCGGATGTCTACATGAATCACTGTGCCATGAACACGACGCCACTCGTTCCAACCTGTGTAAATCATTTCATAGTGGTCGTGGGACTCGTCAAAGACCGTCTCGACTTCAACATTGCCATAGGAAGGCTTCAAGGCAGCATATTCCGCAATAATACGTTTAATGATTTGTCGGTAATTGGCTACTCTATCCATTGGATAATAATCTCCCGATCCGGATCAAAGACTATTAACTTTAGGTCTTGTGTGGTGATAAAATCTCGTCCTTCAGCAGGTTCGCTGAGAATGCTATCGTAAGCACTTCTAGGAAAGGCTAAAAAAAGCACCCGTTCTGGTTCTTGTCGCGCTAACAAAAAACGATAAAGCATATACTGTCCTAAGGCACGCTCCAACTCCACAATTTCCGAACCTCCGAGGAAGCTCTTCACCTCTACAGCGATCTGGTATCCATCCTTTTCTGCGCCAATTGGTGCCTCGGCTCCAATACCAACATAAAGATTACGTCCACCGTAGGGCAGAATCAAAGGGTCGTGCGTAATTCTCCAACCGTCTTTGACGAGAACATTCTTCACAACCTCATGGTAAATATCGTGTCGGGGCAAGGGAAATCACCTCGTCATAAGGGGCATAAAATTGAGTCACAGTCCCGAATAGATTATATCTAACACTAACCGCCCGACAATTTCCAAGCTTTCTGCACTACATTTGTCAGGAGTATCCTCCACTGTATGCCAGTACGGATAATCAAAGTCAATAATATCGATTGTTGGGACCCCTGATTGAATGAGTGGCAAGTGATCATCCATAATTGCAGGTCCCAATCGGTGTTGAAATGCCGGCAACCCCAACTCTTCAGCCCGTCGCCAGATTGCCTCCGTCAAGTCCCGTGCCGCATTCCATGAATACCGTTCCATCGGCAACTCTAGCGTCCGGTCACCAACCATGTCCAACAAGATACCAAAATCTGCCTCCCAGCCGTCCATATTCTCGGCAAAGTGTGTCGAACCGAGGAACATGGTGGAAACTGTTCTGCCGTAATCTTCGCCATCAAACAGGACAATAATCACTGGTGTCGGAGGTGGTTTAGATTTCAAAACCCGTGCGACCTCCAACAGAACCGCCACACCCGAAGCACCATCATTTGCACCGAGGATTGGCGTGTTTCGATTGGCAGGGTCTGGATCCCGATCTGCGAATGGGCGCGTGTCCCAGTGTGCTGCGAGGAGCATCTTTCCACTTGAATCTTCCCCGAAGCGCGCTAAGATATTGTTCATCTGAATCGTTCTATCTTGATCCTGAAACTCAAAAGGTTGAAACACAACCTCGTCGGCATATTTTTCGAGTTCTGCGAATAGATATGCTCCTGTCTCTTGGTGAATGGTCGTCCCTGGCACACGCGGACCAAACTCACACTGCTTCTCTAGGTAGGCAAAAGCACGTTTGGCGTTGAATGTGCCATCGCTAAAGGTTTCTTCTACTAACGGCGACGGAGGCGAATTGGCACCGGATTCAGCATGCGTATAAACCGAGCCCGTATCCGAACCGAAAAACATTATGCCTAGTAAACCCCACAGGCAGAAGCCAAATTTCAGTTTACAAGGCATTTGATTCATCCTCTGTTTTAGGCTTAAATGCGCCGACGTCCTTCCAAGGCTTTAGCAAGGGTCACTGCGTCTATATACTCAAGATCGCCGCCGACCGGAATGCCGTAAGCAATGCGAGTGGTGGTAATCTCAAGAGTTTCGAGTTGTTTTGTCAAATAGAGCGCGGTTGCCTGACCTTCGGTAGTGTAATTTGTTGCGAGGATAACCTCTCTGATATCCTCCCCGCGGATTCGCTCAAAAAGTTGGTCAATCCTGAGATCTTGTGGTCCTACACCGTCCAACGGCGATAGAACACCCATGAGCGTGTGGTATAAACCCTTATACTCCTGCGTACGCTCAATTGCTAAAAGGTCGTCTGGCTCTTCGATAACACAAATGGTTTGGCGATCACGTCTAGTATCCGTACAGATATAACATGGCTGCTGATCTGTGATATTTCCACAGACCGAGCAATAATCCAGATGAGTCTTTACCTCGGAGAGTGCTTGCGCCAGTTGAGTCGTGTCAGATTCGGGCATTTTTAACATAAAAAATGCTAAACGTTGCGCCGTTTTGGCACCGATTGTAGGTAGCTTTTGCAACTCATTGATAAGACGTGCTAGCGGTTCAGGATAATGGAGCATACTGAGTTTTGGTTCCGGTATGCTACGCCAGAGAAATCCAGTTCTTATAGTGGAAGATTATGGATTTTGAATTGGCGATTGATATAAAAATAGTCATTCACCGATGCGTTCCAACGCACAGGCCAAAATCTATTGCCCGCAGTCTTCACATCAGTCCCGGAATTTTAACGCCTCCCGTCAATTTGCTCATCTCTTGCGTCATCAGTTCTTGCGCTTGATGCCGCGCTTCATTGACTGCGGCAACGATGAGGTCTTCGAGCATTTCGATATCATCTGGATCAACAACCTCTGGTGAGATTGTGAGCGACATGAGTTCCTGTTGACCATTAACAACGGCTGTTACCATGCCGCCGCCAACGGTTGCTTCAACAGTGCGGGTGGCAAGTTCCTCTTGAATATCAAGCATGCGCTTTTGCATCTGTTGCGCTTGTTTCATCAGATTATTCATATTCATTGAGCTGACCTCTTGTGGATCTTGTTAAATAGTTACAGTTTGAGATTCTATCATTAAGCATCAGACACGCTTTGTCCGCTTAGGATTCATTCTTGGGTTAGTAGATCATGTCCTCCAACACAGACTATTTGGGTTCAATTTTAAGAATCTTTGCCTCAAACAGCTTAAGTGCCGGCGCGACCTCCGGATCCCGTTCGGCTTGGTGCTGCAGCATCATTGGTGTTATTTCTTGGGACCGCCGAGAAGGTGGTAGTGTTGCGTTGACATGAGGGTTCGCGCTTGCAGCCACGAAGCTAATTTGAACGGGCGTTCCGAGCAGATCGGCAAGCATTTCCTTGAGTAACGTTTTCTCGTCATCATCAATTAGGTCTGTATAGGCTGGGGGGCAAGCAATTTTCAATTCTAGCCCGTTACTTGACAACGTTGTTTCCCCTTCGTTATTTGGCTGCGGAGTTGCGCTTTTCAAGTACCGGTGTAATAACATTTTGCCTCTGTCTTGCAACCCTCCCAACAAGCTTTCCCAAATCTTTGCCAACTCATTTGAATCGGACATCAGGTGCTGTACAGCCGCGGGAACGGATTTGATATGCGGCTGCTCCATGCCGTCTCCAGCTACATAAGTATCGGTAGAAACCGGATGCGGCTCAATCTGAGTTTCCGAAGATGATTGAACCCTGTATTTTGGAGTTTGATTTTCTGCCATTTCTGAGTCTGTAGCGGATTCTAAAACTGGCGTGGGCGCAGAGTGCCTTGGCGGAGATCCCCCAGTTGATTCAGAGATCGCTGGCGGTACAGAGACTCTACTTGGAGCCTCTCCCCGATCAATTTTGTCCTCAATCTCTGATAACCGTTTCAAAATCTTCGTCAGTTGGATGCCCTCTTGGATTGAGCAAGCATCAATTAACGCAGATTCAAGATGGATTTGTGCATATCCGTGCTGCTTAATCTCACTGCTAGTTCGCATCAGAATTTTAATAATCCGGGAAAGACGTTCTGGAGAAGCGAGGTGCGCTTTCTCTTTCATTAGCTCTATTTCCGATTTGGATGCCGAAATTACACTCTCTAAATTCGATCCAATAGCTAAAAGCCTCAAATTTCTGAAGCAAGTAACCTGTTGATGCAGACATTGCGTCAAATCTGTCCCATTTTTCACCAATTTATCGAGCGATTGGAGTGCCGCTGGCAGGTCACTTTGCAGGATGGCATCAATCAGTTCATTTATCAGATGACTTGAACCGAACCCGAGTATTTGGTTAATCTTATCTACATCGAGTTCTTTCCCTATTGATGCGGTCAATCGTTCTAGCAAATTCTCGGCATCCCTCAGACAGCCCTCCGATTGCAGGGAAATCAACGATAGTCCTTGCGTATCAATCTGAACATTTTCAGCTTTGCAGATATCTTGCAGTCGTCCTATGATTTGATCCTGCTCCATGTAGCGAAAATCAAAATCTTGGCAGCGAGATACAATTGTTTTCGGAATTCTATGGTGTTCGGTTGTTGCAAGGATAAAGATGACGTGTGGTGGGGGCTCTTCAAGCGTTTTCAAAAGGGCATTAAACGCTTCTTGCGTGAGCATGTGTGCTTCATCGATGATATAGATTTTATAACGACAGGCAGCGGGAGCTAGCTTAGTATTCTCGCGTAGCTCGCGAATCGGATCAATGCCTCGATTAGAGGCAGCGTCCATCTCAACGACATCGAACGAACGCCCCTGAGAGATTTCCGAGCAGAACTGACAATTGTTGCAAGGTTCAGCTATAGATTCTTGGCTAAACTCGGTCTCTTGCTGACGATTGGGGCAATTCACTGCTTTCGCGAGAATACGGGCAACCGTTGTTTTCCCGGTTCCCCTCGGTCCCCAAAACAGGTAGGCGTGACCAATCCGATCCGATAGGATTTGATTTCTGAGAGTTGTTATCACATGCGTCTGCCCAACTACATCTTGAAATGATTGGGGACGCCATTTCTGAGCTAAAACCTCGTAAGACATAATTTCCCCCATCGCGCGAAGTGGGTTGACCCAAGGGATTTTATCTGACCAATAGGAGAGGGGAAGAGGATGAAAAAAATCCTGGCCATGCACCTAGAGCTTGACAAGTTCTCCCAAGCGTTACCCAAGCAGTTAGCTCCGACTAGGCTTCCCTGCGTCACACCCCCAGATTATCTACCGCTGCTTCCTTCCGGACCTGACGGGGTTTGATAATTGTGAGTTGCTCAGGACCCAATCTTCATCACCACTTACATGGGCCAGTCCTCAAAAGAAGTTCGCCGCACAATAGGAATTCAGCCCTGCTATAGCGGATTGCAGGTTCAGGGCACCGCTACCTCCCCGCTTAGCATAGCCAAGTCTCGACAGAGGTGATAATGGCGGAGAGAGTGGGATTCGAACCCACGGTACAGTTGCCTGCACACATGATTTCCAGTCATGCCAGTTCAACCAGCTCCTGCATCTCTCCGAAAATCTTGAGCAGCACCGGATTTCTCGCTATCGTCATATAGCAGGAAACCTGGCCCGTGCTGTCCAAAAGTTTGTTCCAATCACTAACGATCGGAAAAATCGATGGAGCAGACGGGATTTGAACCCGTGGCCTCATCCGTGCGAGGGATGCGCTCTCCCAACTGAGCCACTGCCCCAAAAGGCGGAGAGAGTGGGATTCGAACCCACGGTGACGATAACGCCACAACAGTTTTCGAGACTGTCCTGTTCAACCAGGCTCCAGCATCTCTCCAAAAATTTAGGTTCGCCGATCTCGGAAAAAAGATTTAAGCAGATGGCTACTCTCCTCTGCTAGAACCCCTTGTGTGACATCCACTTGGTGATTGAGACGTTCATCTTGTAACAGGTTGAACAGTGTCCCCGCGGCACCAGCCTTTGGATCTGAGGCGGCATAAACGACCCGTGGGATGCGAGCCAAGATAATTGCTCCACAACACATCGGACACGGTTCTAAAGTCACATAAAGAATTGTGTCCGTCAAACGCCAATCACCGACAGATGAAGCAGCCAATCGAATCGCAATCAGTTCTGCATGAGCGGTTGGATCCTTTGTCCCTTCTCGTCTATTATGAGCGCGAGCGAGGACAATTCCATCCTTGATGATAACTGCACCAACGGGAACTTCACCGAGCGAGGCACCCTGACGGGCAACCGCAAGGGCTTCACGCATCCAGAACTGATCCGACATTGCAAAAGATCGAAACGGGGTAATTGCCCCAAATTCGCACTTCCAGCCCCGCAGCCGGAGCCGCGGGACCGAAAACGCATATCATTAAGCGCCCGAGAGGATTCGAACCCCCGACCTTCTGATCCGTAGTCAGATGCTCTGATCCACTGAGCTACAGGCGCGTAATAGCTGGCGGAGGGAGTGGGATTCGAACCCACGATGGCGGTTAAGCCATAACTGCTTAGCAGGCAGCCCAGTTCAACCACTCCTGCACCCCTCCATATTTTTAATAGTGGCGGTGGGAGTAGGATTCGAACCCACGGTGACTTGCGCCACAACGGTTTTCAAGACCGCCGCTTTCGACCTCTCAGCCATCCCACCGAAAAAGCGCACTTATTGTAACAAAAAAAACAAGCATTGTCAAGAATCATTAAACGCTTAGGGCGAAAATTAAATACTCGCCTATGATTCAGTTTTGTCAGACTTATATTGATAGCAAAGGCTGTGATTTCCTTGCATCTATTTGGAGATGCGGATATAATACTCAGGTTGCTAGTAGTAGGCATACTCCGTGTACCGTAGCTGTTAGGGGGCAACTTAGGTATAATATTGAATCATTGCGATGCTGCACTGAAAGGGTAGGCGGTACAGCACAAAATTAGTGACAATATAATTGGACAAAGCGTGTGAGGAACACTAGCATAGCTCTTGGTATACCGACACAACGCCTCATAAATGATAAGGGGATATTGAATGACACATCAGGGAATACGCAGGATTTTCAAAGATTGGAACGGGAGTTTTTTTTATGCTGTTAATTATTTAGCTCTAATCATAGGAATCCTTCTATTTGCGGGGTGTGAGGATGTCCAACAATTGCTTGTACCAGTGCCGCCTGAAGATGATGACAGCACTATCAAAATTGGTTTTATATATACTAGCGAAATCCGAAGCAATAGTCTGAACGGCGCAGAATTAGCGGCACTGGAATTGAACGGAGAGGGTGGAGCGCATGGTAGGGAGATCGAAATTATCGCACGCGGTAATATAAGCGACGCGGACCAAGCCACAGGGGTAGCCGAAGAACTGATTATCCAAGAGGGGGTATCGGCAATCGTCGGGCCCAACAGATCGAATTATGCTGTGGCTATTGGACCAATTGCCCAACGCTACGGAGTTCCAATGGTGACCACCACTGCCACCAATCCGTCAGTTACCGCTGCAGGTGACTTTGTATTTATGGCGGCGTTCACCGACGACTTTCAGGGGAAGGTTATGGCAACATTTGCCGCGCAAGATTTAGGGGCAAAGACCGCGGCAGTCCTCACGCGCAGAGAGTCTCTCTATTCGGAGGGCTTATCGCAAACCTTCATTGATAACTTTACCGCTTTGGGTGGCGAGGTTGTACACGCTCAATTTTACATGAGGGGAGATACCGATTTCACCGCACAACTGACCGCTATCGCTGAAGCTGCGCCGGATGTCTTTTTTCTGCCCGGCTTTGCATCCGAAATTCCATTGGTGGTTCAACAGGCGAAAAGGTTCGGTATAACAGGCATTCTCCTTGGTGGTGACAGTTGGGATAACTCGGCGTTAATTTCTGATAGCAGCGAGATTCTTGAAGGGAGTTTTTTTAGCAGCCTTTTTTCAGCCGACGTCGCGCCGGGGGATTTGGGTGAAGACGCAGATCAATTTATCACCGCCTACACCTCAATCTTCAAGGTCGCGCCCGCCGGGGGTGCTGCGCTAGGCTATGATGGGGTTCGGCTCGTAGTTCAGGCGATGCGTCGTGCAGATGATTTAGCTCCAACTACAATACGGGACCAGCTTGCAGCGACCACGAATTATAGCGGAGCAACCTTTATCTCCGGCTACAACGGAAACCGACACCCAAACAAGAGCGCAGTCATCAACCAAATTATCAATGGTGAAGCACGATTTTATAAATTAATCGAGCCATAAGTTTGTAGTAGGATCGGGCATTGTATCTTACCCCGCACCTGACAGGAGGATGGTAGTGACAGAGCAACGCCCCCGGCTAACTGAACGCGAGTTCATTGGTCGGATTTGGATTTTACTATTTTTACTGATTACCCTATTTTGGGGATGTGATCAGGTCCAACAACTGCTCGCACCATTACCGGATGGGGGCGATGAGGAGGCGGTTAAAATCGGCTTTCTCTATACCACGCCGAACCGAAACAATAGCCGGCACGGGGCAGAATTAGCGACAATGCAACTGAATGAAGCAGGGGGTGTACGCGGCATACCGATACAATTAGTCGCTCGCGGTATACCGACCCAACGTTTCGTAAGCGAGAATATAAACGAAACGGAATATGTTACAGAACTAGCATTGGAATTGATTGTCGAAGAAGAGGTGTCCGCAATCGTCGGCCCCAACCGTTCAACTTATGCCGTAGTTGTCGGAGAAATTGCACAAAATCATGGTATACCGATGATGGCAACCTCCGCCACTAATCCGTCTGTTACTGCTGCGGGTGACTTTGTGTTTATGGCAGCATTCACCGATGACTTTCAGGGGGTGGCGATGGCTGCATTTGCCTTGCAAGATTTAGAGGCAAAGACCGCTGCAGTCCTTACGCACAAGGGCGATGTCTATTCGGAGGGTTTATCGCAAACCTTCATTGATAGTTTTATTGCTCATGGAGGTCACGTGGTAGCTGATGAGTTTTACACAGCAGGGGATACCGATTTCACCGCACAACTAACTACAGTCGCTGAAGCTACGCCGGACGTAATCTTTAGCACCGGTTTCCTTCCTGAAGTCCCTCTACTGGTCCGACAAGCAAGGGAGGAGATTGGGATAACAGCGACCTTCATCGGCGGTGATGCTTGGGACAACGTGGCATTGGTTGAGGAGGCTGGAACGGTTATTGACGGAAGTTTCTTCAGTAGCGGCTTTTCAGCGGAAGCGGAACCGAGCGATTTGGGTGAAGATGTCTATCAGTTTGTGACCACCTACACTGCAATGTTTGGCATGTTGCCTGATGGAGGGGCTGCGCTGGGATATGATGCGCTTCGGCTCGTAGTTCAGGCAATGCGTCGTGCGGATAATTTGACATCAGCAGCCATTCGCGATCAACTCGCGGCGACGATGAATTATAGCGGAGCAACGTTTATCTCTGGTTACGATGAAAATCGACACACGTCTAAAAGCGTGGTGATTAAACAGATTATCAATGGTGAAGTACAGTTCCATAAATTAATTGAACCGTAAACAACAGGGTGTGTAAACCATTCTGTATGTTTTTTACTAATAAGCAGGAGGATAAATCGACATGGCCGATAATGAGCGGACATATACAATGGGACGTAGCAAAGAGGAGACGGAACGGTTGATTCAGCAGGCAGGACTGTATGAAGATATAACGGGACGGCTTCTCAGGGATGCGGGTCTCTTTACTGGAATGAAGGTACTTGATATTGGTAGCGGTGCTGGGGATGTAGCGTTCGCCGCTGCGGAGTTGGTTGGCAGTGAGGGAGAGGTCCTCGGTGTAGATATGAACCCGGAGATCCTCGAAACTGCCCGAACACGAGCGCAGGTAGCGGGTTTAGCAAACGTCCAATTCGTGGCGGGGGATGTCCAAACTTTGGAGCTACCGAACGACTTTGATGCCCTTATTGGGCGCTTGATCCTGCTGTATTTGCCGGATCCCGTAGCGACCTTAAAACAGCTCACAACGCGCTTGCGTCCGGGCGGTATCGTCGCATTTCAGGATGTAGAGTTTTCGGTCTACGCGTCGATTACTCGTCCGGAGATTCCCATAATGAACCAGTTAGCTGAGTGGGGGGTAGAGGTGTTTCGACGTTCAGGGGCAAATGTTGGAATGGGGCTTGATCTATACGGCACTTTTGTCGATGCGGGCTTGCCGGAGCCTACTCTACAGTATACGGCACCGGTAGGCGGTCCGGAAACTTGGGGAGGTTACCAATTCATAGCAGCCGCTTTTCAAAGCCTACTCCCGCTCTTGGAAGCATACGGGATTGCGACTGCTGAAGAGGTTGATTTGGATACGCTTGCCCAACGGCTTCGGGCAGAAGTTGTTGCGTCGAAACGTCCACTCATCCTGCCGCCGCATATCACCGCTTGGGCACAACTTCCAACGTAAAGTTACTTGTTGGTGTTCTGATTGATGGGCGGTTGGGCTGTTTCATATCCGATTTGCGATGAACATTTCCCCGACCGCCAACAGAAACACCCCAAGCATCAAATACCACCACACGCCCTGATTTTTCTCAACCTCACCGTGATACTTTGTAATCATTTCCGTTGTGACAACCTCCGTGGGGATAGCTTTTTCACCACCGGTCAACATGCTGGTCAATTCCTCCGTATCGCGGGCGGCGAGGTTGGATTCAATCGTGTCTGGATTGACGACAAAGTAACGCGGTTGTTCCCCGGAGATATGGGCGGAATAGATTCCTGGATGCTCAGTAGCGTCGTAAATAACCCCGCTACTCTCATTGATTTCTGTCCGGGTTTCCTCACCCATTGGGTTGAAAATCGCAACCTCCGTTCCCGCTGGCAGTTGATAGCCCCCTAACTCCACCGTATCACCGATCTGATAATCGGGTTTTTCATCCGTCCGCTTGAGCGCGAGATACTTGATCGCCTCGTACAGAAACGGGAGATAAACACCGTGAATCGGCAAATCTGTCCACTCCCGATCAATCGTTGAGGTGAAGCAGAGCACGCGCCCAGTTCCATAAGCTTTTTCAAAAAGTGCTGGACTTCCATCGTCAAAACTTGCCAAGACCGTTGAACCCTTTAGCGGTACGGCTTGGATGTACCGGTAGAATCGTCCTTTCCCAAAATCACCGTGGTTCGGTTCCTTGAACGAATGGAAAATGGGGTGATCATAGTCGAGCGTTGCGAGAACACTGAACCGATCGTGATTGAGTGCGTCCCCAACCGGCTGCACGAAGTTACACGGTATCAACGGTTCTTCGCCCGCACCGAGTATACTCCGATATGCCACCAGATCCATCCGATCTCCCGCGGCGATAATCAAACCACCACCGCCTCCAACTAATGTCCTCAGAGACTGTGCTTCCGCTTCAGTCAATTTCTCCACGTTTGCCAAGATAATCACGTCATATTTTGAAATCTCCGAAGCATTTGGCAGTTGACGAGATTGTGTTAAGTCGATTGGCACAATCTGAACCCCCGGCTGAAGTGCCGCCTCCAAGAAGAACGTCTCACTCTCGTAATCGCGCCGCCCCGGTTCGCCGTTGATGCAGTGCACCTTGATTGACTTCAGACTTTGTAGGCGGAAATATCGCTTATCGTCAATCTGTAGATGGTCGTCCGGTAATGCGGCGTAGCCGGTATGAATCTTCTCTGTTCTGAAACGGACTGGGAACAAAACGTCCATTACATCATTGGGTTCGATATCAAGTGTGGTTGTGCCGACATTGTTATCATCAATAAACAGTTCCACCGGTAAACCTTCAAATGCTTGTTCTCCAAAATTTTGAACGCGGACAACCATTTGTGTTGGCTTCTGTTCATTCAGCACTACCTGTGGCACACTCACGCCGGTGATTGCGAGATTGACCGGCTCTTTTGCACTTACATCGACAAAAGCAATCTCAACATCAGGGCTGAGTTTATCGGTGTCAACGAAATTCTCCCACCCAATCCGCTGCAAATCGCTGACAAAGTAGATCTGCTTTGCCCCAATCTCCGCTTCCCCAAGTACCTCATCCGCCGATTGAATGGCGTCAAGGTAATCCGTGGTGTGATTGGTCAGCTGCGCGCCCATTAGTGCTGTTTGGATGTGTCGGTGTTCTGCATTGAGCGGTTTAATCACCTTTGCCCTGTTGTTGGTGAAGATAAGGGCGGAGGTGTCGCTGGGTTGAAGGTCATCAGCAAGTTCAATCGCCGCCTTTTTCGCCTGATCGAAGGTATCAAGATAGCCCATGCTATAGGAGGTATCTAGAATAATGACGATATTTCGCACTCCACCTACCACCCCGGTAGTAGCGGGTGTATCCGCAAAAAATGGGCGTGCGAAGGCAAGCCCAAGCAACGCCAAGATCAGGATTCGCATCAACAGCAGGAGCAATTGTTTCAGCCGGTGCCGCTGCACGTTCGCTTGATGGGACATCTTAATGAATCGAATCGTGCTGAACACAAGCCGTCTTGCTCGCTCCCGGTTGAGGAGGTGAATAATCAGCGGCAGCGATGCTGCCGCTGCACCGACGGCGAGGAATAGAGGGGTTAGAAATTGAAGTCCAAACATAGATGAGACCTACCATTGACATCTGATTTTTCTTTTCTTCTTTTTATTGTAATACGCAGCTTCAACGTTTTCAACTATTTATTTTTTATGCGACATAACCTCCAAGCGACTTAATGTGTCTAATTATTAAATAGCTTCAGTATCTCATTGAGGAACTATTGTTATTTTCGTTTTTTGGATTGGGAGGTTGTTATGCGTTCAGACGACGAACAGTTAGTATCCCAAACACTGGCAGGCGATCGAGACGCCTTCGGGGTGTTGGTCCACAAGTATCAGGATATGGTCTACGCCTACGCCTTCCAGAAGGTCCGTAACGAAGAGGATGCACAGGATGTCACGCAAGAGGTCTTCTGGCGGGCATATCACGGTCTCTATCAACTCCGGCATCCGCATCGGTTCCGAAGCTGGCTCTATACGATTATGTCCAACGAGTGCAAGCGCCGACTGATGAGCGTTATTAAAACACGTCAGCGTGAAACCACGTTGGAGGCGGCCACGGACGATGCTCTACGGGTTGAACCGGCGCACACCGCTCCCACAGAGGGTTGGCGGGTGGATCTGGAGCAGGCACTCTCTGAACTTTCGGATGACAATCGAGCTGCGGTGTCAATGTTCTATATGGGTGACCATTCGTTGAAGGAGATCTCCGAATTTCTCGGTGTCTCCGTCAACACAGTCAAAGGCAAGTTGTATCGTGCGCGTCAGCAACTTGGGAACGCACTGTCTGACCGATATGGCAGCCTATTGAAAAGCCAGAAACTCAAAGGAGGTTTTCTCATGCAATTCATGGAGCAAATTCGGTATAGCTCATCACCAGCAATGGCGTCGTCGTGGAGTGCCACGGCTATCGGTAAAATCGTATTCTCGCTGATCATAGCAGTATGTGTTTTGATTGGAATTACTAGGCGCGGAACTGATTCGCTATCCGTTCCGTCAATGAAGCGAGTCGGGACGGGTTCAACCGAGGTGGTACTGTTGGAACCCACTGCCAACTCAACACGCTCGTCAATCTCAGTCGCTCCGGTACAGACAGAAAACCGTCCACCAGCAGGCTCTAGCCGAGCTTCGGGCAGTCGGGGTCGTCAGTTAGCTGATAGTAGGACGACCCCGGAGGGTAACGGCAGCACACAACGCGCAGCAGCAGCGAAGAACGAATCCGAAAAACGGATCTTTGCCGGCCGCGTCGTTGACAACAACGATGCGCCGGTCGCGAATGCCGGACTTCGATATGCTGTAAGTTTCTATCCGCTTGAAGGGAATGCTGGATCCGGGGCCTCCTCCTATTATGGTCCCTTTTTCTTCACACGTACGGGGGTGGATGGAACATTTCGATTTGAACTTTCGCCTTCAAAACTCGATTGGATGCCTTTCGATTCTAAAGGTATGTTGAATCGTCTGAATGTTGCTGTCACGCATCCCGATCACGCAATCTGGTGGCAAGAAGTTCCGTTCCAAAGTACAGCGGATATGGAGATTCAACTCGAAACGCCGGAAATCATATCTGGCAAGGTGATGAATGAGGCGGGTGAGCCAATTCAGAATGCAGCGATACAGATACAATCCGTGTTCCGTGGTGACCCAATACTAAGGGATCCCGGAAATCGTTTGACGCATAATGCTTTGCCTCAACCCGTTAAGACAGATGCGAATGGGGAATTTGTGCTCCCTAGATTGCCGCAGGGCGCGATAATAAGTCTTGATGTCCAAGGACCGGGATACGCAAAGGAGAGCCACCACAGTGTGCCGGTTGGTGCAAAAAGGCTTGAATTTCGACTGAAAGGTGAGGGCAGGATTGAAGGACGCCTCACCTATGCAGGGACCGGCAAGTCAGTCAGAGGTACAATGGTGTCGTTCCGGGGGATCTATCCGACTCGGGGGTGGCGAGAAGCACGCACTAATTGGCGGGGAAATTATCGGCTGAAAAACGTTGCCCCCGGCACGTACAGGCTCGGTCTTGATCACGGGCCAGAAGGGTGGACAGCTATTGCCAAAGAACCCATCACGGTCTCTGAAGGAGAGACCGTTAACATAGATCTAATTCTGATTCGGAGTGGTATCATCAGCGGACAGGTGACTGATCAGGACACAAACGAACCGATTGCCAGGCACCCGATCAGATTAAACGATGCTGCCCGTCCGGAGGGCTCTTCACTGATGGGTCATCATACGATAACGGATGAAACTGGTGCTTACCGCTTCGACGCCGCGCCAGGCCGAGCACTCGTCCACACCAACCCACCGGGAGGCTATCAAGGTATCGGACAGATTGAGAGATCCAATATCGGAGAGATTCAGAGGCGTGTGGATGTCGTTGAAGGTGAGACCGTTGTCGTCAATTTTCAGTTCTCAAGAGGGCTAAAGTTGGTTGGCCGGGTTTTAACAGAAAATGGTGAACCGGTCGTCGGCGCGAGAATTTCTAACACGCGGTACCGGCGTGAAGTGTATAGCATATCAGATGCATCGGGTAGGTTTACCGTTGCTGGTCTACGTTCCGGACAGAGACTCGGCTTCAAAGCAGAACATAGCGGATTGGGATTGCGTGGAATGGCAGAGATCGAAGTCGAGCCGGATGTGCCGATTGAAATTCGGCTGAAACCCTACGGACGGGTCAAGGTTTCCGGACAAGTGGTCGACCACGCAGGAAATCCGATGCCGTCAATGGACATCCAGTTGATACACTGGGACCTTCAACGATACATAGGAAACGTCACAAATGTTGCTGTGACAGATGATAATGGGCGGTTCCGAGAGATTGAGCTTATCGTTGGTGACGAGTACGAAATCTATGTGGAATTAGAAGGGTATCGGAGAGCGGAAACCAAGCGGTTCGTTCCGACAGCGGAGATGACCCAAATCGCAGATCTCGTCCTGCTGCCAGTAGATGGTGAGTTTTTCATTGAAGGACGTGTCACCGATACCTCTGGCGAGCCGGTTCGCAGTATACGGTTGGGCATAGGTCAGCAAGCACAGAATTGGTTAACGCACACCGATGAGAATGGCGATTATCGATTTGATGATCTTTCAATGGCGATTGTCTACTCGCTGTATATTTTCGACGATCCGAGGTACGCGAGACATGAATTTAATATTTTGAAAACCAACCAACGGCATGACTTGGTACTGGTCAAGGCGGATGGATATCTCGCTGGGAAGGTTGTGAATGCTAATGGGCAACCGATTGAACAGGCGACAGTGACGATAAGAGGCGAAGCAGACCTCTTCTCCGGCTACCGATATCCCTACACTCAAACCAACGTGCATGGCGAATTTGAACTGAAGCACATCAAGGATCCAGTTGTGTCGATTCGTGTCAGTGATAGAAAATACCACAAAATTTTTGAGGATATCTCGGTGAATCAAAGTAATCTGGTCTTCGCTCTAACGCCGGCTGACGCGAGACCGGAACCAACTCCAGAACAGCAAGCAAAGCGGTCATATTCCGAAGCCTGTAGAGAACGTTTCAAAACCTTGGTGAACCAACCCGCACCGGAATTGGCAGCTGCAGAGTGGTTGTCGGGTCCACCAGTATTCATCGAGGATCTGAAGGGAAAGACGGTTGCCTTGCATTTCTGGTCCTTGAATCGCAACGATCATATTCGACAGATACGCCTACTGAATATCTTGCAGGAGATCTTTCGAGACAAAGGGTTGATTTGTGTCGCCATCTGTCCCGTCACATCAGCGATCAAAACTGTCAGGCAACACATCGCAGAGGAATCGCTGTCCTATTCGGTCGGGTTAGATTCGCCAACAGAAGTCGTCAGTGCGGAAGGTGAAACCTTTGATCGATACGCCATCGGCTGGGGAGGTGAGATTGTTCTAATCAATGCAGCGGGAGAAATTACCGGAAGCGCGTGGGCGCATGAGTACGAAGATAAAATTCAAGCGCTGCTTGGGGATTGAGCGGCCAGGCATTGCTAAATTAGGGTGGTTGGGAATGGCTGAGTCAGGATTTCCACGATTGAAGGATTTTCAGGATAGAAGATCTGCTGCGTGAAAGCAGCAAAAAGGGCATCGCTTGATTTAGCCCCAGCGGGGCGACATGTCTATAGCACTCAAAGGAGATTTTCTGATGCAATTCATGAAGCAAATTCGCCATATACCATCGCCGACAATGGTCTCGTCGTGGAGTGTCACAACTATTGGCAAAATCCTATTCCTCTTAACTGTGGCAGTGTATGCTTTAAGTGAAGCACAAGGTCTCGCTGCTGCTGCGGAGAACAGGTCCGAACAGCTGACCTTTTCCGGCCGCGCCGTTGATAACAACGGTGTACCGGTAGCGGATGCCGAAGTTCGATACGCCGTAAGTTTCTATCCGCTTGAAGGGGGTGCTGGATCCGAGCACTCCTCCCATTATGATTCCGATTTTTTTACACGTACAGGGATAGATGGGACATTTCGCTTTGAACTTGTACCCTCCAGATTCGCATGGCTGTCTTTCCATTCTAAAGATATGTTGAGCCGTCTGAATGTGGCTGTCACACACCCCGATCACGCAATCTGGTGGCAAGAGTTTCCGTTCCAAAGCGCAACAGATGTTAAAATTCAACTCGAAACACCGGGGATTATTTCGGGTAAAGTGATGAACGAGGCAGGCAAGCCGATTCAGAATGCGGAGATACTGATGCACTCCTTATTCCGTGGTAACCCAATGCTAAGAGAACACGGAGATGATTTGGATCGTTATGCTTTGCCCCAACCCGTCAAGACCGATGCGAATGGAGAGTTTGTACTCCGCAGCCTACCGCAAAATGCGACAACCAGTTTTGATGTCCAAGGACCAGGATACGCAAAGCAGAACCGCCACAATGTGCCGGTCGGCACAGAGGGACTTGAATTCCGGTTGAAACGGGAGAGTAGGATTGAGGGACGCCTCACCTATGCGGGGACAGGCAAACCCGTCAAGGACGCGGGGGTCGTACTTGAGGGTATCTATCCGACCGATGGGAGGGGACAGGCACACGTTGATAGTAATGGAAATTATCTGCTGAAAAACATTGCCCCCGGTATGTACAATCTCTATCTTGCTCACGGACCAAAAGGATGGACAGCCCTTGCCAAAGAGTTCATTACAGTCGCCGAGGGGCAGACCGTTTCTAACATAGACCTGACCCTGATCCAGAGTGGTTTCATCACTGGGCGGGTGACCAATCAGGAAACAAACGAACCGATCGCCAACCACCCTATCAGATTAAACGATGCCGCCCGCCCGGAAGACTCTCAATTGATGGATCACCGTACGATAACCGATGAAACCGGTACTTATCGCTTCGATGCTGCGCCCGGTCGGGCACTCGTCCACACCAATCCACCGGTGGGTTATCAAGGTTTTGGACGAACTGGGGCTCTCAATATCGGACAGATTCAGAGACGTGTGCATTTCGTTGAGGGTGAAACCGTCGTTGTTGATTTCCAGTTTTCGAGAGGGGTCAAGTTGGTTGGTCGGCTTTTGACAAAGGCTGGTGAACCGGTCGCCGGTGCGAGCATTGCTAACGTTCGGGACCGGCATACAGAGTATGGTAGATCGGACGAATCGGGCGAGTTTACTATTAGCGGACTGCGACCCGGGCAGAGACTCGGTCTCAAAGCAGAACATGGTGGATTGGGATTGCGCGGAACGATAGAGATTGTAGTCCGGCCATGGTTACCAGTTGAGATTCGGATGAAACCCTACGAACGGGTCAAGGTCTCCGGGCGAGTGATCGACCCTGAAGGAAAACCGATGCGATTGGTGGACGTGGTTCTGATGCACTGGGCCCCTAAAGGATACTCTGCATACGGCACAATTGTTGCCCTGACAGATGACGATGGATGGTTCCGGGAGATTGAGCTCATTGTCGGCGCCGAATACGAAATCCATGTGGAAGCAGAAGGGTATCGGGAGACAGAAACCGGGCAGTTCACCGCAACAACGGAGATGACCCAAATCGCGGATCTCGTTCTGTTGCCGGCGGGTGGTCAGTTTTTCATTGAAGGGCGTGTCACCGATACTTCTGGCAAGCCGGTTCGTGCTGCACGGTTGGACATAAGTCAGGGTGGACAACACTGGTCAGGGTACACCGATAAGAACGGTAATTATCGGTTTGAAGACCTTTCTATGGCGGTTGTCCTCACCCTATATGTTCACCATCCGGGGTACACGGAACATGAATTTTATATTTTGAAAACCAACCAACGACACGACTTGGTACTGGTCAAGGCAGATGGATCCCTTGCTGGGAAGGTTGTGGACGCCGATGGAAAACCAATTGCTGAGCAGGTGGAGGTGACGATAAGTGCCAAAGAAGATCCCTTCTCCGGTTATCGCTACTCCCCCAGTGCTTTGACCAACCTACAAGGTGAGTTTGAACTGAAGCACATCAAAGATCCAATTGTATCAATTATAGTCAGTGATGCGACCGGCTTCAATTTTTTTAAAGTCTTTGAGAATATACCGGTGAATCAAAACGATTTGGTCTTAACCTTAACGCCGCCCGAATCAAAACCCGGGCTGACCTTCAAACAGCTAGCAGAACAGTTATACTCCCAAGCCTGTAAGGAACGCTCCAAAACCTTGGTGAACCAACCCGCACCGGAGTTGAGTGTTGCCGAGTGGCTGTCCGGTTCCCCGCTTTCCATGGGGGATTTGAAGGGAAAGACAGTTGCCCTGCATTTCTGGCGTTTGGGGGGCTTTGACCTTCATGAAGTGCGCCTGCTGAATGTCTTGCAGGAGGTCTATCAAGAAAAAGGACTTGTCTGTATCACCATCTGCCCCGCCTCTACAGTGGTTGAGACAGTCAAGCAACATATAGCGGAACAGTCGGTGTCCCACCCGATCGCGCTAGATCAGTCAACAACAGTCGTCGGTGCGGAAGGCGAAACCTTCGATCGATACGCTATCGGAGGGTCAACTCCATTCGTGCTGATTAATACGGCAGGCGAAATCACTGGACATATCCGGGGCGATGATCTTGAGGGCAAGATTCAGGCACTGCTCGCGGATTGAGCAAACGGGCATTACTAAAGAACTTCCAATCAAGTTGCCGCCTTAACCATTACAATCCAACCGATTTTTTTTCTTTGCAGCGCAACCTCCGAGCAACTTAATGTATCTAATTATTAAATGGTTTCCACATTTCATTGAGGAACCATTGTTATTTTCGCTTTTTGGATCGGGAGATTGTTATGCGTTCAGACGATGAAAAGTTAGTGTCCCAAACATTGGCAGGCGATCGGGATGCCTTCGGAGTGCTGGTCCACAAGTATCAGGATATGGTCTACGCCTACGCCTTTCAGAAGGTCCGTAACGAAGAGGATGCACAGGATATCACGCAGGAAGTCTTCTGGCGGGCATATCACCATCTCTATCAACTCCGGCAGCCACATCGGTTCCGAAGTTGGCTCTATACGATCATGTCCAACCAGTGCAAACGCCAGCTGATGAGCGTTATCAAAACGCGTCAGCGCGAAACCGCGCTGGAGGACGCTACGGACGATGCCTTACGGACCGAACCGGCACACACAACTCCTACAGAGGGTTGGCGGGTGGATCTGGAACAGGCACTCTCTGAGCTGCCCGATGACAATCGAGTTGCGGTGTCAATGTTCTATATGGGCGACAATTCGTTGAAGGAGATCTCCGAATTTCTCGGTGTGTCTGTCAACACGGTCAAGAGCAAATTGTACCGCGCACGTCAGCAACTTGGGAACGCACTGTCTGAACGCTACGGCAGGCTTTTGGAAAACCAGAAACTCAAAGGAGGTTTTCTCATGCAATTCATGGAGCAAATTCACCATATACCATCGCCGACGATGGCGTCGTCGTGGAGTAGCACAGCAATTGGCAAGATTCTATTTTCGCTAGTCATGGCAGTATGTGTTTTAATCGGAATTGCTAGGTATGGAACCGATTCGTCAATGAGTCTGTCAATAGATCGAATCGGAATAGAGGAGACAACCGAGGTGATACTGCTGACACCTATCGCCGATGCAACACGCACATCAATCCCGGTTGCCCCGACGCAAACAGAAAACCGTCCACGAACCGCTTCTAGCCCTACTTCAGAGGGGCAGGGCCGTCAATTGGCTGCCCGTAGAGCAACGCCGGGAAGTGCCGGCGAAGCACAACGCTCCGCTGTTGTAGCGGACGACGGTGCCGAAAAACTGATCTTTTCCGGTAACGTCGTTGACAACAATGGTGTACCGGTGGCAGATGCTGAAGTGCTATACTCCGTAGGGGACAATTCATCCGAACCTGCCACGCGCACGGGAATAGATGGGAAGTTTCGCTTTGAATTTCCACGTCTTGAACTCAAGAGGTGGGATCGTGTGAGCATTGTTGCCACGCACCCTGATCACGCGATTGGATGGCAAAGCCTTCAACCCCAAAGCACGACGGATGTCAAGATTCAACTCGCAACGCCGGGAATCATCTCTGGCAGAATTATGAACGAAGCGGACGAGCCGATCCAGAACGCGGAGGTACGCATCCAATACCTGTTCAGTGCCAACTGGAGGCCGGGAGTACGCGGAGGCGGAGTTGGATTAGGGATAGACGAGATACCTAGTCCTCCCGCCAAGACCGATACAAATGGACTGTTTGTGCTCCGCGGACTGCCGGAAAATGTGAAAACAAACCTTGAGATTAAAGGACCAGGATACGCACAGGAGATGCACTTTCAGGTGCCAGTTGATACGAAGGGACTGGAATTCCGGCTGAAGCCTGAGGGCAGGATTGAGGGACATCTTACCTACGCAGATACCGGCGCACCAGTCAAGGATGCATCAGTTGCACTCCAGGGCATACATCCAACTACCGGGTGGGGACGGGCAAACGTTGATGCAAATGGAAACTATTTCTTGAAAAACCTCCCCGCTGGTATGTACAATCTCTATCTCAATAAGGGTCCAGAGGGGTGGACAGCTGTCGCCAAGGAACTAATTAGAGTTACTGAAGGACAGACTGTCTCCAAGATCGACCTGACCCTCGTTAGGGGAGGCTTCATCACTGGGCGGGTGACCGACCAAGACACAAACGAGCCGATTGTCAACCACCACATCAGTTTTCACGACGCTGCCCGTCCAGAATCTCAGGCGGCGGTTCACGGTACGGAAACGGATGAAACCGGTAGGTATCGCTTCCACGCCGCGCCCGGCCGGGCGAAGGTCTACACCAGCGCACCAGAGAATTATCAGAATGTAGGGCAGATTAAGAAATATGTGGATGTCGCTGAAACTGAAACTGTCGCTGTTGATTTTCAGTTTTCAAAAGGGATCGAGTTGATGGGGCGCATTTTGGCGGAGACTGGTGAGCCGGTCGTCGGTGCGAGAATTACCGACATGCAGGTATGGCATAAGGAGTATGGCATCTCCGACAAATTGGGGATGTTTACTGTTGGTGGATTGCAGACCGGACAGAGTCTTAATCTCAAAGCGGAACATAGCGGATTGAGATTACGTGGCAAGGCGGAGGTCAAAGTCCAACCGGGCGCGTCGGTTGAGATTCAGATGGAACAGTACGAGCAAGTCAAGATCTCCGGGCGAGTGGTCAACCGCGCAGGGGAACCGATGCCATCGGCGAACATTAGCCTGATGCGTTGGGAACCTCAGCTGCGCAGAGGACGTAGTAGAATCGTCACTGTGACAGATGGCAATGGCTGGTTCCGGGAAATTGGACTTATCGTTGGAGATGAGTACGTAATTTCTGCGAAGGCAGAAGGGTATCGGGAGGCGAAAACCGAGACGCTCACCCCAACGACGGAAATGACCCAAATCGCGGATCTCGTCCTGTCACCGGTCGGCAGTCAGTTTTTCCTTGAAGGGCGTGTCACCGACACCTCTGGTGTCCCGGTCCGTGGTGCACGAGTACTCACACAGCAGAGTTCAGAACTCTGGGAGGCACGCACCGATAAAAACGGCGATTATCGGTTAGACGGTCTTTCTATGGCTGTTATTATCGAACTGGCCATTAATCATCCAGAGTACGCACACCATCAATTTAAAATCTTGAAAACCAACCAACATCACGACTTGGTGTTGGTTAAGGCGGATGGATACCTTACTGGGAAGGTGGTGGATGTTGATGGCAAACCTATTGAGCGAGCGAGGATGAGGGTGGAGACAGAGGAAGAATCTAGCTCCGGCTACATCTACAGTGGCGTTCGCACCAACATATATGGCGAATTTGAACTGAAGCACATCAAGGATCCGACGGTGTCAATCTATGCTGCTAAGGACCAAGACTACAAAACTTTTAAGGATATTGCAGTGAATCAGCGCGATCTCGTCTTAACTCTGACACCGCCTGAACCGAGACCAGAGCCGACCCCAGAAAAGCGAGCAAAACGGGAAGCAGAGCGCGCTTACTTCAAGGCCGTCGAAGAACGTGCCGAAACCTTGGTGAACCAACCCGCACCGGAGTTGAGTATTGCCGAGTGGCTATCCGGCTCCCCTATCTCCATTGGAGATTTGAAGGGAAAGACAGTTGCCCTACATTTTTGGTATTCGTGGGACTTTGACCTTCATCAAGTACGCCTGTTAGATGCCCTGCAGGAGGTCTATCGAGAAAAAGGACTGGTCTGTATCACCATCTGCCCCGCCACGGCAGCAGTAGAGACGGTCAAGCGACATATAGCGGAACAGTCGCTATCTCACTCAATTGCGCTAGATCAGCCGACAACGATCATCGGTGCAGATGGCGAAACCTTCGATCGATACGCCATCAGGTGGCCACCGATTGTTCTGATTAATACAGTGGGAAAAATCACCGGACATACCTGGGACGATGAACTTGAAGATCAAATCCAAATTCTGCTTGCGGACTGAACGGAGGGAAACTGGTGGGGGTAGATACCTTTGATATTTTTTTGCCTCATATTAAGGTTTAGTGCAACAGGGCCGACTTACCTCAAAAATCGTAGGCGGGGCATCTTGCTCCGCCCTCACCCCTTTCACCGTAATTGCACTCTTTTTTACATGAGCCTCTGATGTTTATCGTGCCGCTAGTTGTGGTGTTTGGGCTTGTGTATTGGGGAACGATGTCGATGCAACTGGGTGGTGTATTACAACGGCATCTGATGCTCGTGAAAGTTGGGACAGGAGTATTGTTATTTGGACTGGGGATTTGGCTTCTCATCGGGGTCCTATAACCAAAGTCATTGATTCCACTAGGGATTACTTTAGTTGAAATCATGCTCGCGGGTACGGGCCGGTGAAGTTAAACGATTATCTGATGTGCTACATGGTGGAGAATTGCTGGAAGTTTGACTACGTGGTCTACCCTCCTAGGATCCGCATGAGATAACGCATGTAATTGTAACAGAATAGGAGAAAGAACAATGAAAAAAGTTTTTGCCCCATCAATGTTTACTCTTCTGAGTGTAGTGTGCTTCATATTTGTGAACTTTGGGTGTAGTGTCAGAGAGGTTAAGCCAAACTCAGAAACCATTACCTCCGCAAAACCACAAGAGAGCATTTTCACTATTATAGAGATGGAAGATGTGGAATATCCGACAGTTGAAGTTTCTATTCATCTTCCGTTTCGTGTTCGTCCAAACAACACCGTCGTGATTTCAGGAAAACATGCGTATGTCACGACCGAAAGGCACCTACACGTCATTGATGTCTCTAGCTTACAACGTCCCTCATACTTGACATCTATCGAGTTTGCTGATGAAATCGGCAAAGCCGTTATCTCTGGAAACCAGCTCGTTGTAGCGAGCTCTCAAGAGTTTCATCTCGTTGATATTTCACAGCCGGCGCACCCTGTACTTCAATCGACCATGTATTTACCCCAGCGAAACGTAATCAAAGACTTTGATGTTCGTGGGTTGTACCTCTATGTTATGGGTGCGAATGACTCTCTGTACATTTTTTCTATCGCTCTTGGACAGGCTCGACTCGTCAAAGTTGTTGAAATATCGCCCCGCTGGTGGGTGTTGCAGCCGAAGGACGCAAGGCTCGGTGTGAAACAGATTCTGTTCTCCACTTCAGACGATACTTTTCCCGGAGGCCTCCCGACAGGGCTTCTGTCTCGCCGCGGTTTTTTACAGCTCTCCAACAGCAAACAGGAAAAAGTCCGTGCATCGTCTGATTTTCTGGTACTGGAGAGTCTGGGAGGCACTCTAACGCCAACACCCTGCGATCTACTGATTTACAGTGCCTGCAGCATTAGTGATATTCGGACAAGGACACGCGTTAGCTACTATGATATGGAGGGGTGGTGTCTCGACCGCTTCTCCGCGATAGGGCAAAAGACCTTCGCTCGCAGCAAAACGCCCATTGCGTATACTGTTAGTGATGGAAAGATTCAGCAAATTACCCCAGATCAGGTGTGCGAGACGATAGATATAGACGACAGGTTGACCATGGGGGCTGTCACAGACTTTCAGATTTCGGGCAATCTGCTGTACGTAGCCAATGCGAAGGGGTTCTTTTCTATTATCCGCCTTGTTAAAGTGGATAAGGAGATTAAGGTGCCAGAAAACAACTTTTTATCTACTACGCTGCTTCAGATGTGTCGGCCGATGAGCATAGCCGTTGGGGAACACTACGCCTGCGTGTTAGCCGCGCCGGATGATTCACAAAGATAAATCCCTTTGCGTTCACCAATCAACTTATAGAATGTCCACATGAAATCAGCGTCTAGTTTTTCGCTGCTACCGGCACAGTATATCGGCGTTGTGAATGTTCGACAGGGACAGTCCACCGTTCCTACCCCCGCTTTTGCGGGAGTGTGGTCTGTGTCTTCTTTTCTCGGTTCGCTCATGTTAAGATTTAGTGCAACAGGGCCGACTTACCTCAAAAACCGTAGGCGGGGCATCTGGTTTCCCCACCCTCACCCCTTTCACCGTAATTGCACTCTTTTTTTATATAAGCCATTTTTTTATTGTCTGATGAATTTACCAATCCATTAGGAGCATCAAGGGTGTAAACCATCGTCGTCTACATCTGTACGAAAAATCCCCCACACAGGTCGGTGGTCGCTTACCGCTAGTGATGCCGCAGCGTCGTCGTTCCCGAAATGAATCTCGTCGAAACGTTCAATCCCGCTGTCTCCGGTATACTCGGTCACATGGTGCGTTTGGAAAAAGATGTTGTCGTAGAGGCTGGTATCTTTGATATGGGACTTCTGTGGGAATTGGAACAGATGTCGCATTGATGGGATGGACAGCAGCCGACGGTACGCCAATTGATCATCAGGGTTGCGATTAAAATCGCCTAACAGTATAACGTCCTGTTCCGTATCGTCCGCCGCTTGCACCGCCTGATACACATCCGCCAATTCCTGCACCTCGCGCTGACGCCGTTGGACCGAATCGCCCCAAATCACATGCACGGCGATTGCAGTAAAGTCAAACTCGCCTGCCTTGAAGGTGGCGAAATACGGTTCACGCAGAAAGACATCTTTGGGGTCAGGGAACACCTCCCCACCTTCGATAACACGGACTATCCGCGGGTCAAACAGGAAGGCATAGCGTTCCTTCACTGTTGCCCCGACTAGTGGACTCATCACGTAGTCGTAATCCCTTCCCATGCCTTCCAAGACCATTTCGGTTCGTCTCAAAACTGTCTCATCTCTCAACTCAACAATAGCGATAAAGTCGTAGCGTATCAGCACTTTGGCGATGTGGCGTAACTCCTCGTCATTCCGGCTGCCATTGCTAAAGATGCGGATATTCCATGCAGCGAGACGGAATGTCGATGCGCCCTGCTCGGTTGGAGTATACTCCTCAGCTAGCTCCTTGGGGATATCTGTCTCGACAATGGGATTATCGTCACGTTCTGAACACGCCGCGAGCACACAGATAAGGAGGAGGAGCAGAGCACTCTGTTTTCGCACGGTCATGTGTTCCTCGGTGCTGGGTTGGGAAGTAATCTGAATCAGAATTTACTCAAAGGCATGAAACTCGCCGTCCTTGACGATTAGCATAATCGGATCATAAACCGTGTCTCCGACGGCGTTAAAAGAAAATTTACCCAAGACAGTATCAAAATCGGAGAGATTTGCCATCGCGTCCCGAATAGCGGTTGAATCGGTAGATTGAGCGTTGGCGATCGCCTCTGCGAGAATGTAGAGGGATGCATACGACTGCGCTGCCCAGATGCTCGGCTCAACGCCGTATTTCTCGGTATAATTCTGAACGAAGGCTTGGTTTCCCGGCGTTTCAGCGGTGCTGAGCCAGCTTGCAGAGGTTATCAGACCTTCGGCGGCATCGCCGGCGGCTCGGAGTTCATCTACACTAACTTGGGCGACGATAAAGGGGATTGAGTAGGGAATACCGAGTTCACGTGCTTGAATCATAATGTCAGGCATATCTGTTGGCAAAGCGGAGATAAAGATGACATCAGGATTTAGGTTCTTGATGCGAGTTAGTTGTTCGGACAGGTCGGTATCCCCACTTTGGAAGACTTCCGTGGTCAGAATCTCGACACCCCTTTCGACGAGGGCTTCCCGCCACACCTTGTCGCTATTCCGGGCGACGAGTTCGACGCTGTCAACGATGGTTACTACCCGTTGATAGCCGAGCTTTGCGTGCGTCAGCCTGACACTGTGTGGGATAACCACATCTGCGGTGAGGCTGGCACGAAAGACAAAATCACCAATCGCGCTCAAGCCGGAGGCACCCGAGGTTGGGCTGAGTGCGACAACTTGGTTCTGCTGTGCGATTGGGAATGTTTCTCTTGCCGCGCTTGAGCTGGCAGGACCGAGAATAGCAGGTACGCCATCTTGGTGGATCAGTTTATTGAATGCTTCAATGGCACCCTCAACGTTAGTCTCATCGTCCTCAATGATGAACTTAATTCTCACACCGCTGGGGCGTTTGTTAATCTCTTCACGTGCTAGATCAAAACCTTCTTCCATCCGTAAGCCAATCGCGGCGAGCCTCCCTGTACTCGGCAAGACAACGCCGATGGGAATCTCCCCATTGAGTCCTTCCATCTGAGGCGTTGTGGGGATAAGAAGCTGCCCTCTCTGGTCACAGGCAGAAAGTCCCGTAATCAGAGCAACAATTGTCAAGACAAGCGTAAATCTGGTAAATCGTCTGATAGTCATATCAAATTTCCTTTTCTTAGTAAAAAAAGCGGCGGCGTTCTCAAAGAGCGTCCACAAGGTGCGCCCCTACGAATCGTGCTGGGATTTGGAACTTTACTCAAAGACTTGGAATTCACCATCTTTGACAATCAGTACAATCGGGTCATAAACGGCATCACCAACATCGTTAAAAGAGAACTTACCCAGAATGGTGTCAAAATCTGTGATGTTGGCGAGTGCATCTCGGATTGCACTTGGATCGGCGGATTGGGCATCGGCAATCGCTTTGGCGAGAATATAAACAGTGGCATACGACTGTGCTGCCCAGACGTCCGGTTCGATGCCGTATGCTGATTGGTAATTCTGGACGAAGGCTTGATTTCCCGGCGTGTCAGCGGTGCTAATCCAGCTAGTAAAGGTGATCGCTCCTTCAGCGGCATCACCTGCGGGTTCAATTTGACTTGAGGCGAGGGTAAAGGTAATAAGGAAGGGAATATCGGTAGGAATCCCAAGTTGACGTCCTTGAACCAGGATCTCTGGGGTTTCTATTACCGGTGCTGAGATAAAGATGGCGTCAGGATTTGACTCCTTGATGCGAGTCAATTGTGCCGAAAAGTCAGTCTCGCCGGTTTGGAAGGTCTCCGTAGTCAGGATCTCAATGCCGTTTGCGGCGAGGGCTTCTTTCACAACTGATTCGCTATCGGTGGAGAAAAGATCGGCTTCATCATATATGGTTGCTACTTTCTGATAGCCGAGTTTTTCTTGAGTTATCCGGATGCCGCTTGGAATCAATACATCCGTGGTGGGGGCGATGCGAAAGATAAAATCACCAACCGCGCTGAGACCGCGGGCGGCAGAAGTGGGACTTATCGCTACAACTCGGTTCTGTTGTGCGATTGGAAACACTGCTTGTGCCTGCATTGAGGTGGCGGGCCCGAGGATAGCGGACACACCCTCCTGATGAATCAATTTATTGAATGCTTCAACGGCACCCTCAACGGTGCTCTGACCATCCTCGACGATGAGTTTGATTTTTACGTCGCTGAGTTGTGAATTGTTTATCTCTGTGACAGCGAGTTCAAAACCTTGTCCCAGCGGTGGGTTCTCTAGACCAAGCCGTCCCGTGATGGGATGGACAGCACCAATGGCAATCTCGCCACTGAGTCCTTCCATCTGAGGTGTTGCAGGGAGAAGAAGCTGCTGGATTTGGTCACATGCGGAGAGGCCCGCAATCAGCGAGGTAAGTGCCAAGACAAACGCAAATGTGGTGAACTTTTGAATTTTCATATTGAATCTCCTTTTTTTAACTACAAAACGTACTATTACCCTGAAAGGGCACTTGCAAGGGGTGCCCCTACTATGAATCTTTCTGGCATGTGGAGGCTTACTCAAAGATTTGAAATTCACCGTTTTTGACAATTATGGTAGATGATAGAATTACTGATACATTTGAATAATATCCTCAATAGACATTTCTGTTTGATATTGTTGGATTCGCTTTATATTAGCAAAATCGTGTTCAATCGGATTGTAATCCGGGGAATAAGGGGGTAAAAACATCAGACTCGCCCCTGAAGCCTCTATTAACTGTCGGGTCTTTGGCGTTTTGTGAAGTCGTGCATTATCAAGGATTACGACGTGTTTTGAAGTCAAGCGTGGACATAACTGCCCGGCTAACCAATCATTGAAATCGTTGGCTTTGCAACTGCCTTCAAATAACCGTGCCGCAGTGAAGGTATCTTCAAAACGTGCGGCAATAAGTGTGGTGGTCCGAGTGCGTTGACTGGATATAAGGTCAAACACGGGTGTGCCTAAAGGCGCATAGCCATACCGTCTATAACCGTCGTCTCGAAAGCCACTCTCATCGGCATAAACTACGGATTTACCAACGATTTTGACTTGTTCGAGTTGTTGACGATAGGCGTGTCGTTTTTCATCGCACCGCTCCTTATAACCGAGGGTCTTTTTTTTTCGCGTGTACCCTAGCCGTTTGAGGCTATACCCTATACAGAAGGTCGACACTCCAAAATGAACGGCGCGTTCTTTGAGGGTCTGGTCTGGAAAATCAGCAACATGTTGTTTCAGCGCATCATAATCAATAGACCGGGGCCCTCGGGGACCGGGGCGTTGATAAGCGAATGGATCCGGGGCGTTTAGCCACTTATAGATAGTGGTCCGTCCGACGTTAAACCGTTTAGCGGCTTCTGTTTTGCTGCCGCCGGCTTGTATGAAATCAAGGACGCGTTTGCGTAAATCGGGTGAATATCTCATAATACTTATATCGTAACACATTTCTAAATAATGTTCACTTATTTATATTATCTACCATAGTACAACCGGGGCGTAAACTGCATCTCCAACAGCGTCAAAAGAGAATTGTCCCAAAATAGTGTCCAAATCTGTGATGTTCGCTAGCGCGTCTCGAATTGGGGTCGCATCAGTGGACTGAGCATCAGCAACTGCTTTGACAAGAATATAAACCGAAGCATACGACTGCGCCGCCCAGATGTTTGGTTCTATACCATACTTCGCGCGATAATTCTGAATAAAGGCTTGGTTTCCCGGTGTGTCAGCGGTGTTGACCCAGCTGGTAAAAGCGATTGTACCCTCAGCGGCAGCGCCCGCGGCTTGTACATCGGTTGTAGTCAGTGTGTTAATAATGAAGGGCACTGAACTAGGTATACCGAGTTGGCGAGCTTGAATCAGAATCTCAGGTTTATCTGGCGGCAACGCGGAAACAAAGATAACGTCGGGATTCAAGTCCTTGATGTGAGTTAGCTGTGCGGAAAAGTCAGTATCACCGCTTTGGAAGGTTTCCGTGGTCAAGATCTCAACACCGTTCGCAGTGAGAGCTTCCCGCATTACCTCAGTACCATCCGCTGAAAAGAGGTCAGTTTCATCATATATGATTGCCGCCTTCTGGTAACCGAGTGTCGCTTGCGTAGCATTGATGCCGCTTGTAATCAACACATCTGTGGTAAGAATAGTGCGAAAAACAAAGTCCCCAATCGCGCTCAGATCGCGAGCAGCAGCGGTAGCACTTATCGCCACCACCCCGTTCTGTTGTGCGATTGGGAACGCCGCTTCGGTTGCACCTGAAGTAGCAGGTCCAAGGATTACAGACACACCGTCTTGATGGATAAGTTTATTGAAGGCTGCGATAGCACCTTCAGGGCTACCCTGACTGTCCTCGGTGATAAACTTAAGTTGTGTATTGCCGAGTTGTGAGTTATTGATATCTTCAAGTGCTAGTTCAAAGCCATTTTCCATCTCCATCCCAACCGAGCCGAGTCGCCCGGTAATGGGGTAAACAAGACCAATAGAAATTTCTCCGCTAAGACCTTCCATCTGAGGTGTTGTAGGGATAAGAAGTTGCTCAATCTGATCACAGGCGGAAAGTCCTAGGATTAGCGCGACAATCGCCAATAGATACACAAATATGGTAAATATTTTGGTATTCAACTGAATCTCCTTTTAAAAAATACGGTGCTATACTAATAAGCGGGCACCCACAAGGGGTGCCCCTACGAATGGTGCCGGCATTCGCAGAGTTATTTGAAAATCTGAAATTCGCCATTTTTGACAATTAGTATAACCGGGTCGTAAACGGCATCCCCGACAGCGTTAAACGAGAATCGCCCTAAAACGGTATCGAAATTTTTGGTATTTGCCATAGCATCTCGAATCGCAATTGGATCGGTGGATTGTGCTTCTGCGATCGCTGCGGCGAGGATATAGACAGCGGCGTACGACTGTGCAACAAAAATGTTTGGTTCGATACCGTACCTCGCACGGTACTTCTGGACGAAGGCGTGATTGCCCGGTGTGTCAGCAGTGCTTGCCCAACCGGTAAAAGTAATCACACCGTCGGCGGCATCACCCGCAGCTTGTATCTCGTTGCTAGGCAAATCGGGGATAATAAACGGAACCGAATCGGGTATACTGAGGTGGCGACCTTGGATCAAGATCGCAGCTATATCTGGTGATAACGCGGAGATAAAAATGGCATCAGGATTTGACTCCTTAATGCGAGTTAATTGGACGGAGAAGTCTGTATCACCGCTTTGGAAGGTCTCTGTGGTCAGAATCTCGACACCGCTATCGGTAAAGGCTGCCCTCGACACTGTGTCGCTATCAATGGAGTAAAGGTCGCTTTCATCGTATATGGTTGCCACCTGCTGGTAGCCGAGTTTCGCCTGCGTTGCCTTGATACCACTTGGAATCAGCACATCTGTGGTGAGCGCAGCACGGAAGACAAAATCGCCGAGTGCACTCAGGCCTGAGGCACCGGAAGTCGGACTAAAGACCACAACTCCGTTCTGTTGTGCGATTGGAAAAACCTCTTGGGCTTGACTGGAAAGACCAGGACCTAAGATAGCAAGTACGCCCCCTTGATGAATCAATTTATTGAAAGCTTCAACGGCACCTTCAACGGTGCCTCGATCGTCCTCAGTAATAAAGGTAATTTTTGCATCGCCGAGCATTCCTGAATGGTTAATCTCTTCGAGAGCTAGTTCAAAGCCCTGTTGCATTGGTATGTAGCCGTATGTAGTGGCAAATCGCCCTGTCAGCGGCAAGGAAAGGCCAATACGAATTTCTCCCTTAAGTCCTTTTATCTGAGGTGTTGTAGGGCTGAGAAGTTGCCCAATCTGATCGCAAGCGGAAAGTCCTGCAATCAGCACTGCAACCGCCAAGACAAATGTAAATTGGGTGAACCTGCTGATATTCACATTTGACCTCTTTCTTTTTAAGTGTGATCCTAAAGGGGCACCCACAAGGGAGTGCCCCTACGAATCCTGCTGGCGTTTGGAGGCTTAGTCGAAAATTTGAAATTCGCCGTTTTCGACAATCTGTACAATTGGCTCGTAAACGGCATCGCCGACCGCGTTAAAAGAAAACGCCCCCAAAACGGTATCGAAATTTTTGGTATCTGCTAGTGCGTCTCGAATTGCAGTTGGATCAGTGGATTGTGCTTCCGCGATCGCTGCGACGACAATATAGACAGCTGCATACGACTGCGCCGTCCAAGCGTTCGGCTCACTCGCATACGCTGCTCGGTACTTCTGGACAAAGGCTTGATTTCCCGGTGTGTCAGCCGTGCTAATCCAGCCTGCAAAAGAGATTGCCCCCTCGGCGGCAGCCCCTGCGTTTTCCACGTCGTTTATCAGGCTAGTGATAAACGGAATCTCGGTGGAAATTCCAATCTGACGACCTTGAATCAGAATCTCAGTCTGCTCCGGGAGTTGTGCCGCGATAAAGATGGCGTCAGGATTTGCCTCCTTTATTCGAGTCAGTTGGTCAGAAAAATCGATATTGTCGTTTTGAGGGATTCCTGTGCTTTGGAAGGTTTCTGTGACCAGAATCTCGACGCCTATTTCAGTAAGCGTGTCCCTGAACTTTTCATAGCTATCTATGGAGTAGGAATCGGTTTCATCATATATGATTGCTACTTGTTGATAGCCCAGTTTTGCATGTGTTGCCCTAACACCACCGGGGAGTAGGATATCTGTAGTAAGCCCAGCGCGGAAGATAAAATCGCCAAGCGCACTTAGACCGGTAGCATTTGAAGAGGAGCTAAAAGCCACAACCTCGTTCTGTTGCGCGATTGGAAACGCCGCTTCGGCTTGACCTGAGGTTGTGGGACCAAAGATAACAGGCACGCCTGCTTGAATCAGTGTATTATACGCCTCGACTGCACCCTCAATGGTGCTCTGATCGTCCACGTCGATGAACTTGAATCTGACATCGCTGAGTTGTGAACTGTTTACCTCTTCAAGCGCTAGCTCAAAGCCATGTCGTATCGGTAAGGCAAAATCGGCGAGCCGTCCGGTAGCGGGGTAGACAAGACCGATGGGAATCTCTACACTCACATCTTCCCTATCAGATGGAGCGGGGACGAGAAGTTGCCCAATCTGATCACAGGCGGAAATCCCTACAATCAGTGCGATAATCGTCAAGACAAACGCAAATTTGATTACTCTACTTATATTCAACATGAACCTCCTTATTTTCTATAACCTGAGTTATACTCTATCTTTTTACCCTGCTGTTGTTTAGGGTTACTCGAAGAGTTCCAATTGACCATTCACCACAATCAATACCTTCGGATCGTACACCGCATCTCCGACCTCGTTAAAAGAGAATTTCCCGAAAACGGTGTCGAAATCTGTGATATTTGCCATAGCGTCTCGAATTGCGATTGAGTCGGTGGATTGGGCGTTGGCAATCGCTTCAGCCAGAATGTGGAGACCAGCATACGCCCGTGCAGCGTAATTGCTCGGCTCCTCTCCGTATTTCGCGCTATAATTCTGGACGAAGGCTGAATTGCCCGGCGTGTCAGCGGCGCTTGCCCAACCAACGAAAGTAATCGCACCCTCGGCAGCCTCACCCGCAGCTTGCACATCGGCTATGGTCAACGTGCGCATAACAAGCGGAACCGAGTTGGGTATACCGAGTTGGCGCCCTTGTTTCAGAAGTCCGGGCTTTTCTGGCGATAGAGAGGAGATAAAGATAATGTCAGGATTTGCGTCCCTAATCCGAGTTAGTTGTGCGGTAAAGTCAGTATCACCACTTTGGAAAGTTTCCGTGATCAACACCTTGACACCGTTCGCAGCGAACGCTTCCCTCACCGCTTCCTCGCTATCTGTAGAGAAGACATCGCTTTCATCATACATTGTCGCCGCTGTTTTATAATCGAGTTTTGCGGAGGTCGTCTCAATACCACTCGGAATCAGCACATCTGTGGTGAGCGCTGCACGAAAGACAAAATCACCAATCGCACTGAGACCACGCGCAGCGGATGTAGGGCTAAAGCCCACGACCCCATTTTCTTGAGCGATTGGAAACGCCTCTTGGGTCTGAGTGGAGGTAGCGGGCCCCAGGATAACAGGTACACCATCCTGCTGAATCAATTTCTTGTAGGCATCAACGGCACCTTCAACGGTGCTCTGATCGTCCTCTATGATAAACTTGATGCTTCTCCCGCCGAGTTGTGAGCTGTTAATCTCTTCGAGAGCAAGTTCAAAGCCGGTACCTATTGGTACGCCAAATGCAGAGGCGAGTCGTCCTGTGACAGGTAAAACGACACCGATGCGAATATCTTCGATCTCAGGGGGAGCAGGAACGAGCAGTTGCCCAATCTGGTCACATGCAGAAAGCCCTACGATCAAGAAGACAATCGCCAGTGCAAACGTAAATATTGTAATTCGTTCAGTTTTCATCTTAAATCCCTTATTTTCAAATAAAAAAATCAGGCGAGGGACAATCGGGAGGAACTGTCCACTACCTGATTCGTTGAGTATTGATATTCGGAAGGCAATCGAAAAATTCGCCTAAACTTAAAACTTAAGTTTCAGAGAACAACGATTGTTATTTCCTACAAGATACAGAATTCCAATTCTGTTGAATTATACCGATCCTTCGTTGAAAATCATTCAAAGACTGCAAATTCGCCATCTTTGACAATCAATATCTGTGGGTCGTAAACTGCGTCTCCGACAGCATCAAAAGAGAATTCCCCTAAAATAGTGTCCATATCCATGGTATTCACCAAAGCGTCCCGAATTGCGGCTGAGTCGGTGGATTGTGCTTCCGCAATCGCCGCAGCGAGAATATGGAGTGTGGCATACGACTGCGCCGCCCAAGCGTTCGGCTCCATTCCATATTTCTCGGTATAATTTTGGATAAACGCTTGATTCCCCGGAACAACGGCGAGGCTAGACCAACCTGTAAAAGTAATCACACCCTCCGCGGCAGCACCCGCAGCTTGCACCTGTTCTCTTGCTATTTCGGGCAGAATAAAGGGAACCGAGTCAGGTATGCCGAGTTCACGACCTTGCGTTAAGATCAGAGGCATCTCTGTTGATAACGTTGAGATAAAGATGGCTTCAGGATTCAACTCCATTATCCGAGTTAATTGATCAGAAAAATCGGTATCGCCGCTTTGGAAGGTCTCTGTGGTCAAAATCTCGACACCGTTCGCAGCGAGGGCTTCTTGAAACCTCTGGTTACTAGTTGTTGAGTAGAGGTCGCTTTCATCATATATGGTCGCTGCTTTCGTATAGCCAAGTTTCTCTTGAGTTATTCGGACCCCGCTCGGATTCAGGATATCTATGGTGAGCCCCGCGCGAAAGATAAAATCGCCAATCGCGCTTAGACCGGAGGCGGAAGAGACCGAGCTAAAACATACAACTCCATTCTCTTGTGCTATCGGAAATGAATGTATTGCCTGAGATGAGATAGCCAGCCCCGTGATAGCAGACACACCATCTTGATGAATCAATTTATTAAATGCTTCAACGGAACTCTCACTCTGGTCATCCTCGGTGATGAAGGTGATGGTTGCACCGCCGAGCATCCCTGAGTTGTTAATCTCATAGCGAGCGAGTTCAAAGCCATTTAGCATCGGTATGCCAAGTTCATCAGCGAATCGCCCAGTCAAAGCGACGACGACACCGATGGGAATCTCTGCACTTATGTCTGCCTCAGGCGGGGCAGGGACGAGAAGTTGCCCAATCTGGTCACAGGCAGAAAGCCCCGCAATCAGTGTGACGAGCACTAGTACAAACACAAATTTAGTGAATCTTCTAATATTCACTTTGAACCTCCTTACTCTCAAATGAAAAGTTGAAACGGGGCAGCCTCCAGAAAATCTACCCCAATCGGTTTTATCGTTGGTCGATGAAATCAGAATCAAGCTGCGATCTGACGTTTCTGTGTGAAAAATCTAGATTTTGTCTATTTTTCCATAGATTTAAATTGTTGTCAAACCGAAAATCGATCTTAGTGAAATAGGTACTTACTCGAAGCCCTAAAACCCTCCGGTAGGTACGATTTCCTAACCGCACCGGTTTGGAGTGTCTCATTATAAGATTCACTATAAATGATCCGAACGGTGTAGGAGCGATGCTTGATAGTCGTTGAGCGATGTGATATACTGTCTCTTGGGCACGAAAAGGGAGGCACGGAAAAATGTTAAATCCCCACACAAGCAACAGCGAAACCACCACACCGATATCGTTTCAGCCGATGGGTTTCACAGACATTCTGGATACGACATTCAGTTTCTATCGAGATCATTTTCGACTGTTTGTAGGTATTTCTGCTGTTTATGCTTTTTGGTATCTGTTTTACCGCACTGTTTTTTCGTCTTCCACACATTGGTTGATAGGTTGGTGTGCTCTGGTTGTAGACGCTTTATTTTCCGGTTGGCTCGTGTGTGCCAGTATGCAGACCTATTTGGGAAGGCATACCACCCCTAGTGCTGCATTCAGGCAACTCGCACACCGATTTTGGCCCTACCTCGGAAGCAGTCTAATCTGGATATTGGTCCTAATTGGCGCACTCTACGCCGCACTTGCAACTATACCTTCATCGTACTATACAATAATATTCGGTTTCATTATCAGTCTGCCATGTGGTATCTATTTTAGGACGCGGTGGAGTTTTCACGCACAAGCAGTTTTATTGGTACTACACTTCTCCACTTTGACCAGCGTATTCGGAAAGAGGGGTTCGATATTGAGATGATAGCGGCAAAAGAAGCGACGTAGCAGCATAAGGAATTCTTGAATTGACCCACAGCGCAACATACGATAAAATTACCGTCTAACAATCACGTCTATACCACATGGAGGGAAAAATGTTACAACCCAATGATGCATTACAAACAAGCAACAATGAAGCTTCCACAACGACATCGCTTCAACCTATGGGGTTTACAGATATTCTGGATACAATATTCAGTCTCTATCGAAACTATTTCCGATTGATTTTTGGTATCTGTATTGTTTATTTTGTTTTTATGCTGGGACTAAACCTGTTCTTGGGTATTTCAACGTTTTACTTCTCCAATTCTGGTCTACGGGGTATAGCAATTGGGATACCTATCATTGCCTCTTGGATTACCATTTTAATCTCACTGTTTTCCATAGGTGCACTCCTCTTCGCCGGTGCCCAATCCTACTTAGGAAACCAGATCGCCGCTGGAACCGCATTCAGACAAATCGCACGCCGGTTTTGGTCCTACCTTGGAAGTAATATACTCTATATATTAATTGTTGGGCTATTGACAATAACCATCATCGGTATCCCGTTCGCCATCTATTTTGCAGTGCGGTGGGGATTCTACGCACAAGCAGTCTTGATTGAACAGACTTCAGCAACAAACGCACTGAGACGCAGTAGTGAATTAGTCAAGGGTACGTGGTGGCGCGTCTTTGGTATCCTGTTCGCGATTTTTCTGCTCGCCTTCATGATTCAGACCATACTTCAATTCTCTTTACTGTTTGGGTTCGGTTTAACGCAGGTGATAGGTGGTGAGGAGGGGTTGTTAAAAATGTTTCAACGACTGTTCGTACCGGAACTGACAACTTGGGAGGGGTTGGTCAACTACATTATTCAGAGTTTCATTAACTATGTCGTGACTAGCCTGATGCTGCCGGTTGGGATAATCGGTTCGACGCTTCTCTACTTTGACCAGCGCATTCGGAAAGAGGGGTTCGATATTGAGATGCGTGTGACTGACCCAGCGGCATGATGATATAGGGAAAAAGGTATTGACCTATTCGATACCTCTCTGACGATTTTTACAACGTCTCTCTATCTAGAAGGAGCGAGGTAAGCATGAGAAACAGGATACCCATTTGTGGGATACTCCTTTTAGCGATTGGTTCTGTGTTATTTGCTGCCGAAACGGAGATGCAACAATTCAGGGAAGAGATAGAGGCGAACCACGCCAACATGGATGCTTCCTTTAAGAAGTACGAAGATATTTTATCCAAACTTTTCTCGCTCCATGACCAAAGAACCGGTACATTTCGCTCCTTGATCGGCGTAGGCACGGCGGACGCGCTGCTCTGGGGTGGATGTCTCTTGCTGATTGGTCTGACTCTCTTTTTTATCCGACAGATTCGCAGAAATCTAGTCACTGAGATAAGAGATAAGGTGACTGAATCCGAAATGGACAATGTCACAACAGCACAGGCGGCACTTACCCAATCTGAAATAGCAGTGACATCGCATAACTTTCGGGACGCGCTCCGCTTCCTTTATTTATCGGCAATTCTTCACCTCCAAGAGCGGGGCATACTCACCTACGATAAGAGTCTGACCAATCTTGAATATCTCCACACCTTACAGGCACACGTTGAATTACAAGAAGCACTGCGTCCGGTGATTCAAGTGTTTGATGATGTCTGGTACGGCTACAAGCCGTGCAATGCGGATACCATCGCGAATTACCGAGAACTGTTGCAAAAGGTGTATCTAACAAATGGGTAAATTCTCCTGTGAGAAATGCCAAAACTTACTTCCTCAGCATTGCCCTGATTACGCTCCCTTTTTTTGGACTTTCGTGCGACTTGTTCTATGAAGATAGCGCGCCCTATAGTGTCTTGAAGGCGTTGAACTTCCGCGTGACGAAAATTGAAGCGGCACAACCCGCTCGGCTCGATCGGTTGGACGTACTATTTCTGTGGCAGTTAAGCGAAACGTTAGACACTGAGGAGATTGAAGAGATACATCGCTTCGTCAAAGATAGCGGCACCCTGATCGTCGCGGGAGACCACGAATCACTCGATTCCTTGTTGCTCGATTACGGATTGGAAATGCCCCGCGCATCAAAATCGTTGAAAACCTCGCACCGAATCCCGATCGACCCCATCTTTCCAAATCGCCCGGTGGACGAAATTTACTCCACTACGAACGTTGCCATCCAGTCGATAGAACGGGAGATCGCACCGCTCTTCGGACAGGAGACGGATTATTCGGTTGTGACGTTTCGTGAGGGGGATGGTCGCGTCTTTTTCATGTCCTGTCCCGACATTTTCACTTACTTTGGACTTAGAGATGAGCGGAACGCGACGTTTTTCTACAACCTTATGACGACATTGCCCCATCGGGCACGTATCGGACTAGCTGAATCGCGCTACTATGCTTTTGACTCCACAGAAACTGCTGACCCGTTGTTCTACCTACTGTTCAAAACACCGGGTGGCTTGGGCATAGTTTATATTGGATTGATCGTTTTCCTGTTTCTGATTCTCCGTGGACGCCGATTCGGCAAGCCACTCGTAGTGGAGGAAACGCACCAGCGGGTCAGCTCAGAGTATGTCTTTGCCATGACTGCCCTTTATCAAAAAGGGAACACCCGTCCTGCGATTTTGAAGCAGATTCGCGATACATTCCGATTCGATCTCGCAGCGCAGTGGCGTATTAACTCCGATCTAGAGACTGCTACCTTCGTGGAGGAAATTGCTAAACGAAAACCGATTGATACCGACGAACTCCAACAGCTTTTAACAGCGTTGGAACCGGCTGGTGATATATCGGAAGCACGATTACTGTCACTTGCTAAACAGGTTGATGCCTATTATGATGTGGTGAATATTGAGCGGAAACGACTAGGGCAGCGTTAAATGATTTTGTCGAGAGGAGTGGATATTTCGTCGTCTCTCCCAACTCTCCGTGGTAGGTTGTTTTACCCAAGATAGGAAAACTATGTCTACTTTAATTCAAAGTGTCTTTGAAAAAATAAAAACAGAAGCCCAAAAGGTCATTGTTGGACAGGAGGAGTTATTTGAACTGGTGGTGGTTAGCTTCCTATCCGGGGGTCATGTGCTGTTAGAAGGTGTGCCCGGCACCGCCAAGACACTTATTGCGAAAACGTTAGCACTGGTAGTATCCGGCGAATTTAGTCGTGTTCAATTCACGCCCGACCTGATGCCAGCCGATATCGTCGGCACCAGCGTTTACGATTTGGCTACGCACCAATTCAACCTCAAGCGAGGACCTGTTTTCACCAATGTGTTGCTCGCAGATGAAATCAACCGTGCCCCAGCCAAAACCCAATCAGCACTCCTTGAATGTATGGAGGAGCGACAGGTCAGTATTGACGGTGTACGCCACGAATTGACCGCTCCGTTTATGGTATTGGCAACGCAGAACCCTGTGGAATACGAAGGCACCTATCCGCTCCCGGAAGCCCAACTGGATCGGTTTCTACTCAAGTTGCGCGTCGATTACCCGACCAGGGAGATAGAACAACAAATCCTGCTCAACTATCACAGCGGTTTCAATGCCTCTCAACTCGCGGAAGCCGGCGTTGAAGGTGTTATCGACAAGACTTTGCTTCAACAATGCCAAGCAGCGATTCAAGCGGTCACAGTTGAAGATTCCATTTTCGGCTATATTGTCGGTTTAGCTGAGGCATCGCGCAATTCTGATGACCTCATTCTGGGCGGCAGTCCACGGGCGTCAATCTCGCTGCTGCTAGCGAGCAAAACTTACGCGGCAATACAGGGACGGGATTACATCTTGCCGGACGATGTGAAATGGTTAGCTCCACACGTATATCGTCATCGGATTCTACTGAAACCAGAAGCGGAAATCGAAGGACTATCAGCGGACGATGTAATAGACAGGTTACTCGCGGAGTTAAATATTCCACGTTAGCTCAGTGTGATATACTACGTTAAATTTATCATCAACACCCTTCGACGCTATCAAAAAGAGAGACCACGCGATGCGATTGAGTAACCGGCTACTCGGATTCCTGCTGCCATCGGCGATTCCGATTATGCTTTACAAAATCTCGCCCAATTTGTTGCTCGTTGATGCTGCTTATCTGATGCTGCTATTGATTCTCTGCGTTGTCGATTACCTAAAAACGCCGCTATTCACGAAGGTTGAGGTGAGTCGTAAGATAAACTCTAAGTTCTCGTTGGGGGTAGAAAATGTCGTGACACTGTGTGTAGTCAACCGTTCTCATCATCGACTAAGGTTGCGGCTGAAGGATGATTTTCCGCCGACATTCCAGTTTGACCGCGTTATCCACGAGGTACATGTGGCACCGGATGAAACCAGAAGCATCGTCTACCGACTCACACCATTGCGTCGTGGCGTTTACTATTTTGCGGATATTCACCTACAGTGCTGGGGAATTTTCGGGTTGATTATCCGCCAACGTCAGATTGAGGAGGCGGCGGAGGTGAAAGTTTATCCTAACCTGCACGCCATCCAACAGTACGAATTGCTAGTTAGGCGCGGGCTGCTTGGTCAACTTGGACTCAGAAATTCGAGGCAATTTGGGGAGGGGACAGAAATTGAGCGGCTGCGGGAATATGCTCCTGATGATGATTTCCGCCGCATCGACTGGAAGGCGACAGCAAGACGTCAAAAACCGATTGTCCGGGAGTTTGAGACAGAACGAAATCAAGAAATAGTCATGATGTTAGACGTCGGCAGGTTGATGGCATCACCGATTTTGACGGAGCCGCAAGGAAGTGAAGCGAACGGCAGCCTGAGTGCCGGACCAAGCTCAGAGCAGGCAATGATTAAACTTGATTACGCCATCAACGCAACCTTAATGACAAGCTACGTCTCGACGCTCAAGGGGGATAAGGTGGGCTTAATTGCTTTCTCAAACACCGTTCACCAATACCTTGAACCCAAACCGGGCAAAAAGCAATTCCTCACGATGCTAGAATCTACCTACGCCTTACAGGTTTATTTGGTCGAACCGGATTTCGAGATTGCCTTCAAATACTTGGCATCAAAACAGCGCAGACGCGCACTGATTATCTTTTTTACTGACATCTTGGATCAGGATGCGGCGGAAGACCTTGTCCGTTATGTGGCACGGCTTGCCAAACGCCACCTCACCGTTTGCGTAACCTTGACAGACTCCAACATCGTTGCACTTGCCGCACAGAAGCCGACCGATTCCAAAATGGTCTACCAAAGGGCAATTGCTGAAAGATTATTACAGGAGAAGCACGCTACCTTGGAAATCCTTCGTAGGGGCGGGGTCATCACGCTTGATGTTCCCGCACATCAATTGACAATGACGGTAGTGAATAAATACCTTGAACTCAAAGCAAAGTCTCGGATATAGCAATACACCATGTTCGATAAAAAAGTGTCTCCGATTTAGTGGGTGTGGTAAAATATGCTGCTAAGAGGTGCTAACTTACATGACAACCGGGGTGAGCGATAGACGCGCCTATTCGGAGAAGCACATTACATTTTTCGCCCCTTGACCCGTTGAAAAATCCGTAGATTCGTAAATTTGAGGAACGCTATAAAGGATACTCAATCAACCCATTAACAGTAAGGCTCATGTTAAGAATTAGTGCAACAGCACCAATTTGCCTCAAAAACCGTAGGCGGGCATCTGGTTTCCCCGCCTATAAGGGATACCCAGTCAACCCATTAACAGTAAGGCTCATGTTAAGAATTAGTGCAACAGCACCGATTTGCCTCAAAAACCGTAGGCGGGGCATCTTGCCCCGCCCTCAACGCGTTCACCGCACTTGTACTCCGTTTTTACATGAGCAAACAGTAAAAGGAAAATACTTATGTCTACCCCAAGTTTTAAGTCAGTCGAACCCTTGACAATAGACCAAATTGATCAGTTCAAACGCGATGGATTTTTAGTTCTCGAAGGGGTTCTCGATCCTAAGTTGTGCCGCCAAGCACGTGACGAAATGTGGGATGTGATTCAAGCACATCTTCCACGTATGAAAAGGGACGACCCTTCCACATGGGGGCCCATCACTGAGGAGGAGAACACCAAATTACAGCATCGACCCGAGGGCGGAGGTGACCCGTATTTCAGCGGTAACAGTCACCGGTTTACAGTCCGAAATGGTGCATCGGAATTGATGCTAAACCTAGCACCTCGCGCCTTGTGGCGAGTTGCCGAGCAGCTGCTTGGTAAGGGGACAGTGGTGTGGCCCGCCGGACTCGACGAGTCGGGTTACACCACTGGTCCTTGCTTCATGTGCGATGATGCCGTGGGAGGTCTTAATTCCCATGTGGGACACTTGATGGGTTGGTCCCCCAAAGGCACCTTCACGACAGAGCCTGCGCTACGTTTACCCGAAACCGGACCAGTGTGGCTTAATGGACAAGGAACCCGTGGGTTATATTGCACCCTACCGAACAGTCCGTCTCATGCCCCGGAGTATCGCGGTGCACACTCCGACGGTGCATGCTACGGCCGATGGCGGCTGCAGATGTCAGCCTACATTTCAGATGTGCCGCCCAACTCCGGCGGATTTACTGTGTGGCCCGGAAGTCACGCACGGATTTGGCCCGAACAGTGGAAGGCTTTCAAGGAGGGCGAGAAGCACACAGACAAACATTTGGCGGTACGCAAGGCAGGGGGTTACACCGATCCTGTCATTGGGGAGATTAAGGCAGATACCCAACCGTTTGATTGCCATGGCCCCACGGGTACTGTGGTACTTTGGCACACCAAAATTCTACACATCGCAGGGCAGAACGCTTCTAATGACGTTATTCGCCAAGCGACAATCTACGGTTTTAAGAAAACGCCTGAGTCTGTCCCCGATGCGCTTGTGGTGGACAACACAGATGGGGACATCTGGCGAGATTGGTCTGATGAAGTGCGTATGTAACTGTTGAGATCGATCAACAGATCGCATCCCTGTAGGAAGGATGGTCTGTGCTCAATTATTCTTTTAATTAATCCCCTTTGACGGTTGGGACAGGCTTCCCGTTCGGTTCCCTCATCAAAAAGAGATAGCAGAACAACAGCACACCCGTTGAGAATCCAAATCCGATCTTGACGATTGGCGGCAAACTTGAAGGCGATACAAACCCCTCAATAACCCCTGCGATGATGAGCAGGACAACACAGCCTCCAATAAGTTGGACAGCGATTTTCGCCGCATCGGTTAACGCCTGTTTTCGGGTGAATTGCGTCGGTGCAATCAGGGCGTATCCCATTTTTAGCCCGGCCCCGCCTGCGATAAAAATGGTGGTTAATTCAATATAACCGTGTGGTGATACAAACTCCCACAGTGGAAGGGCGAGTCCATGGACGTGACATAAGCCCGCAATCACACCTATGTGAACACCGTTGAAAGCTAAAATACACACTGTGCCGACCATAAAGGTGATGCCACTCGCGAATGCCAAGAAAGCGACCCGAATGTTATTGGTCATGATGAAGGAGGCAGCGAGATTTCTCCGGAGTGCCGGTATGTCGGTCCACATCTCCTCTGCGTGAATTGTTTCAACGATGTGTTGATGTGTGAGTCTCTCCGCAAATACCGGCTTGGCTAACGCAATCCAATATGCTGTTCCAAACCCGATGGCGAACATCAGAAACGCTGCTACGATAAAAGGGAGGTTTCGACGGAACAGCGTCGGGAATCCGTATCGGAAAAAGTTGCGAATTGTATTCCGTTTCAACGGGGAGGCTTGGTAGATGCTGGCGTGGGCGCGAGAGGCGAGCGCGTTAAGGTATGTGACGCAGTGATCGTCTGGGAAATCGCGGCGAGCAACCGCCAAATCAGAGGTGATACGACGGTACAGATAACCCAAGCGATTGAGTTGAATCGTAGACATATCTTTGACACCGCGCCGTCGTGTACGATTTAATAACTCCTCTAATTCTGACCAGACCGATCGTTTTTTGTTGGTAAATTCCTCTAAAGTCATCGGTTATATTACCTCCCATTGACTCATGCTAGCCACTGGGTTTGTCAATCTAACGCGGAGCAGTCAGAGGCAAGGAGATATTTAATTTTCTCTATAATTGAAAAAGATTGTATAGTCAAAACGGTAAGAGAAATGAACGAACACTTATCCATTGAAACTCCTGAACAGATAAAAATCCATTATAGCATCGCAGGCATCGGTTCCCGTTTTTATGCCGCAGTAATTGATATCGCTGTGCTAACCCCAATTGTTCTTATAGGTGCCTATGTTACCATAGGTGCGATGTCCGGCCTAGACGAAAGATTTGGCAACTGGCTAGCAGCAATCGCGGGAGTTGCTACATTCGCGCTCCAGTGGGGCTACTACATGATATTTGAAATTACCACGAATGGTCAGTCACCGGGAAAACGTGCGCTCGGATTGCGGGTGATCAAAGTACACGGCTATCCAATCAGCTTCTCAGATTCAGCGATCCGAAATTTGATCCGTATCGTTGATTTTCTTCCCTTTTTCTACGGTGCCGGGCTGCTCGCTATGCTATCAAACAAAAACTGGCAGCGGCTGGGCGACTTAGCTGCTGGAACCCTCGTTGTGAAGGAGGACACCAAGGTTTCTCCCAATCCGGCGAGGATCCCAACTATCCGAAAATCAACTTTTGTCTATGCCGATTGGATCCAACTTGAACAGTTGACAGACGCGGAACTGGTGTCAATACGAGAATATCTTTCGCGTCGGGGAACCCTGCCAAGGCTGCGTCGGATACAACTGGTTCGGGCGATAGGAGTTCCTATCGCCCGAAAAATGGGGGGCAGCAACCCAATTGATTATGAGTTGTTTTTAGAGGAGCTTTATGCCCTAAAGACAAACCCGCTTGTGGACAAATTGTAAATCGACATTGACAACAAGCGTTCATTTCTTGAAAGTTGAGCGAATCTCAACCTGTCATGCGGCCCCTATAGCGAATCATTGCGATTCCCGCGCTTCGCTACGAAGCCCCATCCAGACGCAAACTGCCATTCCTAGCAGGACAAAGGCGAACGGGAAGCCGGTTGCAAGCGACGCCGCCTGTAACGACTTTAGACCGCCGCCAAGTAGCAGCGCGATGGCAACTAACCCTTCAAGACTACACCAGAACACCCGTTGAGGAACTGGCGCATCAACCTTGCCGCCGGCTGCGATGATATCGATGATCAAGGAACCAGAGTCCGACGAGGTAACGAAGAAGATGATTGTCAGCATCATCGCGACGGAGGACAGAAGCGTCGTCCACGGCAGTTCATCGAACATTTTGAACAGTGCAAGCTCCAGCTTCCAAGCCGCAACGTTCTCTGACACACCGGTATAACCATCAACCGTGTGCTGATGGAGCGCGGCCCCTCCAAATGCACCAAACCACAGCAAACATAACAGTGTCGGTAGAAGGAGCACAAAAATCACGAACTGGCGTACTGTCCGCCCCTTTGAAATACGGGCGATGAAAGTACCGATGAATGGTGCCCAAGCTATCCACCATGCCCAGTAGAACGTGGTCCAGTCGTGCAGAAAGCCGGTATCCTCGCGCCCGATCCAGTTGCTGAGGGGCACAATTTTCATGGCATAGTCAGCAAGCCCGGCGAACATAGTGCGGACAATGTATAGGGTCGGACCAAGTATGATAACAGCCAACAGCAACAAAAAGGCGACAATTACGTTGAACTGGCTCAGACGCTTGATCCCGACATTAATACCGGTTAACACCGATGCCATTGCGATACCTGTTATCACCACAATCAGCAACACCATGGTGGTGCTGTTTGCGGGAATTCCGAACAGATAGTTGAGGCCCGAGGTGACCTGTTGTACCCCCAAGCCGAGCGAGGTTGCGAGTCCAAACATCCCTGCGAATATGGCAAACGTATCAATCACATGACCGGGCCATCCCCAGACACGGTCACCGAATATGGGATAGAATGCCGAGCGCATGGTGAGGGGAAGTCCCCGGTTGTAAGCGAAAAACGCGAGAGCGAGTCCGACGACGCCATAAACTGCCCAACCTTGTATTCCCCAGTGGAAGACCGTCGCTGCTATGCCTGCGGTAGCGGCTTCCGCCGTTCCGGGGGTAATGCCGAGCGGCGGATTCTGCAAGTAGTACATTGGCTCTGCTACTCCAAAAAATAGCAGACCAATACCAATACCCGCAGCGAAGAGCATCGCAAGCCAAGTTATATTGGAGTACTCGGGTTTCGCATCGGCTCCCCCGAGGCGTATCTTCCCGAGCGGTGAGAACGCTACAATTAGACAAAATAGGCAGACAAGATTGACGGTAATCATGAACAACCAATCAAGGTTTGTGGTAAGCCAGACGCGGACATCTCCAAATAGTTTTGTCGCACCCTCCTGAAACACGAGTGCACCAACAATAAAGACGACTATGGCAATACTGGAAATCACAAACACTGGTGTCAGATAGATATCTAGACCGAATAACCTCCGGTACTCCCTGTCCCCCGGCGGTTGTGGTTGTTGCCCTTCTTCACGCATTTTCAAATCTCTCCTTCTAGTTAGACAAACACAGTAGCCTGTCCCTACAAGCGTAGATGTTTAGAAATAGTAACCGAAGTTAACATTAAACCGCCAATTCCACGCGTTATTTCCGTTCGCACCATAGTCGCCAGCACCCGTATAGATATTGCCGTAGCCCTCTTTATTTCCGTCAGCATCGACGTTACCGACAAATCCGTTGCCGTTGGAAAGTGCCAGATCGCTATAGACATACAGTGAACCAAAGAGCGTCCAGCTAGCACCCAGCGTCGCTAGGGTACTGCTGTTGAAGCTATCCACTGTTTTGAGGATAGTGCTCCACTCGACATAAGGTGTAAGACTGTCAATCCATGAGATACCTGATGTATCTATGCCGCCGTAGCGCAGCGATAACCCGGGCACCAATCCCTTGGATGCTATGGGCCAAGCGAAATCGTAAGCTCCCATTGGAATCAGGTCGCCGGTGCCCCAAGGCGTATCATCGGTGATATTATATGCGTAATAGGAGAATTGTGAAAAGAGCGTGAAGTCCGCGAACGCGTTCTTCATGTGTGCAGAAAGTGCGTAGTGGTTCGCGCCATCATCGTCCACATTTGTTCCCTTTAGCAACCCATATTGAATCGACGCACCCACATCTGCGATGTTTTCGAGGGCATAGATTGCACGCAGGTTCACTTGATGCTGTTCATCAAACCCGTTTTCGCCGGCACCCCATTGGACATCTCCATTTGCATCAGCTTTCTCTTCCCATCTGACGATGTCATAGCTGTATCGTGAGCTGGCAAGGCTGCTTCCATCCGTCTGGGGTTCGCTTTGAAGAAAGTAGCCCACATCAAGGGTTAGTTTGCCGAGGGTGTCACTCCACCTGATTCCCAGATCCATATCGTCGGCGAGCCCGACATAGAAATGTTGGTCAAAAAACCAACTACTAGAAACACCATAAGGACCGGGCCCGAACGGAGCCCGTACAATACCCGCCTTGAGCGTGCCCAAATCACCTAAATTATACCCTAGCCATGCGGTGTGTATCATGCTGTAGGTGTCGTACCATCGGTATTCAATTCTACTAATGATGTTGTGGTAGTCGAGATCGGCATTCAGGCGGAAAATCTCAAGGTCAACATCTCCGATTTTGTCGCTTCGTCGGTGTGGGTTGTCAGGATCGCCGCTCTCATAACTACCATAAGCCCAACCCACCCGTAGGGCACCCCCAATTTTAATCGGACTTTTTTTCTCCTCTGCGAGAGCGGTCAACTGTAAAACGAATAACAGCCCTACGATGACGAAACTGAAGATTCGTTTGTATCCCCGATTTTTCATACAATGGTCTCCTATTTTTGAAAAGCAGCCGAAAAATTGTCCTGCTTTTCCTAGCTGATGTGAAAACGTCCGTCCCCGGAGGCAATCCCCGAGCGAACCGTAATCACAGAACGTCAAACCTACTCTAAACCCTAAACCGATTAAATTGACCACTTCCAAGCATAAATACTTGAGATTCTTTCAACAGACTAATTCCCGTTAGGAATGCTGTTTTCCCGCTTCGGCGAGACACGCTCTGAAAGTCTCGATTCATCGGGATGCTCGGAACGACACCAAAGTCTTACCCACTCTCCACGGGCGTTTAGACTCTCCGCGTGTCCCGCGGCGAGCATTTTCATTGATGGGCTTGGTTTTCGCCCTGACGCCTTTACACCTTTTCTACGAGGTATGGGTGTGAGGGACCGTTCAGAAGGCTCGGAACGGTAGAAATTCCTCATCAAGGCGTACCTATAGTATATCATATCTTACTCAAAAAAATATACAAAAAAACTTGTTGGCCCCAAAGCTAAGCATGGGGCATGTTTAGCTGTCAACGACAAAATAAGGCAAATTATTACCTGTCATGGAAAAGTACCGATTTAAGCACAACAAGCGTGTCGAGTGTATTCAGCTAGAAGAGGTTGGGGTAAAAGGTGGAGAGTTGTTCTCGTTGATAAACCTGCTGATTTGAAAGAGTTGAGAAGTGTTGGTAGGTTTCCTTCTGCTTTTGGCGGGAATTCAAGCTCCAACATTGATTGGTAGAGGAGAAGGAGTGTGTTCGTTTTTATCGGTTTGGATGTTGTTTGCTTGGGTACAACTTAATGCTTTTGGACACATCCCATAGCAGCACTGTGCCATCAACAGATCCTGAGACTAGCTTTGTCCCGTCAGGTGAAAATGCAACAGTGTGAACGTTGCCGGTATGCCCTGGGAATGAAGCGATATGTTTTTGCGTTGAAATATCCCACAATTCAGCCCTGTCCTCCCAAGATCCGCAAGCGAGTTTTGTGCCATCCGGGGAGAATGCAACGGAGAAACTTGAAGACTCCAACTCGGTGGCGAGTGTTGCTAAATATTGTCCCGTCTCTACATCCCATAGTTTGACGTTATTCCATGACGCAGAGGCAAGTTTTGTGCCGTCGGGCGAAAATGCAACAGAGAAAACCAATCCCCTAACGATCTCAGGTTCAATATCAACTGTATCAGCCGTCTGAAGTTCATTGATGTCCTGCCCTGGACGACGAGCGGGTAGGACTTGTACTGGAACTTGAGGGCTATTCACGCCGCCGAGTGTGTAGAGTCCTTTGCCTGTCGGAATCTCCCACAGTCGAATCGACGTATCTTCTGACCCTGAAGCCAGTTTCGTGCCATCAGGCGAGAAGGCAATAGAGGAAACCAATTTCTGATGCCCTTGTAGTATGGCGATATTTTCTCCCGTTGAAACTGCCCACAGTCTCACAGTTTTATCCTTTGATCCCGAAGCAAGCAGCGTACCGTCTTGTGAGTATGCGATAGTGATTACAACGCCCGTATGCCCTCGTAGTATGGCAATGTTTCGTCCTGTCTCTACCTCCCACAGTTTAATCGTATGTTCGGTATTCTTTGTTTCTACTGAACCCGTAGCGAGTTTTGTGCCGTCCGGTGAGTATGCAAGGGAGGTGACAAAGTTCGGAGGTCCTGCGAGCGTGGTGATATGTCCTCCGGTAGCAGCAGCCCACACTTGGACGCCAACCATCGAATGTGAAGCGAAGGTCAGTCCGTCGGGAGAGAATGCCACAGCATCAACCATCCGCGTATGTCCTCGAAGGGTGGTGATATTTTGTCCGGTCTCTACATCCCACAGTTTGACGCCATCCCATGACACAGAGGCAAGTTTCGTACCGTCCGGCGAAAACGTGACTAAAAAAACACTCGCTAGAGACGCTAGTTCGCTGATGTTGATATGTCGTCGTGTGTAGATATGCTCTCCTGTTGATACTTCCAATAGCTTAATACCCGCTACCGACCCCACAGCGAGTTTTGTGCCATCCGGCGAGAACGCAACACACAACATAGAACTGTTAGGCTCCGGTTTCTCTGTAAATGTGACGGTATTTTGTCCCGTTTCTATATCCCACAACTTGATCGTTCCATCGTCTGCTGACCCTGAAGCCAGCAGCCGCCCATCGGGTGCAAACGCGATAGATGAGACCCGTTTTGATGATTCACTCCATTTCGTGGTGGACTGTGTGGCAGTGAGAGTGTTAATGAATCGTCCGGTTTCGACATCGTAAAACTTGATAACACCCACCCTCGTCCGCTCAACGGTACTTATACCTGTCCCCGCTAGTATCTTACCATCGGGCGAAAATACCACCTCAAACAGTTTATTATCTTGGAGTATGTCAAGTTGTTGTCCGGTTTCGACATCCCACAATCTACCTGCCCAAGCCAGTTTTGTGCCGTCAGGCGAGAACGCTACAGAGTCGACTGAACCCTCTTGTGTTTGGAATGTGGTGATCTTTTGTCCAGTCTCGACCTCCCAAAGTTCGAGTGTTCCGGGCCACATACGTCCCAACCCTGCGGCGAGTTTTGTTCCATCCGGCGAGAACGCTACAGTAGTGATCTCTCCCGTGTGCCCTGTCAGCAGTGCGAGTTCCTCGAACGTCTCTGCATCGTAAAGCCAAACACCCATGCTGGTTGCCAGAGCGAGGCGACTTCCATCGGGGGAAAAGGCGATACCTCGGTCCTCATAGCTTACTCCGCCCTTCCCCAAACGGGCGATGGCACCGTCGGGTAGGTTCACCCGCGAATAATCTTGGGTTTGGGCAATGGAAACTGTAGTGAGCGTGGAAAGGGTGAAGCTGCCCAATAGGATAAGTGTGAAGCGAAGTGCTTGGGTTTTCATTGGTTTATGTTTCTTTTTCGCAACTTTATGGTAGATTTTAGAATTACTTAGACACTTCCGATGCACAGCTAACCCCCTAAATCTCCTAACCCCCTTAGTCCCCCTTATCAGGGGGAAACTCTTGTCAGGGGGACTTTGGACACTTCGCGCAGGTTGAAGTTGTTGGAAAATGTCCACTTATTTCTCTAATTCACCATAGTTGGAGGTTCGGTCATTGTCCGGCGCTATATTCCATACCAGAACGGTCCCATCGTATGAGCCTGAAGCGATTTTTGTGCTGTCAGGGGAGAACGCTACAACGTTGACGTTGCCGGTATGTCCTGAGAATCTGGCGATATGTTTTCGTGTTGAAATCTCCCACAACTCAACTGTATCAGCCCACGATCCGGAGGCGAGTTTTGTACCATCCGGTGAAAATGCAACAGCAAAGCCCGGGAAATCCGTTCCGTCTGTGAGTGTTGCGAGAAATTGTCCCGTCCCGACATCCCACAGCTTGATTGCCTCTCTATCCAAGCCTCCGCCTACGTCTTCATCCAGCGAAGCGAGGATTAGACCATCCGGCGAAAACGCAACCGATGCGACCCGACTCATAAAACGTTCGGTCTTAGTACCAACCTCGTCGTCGATCTGAGGTTTATTGAGGGTTTCCTCGCTGAGTGTGTAAAGTGTTTGCCCTGTTGGAATCTGCCACAGTCGAATTGTTCTATCGTCTGACCCTGAGGCGATTTTTGTGCCATCCGGCGAAAACGCAATGGAATTGATTGTTTTCCCGTGCCCTTGCAGTGTTGCAAGATTTTGTCCCGTCTCGACCTCCCACAGTTTGACGGTCTTATCCTCTGATCCAGAAGCGAGCAGTGTGCCATCTCGTGAGTATGCGACAGCGGTTACAAATCCCGTATGTCCGGGTAAAGTAGCGAGATTTTTTCCTGTTGAAACCTCCCATAGTCTGACCGTATGCTCAGTACTTCTCTGATTGTATGACCCCGAAACGATTTTTGTGCCATCAGGCGAGTATGCGAGAGAAAGAGCCAAACTCGGTGGTTGTCCAAGTGTGGCGATACGTTGTCCTGTTGTAATTTCCCATATTTCAATTCCGCTCCACGAATTTGAGGCGAGGGTCAATCCATCAGGGGAGAAAGCTATAGCATAGACTATCCGCGGATGTCTTTGTAGGCCGATCAGACTTTTTCCTGTCAAGACCTCCCACAGTCTGACACCAGCCCCTGACGCTGTAGCGAGTGTTTTGCCATCGGGTGAGAAGGCAACAGATTGGTTCCACATTGCCCCGAGTAAATCAATGTGTTTTTCGGTCAAGATGTCTAACAGTTTGACACCCTTATCTGCTCCCACAGCGATTTTTGTGCCGTCGGGTGAGAACGCCACAGCGGTAACCTCTCCCGTATGTCCTGCTGTCAGTAGTGCGAGTTCATCGAAGGTCTCTGTATCGTAAAGCCAAATCCCAATGCTGGTCGCCACTGCGAGGCGATTTCCATCGGGCGAAAAGGCGATCCCTCGATCCTCGTAGCTCACCCCGCCTTTCCCCAAACGGATAATGGCGCTGTCGGGTAGGTTCACCCGCGAATAATCTTGAGTTTGGGCGATGGAAATCGTAGTGAGCGCGGAAAGGGTGAGACTGCTCAATAGGATAAGTGTGAAACGAAGTACTTGGGTTTTCAAATCAGAATTATTTCTCTTTCGTCGGCGTTTTGCCGGGGGGATTGTCTTTTTCAATGATAGCCATTCGGACAGACCGCCATGCACCGTCGTCGGGGCTAACGTCAGACCATTCCCCAATTGGTGAATGCCCCATGAAGACGTGGTCTTCGTCGCCCCTATCGGCGTCCATCGGTTCATAGGGTTGTCTCCAGTTAGTGTAGGTAACCGGCTCACCGTTTGTCCAAACCCATTCACCCTCCTTGGCAAGGTCGGTCAGACCAATCCAATAGGGGCGGGATCCAAAGATTTCCGAGAGCCACTTCTGCTCCGCTTCGTCATTAATGGCGACCAGATACGCATCTTCGGTGGCTGCTTGGTTGTTCGCATCGTTCCATCCCTCGCAACGGATGCTTTTGTAAGCGTGTCCATTTGCCGGATTGACCACCCACATTCCCTCGCCCGGTGCCGATGAGGTTGACGCCTCTACTCGATCAAGGGGTGCATCGGTGGAAATTGGTTCAGACTCGAAGGTGAAGACCACATCGTCCTTTCTTTCGTCCTCCTCAAGCACGAATGGTTCTGCTGTTGCTGAAAGTCCCTGCTGACTCACCGTTACTGTGTAGAGTCCAGGTGAATCCACATATTTTATAAAGTACCCTGCATCATCCGTCTGATACCCTCCGCTTGACCTCCCGCTGCCCTGCCCATCAAGAGAACCACGGCGTGTATCGATCCGAATCCTCGCCTTGGCAAGGGGTGTTCCGTCGGCAAAAACAACTCGGCCTCGAATACGCATCCGAGGTTTCACTATGACTTCAACATTCTCAATGTGTGTCCCCGGCTTGACGGCAAACGCGATACCACCAAAAGGCGGCTGTTCTAGCTGATAGACAGTCACCAGTCCCATTTTGACAGATAGTATCTCATGGTCAGGTGCATCGTAGGGTAGTACAACCAATTGGACTGAAACCGGAGTAATATTCACGATGGAGAAACGTCCTGCGTCATCGGTTTGTGATGGCAGTACAAAGAAGGGCTCTTGTCGTTCCATACCATCGAAGGTTTCAGATGGCTGAATCGCTATCGAAATCCCAGCAATCGGATTACCATCAACACCAATAACACGACCGGATAGAGTGCTCGTGGCTTCTTGGGCATTACTATATGGCAATGTTCCAAATAGAAGGACTACAATCGTGGTGATAGATAGTGGGTTGGATGTGAAACATGAACGGTTCATGGTAAATATCTCCTTTTGGATGGGATGGTTGTGGTAGGTGATAAGGAATTACACAATTATGGTAGATCTTAGAATTAATTGGACACTATGAACGAGCCCTAATAGATCGGGGTTCGCAGAGTTACGGCACACGGAGTGTGCCTACTACAATTAATGTCTATCCATTTTTCACCATAAACGATACGCACTTGTTAGTTCAGCGATTCGTCGTCGGTGAACATAATTCACTAGGCTCACCGAAGTGCGTGAGTTCTAAGTATCTTTACAATGGGGTTCATACCGTTAACGGGCAAGATCCCACAGAAGCACCGTGCCATCGTAACTCCCACTTGCCAGTATACTCCCATTTGAGTTGAAGACGACACTAGTGATGTATGATGTATGCCCCTTCAGGGTTTGGCGATGTGCTCCAGTTGTAGCATCCCATAAGTGGATAATGCTGTCGCCATCCGCGCTTGCGAGTATGCTTCCGTCCGGGCTGAAGGCGATACTCGAAATGCCTGTCTTATGTCCCTCTAGGGTCCAACGGGGAGTCCCTGTCCGGGCATCCCAAATACGAACGGTATGGTCGCCACTGCCGCTGGCAAGGGTACTTCCATCCGGGCTAAAAGCAACGCTGGTGATATCCGCTTTATGGCCCTCCAATGTTCGCTCGTGTGCGCCTGTTGCTACATTCCAAAGACGGACGTTAGGATCGCTCAGGTTGTTACTTCCACTTGCGAGTGTGGCGTTATCCGGACTGAACGCGAGGGTCGTGCTGGCAGCCGGTTTGTACGCGATGCGAGGGGGGGCAGAGGTCTCCCAGTGTAGTGTTCGGAGCTGCATGCCGGTCTTGGGATTCCACAGTTGGATGGTGGTGTCGCCGTTCCAACTTGCGAGTGTATTACCATCCGGACTGAACGCGATACTGTAGTCACGTCCGTTATCGTTTGTCAGGATTCGGAACGGTGCACCTGTTTTGGGATTCCAAAGGTGAATAGTATGGTAGTCAGTCGCACTTGCTAGCATAGAACCATCCGGACTAAAGATAACACTGTGGAACCGCGACCAATCCTCCACTAGGATCTGTTTGATCGTTCCGGTCACAGCATCCCACAGACGGACAGTCTCTCCTCTACTCGCGCTGGCTAGCGTTGCGCCATCCGGGCTGAAAGCAATGTCATAGATGGTATCTAAATGTCCCTCCAGTGTTCTGAGAGATGCACCCGTTGCCACATTCCAGAGACGGATGGTGCCGTCCGAACTCCCGCTGACAATCCTACTGCCGTCTGGACTGAAGGTTATACTGTTGACCCAACCTGTATGCCCTTTCAATTCCCGCAGATACATTCCCGTCGTGGCGTCCCATAAATGGATTCCATCGTCGCTATGACCGCTTGCCAGCGTGCTTCCATCCGGGCTGAACACAACACTCTTGACCCTAGATGTTCCCTCTCCTAGTGTTTCCAAGTGGATACCTGTCATCGCATTCCAAACATGAATGCCATCGCCCCAACTCCCACCTACTAGCGTTAAACCATCTGGACTGAAGGCAGCACTAGTGACATCTACCGTAGGCTCCTCAAGTGTGTGCAGATGTTCACCTGTCGTGGCATTCCACAAATGGAGGGTTTTGTCCCGACTCCAAGCTGCCAGCGTACTCCCATCCGGGCTGAATGCGACACCGCTGATCTTCGACATATCCGGCTCTAATGTTCGTAGATGTTCACCTGTTCCCGGATTCCACAGGCGGATAGTCTCGTCCCAACTTGCACTTGTCAGCGTACTCCCATCCGGACTGAATACAACATTGCTGACACCCGACATATGTCCCTCCAGTGTATGCAGGTGTGTACCGGTGTCTGCCTTCCACAGGCGAATGGTTTTGTCCCAACTCGCGCTTGCCAGCATCAAGCCATCTGGACTGAATGCAATATCTAAAATACCCCCTGAATGTCCTGTGAGTAGGTTGACCTCTTGAAATGTCGCTATATCGTAGAGCCAAACACCGATCCCGCTACCGACTGCAAGCCGAGTGCCGTCGGGAGAATACCGTATTTGACCAGTTATCGCGCCTTTTCCGAGGCGTACTTTAACCCCTTGAGGCAAACCCCATTGCGAGGGATCTTCAGGAGACGCATTGGATGAGGATAGAATAAAAAGCGTAAGTAACACTGAAATTACTTTCATGGTAGAATCTCCTTTGTGACTTACGTAGTCGAGTGCTCAGTGCCTCATATTCGTAGGATTTTTAGTCGGATAACCCTGTCCGCCGTTGCAGATAGAGCTTTCAATGCAAATTCACCAATTGGCTCTGTTCGGGGGATTCGGCACTCAGAACCCCATTGCCTTTGAATTGATCGAGGCTTTAGCTACTTCTCTTCCGCCGACGGTTTGGGGGGCAAAACCTTCCTTTCGAGGATGGTCATTCGGGGCATCTGCCATTCGGGGCTTTGCGGACCAACTTTATGCCATCTCCCGTCCGGTGAAAGCCCCATGAAGACATAGTCCTCATCGCCCCTGTCGGCGTCTATCAGTTTATGGAATGCCCAGTTGAAATAGGTGAGCGGCTCACCGCTCGTCCAACCCCATTCACCCTCCTTGGCAAGGTCGGTTAGCCCGATCCAACAGGGAGCGGTGCCAAAAAACTTCACTAGCCACTGCTGCTCTGCCGCATCGTTAATCGCGACCAGATGTGCATCTTCGGCAATAGCTTTCGCTTGGGCATCGTCCCAACTTTCGCAATAGACGCGTTTGTAACTGTGATTGTTCGAGGGATTTACCACCCATTGTCCCGTGTTATCGAACTCCATCCCCTCGGGAAGTGCCTCGAAGGGAACCGGCTCGCTATTGAGTGTTAAGACCAGACTATCGTATCTTTGGTCAGCTTCAACGACAAATTCCTCCGAGGTTACTGAAAGTCCCTGAAACTCGACCGCAACTGTATAGAACCCAGACTCATCCACATATTCCACAAAGTAGCCCGCATCATCCGTCCGTGATCCACCGCTCGAACTACCTCTGCCCTGTCCATCAAGATCTCGTCGTCGCATACTGGTATGAATCTCTGCATTAGCAAGGGGGGTTCCGTCTGCAAAAACGATTTGCCCCCGAATGCGCATCCGTGGCTTCACCCTAACCTCTACATTTTCGAGATGTACGCCCGGTTCAATGGCAAATGTGATCCCACCAAAAGGGGGATGCTTCGCGTAAGGCGGGTAGAAGGTTATCGCTCCAATTGCGATGGATAAAACCTCAACATCCGGAGCGAGGTCTGATGATAGCGGTTCATCAGCGGGCAGATAGGTGGGGTGTGCTACGAACTGAATGGGACCAGGCTTGATTCCCGTAACAGAAAATCGCCCCGCTGCATCGGTGTGCGATATAAGTGGAGGGACATAAGCTTCTGGCATAAAATCCCTTAGAAGATGGGTTGATTCCAGCCAACCATCAACGATTGCAAATGACTGAATCAGTATCGGAAGGTTGACAAGCGGGTTTCCTTCTACATCAACAACGCGACCGGATAAAGTGCATGTGGTGTCTTGAGCGATGGTGTATGGCGATAAGAACAGTGAAAGTGTTACAATCGCGGCGAGAAGAGGTGTGAGATTGGTGCTGAGGTGTGAAAGATTCATGGCGATTATCTCCTTTCGATCGGTTCGTTCTGAAAAATTGAAGAATAGACCTACGCAAGGATTATCAAACCACTTTTATTATATCATATTTGTCGAATGATGTCATAGATTTAGTTGGCAATTGGATGAATTGTAAACTGATTCTAACTGCTGGAACGTTGGCACTTCTTGTAGTATTCAAACGACGACACAGTTTGTTATACGGTTGTCTTCATGTCCAAATCAGCATTGGAAAACATGCTGGATAGGCATTACAGGGTGTGTTATACTTTCAACCAAATACTAATCCTAAGCAGCTGTTCTCAGATAATGGAGGGAACTATGTCATCCATCACTGTATCCACCCGCCTAACGCTACAGGATCGTTCTACTTTGGATCACAAGATGAGGATCAAACACGGATATCTCAACCGTCAGATTTATGCAGGGTTGGCATCAATTTTTCTCGTATTCGCTCTGCTTATCTGGAGTTCGTGCGGTGAGGGACCATTTCACCCGGTTAGCGAAATGGAAGAAGTAGAGATAAAGATGACGTTGAAAGATCGGTCATTCCGTCAATTTGAGCCTGACGATATAGACGCTAGTCCGAGAAAAGGGGTTGTTCTAGATTTCTTTGACGGAGTAAGACTTTGGGCACAATACGCCGAGGGTAATCACGCGATCAACGAGTGGGAAATTTTCACAGGGGATTACCGCGTTGAAAAGGCGGAAAACGATTCGGAGATCAAGATCTATTTCAACGAACCGAGTTCAGAGAGAATACTGCCGACTCAATGTAAAAATTGTATTGAAACGTCGGGGATCTCTATTTCGATCAGGGAGGTTTTCGATGATGAAAAAATATCGTTCAAATTGAATGATCCTGATAAGATCTTGCCCTCACCGTTCCCTGTATTTCAGTCGTGGACAAAGTTTAGGGAGGATGAATATTTCGATTGATGTATATGAGTTAGTCCGACAACGCTATACAACATCTATCCAGCCGCTGTGGTCCTTGATGAACTATGCTTTGAGGGTGACAGTTTTGATACACTCCTCAATCCGCCGGTTCTGGGTACGCAATCGGAGGAAAGCGGTATAACAACTAGTTGTCCGCTCGAAAGTTGCATCACTTCAAAAGGCACATCGTAAACCGCTTCCAACTGTTGCGGTGTAAAAATGAATTTGGGAGTTCCAACAGCAATAGGGGTTCCCTTCCGCAACATAAGCACCTGCTCGGCATACATTGACGCCAGATTCAGATCGTGAATCGCAGCAATGACCGTTCTGCCTGATTGTGCAATTAAACTGCACAAGCGGAGGATCTGGACCTGATAGCGAGGGTCGAGATGATTTGTTGGTTCGTCCAGCAGAAACAATCTCGGTTCTTGTGCAAGGATACGGGCAAGATCAACGCGAGACGCTTCCCCGCCCGACAGCGTCGGATACAGGCGTTCGGCAAACATATCGGCTTGCATCTGTTTCATCGCTTCCCACGCAATTGCTAAATCTGTGGGAGTCTCTTTTGCACCGTTGAGATGCGGATGGCGTCCGAGCAAGACAATCTCCGATGCACGGAATGGGAAGTTGACATCCCGCTTCTGTTGGAGATAGGCGCGTTTCCGCGCTAATTCTTGTGGCGAGTATTCGTCGATTAATTCGCCGAAAAATCGAATCTGTCCCGTTGTCGGTGAAAGTTCCCCGGAGATGAGACGCAAAAGTGTTGATTTACCTGCGCCATTTGGTCCGACGAAAATCCAAAACTCTCCCGCCTCAATTTTCAAGTCAATATTGCGGACAAGCCATTTCTGACCGATGCGATATCCAACACCTTCCAGTTCAACCATACACCACCTCTTTCTTAAATCTCATCAATAGCCAGAGGAAAAATGGTCCCCCAAGCAATGCGGTAACAACGCCAACAGGCAGTTCGGCAGGGACTGCAACGGTTCGGGCAAAAAGATCTGCCAACACAAGCAGAATCGCACCCCCTAACGCCGACCCGGACAGCAGATACCGATGATCGGCACCACCCATGAGACGAAGTAGGTGCGGTACGACCAGTCCTACAAAACCGATGCCCCCCGCCGCCGATACGGCAGCACCAACAGTCAACGCTACCCCAAAAACCGCCCATCGCTTCAGGGACTCAGTCGAAACCCCAAGATGATATGCTTCTGATTCGCCTAGGCTCATGGCATTGAGTGCACGAGCCAAACGAAATAACACAATCGCTCCGACGGTCGCCACCGGGAGCGTAACCACAACCGTCCGCCATGTCGCTCCTCCGAAGCCGCCGAGCAGCCAGAAGGTAAGACTCCGAAGCTGTTCCTCGTCAGCCAGAAAGGTCATCAAGCCAATGCCCGCACCTGCGAAACTGTTGAGTGCTATTCCAGCGAGTAATAACGTCACTGTGAGAACCCGTCCTTGCGTTTGAGCGATTTGCCAGACACCGATCGTCACAAGTACCCCACCGGCGAATGCCGCGACCGGTACACCCCAGATACCCAAAAATCCGCCTCCGATTAGCACAATCCAGATCGCTGCGCCGAGGCCTGCGCCCGCCGTTACACCGATTAACCCGGGATCCGCCAGTGGATTGCGGAAGATGCCCTGCAGCGTTGCGCCGGAGATGGCTAAAACGGATCCAACAATTGCGGATAAGAGGACGCGGGGAAATCGGACGTATAGCAGCACTTCAAACCCATCTTTGTGGAAAAGCAATATGCTAGGGATGCGCCACGGTAGGATCTGATATGCTCCTACACCCGCTGCAACGCAGAGCGAAATTGGGAGTAAACTACCGAGGATAAGAAGAATTTTGGCTCGATTTGGCATGGTCTACCGATTGTTACACAGTGTGTTAGAGTTGATTGCAAACTGAAGGAGGCTATTCCCCCTTTGCAATAAAATGTCCTTCAGACTCATAGATGCCCCGAAATAGGTCAAGGGCTGCTTTGCCACAACGGGGACCGAACCCCGACAAATACAACCCATCCATCGCAACCACACGCTTAGCCCGTCCAGCGGGTGTTTGTGCTAAACCGGGAACTTTAAGCAACCCTTCGACCCCACCGATCGATTTCAACCCTGATTCAAACAGCACATATACATCCGGCTGTGCGGCGATAACCGCCTCCGCTGTCATCGGCTTGGTTCCTTTGATTTTTCCTGCGGCATTGGTTATACCGACCAGTTCAAGCATCGCACCCGGACCTGAATCTCTGCCAAGCACAAAAGCAGTTTGCGGACCTCGGAGATAAAGGAACAACGCCTTGAGTTTTGGCTGCTCCTGACGGGCGGTAAGTTTCGATTTCAGGGTTTCGATGTCTTTCTCTAGGACTGAGATTAATGCTGTTGCCCGCTCTTGACGACCAACCGCTTTTCCAATCGTGCGTAGGCGTTGCTTGGTTTCGTCGAAAGTTCTCGGCTCTTTGAACAACAGCACCGTTACGCCTGCCATCCGTAGCTGCTCGATAACTTGAGGCGGCTTCACGTCCGCTCGTCCAATCACCAGTGTTGGTCTCAAGGAAAGAATGCCCTCTGCGTTGAGCCGGTACTGATAGCCGACCGACGGTAACGTTTCTATGGCATGTTTTGGATAGGTGGAGGAGGCATCGCATCCGACAACGTTTGTGCCGACATCAAGCGCAAAGAGAATCTCGGTGGTACTGCCATTGAGCGAAACAATGCGCTCGGCTGAGTGAATAACAACGGTTTTACCATGTGCATCCGTTACCTCTATAGGTTGTGCAGTGACGATTGATGCAGTTAGACAAAACAGTATTACGAGGTGTTGTATTTTCATTTCTGACTCCTTGGGTTAGTACATTGTAACTGACCGGTTCTTTTGAAAGATAATAAAAAGAAACCGAGTTTTTTTAGAAAAACTCGGTTTCTCCCGGAGAGGTAGGAGATACGGATTCCTCTCGCAGCAGTACAGGCTGTTGAAGTAAATAAATATTAAAAATTGTGACTCCCATCGGGCTGATGGACGTATTCAAAGGTTATAAAACCGCCGTCCTTTTTATTGTCATTGTCCTTGTAGTAGCCGATGAAACGCACTTTGGCAAACGTGCCATCCGCCGCTTGAACCACAAACACCCGTTTCTCCAGCGGCAGGATCCAGTGGTTCGGTGGTCCGGTATAAATGTACCACCCCTCCTCACTTTGTGCAGCGATAGCGAGATTCTGATCTGAATCGACAGCGTATCCACCCGCAGGTGCTTCTTTCACCCCCTCAAACTCCGCATCTTTAAGCAGCACAGCACCACCCTTTCCGGGACCACTTACGCCGCCGTTGGTTATGACCGTTGTCCGTTGAAATCCGAGGTCCCAATCCATTGAATTAAGCGGGTCAGCGACCTCAACGGTATTACCTTTGGCAAGGGAGAAATATACCCATGCTTCTCTGCTCGTCGCATCGATAGTAAAACTGACAGCATCGAGTTGTGGCACGGCGTCGGCGGGTGATTGATCCGCCGATGGTGGGGTTACGGCTTCGGACGGTTGTTCCTCAAGCGGTTGTTCAAGTCCATCGTCGTCATCATCGTTACCGCAACCGAAAAAGAGAACAGTAGCAACAAACAGAACTGACCAGATGATGAGTCGCCAAGTGGCGAGATTCCTAAAGTTTTTCATTGTGACCTCCTATTGAGTGCTTGAAACAACGGATTAGACAGTGATCGGTTGATCCCTGTCTTTTAAAGATTTTGTGTTATCATCTTTGAAAGTCAACATGGCTTCCGCGATAGTGCTAGCAACTTGGTAGAAATCCTGGGGAGTCATCGCAATGTCGATGCCCCGATATTTGAAATGGATATGCCCCTCAAGGCATTGATAAACAGCACACATGCTGTTACATGACAGAGATTCTCTTGTGTGATTCATTTTCTTTCCTTTCTTGATAGGTTTCAGTGGTATCGGAAAGAATCTGCTTTCTCTTACCACTGGAAGGATGCATGTAAAAATATTAGAATTAAAAAACAAATGATTGAGACATACGCCGACTTTGGTAGGTCTGCACTAAAGTGTGGAGTAGTGAAATCGGCACTCAAGTTTGCAAAATCGTTCATACAGCAACAAGGCATTCATCAGAGAAATCCTCAATGAACACGGGGTTTCGAGGCGTATTACCGATGTATGCCATTTTTGGGTGTGCCTCGGATTTTGCCCATAATTTCAGACATTTGATGCCTACCACACTTAACTGCGGTGCTACCCCGACTTTCTTCCACGTCGGCAAAGCACAAATCTGACGAACAGTTGAAGCAGATAGACCAGCCATATACAACGCGCGACCGATATCTGGTGAGACCAATCGCTATGGGGGTTGCTGTGTAGCAGAAAAGCGGTTAGCAATCCGAGGACCGACAGTGATACCCCGACAATCACACTCTGATAGGAAAGTGTGTCCAACCGTTCAAGTGCTGGTAGATGGAAAAATACCAGCAGAAATTGTTTCCGTTTGAGTTGGATTTCTTGGAGAAGATAAATCAACGATAAAGCACACGCACATGCAAAGGCACCGGCTGCAAACAGAAGTGCCCGTGAATATAACAGCAGGCATAACTGCTGCAATAGGGGCGTGAACGCAACTAACGTCCCAGTAAAAAATATCGAAGTAAAACCGATGAATCCGAAGAGATGTGCTCTGCTGAGTTCCATCTTCTTGATTGCTGTGTAATGAGTCATGCGTAACGGGAGGCAAATATTTTTATGCGTTACGCATGACTCGCTACAACATGCTCACTAGCCTGCCTCCTAACCCCAACAAGCTGGTGAGCCTAGGGTAGGTTATCAAAACAAGCCTTCTCCACCCTATGAAAGAAAGCTTGTGGCCATTTGACGGCCCGCTCAATAAATCAAAGAGAGACCGCCATAAAACGACCGCCCGGTAAAGGTGTAAAAGGTTGGAATCTTGAAGTCGAAAATGTTATTAACGCCGGCGGAAGCTTTAAGCCATTTGAACACCTGCTTAGACCCCCGAATGTTCCAAATCCAGTTGCTCGGCGCGTACTCCTCATCTTCAAGGACGTTGTCACCGTCGTCGAAGAATCCCCACTTGCTGGCGTAACGCCCGCGCAGATCTACGTTGAAACCGGTGCCTTGGTTGGTATAGGCAAGTTTAAGGTTGCTACTGTGCTTTGATCGATTGAGCAATGTCAAACCTGTCTCCTTATCCTCGCCGTTGAGATATGCATAGCCGATCGTCACGGAGAAGCCACCGATTGAGCGGGTCGAAAGTTCCACCTCAACCCCTTCGGTGAATGCTTCGCTGAGGTTGAAATACTGAAATTTGCTTCCACCAAGTACACTCTCCCCGATTCGCTCCGCTTCGATCAGGTTGTTCAGGTTGTTTCGATACAGGTGCACCCGCCCGAGCAGTGAGGACTTAAACTGGTATTCAACCCCAAGATTCCAATTACCTGACGACTCGGGTTGTAGGTCTGGGTTTCCAAGCACCTGATAGCCAGATGTCGGATTGCTGAAGTCGAGATAAAGGTCTTTGAAGTCAGGTGCACGAAAGCCTTGACCGTATGAGGTGCGAATTGTGACATCACGGGTCACGTGGTACATCCCACTTAACTTTGGGCTGAAGTGTGTTCCGAATTCGGAATGATAGTCAAGTCGTCCTCCCAAGACAAATGCAAGGTTAGCTATCGGTCGAAATTCGTTTTGGAAAAACAGTGAATCGGTTGTAACGTCTTTCTCACCGCCCGTGATGCGTTGGGATTCGAGGTTTTCAAAAATTAACTCCGCCCCAACGGTCAGTTGGTTCTTCGATCCGAGAGCGACGTCAAATTGCGCTTCACCTTTGATTAAGTCTTGAACTGTGACGTTTGAGGACGCAGTGAGCGAGGTGCCGCGGTCAATAACCGTCGATTCATCGCGATAGCGTGTGGCGTAGATTTTACCCATCAACTTCGAGCGCGAACCGAATTGATATCCTGTACCGACACTTCCGCTGAAGTTGTCTATATCACCGAGTCGGTCAAAGACGACGCCTTCTGTTTCACTAACCCCCTCCTGCTTTTGGGCAAAATATTGCCCCAAAAACAGCAGTGTCGATTTGGAAGTCAGTTGATATTCACTCCGCGCAGAGTGGCTCCAGTTCTTATAGCCATCAATGGTCGTTGTAAGGTCTGATTCGTCTAGATCAATTGGACTTCGGCGATTTGCAGCGAGGGTCAATAGCGCGTTGATTTTGTCATGTTTCAGTTGAACCGTGCTACGACTGTCGATGGTGTTGTGGGTTTCAAAATTATTGGTGAATTGAGCAGCAAGTGGGGACGATGCTTTGCGTGTGATAACGTTAATTACACCTCCCATCGCGGCGCTGCCAAAGAGTGCGGACGATGCACCCTTAACAATCTCGATCCGATCAACGTTTTCGACTGCGATCCGTGCGAGATCCAGTTTACCAGCGATTCGGCCGACCTGTGGCTCGCCATCAAGGAGAATCAGGATATAATCCGAATCAAGCCCTTGCAGTTGAACACCGTCGCCGTGAGCATCACGATCAACAACAATCCCCACTCGATGTTCAAGTACTTCGCCAATGTTTTCTGCACCTGTCGCTTCAATCTCACTGCGTGTGATGACCTCCGTGATAACAGGTGTGTCTTTCAATCGCCGCTCGGTTTTTGTGCCGGTGACGACCACTTCATCCAGTCGAAAAAGGTCAGTCTTTGGCTCTGTTGCAGCGAAACTTAACCGTATTCCACTGACCGTGAAGATAACCAAGAATCCTATCCAGATCCGTCTGTATAACTGCATCAACTATCTCCTTTCTGTGTAGTAGTAAAATAACCGCCCGGTGAATCAATTAGAGAGCTCGCCAGACAAAAAAGATTGCAAGGGTCAGCGATCCAAAACCGAGCCCCGCGGCAAGCAGACGAGGGCCGTGGAGTCGCGTCCAGAGTAATATCCCGGTAAGGGAGAGGATGATTAAGCTGCCCGCAATTGAATCGGCGAGGAGAATCCATGCAGCACCCATCCCACTCGCCATGTGCAAACGATTGAGAAATGCAAAGACATTTCGATCAAATTGTGTGACACTAGCGTAACTGTTGCCAACCCAATATTCCGCGCTATAAGTGCGTTGTGGATTACTGAAGCTGACGCGCCATCTTTCAGGTTGTACTACCGACCGCCCATCCCAACTGATTTCTTGTGCTGGCTCGGAACGTGCACGACTCCACTTCTTCTCAATACCCAGCTCGGCTTGAAGCCACACCGCGAAACCCTCGACACTTTCTGGTCGCGTTTCTGGTAGTGCAAGTTCAATCTTTGTCCGCTCGGTCTTAGCGACGTTAATCTTCATGACTCCCCGATGGTTGAGTAAGATTCCGGTGATGCCAAACAAAATGCCCAGCGTTGCGCCCCAAAGTCCCAGCCAAGCGTGTGTTCGACGCAACCATTTGAGAAATGCGCCCCGGCTCCACCCCGCTGGAAGAAAAATGTAGGGTGAACGCCGTCTCTCCTGCTTTTTCTGCTTGCTGGGGTTTGGCTCGATAGTCGTTGAATGCGAGCTTGTGTTATCTTGCACCTTAGCCTCTGTTTTATGTGGGATGAATTTCCTTGACAACCGTACAGTTATTGGCTATCCTTAATGGAAACAGAAAAGGCGGAGGCTCGCCCCAAGTGGGCGCAAAAAAGCCCCAATACATCAAACCGATAGGGATATGGGATATAGCTAACAATTGGCCGTTGGGAGCTGTCCCTTTTTCTATCGTTCGCCTTTTCTGTTCTTTTATTTCTTCTGTTTATTGATAATGAATCTCAGTGTCAATAAGGGCACAACTTTATTGAGCGATACTTACTGAAGTAATAAGAACCTGTTCAAGTTTTCATGAGTAAGTTTGACGAAAATCAATTTGTCTTTCATTTTTGCTGTTTTTCCCCGATCGCTTGGATTTGTCAGACAGAGCTGAGCCATACACCTTAGTGTACCCTGAACGGTCCACCCTCCGGCTCCTCCTCAAGGTCTGGTCGGGCAGAATCGAGGAATACCTCGTGAAGTTCCAGTTTGTTCGACTGTGTAAACGCTTCTTGGGGCAGCGTTCCCGACTGGGCGTGTCCCTTGCGAAACTCTTCTGATTCAACCCAGTTCTCAAAGTCCTTCCGCGATTCCCAAAGCGTAAACACGACGTAGGGATCATCCTCATTGACCGGACGCAACACCTGATTTGAGATGAAGCCGGGCATCCCGTCAATGAGTCGAGCGCGATTGCGAAAACGCTCCTCAAAGGCTTCTCGATATTCGGGTGCAACGTAGATTCGATTTGCAACAGTTATCATAGTTGTGCCCTCCGTTCTGTCTTCGTGTGGTAAACGCGAATGGGATTGTGTTGGATTGGCTGGCTGGGTGAATTGATATCAACAAGAATATGTTCCCCGTCAACCTTTACGGGATAGGTCGCAATCCCACATTTGCCGGGCCAAATACACTTGCCCGTTTTGACATCAAACCTCCATTGATGAATCGGGCAAACGATAACGTCATTTTCTAGCTGACCCGCGTGTAAGATACCACCGACATGAGGGCAGATATTGTTCACCGCGTAAAACTTTCCATTGACGTTGTGGATGCCGATGAAGTTACCTTCCAACTTCGCGCTAATGCAGTTGCCGGGACCGACCTCAGCCGTTTTAGCTGCTTTTACGAATCGAGAGACGCCCGAATTTCGTTGTAACTCTTGGACTTGTAAAGCCATAAGTCTCCTCTAATTGGTTCATATCAAAAATAGGAGCAAAGCTGCTGAGAGAAAAGAGTTTTTACGTTAGGTCAACCCTTCCACCCTTTCACAGCGTTATTATATACAGTTTCGATTGAATCTACCTCATTTCAAATATAAGGAGAAAACAGTGAACGGACATCCTGAAATTATCGAAGTGCTCAACGAAGTTTTAACTGCTGAACTTACTGCTATCAACCAATATTTCGCCCATTCCGAAATCTGCGAAAACTGGGGATATGAACGTCTCCATCAAGCGATACGCGAACACGCCATCGGAGAGATGAAGCACGCTGAAGAGCTTATCGCCCGTGTCCTCTATCTCAACGCCATGCCAAACATGGCACGCTATTTTGAAATTAAAATCGGGGCGAATGTCGAAGAGATGATGACATACGACCTCGCCCTTGAAACAGAAGCGGTCGAGCGGCTGAATGAATTCATCCAACTTGCCCATACCCATAAGGATTTCGGGTCGGAAGAGCTTCTTGAGCGTATCCTCAAAGATGAGGAAGAGCATATTGACTGGATAGAGGCTCAACTCGACCAGATTAACCAAGTGGGCATCCAAAACTACCTCGCACAGCAGATTATTTCTGATGAAGAGGGAGCGTAACTCCCTCCCGCGTATACTACTACAACGATTCTAGGAAAGCGATGAGCGCGTCTCTGTCGCTTGCGGACATCCCTTGAACTGCCTCACGCGATTGTTCTGCTTCTCCACCATGCCACAGGATCGCCTCCAATAACCCTCTCGCCCGACCGTCGTGGAGAAAGTTGGTGTGCCCGTTGACCACTTTGACCAACCCAATCCCCCACAACGGAGGTGTGCGCCACTCCGAACCGCTTGCCAAAAAGTCTGGGCGATTGTCTGCCAACCCCGGACCCATATCGTGCAACAGTAGGTCGGTGTACGGGTGAATCGTCTGGTTGGAGACCTCCGGTACATCCGATAGCAACCCTGTCTGCAGCGTCGGGATATGGCAACCGGAACACTGCGCGCTCTCAAAGAGTTCTTCACCACGTTGAACCGTTGGGTCGTCGAGGTTGCGTCGGGCAGGCACAGCGAGGGTTTGGACGTAAAATGTCACCACATCCAAAATCTCATCGCTGAGTTCTGGATCATCCCCCCGTCCGTCGTATTGCGGTTGCCCATCCGAGTTCTCTCTCGGCAACAACGAGGTTGTAATTCCCATGTCGTCGTGGTAGGCGGAAGCGACCTGTTGAATCAGCGTCGGTTGATTCGCCTTCCACCCAAATCGGCCAAGACTCAACCCATTCTTCTGGACATCCCAGACGTAATTCGCCTTCCCTGAAATCCCATCGCCATCCTGATCATCTTCATCCGCCAAGGCCAGGATGGCTGATTCAGGTATCGCTTCAAGTAGCCCCAGACCAAACACAACAGGGGCGACACGGGGCGAGATTTCAACGCCAGCCGGCAACGGTTGATACGTGTCTTCGATCTTGTAGTTCGGCGTACGGAGATGCACCTTCACCCCGTCGCTGGTCGTAAGCTCACCCTCCGTATAATTGATCGCGACCGTTCCTTCCGGGGGTACACCGAAGATTGCGCGGTTATTGAGTTGTGTCCCGAAACCGGGAACTGGGATGGGTCCGTGTGTGCCATCGCTTTCTGGATTCGGAAGACTCACGCGGAAAAGCATTGATGTGAGTTTTTCACCCGACGTTGGTGCACGTCCCCGCCCATCTCGCGCATGACAGTTGATGCAAGAGATATTATTATAAACGGGACCAAGCCCCGGATTGACCTCCGCCGGAACTGTGACAAAAACCGCTTCAAACTCAACGTCACCTTCAAGGTGCTTTGCTAGCCCATCCGCCGAAAGATTTGGCGCAGGCGTTGAAAAGGCATGGCTTGTCGCGTCAAAAACGGTCGTCTCCCCGCCTGAAAGTCCCTTATCCGAGACCGCTATCTTCTCCGGATCGGTCAGATTATCCGAATCACAAGCGGCGATTAGGATACAAAGTGAGGTTATAAGAGACAGAACGTATGAACGATGATTTGATTTCATGATTTCAAACGCCAATTTTTCGCTGTTTTTCATTTTTTGCCTCACGCATTCTCACTGCCAACTGATATAGCTCTGCTAACTCAAGCCGATTTATGTCACGAAATCTCTGAACAGCTTCCTCAACAGGAACGAGGTCTACGCTTGCAACTTGTTCGCCGCCTTCAGGATTTTCGGGGCTGCCGGTGATTTCTACCGCTCCATAACCCACAAGCCGATAGAATTCGGGATGTGGCAAATGTGGGCGATAAGGTTTCGAGGCAGTCGAAAAACAGTGCCAAGTGCCGAGTGGTTCAAAGGTTAGCAGGCGCGCACCAGCCTCTTCGATTAGTTCACGACTGATTGCGTCCGAATAGCTTTCGCCCGGCTCCAACGTGCCACCCGGAACTTCCCATTCCCCTGTTTGTAAGCGAAGGACCAACCACCGATCCCCTTTGAACGGAACAAGGTTGACATTACCAATTAGGTTGAGAGGTGGTATCTCATTGAGGCATTCAAACTCACAGGTTACAGTACCCCAACTGCTACGCCCAAACAGGTTTGGGAAGTCGTTTTTCGATATCACTGCTGTCACCTCAAGATGATTTTTCCTATTAGCAAACGATAGATATGCTGCCCAATCCCCAATGGTTACGTGGCACGTGCGAATAAATCGTGCAAAGAAACCGAGTTTTTTGGAAAAACTCGGTTTCTCCGTCACACGCTAACCAGCGTTAGTTGAAATTACTGTCTAGCACCAACTTCAAGATATCGTTCTCTAGCGTCTGCTGAACCGTACTGACCGCATCAATCGCTGCTTGGACAGCAGCACGTTGGGCGGTGATTGAATCACGGAAGGGATCTGGAATCGCACCGATGGTATCAATCGCGGTCTGGACTTCAGTTTGGAATCTCGCGTCCAGCGCAGCGTCCACCCCGTTTACAAATTCGTCGAGCCCCTGACCGTCTGCGGCGAATTTCCCCATGTAGACATTCTGAATCCCGCGGATATTGTCTTGGAAGTCGCTAATCGAGTTGAAGCTGAACTGCGACTCGACGAGGGTTGTGTCCTTCTCATTGAACGGGTCGGAGATCTTGCCGTTGGCGACCTCATCGGCGATGACGATCATGCCGTTGACCATCTCCTGCATTGCGTCCTTCTGTGATTTATAGATGGTGCTGGAGGTGCCGGCGTTGGCGACCTCTCCGGCGTAATTTTCGCCTGAGGCAGCCCACGCGTTAGCCAACTGAGCCGTTTTTGCTTTGAGATTCTCTGTCGTTGCAACGAGGTACTCAAGTTCACGGGGCGTAATATCCTCAGCTTTTCGCTGGTTCCCCTCTCGGAAGAGGAGATACTCGATAGTATGGAAGCCTTTCAGCGTATCTTCGAGCGCGTCAATGGACGCTTCGGTCAATTCCTGATCGCTGCCAAGCACTCCATCAAGGTCAACCTTATTGACGGGCCAACTATCAAGTGCCGGGTCAAGTCCCTGTGTATCAACGGGACCGAACAGGAACGCTTCACTCTGTTCCCACGGTATCCGAGCTTCCTTCCAGGCATTTTGTGCCAGTTCCAAATGGGCTTGGTTGGTAGCAGCTCCCAACGCCTGCACAGTACCTAGCAGAGAACCTGCTTTGCTGTCCAAATCGGTATAGGTCGCAAGTACGATTGAGTTGGCGAAGTTGTCCAAGATAGGACTAGCATCAAACGCTTCTTCTTCACTTTCACTTACAGTAGTAACATCATCGTCACTTTCTTCGTCGCTGCCACAGCCGGTGAGGCTGCAACCGATGAGACCAATTGATAGGACCAGAAATGCTGATAGTGTACAGCAAAAGAGTTTTGATAAATATTGATTGAATCTCATTGGATTCCTCCTTTTTAGTTTGAAGTTAAATTAGTATTGAAACCCGAAGCCGAGTGCAAAGGTATTTTCTTGGTTTTCAACTTCGGTGCCCAATCTCCGTGCGGAGTAGTGTCCCTTAAAAACAAGCTGCGAATGCAGGTGATAATTGATGCCAAATGTCCACGTCTGACGTTCCCAACGCGGATTATCAAAGATATCCCCCTCAACCTCAGCCATTGTATCGTAATTGTCGTAGCGGACGAACAGATCGAGCCCTGCCTCGGTATTTAACGATGATTTGAAAAACGTGAGCAGATTGTAGCCGACTTCGAGGTATCCCCCGAAGGCTTGGCTACCGACGGGTGTCCGCTTGACGTTCAGGTTATTTGAGAGATTTCGGTTGGTTTTGGAAATAAGTTCTGAGTTTTCGAGTGTGCCGTAAAGAAACATTCCACGAACCTTCACCGCACCGACCTCGTAAAAGCCGTGCAGGTCAGCAATTGAAACATGGGCATCGAGATCGAAGTCCGGTTTAGGACGATTGTCCGCGCTGTCTCCGTAGTAACCAGAAACACCGAGAACTGCTCCAGACACGACCTGATAATCGACCCGACCGACGAGCGCGAAATCTTCAGCATTAGCGGTCTCAAACCGGAGTTGATGACCGCCAACAATCCAGCGGCGCGAACTGAAGCCGGTGGAGTCCAAGCCGTTGACAACTTGTGCCTGATAGCTAAGTGCACCAACTTTGCCGAATAGCTCGATCCCATTTTCATGCCAGATGGTTGGAATCAGGTTAGATTCAGATTCAGGGCGGGTGGTTGTGAAGTAGTGTTGGGGGCGATGCCGCTTGGCAGTCAAGCCGACCGGCACGATGATGTGACCAATCCGAAGGTTAAGTGTCGGACGAATCTCAAAAACCGCGGCAAGTTTCTCAACAATGACCTCGCCACCTTTTTCGACTTCCGTCTCGAATTCGCCAAACTCCTCAAATTTATCGAACTCCATTGTAGTGCCGGTCCCGCCATGCTCAAACTCTAGCTCCGCTTCAAGACGGATGGACTCGGTCATCTGGAGTTTCGGCGCGACGACAAGCCGTTCAACATCAATGTGGGCGCGTCGCTCTGGATCGGTTTGCCAATCGAAGTTAGCGTAATTGATTACTCCGTAACCGGAGACACTAAATCGTTCGGATTCAGCCGGTACGACTTGAGCTATTAAAAATAGAAGCATAACACAACAGAGGATTCGCAATGCTAAACTCTCGGATTTGTTGAAATTGAGTCTCAATTTCACTGTAATGTTAAATAAAAACGGGCATCTTTTGCCCGATTGATCTCTTTAATAAATGATATTGAGACTCATTCGCATATTGATTTTGTAGTATTATAAATTGCTGCAAAACGTTTGTCAAGTTTTTTTTACAAATTATTTACAAAAAAAATACCGGAGGACTGAATCGAGGATTAGAGGGAGAGAGGATACCATAAAGATATAGAATAACGCAAGTTGCCATTTTTAACCAGCTAGAGTCATTAGCCACCCGGTAGGCGGGGCATCTTGCCCCGCCTGAAGAATTAAATGACCCTATTAACCAGCCAAGCATCAGAGATTGGAAACAACATGAATTTCATAGTATGTCCAAGTCTCTTTCCCCTATAAATTGCACAGAAACCAGTCATAGCATGGATTCTCCGCTTTTTTATTTTTCGTAACTTTTTCAAAAAACTATGAAAACTATGAAAATTCCGAGGATTTTTTAACGGTGTTTTTCAACTAGCAACTTGCGTTAGGAGAGATTACCATTCAATCTCTTTGACTTTTGCAGATTTCGGAATCTCAAACTGGAGGATTGGGATTGGCGGTTGGGCGTTGAGTTGTGGATTGCTATAGACGATGCGTTCATGCTCCAGCACTTCGGAGTTGGGACCATATATGCTAGAAGCAACCTCCATGGGAATATGGCTAGTGCCGAGTCTGACGTGCTTCCGATAAAACGACTTTGCGTTGAGTTTGCCCTCAGGGGTTTTAACTTCAGCAGAGATGAGTCCACCATCACGGTTTTTCAGAATAATGGTGCCAAGTTTATCCTTTGCTTTCTTAGGTGGCACCCAATAGGTATAGAGCACATTGTCTGTTATCTCATGCCGGTCAAGGGAATACCCGATGGCGGTCAGCCCGTACTCTGCTTGTGTTGACTGGATGATAGATTCAACAAATGGAAGTGGAATCCGCCTTTTGGCGATGAAGCGGAACGCCTGATTTTCGGGGGGATAATAAATTTCCAGCACCTTATCTTGTACGACCATTATCTGCTTAAGCGGTTCCGTAACCTCAACAACAACCCGCGCTGCTTTTGCATCGTAGTGGAGGGTGCCTGTCGTGGTCTCCGTTTTGTCCGATTCGGTCAATTCTCGTGTAAAGTCCAAGGAGAAGGTTTTTAACGGCGCGGCGTGAAGTGCTATGCAAAAAAGGATGGTAAGTAAAAAGGGAAGGATGAGTCTGAAGTTCTTGGACATCTGTTTCTTTAATAAGTGGTCTGGTAGCTAGTGTATATCACTTGCAACCATATTATTATTGTAAAGGGATAATAATAGGGGCTAGGGTCTGTGGTAGCACCGCAGTTAAGTGTGGTAGGCATCAAATGTCTGAAATTATGGGCAAAATCCGAGGCACACCCAAAAATGGCATACATCGGTAATACGCCTCGAAACCCCGTATTCATTGAGGATTTCTCTGATGAATGCCTTGTTGCTGTATGAACGATTTTGCAAGCCTGAATGCCGATTTCACTACTCCACACTTTAGCGCAGACCTACCAGTGTTGCAAAAACCACACTATACCAAGAACATACACTGCGGTGAAGACAGTGCAGCCTGTCCAAGCACTGTTAGCCTGAAGGCTTTTGGCTTTCTCTCTATAGGCATAGGTGTAGAAGGCGACATATTCTGGCGATTTACCGAGGAGCTTTGTAGCAGGGGGAGTAGGTTCAACGGCATAGGCAATAATGACCCCGACTACATTGCCAAAACAGCCTCCCAAAAACCAAAGACCTTTATTAACATCGGCCTGAGCGTCTCGCTCGGCAGCAACTATCGCCTCCGCCTGTAATGAATTCTGTTGGGCGAAGGTAACAAAAGGCATACTGAACGTCAAGCCTGCCATTAAAAGAGCCAAAATTTGGAAAGAATTCTTTAATTTAATTTCCACAAAACATCTCCTTTTGTAAGTAAAATGTATACATCGGTATTACAAGTAAATTTGTGTGGCTTTCTTCTCTGTTTCTGGCAAACTTAAAATAACCTTGATTCAGCAGCACTGAACCGTAATAAAATGCACTCTGTTCATCAAGTACACGCAATTCCGATACCGCTATTTTCTTGGACCACCTGAAGATATTGTATAAGAAACTGAGTTTTTTGGCAAATACTTTCTCCGAGGGGACTTTGGAGTTGATTCTGGGTTCTAAGAGATGTTATGCTCACGAGAGGATTGTGGGAACTGTGCCACACCGTCGTCGTAAAAATGCTACACGATCAAATAATTTATAGCGTAGTACACATAGAGCCAATCCATTTGAGCTATCAAATCAACCCCTCCCGTTTGGCGAGATAGGCTGACAGGGCGTAATCAACGGGCGTTGCAGTGTCAATTGTGTTATAGTCGATGTCGGATCGGCTCAATTCCAACTTGTAGTGATTGATGAAATCGTGCAGATGGCTGAGGTAGCTTTGTCGAATCGCCTGCGGCGTTGCGATAACCTCCTCGTCCGTTTCGGCATCAACGAAACGCGCCACACGATCAAAAGCAAAGTCTAACTCCTGATGGTCTAAAACATGAAAGACAATCACCTCGTGTCCATCATAGCGGAGATGTTCAAGGGCGTTCACAACCGTGTCGGGGTTGTCCTCGTAGAGGTCGGAGATCAGGATAACCAATCCGCGTTTGGTGAGGCGTTCGGCGATCTGGTGGATGGGTTGCCCCATCTGGGTGAGCTTATTGGTTTGAATCCGTTCAAGCGTCAACAGAATTGCGTGGAGATGGGCGGGGGAACTGCGGGCGGGGAGGTATTCGTGGAGTCTTTCGTCGAAGTACGCGAATCCGACGGCATCCCGCTGCTTTGCCATGAAATAGGCGATCGAAGCGATAAGATAGCTCGCGTATTGCAACTTCGTCAGTTCACCGGAGCCGTAGGTCATTGACTCACTGGTGTCGAGAAGGAGGTAACAGTTGAGGTTCGTTTCCTCCTCAAACTGCTTGATATAGTACCGATTGGTCCGTCCATAGGCTTTCCAGTCGAGATGTTTGATATCATCGCCGGGCATATATTGTCGATACTGTGCGAACTCGACGCTGAAACCGTGATAGGGGCTTTTATGAAGACCTGAGATGAACCCTTCGACGACAAATTTCGCAATGAGTTCGAGATTCCCAATTTTTGCCAAAGCGGCGGGATCCAGATAACGCTGTCCTTCTCGATCTTGCATCAATTTTATCCCTGTTAGTTCATTGGTTCATTTCACGTTTCACGCATCACGTTTCACGCTCTTTACGCTTGGCACTTTCTGGTGACATGAGCCTATATTTTCTTTAGCACCATCATTGTTAGGTCATCAAACTGCTGGGCTTCCCCCTGAAATGCGATAACGTCATCGTAAATAGCTTGGCATATCTGATCCACATTATCGCTTTTTACGCGTGTAGCGACTGCTTCCAGACGTTCTTCCCCGTACAGTTCTCCATCGGGGTTTACAGTTTCTGTTACTCCATCAGTGTAGAAAAGCACGACATCTCCACTGGAAAGTTGGGTGGTCTCTTGCTCATACTCTGAGATTTGAGCCAGTACATCGTTAGGAAACATACCCAACATCACTCCACCTTTTTCTAGTTCATCACAGCCACCGGCGTGCCGGATGACGAGCGGGTAGTTGTGTCCAGCGTTGACTGAAGTTATCTGATCCTTTTCCGGGTGTAACTGAGCGTAGAAGAAGGTTGCAAATTTGCCGTCGGTACTGCTTGCATAGAGCAGTGAGTTGAGTGCTTCTGCCATGCTTGGCAGATCTTCCTTTCGCGTGACCTCTGAGTGCAATCCCGCCCGTAACGTCGCCATGAGCAGTGCGGCTTGCATCCCCTTGCCGGAGACATCGGCGATTGCAAGACCCCACGTGCCGTTTGAATCTGGGAGGCAGTCGTAGTAGTCTCCACCGACACCGCCGCGGGGGAAGTAAAGTCCGGTTGCCTCATAGCCAGAAATCTCCGGCAACGTATCAGGAATCAGGTTCTGTTGAATCTTTGCGGCTTCCTCCATCTCCGCTTGTAGCTGACGCCCTTCTAGCGCCTCTTGATAGAGTTGGGCGTTTTCGATTGCCACCCCCGCCTGATTGGCGAAAGCTTCAAGCAGAACCCTATCCTCGTCGGTAAAATCAAGAGTAGTTCCTCCTCTTCCCTCCTTATCCGCGACAATCAACACCCCTAGTGTATCTTCACGTCCACGCATCGGGACTGCCATCAGATTCCTGCGACCGAGCAATACTCCATTCCCTTCATTGTTGGAGATCAGCGTTTCGCCTTCCGGTATTGCGACTTCAGCGAGGAGAGATAGTGCGGACGGAGTGTCTTGATCCGTTTGTAGGGGGATCGATAGATTTTCCAACTCAGTATTGGTTTGAGGATCAAGGGCGAAAACAGATTTCATTTCAAGCCGTTGTGTGACGGGATTAATGAGCAACAGTCCCCCTGTGCTAGCGTCCAGCAGCGTGATCGCATGCGTCACTACCTCTTCCTGCACAGCCTCCGTGTCGAGTGATTTACAGATTTGGGTGGCGGTGTCAGATAGCATGAAGAGACGGAATTGTTCCGCGCGAGTCTTGTCTAGCAGGCGTGAGTAAGCGATGGCGACGGAGATTTGGTTTGCTAACACAGGCAAGAGCTCTCGATTCCAGTCTTCCAAATCGTCCATGTCACCCAGCGTCCGAAAACTGCCTAAACTAATAATCCCCAGAAATTCATCGCGGATTTTGAGGGGTGCCCATAAATTGGCATCAAGAAGTTCTAATTGGGGTTGGATTTGATTGAAAAAGTTGTTCAACGTAGAGGGCGGGTTAGCGGGATCGATGGTTGAGGATTCAAGTATTGCTGCGATGTCGTCATCGGTCACTGGAATGTTCAGCGATTCATCCTTGATATTAATCGCAGCTTCGACAGTAAGGCAATCTTCAGTAGGCTGAAAGAGCAAAATCGCGCAACGGGTTACCTGCAAGGTGCCGTGGATGATTCGTAAATAAGTCCGACTTGATAGGTTAAAGTTACCGCGCCCAGAGATGATTGTCTCACCCAGTTGTTCAATCTCAGACAGGCTAAAAATCAGGCGTTGTATTGTTTCTTCAGCGGAAACGGATTGCATCTTTTGATGACCTCTGATCAATCGGTTGGGATTGATAATCTATTGCAAATTGCGAGGATGTGAAGAAGTGTTATTCGGTGAATATAGCTCAGTCGTGCCCAGCCAATCCAATTATAAATTGGTTGTTGCAGCCGCTTCATCGGGATGGATCTCGGCATGTTGAGCCAGTCCCATCATTTTGAAAGTCCGTTCAATAACGGGCGTTAAATGGCAGAAGTGCAGCGACCCGCCGTGCTCTTGAAGCAATTCAATGATCTCAATCAGAATGGAAATGCCGATACTGTTAACCAATCGTGTTTTCTCAAGGTTAATTACAAGCGTGCTGTATCCTTGATTCATAAGACCTTGGGCAGTTTCGGCGAGTTGTTCTGCCGTCGGTCCGTTCAGATATCCATCCGTTTGGATAACAGCGTAACCGTCTTCGGTACGCGTGTTGACACTAAAAGATGTCGCCATTTGTCTCCTCCTTCATCAAAATTTTTAGGTGGTAGTTATGCTTTCTATTTTTGATTACGCTCTTTTTTTCAGCATTGTGATGGTTGTTCCTCCATCACCGCTGTCGATTTCCACTTCATCCATCATCTCCCGAATAATCTCCAAACCCCACCCTCGTTTTTGCATGGCTTGTGCCCTAGCCTCTCCGACTAAATGCTTGGTTTTGTCTGTACCAAATCCGACGCCGTGATCCGTAATTTTTAGCTCCAGGTCATCATCTGTGAGAACGTAGGTGACTGTCACTTTGTTATCTGTGCTATTACTATGTTCAAAAGCGTTGATGCAAGTTTCGATGATAGCCAATTGAATCTCATCAATGTGAGTTTCCTCAAAATCCATGATTTCAGCGATGATAGAAGCGGTATGTGCAGCGACTAGTTCCATATTGGGGTGTATCGGAATATTCAAAGTCACTTCACGTCTCACTTGCTTTGCCATTTGAGTCTCCTTCCTTATCACGATTAGGAATGTTCCATTGGTTATATTTCACAGCAAAATTGGCGGGATCAGATTCAGATGGGTGAAAACCATTCAATTTTGCTAAAAATTAAATTATTTTTTATTGGACCAATCTTGTTTTTTAAGGATTTTTGACGTGGGGGCAAAGCGATATTTGAACAGGGTCCAACCTGCGCGAATGCCCTCCCGCCAGAATTGGAGTTTTTTCCCACCCTGTTTTGTGCGTGGGAAGTAGGAAATGGGCACCTCATGGATATGATAGCCTGCACGTAGCACCTTTGCCGTCACTTCCGGGCAAAACTCAAACCCCTGAGCGGTCAGATTGAGGCTGGCTATCAAACTCGTGTTAAATGCCTTGTAACATGTTGCCTCATCAGTAATATAAACATGATACAACAGATTTGTAAAACTAGCAAGCATACGGTTTGCTATGTAGGTTTTCAGACTTGCCCGTTTTTTACCGTTTAGGAATCTTGAACCGTAGACCACTTTGGCAATACCTTTTTGCAATGCTTCTATAATTGGTATCAGATCTCTCGAACAGAGTTCAAGGTCAGCATCTTGAATGACTACAAACTCGCCGGTGACCTGTTCCAGTCCAAGCCGAATCGCGCCCCCTTTTCCACGATTTTCTTTGCGCTGAAGGATTTTTAAATTCGGTTCATCGCGCATCTGTTCCAAGATCTCAGATGTCTCATCAGTCGAGCCATCGTTGACGACGATGATCTCCGTGTCGATCGGCACTTCTTTAACCGCTTCAATAACCTGCCGAATCGTTTGTGCCTCATTGAAGGCTGGGATGATAATCGACAGGGTTGGGGGACGGTGTGCGGTATCCCCACGCACCGGTTGTCCCGGTTTTTGCAATTATAACAACCCCTTTGCCATACCGCCATCCACTTGGATCGTGGTGCCGGTGATATAGCTTGCGCGGTCGGAGGCGAGGAACACAACCAGATTGGCGAATTCCTTAGGATCTCCAATCCGACCGAGTGGTATCTCTTGGGTCATATTTGTGAGGGCTTCCTCATACGTGATACCCGCCTCCTCTGCCCTCACAGTGGCTAGCTGTTTAATCCGATCGGTGAAGATGACCCCCGGACAGATATTATTGATAAGAATATTGTCGGGTGCAAGCTCGGACGCAAGTGTTTTCGCGAACCCGATGACGCCGGTTCGCGCCATGTTAGAGAGCATCAATCCATCTACCGGCTGTTTGACAGAAATAGAGGTGAGGTTGATTATGCGCCCACCTCCTCGTGCCTTCATGCTCGGTACAACACCACGGCACAGATTAATCGTGCTGAGTAGATTAAGATGCAGCGCAGTTTGATAATCTTCGGGAGATAGATCTGCGAACCGACCCGCCCTGGGACCACCGGCGTTACTGACAAGAATATCAATTCCGCCGAATCGATCAATAGCTTTGGCAATCAAACCGCTAACCTGCCCCGGCTGACTGACATCCGCTGGAACTGCCAAGACTTCCGCCCCCGTTTTTTCACGAATTTCGGTGGCTGTCTCCTCCAGTGTATCCGCAGCCCGCGCACAGATTGTCACCTTCGTGCCCTCTTCCGCTAGACCGAGCGCGATGGCTTTGCCAAGCCCTTTGCTTGATGCCCCAACAACTGCAACTTTATCCTTGAGTCCGAGATCCATTACTTCTCCTTATCAATACATTTTATGGGCCCTACGCCCGATGTTTGAAATACAGGGAATGGCGCGAAGATAAACCGAGTTTTTTTGAAAGCTCGGTTTCTGTTGCACGATTTCCTAACATGAGCCAAGGGAATAGGTTGTTACTGGTTTTTCGGGATATATGCGTAAATTGCCCTCTTACGCATTACTCGTTACGCTTTATTTCCGAGAAAAGCCCACATCTATTTATTGTGGAAACAAATATATCATTGCACCAAAATCGTGTCAACATCAAATTCACCGGCTACGGTTCAAGCATCACCTTGCCCGCTTCGCCGTTGGCAAATTTGCTAAATGCTGTCTGTGCTTCGACAAGTGGAAAGTGATCGGTAATCATCCGTCCAATGGGTAAACCGCGGCGATACAGATCGAGCATGGCAGGGTATTCTGAATAGTGATAGAACCAACTTCCCATTAACGTCAAGTCCTTTCGTATCAGATCCCGGCTTGGGCTAATTGGTAGGTCTCCTTGCTCCCCAACGCACATGATCGTCCCCGCCACCGCAACCAAGGTGAAGGCAAGTCTGAGCGTCTCCGGACGGCCGGCTGCCTCGATGCACTTATCCACAAGCATGCCGTGGGTGATTTCCGCGATCGCCTCAAGGGGATCAGTCTCCTTTGAATTGATAGTATGTGCGGCACCGGCTGCCTTTGCAAGGGAGAGTCGGTAGTCGTTGATGTCAATAGCTATCACTTCCGCGCCCAAGAAGGATTGCACGATGGTGTTTCCAAGCCCGACGGGACCTGCTCCCAAAACGCACACAAAATCCCCGCCTTTGGTGTTAAGACGTTGACTCACATGGTAAGGCACCCCAAAGCCATCGCCGGTCAGGAGCACTCCTACGTCGAACGGAATATCTTCAGGGAGCTTGAGGCAAACATGGTCTGGGGCAGCAAACCGTTCCACATGTGTTCCCAAATCACGGCCTGTGCGGTTATTACAATAGGTATATTTTCCAACCCCGCACCACCGACAATCCCCGCACCCCCAAACGGCGTGGACGCCAACGCGATCACCAACCTTGAATTTTGTTGATCTTCCCGCGTCAATAATTTCCCCGGCAACTTCGTGCCCGCCGTTAGACGTGTGAGGGGTTGGGCTACGGTAGCCGTGCATCTCACTCCCACAGATTCCTGACGCCTTAACCTGAATCAGTAGATCGTTCTTATAGGTGAGTATTGGTTCGGGATATTCTTTGACGGTGACTCTCTCATTTCCCAAAAGTTGGACACCAAGCATCTGGTTTCTCCCGGTGGTTGATGGCACCGTACTTCTATTGTTGGATGCCGGGGTTGTTTATAGTAGATTTTAGAATTAATGGGACACGCCAAACCGGTGCGGTTACAAACCGCACCTACCGGGGGGGCGCAAGTGTTTCTTTATTTTTTGAATTCACTATAGTTACGTGCGAAGACCAACACATCAACGCCTCTATCCTGATGTTGGATTTGGTTTTTCAACGTCGCTTCGTGGTAAAATCCCACCTTTTGAACTGCTGCGGCTTTGTGAGTTGAGACTGATTCAACGTAACACTGGATTTTGCCATCTGGAAGCTCAATCGCTTCAAGCAGGGTTGATGCTGACGCATAGAAGTTCGGATGGATGAACATGTCCAACACCGCTGTGTCGGGTTGCCAGCGCGTATCCCAAGAGATTGTAGCCATGCCGACAATCGCACCGGAGTCCGATTCAAGCAGCTTTGCGTCGTGATAGGTATCCCCATCTTCCAACGCTTGTTTGAACTCAAGAAAGCCGCCCTCAAAATTTGCGGGCCCATAAATGCCGAATGCGATACTACGCAGATAGTCACCCTCTACGATCCCGGTTAGGGCAGTCATCTTCGACCAATCGTGCCAGACCACATCCTTTGCGTGAACAGGACTCGTGGCAAAGTACCGGTCATCGAAGTCCTCAATCGCACGGTATTTCATGAAGCCCGAACCGGGGAAAACACTCTCGAAGCCGAAACTGTTGTAGATATAGTAAGGGTGGCTGTTATATCCAGTTCCGAGGTAGAGTGCTTCACCGTCCCGCTGGCGGAAGTCCTCCATTTGAAACTCCATCACCGATTTACAAGCACCCTTACGACGTTGCGTCGGCGTTGTAAAAACATGTCCAAGGATACCGACGTGTCCGTGTTCAACTATCATAATGTTTGCGATGATGTCTCCGTCCACTTTGCCGACGTAGAAGCGTGTCTCCAAATCATCGAGCGTTTCAACAACAGAACGTTCAAGATGCCACTTGAAACCGCCTCCTTTGTGTGCTAGGAACGGTTTAATCTGTTCCGCATGCGCTTCGTCCGGGGCAATGATAACGCCCACCTCCATCGTCTCGCCAGTTCTGAGTTTAACATCTGTCAGTTTATTGTACATTTTATTAGTAGATAAAATTCATGCTGAAGAGGGATTGTCGCCAGGGCAGCATCGATTCCGTCAATCTCTCCTGTTATGGATATATAAAAAAACTCCCGAAAATCTGGGAGCGGATTATTATTCGCTGCCAAAGCAAGTTTAACAGCTATGCGCGGCATTATATCACGTCCTAATATTAAATGCAAGCAGATCCAAAATCGTAAAAATTCACACTTAATTTCCACTTTACACCCTGCCTGCTTCCGCGTATAATGTGGTAGAAAGTTTTAAGACTTGCCGCCGTTAAAATGAGGTGCGGGATCATTTTTTGCCGACTGAGAGGACTGACAAATGACGCTGACAAAGGAACAACTTGAACATTTCAAAGAAGAGGGATATGTGGTGCTTGAGGCAGCACTACAGGATGTCGATTTTGAGCCAGTGATTCAAGACTACGAGGGAGTCATAGACAAGCTCGCCAAGGATTTGTACGCTGAAGGTCGAATCAGCGAACTGTACGCGGGCCAACCGTTTGAAACGCGTCTCGCTCGGATATGTGACGAAGATGAGGCGACCTATTTTGAATCGGACACATTTCTGGATGTGGGGCATATCCGAGGCAAAGGGACATTTCACTTTATGCGGAACAGGCGGCTGCTGGATTTGATAGAGGGACTTATCGGTCCAGAGATCTGCTGTAGTCCCATGACCCATATACGGGCGAAGTTACCTTCGGACCTAGAACAGGGGCGCAATTCCAATGTAGTCTTCTGGCACCAAGATGCAATATTCTTCCATGAGGAAGCGGATGCAACCTTTGTCCTGACCGTTTGGATCCCCTTGTGCGATACCACAGAGGAAAACGGCTGCCTGCGGGTGATGCCCCGGATCCACAAGCATCGCACGGTATACTGGGGCGATAGTCTGCCAGATGGGGATTGGGTCTCAGTGCCGATGAAAAAAGGAGATGTTATCTTCATTCACAAGCTAACCCCCCATTCGTCAGGTACGAATAACACAAATACCATCCGTTGGAGCATGGATATACGCTACCAGAAAAGAGGAACGCCCACGGGACGCGCCTTCTGGCCCAGCTTTGATGCCCGTAGTCGCCTTTCCCCGGATTCCGAAACCGAGTACGAGGAATGGCAAGAGGCTTGGATCGCGGCACTCGAAAAATATCCAACAAAAGTACCCCGTAAGAATCGCCCGGAGGGTCCAACCCCGTACCGAGGCGATATGTAAAGTAGGGAACGCAGATCTGCGTTCCCTACGGTTGATAGTACACAAGTTGAGCGTAGCGGAATTCCGATATTATCGAAGGAGAACGCATCTCTGATGATCCACATATCTGCTAACGTACCGATTACAACACCGCCCTCTTGGGCGGTCTGGGAGCGACAATTATTCGATACAATGAATCAGTCTGTCCAGCCCTTTCTCGACCACTTCACGCGAGAAGATGGAGAATTTATCTGGAAAGATGAATGGGGTGGTGGCAGCCCCGACGACTATTACGAACCTTTCTTTAACTGGCCCCTCGTCTATCTGATGGGCGGTGGAGACCATCTGCTGACGTTGGCAGATCGGCAGTGGGAGGCGGTCACCAAGCAGCTGACGCGTCTCGGCACGGTCTACAAAGAGTACGGTATCCGCGAAGATCAGATGCACCAATCTGAAAGCGATATCCTCTTTTTCCACCTCTGCCTAGCGCATCCGAATGGACACAAACGTCGTGAGAGAGCCAAGCGTTTTGCGGGTTTTTACCTCAACGAGGATCCCGATGCCATCAACTACGACCCTGAACACAAAATCGTCCTTTCTGGACTCAACGGCAGCCAGGGGGCGTATTACGCACCAATATCAGAACGGGAAACGGCGATCTATGCCCCCCTCGGCAGCACCATGGAACAGTATAGCCTACCCTTTTTCGATCTGCCCGGGATCTCCACCGTGCAGGATCTGGGGGATCCAGATAACGCCCGCGCCATGGGGCAAGCACTGTTTGATCGCTGGAGAAAGGGAGACACACCGACGAACTTATCTATTACGTCGTTGGTTACGAACGCCTTTCTCTTGACCGGTGAGGAGAAGTACCGCGATTGGGTAGTCGAATACACCGATGCTTGGGTCGAACGAGCGCGGCGGAACAAAGGGCTCCTACCAGATAATGTCGGACACTCCGGGGAGGTCGGCGAATACTGTAACGGCAAGTGGTATGGGGGACGCTACGGATGGACATTTCCGCACGGCTTTCTGACCCTTCAGAAGGCGACGCTTGATGCCGCTGCAAACGCCTATCTGCTGACCCGCGACGACGCATATCTCGAACTTCCACGGCAGCAGATGAATCGTATCCTTGAACTTGGGGAGGTAAAGGACATTCGTGACTTCGACATGAGTGTCAGTGAACGCTGGGATAGTCAGTTTGCCTCAATGGGCGAGCAGTACGACACCTTCTTGGTGCCTTACCGATATGGAGACGCTGGCTGGTTCGATTGGCAGCCTATCTCTCCTGTCTATATGGTAACGCTGTGGAATCTTTCGATGGCAGACGAAGACTGGGAGAGTATGGAGCGGGTTCGGGGTGCGGAGGCTTTCGACTGGAACGCGACCTTCGCCTTCCATAACAAGGAGGATTCCGGACATGAGCAGCCGTGGGTTCGATATTTGGCAGGACGGAATGCGAGTTATCCTGAACACAGCCTTCACGCTAGTCACCAAATAATGTGCCGACGCCTTGCCCTGCTGCGAGAGGATGAAGCGGTAGGAACGCATCACCACGTCCATCACTGGCAATGGGGTAACCCTGTCTCGTCCGAGGCGTTGATCCAATTAACGCTTGGTGCACCGCAGCCGATCTACAATGGTGGACTGCTGCACTGTCGCCTCCGCTACTTCGATGTTCATCGTCAGCGTCCCGGTCTGCCCGAAGATGTGGGGGCGTTAGTCGAAAAGTTGGAAGCGGCACGCACGGTTGTTCGCTTAACGAATCTCAACCCCAATGAGGGGAGGGAATTGATTATTCAGGCAGGTGGATTCGGTGAGCACCGATTCGGCACGGCGGAATACTTCGTGCGGACGAGTGACTGGCCCGGAGAGTTGGGTGGCTATGCCGGCAGCTATGCCCCGCCACCGCTGACAACCGAAGCGCGGACAGCCGCTATAAACGACAAACATCTGCGCCTCACGCTCCCACCGGGGGCTGAGGTTACTCTTGATCTGACCACGGAGCGTTATGTGAACGAACCATCCTATTCTGAACCGTGGTAATAGTTTCAATGTGTCTGTACGAGGAGATGAGAGAAGGTTTTCTTGATTCCTAGGCTTTTCTGAGCCGTGCGTTGACTTGATTCAACGTCGGGATGCCTGTCGTTCCGTATCCTTCGACTGCAAATGATGCTGTGCAGTGTGCAAAGTTCAACGCTGCTTGTGGTGAGCGGGTCTCGTGATATTTGATTAGGAATGCTGCAGCAAATACATCACCCGCACCTGTTGGGTCAACCTCATCCGCAGGATAGGCAGTGGATTCCAAGATTTGACCATTTTCGTACAGCGTTGCGCCATGCCGTCCTTTCGTCAGTACAACAATCCGTGTCCACTGAATATACTTTTCCAGATCTTCGGGAGATGCAGCGATGTCCTCTTCACTTAAAATCAGAACGTCTGCGTGAGGTAGGATGGCTTCGGCGGTGTGCCACCGTTTGGCATGTACACGGCGATTCTTATCCCACCCACGCATCCATCCTTGCGGTGTAACACCGATTAACGCACGATCAAAGTATTGGGCTATTGAGGAATCCACCTCGCCGGTAAGTGGACAAAGATAGGCGATGTCCGCATTTTTCCACTGAGGTGGAATGTGATGTGGTCCCAATTCACCGCCGACTCCTAAGATTAGCTGCTGGCGTTTGCCATCTGAGTCATACCGGTTATCGAAAATGGTGGTTTCAGGCGATTCGTGGTAGGAAACATCAATCCCATCTAGGCTCGGTTGTTGTCGGTCAAAGTCCGCGCCAACAGCGGTGACCGCACAGGCACGGCAGCCGAGATTGCGAGCCGTAATCGTCGAGTAAGCCGCACCCCCGCCCAGCACGTATCCATCCGGTACTACATCTTTGCAGAAGTGACCTATCGCTAAAAAACGCGGTGACATTGGCTCCCCTATTTTTCTCGGTGCGAACCTGCAGATCCCAACTCTATCGGTGTAGGTCGAGTGTCTTTAACCACCCTTGGATACTTTGCTGAGTCTCATCACGAACTCGACAAAAAACGGTGAACCGCTCCGGTTCAGTCCCTTCCGCCTCCGTTGGATCATCAAACCCCCAATGATGGCTTCAGTCCTGGGCTATAGACCTCAAAGCGATCACCAGCCATATCTTTCAAGAAGCCTTCCGCCATTTGACTCCGACATGAGTTCCCGGTACAGAGAAACAGCATTTTTTGCTTCTCGACCATTTTTTTCTCTATTGCTTAGTAGATACGCAGTTAAAAGATAAGGTGCTAAGGTAGCATGAGTTAGATTAAAAAGGTTACGTTTCGCCTGCGAAAATCAAATTTTCCCAATTTTCCCGCGCAAATGGGTAAATTGTCCCTATTTCAGCATGAAACGTTTTGTCATAGACCTTCAATCGTATTACAAACAGTTACAAACAATTACATTTCGTTGGGATTCTTATTGTTGATTGCAGATTGGGATTATAATTTATAGCGGATTTTAGAACTAATGAGACCCTCTCAATACACAGCCAACCCCCTAAATCCCCCAACTCCCCTGACAAGGGGAGAAGATAAGAGAGGATCTTCTCCCTTGTCTTTCCCCTCTTATCAGAGGGGTTCAGGGGGACTTTGCAGATTTCGCGCCGGTTGAAATTATTAGTAAATGTATCCTTATTTCTCGTGTTTACTATAAATCTCATTCATGGCTGCCTAAAGGATGGGGGTAAGCTCAGGGTGTAAATGAAAAAATCCGCTAATATAGATATGTTTTAATCTTTGTACCTCACACTAAAAATAATTTACTGTCCAGAGGGTACGTAAAACGATTAGACCGATTCCCATTCCACCGAAGACAAGAATCAGCAGGATACTCACAATCATTGCCAGCCGGATGATTTGTTCCCCTAATGCGGGCCGCTCGACTGACCAAGCGTGTGCCAGCCAGAAGATCAAGGCAACGCTGATAAGAATTAAGATTGATGCTCCCAAGACACTAAGCAAAAGTCCTGAAAAGTCAACCATCATCATGCTTTCGATCAAAGAACCGCTCTGCGACCAGTGTTTGATAACGCCGATTAGAATCCCAATAAGGCTTAGAATAAAAATAAAAAAAGCGATTAGCGTTTTTTTGAATGCCGTTTTCATGTCACTCAGAGCGGTATAACCTTGCCGGGGTTCATGATGTTTTGTGGGTCTAGCGACTTTTTAATGGCGTGCATTATGTCAACGCCTGGTCCGTGCTCCTGTTTGAGAGCGTCGATCTTGCCCAGTCCGATGCCGTGTTCACCGGTGCAGGTGCCGTCCATCTGGAGTGCATATTCAACGAAAAGTTGACTGAGTCGTTGTGCCTCCTTCAACTCTTCGGGCTGGTTGGGATCGAGCGGGAACACCACATGAAAATTACCATCTCCCACGTGCCCAAGCAGCGGTGCGATTAAGCCAGATGCTTGGATTTCCTGCTTGGTTTTCAGGATACAATCCGCCAAGCGTGAGATGGGAACGCAAACATCCGTGACGTACCCAACTGATCCGGGGCGGAGTGCCAGTGAGGCGTAATAGCTATCATACCGTGCCTGCCAAAGCCGGTTGCGATCTTCTTCCCCGGCTGCCCATTGAAAGCCTTCGCCGCCATATTCACGGACGATTGTGCCTACAGTTTGGGCTTGCTCAGTCACCGCTGATTCTGAACCGTGAAATTCAAAAAGGAGCGTTGGCGCGACTTTGTAATCCAAGCCGGAGTAGTTATTAACTGCCCCCATCTGGATTTCGTCTAGCAACTCTAGTCGAGCCACAGGAATGCCGGATCCAATCACTTGGATGGCTGTGTTTGCCGCTGCTGCAATATCTGAAAACGCACAGACCGCTGCTGAGACAGCCTCTGGCGTCTTTTCCAACTTCAGCGTTACCTCTGTGATAACCCCCAGCGTCCCTTCCGACCCTACAAATAATCGCGTCAAATCATAACCGGCGGAGGACTTACGGGCACGTCCGCCGGTATGGATGATATTCCCATCGGCGGTTACCACCGTCAGTCCGAGTACATTCTCTCGCATGGTGCCGTAGCGTACCGCAGCATTGCCTGATGCGCGTGTCGCCGCCATACCGCCCAACGAGGCATCTGCCCCCGGATCAACAGGAAAGTAAAGCCCCGTCCCGATTTCAGACAGATGGCTGTTGAGTTGGTTCCGTGTGACTCCTGCCTGTACTGTCACGTCCATATCACTCTGATTGACTTGAAGAATTTGGTTCATCTGAGTTAAATCGACACAGATACCCCCATGGATAGCGACAACCGCCCCCTCAACTCCAGTTCCTGTGCCAAAGGGAACAATCGGAACCGAATACCGGGCACAGATTTTCACGATTTGGGAGACTTCGGGGTTAGTGTGGGGGAATGCGACGGCATGCGGTAGGTGGGGTGGGTGATGAGACACATCCTTCGCATGATCCTCCCGAATATCTTTCGCGGTAGTCAGACGATCACCCAGTAAACTGTGCAATTCGTCAAACATTTCAGGCCTCATAGCGGCATCTTGATAGTATTGTGCGGCTGCATGGCTGCCCATTCTATCCTTTCCTCATACATCGTGATTTATTCCTTCTTGATTTTTTCCATGAACTAGAAATTGGGACATGCCCATTGGGAAGTGATTTCAGAAATCGGATTATCAAGTATTTACATTGGGCGCGTACGCGATGCGCCAAAGAGTTCCTCTAGCTTCTCCTGCACTTCAGTTAGTAGGTTCGGACTCGGTGGGGGATTCGGCGGACCAAGCAGATTGTTGGGATACAATCCTTGAAGTTGTACCGTCGCCTTCATTACTCCTAGCCAGTTTTTGTCAATTGCCCATTGGAGCCAAGGTTCTTCATAACGATAAACCACCTCCCACGCTTGAGCGTAGTTTCCCTCGACCAATAATTGATAAAATTGCAGGGCGATATCAGGACGGAAAGGTGCGATGGGACACAGGTAGGCAGGCGACCCAATCTGGTGTCCGAACACGAAGTTGCGCATTTGTCCGCCGCTGACCACACCAAAACCCTCATTCTTTGTGGCACGAATCAAGTCGTAATAGTCATAAAAGGGATGTGCGTCGTTTTTCATGCCAACGATGTTGGGACGTTGTGCCAATTCCGCTACGACCTCCACAGGGAATGGTGGTGGTGCAACTCCCCAGAGCAATAACGGTATGTTGGAGACATCTTCAATCAGGTCGAAGTATCGGACCAGTGTTTCTCGTGTCTTGGGCAGCCAAGGGTTAATTTGTACTTTGACAGCGTCAACACCAACGGCGTCAGCGTGTTTCAGGAAATCCCGGGTTTTCGCCGGCTTCCAGTAGCTGGTAGACGCAATACAGAGCGAACGTCCGGCACTAACGGACGCAACGGTTTCTGTTAATTCCCAAAGTTCTTCATCGCTGATACTTGCAAATTCGCTGCTCCCGTAAGTGAGCAAAAGCACAGGGGTATGCGCTTCACATAGCCAATTGACATACGCTCCGACAGCGTCGTAGTTGATTGTGCCATCTACGTTGAAACAGACATTAATGGGGACTACCGGTCCTTTCATCCGTTCTAATACTTGTGCAGCTCTGTCCATGATTAAGCCTCCAGCGGCAATATGCAAATGCCAATCAGATATTTCTACCATCCCGCCTGTTTGAGAAACTCTAACGCCATCAGCGTATGCCCTTCCGGATTTGGGTGAACGCCATCTTGGGTTGTCCACAACGTTCCCGGCCGCGCAGCCACCGCTCGATCAAATGCTTCGTTTGTTCGTATCAATCGGGCATTAAATTCGTTCGCGAGCCGATGGATAATCTCATTATAGGCATCAACGTCTAACGGACGGGGTTGGGGAACGTCTTCTTCAATATAAAAGGTCTCGAATATGAAAAGTCCTACGCCCAATTCATCTCTTGCACGAGTAAGGATGCGTCGATAGCACGTCTCCCATTCCGGGAGATATGCTTCGTTTGGAATGCCTGCCCCAAGCTGCCGTGACGCATTATTGATACCAATCTTCACTGATAACCAGTTCGGTTTTTCGGCAATAACATCTGTATCCCACCGTGCTTCAAGCCCTTCGACGATATCGCCGCCGATGCCTTTATTGACGTACCTAATTCGACGCTCCGGATACTTTGCAGTGATTAGTTCCGTTACCTTTTTGACATAGCCGTTCCCAAGTGGCGCGTGGTCGCCCCGCCGCCCGCAGTCGGTGATACTATCTCCAATAAAAAGCACCTTTTCATCCGATTGAAACAGTAGGTTGCTCATTGGTTTCCTCTCACTTCGGTTTAATCTGTTTGCTGTCGCAACTATGAGTTAAGCAAGAAAACCCCTGCAGCAGCACAGGGGCTGATTTGCAACGGTCACTATACAATTGTAGGTGATGGACTGCGGTCTGTCAAGATCAAACTCAAATTCAAGCGGTAAAAAAAATCTTAATACTTGTCACGTTTTCGCCTTGGTGTTCGTTTAATCTAATACTATGGCATTGAGAAGAATTGCGGGTGCCATCTTCACGTTTCATTCCAGTTGACACAGCTGCGATGCCGTGATATAATCTTCGCATCAAACCTGATTTTTTGGGAGTATGGTATGTCTCGAAAGAGAACGATTGCTTTAACAGTGAGTCAAATTGCTTTAGGTGGCTTTATCGGTTTGTCGAGCGGATGGCTCTGCCGCTTGATTGTCGAACTGCTCTTATGGAAAGGCTTAATCGGTGACCGTGTTCAGCACGGCTTCTGGGTGGGTTTACTCCTGCTGATTTCCTTTGGTGTGACATACGGGGTGGCTCTCACTGGTGTTGCTGAAGGCGTTATATTTGCCGGACGCCGCTTTGGCGTTAGCATAGACCGTAAGCGCACGTATCAAGGTGCCTTCCTTGGTGCGCCTGCGATAGTGGCGTTGATGTCACTACTGAATATTCACTGGGAAGCGTTGGTCGCCTCGAATTTGCTGTTTTACATACTCTTAAATATAGCGCAATTGCTTGCCCTTATCATATCTCTACCCCTTCGCATTTTACTAGCGATAAAATGCCCTCCCGAGCTCTTGTACATCGTTGCGGCCCCGATTGGCGCAATTCTTGGCTACCGGCTTGGCATGGAGCGGAGGCGGACTGCATCAGTTGAACCCTAGCCCAAATCCAGACTGCCAAGATTTTCAAACGCCATGCAATAGTGTGCCAGTGTGTGGCGGAACACCCGATAAATTGGAGAATTACCCAAATATGGAATATATCGATGCGTTTGATGATAAGCCAAGATGTGAATGTGGGGTATTCGGCATTTTGGGACACCCTAGAGCGGTTGAATTCACTTACTTGGGTTTACGCGCCCTTCAGCACCGTGGTCAGGAAAGTGCCGGAATTGTTGCTGCAGATGACGATTTGTTCACATATCATCACGGTATGGGACTTGTTGCGACCATCTTTGATTCGGATACCTTGGGAAAGCTGGAGGGCGACCTTGCGCTAGGACACAATCGTTATTCAACGACCGGGCACAGCACCCTCCAGAACGCACAACCGTTGGTTCGAGAATACAAACGGGGGCCTCTCGCTATTGCACACAATGGAAATCTTGTGAACGCCCAGCGTATCCGCAATGACCTTGAGGATGCTGGTTCAATTTTTAGCACCACTTCTGACACAGAGGTTATAGCTCATCTCATTGCTCGTTCACGACAGACGCTGCTGGAAGATCGTATCTTGGATGCCCTGAAAGAGATTCGCGGTGCATATTCACTTGTCTTCATGGGAAAATCCATCCTGATCGGTGTGCGAGATATATACGGTTTCCGTCCACTCTGGTTAGGTCGCGCTGGCGATGCCTATGTTCTCGCTTCTGAAACGTGTGCCTTTGATGTCATCGAAGCGGAGCCAATCCGCGAGGTCAGCCCCGGTGAAATGGTAATTATTACCGAGAAGGATAAGGAACCGGAATCATTTATGTTTGGGCAGACATTACCCCATCTGTCACAATGTATCTTTGAGTATATTTACCTCTCACGGCCGGACAGTGTGGTATTCGGTGAACTCGTTAACCGCCCAAGACGTGAACTTGGTAGGCAGTTGGCGCGTGAGTGTCCCGCAGCAGCAGACATCGTCATCCCCGTGCCGGATTCGGCAACCCTTTCTGCGTTGGGATATTCAGAAGAATCGGGTATTCCGTTTGATGTGGGACTCTACCGAAACTCCTACGTGGGACGTGCTTTCATGAACCCTTCACAAGAGGTACGCGAACTGATGGTCAAGGTAAAATTAAACCCGATTCGTGATGTACTTGAAGGCAAGCGCGTTGTGGTGGTTGATGATTCGATTATGCGGGGCACTGAGAGCCGAAAGTTTGTAAAGATGCTTCGTCAGGGCGGTGCTACAGAGGTTCACGTCCGCATCGCTTCTCCGCCGAATAAATTCCCCTGTTTTTACGGTATTGATACCCCAACCCGCAAGGAGCTGATTGCCAGTTCACACACCATCGAAGAAACCTGTAAATACATCCGTGCAGATAGTTTAGGCTATCTCAGCATTGAAGGCATGCTCAAGTCTATGAAGTCGCCCGAAGATTTTTGCACGGCTTGTTTTGATGGAAGTTATCCTGTTGAATTTAGTGGGCAATCGAGGTCACAACTCCCCATTACCTTTATGAATGAGGGGGAGTAATGGTTGCAGCGGGAGCCATTCCAAAGGAGTGATTCAATGCAAAACAGATTAAGAAGAGAACGGTCTGGATCTTCCCACCCCTTTCAAAACGTCCGGCGAGGCTTATCCACATCGCAGGGCAGATTCACCTTTTACGCCATCATCTTATGCGCGATTCTTGGCATAGTGGTGTACCAACCGGCGATCTTGCTGGTTCAAAAACTGAGTCCAACAGTTACTCCACAAGTTGCTGCAGAGCATGCAATGTTAATCACTGTTGGATTATGTATTGTGGTATTGGTCGCTTCCCTGTTAAAGATGGATAAGATAATGGCTTTCATCAATAATCGGCGCTTAGAATCGTTTAATCAACGCATGGAAAAGCGGAAGGAATCTGACAACTCTGATGTCTGAGCAAGGATTAACTTACGCCAACACGGGTGTATCCATTGATGCACAGGATGATGCCCTGAAGCGCTTAAAACCCCTCCTTCAATCGACCCATCGTCCTGAGGTCTTGAGCGAGGTCGGCAATTTCGGTGGGCTGTTTGCACTTGGTGAGTATGAAAAGCCAGTCTTGGTGTCTAGCACTGACAGCGTTGGCACAAAGCTCAAGGTTGCCTTTATGACGGGCCGACACAATACGATTGGGTTTGATATTGTGGCGCACTGCGGAAATGATATCCTTGTTCAAGGGGCGGAACCGCTCTTTTTTCTAGATTACATTGGCACAAGTAAGCTGTACCCTGAAGTTGTTGAGCAGATTGTGAGTGGCGTGGCGGCGGGTTGCCGGGAAATCGGCTGCGCGCTAATCGGCGGGGAAATCGCGGAGCTGCCGGAACTCTACGCCATGGGTGAGTATGACCTTGCTGGTACAATTGTCGGCGTGGTCGAGGAGTCGCAATTAATCACAGGCAGCAGAATTGCACCGGGAGATAGCTTGGTCGGTTTAGGCTCACTTGGCTTACACACAAACGGTTTTTCGCTTGCTCGACGAATCGTGTTTGAGGTTTGTGGCTATGAAGTCAATCGGTACATCCCTGAGCTCGGTACAACGATTGGATCGGAGCTGCTTGCGTGCCACAAGAGTTATGTGAAGAGTGTTCTGGCCCTACGGGAGCATTGCGATATTAAAGGCATCGCCCACATTACAGGCGGCGGGTTATCAGATAACATCGTCCGCATTCTCCCTCCGAATTGCTGTGCGGAGGTTCGGAAGGGCACTTGGGAGATACCGCCAATCTTTCCCTTTCTTGAGGAGAAAGGGAGCGTAGATGAAGCCGAGATGTACCATGTTTTTAATATGGGAGTTGGGCTAGTCCTTGTACTGCCGCCGAATCAGATCGATGTGGCAATTGCCTCACTCCGAGAGTCGAATGAATCACCATTTCTGATTGGTAAGATTATCCATGGGGAAAAGTGTGTCCAAATTATCTGAAAACTTCTCGATTAAAGATTGAGATAATGTTTCCTTCCTCCGTTTTTCTGCTAGCACTTCAACTCACCTGCCGAATTTTCCTCCACAGGATCCGTCGTTCACCGGTGCCTAAATCGCCCAACAGATCGCCACTTTCCTTCCTAATTTCCGATCCGTCCACACTAAAAAAGTGTGCAAGGTGGGTGGACCTGTGCAAGGACGAGATCCGTGTTAAGGCAACCGCACCTCAATATGGTTCACATCCTGTGTAGCTTGATCGAACTGCTGAATCGCTCTCAATAGTGCTTTTACCACTTTGTCTTGGTAAGTAGGAGAGCTGAGTTTTTTATACTCTGCTCTGTTTGTTAAATATCCTAGTTCGACCAAAAGGGCTGGCATATTGGTATCGACGAGGACGCGAAAAGGTGCCCGCCTGACCATTTTGTCAGGTGCACTTCGATTCCGATTTCGGGCACCGAGGTGCGACACAAGCACAGATTGCACAATGCGGGCGGCTTCCCAGCTATATTTTTCGAGGCCTCTTTTATATAGATTGCTGATGATAAAATCGACGGGACTGATGACCTCTTCATCATTTTCCCATTTGGCTAATTCTTCTGCGAATTTATCGGTCGCTTTTAAGTTAAAGATATAACTCTCCAATCCGTGAACACGGGAATTGGGATGTGAGTTACAGTGGATGCTGATAAACAAGGTTTGGCTAGCTGGGAATTGATTGGCAAAATGGGCACGGTCTGCTAATGAAATCCAGCGGTCTCCCGATCGGGTGAGGTAAACGTCGTATGTCGTTTTTTCCCTAATCAGTGATGCCAATTTACGCGTAATTACCAAGTTGATATCCTTTTCATCTTCGCGTCCCGGGCCGACGTTGCCAGGGTCTCTGCCCCCGTGTCCAGCATCGAGCACAATAGTGCTTAAACGAAATGGAGATTTGGTTTTAGTTGTAGGTTCGGCGGATTTAGACGCATTTGACGCATTTGTTGATAACCCGGTGGTAGATACAGATAAGAGTAGTATCACCACAAGGATGAGCCATTTTTCTGTTACGGTCATTTGTCTTCTCCAAGCTAACTTTCAAGTCAATCGTTATGCTGCGCCTAACGCAAGATTTTTAAATTAGTTTCATAAGAACGTGTGTAAATGAGAAAATAGTACTTGTAGCTACAAATAAAAATATTCCATTGGTAGGGGAGGTACATCAGGAAAATCAAATCGCCTAATACTAGTATTGGGGTGGGTTCAGACTGGACTATCGTGCTATACATCGGCGGGAAAAAGAATTCTTGGTGCGTGCAGCGATGGAAATTTAGGGCTGACTCGAACCGGATGCGGGTTCTTCGGCGGGAACATCGTCAGGAGCAGGAGATGGGATGTAAAGAATGAGCCTGCAACTTCCACAACGGATAAGTTGCTCATATCTACGAGCCTCCTGTAGCGTTTGCGGCGGAATCGTGAGATGACAATTGCCACACGCATTTTCAACAACCAGTGACACAAGTCCCTTGCGGTAACGTTTGAACCGGGCTTGATACTGGTCTATTAACCCGGAATCAATTTGGTGAGCAAAGTCTTGTTGTTTGCCTTGCCATTTTACAATTGCTGCTTTAAGGTTTTTCGCTTCCTGTTCGTATGCGGTTTTTTGTGCGTTATGTTTTTCCCGCTCGGCACCAAATTCCTTCTGTTGTTGGGTGAGCTCTTCGTTAAACTGGTCTATTTGCAACATTGCCGATAGAATCTCATCTTCTATTTCTGCTTCTTTTACTTCGATAAAGCTGATCTCTTTATCCAGTGCTTGGTATTCTCTGTTGCTTTTCACCTCCCTCAACTGTGCTTGATATTTGCTACGTTGCTCGCCCTCCATCTCAAGTTCCGCTGTTTTGGAGCGCTGCAACTTTTCTGCGTCAGCTAGTTGCGCCTGTTTTTCTTCTACCTTTCGTTGATGGAGTTGAAGCTGTGCCTCTGCCCTCTTAATCTTGAGTGGGATTGACTTGAGTTTATTATCTATCGTCAAAATTTCAGCGTCAATCTGCTGAAACTCGTACAACAATCGTAACTGTTCCTGCAAGTTGAGATTAGACATCACTTTCAGGCTCCTGTTCTGCAAGAAAGGCGAGGAAGATCCCCAGTTGATATAACAAGATAAGTGGAATCGCCATTAATAGCATAGACAGTAGATCTGCCGGTGTCAACAGCGCGGATGCAACAAAGATGAACATGACGGCATATCGTTGTCGCTCTCGAAAACCTTGGGCGTTAATAACGCCTATTCGTGACAGAAACGCCATAACAATCGGAAGTTCAAATGCAACACCGAAAGCGAGTAGTAGACCGACTAAGACCCCCAAATACTTATCAAAACTCCATAGGTTTTGAACGCCCGAATCAGCGAAGAGGCCCGCGGCAAATTGGACGACAACGGGTAAGACGATAAAGTAGGCAAAAGTCGCGCCAATAAGGAAGAAGAAAACGATAATTAAAAATAGTGGAAGCGCAAACTTCCTCTCCTGCTGCGTTAAGGCAGGGAAAATAAACGCCCACACTTGATAGAGCACAATGGGCGATGCAAGCAGCACTCCGAAGGTAACAGCAATCTTGATAAAAGCCATGATAGCTTCGCCAGGTCCAGTTTTATTAAACTGAACCGTGCTCACAGCCCTCGCCCGCAAGGCAATTGACAGAAACCCCATGAATGAGCCATCTGAATTCACACCCCGATCTATCCAATTCGCCAATTGTGCGTTGAGTGGGAGGTCAGCGGGGCGCCTCAGGATTTTCATAGCCGGTTCGGTGTCAGTAAACAACAGGCTTATAAACACACATACCGCAATCGCAATCAGGGAAATGATAAGCCGTCGGCGAAGTTCTTCAAGGTGATCCAAAAAGGACATCGACGCATCAGAAGCCATGCTGATAACTAAACCGTCTTATTCGCAGATTTGGTCGAATCACGCTCATTTTCATCAATTGATTCGACAATATCGTTCTGAATTTCTTTGCCGGCGTTCCTAAACTCTCGAATCGCTTTTCCAAGTGAACGGCCCATATCTGGTAGACGTTTGGGACCGAAAACTACAAGCGCAATGACAAGGATAATAATCAGTTCCATTGGGCCAATTGGCATGGTGATTCCTCCTAAAAAATGAAGGTTGTGACGTTGAAAGTCTATGGCACCTCACTATTTTAAGCTGCCCCGACCTAAAACATTGATATTATACTGTATGCTTTTCGGAATTGCAATCGTTTTGTCATGGACGATAGAAGTTTCTGTCCTGCTCGATTCGGACTGCCAAATCCAACGGGAGTAAGCGTAGGACACCCGATTTACCAGATGAATCGATACATCGGCTTTTCTAACACCACACCAATCAGTGCCCACACCCCGCCGACGAGAAATTCGCCCAGTATCAATCCGAGGAAGAACGGTGCTAGACTGCGAAATGTCTTTAAGCCACCAAAACGCAGGATACACCACTTAATTATCCAACTGATGAACACCGAAAACCAGAAAAAATTGACAGCCCATGTGCCGGAGATGCCATATCCAACTGGGTATAGGGGCCACCAAACAAAACGTGTGCGCACAGCAGTGAGCAGGAAGGTGAAGACTGCCCCGAAACACATTGCCAAGATTGACAGCACGTCGACAGGTGCCGGGTTGGTGAGCCAGCTTTGGGTGCGTCGAAAGATGGATCCATACCAAACCTCCCACGCGCCGGACTTGTAGCCGATGTGGAGTGAGAACCAGAACGAAGTCAATGGACTGAGAACAACTGCAAGCAGTATCGCGTATCCGACACGGCGTGACGACACCCCCGTTCGCTCTGCGAGTTTCAACGCCTCTAGCTGGTGTGGCATGGCGTTGCCCCGATAGGCACGATTGAAACAATATACAAGTGAGAACAGGGTGAGACTTCTTGCCCCTAGCTGTCGCATACCGAACATCTTTGGCAGTAGAACATCGGGGCCCATGGCACGCAGATCGTGGATGGGTGGTCCTAACTCCGCGCGGATACGGGTAATAACGGTTACCGTTGTGAAATGGATGACGATAACGAGAAACGCGACCCAAAGGGGTAGTCCTGCTACCGCCCAAAAACCGACCAATAGCGTGAAGCCAATAATCAGTCCGAGTACAGCGGTACGATAGGAGATTGGTTCGTTAGCTTCGATGTCTCGACTTGACGGATCCACCTGTCCCGATTCCTTATCCGGCGAATTAGGAAATCTATGAGGAGAGGGCCCCCGCCATGCACTCACGAGCACGGTTCGCAAATGACGCCGTGCCCCCCATAGCGTAAGAATCAGCACACCAACACAGACCCCGAATGATTGATCAAAGATGAAGGGAAAACCGGGGATATGCTGAAGACCGAAAACACTCCCCATAATCATTTCAAATTTCCAGAAAACGTAGAAGAACCAGAAGGTAAAGGAGAGATCAAGGGGGATAAAATATCCCATCCCAATGGCGAAAGGGAAGATAACGATCGGTGTCCAACCGATAGCGTTCCACGGTTTTGTGGTAAAGAATGGGCGCAGATCAAAAAATTCGCCACCGAGTCCGGGGATGATGGGAAACAGGAAATGCAGCCCGTTGATGAGATCCATGCCGCCGGCGAGAACGAATCCTGCCCACATTAATCGATTCCGAAAGAAATCTGTCGTGGTCATTTGCTGCGGGAGCTCGATGATTGGATAGCTGAGCCGTTCCGCTTCAATCCACTGTTTCCGCAGGATGGCGTTGATGCAGAAAGCGGTGAAAAGGAGGACGATGATAAATCCAGACCATGCAAGGACGGGCTGCCACCATAACCGAAGATTTTCCGGGAGATAAAGACTGGAGTCCCCAACGAAATAGGGTGTGATACTTTTTTTGTCAGTCAGTGCTAGCCAATCAGGGAGGTAGTGGTGAAACAGTGTCGCCCATTCGTTTTCCTCGTTTGACATCCAGCCGACGACCGCGATATTGGTGACAACGACTTGGAACAGGTCATGCCCGCCGATTGCGGAGGCGATGGAGAGCATTGCATAGAGCGTCAACAATTCGCCCTGCGTTAATGCCAAGTTCGGCGAAAACCGAATGAGCCCAAAGTTCACCACCACCACAAACACAAAAATAAAAATCACATTGAAGAAAAGCGACATGGTCGTTGGGAGGCCCTGTTCCCACCGCAACATCGCAAATAACCAGTAGTTGTTGATAAAGATGAGTCCTAGACCTAGCCAGATCACGTTCCAACGAATCTGTGGTTGTTGGGCTTGGGGGGGCAATGCAATTTCTTTCGGACTTATACCGTTTTTCATAGGGAGGGCTAGCGAAGACAGAAACCTCTTGAGAATACATTTCTTGTGGATTATAATATTTGATACAATCGGTGAGCAAAGACCGCATCGAGTCCTCTAGGCTATATTATAGCCGTTTCCGTTGCATTGTCAACCTTTTAGAGGGGGAGGGCACCCGAGAGGAGATGTTGTTCACGCACGGGGTCTGTCAGGTCTCAGGATTCTGGCATCCATCAAATTACAGAACTGAAGTCAGGCAGTTTGTCCCGTCCTAAAATAGGTTTACATAAAATTCCCGGTTCACGGTTGGTTTATAGCGAGTTGCTTCGTATCATTCATCACCTATAGCGTTTCACGCAGGAGGTATCATCATTGAAGCCGAAAATTTTTATTACCCGTCCGATCCCAGAAAAAGCCTTGGCAATGATTGAGGTAGAATGTGAAGTTGATATATGGCATACGAGCGAAATTCTACCCCCGACTGCGGAGCGGTTGCCGGGGCTTGATGGGCTAGTCACTTATAGCCACGAACCCGTAACAGCAGAGATGATCGCTAGCGCGCCAAATCTTAAGGTAATCTCCAACGTCGGTGTCGGATATAATCACATTGACGCAGAGGCTGCGAAAGCACAAGGCGTTGCAGTTGGCAATACGCCCGGCGTGTTAAGCGAAACTACCGCTGATACGACCTTCGCGCAACTCCTTGCAGCGGCACGACATCTTTGCCCCGCTAGTGTCTACGTCCAGGAAAAGCGTTGGACATGCTACGATCCAAATATCTTCCACGGATACGACGTGCATCACGCAACGCTCGGCATCATCGGCATGGGTAGAATCGGTTATGAGGTTGCCAAAAGGGCGTTAGGATTCGATATGCGGGTTCTGTATTATAAGCGGACTCGCCGCGAAGATTGGGAAGCGGAGTTGAGCATTGAGTATGCTACTTTTGATCGCGTACTCGAAGAATCTGACTTTATCACCTTGCACGTTCCGATGACGCCAGAGACTCACCATCTGATTAGTACGGAAGAGTTCAAAAAGATGAAGCCCACAGCAATCCTTGTAAATATTGCGCGGGGACCGGTGGTGGATTCAGCGGCACTGTACGAGGCATTAAAGACCGGGGAGATCGCACGGGCCGCACTCGATGTAACAGACCCAGAGCCTATCCCGACGGACGATCCACTGTTGACACTTGACAACGCTCTCATCTTCCCGCATCTGGGTAGTTCAACGTTACAGACCCGCACACGGATGGCAACGATGGCGGCTGAGAATCTCTTGGCTGGATTACAGGGAGAACCGCTGCCGTATTCTGTGTTTGGCTAGTGCTCAGTCATATAAGTTTTGCATACAACAAGGGGGTCGGGTGACCCGACCCCTACGAAGTATTATGAGTCTCAATCCATATAGACAATCATAATTTGTCTGACAGTGTACTAGCAATCAGGGGGATATAGACTTGTGGTGTATCCAAAATTGGATCGGAGGCGGTTACAGATTCTACCGTTAGCTAAACGGGAACATAAAATGACCGTTGCGGATATCTACCCGCTAGACGCGGAGACGCCGCCGTATGAAAACGACCATTTGCGAATAGTGGCGGATCGGATAATTCAAGCCCATCAGGCGGGGAAACAGGTGATATGGATGATGGGGGCACACGTCATGCGACGGGGCAATTCACGATATATCATCGATTTGATGGAACGCGGTATCCTCACACATCTGGCAACAAACGGTGCCGGTGCGATCCACGATTTTGAGCTTGCTCTAATCGGTGCGACGCTGGAGGATGTAGAACGGTATATCTGGGATGGAAAATTTGGCAACTGGGAGGAGACGGGACGTTACATCAACGAAGCAATCGTCCGCGGCTATCACGACAAAATCGGCTTCGGCGAGGCGATCGGTCGTCTCATTCAAAATGGAGAGGCTGGCGTTAAATTTCCGCACCGAGAGATCAGCATGTTTGCAGCAGCATATCGTTTAGAGATTCCGATGACCGTGCATAAAGGGATCGGGTACGACATCATCGACCAACACCCCGCTGCCGATTACGCTGCGATGGGCTACACAACCGGTGAAGACTTCCTGCGCTTTGCTTACAGTGTATCGAAATTGGAGGGAGGCGTGTTTCTTAACTTAGGGTCTGCGGTGATGGGACCGGAGGTCTATCTCAAAAGTCTGTCGATGGCTCGAAACATCGCCGCGCAACGCGGTGAAGAGATCCGGCATTTTACTACAGCTAACTTTGATCTGATTGAATTTTCCGATTTCCGGGAGGAGGGCAGTCCAACAGACGCCCACTACTACCACCGACCTAAGAAGACAATCCTGGTCCGCACTGTGAAGGATGGTGGTGAGGGTTACCATATCTCTGGGGATTTTGATCGCACCGTCCCGAAACTATATTCCCTCATCACAGAGGCTTTGTGATCTGTGTGGACGATAATACCTCATTACCAATCAAGAATGGTCCCCCCTTTTGACAATGCCGAGTAAAAATGGCATGACACATCTAAATTTCCATTTCCTCAGACTTCACGCATCTCATATTTCCCACCTAAAGTTGTTTTACATACCTATCTTTCTGATCTGTATTGGCTGCGCCGGAAGCAGTAATAGGGATCAGGGTACAGTTTCGATTGCTGATCTGAGGGCGCAGCTGCAGCCATTGAAGAAAATGGGTGTCTACGCCGGTTTCGATCTAAAAGCTGGCATACTTTACATGGCGAATGATTCCATAGAACGCTGGCTGCGTTTGAATCAAGAAGGGCACACGGTTCAGACGATTCGCTATGCTGGCAAACCTTCAGGGCAAAACTATATCAATCGACCGAGTGAGGAATTTCGGTTTCGGATCGGGGAGATAGTCTTTTCTGGAGATAGTAACCTGCTGACTTATAACGATTATCGAATTGTCCAGAAAGTTGGCGGGAGCAAACGGGTGACGGTTCAATTCACATACACTTCTGACGGAGAAACACAACCGGCTTTTTATCTGTGGGTTCACTACGAGATTTATCCAGACCTGCCGGTGATTCGCAAGTGGCTGACGATTCAGAATCTGACGGATTCAGCCTTTTTTGTGGAAGATATAGTAATTGAGTCTCTCCCTCTGTTTGTAGAGCAGGCAGACAGCCTTCAAATCTGGTGGGGTGGAATTTCGGGAATAGCAGACGAGCCACTGCCAACGCCTTGGGAAGGGAGTACATCGGATGCTTTTATTCTGGTAGGTGATACTAGCATTGATGGCAGTGTGGTGCTAGGGAATGAGAGCGCAGGTCTCCTCAAATATTACGCGGTCTATTCAGATCGCGGGGCTGTGTCGATTGGTTTAAGACCGACAACGGCTATCAATGGGACTGAAATCCGAGTCCCGCCAGGTCAGTCTGTAAACAGCTCCAAAATCTGGACGATGCTTGTTGAAGGAGATCTCCAAGCTGCGATTGAAAAGATTAATCAGAATGGCTTGGCGTATGTTCCACCATATTCTAAAGATGCAAGGCTACAAATCCCCGAAATTCGATGGATAGCACTCGAAGATGAATGGGAGATGTCAATAGAATCAATACGCCCCGGAGATTGGATTGCCCTCGATTATGACTGGGACATCGAAGATCTACAAACAGTAAAGCAGATAAGTAAACGGGCGCATGAAGGTGGGGGTAAGTTCGGGATCCGTCTCCCGATTGCTGAGATTCACACATCGGTTTTAGATCGTCCGGAGTGGCAATTGGCACCGGTGCCGGTGTTCAAGTGGCAGGCAGTGCTGAAAAGTCACGATGCGGATGGAGAAGAGGAACAAGACGAGAGGGAAGCGCAGCAGTCCGCAACTTACGAAGCAGCCCCGGTAGTTTATTGTGTTTTGAGTGATTACGGTTACTATCTCACACAGGCTGTAAAAACGTTGCTCGAAGAAACAGCAGCGGACCTACTCATCTTAGATCGCCCGATTTTGGGGGCACCGGGCAGCCTCTTAAAAGGCTGCGATGCACTGGGACATCAGCATTATACACGTGCTGAGTCGATCAGCGTGATTTATCGATGGCTTTTTCAGTTTGCCGCCCATTTGCGTCGGGAATATCCGGCGTTGCAGTTGGGGATTACAGCGAGTGCTTATGGCGTCGAGCAGCCGGACGCTGCATGTCTTGTGCATTTCGATCTGTTCTTCGATGATTTGAGTGTGGATTCCCCTGATTCGTCTCATGAGGAATAGTAGGATGGGGTGGAGCGGTAACTATCCTGCTAAGATCTTAAACACTGCATCAGTGAGTCGCGTTAATTCTGTTGGTGAGATTGTAAAGGCGGGCATGATATAAACAACATTGCTAAACGGTCTAAGCCACACACCCTCCTCTATAAACCGCTCCCGGAGCGCAAGTATATATCCTCCGCTCGCGTTGGACAACTGAACGACCCCGATAGCTCCTTTCACTCTCACATCGACGACATTCTCCAGTTTATGGCACGGTTTTAGTTCCTCTTGTAGCTGCGTTTCAATTGCTTGGATTTGTGCAATTCGGGGTTCACCTTCAAACAGGTCGAGCGAAGCATTGGCGGCTGTACATGCGATTGGATTCGCCATAAATGTGGGACCGTGCATCAGCGCAGTTTCTAGCCGGTCCGAAAGGAAAGATTCAAATACCTCCTCCGTGGCTAACGTCGCAGCCAATCCTACCATGCCACCGGTGAGAGCCTTGCCCAGACACATAATATCGGGTGTGATACCGACCTCCTCACAGGCAAACATGCTGCCGGTGCGCCCGAACCCGGTGGCAATTTCATCGGCGATAAAAAGGATCCGGTGCCTCTTGCAGAGTTGATGGATTTCAGCGAGCATTTCGGGCGAATGGAACTTCATTCCTCCTGCTGCCTGAACCAGCGGTTCGATCACAAGCCCTGCCGCCGTTTCTCTGATCCGCTGCAGCGATTCTACAAAAGCAGCCAGATCAGATCTGTTTTTGGGGATGTCGAAGACGTGCTGTTCGGGCATGTAATGATTTAACACTCGGTGCATACCCGTATCGGGATCAGCGAGCGACATACCACCCATGGTATCTCCGTGATAACCGTTCTGGAAACAGATAAACTTGCGCTTGTCCGGTTCCTTTCGGTTAGACCAAAACTGTGCTGCCATTTTCATCGCTACTTCAACGGCTACTGAACCGGAGTCGGAGAAGAAGACACGACTTAATCCTTTTGGTGCCATGGACACGAGACGGTGGGCAAGTGTATAAGCCGGTTCATGGGCAAGTCCCGCAAACATGACGTGGGATAACCTATCAAGCTGGCTTGAGATCTCTTTTACCAAATGGGGATGTTGGTATCCGTGACAGGCGCACCACCATGACGCGATACCGTCAATCAGTTCCCTGCCATCGGCTAGGGTCAGTCGAACGCCACTGGCAGAGATAACCGGCAGTGGCAGCGGTGCAGTCTGCATCTGCGTGTAGGGTAGCCAGATGTGGTTGAATCCTGCTGTTGCCCATTCAGGGATTTTGTCGGGGGTAGGCATGTTGCACTTTGGAAAGTGTAGAGCAGCTTAGAGAAACCGAGTTTTCCCGAAAAAACTCGGTTTCTTTGTACAATTTCTTTACATGATCGAAAATAAAAAAGCGGAACCCGGAGGATACTCCAGATTCCGCTTTTTAAGTTCAGAATTATAGTAACTATCCCTTAATCTTCGCATAGTGGATCGGACGGTCAATCACGAGATCTTCGACCCTACCTGATTTTGGAACGATGATCTGCAGCACCTTATCCCGCAGCATTGCCTGAAAGTTTTCGGGTTGCGCTTCAATGCGAAACACATTATTGAATCCGAGGGGGAACGAGCTGATACGTCCTGCGACTTCGGTAAACCGGGGATCCTCTAACTTGGTTTCTACCTCAACTGTGCCCGCTCCAAGATCCACCTGATATGTGTAATCCGGCATCCGATCTGGAAGATTGTACTTCCGCTTATATGTAGAATCCGGCACCCAGCGCGGGAACTCAATTTCGATAATATAGCGGTCTACTTGCTCTTCCATCCGGTTGAGCATCCCGTAACGGCGATAGCGTTCACGGACATCTTCTTGATAAATAGGTCCATCGGTGAGGACAGCACCCGGCATGGTTGAACGTGGGGAAGTAGGTTCGGCTACAAGCACCGGGCGCAACGCTGGCAACAATAGGCGAGCGACCAACGATGGGATCCAACCGTATATGGAAGCCCCATATCGAGAAGGTTCTTCGCTATCCGTTGTAGCGAGATCATCTCTAAATCGATAGAGACCCTCAAGTACCGCCAAGATAACGCCGAGGAAAATCGCAAAGTTCCCTTTGCCGGTGAACAGGGCAGATCCTATATTTCCACCGGAGAAAAGGAGGAAAAGCACAAGTGGATAAAGTGTTAGGTTGATGAGGCTGTTAATCCCTGTTGAGACTGGTGCACTGAAGATGATCGGGTTCTGAGCCATCTCTTCAAGTTCACGCTTAAATTTTGCGTCGAAGGCACCTAGCACAAGCTGGGAGAGCATAACAAACGGGCGGAATATGGGACGAATCGAAGACTTGGGAGACTCAATGGTTTGTACAAATTCTTCGATTCCAATCTTATCTTCATCCGCTGCGGCTGCGCCATCTTCTCCTTCTGCTGCCCCCGCTTTTGTCGGTTTAACAAAATCCTCAAAGAATTTTTCATTTAATTCAACATAAGAGGTCCACTGCTCTGGTACATCGTCAAGGATGAAAATTGCGGTGACCGGACAAGCGGGTTCGCAGGCGGCGCAATCAATACATTCAGCGGGGTTAATATAGAGCTGCTTTTCCCCTTCTTTCGTATGGATACAATCGACCGGACACACATCAACACACGCCGTATCCATGACATCAACGCAGGGTTCGGCAATCACATAAGCCATTTCTATCTCTCCTCGGGCACATTGAATCTTTTTAGTTATCTACGGTTTTGGAAGATTTGATTACTCCAATTATACCACAATCCCATAGAAATTTGCAAATGGGGATTTGGAGTTGGAGGCGAGGAAATTATTCGCCAATCTCAAGTCGCACTTCCTTCCCGGTCTCTGCACTCAGGAGTAGGGCTTCCATCATCTGTTGCACGATAAGTCCGTGGCGGAGTGGGGCTGCACACGGCTTGCCATCCAAGATGCTGTCAATAAAATGTGCAGCGATGTTATCCCACGACTCAAGTCCTGGGGGTGGGTCAATGTTGATGTCTTGGGTGGCACCGTCTTCCATGCGATAGAGTGTGAGTGGATTGAGTATAGCCCCTGCCTCTGTACCAAACAACTCCATCTGAAACTCACCCGGCTGGTGCGATGCCCAGAAACTTTCAATCTGTAAACCGGTGCCATCTTCAAAACGGATAAAACCACCGCCATAGTCGTCCGATGCGTACTGTTCATAGAACGATTTAGGTGGAGGCGTACTGCCAGAATAGCCCAGTCCATAAGGGCCAAACTTTGCGCCGGCAGTCCCTAACACGCCAACGGGTTTGGGCATACCCAGCACCCACCACACAGCGTCGAGGGCATGCACCCCCATATCCCGAAAGGCACCCCCGCCCTCCTGAATGAATCCGAGGCTCCAAGTTGGAATCCCATTTCGTCGGACGCTGCGAGATCTTGCGTAGTAGAGTTCCCCAAAATATCCCTGTCGTTGAAGGTTTCCGAGATATTGGCAGTCGCGCCCGAAGCGGGTGGAAAGTGACATCATGTTCACGACACCTGCTGCTTCCGCTTCAGCGACTAGTTCCTTCGCTGCTGTTTCTGAGTCGGCGAGTGGCTTGGTCACCATAACATGCTTCCCATTTCGCACAGCCTCCAACGCAACGGGAACATGCCATTGATTCGGTGTTCCGACAAAGACGGCATCGATTTCCGGATCTTTGCACATCTGTTTGTAATCGGTGTAAAATTTGACCTCTTCCGGTAAATCCTTCGCAAATTCCCGCATGCGATCTTCTAACAGATCACAAAGCGCAATGACCTGTCCACGCGGATTTGCTGACAAGGCACGCCCGTTGGGTTTGCCAATCCCCATACCAACAACTGCGACTCGTACTTTATCATTTGCTGCCATCAATTTCCTCCAATTTGATTTGTGCAATCTTTTTCATTTTCCGCCATCTTACCCGTAGTTTCGTCTGTTTACGGGCATGGATATCGAGTGGACTAAACTCTAGCATATTGCATGTTCTATTTCAACAAGAATTTGAGAGATATACAAGTATGCAATAACTTGTGTAATTCAATTCCGCCTTCGGCTGCTATCTATAGAGCAGTTTCCGTAATAATCGCTTACCGAGAAAATATGATACTACCCACACACCGATAAGGATGCTCAGTGTAACTACAATCGTGAGTTGTTGTAAGGTGGACAGTGAGCCGCTCTGTCTTCCACCAAAGAGTTCCAGTTCGCCGAGTACAACAATTTCCAAGATTATGATGGGCACACTGAGCAGTATTAGGTTAGCAATGATTGTAACTAGAAGCGTCGCAAGCCGGAGAGTTGGTCGCTTGCTGGAACCCCGTATTTCTCCAATTTCTGCAACCCAAGGCAGTGTTCCCATTGCCGTGTTGAACGCTGTCGCTGTTGCCGTAATCACTGTGGTTGTCAATAGGATCGGTATCCATAGCTGGACGGGTATCCGCAACAAAATTAATCCTACAAAAAACCATACTTTTGTGTAAGCAACTGCACAGAGTGTCCCAATAAAAAATTTGCTGTTAAACAGCAACACAGGCGAAATCGAACTTGATTTCAACAACCACCACGTTTTTGCCTCCGCTTTACAACCTCCCCATGAGAGTCCGGCTGTCGCTATCACGCTGTAAATCATGATTTGAACGGCTATCCCTCCTAGGAGCGGCAAATGAATCCCATAGTCGCTTTTACCATCGGTCCGTATTTGGTAGGTTATGGTAAATATCAGTACCAACTGGATGAGGGCTAGCATTATAATCATTGTCACCCGTCCCTTGTGTCGGAGGAAAACGTGGAAATCCTTTGCCATCATTGAGCGGATTTTCCCCCGACCAAGAAGAGCAATGCTTGTCCGCTTTTTGCGAATCTGACTTGGATTCACCTCTACATGCTTAGCATATTCCCAACTCCGGTGGTAGATTTTGGAAGCCAATAGTACGCTTAAAAACGGCATCGCTACACTCGCAATAACCAGTTGAATTCCCCATCGTAACGGTTGGCTTCCCGATTCGGGAAGCCAGCTCATCATCAATTTCGCTGCCCAAAGATGTGGATACCAATCAGATGTGGGAAGTTTCGATCGGTCTAGGAGAAATTTGGCAATCTCGTCTGACCACTCGAATGCAAGGAAACTGACGGAGAGAAAAAATCCAGCAATCACACCAATGGTCGCGCCAACGATTTTTAAGAGCTGTATCATTCGCTGTGAAGAAAAAAAGCGCGTAATGAACATCATTACAATCGCAACATCTGTTACGATTATAACAAGTAAGCAGAAGCAGACTGGGATGAGTCCTAGGTAGAAATGCCACGGTAGACCGAAAAATTGTCCAAATGCGATCCACGGCGGGAGCAGCCACATCGCCATGCTGGATAAATTTGATGCAATAAGTTGGATTAACTTAAATCCGAAAACAGTTGATGGAGATAGCGACGACAGAAGCAGTGATGTATCCCCAGCTTCGTAAAACTGTTTGACCGTGTTCTCTATTGCATCTTTTACCAGAATAAACACGCCAAGTCCCACGCAAATGTTGATCGCGTGTAATACGGTTTGTTCATGGAGGTCGCCTCCAATTGCATCGGGACTCAAAGCAGCCTGCTGTCCCACCACTTTGAAGAGAGCGCGCCCTATCAGATACAATGCGGTCATCAGCACCAGAAAACCGATAATCTCTGCGATCTTTTTCCGTCTTTCCTCTGAGGTGTATTGAATACTATTTAACCAGCCCTGCCAACCGGACTTGAGTAAGATTGATAATGTGTGCATAATTAAGATACGTTGGAGAATCAGAAAATAAGATCAGTGATGTCTGTTATGTGATGTGTTCGGTTTGTCCCTGTCATGGTATTGAATCAATTTTCACTTGATCCAGTGTATAAGGGGTGGTATAGTGGTGGCTCACTTGCAGATTTGTCGTGTATAAATCGAGAATTGGTCTGAGTTGAGGAGGGGATACGAATGCAGATTGGAATTATGTCTGGAACCTTTGCCCGTGCGACGTTGGAGGAAGAGTTGAATGCCGTTGCAAACCATGGTATTAGTTGTATGCAATTCGGTCTTTCGAGTGCCGGTGTGACTAAAATACCAACGCATATTGATTCGGAGTTGTGTGATAGAATCCGTGAAGAAATGAGGGCGCGCAACATAACAATGACCGCACTTGGCGGCACCTATAACATGATTCACCCCGATTTACAGCGACGCGCCGATGGATTACGTAATCTGCGTGTGTTGGCATCGGCTTGTGACAAGCTAGGCACGTCAGCGATTACGCTATGCACAGGAACACGAGACCCTGATAATATGTGGCGACGACACCCTGACAATGACACGCCGGAGGCGTGGGATGATCTAGTAGTTTCGATGCGTCAAGCCATAGAAGTCGCTGAGGAATACCAAGTCACCCTTGCCTTTGAACCGGAAGTCGCCAATGTGGTTGATTCTGCAATAAAAGCCCGTCGCATCATTGACCAGATCGGTTCCCCCTATCTGAAAGTAGTTATGGATGGTGCTAATATCTTTCATACCGGGGAATTGCCGCGTATGCGTGAAATTCTTGATGAAGCCTTCGCGTTGCTCGGTGAACACATCGCTTTTGCACACGCGAAAGACCTTGACCGCGATGGCGAAGCGGGCCATCTTGCCGCAGGAAAAGGGCTTTTAGATTACGATCAATACCTGTCATTGCTTAACGATGTTGATCCCGATGTGCCGATAATTCTTCACGGACTCAGCGAAGCGGAGGTGGAGGGATGCGTCGCTTTCTTGCGTGAAAAGATAGAATCTATCAACACGTAAAACGTGAAAATCACGGGATCGAATAATGAATATCGCCCGCAAGGAATGGATTGATTTGGGTACGGCGATCTCTATTCTGATTAGGCAGATCCGGAGAGATTAATATCGTTGCAGTTCGGTATCAATTTCCCTTGCCCATCGATCGATACCACCGACCAAACTCTTGACTCGCTTGAATCCAAGTTGTTGTAGCAGATGTGCGGCATCTAAACTGCGCATTCCTTTATGGCAGTATACAACGATTTCGGCGTAAGGATTCAGCAAAGACGCTTGTTGCGGTAGCTCTCCGAGGGGAATCTGCTTTGCATCTTTAATATGAACAATTTCATATTCCCACGCTTCACGCACATCTAATAAAACAATATCGTGACCGTTATCTATCAACCGCTTGAGCCTCTGCGGTTGAATTGCATGTTCAGCAGGATTAAAAGGGAGGATTGCTTCTTCGGCACTGGGTGCGGCTCGGGGCACACTACCTTTAACCGAGGGAGTTGCGTTCCTATTGAAGAGTGCTTGTAGTGCTTTTTGGATACTGTTCAGCATCGGCTCTCTCCTTGCGTATTATCATATAGTATAAATTCAAAATGGTGCGTACTGCTTCTTAGAAAATTATAATCAAAATAATAAAAAGATGTCAAGCATTATACGTTTTTTAACAGCCTTCTCGATTACCAATCCGACTAGGGCATGGTTATCACTTCCTACCTAAAATGTTGCACTCACGCCTAATGTCGGCAGAATCGGAAAAAGCGGTTTGTCACTCACTTCACATCCCATGAGTTCTCCCGTTGCCTCGTCGCGAACTTCACTGAATACACGTTCATGAACGTTTGATCTGTTGTATAGGTTTAGGATCTGAACGTACCAGTTTCCCAAGGTCAGATATGAATGCCGTGGCGGTATGGGGGTTCACGAACTTCGTGATAGCAGCTCCATCTCAACCGTTAGAGTCCAAGAATACGTGCGACGGTGCCGCCCATGATCATTGCCAAATCATCAGGGGTTAGGAAACTACAGTATCTCTCAATCCAGTGGCGAGACTGGCGGTATGTGCAGAAACGGTTTTGGAACGGCATATCTGTTCCCCAAAGTAGATGATCCGCGCCGATGTGTTCAACCATCGCTTCGAGGGTGTGCCAGACCTCTCTATAGGGATAGTCGAAGATGTCACCAATTCGGACGGGAAAGCATACTTCCAAGTTGAGATTCGGATTTTTAAATGGCTCCCAGATGGCTTCTGGCAGCGTGATACCCTCCCCATCCAGAAATGCACGCCAAGGGAAGCCGTGGGTAATGCTGCAGGTGGTCTCTGGGTAACGTTCCATCCATCGCATCAGGATGCGAAGTTCATTCAGATAGCCCGTTTGCTGTTCGACGTCAGAGAGCGTATATTGCTCCGCCTCTGGTCCGCTGCCCAGCGTGAAGAATATCGGGACATTGAGAGAGGTAACCGCTTCCCAGAATGGTCGGTAAACGCCATCATCCCACGGGTCGGGACTTACTATGTAGGTCAACGGATTGAACTTAATAGCGTGCAATCCGTGCACGGTGATAGCGGTGGTAACTTCGTCAATGACGGCATCCATCTCATCGCGGATACGCCATTCATCTACATGCGTCATTGAGCGGAGACGGTCTGGAAAGCGTTGCACACATTCCGCCTGATAGGTGCTATCCCTGCCCAGCATCGGGTTCGTATGGAGCAGTGCCATGTCCACATCCGCATAATCCATCTCGGCGTTCAAGCTAAAAGGCGTGAATTCACAGCTTCGGAGATTGGGTGGGTAGAAATGCTTGGTGTACTCCTCACCTTCGTAGTTCCAGACCACTCTACCGCGGGGGTGGTTAATCCGAAATCGTACATCGGGAAGGTTCGATAAATCGCGCCGACCTTCGGGGGCAAGGACATCTGAGGGACCGGGTGCGCGGTCTCGAATCCGAAACGCTGGCTGATGGTGCACCGCATGGGATGCCTGAACCCATTTGAGGTGTTCTTCGCCGCTGGTGTATCCACGCGGGCTATCCGCAGGTTCAAAGCAGTATGCGTGGGAGTCGATAATCATTGTATCTTTCCTTTCTTCGGTGCTGTTGCCGACGGTCAGTCCCAGTCTAAAACAACCGCAGAGACGCAGAGGGCGCAGAATTTCTATACACTTATCGGAGCGAAGTAACCTCGTCCCTACGAAATCCAGAAGTGTAAAGCAACTGAGCTATGTATTGTTGGGTTTCACGATGCTCGTTCAACCCAACCTACGTGCTTACCGTCCCGCCCCGATAAGATCGGGATTCAAAGCAGCTGGGACTTTGGAGGACTGCGTCTCTATCGTACATATTGGGCGAGGTAGTCTCGTGAACGCTTGAGTCCATCGGCTTCTGCCTCCCAAGTTTTCCAGTAGCGATAGTCTTCGAGTTCGACGCTAACAATCCCATTGAATCCTTCATCCTCAAGCCGTTGAATAACCTTGAGCCAATTGACGACACCATCGCCGGGTATGGTATATCGCCACCAATCCTCACCGAAACCGCGTGAGGAATGGAAACTCGGTCCCAGATTGCCGTGGAGGTAGAGCGCTTCTTGATCGAAATCGGTATCCTTGCCGTGGACGTGCACAACATGGGCGGCGAATTCATTAAGCATCCGTATGTAATCAATTCCGATGCGGACCAAATGCGACGGATCATAGTTCACGCCGAGTCCTCTGGGACACTCCGCAAACATCGCCCGCAGCGTTTCGGGGGTGCAACCGAGCGCGGGACAGTGGGGTGAGGGACCAGGGTAACCTTCGACGGAAATCGTAACCCCGTTATCCGCGGCAAACTCTGCAATCGGTGGGACAGTCTCCTTCCATAAATCGAAGGCTTTCGCCCGTCCGATGGTTGGGTCTGCTGGCGAGAAAACGCAGAACATGAGATTAACATCGTTATCGGCAGCGGCTTGGATGGCGGCTTTTGCAGCTTCTGCCCCCGCTGCTTGCTGAGATTTATCAACACTCAACAGGTCGCCGGTGCCCGGCATGTCTGCGGTACCAATTGCCAATCCAGCGTCTCTTGCTGTCCCCACAATTTCGGGTGTGACGCTGCTTATATCGACAGCCTCAAAGCCGTTATCTGTGCACCAACGACAGAACTCGTCAAAGGGCAGCTCGCGCGCTGTCCCCGGTATCCGTAAACCAATTTTCATAGAAATCTCCTTTTATTATTTGGGTATTTTACTACCCAGTTGTTTTATCAAAAATTTCCTTTTCTGCTGAGGTTCATCCTTCAATTAGACGCAAGGTGTCGCGGGCGATCATCAGTTCCTCGTTGGTTGGTATGACAAGGAGTTTGACAGGAGCATCTTCCCGATGGACAGTCTTTTCCACCTCACTCGATCGGTTTTTTTCTTTGTCAAGGTGAACCCCCAGAAATCCGAGGTTCTCGCAGATTTTAGCGCGGAGAGCCGAGGCGTTCTCGCCGATTCCTGCGGTAAAAATTAGTGCATCCAAACCGCCGAGAACCGCCGCATATTTTCCGATATATTGTCTCACACGATAGGAGAACATTTGTAGTGCAAGTGCCGCTTGTGAATTACCCTCCGAGACAGCTTTGAACAGGTCTCGCACATCTGACGCTACTCCTGAAACACCGAGTAAACCGCTTTCACGATTGAGCATCTGACTGATTGTGTCCGGGGACAGCTGTACCTCCTCTATCAGGTGAAAAATAATGGCAGGGTCAATGTCGCCACAACGCGTTCCCATCATTAAGCCTTCAAGCGGGGTGAGTCCCATACTGGTATCAACCGATTTTCCTTGATCAATCGCCGTGATACTACACCCATTTCCGAGATGACAGGTAATCAGTTTAAGCGATGTCAGTGGGCATCCGAGGATTTCTGCCGCTCGCGTCGAAACATATTGGTGCGATGTACCGTGAAAGCCGTACCGTCGAATACCGTGCTGCTCATAATGCGAGTAGGGGAGCGCGTACATATAGGCGTAATCTGGCATCGTTTGATGGAACGCTGTGTCGAATACGGCGACGTGGGCAGCATTTGGCAACGCTTGACGACAGGCGCGGATGCCGCCTAAGTTATACGGGTTGTGCAGGGGTGCAAGCGGAACGCATTGATTAATCGCTGTTTCAACTTCGGAGGTAATTAATACAGATTCGGCGAAGCGGTTCCCGCCGTGGACCACACGATGTCCGACAGCGACGATGCCGCTGAGATTTTGAAGGATACCCTTTTCTGCGTCGAGAAGTATTTCAAAGATTAAAGGAAAAACCGCTTCGTAGTCCATTGGCGGAACGTTAGTCTGATGTGTGGTGCCATCATGCCGCTCATAGAACAGGTTCGGAGATGGAGAACCCAGTCGGTCAACTTGCCCCTTTGCCAGACATACTTCGTCCGTCATATCAAAGCATTGGTACTTGACAGAAGAGCTGCCGGCGTTAATTGTAAGTATTATGGACATAGACATAAAGTGTAGTGTATGGTACACAGTGAGTGATCGAACCGCCCCGATCGGATCGGGAGATTCAGAGCAGCTTGACCGTCTGAACTATCGTGAGATTCTGTTACGCTTACTCAATCTCTATTCGGTCAATTTTAGGATAGCGAGGACACAAAGTCAAGCGGAAAGTTAGGCGTTGACACTTCGCAGCTAGGCGTGATACTATGGTGACTCATAATGACAACCGATGACATTCTATCCGGACTGCGAAACCAGACCATTGGACGACAGATCCAAACCTACGATCGGGTGGGTTCAACAAACGATTTGGCACTTCAATGCGGCATTGACGGTGCTGAGGAAGGCACACTTATCCTAGCGGAGAACCAAACTCAAGGGCGGGGACGGCACGGCAGAAAGTGGCTTGCGCCCCCTGGATCGAGCATTCTTGCATCCGTCATCCTGCGGCACCGGCTCCGTGCGGATCAGGTCGGTTTACCGAACCTCATCGGTGCGGTCGCCATCGCAACGGCGATCAACGAGTTGACGAATCTTTCAGCACAGATTAAGTGGCCCAACGATGTGTTAATTCAGGGGAGGAAGGTGAGCGGTGTCTTGACGGAGTTGGAATACGATCAACATCGGCAGCCATTTTTCGTCATGGGGTTCGGGGTCAATGTCAATACGACTTGGGCGGATCTGCCGGAGGAACTTCGCGCTTCTGCCACCTCCTTGCAGATAGAAAATAATAGAAAGACCTCCCGCGTCGTGCTACTCCAAGCTATTCTACACCGGCTTGAAGAAAACTACCTCCGCTTGAAACATAATGATACTGAACCAATTATTGCAATCGTAAACAGGTTATCATACCATCTTGGCGATTGGATCCAGATTAAGACAGCTGGTGAGCTCTTTCATGGGCGAGCTGAGGTGATTGATCGGGATGGTGGATTGCTGCTCAGGGATGTGAATGGAAATCGGCGAAAATTTCTGGTTGGAGAGGTCCTCCAAACCGGAGAGGAAACGCCAAAAAATTAGCAGACAACAGAAAGGATTTTACTATGGCTGTTGGGACAAAGAACGGAGTTATCAAAGGCTGTGGCGCGCACCATATTGCTGTGCATACACGCGATTGGGAGGACTCGCTGCGACTTTATCGCGATGTGCTTGGTATGGAGATTGTCGCGGAATTTGGACCGCCAGAGCGCAAGATTCTCTTATTGGATATGGGGGATGGAAGTCACATGGAGCTTTTCCAACCGACTGCGGATGGACCCAAACCGGGGGATCCCGCGCCGAACAACCCGGTGCACCACTTTGCATTGACGACAACTGACATCCATGGGGCGGTGGAACATGTCCGCGAGGCAGGGTATGAAATTACGGTCGAACCACGCGACGTGGACCTTGGAGGACTACAAGTGACGATTGCTTTCTTCAGGGGACCCAATGGTGAAAGCGTGGAGTTCTTTCAAACGAATTGAGACGTGATACGTGAAACGTGAGAGTTCATAGGAGTTATTCATGCAAGTTGAAATCGCCCGACATGCCCTTGACCGCGTGCCTCTGTCGATCATCTTCGACGACTCAACGGTGTTGGTCAATCTGAACTACTTCTTTATGCGCGATCGGAATCTTGTGGACGGGGAGAACCGTCGGTGGCAGGATGTGCCCGTTGTCCATCCGGAGGCATTCGTCCGTGAATTTGCCGAGTGGTGCCTTGAACACGGTGTCCGGGGAAAGTTTAGTGTCGTCCCATGTCCCGCTGCCTTGGGGCGCATTGACGAGGGATTGCCGCTCTTTAGCAAGGCGCAGCAGGAAAGTTGGTTGCAGATGTGCCGAGAGGTCATCACCCCCGCATACGACATTACGCCTGAAATGATTACACATACGGTTGTCGTCAATCCGACAACCTGTAAACCCTTGGAGTCGGGGATCTGGGAGCAGTACGACTGGAACAATCTACCCGTTGATCAGGAGGAGTTGGTGATTGACTACATTATCACCGCCTGCCAGATTTTGGAAAATGTTGGATTAACGCCCGAAGGGGTTACCTCGCCCGGTGGGTTCGGCAATCCGCTTGACTTCTATGCGAAGGTTGTCGGTATCGCAGCACGGGAAGTGACAGGGAATCCCACACCTTATTTCTTCAAGCGGGTCTCCGCCGATGGCCCTGTCGAAACACCCGTTTGGTATGCGGATCGGGAGACGGGTACAGCGGTAGGTGAGATTATTGCCTCTACCGGTGACTGGACCGGCTCGTGGACTGGCTACGGCGAGGTCAATGTTGATAAATATATCTCCGCAGACTTGCAGGGTGGACGCCTTCCCGCCGTCATTGACGCTGGTGATCCAGCGGTGCTCATTAGTCACTGGCAGGGGTTTTATGGCTTGCACAACGACGACCGTCGTGGCTTCAACGCCTTCAAGACCGTCGTCCGCCGTTTGAAGGAGCGCGACCCGAATGGCGAACGGACGCAGTGGCGCAAATGCAGCGAGATCACAAACTACGCCTGTGCACGAGAGATGGCTGAAATGGTAGTGGAAGGCAATACGATTCGGCTTGACCTGCCAGTGTGCGTTCCCGATTTCACCCTCCGTTTGACCGGCGTTAATGTGCGAGGTGTTGCCGTAGACGGAAAAGATCTGACTCGCGCTGGAAGCCGTGCGTCGTTCAAAGGCAATACTTTCTTCACGGAGAGCAACACAACCTTTGTTGCGTTCAACCCAACGCATCGCCAGCCGGTTATTGAGATTCAAAGTTAGGTAGGAAATGGATATAACTTTATTTCTTGTCTGTATTACCTTCACGAAGCCGGCTTAACACATCAACACTATTTTCAACCTCACCGGAGTGGGTGCTGATTTGATTGCGTGCCTCCTCCAACTGAGTGATAATACTTGCTGCTGGGATTTGGCAGTTTGCTTGACACGGCTTGGTAACGTTGACACGATCTGAATTTAAGGTTTTCATACTAGAGAATCCGTCTTTCAGCCCCCTCGCTGCTTCGATCGATTTTATGTTTATTGCGATCTATAAGAATAACGCAAGTTGCCATCTGTCGCCCCACTGAAACTTTAGGGTACTTGGATTAGGCATGGTCTGCTATACACATTGCGCTCCGCATGAAGATTAATTTATTAATTGGGTAATTTCCGAGCGATGTCCGGTGCGGTTGGAAACCGCACCTACCGGGTCTGGGGAAATATAGAATTACCCGTTTAATTTCTTAAAACCCATCTGGAGCGCAGACATCAGAAATATCGGTATTCTATAGACATATCGCTCCACTGGAGCGAAAGATAGAGTGCTTTAATTTTAACAGAAAGTTGATGGATTTTCAATATATAGAATTTGGATTAAAACCGTTAGAAAGGAGTCAATATTTATGAACGTTTCGTTTAACAGTGCGCCGATTCTGCTCACCGATGAGCAGATGCGTCAATACATTGTTGATGGCTATGTTATGCTAGAGCCATCTGTTCCCGATGACCTACATGAAACTATCCGCGGGAAACTTGCGAACGTTTTGGAAGCGGGCATCAATCCGGGGAACAACGTACTACCACGAGTCCCGGAGATGCGCCACATCCTCAACAGCCCTGAGGTGCGCGGCGCATTGATTAGTGCGTTGGGCGAGGGGTATATCGAACACCCGCACCGTTACTGTCACCATTTGGCACCGGTCACCGACCCAGATCCAGAACCAGAGGTCAAGCTGGCTGCGAACTGCCACCAAGATTCATATACCCCCTTGGGCAGACCCCGACAGCACTATTCCCGTTTCGCTCGGATTATGTACTATCCGCAGGACACACCGATTGAGCTGGGACCCACCCATGCCATCCCCGGCACACAATTCCATAAGCGTCTGACCGATGAGGATCGGGCGCAAGCTATTCCGATGGAAGGGAAAGCGGGCACCGTGTCGTTGACACATTTTGATGTGGGTCATGCCGCGGGCGTCAACCTCCTCAATCAACCGCGTGATATGATAAAGTTTATTTATGTTCGGGCATCGGAGCCTACCGCTCCATCGTGGGATTGCCAAAACCTTCAGTGGCAGAATCCGGCTGCTATCGAAACACCGCACAGTCTAGAACTGGTGTGGTCTCACATGTGGGATTGGTTGTGTGGGAAACGTGACCGCTATGAAAGTTTCCGAAGCAATGGTGTCCAATCGACAACCAACCATTTATATCAATACATCGCTGCTTTGGAAGAGGATCGGGATTTAGCTGACCGACTGAAAGCAATTTATAATTTGGCTGGGCTCGGTTCCGACGCCGCCGAAGCTATCCCTGCCCTGATCGCCATGTTGGATAACGACCATCAGGCGGCGCGGGTGGCTGCAATCTATACACTCGGCATGATTGGAGAACCCGCCATTGAGCCGTTGATAGACAGGTTGAAAGCCGCCGGGTGCCGAGAAGACGCGCATCCAGTTCCCGAACCTTGGAACGAAGGTGCTATCTCAATGGAGGACGCAGCGCACGCCTTAACTGCCATTGGGTCGCCGGCTGTTCCTGCATTGACCGAAGCCCTTGAGTCTCCGAGCGAATGGACACGCATTAATGCCAGCTTTGCCTTGGGTGAATTAGATTCTAATGCAGCGAGTGCTGTGTCAAAACTGACAGCGTGTTTAAGCGATGATTCACATCGCGTGGTTCGCACAGCGACGGACGCGCTGAGTAGCATCCATCAGAATGCTCCGACGTTTATCCCGCATATTAGCCGTTTGCTCACAGAGAATCGGGTGGACTGGCATGAAGAGGAACGTCGTGGATGGACAATTCAAGATCAGGTTCGGACTAACGCGGCGATGGCGTTTACACGGTTAGGGAAGGATGCTGTGGGTGCCGAGGAGGTTTTGTTCCATGCAATGGACGATCCGTGTGGACATGTAGGGGCTTTTGCCATGGATGCCCTAAGACGCATTGATTCGTCTGCCGCTCGGCAAGCGGTTATGGCGTACTTGGAAGCCCAACGCTGGGATGAATCTATCACGGCGAATAGGCAGTTTTAGGTGATGTTGACGAACTTGTGCTATTGAGGAAAAATCATGGCAGACGCAGATACGTTAACGAAGCAAATTGACAAACATGTGTTACAGTTGAGAGAAGTGGGTTGGTGTGTGATAGAAGGGGTTATCCCTGAAAACGAAGTGGACGCTATTCGCCAGCATGTGGAAGATGCCCATCTGGAGGCAACAGCCGAATATGAGGCATCCGGTGGGGCACTCGGTCGCCAGACGGACAAAGATGGGGGACCTGGGAAAAACGTCATCGCCTACATTCAGCCATTGGCACCCTACTTGGCGGAGAAGCGGGTACTTGGAGTAATTAGGACAGTGCTTGACCCGCATATACGGATTGCCCAAACTGAGTTTAAGACCCGACCACCGAATGACCATAACAAGATGTATCGTTCTTACCACTCGGATTGGCCCCACGACCTGTCGGATAGGGACCGAGCGGGTGCTGTGCGTCAACCGTTTCCCAACGTTACGATGGGACTGACAACGATATGGTTACTCTCACCATTTGGACCCGAAAGCGGTGGTACATGGGTGGTGCCGGGGAGCCACCGCGATCCACGTAATCCGCGAGGACCAGAGGACGGGATTGATGAATTTAAGCCTATTCCCGGTGAAATGCAGGTCTCCGGTCCCGCTGGCAGTGTGGTGCTAATAGATAGCCGTATCTGGCACTCGAATGCTGCCAATCCTAGCGATAAACCACGAGTAGCGATTGTGGTGCGTTATGTACCGTGGTGGGTGAGCGTGGAGTTTGGCGGACGTAACAATGCAATCGTCCCACGGCACGTTTACGAGGCGTTCCCGGAGGATGTGAAACCCCTGTATAGGCACCGGGTTGATGGAGTAGCAAACAGCATCTCTTGAAAACAGCGGTTGCCTTTGGTTTAGGAATGGCGAAGATACGTTTCTAGGTGGCAGGGTCGAGGGAGCGGTGAAACAAACGTAAAATCCACAAGGGAGGTTATCATGAGCGAGAATAGTGAAGGCAGACTCGCCGGCAAGGTTGCTATTATAGCCGGTGCAGGCGGAGGTATGGGACGATCTACACCCCTGTGGTTTGCGGCAGAGGGGGCAAAACTGATGCTTGTAGCGCGCAGAGCGGAGCCGTTGGCAGCGATGGTCTCAGACATTGAAGCAAGGGGCGGTGAGGCGGATTATGTGACTGCGGATCTCACTACTACTCAAGGCGGTGTCAAGATGGTGGATGCCACCATAGAACGGTGGGGACAAATTGATGTGCTGTTCGACAATTTGGGGGACGCCGCTGCAAGTGGATTGCGGTTGCATGAAACCGATGAGGAAGCGTGGAAGTACTTGGTAGATATCAACCTCCACACCGGCTACATGTGCGCGCAGGCGGCGATCCCAAAAATGCAGGAACAAAAGCAGGGATCGATAATCTTTGTTTCTGCTGCGGGTGAAACCCGGCAACGTGCCAACGCTGGGTATGGGGCAGCGAAATGGGGACTTATAGGATTGACCCGTAATCTTGCGCGCCAATACCGTGATGATGGGATTCGGTTAAATTGTATCTGTCCTGGTGGTATTGGCGACACCCGTGGTGAGGAGGATGCGGGACTGCCACCATCCGAACTGGTTCGCGGTGGGCATCCAGCTGACATTGCAATGGCGGCAGTCTTTCTAGCGTCGGATGAATCTGCTTGGATTAGCGGTGTCAGCATAGACATTGATGGCGGTGAATCCATGATGTAGTTGGAAGCTGGTTGTTCACCGCCATTTCTGAACGAAAACGAATCCTACAAAGGGGTCAAGGGTCAACCAGAGAACGGTGCGATCGCTTTGCTTCGCAGATAATCGACGTTCATCTCAATTCCCAAACCGGGACGGTTGGACAGATGTAGGCAGCCATCTCTGACATCCAACGGATGATCTATCAACACATCATACGCGTTGAGCTTGGCGCGACTGGTTTCCAACTTGTAAAAGTTCGGGACTGTCATCATCGTATGTGCCCCAGCTAGCACGTTGATGGGTCCGCTTGCGTCGTGTGGAGAGATCGGCACGTAGTACGCCTCCGCCTGCGTCGCAATCTTTTTCAACTCTGATATGCCACCCGCCCATGTCACATCTGGCATGATATAATCGGCAAGCTCATTTTCGAGGACAGGCACGAACTCATAGCGGGTCTGGAGCCGCTCGCCGACACAGATTGGCACACTGACGTTCTGTCTGACCTGCTTCAGTGCGTGGTAGCTTTCGACGGGGACCGGCTCTTCAAACCAACCGATATTGTATGGTTCTAACCTTTTGGCGAGCCGAATCGCTGTTGCGACATCGAACCGACCGTGGCAGTCGATGAGAATTTGAATGTTAGGTCCGACTGCCTCTCGGATCGCAGCGATCACATTCGCGCCCTGTTCCTCTCCTGCGGCGTCCATCTGCCCGCTCAAATAGCCGTTGGCTTCTTCTGGGTGGTGCGGGAACGGATCGGTCTTCAACGCGGTGTGACCGGTCTCCGCAATCGCTTTGCAGTGTACTGCTGCAGTCTCTGGATCTTTCCCACCCCCTGGATGCGTGTAAAGAGATATCGAGTCCCGAACGGGGCCTCCACCGACCAATTCATAGATTGGTAACCCCAATTGCTTACCGCGAATATCCCACAACGCAATGTCAATGGCACTGACGATATTTGATGTGGCACCGCGTGTTCCCATGTAGGTGAACGCCCGGAAAACCTTGTTCCATATTTTCTCGATACGCGTTGCATCATCGCCTTTGATCAGACTGCTGGTTTGTGCAAGCATGGCACACACCGCTCTATTTGCTACCGGGGAGGTGCCAGTAATTTCTCCCCAGCCTGTAATCCCCTCGTCTGTTGAAACCTCAACGAAGACATATTCCCGTTCTCTGCCATGGGTTTCGCCGGCGGTATCTAGGTAAGGCGCTGGTGATTTAACGAGCCATGGTGTGATTCCAGTTATCTTCATTGTTTCACTCCTTGTTTCTATATTCGCGTTATTTTGCTTCTTCAGCGCGGCTGACAAACTCGGCAGCACCAGCAGTAATCCACCCACCAACGCTCGTAAATAGGAAGCGGACGCCTGCCGCAGCGTATTTCGCAACATTGTCGTTGTTGGCGAGGGTCCCGGCGATACGGCCTGCGTCTTGGATGCGAGCTAATGTGTCGTCGATTGTGCGCTGAACATCGGTATGCTGAAGATCGCCGATGTGCCCCATTGAGGTCGCTAGATCCGACGGCGCGACGAAGAACACATCAATATGGTCTACAGTCAGGATCTCGTCAAGGTTTCTGACTGCGACGATGTCTTCAATCAGGATAATTAGCAGTGTCTCATCGTTAGCAACTTGAACGTAATCGGGAACAGCGAACCCCTGACGGCTGGTATACATGCCCCGGTAGCCGATAGGTGCGAACTTACCGCCATCGACTAGGTTCTGCGCCTCTTCCTTTGTGTTGACGTGCGGGACGACAATGCCTTGCGCGCCTCGATCGAGGGTGCGATAGATTAATCCTTGATCATTCTGGTTGATACGAACCACGGAGGTCATCCCCCAGATGTCACAGGCGCGGGTGAGGTTGCCAAGTTCGGCGGCATCCACGGGTCCGTGTTCACCCTCCAGCCAAACGCCGTCGAAGCCGGCTGGACCAAAGGCATCAATGTCGTCCGGGTGAGTCATGCCGCCAGCTATATATGCGGTGCTACCTTCAGCCAATTTGTGCTTAACTCGATTCGGTCTGAGTTTCATATTTGGTTCTCCTTATTGTTGGTGGATATGGTACTTGTAGAATGAATGTCTGAATCAGGATTTACAGGATTCAAGGATTAATAGGATTATTGTTTGAATCGCAGATTAAGTAAGGAGTTCGCTTTCGTAGGGAGCAACGATCGTTGTTCCCGACTTTGCTGTTACCTAGCATTAGCATAACCTTTCTTTGCCGTGAGATTCTGTGCTAGTCGCTTAATCTCTGGATTGGGGTCATAAAGCGCGAGTTCAAAAATCTCCCGGTGTTGGGTTACATCCAATGTTGGAAGCACGGCTGCTGTTTCAAGGCGCACACATACTTCACGGTCTTTCAAGCCCTGTTCAAACCAGCGGTAAGCGTCTTCGACGGAATGCTTGGCAAGCGCGGCAATTGCTGCTGCCCGAATTCGCTTATTTTGAGATTCGGCGAATGGCAGTATAACGTCTGGATCTCCGTCGTCGCAATGGGCTATTGTTTGTAAGGCGGCAATGCGAACTTCCAATGACTCGTCCGAGAGCAATAGCGTGCACCAATCATAAAGATCTTCGTTTCCAAGCCGTGCCAGTCGTTTAAGACCGCGAATGCGTCGTTGCGGTTTTGGGGCAGCGAGGTCATCAAAGGCGTTTTCTTCCCGTGAATCCACCGGTTCTGACGGAGGGGTTGGCTCAATTTCAGCCGGTTCGGGAAAACAGTCGAAACGCAAATCTTCAGGCGTGATTTCAATCCCTTGGAAAAAGTCGGGCAGCCATTGATGTAGCTTCTGTGCAAATTCTTCTGGACGGATGGTGCTGCCGGTGCCAGAGTTAGCGCGATTTTCCATCCAACGCGACAACCGATCTATTCCGGGGTGGCGAGGACTAATACCTTCATAGGATTTGCGTCCGAGCTTCTGGTTCACCCACCTGGCAATGTGTTCGGGCGAATTGAGTAGTTCTAACGTAAAGTGTGAACGTATCACCGTCCGTGGAACACGCCCTCGGATAGCAACGACACCCCCACCACGCATAACTAGATTTTTTCCAAGGCGGTTATACAATTCTGAGACATTAATTTCACAGGTAAGCACAAATGGTGAGCTCCCCGTTCTACGCGCTTTTTGCTTGGCACGTCCTTGGGCATATTGCTTACTCGTGGTGAACCAGACCGCACCCTTCCTTGGGAGAAAGCCCATCTCGGCAATTTTAATCGCGCTCCGTAAGGTTGTACCGTGGTAGAACCTCATAACTTCCTCCTCCATTCTTGGGATTCAGGTGAATTCCCTTCGCTAAAGCGTCAATTTCATTACCCTAACCTTGCATCTGCATAGCCCTTCCCCGCAGTGAGTTTCTCCGCAAGATGCTTGATTGCAGGATTCGGGTCATAGAGCGCGAGTTCAAAAATTTCCCGGTGTTGGGTTACATCGAGTTTTGGAAGCAGAGCTGCTGTTTCAAGGCGTACACACGCCTCGCGGTCTTTCAATCCCCGCTGAAACCAACGGGACGCGTCTTCGGCGGAATGCTTGGCAAGGGCGGCAATCGCTGCTGCCCGAATCCGCTTATTTTGAGATTCGGCAAATGGTAGGAGAGCCTCCGGATCTCCATCGTCACAATGGACTATTGTTTGTAAGGCAGCGATGCGAACCTCTACTGACTCATCCAAGAGTAAAAGCGTGCACCATTCATAGAGATCCTCGTGTTCAAGTTGTGCTAGCAGTTCAAGACCGCGGATGCGTCGCTGCGGTTTCGCAGCGGCGAGAGCATCAAGTGCGTTTTCCTCCCGTGAATCAACCAGCTCTGGTAAAGGTTCTGTTTCAAAATCAGCGAGTTCAGGAAAATAGTCGAAGCGTAAATCTTCAGGTACGATCTTGACCCCTCGAAAAAAATTGGGCAGCCATTGCTGCAGCCTCTGTGACAGTTCCTTTGGACGGATGGCATTGTCCGTGCCAGCTTTCATGCGGTTTTCCACCCAGCGCGACAATCGATTTATTCCAGGGTGATTCGGGCTAATACTCTCATAGGATTCGCCTTGGAGTATGTGGCTTACCCACCTAGCAATTAGTTCGGATGAATTCAGTATCACCGTTGGCGGGACACGCCGCCGGATAGCAAGAAATCCCTTGCTGCGCATAACGAGATGTTTTCCAAGGCGGTTATACAATTCTTGGGGGTTGATTTCGCAGGTAAAGACAAACGGCGGACTAGCGGTTTTACGCGCTTTTTGTTTGGCGCGGCGTTGGGCACGATGCTTACTCGTGGTGAACCAGACTACGCCCTTCCTTGGTAGAAAGCCCATCTCGGCAATTCTAATCGCATTCTGTAAGGTTGTGCCGTGATAAAACTTCATAATACCCTCCTATACCTATTCTTGAGATTCGACTGAACCTCCTTTATGAAGCGTCAATTTCATCACTAATTCCTCCCCCGCCTGCTCGCCTGTATGCTCAAAGCCTAGCTGGCGATAGAAGTCCTCGGGACTTCCAGGACCGGGGACATGGCTCAGGAAAAGTTCCTTCGCATTCGGTCGTGTTTTCACATGCTCGATTAGAAGTTCAAGGGCGCGACGACCATAACCTTTTCCTTGATGCTGGAGATCAACCATGAATCGCCATAAGAAATACTCTCCTTTGTCAGGTTGATCAGATAGCATCAGAAAACCGACGGGCGTCTCGTCCGCATAGATCGCGCGAAACCATGCATCCGCCGAGAAGTGAGCTTGTGCAATAGAGACCGCGTTTGAAGCGACAAACTGTTCCTGATCCTTGGTTACACGAAGATTCAGAATGGAGTTGAGTGTATCCTGTGTAATCTCACGCAAACTAACCGTAGCCTCGAAACCAAGAGACGTTTTGGAATCGGGCATTTTGTAGTCTCCTTTTCGTTTGGATTCTCCGAATCCGAATGGTTGACAAGTATAGCAATCGCAGCAGTGTGCCCTAGACAACTGACAGCGCAGCGAATAACGCTTTGATGTACCCAACCGAATATGCCAATCCGTCGTCACCCTCCATACGGGGGATGTGGTCGGGGTTTAAGCAACCGTCGAATCCGACCTTATGGAGCTCGAGGACGATTTTGAACATATTCATGTCGCCATCGTCTAGGAGGACCTCCTCAAAGGCGCCGGCAGTCGCAAGGCTCCCTCTGACGTTGCGTAGGTGAATCATAAAAATCTTGCCTTTGCGCCCATAGTTGTTGATCTCGTCGAGAACGAGAGGGGTGCTGCCCGCCTCACCTCTGGTGCCGCAGCAGTAAAGGTATCCAACATTTCTACTGGGAAAGGCATCAATCACGCGATGGAACCCCAAACTTCCCAAAGGCGTGTCGGGGTTGGGCGTGTCGGAGGGGTGGATGGCGAGTTTGATATCGTGTTCTTCCGCAATGGGGACCAGATGCCCGTAGACCTCGCAGAAGCGTTTCCACCACTCTTCGAGTGCCTCAAAGTTTGGTGTTTCGGGAGGATTTACTGTCAATCCACGGCTTTCTCCACGCGATAGGTAACCTCCGCGATGCTCTGAATTGTATCGGGTCATTATTTCGTTGAAGGTATCGCCCCAGAATCGCTGTCTTGCGATGGGGACGCCGGCTTCCGCGAAAACCTTTAAGGCGTTACAAGTGTTTTCCAGTTCTTTTTCTGCGCCCGGCAACCCTTTCATAAATGTCTCGGTGATGTCAGGTAGGGTCACACGGTTGATGTCGAGTCCCCATGAACGGATTCGCTTTCTGATTTTGATGACTTCGTCCAGATCCGGATAGCCCTGTTCTGTGACACCGGGGAAAGAGTCGCCACCACCAAAGTCGATGTAATCCGCGCCTAACTGTGTAACCTGCTTCAGATAACTGTCCGAGAGACCTCCGTCCCAGACGGATATTTTCATCATGATTTTTGCCTCCAATTTACGAAAAAATTTACGAAACGTAGTAAATAAATGAAACCTATGAACGAATGAATTCCTGAACGCTGGACTTCCGATACAGCGATTTCTCGGTTATATTTCGCCGCGGTCTACCCTCAATCCGGCGGCAAGACTTGCCTGCGTTCCCATGCACACATTGGGGATATCGACCTGTTCAGGGATGTCTGTTTCTCTATGGTAATTTGGATCGACATAAGGGAATGAACCCAGATTTGCCACCGCTATCGGATAACCCGCATTGATGTAGGAGCCGTCATCATCGCCGGGGGATTGTCGCTGAAATTTCTCTTGTATTAATCCGATGTTGTAAATTTTGTTCACATCAGCCATCAAATCGGCAAAACGCTCACCTTCAGGTTTCGTATAGAGGGTTACGTTTGTCCGACGCCCCGCATCAATATCCGCCTGCGACTTGCCCCCTAGAGAATCCAGATTGAAGATGGCGACTAGGTTATCTCCTCGTGTTTTCGCGTTTTGCGCTGCTGTTACACTGGTCCATGGTTTATGTTCTTCATTACAAAACAGAAACCAGATGGATCGTTGAGAGGGGTAATCTTTCAGAACACGGGCTATTTCCATCGTCCCCACCGTGCCAGCTGCATTGTCATAAGCCCCGGGGGAATCCACCCAGCTTTGGGAATCCTTATGCGAAAGGAACAGGATAATCTCTTCGGGATAAACGGAGCCCTGCTTTTTGGCATAGAGGTTGTAGGCAGTATACCAGAGTGCATCAGCAGCAGGTGGAGCGTATTGATGTGCTTTCGGTTTAGAGGTGTCGCACCCAAATGGTTGGACTTGCACACCTTCTTTCTCCACCGGATATCCCCACGATTCTAGGTTTCGTTGGATAAAATCGTCGGCTTCATACAAAGTGTTTGTAGCGTGACCGGGGATAGTATAATTCAACTTCCGATAGGGCAAAGGTGCTTTCGACAGATAAAACAGATTGCGCCTTAACTGCTCTGGATCAACTTTCTTGATTCGGTCTGGAATAATGTCTCGTGTCATGCTGGTACTTCCTTTCTATACGCTCTAACGCGACCACCCTATTTTAGTTGATAACTAGATAAATTGAAAGGAAAAAATAAACTTTTTAAGAAATTGGACACGGTATCGCCTTGCTGTACTTATTGTGATATAATAACCTAAGTTGCTAGTGATGTACGGCGTGATAAAATTGATCTGTATACCCATAGATCGGGCATCTTGCTCGACTTACAAAGCCCCAGAGGGGCGACATGTGTGTCGTAAATTAGGTTATTTCTGATAGGTATCAGCTGTGAAAACTCGACCTACAGTTTGTCTAGGTTCTGTTGACGTTTCATCGCAATTAGACAATCAAGAGGGTGCACAAACGCATGGTTCATCGTAGGGGTTGGGTCTCCCAACCCTTTGTTCACCCGTCAGAGACCATTTCGGACTTTTGTACCATGATCTGTTAGATTGTGATCCAGTCCGCAAACTAACAGTTTGCACTACATTTGGCAGATTACCTGATGATTACAACGTTTGCCGAATGAGCAGCATCAAAATGTCAGCACGCCCTAGCAACTTGCGTTAATAATAGTATAGTCATTTGTAACATCTTGGAGTGGTACATTGATCGATTACGACAATCTTGAGGAATTCTCCGATCCAGCCAACTATGACATGGAGGATGCTAGCGATACAGGTATTGCCTTCTACACTGCCCTAGCACAAGAGACCGGCGGTTCGGTGCTCGAAATTGCCTGTGGTACAGGGCGTGTCAGTATCCCGATTGCACAATTGGGTTTTTCTGTAACAGGTTTAGATATTGTACCGGGAATGATAGAGCGGGCGCGTAGCAAATCCGTTGGCTTGCCTACACGTTGGATTGTGGGAGACGCCCGGACATTTGACCTCAGCGAACAATTTCGGCTTATCTTTTTAACTGGCAACGCTTTTCAGGCGTTTTTGACAAACGCCGATCAGGAAGCACTGTTGCAACGTGTGTACTCGCATTTACACGACCAAGGATTGTTGGCTTTTGAAACGCGTAATCCGATTTTCCCTCATTCTCAGCCCCCAGAAGGGCTATTTGTGCCCCTTGAAACGAATGCGAAGGAACAAGAGTGGTCCCCCTTTATTGATACAAGTGGGTGCGAAGTGCGTGTGTCGAGAACCTACGTATATGACCATGTGGCTCAGATCCACCACTGGACAACCTACAAACGCTGGCACGAGGGTGGAGAGGAGCATACCAAGATTACGCGTACTGCGTTGCGCTACACCTTCCCACAGGAACTTGCGGCACTGCTACACTACAACGGCTTCAGCATTGAACGGCAGTATGGTGATTGGAATCTAGAACCGTTGACCGCTGATAGCCCTAGCATTATCTCAGTCTGCCGCAAGCGAGGCTGATCTGGAGGATTGATATGGATAAATACTTGCGTCCCACAGACGTGATGGACTATAACCACCCCGAAGTTCAAGATCTCGCGCGTACTCTAGGAGACGGAATATCAGAGCAAACGACAATCGCAAAACGCTGCTTCGAGTGGGTACGAGATGAAATCAAGCATAGTGGCGACTTCAAGATGAATCCGACGACCTGTGCTGCGTCCGAAGTATTGCGTTATAAGACAGGTTGGTGTTTTGCCAAAAGTCATCTGCTGGCTGCACTCTTGAGGGCAAACCGTATACCTGCCGGCCTGTGTTACCAACGGCTCACACGAAATGGTAAAACGCCTCCCTTCACACTACACGGTTTGAATGCAGTTTTCCTGCCTGAATTTGGGTGGTACAGAATCGATCCAAGAGGCAATAGAAGCGGAATAGACGCTCAATTCGATCCGCCCAACGAGAAATTAGCATGGCCCATAGCCGTTGAGGGAGAAAGGGACCTCCGAGGCGTATGGGCAGATCCGCTGCCGTCGGTTATTGCTGTCTTGAGGAACCGTGATACTTGGGACGAGGTTCGCAATCATCTGCCAGACATGCCCTTGCAGGGACGAGATATCTTTCAGGGACGAGATATTCGATATCAGGCAGTCATCTTCAAGGATCACCACGTCCTCTTACTGAAAATCGAAGATGATGGCAAGGCGGTTTGGGTAATTCCCGGTGGCGGGCGGGAGGGTTCGGAATCCGAAGAAGAGTGTGTGATACGAGAGGTGTGGGAAGAGACGCATCTCCGAGTAGAAGTGGAGCGACTCATTCTGGACGAGAAGGTCCCGCAAGACCCTTTCTATGAGCGACACAGGACGTATCTATGCCCGATTATTGGAGGCGTGGCCCAGCCCGGGATTGAACCCGAAGTGGGCGACGCAGAATCTCCAATAAAGGATATTGGCTGGTTTGATCTCCGAGCGGTAGATTCTTGGGATGCCCTTGGTGCGAGTCCGCCCTTTGCCTTCTCGCTCCTAAAACGGATTAGGGAAAAGCTGGGTTATGCAAGATAGGACTTACGCAAATTGAACAGAAAATTGGCATATTTTGCTGAAAAGTCGTTATTTGGTTGCATTTAACCCCCTAAATCCCCCAACCCCCTAAATCCCCCTTGTCAGGGGGACTTTAAGAGGAAATGCGTAAGTCCTGCAAGAGAAACGTTAAACAACTGAAGAAGCCTTGAAATCGATATTGTCTGTCATCGCGGCTTATATGAACGGAGTGATCAAGGATGGATGTCCCGTTATTACTTATAGAAAGAAGTCTGTCAAATTCTCTCAAATACGAGATTCGACTTGCAAAATGCACGAAGTTCAAGAAGAATCGTATCTTTCGCTGTTGGGTAGCTGACGGACCTAGTTACCTGCCAGAAGTGTTGCTTGTCAAGATGGCTAGACAGACCAAGCACCAACCGTACGATCGTGAACGGGACTGTGTCGGAAGCTCGGCTTGGAAACTCTTCAATGAATGGGCTGCGCTTCGGTTCTTGGGTGAAATCAATAGTGATCGGATGATAACCCCCAAGTTCATTGCCGGTGACGCTACACAGGGATTAATCGCATTTGAGTATGTGCCGAAAGCACGCTCGTTCAGGGATATATTGCGTAAATCCAATGCAGCCGAGCGAGCAGACGCTCTACTTGCCCACGCTCAAGCAATGGGCCGTATGCACGGGAGCACCTATGGAAGGAAAAACGAATGGCTCAGTCTACGGACGAGTCTGGGAACCCACTACCAAGCAGAGACAGATTCATTCGATGGAATTCTCCGGACTTTTCGTAGATTCGCAACATTAGTTGGGCAACCAGAATCTATCGCCCTTGAGAGCGAACTGTCTGAATTGAAGGAGATTCTTTCAAACGCTGAACCATTTTCTGCTTTCAGGCATGTGGATATTGCTCCCCAGAACTATCTGTTGGTGGACGACGGTGTGAAACTCGTCGACTTCGAGTACAGTAGTTACGGATACTTTCCCCTTGATGTTCCTTTAGGTCCGTTCCCTTTTCCGGTGCGCTGGGAATGCGATGAAGTTCTGGCGCAAGAGATCGAAAGCGTTTATCGGAAGGAGCTATCCTCTGGTTTGCCCGGAGCACTAGACGACGCTATTTATTATAAAGGGGTACTGATAGCTTGGATATATTGGCTACTACGTCTTGGCCCCATTCCCCGAACGCGCACAGATCTGATCGAAGTATCCGATGAGTTAAAATGTCGGTGTAGGGCGGTAGCACGTTTGAGTAATGAGATTGGGTATCTACCACAGATCGGACGCACATTTGATCAAGTAGCAACAATTCACGTAAGTCATTGATGAAGTCCCAGCAACGGTAAAAGGAGAAATGGTCTCGACTAAAACCAACAATACATCCAACGATGGCGGTGACTTTGTAAGCGGCATTGATTTATCTCGGCTGTTCTACATTGAAGTTGTTCGTCCACTCATGGAAGAACGAACCCACAGTGCAGCGAGGCTAGGTTCGGGGTCGGATGTCCTCGGTTTTGATACCCCACGATCCACTGACCATGGTTGGGGACCACGACTACACCTTTTTGTGGCAGCCTCTGATGTAGATGTCGTTCGCACGATTATCGATTCCAGCCTGCCAGAGGAGTTTCACGGATGGCCTGTGTACTTCGGTTGGGATGAGGTCGCCGTTCAGCACCATGTGCATGTTGCACCCCTTGGGGAATGGCTTAAATCGCATCTGGGATTCGACCTGCAAGTGGATATTACTGTCCAAAGCTGGCTTACAACACCACAACAGCTATTGCTAGAGGTGACAGCGGGTGCGGTCTTTCATGATCCCGCCGGAGACCTAAAGCGTGTCCGCAATAAACTGGAGTGGTATCCAGACGATATTTGGCTATGGCTCTTGGCTTGTCAGTGGCGTCGGATCGCTCAAGAAGAGGCGTTTGTTGGCCGCACGGCTGAAGTAGGTGATGAGCTCGGTTCACGGATCCTGACAGCGCGTATCATACGCGATCTCATGAGACTCTGCTTTCTGATAGAGCGGCGATATGCTCCGTATAGCAAGTGGCTGGGCAGTGCATTCCGAAATCTCCGCATGGCTCCTAGACTCGCCCCGCATCTGGAGGCAGCACTCAAGGCAACGGACTATCCTGCCAGAGAAGCAGCACTTTGTTGTGCCTACGAATATATCGCCTGTTGCTACAACCGACTGAACCTTACCCCTCCCGTCGATCCTGAAACCCGCTTGTTCTATAAACGTCCCTTTCGGGTGCTCGGAGGCGATCGATTTGCTGAGGCGTGCTTGGCAGCTATCCAAGATGAGTGGCTGAAAAGGCAACCGCTGGTAGGGAGCATCGATCAGTTTGTGGATAGTACGGATGTCTTGAGCAGCGCGCAGCGATCCCGGTGTTTGATTGATATCTATGATGATTGATGTTCGGCTGCTTCACAGAACTAGAGGTAATTTGGTAAGGGGATTCTCAATGGATTGGGAATCCCCTTTTGCGTTTAAGCATTATTTTCGATGCCTGATCCCGTTTTCTTCGTCATAATATCCTGAAAACACGAGCCGACGAGGTACTGTATTTGTGGAGGCATCATTCACCGAAGCGTATGAATTACATGTTGACGCTATTTATCGGTTTATTCTGCGGTTACTGGGAAATCCAACAGATGCCGAGGATATGACCGCCGAAACCTTTCTGCGAGCGTACCAAGGTTGGTCTGAGTTGCTCGATCCTGCATCTGTCCGGGCGTGGCTTTTTCGCATCGCATATAATGGATGTATTGACCTGATGCGCCAGCGTCAGCGACACTGGGTAACTTCATTGGAGGTAACGGTTGTGGCTGAGATGACCGAGGCGTTTACTAGCCCGGTGGCTTCGACAGAAGCTCCACTCGAGCAATTAATCCGCTCCGAAAGCGCAGAATTTTTGCAAGCGGCACTACTTCAATTGCGTCCAATTGACCGGACTGTGCTGGTGTTAGGTGAATTGGAAGATACACCGAATCGAGAAATTGCAGAAATTGTCCAACGGAGCGAGATCGCTGTGAAATCTCTTCGGCAACGTGCGCGAAAAGCCTTGCGCGATGAAGTGTTACGGTTATTAAAACAACGGAACACATCGCTCAAGGATCTACTTTAAATTTGAACTGGAAAAATATGCCCAATAGGGCACCGCTGGGGAAAAGGGAGGAACCGATGAAATTCACCTGTGAGGTTGCTACGTTGAAACGTGCCTTAGCACTTTTGAAACTTGATGAACCGAAAGCGCACTTGTCAATAACAGCGCAAGCGACGCAATTACAGTTTCGATGCTATACTGACGATGGGAACTTCTGTATTGACGCCACGATTCCAGCCGAAGTTGAAATCTCCGGTACGGCAACCATTTCCGCAGATGCCCTGCCGCGCATCTGTGAATATACGACTAGTGAGACGTTGTTGTTCAGTCATCACGAAAGGCATGGGTGTCTGGACATTGAAGGCGAGCAGCACCAACACGTCGTGTATACATACGCAGAAAAATGGCAGGATCCGGCACTTAAAGAATTAACCGATGTACACGGGTATGAAATTCCAGCGTCGCAGTTCGGGAGGGCACTGGATACTGTTTTGTTCGCATCAGAAAAACCATCAGACGCGGAAGGGGCGGAACGACGCGCTAGCATGTGGGGAGTACTTTTTCATAGACATGATGGCGAGGACCGAATCGTGACCACCGATGGCAAACGGATGGCGGTGTTGACGTTGTCCTCCGCGCGTGCGTTAGCAAACACAGAAGCACCAGTCCCCAGACGAGCAATGGCTTATAAAGCGTGCGTAAAGATGATAGACCTTATAGAATCCTTAGAACCAGAGGTCTGCCGACTACATTTCACTGAAAATGCCGTGAGTTTTGAGGTTGAAGGTGTTGTGTTAAGATGTCTCTGGCCGTCGCAAGCAAATTACCCAAATTATCTGTCAATTATTGAAAGGACTGAAAAGGCGCCTACCCGCTTGGAAGTCAAAGTGAACCGCGAAAGGTTGCTCTGGGCACTCGGAATCATTCATGTAGAGGATAATCCCCACCGTCGTACCGAGTTTCATTTTAGCGATGGACAGTTGACTGTTGCAAACAATACTCACTTGGGAAAATCGGAAGCCTGTGTGCCAATTCAGTATGCGGGATCAGAGATAGTGATAGCAGTTGATAGTTGGTTTTTTAAAGAGCCACTCCTGCATACTGATGCAAATGATGTTACACTTTGGCTGCACCCAGACGCAGAAAATTCTCCGCCGATATACCTTCAATTGGCGCAAAACCTTCGTTATCTTGTAATGCCTTTGAAATAATGCAAACAGATTTGTTTACCGACACACTCATACAATTGATGCGCGAAGTCTTCGCCTCGCAAGCGATCTCCTCTGAGCAACGCGCCCGGATCTACGCCCGTATTGCATCAAATCAGAACGTGGAAACGGTGGAGCAGATGGATTTCTGGGGCAATTCAACGATTCCACCTGACGAACTAGCTGTTAAGGATACCTCAGAGGCAGATGAGACGAATCAACTCTGGCTGTTCCCTGATTTTGAGACGCCGGTGTCCTCCGTCGAACCAACCACATTTTCGTTATTTCATGATAATGTATAAATCAGGAATCCTTTTCGCTCATCTGCTCAGACGGATTTGACGTTGGATAGCGCATATGATCGCCCCAGTTCCGGGCACTTTTGCCGTCATACCAATTTACCGTAAACAGGCACCTGATATGAAAGTGGTTCTGAATGCGTCTAAGTGATGGGATATCCGTTGGGATAAAAGCGATCTACTCAAGCAAACTACGCTCCTTGCTGATGATGCTTGGTATTATCATCGGCATTGCGGCTGTGATTGCGATGATAGCCATCGGCGATGGTGCCAAAGAAATTATCCTCCAAGATCTTCAAAAGATTGGTGGTATTAACCAATTCACGTTGTATCGCACCACCTCAAAGTGGGTTAATGGTCGCCGGGTGCCGATTCGGAGTGGGGAACACTTTAACTACGGCGATGTCTTGGCGATTGAGGCGGAGTGTCCCTCCGTTAAGGTGGTCACCCCACGTATTCCGAATTGGACCGGTGTGTTGATTCAAGCCCCAAGCGGCGCGAACACCCGTGGCGGCTATAACGGTGTGAATGCTACCTATACCGCGGCAATGGACTGGAACTTGCGTGAAGGGCGGTTTATTTCCGATCAAGACGTTGACAACGCTACGAAAGTTGTTGTGCTCGGATCGAGTGTGGCTGCGGAGTTGTTTGGTGTAGCATCGCCACTCGGAAAAGAGATTAAAATTGGAAAGAGAGAGCGGTTCACTGTTATTGGCACGCTGGAGCCCCGCGGGCGAAGCCTTAAATTTGGTTTTAGTTTTGATGAGCTCGTTTTTATTCCGATCACAACAACTCAGCAACGATTCACCGGCAACGATCGGATTTTGCAGATTGCGGTTAAAGCACACACCGTAGAGGTTATTCCAAAAGCAATTGAAGAGGTCAAATCGGTTATGCGGAAACGGCACAACAACCAAGATGATTTCTTTGTCATTTTTGACATACGAGCCGGTGTGGCAGAACTGGGGAAAATTAGCAAGGTTATTAAAATCGCTTTGGGAAGTATCGCCGGATTTTCACTCCTTGTTGGCGGGATTGGCATCATGAATATGATGTTGGTTGCTGTGGCGGAACGCACACGGGAAATCGGATTGCGAAAGGCATTGGGGGCAAAAAATTTGGATATTCTGCTTCAGTTTTTGATTGAATCTGTTGCCATGTGCAGTATTGGCGGACTAATAGGGGTTGGATTTGGCACCTTTGCCGGTAAAGGGATGGCACATCTGGCTGTCAAGATTGTCAAGATTGTTCCCGAATGGCCTGCGGTTCTCTCGGCACGGTGGGTACTGATTTCGGTGTCATTTTCTGCGGTGATAGGTATTGGCTTTGGGTTGTATCCAGCCATAAAAGCGATGAAGCTATCGCCGATCGAGGCACTCCGTACTGAGTAAGCTGGTGACGGCGACACTATCAGATGAGTGCTGACAGCCTAAAATAAAAAAAAGCCCTGTTGGAGGATCTAACAGGGCTTTTTAATGGTATCCAACATTTTTTAGGTGTATGGTATAATATCAGCCAGATCCAAATATCTACTCAAATTTTGAAGCAACCGGCTACTAACACGAATACGGTATCGTCTACCATTGGTTTTCAAAAAGAATTAGTCGTCTTTAGATCTGGAACTAGTATTAGTTGCTATCTAAGAAATGTCTTCGTGGAGGCCTCTATGAAAGGATTTGAACTATCAGAGCGATTCTTCCGGGAGATTGGGCTTCCTACTATTGAGCAGCGATTGCCTAAGTGTATCCCGAGACTGGCAGTGGGAGTTGGTGGAGGGTCGCAAGCGCACAAGAACGACGACGAGGTGTCTCGTGATCACGGTTGGGGACCGGGATTCACGGTGTGGTTTGCCAAAGATGATTTCGATGATTATGGTGAGCATCTACGGGAAGTATTCGATATGCTGCCCAATGCGTTTGACGGGTTTCGATGGAAGAATCCACCCGCTAGGACCTGTGGTGTAATCGAAATCGGTAGCTATATAGAATCTGTAGTCGGATTTTCAGAGCCCCCCAAGTCAGCCATGAACTGGTTGCAAATACCAGAGTCGTATCTGTTTGAACTAACCCCGAGCAGGCTTTATCACGATGAGCCTGGCATTGTCAGTGCGCGCTTGAGAGCGTTTTCCAAATACCCGGATGATGTATGGAAGCAGCGGATGGGGGCTTGCCTTTCTTGGCTCTGGGAGTGGGGGCGAAAGCATCTCTTCAGGGCAGAAGATCGAGGAGACTACGTGAGCGCGTCTTGCTATTGGGCACGATTCGCTGAATATGCAATGAAGGTTGGTTTTCTGATGAATCAACGTCATGCACCTTACCACAAATGGTTGTGGAAAGAGTTTAGAAAGTTAGGTGCTATTGCCGACGAAGTTTCTCCTCTGCTGGAGGAAGGATTTGAGAAGGTAAATGGCAAACGAGAACTGGTTGACCGTATAGAGATGATCTATATAAAGATGCCTCAGAAGTTGAGTTTTTCATCAGAACTCCCGGTCCAAATAGTCACCAGAAGGTTAGCCTATCCGGACAATGAACTGCTTCGATATGCTCAGGGGATTCGGGGCACAATTGAAGATCCAGAAATTAAGAGACTACACTTGAGAGAAGAACTTGTCTATCCAGCAACTAAGGCCGCGTGGACGTGGCTGCGATAGGGTCCACCTGGTAGTTGGCACCTAAAACCATACCCCTCACCCCTTCCTTCAAGTGGCGACCCGCTCATTTCCAACGTCTCTCAGTCTTCTCAAAAGAAACCCAAACCGCGATTGCAAAATTAGTTGAAGTGAAAGACGTGGAAGAGATTCTATCCATTGCGAGAGCTATCGAATCTGAAATCAAAAGTGTATTACGATCTATGTTCTCAGTCAGATGTGGACAGAGAACTGACCTGTCCATGTATGCACACGCAATTAAAAGGAAGATACGTCACAAGCCAGTAAAAGAGATGACGAATCTCGATTGGTGGGTTCATCTCGGAAGAACAGGTAGTGCCGTTGATTGATCATCCCTAACCAATCTACAAGCTGCGTCTGAACGGACGCCGCTTTTCGTCAACTTCTGACACGATTAAACTAACTCGAAAAATAAAGAAAAACCATTGATGACTATGGATGACCTAACCGATATACGCGAGATGTATAATGCTGGCTGGGATGTCGAAGCAAGCAGATTGGAGCGTCACCAACTTGAAGCTGATATCACTTGGCGCTATTTGGATCTGTACCTGCCAATGCACGGCAGGCTCCTCGAAGTTGGTTTCGGCACAGGGTTTTATACCTTTCCTCTAGCACAACGAGGCTACCAGATCACAGCTGTCGACCTTGCCGATGAATACGTTACCCGGTGCAAGACGAGGGCAGAAGACCTCGATCTTTCTGATCAGATTGATTTCCGGACTGGCGATGCGCGCAAGTTAGATGGGATTCCGCGTGGCAAGTTCAAGGCTGTTCTGCTTATGGGACCGCTGTACCATCTACTGCTTGAAACCGATCGAACAGCAGCCCTGCGATCAGCCTACGCTTGTCTAAGGCCGGGAGGAGTAATCTTTTCTGCACTGATTTCCAGATTTGGTATTTTTGGAGATCTCATCAAGAAAAGCCCTTCGTGGATTGAGAACCAGAAAGAGGTCTGGTCGCTGGTTAGAGACGGTCACCGTCCTGCTGATGCCCCAAGGGGTGGCTTCCGCGGCTATTTTGTCCGGCTGGATGAGATCGCCCCTATGCACGAGAATGTAGGGTTTCGCACCCTCAAGATTGCAGGTGTCGAGCCGGCTATCTCTGCAGACGATGAGAGCTACAACACACTTGAAGGAAAGCAGAGAGACCTTTGGTTGGATCTTCTTTTCAAAATCAGTGCAGAACAAAGCATTGTGGCTTCGTCCAGACACATACTCTATGTGGGGCAAAGACCAGACGACTGAGTCTCATATAGCCAAATATCTATCAGGAGGAAAGATGCGGATACAGATTACTGATGCAGAGCAACAGGACAGGCGAATGAGTGAAGCTAACTTGGATTTGGCTCTTCGGTTGCTGCGAGAAGTCGGAGCGGTAATCCTTGAGAATGCTGTGCCGCTCGATATTGTGAAAGAAGCACAAACCGCGTATTTCGATGCAATCCGACGCGGCAGGAGGCGTAAGGTTCGTCACGCAAACGAAATGCCGTTTCTCCATCACCAGTTTATCGCCAATCCGTTCGCGCTCCAAGTCATTGAAGCCGCCATGGGCAAGAAGGTAGCCTTATTCCTTTCTTGGATTCATGACAGCCCCCCAAACACGGACGAAGACCAGGCCGAAAGCCTCCCCCACCGCGATGGAAACCATCTATTTCCTGAACTGCCCTGCGTGCTCCCTGTTTCAGGGATTTATGTAGACATTCCACTAGTCGATTTCTTAGAGGAAAACGGAGCCACAAAGATTTGGCCCAGCTCGCATCTAATTATGGACTGTCCACCATCAGATGTCCAAAATCTAGGAGAACGAGGGAAGCACTTGCCCTCCCTACAGGCGACAATGCCGATGGGCTCTCTGATTCTTCGTGATATGCGATTGTGGCACGCGGGAATGCCGAACAGAACCAATACGAACCGTCCGATGCTTGATCTCGGCTACACGCGCATATTTCCTCATGCGAGTGAACGGGTGCGAATCCCTCAAGAGCTCAAAAAACATTGGTCCGCGTCAGCCAAGAAGCTGCTTCGGACAGGCTAGGGCTTCGCCTAATCTGTATTTTGGAGATGTATAGCATTATATCTGAAATTTTTCCCCTTGACACTTAACGTATGTTATGTTATGATTGCACCCATCATCTCGCTCTTTGCAATGTTAGATAATCAACCAAGGTCTACTGCCAGCAGCACCACGGCGGAACTCCACCACTATACGAAAGGAAAACCAGAATGTCAGCTATAGATACGGATTTGGTTCATCAATTCGTCTACGACGCACACAACGATCTCGACAGCGTTAAGAAACTGCTCAAGAAAGAACCAGCATTAGTTAATGCCAGCTGGGACTGGGGAGGAGGCGACTGGGAGACGGCGCTCGGAGCGGCAGCGCACACAGGCAGTAAGGATATCGCGGAGTATTTGCTGCAAAGGGGTGCCCGCATAGATCTGTTTGCCGCCGCCATGCTGGGCAAGTTGGAAATCGTCAAGGCCGTTGTGGCTGACGATCCGTCCGTAATAGACAAACGGGGACCGCACGGGATTTCGCTCATGGCGCATGCGAAAAGCGGAGGTAAAGAGGCTGCGGAGGTCGTAAAACTGTTGCGCTCAACCGGCAAGCCGACTAAAACCACTAGTAAGACACCCGCGAAAAAGGCAGAAGCATAGGCGCAGGTGAAAACTCGTAAGGTCTCAGAACTCACACGGAGATGTTGGGATTGAGCTATCTCCGGCATTTTGGGGGCAAGGATATGCTACTGAAGGCAACTTGCAGCAATCATTCGAGTTGGGTTCGATGAGTTGGACCTGACGGCGATCGAAGCCCGATGTGTTGCTGCGAATAAGCACTCCATTCAACTTATTTACATGCTTGGATTTGAACTCACCACGATTGTTCCACCGAGTCCAGGTCAAGGAACGTTCAAAAACAGGATATTACCCGAACACATTGATATATAGTGCGGAAAGGTGTCTCTCCATATCCTTGTTTTGCTATCGCTCCTTGGTTTGTGGGACAACGGTTAATTACTACTTTTGTACGGCTGAAACGTTACAAGAAAATGCAATTCATAAAAGTGGTCATTTTTGGACGCTGTCTAAGACGAGGGAAAATAATGAAAAGACTTACACACGCTGCATTTCAGAGCGCGAAGAACTTCATAATGGATCAGGGAAGGGCGTTGGACCAAAGGCGTTTTGAATTTCACTTTGAAGACGGATCTGCGAATGCTGTCCTTGCCGAGCTGGCATCTTATCAAAACGACGACGGGGGCTTTGGCAACAGCCTGGAACCTGACATCAGGACGTCGGCTTCGTCTGCGATTGCGACTACGGTAGGCTTTCAGGTTCTCAGGGAAATTCAGGCATCTGCGGGGCACGCGCTGGTGCGGAAAGGAATCGAGTATTTTGTCGCTACCTTCGACGAGTCCCGGCAGGTATGGTCAATCATCCCACCCGAAGTGGAGGAGGCACCTCACGCTCCTTGGTGGAATTATGAGAACAGTGCCGAAACTTTTGGTCAGTTTTTGATCAACCCGCGTGCTGAGATTGTTGGATATTTGCACGAATTTAGCGATGGAGTGTCGACAAAATTGCTGGAGCCGTTAGCCGCGGCTGTTCTGGAGCATCTGGATTCCCCATCTAATAAAATGGAGATGCACGACCTCCTCTGTCTCGCAAGGCTCGCGGAGACGGACGCTCTGCCGAATAGGGACAAAGTTTGGGAAAAGCTTGCCCGGGTGGCGGCGCCCCGTGTCGCTCGAAATGCAGAGCAGTTGACTGGCTATGTGCTCAAACCCCTGTGGTTGGTTTCCGCTCCCGAATCACCTCTCGCCGCCGAACTCAAGGAGGAAGTGGAGATGAACTTGGACTTTGAGATTGAACAGCAGGGTGAGGACGGTTCTTGGTCTCCGAATTTCTCTTGGGGAGATCAATATCCAGAGACATGGCAAACAGCCAAGAAGGAATGGCAATCTCGGTTCACAGTCGATACCTTGAAAACATTGAAAGATTTTGGGCGTATCGAACAAGTAGATAAATAGAATGCAAATACAAGTATCATATTCTTGATACCAAAAATCTTATGGATACCACTCGCGAACAAGGAAAAATTATCCTCATCAACGGCGCGTCAAGTTCCGGGAAGTCAACGCTTGCACGCGAATTACAGCAAACACTACCACTGCCATTCTGGCACTTTTCGTTTGATCACCTCCGCGATTCCAATGCCCTACCGATGGCACGTATTCGGAGCGGTGACATTGATTGGTCAACGATGAGACCTGCCGTCTTCGATGGGTTTCATCGGTGTTTGCCAGTGTTGGCAAAAGCTGGCAATAATCTCATCGTCGATCACATTATTGAAAATGAGTTGTGGATGTCGGATCTGGTGACATTACTCACCGGTTTGGATGTATTCTTTGTCGGCGTGCACTGTCCGCTTCCTGAGCTTGAGCGGAGAGAGCACAAAAGGGGAGATCGACGAGTTGGGGAGGCTCGGCAGGATTATAAAATAATACACAGTTTTGCTGAATACGATCTGGAAATCGACTCAATGCAACCGAACCAGACCAATGTAAGCATACTAATCGACGCTTGGAAATCCCGTCAATCCCCTAGCGCATTCGAGCGGATGGCTGCGCGAAAATGAACGTTCTCACGCGCCATCCCAATTAGACGTTAGAGGCTGCATCGCATACAGGACAGGTATATACCACAGCAGGTTGCTAACCATCATCGCCATACATCTGATCAATCGCCGCTTTATGGTTCTCCATAATGACCGATCGTTTGAGCTTGAGTGTCGGCGTCATCTCTCCCGATTCTTCCGAGAATTCCTTTTCCATTAAAGTGAACATCCGAACCCGCTCAAAGTCAGCATAATCGGGTGAATATTGGTTAATCTCACCCCGAATCAACCGCTGAACCTCTTGCGTCTGGAGGAGTGCAGACATATCCTCTGCTTCAAGCTGCTGCTCTGCCGCGAACTCCTTGATCGCATCATAATTTGGCACAATAAGCGCGGTAATAGTTCTACGTTGATCGCCGAGAAGCATGATTTCGCTGATATACGGACTCTGCTTGAGTTGGTTCTCAATGGGTTGTGGTGCGACATTTTTCCCGTTGGAAAGGATGAGGAGGTTCTTCTTACGGTCTGTTATTGTCAGGAATCCTTCCTCGTCAATCTCCCCGATGTCACCTGTGTGAAACCAGCCATCTGCGTCGATAGCTTCCGCCGTATCGGACGGTTTGTTGAAATAGCCCTGCATGATGTGCGGTCCCCGCGACAGAATCTCACCATCTTCAGCAATTTTCACCTCTATGCCCGGAATCATGGGGCCCACAGTGCCGAACTTCCACTGGTCGGGTCTATTCACACAGATAACGGGTGAGGTTTCCGTCAGACCATATCCTTCAAGGATGAGGATACCCGCTGCATGGAAGAACTCCGCAATCGCTTTTGATAAGGGAGCACCACCGGAAACAAAGAAGCGTAGCCGCCCGCCGGTTACCGCCTTAAGTTTTTCAAAGACCAATTTATTGGCAATACTCGCCTTCATCGATAAGCCAAGGGAAGGCTTCTTCTTCTGTTGGATGGCTTGACTCACCTTCGATCCGACACCGACGCTCCAGTGAAAGATCTTCTGTTTAGTCGGAGAACCTTCCTTGACAGAGTTGAGAATTCTTTCGTGCATCGCCTCATAGACACGCGGCACACTCATCATAACTGTCGGACGGACCTCTTGCATATTCTGGCGAATAGTAAACGGGCTTTCAGCATACGCAATTGTCGCACCACTGCTAAGTGGCAGATAGTGTCCTCCCATCCGTTCAAATACATGGGACAGTGGGAGGAAAGAGAGGAAAACGTCATCAGGGGTAAGTGTTACAATCCCCGTGGCTGCCTGTATATTCGACATAAAATTGCTATGGGTCAGCATCGCGCCCTTCGGATCGCCCGTTGTGCCGGAGGTATAAATAATTGAGGCGAGGTCGTCCGGTGTAACAGCTTCGTTAGATTGCTGGTAGACCTGATCCCCGTTTTCAACCCCCTGCCCAAGTTCACACACCTGATCGAATGTGCGTACCGAGTCATCTTGCAGCTCATCAAAAATAATAATGTGCTGAAGACTTGTTGGTACATTTTCATCCCAGTCCTTGATCTTCTGCAGCTGCCTCTCGCTAGATACGCAGAGGATCTTTGCCCCTGAATCTCTGACGATGTACTCCACCTGTGCGGATGTCAGCGTCGAAAACATCGGCACGGTGACCCCACCACCGGCGAGAATCGCTAGGTCGGTTATTGCCCACTCCGGACGGTTTTCAGATAGCAGCGCGACCCGATCTCCCTTTTGCAAGCCGAGTTCAATCAGCCCTAAACAGAAGTGCTTGATCCGCTCTGCAAGCGATGCATAAGAGATGTCCTGATACTCCTTGTCAACTTTGTGAGATAGCGCAGTTGCTGAACCATGTTGCTGTATGGTATTTTGTACCATTTGGTTGATTGTTATTGTGTCCATGACCAACCTCCTTGTATTCGGCTTATGGGTAATCCGGGAAACGTTCCCACAGTTATCCTTCGTCTATTTCGGTTACCAAACGAATTTCAACACTCACGGCACTTGTCCGTCACCTTTCGCGCTGATGTGCATTATACCTCTACTGACAAAAAAGGGTCAACATGAAAATTAAAAATGAGAGAATGTTGGAACGCACTTGTCACACGCTCTCCCCTCCCTCCTGCCTACCACCGTTCGCATCATGAGTCACATACTTATTATACCACGCTAACTGTCGCTTGAGCATATCCAACTGATGACGCGGTTCCCCAATACTATGGCCTTCGCGTGGATATTTGACAAACACTGTCTCAACCCCGGCCGCTTTGAGGCCAGCGTAGAACTCCTCTGATTGTGGCAAAGGAACTCGGATATCCTCCTCACCGTGCAGGATGAGAGTTGGGGTTTGGGCGCGATCCACATGGTTAATCGGCGACCGTTCACGATACAATTCTAAGCTCTGTGACGGAGGACCGGCAAAGTAGAGCGACATAAAACTCGGAATATCGGTTTGGGCATAAAAGCTGACTAGATTGATGACACCACAAACATTACAGGCGGCTTTAAAGCGGTTAGAGTGAGTGATAATCCAACTTGTCATATAGCCGCCGTAGCTTGAGCCGCCGACGATTAGACGGTCAGGATCAGCGATCCCCTCTTCAATCAGAAAATCTATGCCCGTCATGATATCCCGATAGTCGCCACCACCCCAATCATTGTAGTTTGCTGTGGCGAAGTCGTTTCCGTATCCATCCCCGCCGCGGAAATTCGGGGCAAAATAGGCAAAACCTTCGCCGCTGAAATAGTGCCATGTCGGTTTGAACCCCAAATCGCGTGAGCTACGGGGACCGCCGTGCGGCTCGACAATCAGCGGATAGCTTTTACCCGCTTCGTAGCCAACGGGCAAACAGAGTAAGCCTTCGATCTCAAGTCCGTCGCTGCTCTGCCACCGAATCACCTGCACTTCCCCGAGAGCGAAGTTTTCTAGTTGTGGATTGAGTTTTGTGAGCTGCTTCATCTCCCCTGTGCGGATAGCACCAACCCAAATATCCGTTGGGGCGTGTGCCTCACTGCGAGCACACAAGAATGTATCGCCATCATCGGCAATGGAAATCTCTCCAATGACACAATCGCCACGGGTGATTTGACGAATTTCGCCCTCCGCTGTTGAAGCAGAATAGAGTTGCCAACGCACCCGATCCATTGCAATGAAGTAGATGGTCTCTCCATCCGGGGACCAGACTGGTAGGTCGGCGTTACGATCGAGCTGGGTGGCGGTCAGGTTTGTTGATGTGCCGCCTTCCGCTGAGATGGTGTGGAGGTCTTTCTGACCATATCCTGCTGAACTATGCAAGTATGCGATATGTCCCTCATCGGGCGACCAACGCGGCGAACTCTCTCCGCCGGTGTGCGCCGTCAATTTTCGGATGTGCTTCGTTTCAAGGTCAACAATGTGAACAACCCCGTTAAACATCGTATCATCTGCCTTTGGGGAAGATGTGGAGACAAAGACGATCTGCTGCCCATCTGGCGACCAACAAGGCTCGCTGACGTGGAAATCTCCTCCTGTCAATCTCTGGGATCTGTCCACAATGACATTTTCATCCACCCCCTCCTCCGGCAAATTAAAGAGCAATTCAGGCTCATCGTCTAGTGTTTCGACCTCAATAGTCCACAGATGCTGCTGCGTGAAGTCATCTGTCCCTATGATCACCCGGTCATCCCCGGCTTTCTTCCGCTTCTGTTCATCTGCGCTATCTTCCTCAGCCTTCAGAAATGCGATCCGTTTTCCATCGAATGACCATCGCGGATTTGACGCGCCGTTTTTTGTATAGGTGAGTTGCTTTGCCTCGCCACCCCCAATTGGAATAATCCAGATTTGCGTTTTGCCGTCTTCACGTTTTGAGACAAAGGCAAGCCGTGTGCTGTCGGGGGACCATTGCGGATTGCTGTCTCCGTTGGGACCATTCGTCAACTGGAACGGTTCACCGCCATCGGTTGAAATTAGCCAAATATGACCTCGATGTTCGCTCTTTTCCACTTCAAGGATTGGAACGGTTCGGACAAATGCGGCCCATTTACCGTCGGGCGAGATCACTGATCCACTCAATCCTTTCATCCCGACAATATCTTCTGGTTGAAATGTTCTCAATTCTCGGCGTTCTTGTATGTTGTTAGTCATGATATGCTTTGCTCCTACCACCGGCGGTTTCTAGATAATGGAGGTGGGAAAGTCGTCGTGGTTATGGTAAAATATCTTTTGACCCAATAATATGAGTTCTGTCAGGGCAGTATTATGAAACGAAAAGATCGCCCAATGCAGGTGAATCTGATACCCATGATACCGCATTTTCCAGATCTTTTCAAGTCCTGATTGCATCAAGGACTCCGAGAATCAAAGCCTGTTTTGAGAAGTCTGAAACTCACAACGATAGCGATCTCATCTGAGAATGTCAAAAAAAAGGGAAGGTGGAGGACACAAACCCCGTCCACAGTTATGAAAAACGCAGCTGGAGATGCTCTTTTTGAGCTCGCACAACTAGAAAATGACCAGATTGATTTGGCTACGGGTGCTCTCTTGATTGCCAAAGATGCCTATGCTGATCTGGACATTGAGGTGTATCTACAACGATTAAACCAAATGGCTGAAGAACTGCAATCGCAGATTGGTGACGAAGCGAATACGAGTGAACAGATTCACCACCTCAACCACTATCTATTTGAGACGCAGGGATTTGTGGGCAGCAGCCAAGAACATTATTACGATGCACGGAATAGCTATCTCAACGAAGTGCTTGAGCGCAAAATTGGCATTCCGATAACGCTTTCAGTGGTGTATATGGAGATTGGCAAGCGGATTGGATTGCCGTTGGTGGGAGTCGGTTTCCCCGGACACTTTATCGTCAAGCATCGGGACTTAGAAACCGTGATCGATCCGTTTGAGAAAGGGCAAATTTTGTCCGATGCGGATCTCACCGAAAGGTTGACGCAGATTTTCCGTGAGCCCATGTCGATGCATCCGCAGTTTCTGCAAGCGGTTACAAATAAGGAGATTCTTGCGCGGATGCTGCGAAACCTGAGACAGATCCATTTCAGGGAAGGGGCGTATGAGAAAGCGGTTAGAACTGCGGAGCAGATCACATGGCTTGCCACTGAATCCGCGCAAGACTATCGGGATCTCGGTTACCTGTACTACCAAGTCAACGCCTACGGTAAGTCTTTGGCTGCTTTTAATACTTATCTCCACCTATCGGCTGATCCACCAGATCAGGAGGAAATTTCTAGGAATATCCGTGTCCTGACCCAACAGATTGCTAAATTGAATTAGCTTGCCAAACCTGCGCGAGTTACCCCCCACCTCCATTCATGAAGGACTAGGAAAGCAGAATCAAGGAGAAATCGCATGGACCGTAAACTCCGTTTTGCCGTGATTGGTGCCGGTAGATTTGCAGAGGAGTGTCAAATCCCCGGCTTGCAGCGTCACCCCAACGCAGAGGTTGTCGCACTGTGCCGTCGCAACCGTGATTTGTGCGAGCAAACTGCACTCAAATTTGGTGTTCCAAAAACCTATACAGACCACGCAGATGTGATCGCTGATGACACAATTGATGCAGTAACAATCGTGACACCAAACGTCTTCCACCATCCGATTGCGATAGAGGCACTCCAGGCGGGAAAGCACGTTTTCTGCGAGAAACCCTTAGCAATGAATGTCTCCGAAGCGCGCGAGATGTATGATATTGCTGAAGCCAGCGGTAAGATTCATCAGGTCGCCTTTACATTCCGCTACACACATTGCCTCTATAAATTACGCCAAATGTTCAAAAAGGGCACGATTGGCAAACCCCTTTATGTTCGCATTCAATGCGATGGCTGGGGTGCGCTGCAATCATCGGCAACGGCAGCATGGCGTAATCAAAAAAGCCTTTCTGGCACCGGCATTCTTGGCGATATGGGTTCCCACTTTTTTGATGCGATTCGGTGGGTATGTGGCGATATCACGCAGGTGTGCGGTGTGTTGCATAACGTGCCGCGCGTTCGCCCACACGTTAGTACAGGTGAACCAACTCCGATTGATACCGATGATCTTGCTGCCGCTTGGTTCGAGACTGAATCTGGCTTGAAAGGTCAGTTTTTTGTCAGCAGTATTACGCCGTCACGCCCAGAAAACAAATATATTGAGGTTATCGGTGAGGAGGGGGTGCTGTTCTCTTACTTGAGTCGTGGTCACGAGGAGGGCTTACGGTTTCGTCACCGGGACGGTGATTGGGAGACAATTGATCTACCACCTGAAGCTGCCGAAGGCAAACCGCACGCCCTAGGGCGAATGATGGGCTGCTTTGTTGAGGGAATTCTCAGGGGAAAACTTAACTCGGATCGAGATCCCTCCTTCCTTGATGGCTGGAAGGCGCAGTCAGCAATTGACGCTGTCGTTGAATCTACACAGCAGAAGAGATGGATTGAGATTCAAAACAAAAAAATAATTAATGATGTGTAATAGAGGTAGGCTCATTTTTTTCTTGACCGAATGGTTATCTTGGAATACAATTAATAAGGTGTTGATAATATCGAGAAATCTCTAAGTCGTTCGGGCGATTTCTGCGTTTTAACAGTGAGTGCAAGGTTAGAGTACGAGAATTTCACTTTTTCGCGAGATTTTCTGCGTGAATAGCCGGTGGATGACGGATCGCCGCTGACTCTGCACATCTTTCCAGTCAGGATTCTATCGTGTGAGCGTCTCTCCATCGACTGGTAAATCGTCTGCCACAAAAAAAAACAAGCCTGCTTTAGCATCCTATGTAAGATGATACAAAGGGTTATTTAACTGTTGACGCAAACTATTTTTGGAGGTAACAAATGAGTGCCAAAAAAACCTCAGGGGCTTTGATGACCTCGGTGATTGTTCACGGAGTCGCCTTCTTTATCACGGGTATCTACCTCGTTACTCAGACCCAGCAGTTCAAAGATTTAGTTGGTGCCGAAGTCCTACAGGCAAAGGAACCCCCCAAACCGCAAGTTCGGAAACCGGTCATCAAGCCGGTGGTAAAACCAACCGTTCCAACCACAAACACAGTGGTAGTTGAGCAAGTTCAAGTCCAACCCAGAGTGACAACAGCGGCGGTTGTGCGTCCGACTTCTGTGCAGCCGCAAACCGTTTTGGAATTTGCCAATAAGGTAGTAAAGCTGGATGCCCCCCTCAATCCCAACGTTCCGAAAGTGACACGCCCGAATCAGCCGGTGCCGCAAGTCGTGACACATGCTGACCTACCGGTCTCTGATGCACCGGGGGCGTTGGCATTTTCCGCACCCGTTGCAACGGCTCCAAGTGCCGCACCCGCCAACATCGGTCGTGGAATTGGTGGCATTGTGCAGGTGAAGGTTGCCTTTGCGCGTCCGAAGGGACTCGCTATGGTCGAACATGTCGGTGCCGCTCGCGATGCTTTGAGCGACGTCGTTGAGAACATTAACCTCGGTAACGTTGAGGTGCCTCCATTGCCACGCGGCGAACCCGGTGGGCGTGTTGTTGGTCGTGGTGCTGATATCCGCGGCGTTTTCCGCTTCACGCGTGTCCGTCACAGCCTTGCTGACTGGTGGGCAGATGCGTCCTCACTGAACGCTTTTACCAAGTGGCTTAATGAGCGTACCAAGATTAAGACTGACATGAACGTCGAAGGCGGCGCGTTGAAGTTAAACGATGCTAACTTGATGAAATGTCCGTTACTCTTCATGACGGGCCATGACCCGGCACACGTCCGTTCCAAGAACCTGATGGGTCGTCAATATGGCGGCGGCAAGATGGACAGCCGATTTTCCGAGACAGAAATGGCTCAGTTGCGGCGATATCTTGTCGAGAAAGGCGGTCTTCTCGTCTTTGACGACTGCGGTATTGACGCAGCGACGCAAGCGATGCCTCGCCTATTCTTGGCACAGATGCGCTATGTGATGCCAGAATATCAGGTGCAACGGATCCCAAACGAGCACCAAATTTACGATAACTTCTATGAGATGGGTGGTCCGCCGACTGGATTTGACATTTTCTGGTGGGGGTCTCGGCCAGGTAGGAGAAACTTCCTTGAAGGGATCTCCGTTGGCGACAAAATTTCGGTCATTTTGGTTCGCCGTGACTACATGTGTGCGATGGAGTCGGTCAGCTTACCAACCCGCTCTGTCAAATACTCTCCCGGCGTCTATCGTTTCATGACCAACGTCGCAGTTTATGCCCTGACAAGTGGCGCGATTTCGGATTACTCCGGTTATGTGCCAGAAGATAGAATGGCAGCCCGGAAGCTGCCGACCGAAGCACCAGAGGCAGCAAAAATTGGGGCATTTGAATAGAATCTGTTGATTCGGACACATCTCGAATCAAGCAATAAAAAAAGCAGCCATTCATTTGGCTGCTTTTTTTATTGCCTGCCCAGCCAAGAAGGAGATTTGTATGGAAGCATACAAGGCGCAGTTAGCATTTTCAGAGGTACAGTTGCGTCCACTTTATATCGAAGGGTACACCGACCAACTCAGCTACGCACCGGGCGACGAAATTGGGTTTCATATTTCCACCAGCGCATCGGAGTATTCATTGGAAATTGTGCGCGTCGGTGCAACTCGTGAGGTGGTCTGGAGCGAGAAAGAACTCCCCGGATCTGCGTATCCGATTCCAGAGGAGGCATCGTCGCACGGCTGTCGCTGGCCCACAAGTTTCAAGCTGCGTGTCCCGGATACATGGCGGAGTGGATACTACGAAGTGTCAATGCAAGCGGAGGATAACGGTGGAGATTTCACGTACAGAAACCGCCGAACCGCTGAGGGAACGATGCACTTCATCGTGCGGTCCGCACAGCCCGGACGTGACACGAAAATCCTGCTTCAACTGGCGACGAACACCTATAACGCCTACAACAACTGGGGTGGATATAGTGTCTACGGCTATCATGGTCACAGCAACTTACAGGGGCATCGTATCTCTTTCGACCGACCGATGGCGGGGCTTTTTAGCAGATGGGAGTCGTTCTTCGTGGAATGGGCGGAACAGAATGGCTATACACTCGATTACGCCGCTAACAGCGACCTTGAATTTCACCCGGAAATCTTAAAGGGATATCGACTGGTATTGAGCGTCGGTCACGATGAATACTGGTCTGGAGGGATGCGAGACAACCTAGAGACATTCATCGCTGATGGTGGGAATGCGGCGTTCTTTAGCGGAAATTCGGTTTGTTGGCAAGTCCGCCCCGAAGACGAAGGACGCGCCTTGACCTGTTGGAAACAGTGGTACAATATGGATCCCATTTACAAGACAGGTGATTACCGAACCTTGAGTACTCTGTGGAGTCATTACCTCGTTGGTCGTCCTGAAAACGAATTGACCGGCGTCGGTTTTCTTCACGGCGGCTACCATCTCAGCCACGGTCAGTTCATGGATGGTTCGGGCGAATACACAGTCCATCGCCCGGAGCATTGGATTTTTGAAGGAACAGATCTCAAGCGGGGAGATACCTTCGGCGGTATGCACACTATCGTGGGCTACGAATGTGACGGATGCGAGCTACAAATTAAGGATGGATTTCCTGTCCCAACACATCGGGATGGCACACCCGATAGCTTCCTCATCCTCTGCACTGCCCCGGTGCGCTGGCATCCAGACGACTGCGAGTGGTACGAACGTTGGGATAGAGGCCGCACCGGTGCTGCGACGATGGGGATTTATACGCGTGGAGGAACCGTTTTCACTGCCGCTACAACCGATTGGGCGCACGGATTGCAAGGCGGTGATACAGTTGTGGAACGCATCACACAAAATGTACTTAATCGGCTGTCCCGTTAAGCTGAATAAGGATCAGAGCCTCCCTCGATGTCCCCGTTCAATGGCTTCGCACAGTTCCATCGTCTTCACTGCCTCCTCCAGCGGACTCCAAGGGGTAGTGTCGTTCAGGATGCAGTCAGCAAAATGGCGTGTCTCATTGAAGTCGGGTCCACCGACAGCGTCGAGATCAAGCGGCTCCTCGCACAGTGCCCCGTCTAAGTAGAGGGTGATTTTCGGTGCGCGTGTCAAGTCGAGATATGCTGACATATCTTCGGTGTGAACCTCCGCTGACTGAATCCTGTAGCCGACCCCGTAGTGGCTCATCATTGTTCCATGACAACCGTTGTCAAATGCGATGACGGCGTTGTAGCGGGGTGTGCCTTCCCGCTTGCCGTGCCACGAATGACCATAGACTTCTACGGCAGCCGCCGCTTCAGTTGGTGTGCGTCCTGCCATCCAGCGGAGTAGATCAACGTGGTGAATCGCATCGCAGATAATCTCCGGCGGCGCAACTTCCTTGCGACCCGGAACCTGCAAGCCCGATGGCGGTTTATGATAGTTCGCTGCCACCTGTACCGCTCCGCCACGCTCTTGCAGTAACTTTCGCACCGCCAACACCTCCGGCTTGTAACGGCGATTGACGGACAGAATCGCCTTGCCCTTACTCTTGCGGGCAGCGTCGAGCATCTGCTGCGTTTCTCCGACGTTCATCCCCGGCGACTTCTCCACTGATGTGTGCAGGTCACGTCCCAAGCACTCTACCACAATCGGCAGCAGATGACCGGGCATGGTAACAACATAGACGACATCTAGGTCCACCTGATCCAGCATCTCCCGATAATCGTTGAACGCAGATTCGGGTTCATGGGTGAGCTTTGCCTGCTCCAACCGTTGGTCGCTGATTTCTGCGACTGAGATGAGTTTCATCCGGGGCTCATCTTTAATCATCGCAAAGTGCCCTTGTGCGTGCCCACCGCAGCCAATAACACCGACTTTCAGATCCGCCATTGTACAATTTCCTCCTCTTCGCTTAAACCCTGTCTATCTATGTGCTGTTGAGAGTTTAGAGAACGTCACTATCAACGCGCCTTTTAGGAAGCGCGGGGTGACTGCCCACCCGGATCCGTTTTAAGAGAGAGTGGCAATCACCCGCGACTTACAAACTGAGCTTAAAAGAAAAATGGATTTGACCACGCCTTCTTGCCGGTCTCATCGGTAATCTCAACGCGAACGTACTTGATACCGCTCGGCAATTCATACGTTGCCTCAGTTAGTGCCTCGCCTTCAGGGGCAACGATACGCTTTCCACGACTGCGCTGGGCTTTGAACACAATGGACTGTGCGGGTGAACATTTGACAGAAACGCTCTGTTTCTCGTCGTCTTCGCCTACCACCTCGAAATCGATTATCTCCGGTCCAAGGGTTGAATAGAAAGCACCCGTGCGGAACCCTGTCATAATCGCATCGGTGGTGAGTTCAGGCGCTTTGACCATGACCCAACCGTGAAAACAGTCATGCTCCGTGCCGTGTGCGTCGTCAGCAGCGATGCCAAAGACAGGACGACCTGCCTTGTCCAATAAATCGTCCCAAGCCTGTTCGGAAAAGCCTTTGCCGATACCCATGCAGGTGTCGTTGTAGACCTCAACCGCAAAGTATCCACTCAGCGGTAGATAGTCTAGCAGCGTGTGTCCGCACCAGTAGGGGTGACAGAGCACCGCTGCGCCCCCTTGCCGGTTTATCTCTTCGATTACGGCGTTGGGATGCAGCTCAGCACAATTGATGCGTTCGTGGAGGTTTATACCGACGATATGATATGTGTCGCCGCCATAGGGGTTGTTGGGATGGACTTCACTACCAGAAATTGCTAAGAAGCCGTCCCTGCTGTGAGCAGAAACATCGTTGACCTTTCGATGATCAGTCAGCACTAAGAAGTCGTAGCCTGCTTCACGGTAAGCCGCAAAGCGGTCTGCCATCGGCAGCCTGCCATCTGACTCGGTGCTATGGCTGTGGGTATTACCGCGATACCACTGTCCGGGCTGTTTGAAGGGATTAACGTTTGACATAAAAAGTCTCCTTATTGGTTTCGAGGTAGGTCTGCACTAAAGTGTGGAGTAGTGAAATCGGCACTCAAGTTTGCAAAATTGTTCATACAGCAACAAGGCATTCATCAGAGAAATCCTCAATGAACACGGGGTTTCGAGGCGTATTACCGATGTATGCCATTTCTGGGTGTGCCTCGGATTTTGCCCATAATTTCAGACATTTGATGCCTACCACACTTAACTGCGGTGCTACCGGTTTCGACGTTTAGTTGGGTTATTGTATTTTAACACACCCCTTTCAAAAGGAAAACAGAAAAAACGATCCAAGACCGCCGAAAAAAAGATTTACGATTGGGGTGCAGTCGTGTAAAATATAGTTAAGGAGATTGGCATACATGAAGACGATTATTATCGGTGCAGGACGCGGCAGACGGCTCATGCCGCTGACAGAGGAGACACCTAAGTGCTTTGCAACAGTTAAAGGTAAACGTATCCTCGATTGGATACTTGAAGCGTGGCGTGCAGCAAATGTAGCGGATATTGTTTTCGTCGGCGGGTATCAGATTCAACGCATCCAGCACGATTATCCTGCCTTCCACTTTTACCACAACACCGATTGGCAGCAGAATAATATCTTAGTCTCGCTTTTTCGCGCTGAGGCCGAAATGAACGAACCGTTTGCCTGCACCTATGCGGATATTATCTACCGTCCTTGGGTGACACGGAGGTTGATGGATAGCCCTTATGACATCACGCTTGTTGTCGATACTGCTTGGCGGGAACGCTACGCGGCGCGCACACTTCATCCCGAAGATGATGGTGAAAAAATCCTTGTAGAAGGAGCACGAGTCACAAGGATCAGTCGTGACATAGCACCCGAAGAAGCGCATGGTGAGTATATCGGCGTTGCAAAATTTAGTCAACGCGGGGCGAATCTCCTGCGGGACCATTTCCACCGAGTTTGTCACGAATATAGTGGTAAGCCGTTTCAGGGCGCAGCCTCTGTGCAGAAAGCGTATCTGATTCAACTCTTTCAGGAGATGATTGAGCAGGGTGTGGAAATTCACAAGGTAGATATTGCCGGTGGGTATTACGAGATCGATACTACACAGGATTATGAGATTGCTAATGAAGTGTGGTAGGGAAAAAATGAGAGGAGGTTCCGGATGCGTTTTTTTAATACGGCAGGGCCTGTCCGGAGTGAAGATCATTATTGTTTACCACCGCTGACCCGATGGGATCTGGAGGAAATTCTGCTCCTCATTGACCAGAAGAAATATTTTGTACTACATGCCCCAAGACAGACCGGTAAGACTACTTGTCTGTTGGCATTGATGGATAAGATTAATCAACAGGGAAAATACCGATGCTTATATGTCAACGTCGAAGGGGGACAATCGGCCCGAGAGGACGTCAGGCGAGGAATGCAAGCAATTTTAAGTGAAGTCGCTTCCATGGCGCGGGATTTCTTGGGCGAGGGGTTTGTGGAAGATATTTGGTCAGAGATTCTAGAAAAAAATGGAGCACATGCGGCTCTCAACGAGATACTAACTCGCTGGACGCAAGTGTCCCCAAAACCGCTTATTCTTCTGATCGATGAAATCGATTCACTGATCGGTGATACGTTAATTGCGGTTTTGCGACAACTGCGAGCCGGGTATTTCAAGCGGCCGGCGTCATTTCCACAAAGCATCCTGCTCTGCGGTGTGCGAGATGTGCGCGATTATCGAATCCATTCGGAGAAAGAGAGAACTATTATCACAGGTGGCAGCGCATTTAACGTTAAAGCGGAATCGTTGCGCCTAGGAGACTTCAGCCACACAGAGGTAGAAACCCTTCTCAATCAGCATACCGATGAAACTGGACAGGTGTTTGAGAAGGCCGCCCGTTTTCTCGTTTGGGAACTGACGCATGGCCAGCCTTGGTTGGTCAATGCCCTCGCCTATGAAGTTTGTTTCAAGATGAAAGCGAACCGCGATCGTACAGAAACCATTACCGTTGAGATGGTAGCACAAGCCAAGGAACAACTCATTCTAAGACGTGAGACGCATATTGACCAACTAGTGGATAAGCTGTCTGAAGAGCGTGTTAGACAGGTAATCGAACCGATTTTGGCAGGAATGGATGATCCCAATCGCATTGCCACAGACGATGTCCAGTATGTGCGCGATCTTGGATTAATACAGACAGAGAAAGGGCAGTTGAATATCGCCAATCAAATCTATCAGGAAATTATTCCTAGAGAGCTCACCTTTAGCACCCAATTGACCATCACGCATCAACCCGCATGGTATATTCAAACGGATGGGCGGCTTGATATAGACAAACTTCTTTCTGCTTTTCAGCAGTTTTTTCGGGAACACTCCGAAAGCTGGATACAACGTTTCGATTACAAGGAGGCGGGGCCACAGTTGCTGATGCAGGCGTTTTTGCAACGGATTGTTAACAGTGGGGGGCGTGTGGAAAGGGAGTACGGACTTGGACGGAGGCGAACGGATCTACTAGTGATTTGGCCGTATCCGGGGGGTGTCCAAAAATCGGTCATCGAACTCAAAATCCGTTACGGTGCTTTTGAGAAAACGCTGGAAGAAGGGCTTTCGCAGACATGGGCATATATGGATAGCTGCGATACAGAAGAGGGGCACCTGTTAATTTTTGACCGAGAGCCGGATAAGGCGTGGGCAGAGAAAGTTTTTTGTCGGGTAGAAAGCCATCGCGGAAAAACAATCAAGGTGTGGGGGATGTAAAGGTTATGTGCGAAAATTTACCTATTCCCCTGATACATCAGCTTTACCATATCCGAATTGGATATTGGCATTTGTGAGAAGAATTAAAACAGGAGAGTCCTCATGCAAATTCTTAATCTTGAATCAGGAACGCCTTTCCGGATGGGAAAAGGAAAAAACTGGCGCGTCGTCCATCCCGATATGGGAGCAACACAGATAACCCTCAACCACGGTCAACATGCGCCCGGTCAAGAGTTCACCCAACATCTTCACGACGAATCGGAGGATATGATTGTGGTGCTTGAGGGCGGCGGTCACATCCGTCAGGGGGAGGTTTACACGCCGATCATTGCGGGCGATGGGATCTTTGTGCCGGCGCGTGAGGTTCACGGCACTGTAAATACGACAGACCAACCGGCGCGGCTCATCAGTTTCCAGTCCCCGCCAGACATGGCACTGTACCGTGGTGAACGAGATCACCCCAACGATTCACCCAAACCGGAGCTGGGGCACCGAAGCGGTGTCCAAGTAATTTCGATGGCAAAAGCAGGACCGGTGTTCGGTAAATCAGGAGATTGGCGTAGCGTTGTATCGCCACAGAAAGGAAGTCAACATCTGTCGCTCGATTACGTCCAACTCAATGTCGGCGAAGCGTTTACGCATGAACCCCTCAACGCAGAATCAATTTATGTATTGATTGGTGGAGACGCGACGGTACAGACGAATGGAGAAACATCAACGCTTGGCTTGAGAGACGTGATTTTTCTCAACCCTGAAGACACCTTCTCGCTATCACAGGTTGGCAGCGAGCCAACTACGCTGCTTCATTGTTGGGCGTTAGCAAAATAGGCAATCAGAGAATAGAAATAGGGGAACAGATTTATAATTTTGAGATAAATTTGCCTCAACGTCTGTCAAACTTATCCAACTTCCGTTTCATATTTCACGTTTCACGTATGGAGGCATATTACAGATGAAAGAAGAAGCGGGTGATCTGGCGATTAGTCGACAAGGCAGCCAGGTCATCACGAAAAACAAGCTATTCCAAATCAATTTTGATCTTTCCAAAGGGACTTGGAACTACATTGACAAAACAGGCTACAATATCATCAGGGACGCATATACGAAGATTATTTTGCAAGATGGAACAGTCCTAACAACATTGGATCCGGGAAGTTCGGAGTTTATTACAAATTCTATCAGCGAAGATGAATCTGGGGTTTACCAACCAATTACATTTTCGCACCAACCCGAAGGGCATGGACTGCAAACCCATCTCTATCTGAAATGCTACCCCAAGAAACCTTATGTTGTATTGACCGTTGGCGTAAAAAACACCCATGAGGAACCAATTTCGTTAGAACAGATTTCCACTATTGACGTCTCCCCTCACAATGGTAACGCCAAAGGTGGTGTCTATCTGGGAGGTGCACCATCGGGCTATCATACTTTTCTGGATATGAATACACCGACGGTGTCTGGACTTCAGGAGATTCACGACGGATTTCGCATCAACGAAGATGCGTCTACCACCTCCTGTTACAACGGAGTTCTCTACGACACGGAGAGCAAGCGATCTCTCGTCTTCGGCTTTTTGAGTTTCCAAAAATGGTGGTCTGCTGTCCAGATGGGATATGACGGAGGCACGCAACGAGGTAAGGAAGAAAATCACGGTGTAAATCACTGGGCTCTCTACCATAAGTGTGAAAATCAAATTTGTCGTCAAGGTGAGGAGGTGTACGGTGAACCCGTTTACCTGAACTTCACACATCAGGGATGGGAGGCATATAATCACTACGCCGAAATGGTCGGACAGCGTGTGAAACCAAAATCGCTAAATCGTGTTTTCTCAGGTTGGTGTGCTCAGGATAGTGAGGAAGGAACAATAGATGCGTCACAAATCTCCAAACAGATTGAACAAATTACTAAAAACCGATTATCTGACCTATCAATTCCTGGTAGCTTTGAGTACGTCCAGATCGGAAAGGGGTGGGAAGCATCAATCGGCAGCTATCAAGCAGATGTACAAAAGTTCCCAAATGGGATGAAATCGGTTGCGGACCAGATCCATGCCAAGGGGCTAAAAGCAGGCATCCGATTTACGCCGTTTTGTGTGGCAGCGAGCTCCGAACTTTTGAGGACGCATCCAGAGTATTTCCTGCAAGAACATGACAGAAAGAGGCCGGCTGCAATCGTTTTGCCGGAGGATGGACTGGAGGTTGCGGTACTCGATGTATCGCAGCCGGGGGCACAAGCGCATATTCGTGAAAATACCCGAAAACTGATTGATGAGTGGGGATATGATCTGGTCAAAGCGGATTTACTCGCATACGCAATAGGACCACTGACAGAACTGAACAACTTCGTGGCGCATGACGCATCGCTCACCGCCGTTGAACTTTATCGACTTGGGGTACAGTTACTGAATCAGATTATTGATGAAAATGAGAAGGAGGTTGTCCTCGCAGCGTGTAACACATGCCGGGGCCCGAGCATCGGGGACTTTGCACTGAATGAAACATCTTCAGGTTATGGAGGCTATATCGGTGAAGGGTCTTGGGAAAGTCCACAAGGATTAAAACCGATTGCCAATGCTCACGCGGCGCATCTTCCGATGTATGGCGACGCATGGACAAATGAGTTTGGCACGCTAACCATCAATGAACCACTCCCTCTGAACGAAGCACTTATCGCACTAACAATGGCAGGTTTGAGTGGCGGGGTTGTTACTTGCGGCGATGACTTTAGGACGCTCAAGCCGGAGCGGGCAGAATTGCTCGCCAAGATTTTTCCACTCATCGGTGATGCTGCAATGCCGGTTGATCTCTACGACAGCAAATTTCCGCAAATCTGGAATCTACCGGTAACCTCTCCTTACGAATCCTACAATATCGTTGGAGTCTTCAACTGGACGGATATAAAAGCTGATGTCGATTTTACTTTGGATTCGCTCGGCTTGAATCGTTCTCGATATTATCTTGTGCACGATTTCTGGAACCGTGAATTTCTTGGAAATGTCCGAGAACGGGTAACACTATTCGATCTCCCATCCCGCTCTGTTAAATTGCTGTGTCTGCGTGCAGAACAGAATGTACCTCAACTGCTCGCTACAGATATCCACCTCACACAGGGCGCGGTGGATGTGCTATCCGCCGGCTGGGATAAGCGAAGTCAAAGTTTCTTAGCGGTTTGTAAACCCCCTAGGCGCAGCAAAGGGACATTATTCATTCATGTGCCTCAAGATTACGCCCCCGCCGGAATCGCTTGTTACGGTGCAGACTACCGCTTTCGTTGGGACAAACAGATCTATGAAATTGAATTCAATTCAAGCACAGCACTCGTACAGTTCAGCGTTCAATTTGCCAAAACATCAGGATGAAACGACCCTTTACGCTCGGATAGAATCGGGGTGCAAGCAGCTGTGCCCAATATGACGCAAAAGGAGGCTTTATGAACTACCCCCAAGTATTAAGAGAACTTGAAAATCTCCTCGCTGAAACCAACAGCTTATGGGATCATAATCGTGTCGGATTCCAATGGCGACACTATAATTGGAACCATACGATGCGGGTTCGCGCTATGAGCATGGAACTCGGTAGGCGTGAGGGCGGCGATGTCACCAAGCTCGAAGTCGCGGGAACGTTGCACGACATCACCAAGCGGTATGACGGTGAAATCTTGTCGGATGAGAACGGCAAGCGGGTTCTTAATCATGACGGGCTCTGGTTGAATGAACAACTCATGCCGAGTCGAGAGAACCTCGTCACCCGGCTCTATAACGAGAACAACCTTGCCGGCACGGTTCATCATGAATCAGGGGCGGTTATCACCGAAAAGATACTGGCGATGTATGATTTTGATCAGGACTTTGTTGACGCGGTTCGCGCCATTGTGCTGGCTCACCTGAAGCCGATGAACCTCACCGACGAGCGGTACGATTTTCTCTACGGGAATGTCGAAAATCAGATCCTCTACGATGCTGACACGATGGACCCAAATGTGGGTTATACCGCATTTTTCCGCAACGTCCATATCCACAGCTATTCCGCTATCCGGCGCAACGGCAGGTTCGATCTTGAGGAGTATGCTCAGAGCCTACCCCGCTGGGTCAATTCCAAGCAGGCTTTCGTTGAACACTTATTGACAGAATCAGCAAAGGAGGTCGGGCAGGCACGGCAGGATCGAAACAAGGTGCTAACAGACCAGATTGCGGCGGAAGTGGAAGATATGGAGACGAATCGAAAATACGGGCTGCTCGGCGTGATTGAATACTTCGTCAGTGACACCGAAGATCCGCACTTTATGAATCAATTGGGGTATCTCAAGGAGCATTGGATTCCGGAGCGACAGAAATGGCTTGCCGAGGAGGAAACCACGAGTACAGCTCGCGATCGTGCGAGTGAGGCTTTAGATCGGGTAATTGATTTCACCGATACCCTTGAGCGGGAGTATAAAGGGGAAATTTGAGGGCAAGCGGACAAGAAGGTGTGTTTTGATAGGAACGACGATATTCTGCGTAACTGAGGGATTGGGTTATCCCAATCCCTCAATTTCTCAAACCCTGTAGACACCGTTTTACTCTTCAACCAACTGTCTTCCGGCAAACCCGGCATCAACTTCGTGCCAGTACATGATCGCTTCTTCCCCAACCCTCCAGCAGAGGTAGACCTCCCTACCCTCCAGAAGGTGAGGGAAGTCGATTAATCCCGGATTTATATCTTTTATCGTGCACCCATAGGACTGAATCTCCTCAATAGCGTCCCGGAACTTTCCTGTCAATTCGAGAAACTGCGGTGTCTTTGGATGTCCACCGTTGTGACGAATAACTTCAAAGAGCGGAGTCAAGTCTGCCCCAAGTTCTTCTAACTCCACCCGAAACTCCCTCAGTTCTGACAGTCTCTGTTCTAGCATAGGGATCAATCGGTTCGCTTCTTCTACCGTAAAATATCTCTTTCGTCGCATTGTTCACCCAACCTTTATTTTATAATAAATTTTGATGCTATCCCTCAATAACGATTCGCAGAAGTGTAACTCATATTTGATAAAATGTCAAAAGAGTTAGTCGAGTGTCGAAATTTACTAAGCAATTTGGAGGCTTTTACCAGTGCGTATTAGCAGTTATCTGTTTCGCCCCCGACGGATCGAGATGCAAACACTTGTCCGCTTTTGCACGCTCGTTGGCTCTTTTTTTCTTTTTGGAGTTAGCGTTATTCTGATGTTAGTTTTTTGCGGAGCAGCATCAACCAACGAAAACTCGTCAGATGAGAAACCCTATGGAATAGATCGACGGATTCCGTGGGAGACCTCTCGCGTCGTAGGTGTCCCCGACAATACCGACAATCTCTCAACCTTAGCGCGTGAGCCGGGGCGGTTTGTGGAGGCAGGAAAAGCGATTTTCAACGGGCAAGGTTCGTGCTATTCCTGTCACACGCTCAATCCCTCCGCACCGCCGAGCAGAGGCCCCGATCTCACCGATATTGGGGTGGATGCCGCAACGCGAAAGCCGGGTATGGGGGCGAAGGCGTATCTCATCGAATCTCTCTATGATCCAGCTGCATTCCTCCTCCACGGGTACGGTAAGACTATGACGCCGGCGTGGAAACCGCCGATTAGCTTGTCGAATTTAGAGATTGAAGCGGTCATCGCATTCCTTCAGAGTCAGGGCGGAGCGGTAGATCTGACGCCGTTTGAGCCGCCGGTTGATATACAAACCGTTGCGAAGGAGATGGAGGCACGTCCACTTATCCATGCCGCAGACGCGGAACGAGGGGCGGATGTATTCGTCAATGTCGTAAAATGTATCGCCTGTCACGATATTAGCGGGATTGAGAAGCCTGAAAACCAAACGCTTGACGATGGGGTTGAGATCTTCCCGGGTCCTGACTTAACAGGTATTGCTGCATTAAACAGCATCGGTTATATCGAAGAATCAATTTTGAAACCGAACGCTGAGATTGTCCGCGGGTACGGCGTGGCGTCGGTCATAACCGGTGGCACGGTTCTTCAGGGAACGCTCATCTCACAAGATACCGAAAAAATCGTCTTGGGTATCGAAGAATCGGCGGAAACAACCGAGATGACGCTCCCGTTGAATGAGATTGATCCTGAACCTATTGAAGCGTTGACGGATTTAGCGGAGAAAGGGTATTTTTGGATTCAGGTGACGCCTACCAATTCGGAGCCGATTAGTGGCGATCTCGTCCGAGAGGATGAAGAGACGCTTACGCTCAAAGTGGCAGCCCCCTCCGAAGCGGTGCAAACGGTATCAAAATCAAACCTGAAGACCTACGTGACTGTCACCCTCTTTGACAGCGAGTCGATTGTCGGTACGTTAGTTTCTGAGAACGAAAACCAGATTGTCTTGGAGGTTAACGGCGCGAAACGAATCGTTGATAAATTCGATGTTGACGAGGGTCCAATCTATAGCCGTGCTTTCGGAAAGCGAATCAACGTAAAATCCCCGATGCCGGATAACTACGCACAACTCCTGTCGGTTGATGACCATTATAACTTACTCGCATTTCTATCGACGCTGACCGGCAAAACGTCAGGGTCAGAATCTGGACCAACTATATCACTCCAGCCCAAGCAAACGTTTACCAAATTTCCGTTAGATCAACCCGTTTATATCGAGCCTGAGCCGGGGACAGACCAACTGCTTGTGATTGAGCTAGGGGGTAAGATTCGTCGCTTCAAAGACGATCCAGAGGCAGAACATGCCGAATTTCTGATTGATACCGGGCGCGAAACCTACGGCTTGACATTCCATCCAAATTACAAAGAAAACGGCTATCTCTACGTGGTCAGCAATGGGCCGATAGGGGGAAAAGTAACTGAGACCAGAAATTACGTTTCGCGCTTTACGGTGAATCGCCAACCGCCGTATGACTGTGATCCGAACTCCGAGCTGATTCTCCTAGAGTGGCTGTCGAACAATCACAACGGCGGCGATCTCGCGTTTGGTCACGACGGATACCTCTACATCCCTGCCGGCGACGGCGCGATGGATTCCGATACTAACCTCACCGGTCTCCCCGGAAGTTACGATAGAGATCCCAAGGGGCAAGATCTCAGTAACCTACCCGCGACAATTATGCGCATTGATGTCGATCATCCGGAGGCGGGGCATCCCTATTCGATCCCAAGCGATAACCCTTTCGTCCACCTTGAGGGTGCACGCCCTGAAATTTGGGTTTACGGGATTCGCAACCCGTGGCGCATCACCTTTGATCGCGAGACGGGGCATCTATGGGCAGGAAATGTCGGGCAGGATCGGTGGGAGATGATCCATCTGGTGCGTCGCGGGGATAACTACGGCTGGAGCCTTTACGAAGGCAGCCATCCCTTCTTCCTTAACCGCAAACAGGGTCCCACACCCATTGTCAAGCCAACAGTCGAACACCCCCACTCCGAAGCCCGCTCAATCACCGGGGGCGTTGTCTATTACGGCTCAAAGTTCCCAGAACTGCGGGGTGCCTATGTCTACGGCGACTACGCAACTGGAAAAATGTGGGCATTGCGGCACGATGGCGAGAAACTTATCTGGCATCGGGAAATTGCCGATACAACGCTGCAGATCGTGAGTTTCGGCACCGATCATAACGATGAAATGTTAATCGTGGATCTGGCACGTGGTATCTATCAATTAGAGCGCAAACCTGAATCCACGGAAAAGTTTCCGACCCGCTTGAGCGAAACGGGTATGTTTACATCGATTAAAGAGCATCAGACCGATCCGGGGCTTATTCCCTATTCAGTCAACGCGCCGCTGTGGGCAGCTGGGGCACATGTAGAACGATTCATCGCATTACCGGGTGATTCTCAAATCGAGATGTCCGCTGCCGATGGGGTCGGATGGAGTTTCCCGGATGGGACGGCACTGATCCAAACCTTCGCGCTCGATTTGGAAGCAGGAAATCCTACCTCCAGACACCGAGTTGAAACACGGCTGCTGACTCGACAACAGGGCGAATGGGTGGGATATTCCTATATCTGGAACGATGAACAAACCGACGCCACTCTGGTGGACGCCGCTGGAACAGACCGTGTCTTTACGATTCAGGATTCAACTGTCCCTAGTGGCAGTCGTGAGCAGTCTTGGCACTATCCTAGTCGGGAGACGTGTATGGAGTGTCATAGTCGCGCTGCCAATTACGTCCTAGGACTCACCACGCTCCAAATGAACAAAGTCCACGACTACGGTGCCGTTTCGGACAATCAACTGCGAGCGTTGAACCACATCGGCGTTTTCAAGAAACCGCTGCCGAAGTCGCCAAAGGAGTACCCCAAGCTAGCTGACCCATACAACCCTAAAGAACCCCTTGAGGCGAGGGCGCGGTCGTATCTACACGCTGCGTGTGCAAACTGTCATGTCCACACAGGCGGTGGCAACGCTCGTATCGTGTTAGATTTCACAACAGAGCTGGACAAAACTTATAGCGTCGGTTTCCGTCCACAACACGATACTTACGGAATCCCTGACGCGGTGCTCATCGCGCCCGGCGATCCGGAACGCTCGATCCTTTACCAGCGTGTCGCTCGTCGCGGCGAGGGTCAGATGCCACCTCTGGCAACTTCGCAGCAAGACCTGCAAGCGGCGCAACTGCTGTACGATTGGATTTCACAGATGAAATCGACCTTCGAGAACCAAGAGCATTAGGACGAAGCAACCGAGGAGGACAACCACAAGGGTTGCCCCTACAACCAATACCGAAAGGGAGGAAACAGATGGCAAATCAATACCGTGTCTGTATTGTCGGATGTGGCAGGATGGGCGGAACTATCGACGAAGAGGTAGGAGGCGGTCGACATCCGGCTCTGCCCTATTCTCATGCCGCTGGATATACAGCTTATGAGCGGACAACCATCGTTGCTGCGTCGGATGTTGTGGAAGAAAAAGCAAAATATGTGTGCTCGAAGTGGAATATCCCCAAACAATACGCGAACTATCGGGAGATGATAGAGAAAGAGAAGCCGGATATTATTAGTGTAGCAACCCGTCCGGGAAACCATGCGGAAATCACTATCTTTGCGGCGGAACATGGGGTGAAGGGGGTGTACTGCGATAAGCCGCTATGCGCTTCAATGGAGGAAGCAGATGCCATGGTTGAGGCTTGCGATCGGTATGGGATGAAGTTCAATCTGGGGACACAACGTCGGTACACCCCCGGCTATCTCAAGATGCGAGAAATTGTGGAGAGTGGCGAGATTGGGGAGCGGCATTCGGTCATCGCCTATTCCGGCGGCTCTGCGCTTTGGGGATATACGCACGCTGCAGACATGCTCCTCTTTCTAGCAAGCGATTCCGAAGTCGAATATGTTCAGGGCAATGTCGCTGTCGATGACGCAGATTTCGACGATAACCGCACCGACGCGGACCCATCCATCGTGATGGGATACGTCCGATTCAAAAATGGCGTTCACGGGGTTAGTATCCCCGGAAGTGCTTATGAATTTGAAGTCGATTGTAGCGACGGCACCGTGCGCTCGTTGAATAACGGGAGCGGTTTTCAACTGCGTAAACGGGGAGAGTTCAACGAGATCCTGGACGTTGCGTATCCTCCCTTTGTGCGGAAAAGCGGCACCGTCGGCTGCATTGAGGATATCGTCGAAGCAATCGATACCGGTTGTGAAACAACAGGAAACATCCATCTTGCGCGTATCAGCACCGAAATCACGCTCGGCATCGTCGATTCACAGCGTCAAAAGGGCGCGCGGGTCAAAATGCCGATGGAAAACCGGTCGCTGTATCTGGGACGATGGTAAGCAAACGCTGTGCTAGACCGTGAACTGAAACGCATAGAGTTTGCAGTCGTACATCTGAAAATGCAAACGGATCGGAACGCCCGCAAGTCCGCTGACATCTGATTTCCCTTGGAAACGAACCGGCATAGAGACTGAATTCCCATTGTGTTCGTCGGAATCCGCTAAGGTATAGCCCTCAATTGGTTTCCCATCAGCGGACTGAATTTCGGCGCGGAGGATACCACCTGCACTTGTGTCTATATTCACCGCCAACTCATTTCCCTTGAATATCAGCGGAGGGGTGGTCAGCGTCCCACCTTCATAAGGGGTGTCTACTGAGATGAAGCCGTCCAACCGAGAAATAGCTCGAAATAGCCCGCTACCCTTTGCGTTTGATCCCGGGTCAGGCTGGCTGGAATGGTCGAAGTTGGATCCCTTGTAGTAGTGCCACAGATTATCTCCCACCCTTACAACGCCGGGTGCTGCGTAAATCATCCGTGCCGAGAGGCTCCCCCACGCTCCAAGCCGTAGAAAAGGCTTCCGTCCCCCGGTGTATCTCCAATTGATTCCATCCCGACTGGTCAGCAATCGGACATCACAGGTATCAGGAAAATTAATCTGCCGCTCGTTTGGTATCTCCTTGCAATCCCAATGATACAGGAAACTTGGCATCATAAAGTAGGCGTCCTGCGCGAAGGGATACTTCATGCAGCCGTTGGTATAAACATCCACATACGACCCAAGACGCTCACGATAAGCGGGTGGGATTGGGGCGCGGCAATCTTCCGGTGACGCTTGGAACACAATCTGAGTCTCCGACCAATCCTGAAAATCATCCGATTCAACACGCCCGATAGAACGACCTCGGTAATCCTCCGTCTCCGTCCGTGAACGGACGTAGCCAACATATTTTTGAAGCCGCTCATCCCAGAAAGGGACGTTCTGCGTATCGCAGTGGCGGGTATCAACGCGCTTGTCATACACGTTCCAGTAGATGCCATCTTCGGAATACATCTGCACCAGACCGCCGGTTTTTCCAGCCTGAATATCCTCCGGGGGGATGCGCTGCATCTTGGTCCAGAGCTTGTAGCGTTCTTCGGGCGGACAGGCAGGATTCGTATCTCTGAAAACGGTCGCACCTTCCATCTCGCCGCGTGGTGCGTCCGGCAGACGCGGCGCAACGAGGTTGTTTTCTTTTGAGCCTTGAAACTCAATGAGGTTCTGGTTCAGTTTCGTCCAGTGGATGCCGTCGTCTGATTCTGCATAAGCGATACCTCGTAAAATTTCCGATGACCCTTCCGGCAGGATCACGTCATACCAGAGTCGAAATCGATCGCCTTCCTTCAACACGGTGTTATAGGCACCGATGACCCCTTCCCACGGTCGATCCACTTCCAAAACCGGTTCGGGAATCTGTTGTGGGGGATTCATCGTGAGGGTGCCCCCATCGCTTTCAGCGATAAATTTATCATCAATAAACAGCTGTTTTTCTGAATTGACAACAATTGGTGCATCTCTGTCTGCCATGCTTTGACCTCCGATTATGTACTGCACTTAAGACCTCTAGACCTCGGTGGAATTGATAGTCAATCGTTCCCATCAATTATGCCCGCAGCACGAAGCACAGTCTCCTGAACGGTGAATTCGTGATCGAGCGAACGGTCTGGCGATTTCTCACCTTGAATATCCGCAATGAACGCGCGAAGGCTTTCAACATAACGGGGACGATTTTCTACCGGCACCGTCTGCCAACCTTCGACATATCCATCCCGATCTTCGTCGAGACACAGGCGTAACGCCGGCGGTTCAAGCGGTTCAAGGATTGCGCTGCCGCGTGTGCCGTAAACTTCTAAACGTCTCGACGCCCCCGACGAAACTTCCAATCCCGTTGACTCTATAACTGCCATCGCGTTCGGATATTCAAAGATAGACACCGTGTTGTCTTGATACCACGGAAAATCCTCGTCCTCATTTCTCAAAAACGGAGTCACCCGCTCTGGACGCCCCAATAAGGCGACAAAGATATCGATAAGATGACAAGCGAGTATGAACATAATACCGCCCTCATGTTCCCCGCGTGAGTCCCACAGCTTCCACGCATCTTCGGTCGAACCGCCGGACGCTATCCGTCCACGGACGGAGAAGATGTCTCCGAGCTTGCCCGACCACGCCCAATCAAGGATAAACTGAAAGCCGGCGTTATAGCGGAACATATAGCCGAGTTGCACCAGCAACTCTTTCTCTCGTGCGATGTCTAAAACTGCACGGAACGCCTCCAAGTCATCGCCGGCAGGTTTATCGAGCCAGACATGTTTGCCGTGCTCAAGTGCTTCCCGCGCAAAGCCGAGGTTCTCCGAGACTTTCCCTTGGATAGCAACCCCAACAATTGTTTCATCTTCTAGCATCTCCTCTTTCGATGAAAACCAGTGTGCATCGGCGAAGGGCGGTTTGCTTCCGATCGTGTTGCGGGTGTCGAGTGTCGGCTCAAAGATACCGCAAAAATCGACTTCATCGTTCTCCTGCATTACCCGTGCTTTTCCTGACGCATGGTCATGGGAGATACCGTACTGTGCAAGTCTAATTTTCATTGATCTCCTCCTTTGAAATTCCAAGTCTTATGACGTGACTGCCTCCGGCGGCAGATGGCTGATTCTGTTAAGACAGAGCAGCTGTCTTCGCTCCGATGTAAATGATAATTTACTGACCCCTGTATTGTTTTGGGTAAAACGCGAATAGCCCACATCGGGTGGCAAGCCAAAGAAGGCACTGATCAAGCTCCCACCGGAGCCACCGTGAGAGACAGCGGCAACCCGTTCCTCTGTATCGCCGTGATGTTCCATTAAATGGGCGATAAAAGCCAAGCCGTTCTCATGGGATAGTTCTGCCATTCCCTCAATCTCCCCTGCAAATCCTTTGTTAAACCACCAACCTTGGTCGGTTACATCGTCGGATAAAACGACATTGGGGCAGACTTCACGCATTCCAGCACGGTTTAATCCGGGCAGTTGTACAGCGGTTCCATCTCCGCGGGCTTCCCAGATACCACCCCATTCATGCAGCCCAACGAAGATGTGCGGGGGGAGGTCAATGATGTCGCTGATAATCTGAGCGGTCTGCAAAGTTCTTAACATCGGGCTAGAGTATAGGCGAGTAATGCCTTCATCCTTGAGGGATTCACCGACCCAACGTGCCTGTTCTACCCCAATATCTGTTAGCGGCGGATCTGCGACGCGTGGGTGCTTTCCTTCGTTGTTGGTGGATTGTCCGTGTCGAATCAGGTAAAGTTCCATGATAATTGATTTCCTCCAAATGAATGAGATTGGCTCATATCAAAAGCAAGCGTGAAACGTAAAAATAACTAGCTCATTAGTTCATTGGTGTTATTATACTACGTTTCAGCACTATCCGCATGATAAAATGAGCGGTAAATTTCTGGGTAAAAATTTGGCTTTCGTGATATAATAACCGGGCAAAGAGATTGAAACAGGATTTAAGGGGTTTCAGAAGTGAACCCTGCTTTGGGGTTAAGGAGGAATTTATGGCAACTAAACTCGCTATATCCGGTGGGACACCCGTCCGCGACACACAAAAAGATCCGTGGCCCATTTCGCCTTTAAGCGGTGTGGAAGAGTGGGAATCGGAAATCGAACCGAGGTTGCGCGAAGTGTATCTCAGCGCGACAGAGGGATTGGGCGGTCAAAAAATAGAAGAACTCAACGAGAAGTACGCTGAATACACCGGCACAAAATATGCCATGTTTATGCCGCACGGGACCGACGCGATCAGTGCCGCGCTAGCTGGTGCACTCGATCTGGACGGCTTCGGCGATGGCGGTGAGGTGATTATTCCCAACTACACCTTTGTTGCAACGGCAAGCGCCGCCCTTGATCGGAATTGCACAATTGCGTTTGTGGACATTGACCCGGATAGCTTCACGATTGATCCAGCTGCTGTGGAAGCTGCAATTGACCCAAACCGGACCCGGGCAATTCTGCCGGTGCACTTGGGCGGCCACCCCGCACAGATGGATGCCCTGCAACAAATCGCGGATCGGCATGGACTCGCAATCGTCGAAGACTGTGCACAGGCACACGGTGCGGCATTTCAAGGGACAAAGGTGGGGGCACTCGGTAGTGCAGGGGCTTTCAGTTTCCAATCGTCCAAAAACCTAACTTCGGGTGAAGGCGGGATGGTTACAACGGATGATAAAGATGTTTGTGACCGCGTTTATGCCTTCATGAACGTTGGACGGGCACCGGGTGGGGCACGATGGGAGTACCCGCGCCTCGGTTGGAACTATCGTCCGTCGGAGTACCTTGCGGCGTTGCTGATCCCGCGTCTAGGCAAATTGGAGGAACAAACCAAAATCCGAAATGCGAACGCAGCGTATCTCTCAACGGAATTGAAACAGATTGAAGGTTTCACACCTCCGAAATTGAGCCCTTGGGTGACTCAACACGGTTATCACCTATATTGTGCCAAGTACAATCCGGAAGGGTTCGGCGGGATGCCGAGAAGCAAATTTCTCGAAGCGTTAAGCGCAGAGGGGATCCCTTGCTCAAGCGGCTATGGCGCGCCGCTTTCACAGGAAGCTGGTGTCGCACATGCCGCCCAGAAATATCCGCACTTGATTCGTGAACTTCCCTGTCCCGTCGCGAAGCAGGTGTGTCAAGAGAGTGTTTGGCTGTTCCAGAATCTGCTGCTCGGTTCACGCAAGGATATGGACAACATCGTTGAAGCGATTGCGAAGATTCAACGGGCATGGACGTAGGAACAACGATCGTTGTTCCCTACTCGATAAATTCTGTTGTAGTCGCCCGATTCTTAATCCCGCCTGTTCCGTTCCGAGAATCCCGACGAGTCGGGACCTGCTCTCGGCTTGTCCCGATTGATCGGGATTCATCGGGCATATACATGGAGGAACGTGTCAATAACCCCGCCCTAAAGGGCGAGGCTTGCAATTCCGTGCCAACGGGCACTTGCACGTTAAACCGTTGACTAGACGATTATATCACGGGTCTAAGGCGTGGCAGCCTAACTGATGTTTCAGGTGCTCCCCAAGCCTGATTCCGCTCTGATTCCGTGATGTCGATGGGGTAATACACACACCCGCAGGAGTGATTTACAATGTTTGTTCCTGTCATTGACAAAAATCGTAACCCCTTAATGCCGACCACACCCGCAAGGGCAAGGAAGTGGATGAAGTCCGGTAAAGCCACACCGTTTTTTCGGAATGGCGTATTCTGCGTACGGTTGAATGGCGAACCCTCTGGCACCCAAACACAAGAGATAGCCGTTGGGATTGACCCCGGTAGCAAGAAGGAAGGGTTCACTGTCAAGTCAGGGAAATCGACATATCTGAATGTACAAACTGACGCTCATAACAAGGTTAGCAAAAAAGTTGAAACACGTCGTCAATTGAGACGGGGTAGACGGTCACGGAAGTGTCCGAATCGAAAGCACCGCACCAACCGCATGGCGAATCAACAACGGCTACCCGCCGGCACACGGACACGGTGGGATTGGAAACTCCGAATCCTCAACTACCTGTCCACGATGTTTCCGATAACGCATGTCTGTGTTGACGATATCAAGGCACGAACGTCGAAGGGTGCCCGTCACTGGAACGAATCTTTTAGCCCCTTTGAGGTAGGGAAGCAATGGTTCTACGCTGAAATCCAGAACCGTTGGATATTGGTCACACTTAAAGGTTTTGAAACAAAGGCAATTCGTGATTCGCTCGGACTCCAGAAGTCTGGCAACAAGATGTCGAACGACTTCAGCGCCCATTGTGTAGACTCATGGTGCTTGGCATATCATGTCATCGGAAGCGATACAGACCAAGTGGACAATACCTGTGTGTTTTATGTCAGTCCGATACCCATTGCACGGCGGCAATTGCACAGACAGAACCCACAGCAGGGTGGCAGACGCCCACGCTACGGGGGTACAATGTGCAATGGCATAGCCAAGAACACGCTGGTCAAACATGTAACACACGGGTTGACTCGTGTTAGCGGCTATATGGAGAAAAAAGGGTATTCTCTATACTCGTTGGAGGGCAAACGTCTCACTCAGTCTGCGAAACGTGAGAGTTTCAAAGTCCTCACACGATTAAACTTTAACTATATCTAAGAAGGAGGCGCTGTGGAAACCCCGCCTTAAAAGACGGGGTTTCCACAGCGAAGATTTCGATGAACAAAGAAACTGCAACGCTCGCCGGTGGATGTTTCTGGTGTGTCGAAGCTATCTATCAAGATCTCCAAGGCGTGCATGAGGTGATTTCCGGCTATTCAGGTGGTGTCGTTGAAAACCCAACCTATCAACAGGTTTGCAGTGAGACCACCGGACACGCTGAAGTTGTGCAGATTAGTTTCGATCCTGAAGTTATCTCTTACGAAGATATACTGTACATTTTCTGGCGTACCCATGATCCAACCACTTTGAATCGGCAGGGCGCTGATGTCGGCACACAATACCGCTCTGCGATCTTTTATCATAGTGAGGAACAGAAAGAGATAGCACAAAAATCAAAGGAAGAGACCGATGCTTCAGGGTTATGGAAGGATCCAATCGTCACAGAAATTGAGCCGGTGGATGTTTTTTATCCCGCAGAAGCGTATCACCAGAATTATTTCCGACTGAACCCCTATCAGCCGTATTGTCAAGTGGTCATTGACCCGAAAGTGCGGAAATTCAGGAAGGCGTTTCGGGATAAACTGAATACAAACTGAATCCACGAATCTACGCAAATCTACGCGAAATAGTCTGTAATGGTGAGAGTGTATTAGTGTGGATTCGTGTAATTAGCGGATACTGATTAGATCCTGAACACTGGCAGTGCGCGTTCTCATAAATTGGGATTTAACTCCGCTTACCTCAAAGGAATACTTCTCTTATTTAGGGCTCACGCAGCAAGACGAGATACTGTAATTCGATGCTTCACCACCAATGCGGGGCAAGATGCCCCGCCTACGATAGGTGTGGAGCTGAACATGTCCCTTGATGCCCGATGAATCGGGCAACTACGATCTGAAGTACGTAACTCCTATTATCGTTATAGGAAAGGAAAGAAATAACCATGAGCACAGAAACTGTCCTCAATAATTATATCAACAATGAATGGCGTCGGTCCAGTGCGAGTGAATATCTGGATGTCACCAACCCAGCGACAGCAGAAGTTCTCGGAGCGGTGCCCCTCTCTCCAGGTGCCGAAGTCGATCGGGCGGCTCAGGCAGCTGCGGAGGCACTTGTTGAATGGCGGCGCACACCGGCACCAGACCGTGTCCAATACCTATTCAAACTAAAAAACTTGCTTGAAGAAAGCTTTGAGGATATCGCTCGTACCATCACGTTAGAATGTGGTAAAACGTTAGTTGAATCACAGGGGGAGATGCGTCGTGCCATTGAAAACGTTGAGGTCGCCTGTGGCATTTCGACGCTGATGCAGGGTTACAACCTTGAAGACATTGCCACCGGCATTGACGAAATCATGATTCGGCAGCCTGTAGGTGTTTGTGCCGCAATCGCTCCGTTTAACTTTCCCGGTATGATTACATCGTGGTTTATGCCGTATGCAATCGCCTGCGGTAACACCTACATCGTTAAGCCTTCTGAGAAAGTGCCGCTGACGATGCAGAAGATTTTTCAACTCATCGAAAGCACAGGGCTGCCCAAAGGTGTCGTCAATCTGGTGAACGGGTCCGAGGCAACGGTGAACGCTATTCTAGATAATCCCACCATTAAGGCGGTCAGCTTTGTCGGTTCGACCGCCACCGCCAGATATGTCTACAGCCGGGCGACAGCGAACGGAAAACGCGCCCAATGCCAAGGTGGAGCGAAGAATCCAATTATCGTCCTACCGGACGCAGATCCGGAGACAACGCGCCACGCGACCGCCGAGAGCGCCTTCGGATGTGCAGGGCAACGGTGCTTGGCAGCTTCACTGGCTGTTACCGTTGGTGAGGCGCGAGAGTGGTTCACGGAGGCGATGACCGATGCTGCAGAAACGCGAGTCGTTGGCTATGGGTTAGAGGATGGTGTTGAGATGGGTCCCGTGATAACGCCTGAAAGCAGATCCCGGATCGAGGGGCTTATCCAGAAGGGGGTGGACGAGGGGGCGAAGGCTTTGGTCGACGGACGCAACCCGCAGATCTCCGGATATGAAAATGGAAATTTCGTCCGCCCGACGCTCTTGGGTGATGTGAATCCAGCAAGCGAAATAGTCAAGACGGAGATTTTTGGTCCGGTTTTGAGTGCCATCCATGTGGACACGATCGACGATGCGATTTCCTTGGTGAACGGTGGGAGTTATGGGAATATGGCATGTCTATTCACCAGTAGCGGCGCAGCCGCGCGGAAATTTCGCTACGAGGCGGAGATTGGCAATATCGGAATTAACCTCGGCGTCGCAGCACCGATGGCTTTCTTCCCGTTCAGTGGATGGAAGGATAGCTTCTTCGGAGATATGCACGGACAGGGCAAAGACGCGGTCGAGTTCTTCACACAGAAGAAGGTGGTCGTGGAACGTTGGGCGTAGCGGGCAGCGCAAGAGGCGAAACCCTGTAGGGAACGCAGATCTGCGTTTCCTACAATTTAGCCGGAAGGAGAGGTTGAGAGATGAAAGATCCAATGCAGCCGATAGATCTCCGGGAGAGCGTACTGCTCGGAATCGAACATATTTGCAACAGTGTAGACCGCGAGCGAGACTGCCGTCCGTATTTCCGCTTCAACCTGATTTCGCCGCCTGTCTGGTCTCAGCACGAAGCCGCCGATACACCGCACACCGTCGGCAGGTTCCTTCATGCGCTCAATGTGTGCCATGGAATGGTCGGTTTACCGGACGATACAGAGTTATTGGAAGGGCTGCGTAAACAGATTTTTGATAGTTGCGATCACAACGATGGTTTCGCTTGGGACGATATGGGCAGCGATTCAGGTCCACCCTTGGCTTATATGCACCATCAGCGCGAAGCGTTGCTCGCCTTAATCGCTGTCTGGCGGATCTGGGGGGACCCAAAAGCCGAGCAGTATGCCAAAGCCCTTGTCGCAGCGATGGAGAAAACGACCCGCGCCACCGGAACCTATCCGGCGAGATGCTTAGGACCAGACGGTTGGCAGGAAGATAACATAGCAACAACAACTTCAGAACGCGCAATCGGGGCACTGATCGCCTATAGTCGTACCTTTGACGATTCACTTGGAATAGATTTGGCACTCCGTTTCGCCCGCCACGCTCTCGCAGTTAGCTTCGGGGAGAATGGAGAGTTGACCCCATCCTGTGGGACGCATATCCACTCCATCACCGGGACAATCGCCTCGTTAGCGGAACTCGGATTGGTTACCGGGGAACGAGAGTTTACCGCTCGGGCACGGCTTATCTTTGATGTGGGGATGCTGCCCTATCGCACCTCGACCGGTTGGGTCAAGGAGAGCGTAAACGCAAAATACGGTCGGGGTGAGGCGAACTGTACCGCAGACCTAATTGAGGCAGCGTGTCTGCTTGGTGCATCGGGCTATAGCTCCTACTTTGAAGATGCGGAACGGATGCTTTGCAACCACCTTCTCGCCTCTCAGATGGACGACCTGTCATGGGTTGTGGAAAATGAGGGGATGGAGAATACCGAAAGGCGTGCGTATGAAGGGCTGCGACGACGGGCGCGAGGCGCTTTTTGCTTCGGCGAACCGAACGGTTTTCACTCCTATAATTCAGATTTGACCGGTGCTGCTTTACAGGGTATTGCAGCCGCTTGGGAACATATTATCACCTGTGAAGATAACGGCAACGTCCGGATCAACCTGCTATTGTCCCGCGAGCACGAGGCAGTCACATTCCTCAGCGGTAACACTACTCTGGTGGTTGAAGCAAAACGTCCTATCGAGACGCTGTCCATTCGTATTCCCCCTTGGTGCGAACGTCTTAGAGCAACTATTGACGGAAACACAATACCGATCACTCGATACTACCTAAAGGCGGATCAAGTCCGTGAAGGGGCTCAGGTTAAAATGACTTTTGATCGACCGCAGTTTCTGACGCAGGAGCGCGCTGTGGGATATGAGAATCCGTATCGGATTCAGTGGTCGGGGAACACAGTAACCGCTATGGACGGTGCTGGAAAGCATATGGCGTTGTACCCAGCATTGGAACCAACGGAATGAAAATTACCTTGACCTCATCACAATTTTGCGCTATTCTACCTCCCGATGCCGGACAAGCGATATTTTTTCGATTTCCGATTGGATATAACGTCGTCCGGCTGAGATGCCTTGACCGCGACTTACACACGCCAAATGTTTGAACGCTTATATTGATGCGAAAAAATTCCTCATTTTCCCCGCGAAAACAGCTTTATTTCCTTACCGTCGTCCACACCGTAATCGATTCCTACGCAACCGTCCTACCGCACCTACTTCCCCTGCTGCTCAAAAAACTCGCATCTCAAACCGCTGCGCGGAATAGCCTTGCAGGAATAATCATTTCGGTTTATAGCACCTTTAGCTCGCTTGGACAGATCTTCTTCGGTTGGGCATCAGATCGGTTTCAAACGATCCATTTCGTGACCTTTGGTGTCGCGTTCACCGCTATTGCGTTGAGTCTATTGGGGATTGCCCCTTCGCTTTTCTTCGCACTCGTACTGCTAGGGATTGGCGGTTGCGGTGTTGCTGCTTTCCATCCGAAAGCTACCAGCCAAGCAGCAGCACTCGCTAGCGGGGAGAGAGGTTTTGCTATATCAATATTCCTGACGGGAGGAAACATCGGACGCGGTCTTGGTCCCCTAGTCATCATGTATCTGGTGGTGTACCGTTACGGGTTAGAGTCGATGCCGTGGTGCATGTCCGCTGGGGTACTTGTTGCGTTGCTTATTCCGAAAGTTTTAAAGACACTACCGCCAGCAGCAGTGAATGTATCATCTCAGGTGGTTGCAGCACCCACAAACGGCTCTGCGAAACGAAAGAATCTTTGGGCGGCAATTGGTCCCCACTGGCAACCGCTCCTTGTGCTATATCTGCTCTCCGTCGTACGTACAATAACAGGAATTGGGTTAGAAAATTTTCTCTCGTTATACCTTGATGACTTGCAGTACTCCAACCTCGCACGGTCAGGCGTTATTGGACTATTTATATTCGCCGGTTCGATGGGCATCATGGTAGGCGGATCGTTCTCCGATCGGATTAATTACTACGGTTTATTGCTGTTTTCTTTTATCGCCTCCGTCCCATTTTTATACTTCTCTCTGCATAGCTCAGGGGGCACCTTTCTGACCCTTCTCTTCTTGGGAAATTTTGTCCTCTCCAGTTCAACGACGATTAATATCGTTCTCGCTCAGCGATTGCTCCCTGAACACGAAAACATTGCCTCCAGTTTCATGATGGGCGCAGCATGGAGCATTGGTGGATTGTTGAGCATTCCGGTGGGTATGCTCGGCGACCACTTTGGACTGGCGAGAGTGTTGGACGGACTGGTGATGCTTCCATTGATAACTGTCGTGCTAGTTCCCCTGCTGAAACAGAAATATGCTAGATAGACCTAACACCACCCTCCAGAACCGGCTTTATCTGTTGACGTTCGCTCATGCCGTTGTTGATGCCTACTCCACAACCCTACCCCATCTCTTACCACTCCTATTCAGAAAGCTAGTGTCACACACCACTTCTTGGAGTAGTCTCGCAGGGTTACTTATTGCCGTTTCTGGGGTTTTCAATTCCTTTAGTCAGGTCCTCTTCGGACAGCTTGCAGATCGGGGGCGGACCGCGTACTTTTTGATTCTCGGTGTTGCTATACCTTCAGTTTGCACCTGTTTAATGGGTGTCGTCCCATCTCTTTTGATGCTGACGTTGTTGCTGGTAATCGGTGGTATGGCTGTGGCAGCATTCCATCCGCCGGCAGCCGTTCAAGCAGCGATATTAGCTAAGCGGGGAAGGGGATTCGGCGTGTCACTGTTTATTACCGGGGGAAACGTGGGACAAGCGATTGGACCGTTCTGCATCATGCTTCTGTTAAGCCGTTATGGATTGGAGCAGTTGGTATGGTGCATGATTCCGGGGCTTCTCGTCGCATTACTTGTCGCGAAAACTAACTACTCTCGACCAGCCAAAGAAGGGATTGCGGCAACAACCGCGTTTTCGCATAGCACACCGAAGAAGGAAACCCTCTGGATTGCCCTCCGTCCCGAACTGCGTCCGCTCATTGTGTTATATCTAATCACTACTTTGAGAACCGTCACGACAGTCGGGGTGTTGAACTTCCTATCATTGCACCTCGATCAGCAGAATTTTTCAAACATCGAGCGTTCAGCGGTGCTTTCCCTCTTTGTATTTGCGGGTTCGATGGGCATCATGACCGGTGGTTCTCTTTCAGACCGGATTAACCATTATACTTTGTTACGCTTTTCGTTGCTTGTTGCGCCACCGATTCTATATGCCGCGTTGCATAGTAGCGGCGCGCTCTTTCTGATTCTGCTTCTTCTGGGAAATTTTACGCTTTCCACCTCGGTCACGATCAATATCGTTCTGGCACAACAGCTGCTTCCTAGACATGAAAATCTGGCTTCCAGCTTCGCAATGGGCGCAGCGTGGGGAACCGCAGGAATATTGAATTATCCGGTCGGTATGATCGGCGATCAGGTTGGGTTGCCGAAACTGCTAGATGGATTGGTGATGCTTCCATTGATAACCGTTGTGCTGGTCCCCCTTCTGAAACAGAAACGATGAGGAAAGAATAAACCATCAGATCTGATAACTTTACTTGACTACTTTATGTTTGTGTGGTATAATTTACACTAATAAAATTATCATTAACATTCGTGAACACAAGGAGAAAACAACATGGGAGCCAAAGCTGTTTTCAAAAGAGTAAGTCCTTATCAAGAAGATGAAATGAATTTACCCGTCGAGAATTTGGAGGAGGCAGTTCCTTTTTACGAAACGGTAATGGGATTTCAGACAATCTCCAGAAGTGACACGCCGTACAAGTCAGCCGTTCTCGCAAGAGACCACATCCAAATTGGGTTGGCGGAGAACGGCGGCGACCCGACACAGGATGGATGCTTCTTTGAAGTCAATGACGTTGAGGCGACCTTCGATGAGTTGAAAGCCAACGGACTGGAAAGAGATGACGCAGAATACCGGGTGGACACATACGGCGAGAACTCCTTCCGCGTGTTCTTTATAATAGCACCCGACAAACTTTGCTATTGTATCGGTCAGCGACTATGATTTCCCATTCTACACCCGCGGGTATCTTCATCACAGGTACAGACACCGAAATTGGAAAAACTGTCGTTGCCGGAGGAGTGGCAGCTGCACTCAAAGCTGCTGGCGTCGATGTCGGTGTCATGAAACCGATTGCGAGTGGTGGCGTCCAACACAAAGGAGGCATTGTCTCGGAGGACGCGATTTTCCTCAAGCACGCCGCACAGGTGGACGACGCGCTGGACCTGATCAACCCAATCTGTCTCCGGCACCCACTTGCTCCATCCGTAGCTGCGGAGATTGAAGGGGTGCCAATAAATCTCCAACAAATAGATGAAGCTTTCGCCGAACTCTGTCGGAGACATGAATTCATCGTTGTGGAGGGAGTCGGCGGGATTGCGGTGCCGATTTGTGAGAATGTGCTTGTTGCGGACCTGGCGCAGCACCTCCAACTCCCGCTGCTTATTGTCGCCCGCCCCAACTTGGGAACGATTAACCACACCGTGTTGACGGTTGAATTCGCCAGATCCTATAACCTTGAAATCTGTGGGATTGTGTTGAATGCCTCGCAAGAGGCACCCAAAGGACTTGTTGAAGAAACTAATCCGCAGGAACTTACGCGACTCACCAATCTGCCAATTCTGGGGACTGTACCCTTTGACAAACAGTTTCAAGACGATACACCTAACCCGGACTTTTTGAGCCAACTTGTCGGTGAGCATATTGATTGGAGGAAGTTAGTAGGGGTAAATGATTAGCCCCCACATAAGATTTTGGCTCATGTAAAAACGGAGTGCAATTACGATGAACGCGTTGACGGCGGGGCAAGATGCCCCGCCTACGGTTTTTGAGGTAAGTCAATGCTTTTGCACTAATTCTTAACATGAGCCAAGATTTTTAACTCACGTGCGTGTCACTCGGACGTTGTGACGGGCAGCCCGACGAAAAGCCGGCTGTCAATATCTGTAAGCGGATCAACTTCACCGCACGCTGCGGCGCGTGCGAAAACGATACCGGGCTGCTTGGCTCGCATCGCACGAGACAGCACAGTAAATCCTTTTGATTGGCTGCTGTCGCGTAGTTCCCATGCAACGCGTTGTAGTTCGGAGTTGAATCGAACAAGCCCTTCCCGTGATCCGACACAGAGCGCATAAAGTTCATCAGATGTTAAACCATCGCAATACCCGTTACGAATCACGATATCCCCGTCTCCAATGCCTGAAACTGTCCCTTGTGCAAATCCTCGGCTTGCCACCATCCTGATTGTCCAAACGAAATCTCGAATATCTGAAACTGTCCCTCGTGCCCCGACAACACACGCGAGTCGATAAAGTCTGCTTGTAAAGGCGCGGCTTTTGACTGCGAGGATGTGTGGTCCCAAGTTGTTATCAGCAAAGTTTTCGTAAGCGGCAATCCATTCCATAAGTTCTTCCGCGTAAGCATTCCACGCTGCTGCATCATCGGGATCTGTAGGAACGGGCGGACTACCATCGCCTCTACTGAGGAACGGACTCATAGATGCTCCCGATTCCTTTACAATTTCGAGTCCACGCTGCATCAGACGTTCAGCGACTTCAATGGTGCGATCAATCCCTTCGCGTTTGAGGAGTGTTTTCAGCGTATCCGCTAACGAGTGCCGCGTGACCAAACCTTCAGGAATAACAATCTCCATCCCGACAATTTCTGAGAGTTCATCACGCCCTTCGGGTGTGAGACTTAAACTTGCCAACCCCCATATCGCATCATGTCCCGGGGCTAAGGCTGCACATATATTCGGATCTCGTTTGAGATGCCCAGCGATAGACAGCTGCTCACCGGCTTCCCGTTGACCCTCCGCTGTGATGGGCAGAAAAATCGCCGCTTGGTCGCCATCAAAATCAGCGTTCATTAATTCACAAACAAAGGGAGGAACACGAATGGCACGGTCTGGCTGCCGCACTGGATGGAATGCAACAAAGGAGGTAGGCGTAAACGCAGGTGCTCGATGTACAATTACCCATGAACGCGCCATCAATTCATCAAGGAGATGCGTCGCCCTCTGGCTTTTTCCCTGTACCTCTTTGGTATCACCAAGCTCTCTTGCAACCTGCAGCCCGAAAAGTGCCCACGCCATCTGCTCAGGGATGCCAACCTGATCAGCACGTAACTCCGCATCTGGTACGATGACGCTGCGCCCGCTGAAAAGCGTCCGTGCCGTAAAGCGCATATCTGCGGGACTTAGAAGTGCGTCGAAATATTCTGCAAGACGTGTTTGGAGTTGTTTGAGGGTTTGGAGGGTTAGGCTTTCCGGCGCATCATTTGCAAACATTCGCTCTGCTCTAGCATTGACATCGGCAAGTGCACGATACTCAGAAATGTCTTCACATATACCAACTTCATCAATAGCTTGAGCATGTAGCCACGGATGGGGAACCGGCTGGGCAAGCTGGAGTGTATTCCCAATTGGACTCGCAAATTGGAAGGTCAGTTTGTCACCATCAAAGTTAGCGTGGATGCCCCCCGCCGACAGTCGCTCCTTGAGATTGGCAAACATCGGCGTCGGTGGTCCCGCCTGCTCAACTGTCCCCCCCGTAACGCGATCGGGAAGTGTCTCCGCATCTACTCGCGTTGAAGCACGGGTGTTGAAATGTTCTCGCAATGTCTCAAATGCTGAAATGTTGCGTAGTGTATAGTATTCAAGTTCGCCAAGCCCCTGATGGTATATAGGTGCCTCGTGAACGATGGGTTCGGAGGCCTTGAGCTTATCCAGCGCGATGTGAACCGTCTTTCCCCAATAGACCCAACCAACCGTACTCGGTCGATCCAGTTTCTTACCGTTAGGTCCAGACGTGAGGGTTTCCATCCCATCTTCAGGCAGGCCTACCTTTTGGAGTCGCTCACGGAGTTGATCGGCATTGGGGGCTTGAAATGGCGGCACAATAGCGGTTTCTCCTTCCGCCCGCGCAATGCGGCCCATGACGGCTTCTCGGATTTGACCAAAGTTCATCCGTCCATGCAAAGCACCAAAACTGAAAACGAGTTCTACCGGTGTGCCATCGGCAAGATGGGGCATCTCATCGTCAGGTAAGATGCGCGAAATGACCCCTTTCGTTCCGTGACGGTTACTAATTTTATCGCCCGGTTCAATAGCGTAAGGAAAATTTAGACGCGCAGCACACGATTCACTAATCGCGATGCCGTCCTCAAAGGTATCCCCGCCCCAAGAGATAAAAGCGGTCAACAGATTACGCCCACACCAAAAGTCGGGAGCATCAGGCTCGTACCCTGTCTGGACAAGCGCAGGTTCCGGAGAAGCAGCCACTCTTGACACTCCGTTGGGACAGCTAATCGGTGCGGTTTCTGGAGCAGAAGGAGACAACCATTGGCGCATCATGTTCGCACCCATGAGTATTCGCGGCGGATCATTGTGTTCGAGAAAAGGGATCAGTGCGGCGGACAGACCAAGTGTTGCTTCAGGACTTTCATCCATGATGACCAATTTTCCATCGCGAATCTCCGCACCCCTCGCAATCGTCAGAATCTTGCCAACATTTGGTCCCTCTGGCGTTTCAAATGGACAAGTCCGTCCAAAGTGTCCGGGGCTAAACACCTGATTCCCCTGCGAAATCCGTACCCGACGTAGATGTGTATGTTTGTCGAGCCAGTTAGTATGGGACAGTTCCTGAGCGGTGAATGTATCACTAAAGAATTCACGCACCCATCTATCAATCGGAAGCCATGAGCGGACAAGCGACGTATCCCATTCTATATCCGGCGGTGCTTCCCTGATACGCGCCTTGAAGTAGTCGTACAGTTGATCACCCATACACTCAATTTTCGCTTGTTCCAGTTCCACGGTTGAAGCGAGCGGCACGACAACATAAGGTTCACCGTCGAGAGTGAACATACCGTTTCCATCAGGCTGCGGAATGTCCATGTATTCAACCTCAACATAGCCCTCAGTTGATGCCAGCACGATTCTGACACGGCAGGTGTATCCTCCGGTTGAATCAAAATGATAACCGGCGAGCGGCACCCGGTCAGCAAGAAGCTCTGGCAGCCGTTCTTTCATCAATTCCTCAAAGGATTCCTTGTGCCAAAATGTAGTGATGTTGTGTGACATGCTATCCTCCTATTTCCTTCGTATTGCATATTCCGTTTGTGTAAATTATAGATAAGACTTACGCAGCTGAACGGTCAAAGCCCTTCCTCCCGACTGAAGGACGTGTGGGAGGGGCATCCCTGCCCCGATACGCCCGATAAATCGGGCAACTACAATCTGGAGTGCGTAAGTCCTGTAGAGTGTGGAATGTCCCTACTCGCTTATTCTTTATCTTCTTCCCAACCGCTTGCAATTTCCTTCCATTCACGGGCGAGATGTCTTATGGAGTAGTGTAAACGCGACTTCACGGTGCCTTCTGGAATACCCAGCTCTATGGCAACTTCCCGAAGCGCCATCTCTTTCTGATATATGAGGTGGAGCACTTCTCGTTTCTCTTGGGGCAATCCATCAATAAGTTGCCAGAGCAGCTGGGATCGCTCGGCTTGTTCCACTATCACTTCGGGACCACGCGACGAGGTATCGACCAGCCAATCCGGATCCGGCGAACGTTCATCCTCGTCGTCGAATTCGTCCGGCGGTGTTTCAAGGGGCTCCTGCCGCTGTCGCTGCACGGTTCGCAGATGATTGAGGGCAAGATTCGTTGCGATGCGGAAAAGCCAACCCTTGAACTCGCCTTGACCATTCCACTGTTCGGCGCGTGTCCAGACACGCAAAAATACCTCCTGAACCAAATCCTCAGCGGCACTTTCAACTTGCACAATGCTAAGGATATGTTGACGGACAGACGCACTGTGCCGTGCAAAAAGTGTTTCAAAAGCAGTGGCATCGCGCTTCACGATCTTGCGAATGAGGGTTTGGTCTGATTGCTCCATCATAAAAGGGTTTCACTGTAAATGACACCGCAGGGGGAAAAAAGGTTCACTGTCTGAATCAGGATTTTCAGGATTAGGTTAAATCAAACGTAAAGGTGCGAAGGCGCAGCGTTGCAAAGAAAATAAGGACTTACGCAGTTGAACGCTCAAAGCTTTGTAGTTCAGCGATGAATCGCCGCCGGCAACTATCACCAACGCCCGATAAATCGGGCAACTACAATCTGAAGGGCGTAACTCCTAATGGTATCAAATTAAAGAAAACGCAAAGGCGCGAAGAAAATAAAAAACTTTGCGTCTTGGCGTCATAGTGTCCCCGCGTTAGATTTTTCACCGAATCCTGATTAGAGTTTCGGATTTTGGGTAGCATGAACGGGTACAAATGTGATAAGATGCACCTGTTACACATCACACAATATGTTAGGTCAGGAATATGTCAAAAATAAGCATTGGTATTATTGGATCTGGCGGCACCGGAACGCGTCATGCAGACAAATTTTCTGAAATGGGAACTGCTGAGGTTGTAGCAATCGCGTCAAGAAACGCTGAAACAGGCAACGCACTTGCTGAAAAACATGATGCGGAGTTTATCCCAGATTGGCACGCGCTCGTCGAGCGTGACAATCTGGATGGTGTCGTCATCTGCACCCATAACGACACCCACGCTGAAATCGCGCTCGCAGCACTCCATTGTGATAAACATATCTTTATGGAATATCCGTTGGCACGATCAATTGATGCGGGTGAAGCTGTCGTTGAAGTTGCACAAAGTAACCAACGGGTTCTACGGATTAACCACTCGGAAACCGTGTCGAATTCACATCGAGCGATTAAGCAGAAAGTACAGGAACTCGGAGAGTTGTTGTTGACCACCTTTCTGCGCCTCACACCGGGGCGCGGCACACGCCCAGAGATTTTGTTCAATTTGCCCGTTTCTGGTCCACCGGCACACTTTTTCGTCTATCACATCTACCCGATCATCGATCTCTTCGGAGGTGTTAGATCTGTCGAAGGTTCTGCGGTCTACGAAGGCTTAACGGATCAGGGAAATTATAACCGATTTGTCAACACCGTCAACGTCGAGTTCAGAAATGGCGGGGTGGGAAGCTGGGTCTGGGCAGGAGGAGTCGAGATTCAGGATTCCGAGCAGCACACCCGGTATGTGCTGACGGGTGGTACAATCAGCGATAGCGGTGGCGGATGGCACTGTTCAACGGAGGAAGGGATAGAGGAAATTCCGGCGGTTGATATCCCAAGCATTTCACTTCAGGAACAGTGGATACAGGAGATCCAAACCCAAGACACAACCGCAGCAGATAGAGACGCATCCACGGCACTTGAAGCGATACGGGTGAGTCTGTCCGCCGAACAATCAATGCAGGAGAAACAGCGGATTGTGTTGGGATAAAAAAAAGGTGCGATGAGTACGAGTCGGTGGAGGTGAAAGGAGTTTTGTATGGGAAAGTCGTTATCAATAACAGTAGGTAGACAAGACGGACAGATTAACGGCAGCGATGATCGTGCCATTCAGGCGGGCATCGATTACCTCGCCACACTCGGCGGGGGAACACTGAAACTCTTGCCCGGCACCTATCATCTCAACAATGCAATCTATCTGCGAAGCAACATCCGGATCGAAGGGAGCGGCGATGAAACGGTGCTGGTCAAAAACCCTTCCGTGAGCACACCTCTCGCCATTGATTCGGATTGGTACGATTCGGATGTGACCCTGACTGAGAGCGACGACTTTGAGGTAGGGTACGGGGTTTGCTTGAGAGCAAAGACACCACATCACGGTGGCTCAAATGTCATCAAGCGCACGATTATTGCAAAAGAGGGCACCCGTCTCTGGCTCGATAAATCACTCGAAAAGAACTTCTGGGCGGACCATGAAGCGCAGATCTCAACCCTGTTTCCGATCCTGAGCGGTGAGCATATCTGCGACGTTGAAATCCACAATCTCGTCCTCGACGGCAATAAATCTAACAATGGACACCTTGATGGGAACTATGCCGGTTGCATCTTTATGCAGGACTGTGAGCGAATTCAAATAGATAACGTCGAAGCGCGGAACTATAACGGCGACGGCATTTCATGGCAGATTTGCCACGACGTGACTGTGACGAATTGTCGGAGCTTGAGCAACGCCGATTTGGGGCTGCATCCGGGCTCTGGATCCCAACGCCCGATCATGCAGGATAATTACCTTGCAGGAAATCGGTTGGGGCTTTTCTTCTGCTGGGGCGTGAAACACGGGATCGCAGAGAACAATCAGATTCTCAATAACCGTCAGTATGGCATCTCTATCGGGCATCGAGATACCGACAACGTCATCCGAAACAACCAAATCGAGGGCAGCGGAGAGGTCGGAATTACTTTCCGTAATGAACCGAACGAAGGGCGTAGTCCTCACCGGAATATAGTAGAAAATAACCGGATTACGAACAGCGGATCGGACAAAAATGGTATCGGTATTGACATTCAGGGTGAAACCCAATCAATTACGATTCGGGGAAATCAGATAAGCGAAATACGTGAAGGTGGCGAACACATCGGTGTCCAGATAGGCAACAAGACCACCAAGATTCTTCTTGAAAAGAATGAGTTTTCAGGATTGGCTGTGGGGGTCAGAGATTTGCGAGACAAATAGAGGTCTCTACGACGTTTGACAGGATTTTGATAATGTGATAAGATAGTTCAACTTGATAGCCATGGGAAACGCGATGAAACCAATCTCAATTCAGGGCTGTTGCCACTCTATCTCTCCCCTGATTATTGGACCGCATTGTGTGAGCAAAGCACATGATGATAAAGATTTCGATGATTTTGTAGAGTTGGGCGGGAATTGCTTCTATTTGCATGGCGAAGGAGGCGAGACACAGACCCGCAAGAATGTCGCCTCTTGGATAAAACGTCTTGGCATCAGAGATGACCTCGTCCTCTTTTTTCAAATCTGTCACGGACATGATGAGGTCGCATCGGTGCTGGAGGAAAGTCGGTTTTCCCCCAAATCGGTCTCCGACGATATTGAAGAGAATTTTAACCTTCTGGACACCGACTATCTCGATCTTGTCGTACTGGGCGGAGATAATGAGAATATTCCAGCAGCCGAAATCATTGATGTGCTGGAGGGAGAGAAGGCGCAAGGTCGCATTTCTGCCTACGGCGTATTCAATTGGTCGCCTACGAGGATTCAAGAAGCTCAGGATCACGCAGAAAATAAGGGGCTCGTTGGGTTCTCTTTTGTTAATACGACGGAGCTATCGCTCGCAACTCCTACGTCGGCGGTGTGGGAGGGTTATACCTCCTTTGATGCCTCGATGAAGAGGCTTGTCACACAGAAGCAGCTGCCAGTCCTAGCATGGGCTTCCGATTTCAATCAATCGTTCTTCATTCCAGGAGAGATTAACCGAGATTCCGTGCCGGAAGACCGCCGATTAAACCGCTGGTATACCGATGAAAATTTTGCGATTCGAGAAAGAGCAACGGCACTCGGAGCAAAATGTAACCTGAATGTACGCCAGATAAATGTGGCATACCTATTGAATCAAGATTTCCCAACAGCGGTTATGTTTTATCAAGACCATGACCCAAGCGCACAGGAGTACTTCGCGGCTAGCAGCAGTGCTATTAGAAGGCAGGAACTTCAAGAATTGCGACCGAAAACCTAATTTAACTCGCTTAAAACTGTGACTGTTTACAACTCAAATATAACGCAAGTTGCTAGTAGCAAGCATATTCAAACCAATAGTCCTCAATGTCTGTGCAAATTGTATCATTTCTGTAGGTCGATTTTCCAAAATCGACGGTTTAGTGTCGAGATGTGAATCTCGACCTACAGGATATTAGCAGGAATAATGACTTTAACGCATAGTCTCGACAGGTTGGAATCCCGACAAATCAGGAGCAAATACAGAAAAAAACGCCTGATAAATCAGGCAACTACAAAAAGACTGATGAAGCGGGCAGTTACAGGCAATCGGTAATATGTGGTATTTTGTCGAGATGTGAATCTCGACCTACAGGTTCTGATGGATTTTTAATAACTAGCAACTTGGGCTAAATATAGCCTAAAGCACAATCAAGGAGAAGCTAAGGGTGTGTGGTATTGTTGGCTTTTTAGATAAAACGCAAAATAGCAACGCGCCTGTGGGCAAGACCGTTCTCACAATGCTCACGGCGTTGGGAGTGCGGGGACCGGATTCGGCGGGTGTCGCGCTTTATGGACCTCCAGAAAATGGTGCGTTCACGCTGCAGGTAAAACTGGGAGAACTTAATGGTGCAGTTGAGAGAGGCACTTCAATTGCAGAGGGGGTCAAGGCATTCGGCTCGGTGCAGGAAGTGAAAGCAACCGCCGAGTATCTACGGCTGGTCATCGATCTGCAAGGGGAGGCAACATCGCTGACGCAATTCATTGAGTCCTTAGATGAGGACATCGAAGTTGTCAGCATGGGACGTGAACTCGAAATCGTCAAGCAGGTGGGCACACCCCAAAACCTCGATGCGACCCACAGTGTCTCTACATTCCAAGGGACACACGGTTTGGGACACACCCGCCTTTCGACAGAGAGTCGGGTGGATCTGAGCCACTCGCAACCCTTTTGGGCCCACAATTATCCTGACCTCGCCATCGTCCACAACGGACATATCACAAACTACCACAAATTACGCTGCATCTATGAGCAGCGCGGTGTCAGATTCTATACGGAAAATGACTCCGAAGTTATCGGCGTCTATCTCGCCGACCAACTGTCTCAGGGGCTGGAGTTCAAAGAGGCGTTAGATGCGTCGCTTACCGATTTGGACGGCTCCTTCAGTTATCTCGCAGCGACAGAGAACTATATCGGGTTTGCCAAAGATCCCTTCGCCTTCAAACCGCTACTCTTTACCGAAACGGATGATTTTGTCGCTGTCGTAACTGAAGAGATTGCGATCCGGTCTGCCTTCGGGGACAGCTGCGATGTACGCGAAGCACAAGCAAAGGATGTGAATGTATGGCAGAGGTAAAGGAATAATGAATCCATAAAAATGAACATACAAATCAACCCGCAGGAAATTCATGGGAGGTGGCGGGCAGGATATGCCTTGGATTTCCACACGGTATCAAGCCATCTCTTGCCAGATGGAACGTATGACACAGAACGCACTGAAATTGGCGAATTGGTTTTCCAAGTCAAATATCGCCATGACCGGAGCAAGATTCAATCCATCGCAGAAATCGCGGCTCAATTTGTCAGAGAAGAATTTATAGTTAATGGTGACCTAGTCCACCGTTATCTGAATGCAATCATTCCTATTCCGCCTTCAGATACAAATAGGTCTTTTCAACCCGTTACTGAAATCGCAGCGAAAATAGGAATTCTACTGAATCGACCAGTTCACACCCATTATCTGACTAAGGTAAAACAGACGGTATTGCTCAAGAATCTTTTAGACGTAGAAAGTAAACAGGCGGAAATTCAAGGGGCGTTTGTTGTCCAATCTCAGGATTTGCAGAGACGCTGGGTATTGCTATTTGATGATCTCTATGATTCAGGGACAACCTTGACGGAAGCAACCAATATTCTCTATGAACAGGGCAGTGTACGTCATGCGTTTGTCTTAACGCTTACTCGGACAGGCAAAGATTGAAACTGTAAGTTCTAGGGCTACTAACGCTTACTCAAGCAAGGACGAGCAGATGAGTATTGAAAGAGATTATTTTTGGTTTCGACTCTTTAAGGCACGCGGAATTGGCCCCAAGTCTCTGATTTCAATCGCCAAGATACTCGAAAAGGAAGATTGTCAGCCTGAAATGTTGCCGCGGAGTCAAAGTGATCTCTCAGTTCAATTTCCAGACTTATCGAAAATCCTTAACGGAAAAATTCGCGCAGCAGATAGTGATAAGGCATATACGGAGTACGAGCAACTCAAAACGCAAGGCGTTGAGTTTATCTACCCAAGGCATCCTGATTTCCCTCCACATCTTCTTGAAATCGCACCGATGCTGTTCATCAAGGGGCAACGAAAACTTCTTAATTCCGATGGGATCGCAATCGTAGGATCGCGGCATGTATCAGATACGGGAATCTGCGTTGCGCGGAAACTTGCCGTCGAACTTGCAAACGCGGAATTAAATGTTGTCTCTGGATACGCCAAAGGGGTGGACTCTGAAGCCCACTTGGGTGCGTTAGCTGCAGAAGGGACGACGACAATGGTGCTGCCTTACGGCATCAAGGAACTGCGTCAGAAAAGCGCGTTTAAGGATTTTGACTGGCAGCGGGATGTGCTGGTGGTTTCGCAATTTGACCCAGATGTCAAATGGTTGGCTCGCAATGCGATGGTTCGGAATAAGCTTGTTTGTGGGCTCTCCAAGGCTGTCGTCGTGATTGAATCAGGGCTTGAGCGAGATACCCAAGGTAAGATGTCCGGAACTTTCAACACCGCCCAAACGGCTCTCAGCATGAACTTACCGCTGTTTGTCTTAAATCCAGAATGCTTCGACAATCCCCCAAAAGGTAATGCGGATCTAATTGATCTGGGTGGTGAGTGCTTCGATCCTGATGATGGTGTAGAGGAACTTATTTCTGCTGCAAAAATGGAATTGTCATCCGATGAACAGCAGAATTCTTCTGAACAATTAGAGATTCGTTTCTGAGAGCCCCTATGAGGTGCGTGAAGCACAAGCAAAGGATGTAAGTGTATGGCAGAGATAATCTGTGACGGTAAAACGACCCGCGACATCAACACGGAAATTAAACGCCTCATCGCGGCTGGCGAAACCGATATCCGCATGACAAACCCTGTTGCCCGGCATAACTTAGGCGTGGCGATCCTACAGTCGGTTAAGCTGACCTTCGACGGAAGTGTTGGCTACTACTGTGCAGGGATGGTTGATGGTCCCACCGTCGAAATCAAAGGGAGCGCGGGTTGGGGATTGGCAGAGTCCATGATGGGCGGCACGGTTATCGTCGAAGGGAATGCGGGCAACGGCGCAGCGGCTTCAATCCGAGGTGGGACGGTTGTGGTTCGTAGCGATGCAGCTTCACGGCTAGGCGTTTCGATGAAAGGTGGACTGATTATTGTCGGCGGCAACTGCGGTTACATGGCGGGTTTCATGGCGCAGCGGGGGACAATCATTGTCTGCGGAGATACCGGCGAAGCGTTTGCTGATTCGATGTATGAAGCGGTTTGTTTTGTCGGCGGGGACATCGCTGAACTCGGCAACGACGCCGTGATTGAAGAACCGACCGCAGAAGATCTGACCTTCCTCAAATCCGCACTGTCTCAGCATCTCCCTTCCAAAGTTGGCAATTCACAGACCGTTATCCACAATTTCAAGAAAGTCGTCTCCGGGCGCAAACTCTGGAATTTCGACAAGGACGAGCGAGCAGTATGGCGAGAGGCACTATGAATTTACGTCCTCTGAACGGGTTAAGAAGATGGTGAAGGCAAAACGATATGATACAGTCGTGCTGCTGGAGGCTATCAACGGTTTCCAGAAGGGTGAGAAAGGGGCGGTGGTGGAAGTCTACACGACACCCTATGAAGCCTACGACATTGAGATTGTCACCGACGAAGGAACAACAAAAGGTTTAGTTGAAGCAATTCGTCCCGAACAGATTGAGGTTATCTCCGCGATACCAACGGATGTGCGCTTTTCCTCCATTCACATTGAGGACAATGGCTCCAGTGCCGCTATTCTATTCTCCGACAATACACAGGTAAAGGTGAGGGTGGAAGAACTTTATACTAAAAAACCATCTATACAAGATGTAAGTTGAAATTCGTAATTTCAAAAAAAATCGTCTCCGGGCGCAAGCTGTGGAACATCGACAAGGACGAGCGAGCCGTGTGGCGAGAGGCGTTATAACAAAAGAAATTTTTACTATGCCAGACAAATCAGATTACCTCCGAACTAGCGGAACATTCACCCCTGACATCATCGAAGATATCCAAGTCAAAGCGGAGTTAGGACGATACCGTATCCGCGGATTTGGAACGTTGCGTGAGCGGCGATGGGCGACGTTTGATGACCTGACCTTTATCCCCTGTACCCTGACCCGCATCCCACTCGAAGGCTATCGGGAACGCTGTTCCCCCAAAACTGTTCTCGGCACCCGCTTCGCCGAAAAACCGATAGAACTTGATGTTCCTATCATGATCACCGGCATGAGTTGGGGCGCGCTCTCCTACAACGCGAAGGTCGCGCTAGCAAAAGGCGCGAATATCGTCGGTTCGTCCAACACCACCGGCGACGGCGGGATGCTGATGGCGGAGCGTGAGCAGAGCCGGACACTGATCTACGAGGTGCTACCCTCCCGCTACGGTATTGATGTGCACCACCTACAGATGGCGGATGGTATCGAGTTGACGATTGGACAGGGCGCGAAGCCTGGAACAGGGGGATTGTTGCTCGGTTCAAAGGTGTTGGATACGGTTGCGGAACAGCGCGATCTACCTCTCGGCGTCGATCAGCGCAGCCCGGCGCGGCATCCCGACTTCCTCGGTCCCGACGACATGATTATCAAGATCGAGGAATTACGGGAGGCGACCGACTGGCAGGTGCCGATCTTCGTGAAGATGGGAGCAACGCGGGTATTCGACGACGTGAAGTTGGCAGCAAAGGCGGGTGCCGATGTCATCGTCGTGGACGGAATGGAAGGCGGCACCGGTGCCTCCGCCGAAATCTGTCAGGAGCACACAGGGGTTCCAACGCTTGCCGCCGTATGTGAGGCACGCGCAGCGCTCGAAGACCTCGGATTGTACGGCGAAGTGCAGCTCATCATCGCAGGCGGCATCCGACACGGTGTGGACGCAGCAAAGGCTATGGCACTCGGTGCGGACGCTGTATACATTGGCACAGCGGCGTTGATGGCGCTCAACTGCAACAAACCTATCCATATCGAAGATTATCAAGAACTCGGCACTGAACCGTACCACTGCCACCACTGCCACACGGGACGTTGTCCTGTCGGGATCACAACGCAGGATCCCGACCTGATGAAACGTCTTGATATTGACGAAGCGTCAGAGCGCGTCGCCAACCTGCTGCAGGCGATGACTTCAGAGATTCAGATCCTCGCCCGCGCTTGCGGTAAGGCAGATGTACATGATCTCGACCCTGAAGACCTCCGGGCGTTGAATTTGGAGGCATCAATGATTTGTGGCATTCCGCTCGTCGGAACGAACCGTGTGTTTGGCGGCGGACCGGGGTGGAAGGAACGGGAGTAATGCTTACCTTATCAAAAAGATTGAAGCTTTTCCAACAGCAATGAGAAAGGAGCCATTATAATGACGTTAGACGAGGTTAAAACGTTAGTCGCAGAGCAGGGAATCGAGTTTTTCCTCTGTTCCTTTGTAGAAATGGCTGGCGCACCAAAAGCGAAGGTGGTGCCGACGACGCATATTGATGACATGGCGGAAGAGGGTGCTGGCTTTGCCGGGTTTGCGGCAGGTGAAATGGGACAGGGACCGCATGATCCGGACATGGCAAGCCTCCCCGATTTTGACTCACTCACAATCGTGCCGTGGCGCGAAAATGTGGCGTGGTTAGCGGGAAATGTGCATGTGGGTGACGAGGCTTGGCCCTATTGCCCACGCACCATTTTGCAGCGGGAATTGGAGAAAGCCAAACAGAAAGGCTACCTCTTCAACGTCGGTGTCGAGGCAGAGTTCATGTTGTTGAAACAGGGAGAGGATGGCAGCTATGCGCCGTGGGATCCACTCGATACGCTGGGCAAGCCCTGTTATGACCTGCGGGCACTCCACCGTAACCTCGATACGATGACCACCCTGATTAAGTACCTACAGGGGTTAGGTTGGGGTCCATACGCCAACGACCATGAGGACGCCAACTGTCAGTTTGAGCTCAACTGGCTCTATTCCGATGCGTTGACCACCGCAGATCGGCACACCTTTTTCAAGTGGATGGTCAAGACCGTTGCTGAAGAGCAGGGACTGACGGCGACCTTCATGCCCAAGCCGTTTGCAAACTTAACTGGGAATGGCGCACATTTTCACATGAGTCTGTGGGATCCGGAAAACCAGACCAATCACTTCCTCGATGAATCCGATGAAAACGGGCTGTCACAACTCGCCTACTGGTTCATGGGCGGCATTCTCCACCACGCCAAAGCACTCGTCGCTGTTACCAACCCTCTCGTCAATAGCTACAAACGGCTGATCTCTGGTGCTCCTCGCTCCGGTGCGACGTGGGCACCTGTTTATATCACCTATGGGGGTAGCAACCGGACGCAGATGATTCGTATCCCTGATGCCGGACGGATTGAAAATCGTTCGGGGGACGGTGCCGCCAACCCATATCTCGCTATGGCAGCGACGCTCGCCGCCGGGCTCGATGGTATCGAGAACCAGATTGATCCCGGCACGCGCAATGACGATAACCTCTATGAAGTGCCACTGGACGAACTCCAACGACGCGGTATTGGCGTGCTACCAAGAACACTCAGCCAAGCACTCGACTGTCTGGAAGCGGATGAGGTCATTCAGGGCGCGCTTGGACCTGAATATGCTCCCTATTACATCGAAGTCAAGCGTGAAGAGTGGCGGAGTTACCATCAGAGCATCAGTCAGTGGGAAACCGATAACTACCTTGGACTTTACTAGGTCCAAACAGAGGATTGCTGCCTTTGGTATTATAGTAGATCTTAGAATTAATGAGACACTCCAAACCGGTGCGGTTGAAAACCGCACCTACCGGGGGTGAAGGTGTCCCTTTATTTTTTGAATTCACCATAGTTGGTGAGGGGATTGTTTTCACATTGTTTATTGGTTTATCGTTACGGCATACGGAGTATGCCTACTACCATGGTGGTTTATCGTTACGGCATACGGAGTATGCCTACTACCATGGTGGTTCATCGTTACGGCATACGGAGTATGCCTACTCTATGGTGCATTGTCTGAATCGCGGATTAAACAGATGACGCGGATTGCGCGGATTATTGCTCCGATGCTGCGATCAGGATTCAAAGCAATATGTCTACTACCTTAACCCCGATACATGGTTGGGCAAGATGCCCAACCTACGGGTATAGAGATTAGCCATGGGGGCTGGGGTTCGCGGTTCCTGTTCAATCTAACTACCTATAACGCAAGTTGCTAGTTATAAAACCCGCTCGGCTCCGACTTCGCCGAGGGTCCAAGACTTGGATAGACATATCCAAGCCATAACCGCAAATATCCGGTAGTTTTGTCAATTCATTGCAAGTAATGGTTTTCTGGATTTATCGTGTGTCTACTCAATCCAACACATGTCGCCCCGCTGGGGCTTTAGGGAATTGGTTTACCGATGTGCTATATACATATCGCCCCGCTGGGGCTAAATGAACCGCTGAACCAATGATTTTTACGCATCACGTTTCACGTTACCAACAGTTGCAAACTAGCACCATGGGTTAATATGATCAACAAATTAAGGAGAAAGCATAGATATGTCAGAACAACTCACGTTGAAACAACGGATACACAACAGCGAAATTATTAATATCGGCGGAGCACCCACAGGTGCCTCAAAAAGTGAACTTGAAGCAATTCTCAGTCAGGACTCCTACGATTTAATTGGAACCGATGCTCAACACTCTGCATTCAATGAGGAGAAACTCGTTTCATTTTGCGCTAACTTGGAAGAGTTGGGGATGCCCGTTCAGTTACGCATCAAACACACACGGAACGCTTATCTCATTGGGAATATCCTCGATTTGGGTCCATTGGCGATTGTCGTGCCGCAGGTTGAAACGGAAGCAACGGTTGACGAAGCAATCGATGCCTTCTACTATCCGCCGGTTGGAAAACGGAGTTGGGGACCCAGTTCGGGGCATGGCTTCAAACCAGATATGGAGCGCTTGGAGTACGCCGAATGGTGGAATAACAACGGCATCCTCAGCTTGCAGCTGGAATCCGTTGATGCGATTATCAACGCCCGGAAACTCGCCAAGCCCGGCATCGATATGCTTATGTTCGGCGCGAATGATTTAGGATTTAGTCTCGAAACATATCCAAATTCCCCGTTCAAAACAGTTGAGGAATGCTTCCAGCATGTTGTGGAGCAGATGGAAGGGACTCAAGTCAAGGTAGGAGTTGGCTACACACCCGGCGGACGGCTCTAAGCCGATACACCTAAAATGGACAGGGGCATGTTAAAAGAAAGTGCAAAACGTGAAAAGCGTGAAACGTGAAAATCATAAAAAGAGAAAGGATCGGGCTAATGACTATCGTCGACACCCATTGTCATGCCGGGCTGAACAAATATGAACTCATCGAAACCCTGCTTTACCACATGGAGCAATCCGGTGTCGATCGGGCGGTCTTAATTCAGCATCAGGGAACAACTGACAACAGTTACCATGTTGAATGTTTGCAAGCTTACCCAGACCGACTTGCTTCGGCAATGATTGTGGAAAGCACCGACGATGGGGAGCGGATGCGTTACTGGGCAGACCAAGGGCTTGTGGGAATTCGTCTCGGTGCGGACTCACGCGCGGAAGCATCTGATCCGCTTGCCCAGTGGCGTACCGCCGCTGAACTCAACCTTGTCGTCAGTGCCCCGTCAAGTCCATCAACACTCCTCAGCAATGAATTTGCTGAAGTCCTGAAGCTGTTTCCTGACCTCCAGATCGTCATCGAACACTTAGCTGGTGTGGGTACAGATGCAGCGGCACCGTATGACGAATTCAAACGGGTTCTCGCCTTGGCGAAACACCCCAACCTGACGATAAAACTGCCGGGCTTCGGGGAATTCTGCAACCTACCGTATCCATTCGAGAACGTCCCTCCGCTAGCACGTATGGTTGTGGAGGCGTTTGGACCGCAACGGGTAATGTGGGGGAGCGACTTTCCGCCGGTCAGTTCGAGGGAAGGATACCACCGTTCACTTCAGTTCCCGCTTGACTACTTCTCCGATTTGAGTGAGGAAGAGCGGGAGTGGATTTTCGGTCGCACCGCACTGTCGGTGTGGAAATTCGCCGTTAGTTGATTAGTTCATTGGTTCATTGGTTCATTAATGGAGATGATGTTATGACGAGCACAACGAAAAATGATTTACCTCAACCGACAACAGACCTTAATCTAGCGAAGGCGCATTTAGACGAGTTCGGTTATTGCTTACTCGCCAACGCGCTCACCCCAAAGCAGGTTGAAGCGTTACGCACTCGATTGGTAGAGCAGGCAGCCGCAGAAAAGCAGCAAGGGCTTGCTCATGAGGATGGTGGTAAGGATAAGAACAGCGGTATCAATCAGCGAGTCTGGATGCTGATTAACAAGGGAGAGATTTTTCATGAACCGTTGCTTCATAAGGGTGTCCACGAACTGATCGGGCATGTCCTCGGCGAGCAGTACCTGTTGTCGTGCTATACCGCCAATATCGCTAAACCGGGCGGCGTAGCGATGAATTTGCACACAGATCAGTGGTGGATGCCGCCGCCAACCCGGCGTGACCGCTCCCCGCTGCCTGCTGGTTCAATCACGCGGGAACGTCGCGATGTCGATGATGCCGGTCCACCGTCGATGATTGCGCCTGCCGTGGTTGTCAACGTTATGTGGATGTTGGTTGACTTTACGGCTGAAAACGGTGGCACCCGGATCGTGCCCCGAAGCCATTTGACGGGACGGCATCCGGACAAAGAACTGGATAAGGATGTTGAACCGATTGCTGCCGAAGGTCCCGCAGGAACAGCAATGGTGTTCGATGGTCGTATGTGGCACGGAACCGGCGCGAATGTGAGTGACGGTCCGCGATTGGGGGTGCTTTCGACATTTTGCGGTCCCCAGTTCCGGACGCAAGAGAACTTGACAGTCGGCACATCAAAAGAGGTTTTGGAGAATGCGCCTCCGGAACTGTTGGCGTTACTTGGTTTTAAGGTGTGGAATGCTTATGGTCGCGTCGAGAGTCCTGCCGTTGATTTTATAGCACCTGACGAAACCTCTCTGGGGGAATTGCGCCCGGAGTAATAGAAATCAACAAATCTTGAATCGTGCTAGATGGGGTCGTATAGGCAGGCATCTAAAATGCTTAGAACTTCGTTGAGCACGAATTCAGGAGCTTTCTCGACAAACCTTACGTTTCGGCTCGTATAATCAACCGACTTGATCTGCTCAACCATGATGTACCCTGTAAGAGATGCCCCTATGGGCACCTCCACATGAAAAGGGGTATTCCTTTTCGTGTTGGTTATTGGACACATCATTGCAAGCCCGGTGTGCCTATTGAACAACGTGTTGCTGACTACCAACGCAGGGCGTCGCCCTTGTTGTTCGCGTCCTGCCTGCGGATCAAAAGTCAAGATCACGAAATCCCCTTTCTCCGGAATGTATCGGGGCATTTACCACTCTTCCTTTCCAACAGGCTCACCCCAGTCTAGTTCTTCGGCTTGATACTCTTGGGGTATCCTTGATACCAACTCCTTCAAACCATACTTGCCTCGCACTTTGGTCGCAGGTTCAACGATAATCCGTCCGTTTTGGACTGAAACACTCACTTCATCACCCACGTTTATCTGGGCTTCTTGGAGCAGGGCCTTCGTAAACCGAAGCCCTTGGCTGTTTCCCCATTTCTGAATTTTACTCAACATAGTCAAACTCCTCAAAACAATAGAATGTATATCCTAAGTATAGCCCCGAATGAACCAAAAAGCAAATGTAAATGAAGTGAGTCTGCTCTACCCAGAGTTTTATGCTCCATTCAAAATCCTTTGAGTTTGTACCACTTGCCGAAGTCACGTTGTGCATACAAATCACCAACTCGACACCCAACGCTCACGATTCGGAACAGGTGGTTGGACAGCAACCCCGCCTCGTAGATGGGATTCATAGATGCCAAATCCGATCTCTGTTCCCAGCATCGTTGCTCGCAGATTGCTGACTCCCGGCATCCCTGTTTTTATTGACTCCACCAACTCACGAACCTTGCGCTCGGTGCCGCTCCACGGCGTTACCGGCTCGACTTCGATTGGGTCGTAGGCGCGATCTTGTTCTTCGCTTTTACGCACGTATAAGGATTCGCCATCGTTCTGGATCCGGATAATCCCCGCCTCGCAAACCAGTTCATACTCTCGGCTTGCTCCGGTCGCTGCCGCATGGAGGGTTGTCCCGTTATCGAATTCGACATACGCCGATAGGATGCCTGTATCGCGCATGAACCGCATATTGGTGGTATCCCCTTCGTCGTGGTGCAGTTCTCCCAATGTCCCGCGAATGGAAACCGGTTCGGGATCGCCCAATAAATAAAGTAGTGTATCGAGAAAGTGTCCGCCGATGCTGTTGCCAGCGAACCCAATCACCGACCGAACCGCCCCTAACTCTCCACTATGCGCGATATCGTGCGCTTGTCGATAGATCGCCCAGTTTCGACGCATCGGTCCGAATTCAAGGAAAACACCGTTTCGCTCAAATGCCTCATTGATGGCATCCGCCTCAAGGAGTGAACAGCACAACGGCTTTTCGGCATACATTCCCTTGACACCGTGCTCCGCCCCGTAAATCATCGCCTCAGCGTGCTGCTCCGGGCGGGTTGTAATACTGAGGATATCGGGTTTCTCCACATCAATCAACTCACGATGATCTGCATAACCCCGTGGCACGTTCCAACGTTCTTGAAACGCCTTCCGCTTCTCCTCGACTATATCACACGCGGCGACCATTTCTGTATCTTCAACGACCGCATAGCCGCCCGCATGGCAGTAGGGTAACACTAGACCGCTACGGTAGGGACCCTGTTTTCTTTTCGCGATCTGCTCGTCCTCAATAGTATTCGCCATACGTCCACAACCGATGATACCGACCTTCAGTGTCATTACGAACCTCCTCCTGAAAGGAAAGTTAGAGATTTAGGGATTTACGTCAAATCGCTCGTTAAAACCAAGATTTCGCACTGCTGTACGCTGGGCCAAGGGTCCGGTGTTTCAATGCCTTCCAAGACCAATAGAATAGTATTTAGTCCCTGTTGTAACGGTGGATCATCGAACACGAACCAACCCTGACCTTGACTGTTTGTCACCGTCCGACTCGGCGTGAAGGGAAGAATCTTGCCGTTGACCTCAAAGTGGATGCGATCCAGCGAATCTTCAAAATCTTCTGTGCGAAGTCTAAGTTCGGTCTTTCTGATTCTCCCTTCAGCTTTACCACCCTCAATATCGTCGTGAACGATAAGGCGCATCGCGTGCTCAGAGCCTGCTCCTCTGCCCATGAGTGCCAATTTCCGCGGCACTTGGAGGCGGTGATCTGCTCTCCCCGCTCCAGTAGGAGACGGGAGGTAATAACAACGGTTTCGCCGTTCCAGAGCCGAAGGTTCCCTTAGATCTCGTATGGTTTGGAGATGGTAATCATCAAAGATGTTGAAGTCTTTGCTGTCGGTAGGACCGGCGCGATGGGATGGATAATCGTAATTGAACAAATGGACACCGGCAGCACCTTCACGATAGCCGTTCAGCGCGGTAGCCCTCAGCACACTGGAAGGACTCCGTTCATAGCCCTCCTGCGGCGAAACGGTGTAGGTTGCCCCATCAAACCCTGTGAATACCAACGTCCCGCTTTCCTCCGCAGAGGAAACCGCTTTGCGGATATCAATCTCGTGAACGCAGTAACCCGGAGAGCCCAATACGAGGATATCCGCAAGTCCCTCGCGTATCCAAGTTTCTGTGTCGATCCCCGCCTCCAGATTCTCCCCAATACCAACAGGCACCCGGACAATGAGCCTCAGTTCACGGTCTTTTGACGCACTGTGTCGCTTCACAACCTCTCGTGTGTCCCGCATGAACTGTGTCAACGTCGGAATATTCTCAATAATCTCACCGGCTCGGAAGAAAGGCGGCGCGCGACTGAAATCCAACTCTAACCCATCAAAATCGTAGCGGGTTAGTGTTTCGTCGAACAGCCCTAGAAAGCGTTCCCTTACCTCTGCTTTCGCGTAGTTCCATCGCCAAGAAAAGGACCAGTCCGCACCGTGGACACCTGCAGGAACAGGCGATCCGAGAAGCAGATCGGGTCTTTCCGTCTTTTGGCGAGAACGACCATACCACCCACGGGCTTCATCGCAGGCGTGGGCATCGTTCATACGGAAGGAGGCGTAGATCGCCATATCCTGCTTTCTAGAACCCTCAATGTAAATCCGCATGAGATCGTGACCGTCTTGGATGACCTTCGCAAAAAGTCTATACAAACACTCATGGGCATTCGCGGGCATCCTGCCATCTATCTCCTTCACAGGTCTGCCGTGAATGTGCAACGGTTCAACAGATTTCAACGGATGACCGTGAATGTCGGTAGGTAGCGGATCGGGGTTCCAGTCCTCAATGTTATCGCCCCACAGTTGGCCATGGGGACTCCCCCGCCAAGACAGATCATCGTCGATCCCGACAAGAACAGAAAGTGCATCCACGCCGGCATCGGCGAGCATAGGCATCATTTTGGTAACGTCGTCCGGTTCCCACCGATCTTGGTAATTGATGATCCAGTGACCATCGGTGTTAAAAATGAGCCGGGGAGGTTCCCTCAAATCCATCGCAATCGCTCCATAAGTGGTATTAGATGCAGCCGAAAGACAGGATATCAAACCGATTATATAGCACATTGAAATTTTAAGCAATGAGTAAAATGGGAAGGCTCATATAAAAAGAAAGTGCAAAGCACGAAGAGAAACCGAGTTTGCAAAAAAAAACTCGATTTCTTTGCACTAAATCTTAACATGAGCGAATGGGAAAACCTCCATCAAAATCAGTTGTTGCTTTTTCTGCAAGGTTTGTTTACAATATCGACAGCCATCAAAACGTTCCACCCTTTTCCGCTTACTGATGAGTTGAGGAGATAGAACATGCCAACTCCGATGGAAGAATACCTGTTTGACCTGCACGGTTACACAGTTATCAAGAGAGCAATTGATCCCAATCACCTCCGCGCGATGAACGGCTTTCTTGATGCGCTGCCTCCCTTGCAAATCGATCAGTGGTACGGCAATATCGACGTCCACACCTATGGGGGGATCGATGGGATGAATCTACAAAATATCATCGAAGGCGGAGAGATTTTTGAACGACTCATCGATCACCCGGCTTGGATTGATCTGGTCCGTCACTACATCGGTCCTCACGATCGACCATTTATCAACGAGGGATTTATTAACATACGTGGGCAAGGTGGATATATCGGCGTCCATTCCGGTGGACATATGCCCGACAGTCGCAACCGCACAGGTCGCAGTCAAGGCGAGTGGTGTTGTTGCCTGCTGACGTTAATGGTGCCGTTGACCGATGTAGGTGTGGGCGATGGACCGACGGTCATAATCCCCGGCAGCCACAAGTCAGATTTTCCACACCCGATGCAGAAGGCAAGCGCAGGTATCACCCACAGTCCGGGCGAAACGATTGAAGGCGCGATGGAGGTATATCTGAACGGTGGCGATGCCCTGTTGTTTAACGATTGTTTGTGCCACGGTTCCGCGGAGCGAAAGAATCCCGGCGAGCGGCGCATGATCATTTTTCGCTATCTACCTTCGATGTATGCACACCGTTTTGCCTATGTCCCTTCCGAGGAGCTGCTGGCGCGACTCACACCAGAGCGACGCGCAATTGTCCAACCAATCACACCTCGTAGACCACCCACAAAATGAACACATAAGAAAGGAGACTGTTATGGATAGCAAAGAAATGACCAACGAAGAAAACTATCATTTCGATGTGACAGGTTATCTAATCGTCCCCGGCGTTCTGACTTCCGATCAGTTGAAGACTTGCAACGAGGCACTCAATCAGTTAGAAACCGCTGATGGAGCAGCTCCATCGTGCGTGTCCTCCTGCTCCGCTTTAGACTTCCTGCGCGACCATCCCGTGCTGACGCAGTATTTGGAGGAGATCTGCGGCGAAAATTTTCGGCTCGACCGGTCACCCCATCTGATTGAAGTCAACGCCGATGGCTCTGAAAATGGCAAAGTACCTCTATCGGGAGGTAGCGAATGGCAGGACTGGTCCCGCGCCTATCGTCAGCATAATGGATCCCGTTTCTGTCAGGGCTTGCGGGCGATATGGGCATTAGCGGATGTCAACGAGGGCGACGGTGGATTAGTTGTGGTTCCAGCCAGCCACAATAGCTCGGTAGACGCTCCCCAAGATCTTGTGTGTGGGGACGACGATATGGGATTGATTGTGCAGCCGGTTTTGCAGGCAGGCGATCTGTTGTTGTGCACCGAATCCTTGATGTGGGGGCTACATCCATGGCAAGGGAAGGGTCCCCAACGCCTGCTTGAATGTGGCTATATCAGCGCAGAAGTCCGTCCGTCTGCGGAGTCTGAAATTACGGGTGAGGACGACACAATGCCTGAATGGACGGCACAACTGACGCCGGTGCAGCGCGCCGTGTTACATAACCCAAATCGGGGCTATCCACCGCCTGTAGTGCACTCGGATGGTAAGACAGTTTCGTTGTCAACGGAACCCGGTATCCTTCACCCTTCGATTTATAAACGGGATCCGGATTCAGGGATTGATGAGAAGGAATTTTTCCATTGGGATCTGTGTGGTCACCTCGTGTTACGGGGAGTGATGGATGCGGATTGGTTGGCGGCAGCTAACGAGGCGATTGATGCCAACGCCGATCGGATTAGCACAGGTGGCTCTGCTGCTGGAGACTCGAAACCGTTGGCAGGTACGGGGGTAGGCAGATCATCGATGGGCAATCCGTGGCAGCTGCCCGCACCTCACGGCGAACCGTTCCAACGGATGATTGCCCATCCCGCCCTAATTCAACGCATGAACTGGATTATGGGCAGCGGGTTCGAGTGTATGATGTGCAATGGGTTCCTGTCGGGGAAAGGATCATCTGGACATGCGCTGCACGCCAACGGCTTCCCATCAAAGGTAGGCAACCACTACCGCCAACAAAATGGGCGGGTCTATAGTGAGTACCTCAATGTCGCTTGGCAGTTGCGCGATGTCACCTCGGCGGACGGCGGCTTTGTCTGTGTGCCGGGCAGCCATAAGACGAGCTATCCCATGCCCGACGGAATTCGGACGTGCGATAATGAGATGGGCATGGTGCGGCATATAGAGATGAAGGCAGGCGATGTACTCCTTTTCCTTGCCTCCGCCCAAACCCACGGAGCATATCCTTGGACAGGGGAACAGAACCGCCGGATGATCTTTTTCCAGTACCGGTCACGGAACTTGTATGCACCCTAGGGGACAGATTGACGATTATATCCGTTTAGACTTCCGAAGTTTCAAAGGCTTTGGAGGTCTAAACTCGAAATAGAACTGAACTGATTCTATCTGAAGATAGGTGATGCGACATGAAGTGCATAATGGTTATGCTGATGCTCCCTTTATTAGTATCATCAACATGGGCAGGGATATTTCGTGATGATTTTAACGTGGGATGACCTTGCTGTGCAGCATCGGAGGATACTCACAACTACTTGGGGGCAGATAAAACGCAGCTTCGGTTAGGCTGTGGTACAGCATTACGTTGCCCTATGTGCAACAACAATAAACCCAGCTAAGCCGCCGAGAAGAACCTGAAAACCTGTCTGGTAAAGCAAGATAGCGAAAGGTTGACAGAGAAAGACCAATCCAAGCACAATTGCGCCGATTGAGACGCGCTCGATTAGCACTCTTCGTGGGGATACAATCGCGAGTACAATTATGCCCATCAAGATGAGGTGAAGTCCGCTGCTTTGCAGAAGTTGACTAAAGGATTGGTAAAGGGCAATAAGCCCAGTTATGGCGATAACCACCGCTGCAATTTCAGCGAATCTGATCAGCCTCGTTGTCATGCCAAAAGCGATTGCGCTTGCAGCAAGTAGGTGGAAAGCGGAGCCGCGTAAAATTGGAGGGATGGGCAGATAGAGAAATGAAAAACCGGCGATGAGTCCTAACCCGGCAATAACTTCAATGATTCGCTTTGCCGAAAAGGAGAGAGTGGATAAGATAGCGGAAATAATCAGCAGGGGCAGTGCAACACCCCGAAGCAAAACTGAGGACGGTTGATAGAGAAATGCCAAACCGACAATCAGCGCGCTAATAGCAATGAGCTGATTACGACGTTGCTTTGTCATTGGTTGACTCCTCCAAAACGGGTATAGTTTGCCAGAAGGCTTCTAGGAACTCTTGGACTCTCGTCGTCCGAAGATACTCCAAAATCCTTTGCGAGACTCAGCTTCAACCTTTTCCCGTAGCTGGATTTGTTCTGCTAGCTCATTTTCTAAGGAATCAACCCTTTGTTGCAATTCTTTGGTGTGGTGTTGCAACTGGTCATTTTGTTCTTGTAACTCTTGATGTTTGCTTGTCAAATCCGTATTCTGCTCTTGAACAAGCATGAGGTGCAACACCTGACTAGCGAGGTTTTCAATAATGTCTGAGGTTGGGATATTAAACGCCAGTTTGGTGATGAGCAATGGCAGCCCTTCACGCCTTAAAAGCGGCGTTTGAGGTTGGGAAGGTGAAACGTTGGCATCTGCTTCTTCTCCCGAGGCATCGGGGGCGTGCAGATAGGGAGCGAGATCTTCGTCACGGCGTTCAAGGGTCTGTCGAATGATAGCCTCTTCGACGCCAATCATATTCGCAATTTCGGATACGGTAAGCGGAACTGCCATATTTTATGTTCTTCGACTTGATTGTTACAGTGCTTTCTTGGACTGTTCCCTATTCTGTTGTAATAAACGCAGCAACTGCCAGCTGTAGTTCGCGACCGAAATTAACGCAAATACCAAACCGATGCACAACACAGAATAGGGAACAAACGGAGGGATCGGCCCACGACCTTCAAAGAAATTATCTACCAAGGTGTAAAGGGCCAAGGCGGTTGCGAGGAAAAAGGTTGTGCATTTGCCCCACACGTCAGATCGGGCAATGATCTGCGTTCGATGGAACAGAAACATGTTGGCAACCACAATTAAGACATCTCGAATAATAATAACGATAAAAGCCCAGCGCGGAAAGCTTGAATTAGATAAAATGAGGGCGATAATCACCGCGCTAATTATCGCCTTATCAGCAATTGGATCCAAAATTTTACCCAGATTGGTGCGCTGATTCAGACGGCGTGCGAAGTAACCATCAAGCATGTCGGTCAGAATTGCCAATCCCCCTATCACCAAGACTGCCACGTGGGATCGACGAATGATGGTGTGAAAGAGGAATGGGGTCAGCGCAAGCCGTATTATGGATAATAAGTTGCTGACATAGAAAAAATTTCGCACCGCAATTAGAGAACCAGATGTTTGAGGAGAGCGATCTGAAGCGAGTTGACGTTGCATCGTTGTCCTCGATTCCGAGAGCGGCGATAGAAAGAATCGCCATTTAATTCAGGGAGGCGTTTTTCCACGGTGATACGTTAGTGTCGTGCTTTTCAAAACTTCTTCGAGCGAGTAGGCTTATTTTTAATCTTCGATTTTCTCGCTCAAGAAGTTCGATTTCTCGGTCCAAAAGCTGATGTACTGACAATGTCTCTATCAACTGTTGTTTGTCCGTCAGGGGGATCTGGAGTCGTGTTGCAATCTGGTAAGATAAGTGGTCGAGTGCCGTCGGAATCTCCTCTACAACCTTCCATTGGGGAACCAATTCCGCTAATAACGATTCGTAGGTTCGGTATAATTGAATAGCTTGGACAGGGCGCATCTCAGCGTCTTCGGGCGGCTCTGTATCCTCCGCCTCCAACGCCCTGACTTGACCCACTAGATAAGGCAGATCTCGCCGAATTTTCATAATTTGAAAGCGGTGCTGCCCCAATGTTATTAGGTTCATTCGACCATCTTCAAGCCGATCAACTTCTATGATTTTGACGGCTGTTCCAACGAGATAAGGTTCGGCATGTTCACCCACTTCTCTGCCTCTCTTGATGAGGACGATGCCGAAAAGCCGATCATTATCCAAACAATATTGGATCATCAATCGATACCTTTGCTCAAAAATATGAAGTGGCAACACGCCCCCCGGAAACAGGACAATCTCCAGCGGAAAGAGGGGCATTTCATCCTCAGCGAGTTCTTGGATCAAGTCGGTTTGCATGCGATAACCCCCGATGTGATTGATAGACATACCAATTGTATGTTCCTGTTGATTCCAAGTGTAGCACACGATACGACGAGTGTCAATAGAGAAATGGCTTCTGCGAAAAGAAAGTACAAAACGCTACGCGTGTAAAACGTGATGCGTGAAACATAAAAACAATTTGTTCATTTGTCCGTAAGTTCATTGGTTCATTGATGCAGTGCGAAAGGGAAAAAGAAGAGGCAAGGCAGATGACAGTTGAGGCACAAGGCTTACTGCTACAGATTGCGAGAGACGCCATAGCATGTTCCCTTGGGGGCGGAAAACCTTCAAAGTTGCAAGATTTGGAGGCACAGCTATTACAGAAATCGGGGGCGTTCGTATTGTACGCTGAAATCTGGGCTACTCACCCTCATCATTCCGGGCGATGCCTTTTCGGCGCGTATAGAACTTTGGGGTCTCCTGAAACTTATTGCGATAATAGGTGACGGTTCGGCGGGCAATTTTTGTATCGTATTCCCGTTCAAGGATGTCTGCAAGTTCAGCGTCGCTGTAAGGCTTTTTACGCTTACCTGATGCCAATTCTCGGTGTTCTCGGACAGCGATTAAGCGACGAACAACTTCCCCTTTACTCTGACAAAAGAACTTGAGAGGTAGGATATCTGTGGGTGTGTCAATACGTTTGTCCTGTAGAATGCGGCTGACAGTAGATTCATGTTCGCCGGATTCTCTAGAGAGTTGGGCTTGGCTCAAAGGCTTGAGATGCAGTTCATCCCCACTGACAAAATAACGGTACTGGTACTCGTAGATGAACATAACGATACGAAAGGTAAGGCTTTTGCGCTGATTGATGAGACGAAGTTGGTCAAGTAGCTGCGCCGTTTCTTTCTCAGGCTCCTGATCGCTAGGGACTTGGATCTGGTAACGAGAATTATACTCGATTTCCGATGAAACGTGAATTTCTGCACGGGGCGGATTGTTGAGTTGTCGCATCGTTGCCACCGTCTGGAGCGGTTGGCTCGATGACGAGGGCGTATTGACAACTGTGACCTGCGCTGAACTCGCAATCTGGACTCGATCTACAAGGTCGCGGATCTCACGCACCGCACTTAGTGGAATCCCCAACTCAGCAGCGATATCCTCTGACTCGGCACTTGCATTCATAAAATATTCGACAAACTCCGACTGCGTGATGTCGTATGCCTCCGTCAGCTCGGCCAGCTCTTCATAGGGCTCCGTCGAATCAAGCGGCATCTGCGCTGTTGGAGGTTCTTGGAATTCTGGATCGTCGAGGCGCAGATGAAATTCAGGATTATCCTCGTATCCCGCCCAAGTCCGTTTGAGGTGACGACAGTATTCGAGCGCATGAAGGAGCCGTCCGCGCGGAACCTGATACTTGACGGCCAATTCCACGATGTGCCGTCGTGCATCCTCACGGAAAAAATCGCGCTGCCAGTCACCGCGTTCCTCGATCTCAAACTCTTGCATAAATTCTACGAACTGACGGTCTTGGAACTCCTCATACAGATGACGTGGAATTCGTCCCTGAAAGTTAGTTTTTCGGACGTGCCCTTCCTCGACCAAACGCTGAAAGGCTTGCTGCGATTCAACCTGTCGCACATACTCCTGAAACTCCTGCTCATTCTGCGTCAACAGATCAAGATACGCATCAGGAGGGCGCACAGATCTTACGGTGGGAACAACTGAGATTTGCGGTTGGGGTCCGATAATACGCATACGCACTTCCTCGCTAAAGACCAGTCTGTGTAGGGCTATTTATAGTAGCAGATTATCGAGCAGACATCAACCCGAAAAATCGGTCAAAAGAAAAAGGTAGGAGGAGGTTCATCAGAGATCGCTCATCATTTTGCCCTCAGCTAGGAACGCTCCCTGAATCTCTCCATTAAGGATTGGTACAGCGGCAAGAATAGCACAACCGCCGTGATGATAAGAATGACCAGCGTGATGGGACGAGTCCAGAAAAAAGAAAGATTGCCATCGTTGATGAGTAGTGCTCGTCTCAAATTTTCTTCAAGCAGCCCACCCAATACAAATCCAAGCAGCATCGGTGCCATCGGAAAATCAAGGAGCCGAAAGAAGAGGGCGCAGGCGGCAAACCCCACCATCAGATAGATATCAAAGTTGTTGAAAGAGACCAAGTAAACACCGATGAGCGAAAAGAAAAGGACAAACGGAACGAGAAACGGTTTCGGCATGGCAAGCAGTCGGGCGATATAAGGGATCAGGGGTAGGTTCAGAATTAACAGAACAATGTTCCCCAGATACATCGACACAATCACTGACCAGAACACCTCAGGCCGTTCTGCAAACAGACGGGGCCCCGGTTGCACCCCGTAAGAAATCAGTGCGCCTAGCATCACAGCAGTTGTCCCGGATCCGGGAATCCCCAAAGTGAGCAACGGTACAAACGATCCTGTCGAAGCTGCATTGTTCGCTGTCTCTGGTGCTGCGAGTCCCTTTAAGCTTCCCTTCCCGAATTGAAGTTTTGCCCGCCCCTTTGCAAGTGCCTGTTCCATCCCGTAAGCTAGGAACGAGGCGATTGTCGCACCGGCACCGGGCAGCACTCCGATAAAGAAACCCAACACAGAGGACCTGCCAATGCTCGGCGCGATTTCCCGGAATTCCTGTTTTGAAACTTTAAGGCTGCCGAATTTTTCCTTCGCGGCGGTTTGGATGGCGTTGGAGGTTTCCCCCGGCTTTAGTGCCGAAATGAGGGCTTCGGAGAGAGCAAAGGTCGCCATAGCGAGCAGCAGAAAACTGATGCCGTCGATCAGGTCAAGCTGTCCCAACGTGAAACGCTGAATCCCTGTCGAATTATCTGTACCGACAGTGGACAACATCACACCTAAAATTGTCATCAGGATAGCCTTCAGGAACTGACCTTTCCCCGCAAAAGCGGAGACAGCTGTGAGTCCCATAACCATCAGCGCGAAGTAATCAGCGGATTGGAAACTCAGCGAAACAACGGCAAGTGCCGGTGCTGCGAGTAGCAGAAATATTGCACCGATTGTTCCTCCAGAAAATGATGAATACGCAGCGGTAGCGAGCGCCTTCCCCGCCTTCCCCGCTTGTGCGAGAGGATAGCCATCGAAGGAGGTGGCGACGGTCGAAGCCTCGCCCGGCGTGTTCAGCAGGATTGAAGAAGTTGAGCCACCAAAAACAGCCCCGTAATAGACACCCGCCATGAGAATCAATCCCGATGATGGCTCAAAACCGTAGGTTATCGGAATCATCAGAGCGATTGTGGAGATCGGGCCCAATCCGGGCAACATGCCGATAAATGTGCCGGCAAAAACGCCCAGAGACACCATCAGAATATTGGTGAAGGTAAATGCGGTCGAGAGTCCCGTCATTATTCCTTCTAATACCATCAGCTTAACTCCAAGTCGTTAGTTTCGGTGTCGAGATGTGAATCTCGACCTACAATTGGCTTAACTCCAAGTTGTTAATCACGGATTAATTTGCCCCCAAGAAGTGCAACACACCGGGCTCAAGGTAAATTCCCAGCAGTTGTGTCAACATGAGCCAGAAACCAACGGTCACGCCGATTGAAACCAACAACATCAACTTGATTCGTCGTTCCCCCATCGTCCAAAATCCGCCACAGAGAAAAAGTATAGTCGAGATTAGGAATCCGAGGGGTTTGAGGATTAATCCATAACCGGCCATCAGTAGAAAGAGGAACGCTGCACATCTCCAGTCTAGTCCTTGAAAAGCAGCCGCTAAAGAAATCTCCTCCTCACTATCATGCCGGTCGGTGGGAAGAATCAAGATTAGTAGGGCAGCAATAATTCCTGTCGCACTTAACGCTATCGGTAGACTGGAGGGGGTGACACCAGAATCTTCGATTCCCGGTGCCTCCGGAATATTGAGTGCCATTGCACCGTAAACCGTTGAAAGAATGAGGATAACAAGTGCTCCCACCTTATCTTTTGTCATCAATATAGTTCCTGTGGCCATTATCAGAATTGGACAAATGGCATCATTCGAGAAAGCCAAGTTCACCCATCAGTTCACTGATGACCCGTTCCTGTCTTTCCAAAAATGTGGAGAATTCCTTCCCCGGTTTGAAGAGGTTTTCCCAACCGTTACGCGCTCGCACCTTTTCCCAAGCCGGTGTTTCATACATCTTTTCAAGCAGATCAGCATAGGCAGAGACCTGCGCTTCAGATAGTCCCGGCGGACCGAAGAAACCGCGCCAGTTGACAAAAGTGACATTGTATCCCAACTCCTTCAAAGTTGGCACGTTGGGAACGGAGGCAGAGCGTTTCTCCGCAGTAATGGCGAGGATGCGAACCTGTCCCGCCTTGTGTTGTTCTAGTGCTTCACCCAACCCGGTTGATAAAATCTCCGTTTCTCCGGAAAGCAACCCTGCAAGTGCCTTACCACCACCATCGTAGGGGATGTATCGCACCGCTTTGGGATCTCCGCCCGCCGCCTTAAACGCCAGTGCGGCGACAAGCCCATCCATGCTGCGTCGCCCCGATCCACCGCCAACTCTAAGTTGGCGCGGATTCGCCCGAAAAGCGGCAACAACCTCCTCCCAACGCTGAAACTCCGAATCGGGACGGGCGGCAAACACGCCGTAGTCCGCGATTACAACGGCAACAGGTGTCAAATCCCGAAAAGTATGCGGAAACACCTTTTGCAAAGAACGGATAAGGATTGGGGTCGAATTGACTAGCAATGTCCCTTGTTGGCGTCTCGCCGTTTTGATAAGATACGCAATTCCCTTTCCGCCGCTACCACCGGACATATTCTGATATGATGCCCGCTTGATAAGTTTCGATTTCGTTAAGGCTTCACCGACACCGCGAGCGGTTCCGTCCCATCCGCCCCCGGCACCCGCAGGAATCAGGAAATGTATTTTGTCTATCCCTGTGTCGGCATAAGCCTGCCCGACAAACATACTCCAAGCAAGCAAAAATATGCTGAGAACCAGAAATACTTCATTCGTTGAATTTTTCATCATATCTCCTAGAATCATTATATTACTGCATCGTTTCAACTACGCGACTCCTTTTAGGGCTTACACAGTTGAACACTCAAAGCATTGTAGTTCGGCGATTTATCGCCGCTGGACACCGTTCCTAACTCTGGTCTCGGAACAGACGCCCGATGAATTGGGCAACTACAGTAAAAACGCCCGATGAATTGGGCAACTACAGTAAAAACGCCCGATGAATCGGGCAATTCAGTAAATCTGTTTCAATCGCTGCCTCAATAACATGGGGACTGAAGTGCGTAACTTCTATCCTTTATATCATAGAAGGAAAACCTCAAAATTTCAAGCCACTAATACCGTCCTTACATTTATCAATGATTTTATATCTCTCTATCAACATGCCCTTTTTGATTGATCAAAGATTTTATGTTTGCTACAATTTACACTACCTGAACGGTTCCGAGTGGGGAATTTATATTTCAGCACGAGCATTTTACGTTCTAGGCTGAGAGAGGTAGAGATTATGATTGTAGTTACGGGAGCTGCGGGGCGGCTTGGTAGACGCGTCGTCCAACGCCTCATAGGAAAGGGATATGATGTCCTAGGAACAGACCGTGTGCCACATAACGAGTCGCTATCGCCATTTGTTCAAGCGGATCTCTGCAACGCTGAGAGGACAACAGAGTTGTTGGCAAATGCAGAGGCGGTTATTCACATGGGGGCGATTCCGGGACCTAGGATTGATGCTCCACATGAGGTTTCTGAAAACAACATCCAAAGCACATTCAATGTTCTCTGGGCAGCAGCGGAGAAGCAACTCCGTCGGGTGGTGTTCTCCTCCAGTGCCTTTGCCATGGGCTGGGCGCACGATCCACGCGCCTTTGTGCCGCTGTACCTTCCCCTCGACGAGGAACACCCGATGATGCCATTTGAACCTTATGGGTTGTCGAAGCAAATCGGGGAGTGCATCGGCGAGATGGTTGCCCGAAGTTCGACAACCTCTGTAGCAAGCCTCCGCTTCACGAATGTCGTTCCGCCGGAGCGACAGGCTGAGTTTCCCTTGCCTGCGCCCACGCCCGACAGTCCGACGACGTTAGTAATGTGGGCGTACGCCGATCCCCGCGACGTAGCGGAGGCACATGTGTTGGCACTTGAGGCAGAAGTAGAGGGGCACGAACCATTTTTGCTCGCTCAACCGACCACTCGCTTCCGCGAACCGACAACTGAGTTGATTAAGCAAAACTTCGGGGATCGCGTCGAGATTCGTGGCGAGCTCAAGGGCAATGCAAGCGTTATCAGTACGGAAAAGGCGCAGCGGATGCTTGGTTTCAAACCGAGATCCGGTTGGAATCAGTAAACGCGGGGCAAGATACCCCGCCTACAGTTGGCTGCATAAGTCCTAAGAGGGATAGCGAATGAATGAGCACGAGAAATACCTTTTTGATCTCAACGGCTATTTGGTTGTTGAGAACGTCTTAACTCCCGATGAAGTAGCGTTGTGCAATGAGGCAATTGACCGCCATGCAGATGACATTCATGAACGAGTTGGAGATCTTTCGTTGTCCGGGGGTTCCAAAACCTTGGAAGGCATCACTGGACGCGGCGACCTCGGCGGGATGCTGGGTTGGGAAAAACCGTGGTGCGAACCGTTTCGTAATATGCTCGCCCACCCGAAGATTGTGCCGTATCTTCACGGTATCTTGGGGAAGGGGTTCCGCATGGATCACAATGCCGGCCTGATAACCATGCGTAAGGGAGCGGAAGGGCATGTGTTTCACGGCTCCTCTGGTCCTGGCTTCGATCCACACCAATACTACATTTTCAAAGATGGCAGGATGCACTGTGGATTAACTGTCGTGGCGTGGCAGCTTGCTGATGTCAATCCGGGTGATGGCGGGCTTTGCTTAATTCCGGGGAGTCACAAGTGTAACTTCGCTTGCCCTCCTGAAATGAAACGCTACGAAATGTATCAAGAGCATATCCGACAAATTACGGGCAAAGCCGGTGATGTCGTCATCTTTACAGAAGCCACCACACATGGAACGTTGCCTTGGAAGGCAGACCATCAACGGCGTTCTCTGCTTTTCCGATACTCGCCGGGAAATCTGGCGTATGCCAAAGGTTACTTCCCCACTTGGCCCGAGTCAATGCTCGAAGGATTGACACCGGAACAGAGAGCAGTATTGGAACCCCCTTATCACACACGGTTAGACCGTCCGGTTCTGGAGGAGATTTATGGTGAATTAGACAAATAAGTGAACATTTGCCAAAGTCCCCCTGACAAGGGGGATTTAGGGGGTTGTTTGTGGGTACAGATTTCCCAATCTGTACATGCGCATTGGAACTGTCTCAGTAATTCTAAAATCTACCATAGTTACCCTCCCATTGAGCACACCTTGGTCCCACCCCTCAAGAAACATATCGATCGGCTATCCGGCGAACTCGTCGTAAACCGCTTTGGAGATAGCAGCAAGACTAGCATCTACGCTCATTCGATCTCCAGCCATTATCTGTTTTGCCATAATCGCTACGGTGTATGGACCGGTGGGAGAAAATACGATACCAACATCGCACCGAACGCTGTGGTAGCTGCCTGTTTTGTGGGCAACCACCGTTCCTGCAGGAAGCGCGTGCGGAATAACCGTGCTAAGCTGCTGCCGCTTGAGGATATCCAAAATCGCCTCACGAGACTGAGGCGAAAGGATATCGCCATCGTAGATTAACTCCAGCAAGCGGCACATATCGTTCGGTGCCGATACGTCGGACTTATCTTCGGAGAACCCGTCACCCTCTAAGACAAACTCCCGATTTTTCAAACGATCCGACGCTAACTGATAGGTGTGCGCGGGATTTTCCACCTCAAGTCCAGTGATGCTGTAGAGTAATTCCCGACACGGCATTGGAATATGGGTGTGGGTCAACCCCAGTTGCTGCATTGTATTGTTGATATTGTCTCCTCCGACCCGGTTGTAAAGTATATCGGTGGCGGTATTATCACTGATGATAATCATGAGCATTGCCAAGTCGTGGACTGTCGGCTGAAGCCCAGACGCTAGCTCCTTGAGGACGCCGGATCCAGGCACTCGTAAGGCATCGGTCAGATCAATACGTTGATTCACGTCGATGATGCCTGCATCGACTTGTCGGTATAATTCTACCAGCAGCGGCACTTTCAGCGTGCTTGCTGTGAAGAATATCGTGTCGGCATTGTGGGAAACGCGCTTGTCCGTCTCTAGATGTTTTGCGGCAACTCCAATAATTCCCTCTGTATGAGCCGTAAAATCTTGGATCGCAGATATTACACCTGACTCAGCCATCTTAATCCTCCATTGATTCACTTCATAGTAAATGACGCACGTTGTTTCGCTTCTAAAACCGTTCTAGCAGCAGTTTGGTAATTGGATTGGGACGACTGTAGTATTTCCGCATGGCTTCGTCCTTACTTTCCGAAAGTCGGCGCGGGAAGATGGTATAATTGCTCAAGTAGCGGTCTGTCGTGCGACCACAGTAAAGGTGAATAGTCCGACGTTCGGCAGAGGTCTGCCGGACATTGCCGGCATGGAACATTATTGCGTTGAACAGGACGGCGGTGCCGGCGGGACCAGTGATGTGATCTGCTTGTGTGAGATCGTAAGCGTCGAGCGGTTGCTCTCTCGTATGCCCCGAACCGGGCAAGACGCTGAAGGTATGCGTTGTGTCATCTACATCGTTCAGGTAAAAGACAACGGATATGTATGGGGTAGAGTGGGGGATTTCACTCGCTCCAGTACCGACATCGCGGTGCCAACGGCAACTGATGGGACCATCGGGATTGGGACGACGGATGCGCACCGAATGTTCTTCCGCACATAAATCAGGGCCCATAATCGCCTCTAGCAACGGCAACAGCCGAGGTGGACGCATGGTGAAATCAATTTCCGGGTGTCTAATCAACAGATGGACGTTGAGTTGGTAATGTCCATCCTCCCGCTCAAACCACATCGCTGGATTTTCGACGAGATCGCGATCTACGGTTTCGTTGATGGTCCGAACCTCATCAGGAGATAAGGCGTCAGGGACGACAACGTAATCGTTTTCCTGATAAAATTCCAATAGCTCTTGCATGGGGTTTCTCCGTCAAACAGATGCGTGTAATACGCCCTGGATAAAGTCGAGTTGTTGAAAATGTAATGCCTCCGCGCTAGGAAGGGTTATTGGCTTGCATCAATTGTGGGTTTTGCTGCTGCAACCAATTCAAGAAGCGTTCCGGTTGGCAAAACAGCGGCAGATTTGCGCTCCGTTGCAGGTAACCATCCTTGACAGACAGGCCGTCCCATTTGTCCAGTAACGCCCGTTGTACGCGGTAAGCATCGTCTCGGTATTCTCCAATGGGAATGTAACTCTCGAATCGTCCAGAGCCTTTCTGTTTGCCTCGTACTACGATGTCTGTCGGCTTCGGTGAGGCGATACGTGTGTGGGCATTTTCGTCAAACCGTTTAGGATCAGAGATGTCCTTCACCTGCACAATTTCTTTTACTACCAACATACCAATAAGCGCGTATTCTAGTCTATCATTGGTGATGGGCTTAATGGGATTCAGACTGGCGTAGAAAATAACCAAATCATCCTCCACAAATTTCAGCAGGGGTTTTCCCCGGCGGTCAGTATCGCCGTAGGTGAGGTAATCAAAGTCCGGATCTAAGTGCATAGGCTCGTATAACAGATATGGAGGCAACGAAATGGTATGATTGTTACGTTCTGAAAATCTATCTAATGCTGGAATTATCTGGTTGTCGTAGTGTCTTTTTATGCCCTTGGTACGATTGGTCTCCCTAATTGGCACATAGACGAAATCGCCGTTTTCCGGATTGCACGGCGCATTCCACATTCCGGAGTCGGTAGTTGAGTCAATACCGACTCGTATCAGTATTGCTTGCATTGGCATTCCCCCTGAGAAGGCGGACAGTTCCGGTATTGGTTGACAAGGTTGGTGATTTCTTTTTGAATATCTTCTGGGGCCGGCGGCAGATTAATACTTTCAGCTCATTCTATACACATTGCGCTCCGCTGGAGCGCAGGGATTGATTCTATCGGTGTTCTATAGACATATCGCTCCTCTGGAGCGAATTTTGCTATAGCAGAAAACCGATGAATTTTCAATGGATAGCAACTTGAGCTCCTACAATGAAGTGTCGGGATTTAAAGATCCCTCCTACAAAAGAGCTAAATGACTCCAACTTGAGTTATTATCCGTTCAGATTTCCATTATCTAAACTTCAATCATAGCAAGGAGAAGAAATGAACCAAGAACTCATTGAACGTTGGCAGACAGAATTTGAAACCGCAGATGCAGAGACAGTTCGGCAAATGCTCGCTGAAGCACCGGAACTCGTAAACGTGAAAGTGAATCACACATCACCGAACGGGAGAATCCGGCAGTGGGGACCGCTCTTCAGTGCAAGCATCAACCTCAAAAGTCTCGATAAAGTTAAGGCACTTGTAGAGGCAGGCGCGGACGTAAACAACAGCGATCTCGGAACACATTGGCCCAGCACCGAGTATGAGATTAACCGGTATCTCCTCAGTCAAGGAACGGACATCAATCAACCGTGCTATCTTGGGTTTCATGCGGTCGGTGTCACCAATTTCGATTCTTTTCTACTCATGGTAGAAAATGGACTGGATCCGAATTTTGCATGGACCCACAACGGGGAAACTTTACTCCATGTTCAGTCACGCCACGATGACAACACCCATCTCGCACAAGCCTACATTCTGATTAAAGCGGGGGCAGATGTCAACCCACAGGTACTGAGTGGACTTGACGACGAACCCATCATGGATAACGAGCATTTCGTGCAGTACGGTAAGGAGACACCGTTACATTTCGCTGCACGGTTGGGCAATCAGCGGATGGTTCGGCTGCTGCTAGACCACGGTGCTGATCCATCGCTCAGAACGGTCAGCCGAATGAGTGAGCCGAAGCAGTTCACCGAATGGACGGATGAGGTCACATCGCTGGTTTGGCCCCTGCGTGAATTCAAAAGAGTGCTGTTTCAGCCCTACGAAGGGGAGACACCTCTCGATATGGCGTTGCGTGAGGCCAATGCGGAAATTGCCAACATACTCAAGCGATAATGGCAAATGAGTCCGTTGAATCTAGCTCGACCTCTGAACAAGAAAGACTAATGTTCTGAATCGTGTTGGCGAAGGGTTTTGATGATTTGGGTTCTGCCAGCTTTTACTTTTTCTGCATCCACTTTTATTGCCAACAGTCCTGCGATAAATTTAGTGGTTTCCCAATCCACTACTGAGGCATCAAGCGGGGTTTCTCCCCTGTGGTTCTTGGGGTTGACATCCGCGCCCTTCTGAATCAGCAGTTCGGCAATTTCAGCGTGACCGAGAAAAGCGGCACTGTGCAATGGCGTACTACCATCTCGACTCTTCGCATTGACATCCGCACCTTTTTCGATTAAAAATTTAGCGATTTCCATATCGTCCAGAAGTGCTGCCCACGCCAAGGCGGTTACTCCGAATTCATTATCCCCGGCATTGATATCTACACCATTCGCCAACTGTTCCTTGACGGCTCGGAGATCCTCGCTTCTGACGGCATCACATAGTGCATTACTCACACTGCTTGTATTTGTCGTGGCACCATGTTGGCGGAGCAGCTCAACCACTTTGGTTCTGCCGGTTTCCACCTTTTCCTCATCTATCTTTATCCTTAACATTCCGGCAATAAAACGAGTGGTCTCCCAATCCACCCTTGTAGCATCTAGAGGTGTACCCCCATCCCCATTCCTGATATTGATATCTGCGCCGTTCTCAAGCAGTAGTTTTGCCGCCTCATATTGACCGAGAAAAGCGGCACTGTGCAACGGCGTGCTGCCATCCCGATTCCTCGCATTGACATCAGCTCCTGCTTCAAGTAGCAGCGCAACGATTTCAGTATGCCCGAACAACGCAGCCGATGATAGGGCTGTCCCCCCAAAGGTACTATCCTGAGCATTGATATCCACGCTGTTAGCCAAGTGCCGCTTAATCGCTTTGATATTTCCGAATGCGGCAGCACTCCAAATATCGTTTCCCGGATTTTTTTCTTGTCGTTTGGACCAGTCATCTTCCCTCGTAACGAACGGCTCATTTGGTACCACTCTCCATTCTGGCATTCCGTCCGCAATTTCCCTTGTTATATCCGCACGACGTTGACGGATGAATTTCCGCGTCTCTTGCAGTGCTAGCACACGCGAATAAGTTTTTCCTTCGTCCTTACTTCCAAAGAAGCGTTGGGCATCAACCAAGTGCGGTTCGACCATCGCGTCAATCCGGTCAATTTCGGCTAACAGTTCCGCTTCATCCCAATGGTTTTTAAGAATACCTATCATTGTCTTGGCGTAACGGTCTCGACTGGATTTTTGTTGATAAAGTTTATGGGTGAGCAAGCCTTGGGTCTTCACAGAGATAGGTGCACCGGCTTTGTTGTGGTGTCCGAGCTTACTGTGCTTGCTAAAGAGTGAGTCGGCACCCCAAGGTAAGAAGTGGAATTTGTCGGTCATCGGGTTGAGGTAGATGAAAAAGTTGTTGTTGTTGCCGGAGTAGCCGTCCCAAAAACCGAGCAGTCCCTCTATCGCCCAAAATGTGTAGAACGTATCAAGATCAATCAATTCGCCGATTGCACCCTCAATGTTTTTGTCATCACCTTTGAGAATCTCAATAAGTTGCTGAATCTTCTCCCGCCCCGGTGAATCATTACCGGTTTTATGCTCGAAACTGCCCAACCAACCCTCATGAAAATCGACGTAGGGACCTTCATACAGAGTCCCATCGTCAGTACCAAAAGCACGTCTGAGAAATGATTTGCGAACCGTCTCCACATGCGAATAGACACCGAGGTTTACCCCGTTAATTGTCACCTTCGCATACGCGCATCGGGGTGCAGGCGAGCCGGCAGCATTAAACAACGCATATCCCATGAATTGGCTCATCAAACTGATGTCCTGCTGGTTGTTATTGAGTGTAAGGTTGGTCAAGCCCTCAATACCGGCATCTTTGTCGGTGTGATTCAGCTTGATTTTGAGCGAGGGGCGAGTGGTACTTAACGAACCGAGGAACCCTTTCTTGCGAAGTCCGACGTTGGGAAATACCACCCCATCAATGGTCACGCTCGCATCAACGTAGGTGTAAGGTGCCTCAGGTGGTGCGACTTTGCGGCTCTCATGCAATGCCGAGAAAAAATCTCGGGTTTGATAGCGAATTGTATCCCAATCTTCCTCCGCGACGGTGATTTGTACATCCAGCACCCGATCGGTCGGGAAGATGTCATCTAAGGTCAGTTCCTGCGCTGGCAAATCATTTACACCAATCCAAAAACAGAGTGTTATCACTAATCCAATATTCAATGTTGCTCGACTCAATCTCACTTTTTCAATCCTTTCTGAATGTCCGCTATGTTGACGCAATATATCCAACGCACGAAAACACCGGAATCATATAGTTTTCTTCGGTCTGTGGGTATAGTAGCACAGTTCGACTAGTGAATCAACAGATTTGTAAAAAGCGTATTGCATTTGGTTTAAACGTAGGACGCCCTTTTATAGTGGCTCATGTTGAAAGAAAGTGCAAAGCACAAAAAGCGTAAAACGTGACAGGGCTTTGTTCATTGGTTCATTCACAAATGAGTGAACTCATGAGCTCAATCGGTTTCGGTTGCACCATTTCTTTACATGAACCTTTACAGCAAAAATGTCGTGCTTTTTTGAAACTTTCATTTGGATAGCGGTGTGTTTTGAACTAGAAAGGGTGGGCTACGAATGTTTAAGTCGTATTCAATCAAATGGACAATTTTATTTATAAAAAACTCAAGAAGATATAACGACTGTATAATGAAAGGAAGATTTTTTATGGCATTGCGTGTTATAATGGTCATGTTTCTACTGTTCCCCCTTACTGCGTTTTCTCAAAGCGGTTTCTATAGATCACCTCCAGGAAAAGACGCATTAGGAATGAGTATCAGCTTTAATGACAATGGGAAACATCTCAGGGGTTATCTCGTTTCCCCTCTTGATAATAGCACACAAGCGATTTTTAGCGTTGGCATTGGATTGTTGGATCGCATCGGATTGTGGGACACGGAAACCCTCAAAACATACGGGGCTTCTATTCCCCCGGCCCCCTCTGGCGCAGTTGCACTTCAGAGAACAAGTGCTCTTGGAACAACGGGACTTCAGTCCTTCCTAACAGGTGGGGTTGGGGCTAGCTCAACAAAGATAGTTCTGACGGATCAGAATGAACCGTTACTTGGCTTCGTAGATTTGGCTGCTTTCGGCGGTGCGGGCATCTTCAAACGCTTAAAAACCTCTTCAGAGTTGGTAATGACACCGAGTTTTGGCGTTTTTTATAGGTATACTTGGTCGACGGCAGAAGACAAGGAGTCAGGTGAAAAAGAGACCGCGGAATCCGGTAATCTTTTAGGGGCTGTTGGTCTGCAACTCGATCTCGCGCCCGAGTTCAGTATGTGGGGCGCATTAAGTTTTTCTTTCGATACTTCTGACACAGCTCTAAGTGTCGGTGTTATCTGGCATTAACGAAAAACCGTTTAGGTCTAAATCCCAATCCTTTAGGTTTGGGAGTACGTCAAAAAGGGGATTTTATGATGTAGAAAAAATCCCAATCACTCAAGAACATAAGGCTTATCGAATGAACGATATTCCTATCCCAGAACGGATTGTGACCAATTGTCGCCAAACGGTTGATGGTGCTGCTTGGCTAGATGGATTACCCAAAACCATCGCTGATCTCAAGCAGCGGTGGTCGTTGACCCTTAGCCCACCATTTGAAGAAGAAGTGAGTTGTTCCTGGGTTGCGCCCTGCGTCCGCCAAGATGGAACACCTGCTGTGCTAAAACTCGGGTTGCCTCACATGGAGGCAGAAAACGAAATCGATGGTCTGCTTTTTTGGAACGGCGATCCAACGGCCTTCGTTTTGGAGGTAGACCTTGAACTTAACGCGATGCTACTTGAACGCTGTGACCCCGGCACCACTTTACGAGAGGAATCTGAGAATGAACAGGATCAGGTCATTGCAAAGCTGTTGAGGAGACTGTGGCGGACGTTACCTGATGTCCATCCGTTCCGACCATTGTCGGAAATGATTGCACGGTGGACTGAGGAGACGTTACAGAAAGCAGACCGTTTGCCTGACGCAGGACTCGCTAAGGAGGGATCACAGATTTTTGAAGCACTGCTAAACGATGCACCTTGTGATGTCCTGTTGGCGACTGACTTACATGCGGGGAATGTCCTTCGAGCACGACGTAAGCCGTGGCTTGTCATTGATCCCAAGCCGTTTTACGGCGATCCAGCTTACGACGCTACCCAGCATCTGCTCAATTGTAGAGAACGATTGCGCTCAAAACCAAACACTACCATTAGGGGATTTGCAGACCTATTGGGTGTGGATCCCGAACGCGTTCGGCTGTGGACGTTCGCACGTCTAGCCTCAACATCATCGGGAGATTCGCATAAGGCGCAAGATCTCGCTCGAAGGGTGATGTCAGCGCAGATCGAATAAGATTGGACGTGACGGACAGCAGCCTAGTTGACTTGCAACGACGGAGGCTAACCGCAGAGAGGAGGGTATGTTCAGGAATGGCAGATCAGATACCCGGACTCGATCAGAACCAGCTTCACTTCTTCAAAACTTTCGGCTATGCGGTTCTTCGGAAACTTCTGAAACCGGACGAGCTGGAGATTATCAAGCGAGAACACTGTGATGGACTGGCAGCCGCATTTCCAGACGAACCTTTCGATGGGACGCTGGGACAATGGACGCGGATGATGAATGAGGAAACGCCCGTTTTCGCGTCGCTCAATGAGGATCGTCGCTTCCTCACTCCTGCACAGCAGATATGCGGCGAAGATGTCCTCGGTAACGGCACCGACGCTCATTTTAGTGTAGGCAATACCGATTGGCATAGCGATAGCAACTGGCAGCCCGACTCAGAGGAGGTGCAGCTCGCCGTCAAGTACCACTTTCATCTCGACCCCGTGACGGCGGAAACCGGTGCCTTACGTTTCATTCCGGGATCACATCTATTGAGGGGTGCCGATCGGGAGATCTTTCAGAAGGCTTTAGACAAAGTGCCCGCTCAAGATGTTCCCTGCCAAGCTGTACCAACGCAACCGGGAGACGTTATTGCCTTCGATATTCGGACTTGGCACGCCTCGTTAGGTGGTTCGCCCGGCCGGCGCGTTTGCAATGCGGAATATTTCCGAAACCCGGATACGACCGAGGGTATCGAACTGCTTCGGGAGATTGCGCGGCTCCAATCCGGTTCACGCAATGCACACCAGTACACTTATCCGAAGAATTGGCTGGCGAATCCGCACAGCAGCGCAGTGAGGCAGCGATGGATTGATCGTTTTTTGGAGATTGACTTTCTCAATCAACCCGGCGTGGGGGAAATGTAATGGGTAACACAGAACTGCAAAAGAGAAAACCGCCCTTCCCTGTTCTAACAGCTGCATTTTGAAATCTACGGCTACGTTGTGATCGAAAAATTGTCTGATACGACTGTTCCTTCACTTCACCAACTGCCAACCCGACGCGTCAGCGGTCAGCGCGGTATGTCCCTTATGGCGGTCGTATACCATGTGCATCTCCTCAATCGTGTCGAAGTAACCCACGATGTGGGCGGCACTGAAGGAGTCACCGGCTTTCACAGGCTTACCGTGGATTTCTTCGATCATAACGATGATGTCCCCGGGCCGTTGGCTGCACCATGCCTCATAGACTACAGAGGGTTCAAGCGTTAGACCCGCCAGCCAAGGACCATCTTCACCTGTCCTCTTGTCCCGCAAGTGGTATGCACGGATAAAATGTTCCGGGGTTCTGTTCAGGTCGCGGCGATAGCCGAACTTCAGGTCTGGCGGGAATGGGGTGAAGAATTCATTAGACGGGATGTGCACTCCGTTGGGACCACTCAGATAGCTGAGATAAATCTCGCTGAACGTGTCGCCCTTTTCGTGCCGGATACAGCCCGGTGTGTCGTTGCGGAGGAACATCTCCGGCGAATCGTTGACACCGTCGATTTTGTCCATCAGCACAAAGAACCGTTCGCCTTGGGGGAATACAATTCGCTGTGTCCAGCGCGATCCGGCTTTGTGACCGGGGGCGGCGTATTCGTACTGATATGTGGTTGTGACCGCGATAAAATCTGCCCCGTGGATTATCTCCGGTTGGACAGGCTTCATCCTGTGGCAGAGCTGCGGACCTTCGACCATGCGCTTACGATGGCTGCTGCCGTGTGACATGCGTGTGTAGAATTGTCGGCCCGGTTCTGTCTCGTTTTCGTGCCAAGAGTATCTACCGACACCGTGCCCGTCCGGGGCAATTATCTGATCGCTGTAGTCTTCGTCGCTGCCCGCTTCCATGAGCCAGTCGATGACCATCAAGCCATCGCCGATTTCTCGGAAGCCGGTGGCTTTGTCGAGAAACGATCCTTTCTCGATTCCGGTCATCCAGTGTTTGGGGTTATTCTTGGGAATGACCGCTTCGAGTTTGTCAGTTTCGATTTTGATTGCGCGGTCGCTTTCTTCCACGCTCGTCCATGCGGTATTTTGCATAGCATCTATCCTCTACGTCTTGTGCCTTCAATCTGTTAGGAGTGCTTCAATCAGCCAAATTAATGGCTGACCACTTATGAGCCCCGAACCTCTAAAACTGTATTGCCAATTCCCTGCTTTATCAATCAGAACAAAAAACGGTATTGCCTTAATCTGATAGGCTTCTCGCACTTCCCGATGCGGGTCAAGCAAAATGGACCATGGCGGCTGATGTTCGTCCAAAAATTTCCGGACTTGTTGAGGGGTTTCTCCATCATTGACTCCCCAAATAACTACATCATCGGCGTTGCTAAATCGCTCATGGACGATTTTCACTTCCGGAATCGCCATGTTGCATGGACCACACCACGAAGCCCCAACGTCAAGCAAAAGGACCTTTCCACGCATCGCTGATAGTGTGTATGCTTCCTCCTCTAAAGTTTCTAAACGAAAGTCCGTTGCTTTCTTATTAAGTCTGTTCACGATAAATCTCTGACGGATTTTTTCGCGATCGGCATCTTCTCGAATACGGTATTCAGCTTCAGTATTTTTGAGGAATGCCTCAAATGTATCGGTAGCCCCCCGCTTTACTTGATGATAGACACGTTCCAAGCCTGTCCGGGCTTCGGCATGAGGGGTAGGTGCAAAGTGTGCATCGGCATAGTAGCGTTTGGCTTTTCCCCATTCCTCTATTCCTTCTGCTGAACGTCCCAACATATAGAGGTAATTTATGGCACTTTCATCGAACCTATCTGATAGGGATTCCAAAAAGTCTGGCGCGTTTGCTGCAAGTTCCTCATGAGATTCTCTCCACCGCTCCCGCCGGAGATGGATTTCACCACGCAAGCGCGCGATGTCCTTGCGCGCTCCTTCTACAGATCTTTTGTTGTTTTCGACAAGCCACTCCTGTTCCTCTTTTTCCTTCAATCTGGCTTCAGCACGTTCCAAAATTTCCAACGCTTTGTCCAATCGGATGTTGAACTTGAGTCGCCATTTAACCGCTGTCGTATAAGCCCAGCCGAACCACTGCTGTGTATTTTGACAATAGGCAAGATGCGCCTTCAAAAGTCGGTCAATCAGTTCATCAAGCGAGTTATCGCTTGCCAGCGATCGATCTGTCTCGGCTAACCGCAGCATGTCTTCATGTGCTCCGCAATACCAAGATGATTCTCGGACATCCGAGGGAGTACATTCGTCAATGGCGCGCTGGTAATAGTGCCACTGTTGAGGTGCATCCCCGCTCCGTTCGGCTAACCCTAACAGTGCAGCTAGATAAATTGTGGTTCCGGGAAATCGCAGCATCTTATCAAGCAATCCCATTGGAACATTCTTGGCACCATCGTGAAGACGCATATATCCCCAGTAGGCAGTCCATAACACTTCCGGAGTTTCTGGTTGTGTCCTCAGGACCGATTCAATTTCAGGGTGAATCCTTTTTCCCGCGTCCTCCTCTGGAAACATGTCGGCTATCAGTCGCCACCGGGAGTCGCACGCCTTCAAGTCCGCGGTATTGGATTCCAGGACACGTTCACTAATCTTTAATGCCTTATCAAATTCACCGGAGCGATGGTAGTTTTCAATCTGCGTTGCCAAGTCCTGTTGATGATTATTCTCTAACATTTGTTTGTCTCCTTTCAGAGATCGTAAGGAGTTCTTGGACTCTATACATATAGAGCAATACATGAGTCGTCAATATTCCGATTTGGGCTTAAAATTCAACCTATTGTTCTGAACATATACCTTTTGCGCCTTCAATCTGCTAGGAGTGCTTCAATCAACCAAATTAATGGCTGACCATTTATGAGCCCTGAACCTCTAAAACTGTATTGCCAATTACCAGCTTTATCAATCAGAATAAAAAACGGTATTGCCTTAATCTGATAGGCTTCTCGCACTTCCCGATGCGGGTCAAGCAAAATGGACCATGGCGGCTGATGTTCGTCCAAAAATTTCCGGACTTGTTGAGGGGTTTCCCCATCATTGACTCCCCAAATAACTACATCATCAGCTTTGCTAAATCGCTCGTGGACGATTTTCACTTCCGGAATCGCCATGTTGCATGGACCACACCATGAAGCACCAACGTCAAGCAAAAGGATCTTTCCACGCATCGTCGATAGCGTGTATGTCTCCCCTTCCAAAGTCTCTAAACGAAAGTCTGTTGCTTTCTTATTAAGTCTGTTCATGATAAGTCTCTGACGGATTTTTTCTCGGTCAGCATCTTCTCGAATCCGGTATTCAGCTTCGGTGCGTTTGAGGAAGATCTCAAACGTATCAGTGGTTTCCCTTTGCCCTATTTGATGATAGATGCGTTCCAAGCCTGCTTGGGCTTCGACGTGAGGTGTAGGTGCAAAGTGTGCATCCGCATAGTAGTGTTTCGCTTTTCCCCATTCCTCTATTCCTTCTGCTGACCGCCCCAACATATAAAAGTAATTTATGGCACTCTCGTCGAACCTTCCTGATAGAGATCTTAAAAAATCCGGCGCGTTTGCTACAAGTTCATCATAAGATTCTCTCCACCATTCCTGCTGAAGATAGATTTCACCGCGCAAGCGCGCGATGTTCTGGGACGCTTCTTCTACAGATCCGTCGAGTCTAATAAGCCACTCCTGTTCCTCTTCCTCTCCTAATCTGATTTCAGCACACTCCAGAATTTCTAATGCTTTGTTCAATCGGATATTAAACTTGAGTCGCCATTTAACCGCTTCAGTATAACCCCAGCCCAACCATTGCTGTGTATCTTGACAATAGGAAAGATGTGCCTCCAAGAATCGGTCAATAAGTTTATCAAGTGAGTCGTCGCTCACCAGCGAGCGATCTTCCTCAGCTAGCCGCAACATCACTTCATGTGCTCCCACATACCATGATAGCCCTGGGACATCCGAGGAAGTACACTCATCAATGACACGCTGGTAATAGTGCCATTTTTGAGATGCATCTTGACTCCGTTCGGCTAACCCTAACAATGCAACTTGATAAATTTTGGTTCTGGGGAATTGCAACATCTTATCAAACAAACTGTTGGGGGCATTCTTCACGCCGCCGGGAAGGCATCTATATCCCCGGTAGGCAGTCTCCAATACCTCCGGGATTGCTGCGTGTGTCCTCAACAGAGACTCAATTTCAGGGTGAATCCTTTTTCTTACCTCCTCCTCTGGAAACATGTCGGCTATCAGTTCCCATCGGGAACGACAAGCCTTCAAGTCCGGTGGATTGGATTTCATTGCACGTGCACTGATTTCTAAAGCCTTATCAGGTTCACCGGACCGGTGGTGGTTTTCAATCTGCGTTGCCAAATCCTGTTGATGATTGTTATTTGACATTTGTCTGTCTCCTTTCAGGGATCGTAGGAAGTTCTTGGAATGTAGATATATAGAGCAATACATAAATCGTCAATATTCCGATTTGGGCTTAAAATTCAACCTATTGTTCTGAACATATATCCTTTGCGCCTTCAATCCGCTAGGAGTGCTTCAATCATCCAAATTAGTGGCTGACCGTCTATGAGATTTGAACTTTCAAAACTGTATTGCCAGTCCCCAGCCTTATCAATCAAGATAAAAAACGGTATTGCCTTAATCTGATAAGCCTTACTCACCTCCCGATGCGGGTCAAGCAAAATGGGCCACGGTGGCTGATGGGTATTCAAAAACTCCTGCACTTGGTGAGGCGCTTCACCACTATTGATTCCCCAGATGATCACATCATCAATTTCGCGGAATCGCTCGTAGATGATTTTGACCTCTGGGATCGCCATGTGGCATGGACCACACCATGACGCTCCAACATCAAGCAGAACAACCTTTCCAAACATCGCTGATAGCATGTATGTCTCGCCCTCTAAAGTCTCTAAACGAAAGTCCGTCGCCCTCTTATTAAGCCTATCTAGAATAGATTTCTGACGGATTTTTTCGCGATCGGCATCTTCTCGAACACGGTATTCAGCTTCGGTGCGTTTGAGGAAGGTATCAAACGTATCGGTAGTCTCTCGCTCTATTTGATAATAGAGGCGTTCCAATCCCGCCCGACCTTCGGCGTGAGGGGTAGGCGCAAAGTGTGTATCGGCATAGTAGCGTTTGGCTTTTTCCCATTCGCCGATTCCTTCCGCTGACCGTCCCAACCACCAGAAGTAATTGATGGCACTCTCATTGAACCTTGCCCATAGCGATTCCAAAAAGTCTGGCGCGTTTGCTACAAGTTCATCATAAGATTCTCTCCACCGTTCCTGCCGAAGGTAGATTTCACCGCGCAAGCGCGCGATGTCCTTACGCGCGCCTTCTACAGATCTTTTGTTGTGTTCGACAAGCCACTTCTGCTCCTCTTCTTCCCCTAATCTGGTTTCAGCACGCTCCAGAATTTCCAACGTTTTATCCAATCGGATATTGAGCTTGAGTCGCCATTTAACCGCTTCGGTATAAGCCCAGCCAAACCACTGCTGTGTATCCTGACAGAAGGAAAGATGTGCCTTCAAGAGTCGGTCAATCAGTTCATCAAGCGAGTCATCGTTCGCTAGTGAGCGATCTTTCTCGGCTAACCGCAGCAGGTCTTCATGTGTAGAGAAATACCAGGATGATCCTGGGACATCTAAGACAGTACACTCATCAATGAAGCGCTGGTAATAGTGCCACTGTTGACGTGCATCTTGGCTACGTTCGGCTAATCCTAACAGCGCAGCATGATAAGTTTGGGTTCTAGGGTATTGCAACATCTTATCAAACAAACTCTCTGGGACATTCTTTGTGCGACCAGGGAGGTTCATATATCCCCAGTAGGCAGTCCATAACACTTCAGGATTCTCTGGCTGTGCCCTCAAGACCGATTCAATTTCAGGGCGAGCCGTTTTTCTTGCTTCTTCCTCTGAAAACATTTCGCCTATCAGTCTCCATCGAGAACCACAAGCCTCCAAATCCACTGGATTGGATTCCATTGCACGTGTACTGATTTCTAGAGCCTTATCAAGTTCACCGGACCGATGGAGTTCTCTAATCTGCGTTGCCAAATCCTGTTGACGGTTATTATCTGACATTTGTCTGTCTCCTTTCAGATGTTCGCAAGAAAACCATGGAAAGTAGAAATATAGGGCAAGACATAAATCAAATTGTTAACTATTGTGCAGAGAACGCAGATCTGCGTTCCCTACGGAAGCCGGTTTCTGATCAAGGTAGCAACTCGGGTTATATAATCACTAATACCTCAATCGCAGTCATGTACCTGGCTGACTCATCATATTTCCACATGGCAGATCTCACTTTTAGACAGGTTCATCGGTATATGGTGCGGTGCGTTCTTTGGGCTTCCCAATCCTCGGAAAAAGCCTTGAGTTTGGCATATTCAGGGGTTGAAAGATAAAGATCCCCAAAGTGTTCCCTTGCAGGCCCTTCACCTAAAAAAGCATATAATACAACAAGCTTTCTTTCAGCCAAGCGAAATTCTTTCCATGCAATGGACCATTCGCTCAATTTTCCTTGGCGGTCCAACGGTTCCAGTTGGGCTTTGTAGAACGCCGCATGTTCAAATAACGGTTCAATTTGAGCGACGCTTTCGTCAACACGCACCCGTAGGTCTGTCAGATATTTCTCTACAAATCCTTCAATATCTTTCCAAAACGCCTCAAATTCCGCATCTTCTCCTTTAGCTGCCGTCTTGACTGGTTTGTCTGGAGTGCCTACCGGCGAAACTGTATCTGGTGTGATCACTTCAAAAGGTATCGTTCCATTGGTAGAAACGCCCAAATTTTCCTGACTGTTGCCCGTTTCTAAGCGAAGTGGGGCTTTATTTCGCTCGAAAGATTGCGATTGCCCTGGTAAATCTGCTATTTCATCGGTTACCGGTTTGACTTTAAGCCTCTCTATTGCTTGCATCTCTCGGTGCGATAGGAAAAGCATAACAACAACAAAGCCCACCGAGAAGCAGATACTTATTATAAGCACTTTTTTCATGACTCGCTCCTCTCCTCGAAATCTTTGGTAGATCCGACGCTAACATCATTGTGCATAGATTCAATAGATTTCTGACTCCGCAAATGAACAGTTTACGGTGCGCCTCAAAAACATCAGGTTGTAATGTGGTCTTTGGAATTGCGCTCTGAATCCTAATCTTATCGGGGGCATCAGAAATCACAACGTCCAAGCCGGGACCTGGTAGGCCGTCGCCCTGAATCGTCAGTGGGGCACCCCACTTGCTATATGCACATGTTGCCCCGAAACCTCATTTATTTGATTAGTTTCTGTTTGATTTTTTTTCTTAACTTTTCGTTTATCTCACGGCGTTCTTCTGGCGTTGCCTGACGATAGCGGTCTATCATCTTCTGCACGTTACCCGACCAATTCGCTGGATTGCGATTTATTTTATTCTCACGACTTCGTGCCGGTGCAGACATGGAAGCAGATTGCTCGGGTTTCTCACGTGATGACGAACTTAATACATTTGCGTTACGAACATTGAGAAACCGTATTGTAGGGGTTTTAAGTGTCAAAATCTGGCCTGAAATATTTAAGCGAACCTGCTTTGATTCAATCTTTTCAACTGTTGCATCTTGAACCTTTTCACCTATCGTTACGTAATAGGTTTCGTTAGATCTATTGTCCATCAGAAGTGCTTTAGCCTTCCCACCGTGCGATTCAATCAAAGTTGCAATCAAAACATACTTGGGCTCACGGTTTGGAGTCTGCCACCCCAATGGGTGGAATAGGTTATTTTCAACAATAATACGATAGAAATCCCACTCCCTATTTTTTTCTTTATTCCAACTAGCGTCCAAATCTGTGTATTCTTGATTTGTGTCGTGTTTATTAGCTTGTGCACCCATCGCGCTGCCCCAGCGTATTAAGAGTACAAGACCTACAACTAAAATAACAGTAATATTACCTTTATGTTTTACGTTTCCTGTTTCCATTTTAATTTTCTTTCAATTAATCTTTGTGTTCCCACTAACACTGCTTGAATGATCACGTAATTGGCTAGCTGAGATGCACTTGGATAGATATTCCAGTTTCATGCACATGATCCGGTATTTCCTCTGACAACTTTTATGCTCCGTGTTGTTGGCCCCAAAATTTGGCATAGGAACAGACCAAATTTTTTCAAAGTTCGTGCATCATATTTCCACATGGCAGATCTCACTTTCAGATTGGTTCATCGGTATATGGTGCGGTGCGTTCTTTGGGCCGCCCAATCCTCACCAAAAGCCTTGAGTTTGGCATATTCAGGGGTTGAAAGATAAAGATCACCAAAGTGCTCTCTTGCAGGCCCTTCGCGCAAAAATACGTATAACCCATAAAGACGCCCTTCAGCTTGGCGAAATCCACTCCATGCGATCGAAAACTCGGGCCAATTTTCTTGGCGTTTCAACGGCTCCAATTGAGCCTTGTGGTACGCCGCATCTTCAAATAACGGTTCAATTTGAGCAACGCTTTCGTCAACACGCACCCGTAGGTCTGTCAGATATTTCTCTACAAATCCTTCAATATCTTTCCAAAACGCCTCAAATTCGTCGTCATTTTCTTCTTCAAAGATTTCCTTCAAGGCTTTCTTACCTACCTCTTTTGGAGTTGCCACCGACGGAATAATATCCGGCGTGCTTCCTTCAAGTTCATCAGGTGTGGAAACATCTGAGTTTTCCTGACTTCCACGCACCTCTGATCGAAGTAAATCTTGATTTAGATTAGAACGTTGCGATTGCCCTGATAAATCTGCTATTTCATCGGTTACCGGTTTGATTTTAAATCCCTCTATTGCTCGCATCTCTCGGTGCGATAGGAAAAGCATAACAACAACAAAGCCCACCGAGAAGCAGATACTTATTATAAGCACTTTTTTCATGACTCGCTCCTTTTCTCAAAATCCTTAGCGCGACAGATGTATAGAAAAACGAATACACCTATCCCTCAAGGTGAGCGTATGTAAATCGTCAGATTTACCTAGCAAACCTTAAAGCCCCAACGGGGCAACAGCATATAGCAATTACAACCCAGCAGCCCTGATCAATAGAATACAAAGTCGCTCGGAACTTGCGAGTCCGTAAGTTCTTTAGGTAACAACTTGCGTTAATATACGTGGGATTGTCCTTCCTTCTTTCATATCCTGTTCGGTAGGATGTGGGAGACACCGTCTGGCGACGGTGCCGAACTCTCCCACAAGAAAGACATTTTAGTTATATCACGAAAAACTTCAGAAATCAACAAAACTAACCAATTAGGCGAGGGCAATCGCATCTGTTATAGGAATTCGGCAATTGAGTAATCAGAACACTAGGTAAATCCCTTTTGTAGCGCAGATGTGCTGCTCTTTGGGCCCGTACAGATTAGAAATCTGTACCCACGATATGAAATAGGAAATGATTTTTGCAATTCAAGGGTGTAAATCCTACGCAATATTTACATGGGATTACCCTACCAATAAGACCTAAGTTCCGATGTTGTTGATTCGTTCCAAAACGCACAATTCCCCGTTAAACTGTTCTATCCGCTCGTCTTTCTCTTATCAAATCAATTCGGCGTAATGCGATGTCGGCTAGCAGCAGAAACGCAGCGATGATAAGCAGCGGTCGCCAGAGATGAATGCGGCGGACAACCGGCTGCTCCGGTGCGCGGAGTGCGTCTTGTGGTGAGGGTGCAAATTTGCCACCGGAGGCAGATGCAAGCTGTTTCAGGAGGGTTTCGTTGGCGCGATGGACGAGGTATTCATCGGGGTAGGAAACAACGGTGCCGGTGACTTGTGTATTGACCGATTCGCCGTGCTGTTTCTGCATGATGTTGACAAAATACGCGCCCATTTCGTCAACGGGGAAATCGATTTCATATTTGCCCGGCGCCATTTGCGTGATGTCGAGTTGCTGCTTTTTTAAGTTCGGCGGGATCAGGGAGATGTCGCTTTCGAGGTTGTTCAGAAAATCTCCAGCTTCGTTCAGGGCATCAATGGTGAGATGGGCGGTGCCCTTCTCCTGTTCAATGCGAGCCTGAAAGTTGCTGACTGTTGACTTACGCATGGTGTCACGTACCAGCTGCGTCCAAAATTTGCCGAAACCCGCCCACTCCAGCCAGTCCGTCGCCCATCGTGCCTTGGCGTCCGAAGTGAAGGCGACAGATTTACCCAAGCCGTACTGCCAGCTTGCTAGCAACGGGTCGCCGCGATCTGAAACCAGAAAGACTTCGGCAGTAAGCTTGGGTTGGGTTGAAATATAGCCGAGCAGAAAAGGTGCCAGTTCAAGGTCAATTCCCTGTAAAATCTGTGTGAGTTTAATAATCTGCGGGATAAACGGTTCATCAATGATAGCAGATTTGGAGGCGGTAACGGTTTCTTTAGCAAAGATTTGTGGGATATTATACGGATCCTGCGTGAAGTATTCTCTGCCTCCGCCCCAATTGGCGATGTTAGAGAGTAGATTCATGTCGGCACCGCTGCCGATGCCAACGGCGGAAACGGTCATCCGCTCAGCACGCATCGAATTGGCGACCCCGTACCAATCGCCCGGCTGCGACTGACCGTCGCTCAGAACAATGACATGTTTGAGCTTCGCAGTGGTTTCGGTCAAGGCGAGATATGCTTGTTGGAGTGCCGGATAAAGATTCGTACCACCACCTGCTTTGAGCGACCCGACCCGATCGGAGATGTAGAGTTTGTCAGAAGCGGTGTGTATTTCCGTAATCCAGTGTGGCGAGCCGTCAAAGGCGATGACACCGATTTTATCGCGTCGACCAAGTAGCTCAATTGTTGCCCGCGCTGCTTCTTTCGCCAACTCAATTTTTATACCTTCCATACTTCCTGATTTGTCGATTACCAGTACCATCGCAATGCTCGGCGTTTCCTTCTTTTTCTCTGTATCCGTGCGGACGGGCAAAATTTCTTCGATTGGGGTTTTGTAGTACCCGCCAAGACCGAAGCTGTTTTCACTCCCCAGCATCATGAATCCGCCTCCGAGGTCTTGGACGTAGGCACGAATAAGTTCCATCTGTTTCTGGTTTAGACGGTTGGCGGGGACATCGCTGAAGATGACCAAATCGTAGTTCTGTAGATCGGATAATTCGCTAGGAACGCCCAAGCCGTTTCGGACATTTACCTGAATCTCCGCGTCCTCAAGCACACGCGCCAGATAGCGGGTTTGTGACTCGTTTTCGTCGATTAGGAGCACCTTGGGCTTGCCCGAAGCGACAACAATGCCGAGTGCGTGGTTGTTGTCGTAACGGGTGTCTTGTGTTGCCGCACAGATCGCATCGTAGGTCATCATGCCGCTCTCGGTCGCTGTCTGAGAGAAACGGATTCGATTTTCACCGACCTCTAGTCGGACCATCTGTTTCGCCACTTCAAACTTGTTTTTATGCAGTCGTACTTCAGCGAAATCCTCGCGATTGCTATGGACAAATACCTCTAGATGAAACGGTTCTCCCTGTTTCACCTGCATCGGTGCATCAATGCGCTCGATCATGACTTCAGGGGCATCGCTGGGATAGATGGGCACGGTGTCAATTTGTACACCAAAGGTCCTGCCACGTAATCCTGTGCGCAGCACATCACCGCGTGTCTCAACACCATCGCTGATAAGGACAATGCGTTTGTTAACATCTGCGGGAAAAATGCCCCACGCTGTTTCAATCGCTTGGGCGATGTTTGTGCCAGCCCCTACTTTTTCATTTTCATCAAGCCAATACCCTTTGATTTCGGCAAGATCTAACGTCTCAGTGGATTTCGATTGAAAATCTCGGATTACCTGTGTCTCCTCCGTGAAAGCCATCACACCAACTTGCTGGTCGCTTCGGCTATCCATCGCTTCGTCAATGTAACTCTGCGCCTCCCTTAATCCCTCCTCTGAGATACTATCAGAAATATCCGCAAGTAAAATTACCGCCAATTTTCCATGAGTCGTTAGATATTGAACCCCAGCAAGGCTGCAGATGAGCAGAACGATAATCAGCGTTCGTAAAATCAAGCTGACGATGCGTTGTGACAGCGACAGATCGACAAGACTTCGGCGATGACCGTAATAAAGGAGAGGTATCAGCAAAAGTAGCAGAAGTGTGAAGGGACGTGCAATTTCCATTAGTCAATTCGCCTCCGTTGATATAGAAACCATTCAACAGCACTTAACAGAACCGCGAGAAAAACTAGATAGATCCACGGCGGATAATTCAGCAGCGCAGCACCGCTTAATACGACTTCCTCTTCCTCCGATAGCTCTGTTACTTCTTCAGCCGTGTGAATTTGCGATTCTGCTGCGTTGGTTAAATTGACTGCCCACACCTCTTCATCTTCACCGATTTTTAGTTCATAAAATCCCACCACTGAGGTCTCATCAAAGAGTAGTTCGTCCTTTTCAACAGGTATTTCCCACGATTCGCCGGTCGGTCCAACAATTGTTACACTTTCAATTGCGGCGGCTTCGTCGATCCGTTTTTTCAGCACCTCTCCCGTCTGGAGATGATATTCTTCAATCTCCGATTTCCCTTGAAACCACTGAATAGTGTTCGCAACGATTAATGGAAAAGCGATACGCAAAGGCAGGTCAGATTTTAGGGTGTCAATAGCAACAAAAACGACTCTTCGATTCGGTGTTTCTTCAACAATCAGCAACGGGTCTTCAAATGAACGGACAAGCACATTCGCTGTAGCCGGGACATTGACCTGATACGCTTCGGTTATCTGGACATTATCCAGATGAACGTGGCGTAGAATGGGATGTTTACGTTCCCATTCTGTAATGATTGGGGTCTCCACCGATTCGCCGATTTGCCAAATCGCGCCTGCTTTGGGGGGATAGATGAACATATAGTTACCATTGTCGAGTGTCGGTGGATTATAACGGTCAAAAATAGTAACGTCATACCCTCCTGCACCGGAGTCGTATTGGTCCGGGGCAACGACGGTCAGATCTAATTTTTCATCAACGGCGAGCGCGTTTTCGAGGAATGGGTTGTTCGGGGTGACAAGCAAGACAGGGATTTGCTCACGCTTTGGCAGCACGGCGTAGGCGACATTGTCGGTAGATAGCCCATCTTCTATATCTAAGACAGCCTTGAGTCTACCGCCCTCCATCGTGAAATTGGTAAAGAGTTCGGATTTGTTCTCGCCGGGCGCGAGGGTGTAAGGACGGACATCCAGAAGCGCGTCGTTGAGATAAAGTTCGACATTGAAGGACTTCTCCTCGGCTGAAGCATTGACTACCGTCAACAGGGTCTGGTAATCAAAGGCGTTGACCAGACTCTTTCGCACCCGAAACTGTGTGATGCCGACGTTTCCTTCTATGCCGAGATTGACTGGTAACAGATGCACCTTCGTCTCTGAAGAATGAATCTGAGAATTCTCCCACTGTGTGAGAAGTGTGTCGGGAACCTGATGAAAATCGCTAAAGACGATAATTTCTGGATTAGGCTTGGTCTGTGCCACAGAATGGGCGACCGCCAACGCCGGCTGGAGGTCTGTCTTCACATCTGTGGGGATAATTGACTCAATCGCGTCGCGTAGCGATTTCTGATGATTAGTAAACGGGCTATGAATTACGGGTTGAGTGTGGCAGCTGATCACCATCATTTCGTCAATAAAGCGGAGGTTATCAACCATACTCAACGCCTGCTGCTTGGCTGATTCCAAGCGCGAGAGCGTGCCATCAAAGGCATTCATACTCGCTGAACGATCGATAATCAGGATCAGCTGCCGCGCCGATTTGGTCATGAAGGCGAATTGCGGTCGGGCAAGTGCGAGGACTAAAAGTATAAGGAATAGCAGCTGCAGGAGTAGGGACAACAGATGCTTCAACTTTTGAAATAGCGAGGTTGTCTGCTTTTCTCTGAAGATCTGTTCCCAAAACAGTAGTGTGGAGACCGGTTCGCGGCGGCGGCGTAATTTGAGGATATAAAGCGCCACAATTGGTGCTGCGAGACCGAATAGCAGAAATGCGGTTGGCGATAGGAAGTTCATGGCACACCGTTAAGACACGAACCCGCCCATCCGAAAGATGCGCAGGATCAGTTCATCAAATGGCAATTGAGTGCTTGTCCGAATGAAACCAATTTCGCGCTGAACGCAGTATCGCCTGAGATCATCACAATACTGCTGAAATAATGCCTTGTAACGTTTGAGGTGGTTTTCATTGATGGTCACCGGTCGGAGTTGCTCTGTCTCGACATCAACGAGATGATAATCGCCTCGTAAGTTGGGATCGGCTTCTTTGTCGTCAATAATGTGCACCACAAATAGGTCGTGCTTCTGAAACTGCAACAGGTTGAGGCCGTCTGTAAACCCGCGCGGATCAAAAAGGTCAGAGATTAGTACAATCAACCCACGCCGTTTCGTTGTATGCACAAAGTTGCGGAAGGCGTTTTCTAGATGGGTTTCACCGACACCATCAATCCGATCCAGAAAATCAAGGAGTGTGAAGATTTTTCCCTTCCCACGCTCAGTCGGCAACCGATTTTGATCTCGATCTGTGAAAGCGGTGATGCTGACACGGTCTAAGTTGGACAGGCTGATATAGGCAAGTGCTGCGGCCACGCGCTTGGCGTAGAGCAATTTCTGCGGTTCGCCGTAGGTCATGGACTGGCTGGCATCAAGGAGAAAGTAGATGTGGAGGTCTTCTCTCTCCTCATAGAGTTTCAGTAGAAGCTCGTCCAAGCGGGCGAAGGCGTTCCAGTCGATATAGCGGAAGTCGTCCCCGGCGGTGTAGTTACGATAATCAGCAAACTCTACACTGACGCCGCGTCGTGTGCTGCGACGCTCTGCTTTGATCCGTCCCGCAAAGATTTTCTTGGAGACGATGTAGAGGTATTCCAGCTTTTTTAGGAATTCGCCATCGAAGGCGGATTGAGTATTGTTCATGATGAATGAAGGTGAGCATCGAGTACGGTTTGACTATCGATTTCAGGGTTGAATGTGAGCATCCCTTCAGCTTGTGCTGCCCTCAAAAGGCGTACATCGGTGCAGATCAAGATTAGATCATCTCCGTCTGCGCGTAGCTCGATAGCACTATCAAGAACGCAACGAAGGATAATAGCATCGGTACTATTGATAGAGTGTGTTTCAATAAGTTCCCACGAGGCAGCTATCTGACTTTCGGTTGGATATACCTTCTCCACTTCAGCGCAGAAACTCACTTCAAAACGGAAATCCAACATAGCTTGATTAAAACCAGATCTGGTGATTACGCCTCCATTTCTGCGGCGGACAAAGATGGAGATAATTTCACCAACACTTTCAAGAAGGCAAAGCATTTGCTGTAAGGGTACACGAGTGAAGAAGTAGTTCACCACAGGTGTTCCTGCTTCGGGCACGTAACGTTTGACGAGTGCACTCGCATCTAACCAGAAGTAATTCACGTTGATTATTCCTCACGCATCTCAATAATGCCTCGACTAAATGAATTTTCCTCCGGTTTTATTCCTTCGGCGGCAAGCATTTCCTGAACTTTCTCTGCACTAATAGGTTCGCCTGTAATTCCCATTTTCTTGAAAGCGTTGTCAATAAGAGGCATCAATTTTTCATTCTTTAACCGCACACGCTCTAGTCGTGCGACGGCTCGTTCTTCCGGTGTCAGCAACTTTGTTGGACGAATTTCTTCTAACGCTTGCCTCACCTCCGCCAATTCCTGTTCAATCCGTTCAGTTTTTATTAGCAATTTGTCTATGGTTGCTGTCATGATGGTTATTCACTTTTCTTTGAGGTGTATAAAGATTCATACGGTAAAGGTTAAGTGACGCATATCATCTGTGGCTAGGCAGCACCCATTTATCAACATTTGGGTTTGCTCTATTACCTGTTTTCTACTTAATAACTTCCAGAAGGTGCTCGATAATCTGATCAGGGTCAACCCCCTCTGCTTCGCCTTCAAAGCTGAGGATGAGCCGATGGCGTAGGCTTGGCAGCGCGACCGCTTGAATATCCGCCCGTGCGACGTTGTAACGCCCATCCAGAATGGCTTTGACCTTTGATGCGAGGATCAACGCTTGGGCACCGCGTGGACTTGAACCGTAGCGGACATATTTTTTTGTGAGCTCCGGCGCGTCTTCCGATTCGGGATGTGTGCCTAACACAATGCGGAGAGCATACCTACGCACATCTTCTGCGATGAGGATATCCCGCGCAATCTGCTCTAATCCGTTGATCTGCTCACCATCGCAAACCTTTTCGACGAGGGGCATCTCCCGTTTCGTTGTGCGCTCCATAACGAGATCGAGTTCGTCAAGGCTCGGATATTCGACCTTGAGCTTGAAGAAGAACCTGTCCAGTTGGGCTTCGGGGAGCGGATAGGTGCCTTCCATCTCCAGCGGATTTTGCGTTGCCATGACGAAGAACGGTCGTTGTAGTTCGTGATGTGTGCCTGCAACCGTCACAGATTTTTCCTGCATGGCTTCGAGCAGCGCCGACTGTGTTTTGGGCGTCGCCCGGTTAATCTCGTCAGCAAGGATCAGATTCGCAAATACGGGTCCCCGCTGAAATTCAAAAAACTTACGACCACTTTCGTCTTCGGCGACGACGTTGGTGCCGATGATATCTGCGGGCATTAGATCTGGCGTAAACTGTATTCGGGAAAACTCCAGATCGAGCACTTCGTGAAGTGTCCGAATCAGCAGTGTTTTCCCCAGACCGGGGACCCCCTCTAAGAGTGCGTGTCCGCCCGTCATCAAGCAGATTAGCACCCCCTCAATAATCTCCTGCTGTCCAACGATCTGCTTTGAGACCTCGCGCTGGATACGATTGAAGGTGTCACGAAATTCCTCGTATTGACCCTCAAGTAGGGAATGCAGATCTGCATTCCCTACGGAATCCGGATGAAATTGGGATTGATTTGGTGCCATTTGACCCGTAAAACGCAAAAAGCAATGAAATCATTTTATAGTGGATCTTAGAATTAATGAGACACCCAAAATCGGTGCAGTTGCAAACAGCACCTACCAAACATGGGGAGCGAAAGTGTTCATTTATTTTTTGAATTCACTATACACACCGCGTTTTGCGTTTCACGCCTCCTATTCCTCTTTCGGTTTAATGGATTCAAAATATCGCTTCACGTAGAATCTGTAACCCAACGGGATCTGTTCTTGAGAAAGTGCGTCTTCAGAGAGCTTGTGATATTTGGTATAGACCTCTTTATAACTGTCTTCCGCGCTTTGTCCATCGGTGGAGGTTTCGGGATTTCCATCAATAGGCACTTCTGTGATCTCGACCGTGGATTCCCCGGCACCTTGTACGCCTGTAATCCGCTCCAATTGGCGGAAGGAGTCAAGATTGGTCAAAACACCGTATGGATTGGGATCCGTTGCGGCACCTATGCCGTTGCCTGGCCTACTACTGCTGCCGGTGCCATTGCACGCCTTGCCGATCCCCGCTTTGCAAGCTTGGCATTGGGAACTCAGTTTTGCCAGCAGCCCTTCACGTTCCTTCGCAAGTGCACAGGCTAATAAATTCTCACATCCATCTTGGAGAGACTTTTCAGCTTCCTTTAGATTATTTTCTGCCAACGCTGTTGAGGCTTTGGTCAATTGATTTCCAAAAGTCGCTATCTCTGTCCCCTGCACACTTGAACCACCCCGTTGGAACGCATCAGCGATGTTTTGACGTTGCTCGGAATTGAAGTTGTTGAGTTTGTTAGACAACCGAAACAGACGTTCTGCTGCCCTTTCGTATTTCCCTTCCTTCAGAGCATAACCAAAATCGCTTAAGTTGGGATTGGCAATAAACTGTTCCCCAAGTGCCTTCATGAGCGCGTCTACCTTCGCAACTCCCGCCTTATCCATTTTTGCTGATAACATCTCAGTCATTTCAGTCAGCTTAGCAAGGGCTTCTTTCGGCGTGATCCCCGCTCGCTTCAGTTCAAGCGCCTTCTCTTCGATCTCCCGTAACGTATCTTCCAGTCCAACCTCTTCGGCTGTCTTTTCGGATTCTTTGATCTGTTTTAACAGGTGATCGGTTTCTGCGGCTATCTGTGGGGAGAAGTCAATCGTCGCCGGTGCTTCAGGCGGATCGAAAAATTCGATGAAGGAGAATGCCAACGCTACAGCCGTAATCAAGGCGATGAATTTGGTTTCACGCGGGACGGAATAGCGCACAACCTCCTTTGCGGTCACCGATTGCAGGCGGTCAGAGGTGTCTTTGAGTTGTAACGCTGCCAGCATCTCATCGGTCTGACGTTGAATAAACTCCAATCCGCTCACAGCGCGATCTTTCAAGGAGGCTTTGAGGTCAATTGTCCGGGCAGCTTCGTGGAGATTAATTGGGCGCAACAGACTCACGATTAACCCAATGGCGGCGAGACCGAGTGCGCTCCACAGTAGGATGAGGGGAGAAATATCAAAGGTTGCAATGAAACTATCAATGATAAACAACGGCACACATACCAGTAAACCGTAACATAGAAACCTTGCTAATGTTTGAAAAACCCTTTGCACGCTCAAACGACGGCGTACGCTGCGAATCTTTTCGAGAATCAATCTTTCAGGCATCTGTGCGGTTCCTTTCTGATTTTGGATTGTGCTGATGGCGGAATGTGCATTTTGTTTAACAGTTACTCCGCTTTCTCTGCGATGAGTCGAATGACTGCCGCCGTTCCCTTGTGCATCCCTTCATCCAGTTCTACGACGGTGTCTTCATAGTATAGAATCCGTAGGGACTTGAAGTGTTCTAAGAGTTCGTTGGGTTTTATGAGGTAGTCAGGGTTTCTTGGACCAAAGCGACTCGTTTCCCTGTATTTGAGATGGTCTATTGAGAACTGCTCAAGGATAAACATGCCACCCGGTTTGAGCGCGTCAATGATCTGTGGAAAGATTGACGGTTCGTAGTAGTAGAATTTTGTGATTAGGTCAAACTGCGCCTCGCCCATGTTATAGTCTGTCAAATTGGCGACAACAGCGTTGACCGTTGTGTTTCTTTCTTTTGCCAACTGGTTGCATTTTTCGATAGCGACTTCGGAAATATCTACGCCTGTGACATCAAAGCCGTTTTGGGCAAGATAGACCGCATTTCGTCCTTCCCCCATCGCCAAGACGAGTGCTTTCCCCTTCTTTAACCCATCAATTTTCTGCTTGAGAAAGGCGGCGGGTTCTTTGCCGTAGATATACATATCGCGGTCGTAACGCTCATTCCAGCGCACTTTGGTTGACTCGGATTCGCCTCCCTCTGGCGATGAGGCGATTGGACTTAACAGGAATAGTCCGACGGTCGTAAAAATAATTGGATATTTCATGATTTCTCCTTGTGCCCTTATTTCTCTACTGGCTCTTGAATTGCCGGTAAATTCATGTATTCCAAATCCTCAAACGGGAAGCCATCCACGTCTGTCAACCACAACTGGAGCTTCCATCCCCACCGCCGTCCACTGAGTTTGACGAGGATCCTATTGTTCCCGGCTTGGAGCGTCACGGGGACAGTGTGTTGATTATCAGACATAGGTTGCCGGTCTTGGTTGATTGTGGAAACTTCTTTCCCGTTGAACCAGATTTTCGCAGGATTGTGGGCGGAGATCCAGATTCGCGCCTGCCGTTCATCGGAAGCGTTGACTGTCGTCCAAGTGTAGGAAAGTACGGTGTCAAGTCGAGGATTGGGTTGTTCCATGTCCTCTAATGCCGGATTTAAGTCCCCAAAACCAAAGATTGGTGACAAATCAACGGTGCCATCAAGAGTTTTATCTGTTCTCTGTTCCCAACTGATTTTTCCATCTGTGCCTTCGTATGCCGCGGTCTTATCAATCTCCACGGTATCCTCCGGTATGTAAGCTTTATTATAGCCGACATCCCCTGCATTGTCAAAGGGACCAAGGATCCACCACGCGTTTTCAGGTACAACGCCCGATTTCCGAATATATCGTTCCGCCTCTTCGGACTGATTGCGTTCGTGGTAGAAGGTTGACAATACTAAATTGGCGTGCATCCGTTCGGTTGCATCAAGGAGTACGGTTCCTGTTAGTACCTCCATCAACTGTAGAAAAAGTCCCTCGTCCTTTACATTTTTACTCGCTCGCTTCAGATGCGGCCATATCGCCCCTGTATCGAAAGGTAAATCAGGGTTGGTAAGTGCCCGTTTGAAACTCTCCTCAGATTCCTCGTACTGCCCGTTGAGGAGGTATGCTTCTCCCAACATCGCGTCATAGTGTGGATCAGGGTGCGTTTGCGTAACCCGTTTGGCGAATTCAAGTGCTTTTTCGGGCATGATCCCCTTTCTGAGCAGTTGGTCCGCAAGGTGGTAGTAGTCCCAATTGCGTCCACCCCGATTTATCTCTGTTTGACGGAATTCAACCCATTGCGTGTAGGCTACGCTCGCTTTTTCTTCATCGTTGATCGCTTTGTAGGCATCTCCGAGCAGTTCATACACGGTTGCATTTTCTCCAATTTGCGATGCAAGTTCTTCAAAAACAGCAACCCTTTCACCTTTTTGTTCGTCATTTTTGTAGATACCCCAGAGCAAGCGGAGCACTGCCTCACGTTCAAACTCTTCCGTACCTGCTTCGACAAAGTTACGCAGCTCTGCGATGGCAGTGTCGAGTTCGTCTAGCTTCTTGTATACTTCAATCAACAGCCACCACTTCTGGAGACGGTCGCTAGGTTCATCTGCCAGTTCAATGAGGCGTTTGTAGAGAGTTTTCGCCTTTTCAGGGGCTGCATCGGTATACAGTTTTGCCAACGGGTCTAAGATAACGGTGCTATTAGGATTCAACTCGTCAGCGCGTTCGTAGGCAGCGATTGCCTTGTCGTGCATATTGCTCCATTCGTAAGTTTGCGCTAGGGCGAAGTGGGCATCTGGATCCCCGGGGTTGTTTTCAACAGCCTGGGTCCGCTCGGCAACCATCTTCTCATGCAGATTCCCCGCTCTATATGCCCTACGTATCCCATCCTGTGCTGCTTGTCGCATACCATCATCCTGAGCAGCATTTTCCATATCCTGATAAGCGTTCATCGCCTCCTCATAGCGTTCTATGCCGAGATAGCTTTGAGCGAGCATACTATACAGTTGTTGGCGTTCGTGGCCACCGCCGCCGTAACGTCCAGCATGGGTGATAGCGTCTTCAATGAGCTTAATTGCCGGATTGTATAGTTCTCCCTCGACGCAGATACTCCCAAGTGCTGTCAAACGCCACGTATCCTGATTCCACTGTATGTCGGCAGATAGGGCAGCTTCCCCCTCATCCAACATTGTTTGTGCCAGTTCCTGTTCGCCATTCTTATTGAACGCTGCAGCTGCGTAGTAAAAGCTCCGAACATTGCCGGGTTGGACTTTGCCAAGTGCTTGGTAGCTTTTGGCAGCGTCTGCATAGTCCCCGCGCGTCCGGTGGATTTCGGCGGTTATTTCGAGTCTCGTTGGATTTTCAACTGTTGCCTCGCCCTGCGCCTCAAAGTAGGTAAGAAGGTCATCCAGCTTGCCCTGACTCCGATAGGTATTAATCAGGGATTCACGTGCCTTATCGCCTGCAAAGTAGATCTGGAAGCCCGTTGGACCTGACCAATTTATAGACATGCCACTTAGACCGGACCGGGATAGGGTTTTATAGAGGTCAATAGCGGTATCGATCTGTCCAAGTTGTGCATAGATTTTTACCAACTCTGTAGAAACCGCATTTCTCTCCCAACTCTGCGTGGTCATGTCCATTGCTTTCTTATAGGCTGCTGCAGCTTGTTCCCATTCGCCTTGACTGGCATGATCTCGCGCCCGCTCGCGCTGCATTTCAAAAGAAAGCATCCCTTCAGATTCCGCCTGTTGAAACATGCCTTCCAGTTTCCCTTGACGACGATAGAGCTCCATCAGTTGTCGCTCAATGTTCTGACGTTCCCACTCCTCCCCGGTGTATTGGATTGCGTACTGGAACATCTTTTCTGCCGACTCAAAATCCTCTTTCCGTATGTAGAGTTGTGCCAACTCCTGATAGACATTTTTATCGCCGGGATTAATCTCGATTGCTTTTTGATAGGTGGCAACCGCCTCATCAATCCGATCGATGGATGCATAAACTTTGGCAAGACGGGCATAGTGAAGTCCGCTCTCCTCCGCTTCGATGAATCCTTGTGCAAGTTCAATAGCCTCATCAGTTCTGTCAGCGGATTGATAGGCGTTGACGAGTCCGTCCTGATATTTCGTGTTTTCCGGGTCGGCTTCTAGCAACGTCTTCCATTCGGTGATTGCCGCCTCGTGCTTATTTTGGCGCGAATAGATTCGGGCGAGTTCCGCACGGGATTCAAGGTCTTCGGGCATCACTGCGATAATCTGTTTGTAGAGTGTCGCCGCTTTGCTGAGTTGGTCGCGCTGCATGTACTGTTTCGCCAACGCCCGTTGTATGCCAACCTTCATCTTCCCCGCTTTTTCTCCCAGACGGGTTGTCGTCCCAAGCCCACTTTTTCGCCGTTTAATCTCCATCAACCGTTCCTGCGCTTGCTGACGAAGGAATTGCTGGGCGGATAGATCATTGACGACTTCTGTGTACATCGCCTCGGCGTCATCCCACATTTCGTGCTGCATAAACAGATCAGCGATACGCTGTTTTTCCCAAAAGCCCATACCGCCCCCAAACGCCATCAGGCGCGTACTTCCCATTTTCCTAAAACTGTCCGCCGCCTTCTCCTTATCCCCTTGCTTGGCGAGAGCTGCACCGAGTTTTTCGTACATCTCAGACTTCCGGTAGGTATCTTGTGGACTAAGTTTTTGAATTGCTCGGTCAAGCAATCGCACTTCGCGTTCTCGTTCACCCGCGGCGCGATAGGTTTCCGCAAGCTTATTGAACCATTCATGATTTGTTACTGACATATCATCCAACAGTTGATTGACAAGCGGCTCAGCATCTTCAATGTTTCCATCCTTAATCCGTATTAACGCGACTAGGTAGGTCTGCGAGGTATCATCAGGATTCTCCACCAACCGTCCCTCATATTCTTCACGTATGGCAGCTAGCTCTCCCGACACTTTGTATAGTTCAATCAACTTCTGAGCCACCTGAGTTTGTGCGTTCCGATCTTTCAAGATTGCCGAACCGTTAGTCTCCAGTTTTGTACGAAGGAATTGGATAGCTTTGTCCCGATTGCCGGCTGCTGTGTACGCGGCTGCAAGCTGCGCGTACATACGCGTGTTATTGGGGTTGATCTCTAGGATCTTTTCATAAATCTCCGCTGCGCCTTCGGGATGACTGAAGGTCATACACTGTTGTGCCACAGTTTCTGCGAAATCGAGACCGGAGCCACGTCCAATTGATGGGCGGACTGTCTCTTTTGCCAGAGTAGCAATTGCCTCCGCCTGTCCTACCTGAAAAAAGGTGAACATCACGTTGAAAAAACTGAATCCAAGTGCGTTGGGATTATTCTCGAGCAGTATGGTATATTGTGTGACCGCTGCCTCAGAACGCCCACTTCGTATCAGCATTTGGGCATACCGTTGGCGTGTTATGCTATCCTTTGGGCGTAAGGCTAGTGCAGCTTCAAAGGCTTTTGCAGCGTTATCGATCTGATTGACAGCTTCGTAATAGGTGGCGAGATTAATCTGTGCGCGGAAAGAGGTTGGATTTTTCTCAGCAGATAGAATGAGTAGATCTTCGCGTTCTTTGGTTGCTCGACGGCGTGCCAGGTTTGATGCCTGTTGAAAGTACCAATTGTACATCGTCTGTCCATGCCGACCTCGCCGGTCGGCGAAGCGTAGGGCTCTTTCCGCGAGAATTGCGGCATCTTGTCCTCTGCCAAGTTTCTCCAACAGTTGGCTCAGCTGCATCAGCATGTTCGGATCGCGTTGTCCCATGGCGAGTTTCATCGCACTCTTCGCTGCCACAATCGCATATTGTGTTAATCCGCTTTGCTGCAGCTTTTCGGCAAGTTCTCGAAGTGCCTCGGGCCCGACGGGTGAACTGAGAACCTTCGACAGTACTTCGCGCACCTTGACTGTATCCCCGGTGTAGATAGCAACTTGCAGGATTAGGTCGTTATAATGTTTGCGATTCCGTCGATCCTTATCTGCAACCCTAGTGAAAGCGTCCATTGCCTCCTGATGTTTTCCAGCATTGATGGAGACAAAAGCGGTCTGGAGCGTCAGTGTTAGATTATCGGAGAGCTCCGTTTGTAGGTGCGCTAGAATTTCTTGCGCTTTATTCCGTTTGCCTTCCCACCAGTAAAAATAGCTTAACGCCAAACCGGGATAAATCCGATCTTCACCTTCAGCCTCCTCAAATTCCCTCTGAAACTGTGTATACAACGGTTCCAGTTGATTTTGGGTCCAGAGATAGAGGAAGAACTCTTGCAAAAAACGCAGCCGATCTTGATTATAGTAGATGCTGGACGTCGGGAAGCTCGCTTGTGCGGATTGATACCCACTATAGTTGGGTGAACTAGTGATTGAGATGGCGCGAGCATTAGCAACAGTAGGCTTAGTACGCTCAAGCAAGTTCCAAAAGATCGCAATTGCTTTGTCTATCTGTCCATTTCGCACATAGGCGTAGGAGAGGTTTGCATACATGGTCCGGTAAGATCTCCACCTCTGGCGCATCGCGCTGCGGGTGATGCTCGAAGCGGAAGGAAGCTGCGCCAAGATTTGCTCTGCTGCATCTACCTCCCCAATCTGCGTCAGCGTCTTGACAAGTTCCGATAGCACCTGAACATCTGTTACTTTTGTATCTTCGATTTCATCTATTAATCTTTTCGCATCAGCTTGCCTGCCATCCCGATAGAGGGTGTTTGCCAATTTGCCGGTGTACCACAACCGCGCCTCAAGAGAGAGCTGACTGAGCCCATCTAGATAGCTTTTTGTCGCTTCATAATCTAAGTCCCGTTTCAACGCAGTATTGAGTTGGAGGGCTCTGTACGACATATCGTTCGGCGACAGCGTAATTAGGCGATCGATGGTTTGCAGCGTTTTATCGGTATCCTCCATCAGAATGTTGACCTTCGCTAAAGTTTCGAGGCTCTGGAGATCTTGGGGATTTGCTTCCGCTTTTGCCTCAAACCCTGCGATGAAATCATCAAGCCGCTGTTCACGCTGGGCGATCAATCCAAGCTGCGTCAACGCTCCGGCTTGGGCGTGCTCGAAACTACTTGGTAGCCATGCACTGCCAGTTGACCCGAAATAGGTCCGTTGAATTTGCCAGATAATGTCTCTCGCCAAATTGAATCGGTGCGTATCGGGCAGGAACGACTTTTGAGATGGTCCAAGGGCGGGGCGTCCAGTCTGTCCCACGTTTTTCTTCGCTTCATCGGACGGTTCGGGCATCGCCAATATGCGCTCGAAGTGCGAAGCAGCGCGTTCCAATTCGTTCATCTCTGCCAGCAACGCCCCTATCTGGTATAGCATTTTCGCCTCCGTTGCCTTCTCTCCGGCACGGTCTAAGGCGGAAAGTGCTTCATCAAGCAGTCCATGTTGGCTGAGTAAGCCCGCCAGTTTCACCTCTGCTTCGACATCCTTATTTCTGGTGTGCAGTAGTTTTGTCCATGTCTGAACCGCCTCCTGCTCTCGACCGATGTCAAAGAGCATTTCGCCGAGTTTCTGTTGATGATGGGGGTTGGGCTGCGCCTTGACGAGCCGCTGCTGATACGAAAGTGCCTCCTGATTCTCACCAAGTTCCAGATTAATTTGAACCAACTGCGTTAGTAGGTCGGGATTTTGCGTCTCTTGCTCCAACGCACGCCCTAACTGTTCTCTCGCAGCGGGCAGATCACCCTGTCTCCGGTACAATTCCGCTAATCCCAACACAGGACCTCGATCGCTTGGGTTTACCCTTGCCATCTGCTGGAGTGCCTCTTCCAACTCATCGCTCCGCCCAAGATCATAGTATACGTCCTCCAACCGATTGACGAACGAGAGTTTATCGCTGAGTTCATCGCTCAGATCCCAACACCGCCAATACTGCTCGATTGACCCCCGATAATCGCCTGCCTGTCGATATACGTCTGCCAGTTCGGCGCGAATTTCGGTGGAATCGGAGCGCAAGCGGACCGCCTGTTTGAGGCTATCGACCGCTGCGTCGTAATGCCCACGCTGCTTCTCGATTGTCGCAAGCAGTTGGTGCCCCTCTGGATTCCGGGGACTGTGTGCAATCGCTTGCTTTGCAGCTGAGGTAGCAGTATCAAAATCCATCGCACGCAGATGGAGACGGGCGATATCTGAATAGTATTCTCGCGCATTTCCGGCATCAACCTGAACGAGATGATTGTAAATAGTGACCGCTTCATCACGGCGTCCACTCCTCGTGTACAGTTCCACGAGCCAGCGGTTGACCTGCACATCATTTGGCTTGAGGTCTTTCGCCTTAATCAGAATTTCAAGTGCATTTGTCACGTTCCCCAACTTGAGATACATCTTGGCAAGTTGTTTCTGTTGTTCAAAATTCTCAGGCGATGCTTCTAATTCGTCAATTTTCTCCGCAAGGACACCCTGACGTCGATAGATTTCAATTTGCTGATCAGTCATCTGCTCTGCGAAGAAGGGGTTTGGTGCTAATTTCGCAGCTTCCGTGTACTCAGCCAATGCTTCTTCGTAGTCTTTGTTCTCCATCAACCGCCGTGCCAACGCTTCCCGGTGGCGATATTCACCGGGCACCAACTCAACCGTCTTTCGGCTTGCGAGGATAGCTTCCGCCCGGAAATTCTTTGTGTCAAGCAATTGTGCAAGGCGACTATAGTTCTCGGCACTTGCACGTTCTCCAGTGACCATCCGATTCCACGTTTCGACGGTCTTCTCACGATCTCCCCGACGGAAATAGAATTTGCCGAAATACTCAATATAATCGAGATTATCAGGCGCGAGCGAGATAGCTTTTTCGTATGCTGCGACAGCATCATCTATCCATTCATGCCCCGTGTAGATTTCAGCGAGGGTAAGGTGTGTTCCTGCATTATCTGGATCACGGTCAATCATCCGCTGATAGGTGGCCTTTGTTCTGTCTTCATCCTCCAGTTGCAGATACAATTCGCCGAGCTCGCGGTAGATCCCAAAATCGTCGGGTTGTGCCTCGCTCAGGATCTCATATTCCGCCGCCGCTTCTTCAAATCTCTCGGTGTTACGGAAAACAGCGATCAGGTTCAGACGGAGCCCGGCGTCTGTCGGGGCAAGTTCCAATCCCTGTTGATACTTGGCGATGCCTTCGTCTATCCCCTCATTCTCAATATACGCATTGGCAAGTAAGCCGATCAGTTCCACATCATTCGGGGTTTGGGTGAGTTTTCCTTCGTAATAGGTGATTAAACCGGGCCAATCCCCGTTGTGAGCGTAGATACCGATGATGCGTTGATGTAGATCTTTCCGCAGCCAATTCCCCTGCCCCGTCAACGCGAGGGCTTTGTCATAGTTTTGGACAGCAGCATCGTATTCCCCCATCTCTTCCTGAATCTTCCCAATCTCCCGCAGACTCAAACAGACTCGATACGGGTCATCTCGCTTCAATTGGACGACAGCCTCGTGTTGTTCGATGGCTTGGGTGTAAAGTTCCTGTTCACGAAACAGATCCGCTAACTCTATGCGGGAGAAGATGTTCTCTGGATCCAGTTCAGCGATTTTGCCCCATGCGGCAATCGCCTCGTCTATCCGATCCCGGCGGAAATAGGCGCGTCCGAGTGCTTTATAGGTTGCGGTCAACTCATCGGGCGTGGCAGATTGTGACGCTATTGCAAGATCTGCCGCCTTCGTGAGCGCAGCAATGGCTCCCTCATGCTGACGCAGCGTCGCATACATCTGTCCAAGCGCGAAGTGCGGGTAGTAATCGTCCGACACCAAATCAACAGCACGCTGATACGCCAAGATTGCCTCTGTATTCTTTCCAAGCCGCTTGTAGATGTGTCCCAGAATCAGCTGCAGGTTCGGATTCTCCGGTTTTGCCACCGCCTCCGTTTGGTAATCAATAACCATCTGGTCTAAACCCTGCCCTTCAAGGTAGAGCTGATACAGGCGGTCAAACGTGCTGCCCTCTTTCGGTTTGCGCTCCAGCATCTGCTTGTAGCGCGTCATGATTTTTTCATCAACCGCCTCATCTTGGTTAGGAGCAATCGCTAAGAGAATAGATGCAAAACAGCAAAGAAACAGGATAAGGACTATTAGTTGTTTGGGGCGTTCAAACACGAGAGATCCTCCTCTGGAAAATGGCTTGGATTGTTCATTGGTGATTTTTAGGTTTGATAAATAGCAACTTAGGTTACCTTAATTCTTTTGAAAATGCTAAATCCGTAAAGGGCACCCCATCTGCGTCGGTTAGGCGCAGGTAAAATCCCCAAAATCCTATCTCATCGCAGATCTTAATGAGGATGCTGTTTTTGCCCGCTTTGAGTGTTACCGGAATGGCATTCTGATCCATCGCTGCAGAACGGGATTCACTATATACGAATACCTCCTCACCATTCAACCAGACCTTTGCTTGATCATCGCTGCCGAGATGGATTTGGGCTTTCCGTTCGTCGGGTGCGGTAACGGTTGTCCGCGCATACGCTGTGACCCAATTAATTTTCCTTCCAAAGATTTTATCGAGATCAACAAAGCCATCGAAGGTATCATCAGTCCGCTTCTGCCAACCGATCTGCCCATCAACTCCATTGTATTTTGCAGCTGTGTCGATCTGCATCGCATCTTCCGGGATATACGCTTTATTATAACCGATTCCGTCCATATTGTTAAATGGACCGATAATTGACCACGCGTTTTCGGCGATAAAGCCGGTTTTGTTCATATAATCTTCAGCTTTGTTGGGCTGTTCGTGTTCACGGTAGTATTCGGCAAGTGCGACGTTGGCGAGTAGTTGGATGGTTGGATTGCCGGGCATAGCGTTCATCACTTTTTTTGTTATCTCAACGTACCGTCCTTCGTCCTTGGCTTTTTCGCTATCTTGGGTGGCTCTCCGCCATAACCGTCGGGCTGCATCTTCCGGGGTCGTGCCGGGTTGATTCCTGCTATTTCTACTCAGTTTGAACTGTTCTAGTGCCTCTGCATACTGTTCGTTGGCGAGATAGGCGCGCCCCAAAGTCGAAGCGTAATGCCAAGCCGCATCACCACTTTGTGAGGCACGTTCTGCAAATTCTAACGCTTTCTCCGGCATAATCCCCTTGTCAAGAATCTGATTGGCGAGATGCTGATATTCCCAAGCCCGTTGTCTCCGGCTTATCTCTTTTTGACGAATTTCCACCCACTTGGTGTATGTGGCGTTCGCTTTTTCGGACTCGCCCGCCTCTTTGTAGGCAGCACCTAACAATTCGTGTAGCACAGCGCGCTTCTCCATTTTAGGCTTCAGGCTCTCAAGGATGGCGATGCCTTTATTCTTCTGCTCTTTGTCATTATAAAGCCTCCAGATACCTCGGATCGCAGAATCGTATTCGTTATCTTCAAGGGACGCGTCTAGGGCTCGACGGTATGTGGCTTCAGCTTCTAATAATTGATCGTCTTTTGCATGAGTCCGCGCTAGCTGGTGGTATAGTTCAGAGGAGGTCGGTTCAAGCGCAAGTGCTTTTTCGTATGCAGCGGCCGCTTTTGCCAACCGTTCAACTCCTGCAACGGCAAAGATGGGACGGGAGTAACCGACTAGTTTGGTATTACCAACTAGCTTGCCAGGGTTCTTGTTCGGTGATATATCAGAGATATTCCCTTCTGTTTCCTCGTCAAACCTCCAGTAGCCAACCAAGCCCGGCTCATCGCCCTTCAGTTGGGTATTCATACCCTCACGAATCTCGGCTTCTGTCCGGGGGACGTTCCAGATCCGAACCTCATCAATTTGTCCCTCAAAGGTGGCAGAGTCCATCCCTTTCTTATGTGAAGCACCGATCCGGAGTGGATATTGACTTTTATAAAAACCGCCTCTCCCGAAATCTCGGTTCCCAACTTCGGTGCCGTCAATAAACAGCTTTATGACATTTTTGTTCCCATCAATGACACCCGCTACGTGATGCCATGTGTTAAGCCCAACGGCACTGGGTGCCGAAAGCATCGTCCTTCCCTCTTGGTTCCTTGGCGATGCGGTGAATCGAATCGCACCATCCTCCTGTAACCAGAGTCCGTAACTTTGATTGTTGATATTCAGTGTTTGCCGGTCACCTTTGGAAATAATGGCAGCAGGTCCGTTCGGAAAGTTGGTCGGTTTAATCCACGCTGTCACCGTTACCTGTTGGCTAATATCGTTCAAAGTGTCGCTGTCAGCGATTTCTACGAAACTCGAATTCCCGTCGAGATGCAGTGCCGTGTCCTCCAATTCCGCACCTGTTGGACGCTGCTTTTGGTAGAGGTCACCGATTGCTTTGTGCCATCGGGAGCTGTTGGGTTGGAGTTCACTAATTTGCTGGTATTGCATAATTGCCTCATCAATCCGGTCACTCCATTCGTAGGTTTGGGCGAGGGCAAAATGAGCGTCCGGGTCATCGGGATTTTCTGTCACCAGTTGCAATTTTTCGGGGATCTGCTTTTCGTAGAGGTTGCCCGCTTTGTACGCTTGGCGCATCGCCGCTTCTGCTCTGCTTCGCTCGTGGTCACTGCGGGCAACATTTGCCATCTGTCGATACGCATTGACGGCGTTTTCGTACTGTTTTGTGCCGAGATAACTTTTTCCGAGGATGTTATACAACTGCTCCTGTCCCCAACCAAAGCCTCCGTATCTTCCGCTTGCAGCGATTGCTTCCTGAACGATCTTGATCGCTGGAGCGTACATTTTGGCATCAAGGCAGATAGATGCCACCGCAGCAAGGAACCACATGTCATGGCTGCGATTGCTGCCTGAAAGCGCAACTTCGCCTTGATTCAGCAGCTCCTCTGCCAGATCAGGCTGATTACTCTTATTAAAAGCAACAGCAGCGTAGTAAAAACTGCGGACATTGCCGGGCTGCGCTTTACAGAGTGCTTGATAGGCTTTAGCAGCCTGTTCATGGTCGTTGGCGTTCCGATAAATCTCAGCCACCATTTCAAGGAGGGCGGAATCATCTGTCTCCTTTTCGAGTCTGCCTTCAAAATGGGTTTTCAATTGCTCAAGTTTTCCTTGATTTTTGTAAGCCTTAATCAAGAGTTCGCGTGCTTCATCGCCACCGAAGGTGACTGTGACACCGGATGGACCGTGGTTGATTGACATGCCTGTTGAACCGGAGCGAGACAGTGTTTCGTAGACCTCTATTGCCAAGTCGTTCTCACCAAGTTGCACGTATACCTGTACCAATTCGTTGAAGATCTCATTCCGTTCGTAACTTTGAGAGGTCATATCTAGTGCTTTTTTGTACGCATCAACCGCTTTTTCCAATCTACCCTCATTCCGATAGCGTTGGGCACGTTCCCGTTGCATCTCAAATGTGAGCGTCCCTTGGTCTTCCGCCTGCTTCAACATCTCCTCCAACCTCCCTTGACGGCGGTAGATGTTCATCAGTTGTCGTTCAAGGTTCTGCCGCTCCCACTCCTGTCCAGTGTATTGAATTGCCTCCTCAAATGTCTTTTCGGCAGCATCCAAGTCGTCTTTACGGAGATAAAGCTGTGCTAGTTCACGATAGATCTTCCCATCACCGGGAGTGAGTGCAATTGCTTTTTTATAGGCTTCAACAGCATCATCAACCCTATCTCCGGCGGTGTAGACTTTGGCGAGTCGGACGTAGTGGACACCGATGTCGGCTTCCGCATCAATGTATTTCTGCGCGAGTTCAAGGGCTTCCGGAATTTTGTCAGCGGACTGGTAAGCGTTGACGAGTCCATCTTGATACTTTGTGTTTTCCGGGTCGGCTTCGAGCAACGTTTCCCAGGTATCGATTGATTTATCGTGTTTATTTTGGCGCGAATAGATGGTTGCAAGATTGGCACGAGATTCAAGGTCTTCCGGCATCGCTGTGGTAATCTGTTCGTAAATCTCCACTGCCTTCGTAAGTTGATTGCGCTGCATATACTGTTGTGCCAACGCTCGCTGCGTTCCAAGGTTCATCTTTTGCGTTTTTTCGGTCAGCCGGGTGGTCCCCGCTAATCCGTCGCGTCTCCGTTTAATCTCCATCAACTGCCGTTGCGCCTGTTGACGTTCCCATTGTCGTGTCGAAAGACCATTGACGATTTCGGTAAATAAGGCTTCGGCATCGTCCCACATCTCGTGCTGCATGTATGTAGTTGCGACACGCTCTTTTTCCCAGAAGCTGAATCCACGCAGAATATGGGTAGTCCCCATCTTGCGGAATGCGTTCCGTGCTTTCTCTTTCTCACCCTTCTCGGCGTAGGCTGTACCGAGTCTCTGATAACTCTCCGAAAGTTGCCACCAATTCTGTGGGTCAGTTTTCTCAATTGTGGCTACAAGAAGGCGGAGTTCGCGGTCCCGGTCGCCTGCGTTCCTGTATGCAGTTGCCAGACTTTTCAACCAGTGTGCATTCACCGACACCCGATCACGAAGTTGATTAACGAGTGTATCCGCCCCTTCGAGGTCACTTACCGCAATCTTCATCACCGCAACGAGATAAAGCAATGACGGGTCCTCTGGTTTCTCGGCAAGCTTTGCTTCATATTCTGCGGCGAATCCTTCTACTCCACCGGAGGCCTTGCAGAGCTCGATCAGTTTCGACACAATCTCCACTTGTACGTAAGGCTCATCCTCAATTTCTACCTTTTCCCGCAGGAGCTGGATTGCCTTCTCGTGTTCACCGGCAGCAGCGTAGGCGGACGCTAGGTCACGATATCTATAATGCCGATTTGGCTCAGCTTCGACAAGCTTTTCGTAGATTTTGACAGCTGCTTGGGGATTGTTATTCTCCAGACACTCGTATGCAGCACCTTCCGCGAACTCGTTGCCGAAGCCCTGTCCGATAGATGGCGAAATCATCCCCATCGCGAGCGAAACCAACTCATCAACTTTTCCCGCTTGGATGAAGGTCTCCAGCACCTGAAAATAGTCGTAACCGAGTGCATTTGGGTTATCCTCAAGGAGCATCACGTATTGGGTCACGGCCCCCCTTGACTGCCCGCTACGTTGTAACATCTGGGCGTACCGCTGACGGGTCATACTGTCCTTGGGGCGCAGAGCAAGGGCCGCATCAAAGGCAGCCGACGCCTTTTTGACCTGATTTGTACTTTCGTAGAATGTCGCCAACTGGACTTGTGCCTGGAATGAATTGGGGGATTTTTCGGCGGCTTTAATCAACTGGGGTTCGCGTTCTCGCACCGCTTTAGATCGACTTATTAGATGGGTCGCTTGCTGGAGGCTCCACGAATGCAATGTCTGACCGTACCGGTCACGTTGGTTGGCAAAACGCATTGCCCGTTCAGCGATGTGTGCCGCATCTTGTCCCCGCCCAAGATCTTCTAAGTGCTCACTCAAATCCATCAGAAAGCTCGGGTCGCGTTGCCCCATCGCCAAGATCATCGCTTTCTTGGCGACAGCGATGGCGTATTGCGTGAGACCACCTTGCTGGAGTTTTTGCGAGAACTGATAAAGCTCACGGGCTCCACTTCCCGAATTCAGTATCTTTGTTATCAACTCACGCACCTTGACCGTGTCGCCTGTGTGCGAAGCGAGTTGTAGCGTGATGTTATAATACTGCCGGCGGTTTCGTGGATCTGCCCCAGCGAGGTCATCGAGCAGTTCCAACGCGGTCGCATGTTGGCCGGTCTGGATGGAGGCAAAGACGGTGTTGAGCTTGAGCGTGAGGTCATCCGGGAATTGTTCTTGTAACCCTGAGAGGACCACCTGTGCTTTATCCCGTTTTCCTTCCCACCAATAGCAGTAACTTAACGCCAAGCCGGGATAGATGCGGTTTCTACCTTCAACGGTCTCCAACTCTGTCCGGAGTTTGGTGTACAACGCCTCCTGCTCATCCTTCGTCCACAGTTGGCTGAAAACCCATTGGAGATATTCTAAACGGTCTTGATTGTAGTAACTTGTTGGCGATGGATAGCTGGACCGGATCGGCGTATATCCGCTGTAGGAGTGCGACGAGTATGCGAGTGTCGCCACGCGCTGGGGGTTTGTCACAGGCGGTTTGGTCCGGTCAAAGAATGTCCAAAACAGCGCAACCCCTTTGTCGATCTTCCCTTCACGGATGTAAGCGGTGGCGAGATTCCGGTAGATACGGCTATATTGCCACCACTGTTGCTGTGCGAGCGATGGTGTACCTGTGATCGAAGTCCGGGATACCGTCGGGATTGCTGGAATTGGAAGTTGGGCGATAACTTTTTCTGCCTCATCAGTCCTACCCATCTGCGCGTATACATCAACTAGTTTTGAACCGGTGTTGAGATTGGTCACTTTTGCAGCTTCAAACTCATCTAGCAGTTTTCGGGCTTCCCCTTCTCTTCCTCGCCGATAGAACTGTGAGGCATATTCTGCAACGTACCAGAGCCGCGCTTCGGGGTTGACTCCGGTCATTTCGTCAAGGTATTTTTTTATTATTTTATAATCGCGCTGCTGCTCTATTGATTGGCTCAATCGTAAGCCCTGATATACCGGGTCGTTTGGCGATGCGGCAATCAATCGATCAGTGATTTCCCTCGCTTTGTCGGTGTTTTCGGTCAGGTTATAGAGTTTCACTAACGTTTCGAGCGTCTGGATGTCCTTTGGATTCGCATCAGCCTCCGCCTCAAATTGCTGGATAAATTCGCTGAGTTTCCCTTGCTGTTGTGCAATAGTTGTCAACCGCACGAGCGCGCCGGCTTGTGCTTCCTCAAAACTACTCGGCACCCACGGTTGACCACTTCCACGCCCAAATGACCGATTCTGGATTTCCCAGACAAGGTGTCCTGGGAGATCAAATTTGTCCGTGTCGATTCCGGGCGGTCCGTAGTTTGAACGAGACGACTTCGCCACAACGTTCTTCGTCGTATTATCGAGCGGTTCGGGCATCTCCATAATCCGCAGGAAGTGGGGTTGCGCGCGGTCTAATTCGTTCATTTTAACCAATGCCGCACCGATCTGATAGATTGCTGTGGCCTCCTTGACGTTTTCACCCGCACGGTCAAGGCTGGAAAGCGCCTCGTCCAGTTGACCGTGCCGAATCAGCAACGTTGCAAGCTTAATCTCTGCCTCAAGTGTCTGATTCTTCGCGTGCAGCAGTTTCGTCCACGCCTGAATCGCCTCCTGCTCCCGCCCAACATCAAACAACAACTCGCCAAGCCGCTGCTGGTGGATGGGGTCGGGTTCTACTTTGACAAGCCGCTGTTGATAGTTCAGCGCGTCCTGAATATCCCCGAGGTCGATGCTGATTTTGACCAGTTGTGCCAGCAGATCTGAATTTTCGCGTTCCCGGTCCAACGCGCGCGCCAGTTGGAATCGTGCGCCGGGGAGGTCGCCTTCCATCTGATAGACTGTCGCCAACGCCAAAACAGGTCCCATGTCGGAGGTATTCGCTTTCGACATCTGCTTCAGTTTTTCTTCAAACTCGCCCCGTCGTCCCAAGTCGTAATATGCCTCGGAGAGCGATTTAACAAAGGTAAGTTTGTCGTCCACGCTATCGCTCAATTCCCAGCATCGCCAGTACTGTTCGATTGCCTGTCGGGGGTTGCCCGAAAGTTTATAAATTTCTGCGATCTTCGCACGAATGTCGGTGCCTTCTGGACGTAGACGGATAGCATCCTTGAGGCTGTTGATGGCGGTTTCATAATTCCCAACCTGTTTGGCGATTTCTGCCAACATCTGATGACCTTCGGGATTGCGTGGACTGTGTGCGACCGCTTGCTTCGCTGCCGTTGTTGCCGCATCAAAGGCCATTACCCTCAGATGAGACCTCGCAATGTTTCCATAATATTCCCTTGCATTCACACTATCCACTTCAATCAGGTGCGTGTAGATCGCATTGGCTTCATCGCGCCTACCTTGTTGGACATAAATTTCGGCGAGCCAACGGTTGATTGGCACATCATTGGGCTTGAGGGCTTTTGCTCGCAAAAGGACTTCGAGCGAGTAGGTGATATTGCCCAGCTTCAGGTACATCTTGGCGAGCTGTTTCTGCTGTTCAAAACTCTCAGGTGCCGTCTCCAACTCTTCAATTTTCTCCACGAGTGTCCTTTGACGCCGATAGATTTCAATCTGCTGATCACCCATCTGTTCGGCAAAAAAATCGTTGGGCGCGAGTTCCGCCGCTGCGGTGTATTCGGACAGTGCCGCGTCGTAGTCCTTGTTCTCCATCAACCGTCGTGCTAACGCTTCACGGTAGCGATACTCACCGGATGCCAACTCGACCGCCTTTCGGCTTGCGACGATGGCTTCCATCCGGAAATTTTTTGCGTCAAGCAACTGTGCAAGGCGGTCAAAATTCTCCGCAATTGCACGGTCTCCAGCGACCATCCGATTCCATATCTCGACGGTCTGCTCACGATTTCCCTGATGGAAATAGAATTCGCCAAAATACTCAATATAATCGAGATTGTCAGGTGCAAGCGAAATTGCCTTTTCGTATGCTGCAACGGCACCATCTATCCATTCATGTCCCGTATAAATTTCGGCGAGGGTGAGATGGGTTCCTGCGTTATCTGGATCACGATCAATCATCCGCTGATAGGTCATCTTCGCCCTCTTTTCATCCTCCAATAGCAGATACAATTCGCCAAGTTCGCGATAGATCCCAAAATCGTCGGGTTGTGCCTCGCTCAGGATCTCATATTCCGCCGCCGCTTCTTCAAATCTCTCGGTGTTACGGAAAACAGCGATCAGGTTCAGACGGAGCCCGGCGTCTGTCGGAGCAAGTTCCAACCCCTTTCGGTACTCAGCAATGCCTTCGTCCGCCTGCTGGTTTTCGATATATGCCGAGGCGAGCAAGCCGATTAACTCCACATCGTTCGGTGTTTCAGTGAGTTTTTCTTGGTAGTAGGCGATTAATCCGGACCAGTCGCTTTCGGCGGCGTAAATACCGATAATTCGGCCCTGAATGTCCTTTCGCAGCCAATTCCCTTGCCCTGTCAACGCGAGGGCTTTGTCATAGCTTGGGATAGCGGCATCGTATTCCCCCATCTCCTCCTGAATCTTCCCAATCTCCCGCAGACTTAAACAGACTCGATACGGGTCATCCCGCTTCAATTGGACGATCGCCTCGTGTTGTTCGATGGCTTGGGGATAAAGCTCCTGTTCACGAAACAGATCCGCCAACTCAATACGGGAAAAGATATTCTCTGGATCCAGTTCAGCGATTTTACTCCATGCAGCAATCGCCTCGTCTATCCGATCGCGACGGAAGTACGCACGTCCGAGCGCTTTATAGGCTGCCGTCAACTCCTCGGGTGTGGCAGCCCGTGACTCCATCCCAAGATCTGCCGCCTTCGTGAGCGCAGCAATCGCCTCCTCATACTGACGCAACGTCGCATACATCTGTCCAAGTGCAAAGTGCGGATAGTAATCGTCCGCCGCCAAATTAACAGCACGCTGATACACCAAGATTGCCTCTGTATTCTTCCCAAGCCGTTTGTAGATGTGTCCCAAAATCAGCTGCAGGTTTGGATTGTCCGGTTTTGCCCCCACCTCCGTTCGATAATCAATAACCATCTGATCTAAGCCCTGTCCTTCAAGGTAAAGCTGATACAGGCGGTCAAACGTGCTGCCCTCTTTCGGTTTGCGCTCCAACATCTGCTTATAGCGCGTCATGATTTTTTTATCAACTGCCTCGTCTTGGGCATGGGCAATCGGTAAGAGAACAGTTACAAAACAGCAGAGAAATAGGATAAAAACTATCGGCTGTTTGTGACGTGCAAACATGAGAGTTCCTCCTTTGGGGAATGGTTTGAATTGGGTTGTCCATTGGTCCTTTCACAGTTCATCTTTAGGTTGTGCGTTAGTCGCTTCTAATTCATCTAAAACCTGCTCGATCTGTTTAACGACCTCCTGTTCAACGACCCCCGCCTCTTTTGAACCCGGTTTGATACCCCTTTTCTCGCCTTTAAGCATTGCCTCGAAAATAAGATCTGAAAGTGGATCAATCGTATCAGGGTGGTCTCTTGCTGCCTCAATCAGCTTTGTGAATAGAGGAAGTGGTAATCCGAGAAAATGAACCGTCAGCCGCTCTTTGGTGTCGGTCCATGGGTAGATGATATACTCAAGTTTGTCATCTATCTCTCTGGTTTTGATGAACCAGCATCCGTGGTTTCCTGATAGTGGGTGAAGTCCTCCGTGCCGGGGCATCCATTTGGCAATGTGTGAATTGAACTCCAGAAACATTATGACTTGATCACCGACCTCTAGGTGAGCGTGCTCTTGTCCCATTGAGCTCCAATGTTCAACATGCTCACCAGTTTTGGGGTGTATCCCTTCACCGCCGGGTATACAAAATGTTATTGTATCCTTATTTTTTGGATTACCAAGAATGAACTTATAAATATCAAAAGTGAGGTCAGTAACAAATCCATTTGTTACTTCATTATGGAAGTGTTGCTTATCGGTAAGCGTCCCAATAAAAATCAGTTCTGCCCGTTTCATGTATGTGGAGAAGGGTTCTTGTATCACACCACTCCCGATAGCAAGCGTTACACAAACTAATGGTAGGGTGAATAATAGTGTGAGTGTTGCAAAAGTAACTGTGAGTGTGCCTGTCAAACATTTCCTTAACATGATAGAACCCTCTTTTGGGTTAATGGTATCCTCCCTGATTGGCGGTTAAATGATTCATGGATACTTTGCGCTGCTTAGTCATGAGTTATTTCTGGCAGACCGAGATCCCTTTCAATACGCTTAATCTTTTCCATCAACACTTGATAACGTGCCTCTTTTGCAGGTGCAGTCAAATCACGCTCAAACGCTCGCATCTCGTTCGGGCGCTTCAAAGTCGCCCTCACAATGCGAGTCATATCAGCTACACTTACATCAAGACTTCGCCATGATTTCTTGACGGTGTGATCTGCAATATCGTCATTGCCGTCCTCGTCAACGACATGGACAGCCCCATATGCAGTCGTGCAAGCATTAACTGTTAGCTCATTATTTGTGACTGGATATCTAGTCGGTGATAATCGCAGGAAAACGTAATCACCCACTTCAAGGAGGGGTAAGCCGACCGCCTGAACAATGTCCCCATTGGGATAGGGTCCCCCGATCTGAGAGAAGGATACAGATTGTTCCGGTTCGTCCATGACACCATCTCTTGTGTCTCTTTTTATTTTATATCAACCCCTCCCTATCGGACATTTAATATTGAAACTCATCTTATTTCTTCTTTTTGAAAATCATAACTCCACCACCGTTCTCTGTGCTTATCAGGGTGAGTGTACCGCCTTGTCTATTCCATGTGCCAGTGTCTTGCCTTGTGCTTGCAAGCAGAAGGATAAAGAATGCCTTGACCCAATGACGCTCCTTTATTCCTGGAGGTGTATTTATCATCCTATAGTTCTCACTGGACAGGGTGTAAATCCCCTCCCATGAAGATATAGAACCGCCCGGTTTACCTCTCAGCGTAAAACCGGCTTCTAATTGAAACGTACCATCATCATTGAACGTGTGATTATTGATGAAAACCGCGATTTCTCTATCCGCCTTTAAATGAGAAAAAGATTCATCCCAAACACGCTGTTCAAAACGCTTGCCATCGACCGATTCGATCTCCCATGTACCAACCCACTGATTGCCCGCTAAGGTTGGCTTAACAAACGGCTGCAAGCGTCCGTAAATATAGAAAGCAGCCGCAATCAGCACAACAGCCACCCCCAATGAAATAGCAACGCGGCGAAAGTTCATAGCATCTCCTTGTTAATAGAGGGTAAAAGTGAATCTTACCCCCTACTGCCGTCTGGTTATTTGATACTATTTGACGATGATCATTTTCTTGGTGTATATCGAGGAACCGGTATTGAGTGAGTAGAAGTAGACACCGCTCGTTACTTCTTCTCCAGCGTCTGTTCTCCCATCCCAATAAGCGGCGGAGTCCTTTTCAACGTATACACCAACTGGTTTCATTCCGAGTGATAGCCATCGGATTGTTTGTCCTTTGCTATCGTAGATCTGGATGCTTATGTCGCTGTCCTCGGATAGCGTGTAAGCGATCCACGTCTCCGGATTGAACGGGTTCGGGTAGTTCCCAATGAGCTCTGTCCGGGTAGGAATCCCTTGTTCATCAAGCAGAGTGATTTCTGGTATGTTCCGTAGAATATCCTGTGCTGATGGTGCTGCGGGCGATGCGACTTGACCGGAATCATACAGCCAATATGTCCCCCACTTGTCGTCGCATTCTAGGGATTCCTTCTTGTGTTCACCTCGCTCCATCTCCCACCACATAGTATCACGGATATATTCGACCCACGCACCAGGTGATGTTTTTTTAAGATCCTTTAAGCCAAGAGCGTGTCCAAACTCTTGGCAAAGTGCGTTCTGCACACATAGATCACCTGACCCTGCGAGTCTATGCGGTTGAATATGTAAGACAGAAATAGAGTTAATGTAAATATCAGCTTCGTAAATCTGCCCTGTCGCCGTGAAATACCACTTATGCGTTTGAGCCACAATATCGGTAGGTGTTATATTCTTTATACCGATAACATTGTTGTAATCATTGTAGTCTACTGGTGCATTGGTGCTCCCGCCATCAATAAACTCAAAGCTGGAGTTAGTCCCCTTATACGAGGATTTATTCCATTGGTTTTTAGCGAAAGCAATATCAGCACCATACCAGAACCTTGTTGTGTTCTGAACTCGGTAGGTCATTTGTGAGTCTGACCAGCGAAGTATGTTACCGTATTTCTTTGTGAGTATAGCACCTTTTAGGTCTTTCCCATTTTCTGTCGGTGTATGCGTCAAGCATTGACCTATAACATTGTTGGCTAGTGATGATAGACTTAAAACAACTACCAACAGGATCCAAGTCCTGCTATTTCCCGTCGTTACCTTCCTTTGCGTTTTCATTGTTCTTCTCCCTTTCTTTGATTGCCTCATCAATTCTTGTTAATTCATCTTCAATCATTGAGAGAAACTTCGGTGATTCTGGTTGGTCCAGCATCGCACCTCTTTGCAAGTCTTGTGACTTTAGAGGTCTGATTTTCTCTTCTAAAAGGGATACCTCGTCTGGAGCCTTTACCGTAGTTTTAATGAATCGAAATGCTAGATCTAAAGGGAGGTTCATAGTATACTTTTCTTCGTAAAAACCTAGCGCAAATCGGGCAACTCTATGTGTCTGTCCGTCTGCTTTTATATCCTCGATTACAGGTGGATGCGGGTGCATTATCGGATACAAGCTATCATAGGCTCCCTCATTCTCTGAACTGTTTTTGGTGATAAACAATATCAGTTCATCACCTATAGGAAACTCTATATTAGTTGAAATATCCGACATCATTGCTTGCCCTGTTCGTGGGTCGATACCTCTCCCACCTCGTATCCTAAATCGAGCTGTGTTTTCATTGATATTAGGTTCGCCCTTCAAGACTTCTGAAACGCTGATAGTAACATCCGTGAAAACATGACCGATACTTGCGTCTGGTTGGACGTATTGAATATCGGAAATCTTACCCGCAACGATTAACACTGATTCCTTCGTTTGCTTCACTATCGTATTATCAGTTGCTACATAGACAGCAAAGCTAGTTTGAAGTATCAACGTTACGAGTAACAGACTCAGGAACGTAAGTGTTGCTTTTGTCGCCTTCCTGCTTCTCATTTTGAGCCTCCCTTTCCTTAATCAATAATTCGATCTTGGTGAGTTCTTGATCTAACATTTATGACTGCTTCAGATGCATCTGACACCATGTTATGCTTTTACCCCGTCTCGTTCTTCGATATACATGATACGGAATTGATTGACCCGCGATTGCCATAGGATAAGGATGATTCTGCCATCATTCCATTGGTATTCTGACACATTCCCACCCTCACAGTCGAATACGCGCTCGGTGTTGCGTATATTGTCCCTGTTGTGCGCTAAGAAGCTTTCGTGTTTCATTCCGACGTAGTAATCAGACATTGTTATATCTCCTTTCATGATAGAAGTGTCAATCGCTCATGTTAAGAAATCGTGCAACAGAAACTTCGTAGTCCGTTCCCCCGATAAATCGGGACAGGCGAGACCAGGGGGGTCGGGGAACCCGACCCGCACCGACAAGTAAGGGCGGGGAGACCCCGCCCCTACGATCTGTTTTCGGGCTTTGCACTTTCTTTTTATATGAGCCAAAACAGATCGGCTCATTTGATACTATTTGAGAACCAGTAGCTTCTTTGTCTGCGAGAATCCATCTGCGCTGAGTGTATAGAAGTATACACCAGACCCAACTGATTCACCGTTATCATTCTTGCCGTCCCAATAGACGGCTTTGGTTTTATCAATGTATCGTCCTTCGGGTTGCATTCCTACATTGATATATCGGACGGTGTTACCTGATGAATCGTAGATGGTAATAGCAACTTCGGAGTCGTCTGCGAGCTCATAGGGTATCCAAGTTTCGGGGTTGAATGGGTCGGGATAGTTTTGGAGCAGTCTTGTATGCAAAACATCAGTAGCACTAGTTAATGGTGGCGGAATCTTATCTATCGGCAGAGCGAGTGGTGCCATTGCGACGTAGCCACTGCTATAGATATACCACTTGCCCCACTTGTCTATCCAGTGCAGGTCACGTTTTATTTGACTCGTGTTTAGATGATCATACATAACGGCAGGCAAGTATTCATCGCATCCAGCTGCGTGTTCCATCGCAAGCCAATGTCCAAATTCATGAAGTGCAGCGCTCTCAATATCATAATGATCTGCTTTGGCTTTGGTTGCCCAATATTTATCAACATTAAGAGCCATATCAACTTCTTTCAAGCGATCCCTTGGCCAAGGGAGTAATTTACGAGCCATAATATAGGTTCTTGCTATGGTTCTATTTCCTGGTGATTGAATCGCCTGGAATGCAATAACGTTCTTACCGTCTTTTGCATCAGCGTATTCTGGCGCATTACCACGGGAGCTAAAAGTAAAATCATCATGCCCTTTCCATGATGCAGCATTCCATGTAGCAGCAGCTCTCCTAATAGCGGCTGCTCCACCCGATGGGCATGATGATTCATTTATGTAAAAATCTGCCTCTTGTTCTTGCCAATGGTCTGGATTAGGGGCTCGTTCAATGAAAGCACCGATGAGCGCTTTCCATGTGAACGAGTTATATGTGTCAGCCTCACTTTCAAGGACTCCACAAGTTTGTGCGAAACTTATGCTGGCGAATCCGATGGTTAATGCGATAGTTACGAATGCTAAGGCTTTCATGATACTCCTCCTTTGAGAATTACCACATTCGCTCATGTTAAGAAAGCGTGCAACAGCAATCGAGTTTTCGTAGGGGTTGGGTCACCCAACCCTGACTGCCCCGATAAATCGGGAGGTGCCACGGGCGGGGAAACCCCGCCCCTACGATTTCGCTCATATTTTGCACTCTCTTTTTACATGAGCCACCACATTATTAGTCATCATTATCATCAAATGATGGAAGACTTAGCTCCTCTTCGATTTCTGCTATTGCCTTCATCACACTTTGGAGCCGAACTTCATTCGTTACGGCGTTCCAGTTCCCGTTTATCCGCCGTTCTAATGTTCGCATAGTTTCTGGTTGTTCTAAGGTTGTCCGAACTATACGAGTCATATCCATCACATTAACATCGAGACGTTGCCAAGATTCCTTGATGATATACTCGTCAACGTCATCACCGTCCACTTGGACGTAATACACCGTGCCGTATTCATCGGTGCAATTATTATATTTCTGTCCATTATGCGTAACGGTAAAGTTACTAGGTTTTAGCCTAAGAAAAACATTATCACCCACTTTAAGAAGTGGCATTCCTACTGCTTTCACATAATCACCATCTTCGTATGGGCCACCTACTTGAATGAATGATACTGTTTGCAGCACTGCGTCGTCCTCTAAATTGGATCTATCAGCTTTTGCTCCCGGTGTAGGTTGTGTTGTGTCTCCTTTATCTTCTGATACATTCCCCACAGGATTTGTATCTTCACCGGCAACTCGTTTAATCTCTGCCTTTATATCCTTATCAACTCGGACTGTTACGATACTGAGGGGTTCAGAGCCGTCTTGCCGAAAGACAAAGGAGACATGCGTTACTTCACCGACAACGATATGCGTCGCTTCAAGCGTCGATATAGTTGCCATCGCAGTGTGATCCCACGTTCCGGGTGGATATAAACCTGCGGAAGAATCAGTTAGGCAAACGATTGATAGTGTAAATATCAGGGTTAGTGTGGCAATACGTTTCATGGTAAAACCTCCTTTTGTTCTTCGATATACATGATGCGGAGTTGATTGACCCGCGATTGCCATAGGATAAGGAGGATTCTGCCGTCATTCCATTGGTATTCTGACACATTCCCACCCTCACAGTCGAATACGCGCTCGGTGTTGCGTATATTGTCCCTGTTGTGCACTAAGAAACTTTCGTGTTTCATTCCGACGTAGTAATTAGACATTGTTATAATCTCCTTTCATAATAGAAGCACCGATCGCTCATGTTAAGAAATCGTGCAACAGAAACTTCGTAGGGGTCGGGGCACCCGACCCGCACTGACAAGTAAGGGCGGGGAGACCCCGCCCCTACGATCTGTTTTCGTGCTTTGCGCTTTCTTTTTATATCAGCGGTGCCAATAAGACAAGTCTCCCTAAAAACGAGTTGCATTGTCTCCCGCGCTGAAAACAACGCTTGGGCGACCTTTCGTTTTCTTGTAGGCATGGAGATAGCTTGATGCCTGATCATCTCCGTAGCATCGCTTGATAGTGTAGAATAGCGTCGGAAGCCCAGATTGTTCGGAGGCTATGATGTCTACTCGATTTATCCGCAGGTTGAAAGACTCATGTGCTTTCATGGTGCTGACTCCTTGCCCAGCGCGGGCTGTTGAAGTTTGATTATCAATTGCTCCATTAGCTATCGGTGGTTGGTAGATGCTTTTCGAGGAGTACCACGATCGTGTGGAAATATTTGGGCTGAACCTTTTCAGGACGTTTGGGATCCTGTTGTGTGGGAATATCATTGCGATCCGAGTTATCGGAATCATCGGGCACCACAGATTCCTCAACGGTGTTAGGCTCACTCTTGCGAAACAGCGGTTGCCCTTTCTCTACAGGGTTGATATAGAGATATAATCCCGCAGCGAAAAGGACCATAACAGCGACAATTGCAATCCTTAATTTCATCAGAGCACCTCCTTTGTGGCATTTCATTGGTGTCAACAAAATGTCAACACCTCCCAGTGTACTAGCATCCGGTAGCAACAAATACCGCAACCTTCTGGACTAAATTACCATCCCTCGCCATTGACGAAAGGAACAACATCGGCGCAGAATATACGGTGTAATGCGGGGTTGCGTTAATGACCAAATCCAATTGATTGTCCCCATCCAGATCACCTGCCCAGAGCAGGGTGGGTATGGCGCCATACGTTGAACTGTATGCGACCAACTCCTGTGATAACTGCCCTTTGGACAGTTCAAGACTGTAGTTTTCGAGTGAAGTAAACCCGTTTGTTCCTATCTCCCCTTCACCATAAACTGTTACATGATACTCATTTTTACCTGCTAACCTAAGATCGAGAGACTTACCCGGATTCAAAATTGCTCCTTCGGCGGATAGTGTTTCGATAGATTCTCTTTTGGGTGTCTCCAAACCCTTTATTAGAAAAAGCGGTCGCGTTCGCTCAGCCACTGACACCGCTTTGCCGGTCTTCTCCCCGGCATTATCAACGAATGGGTCATAAACGGTTTCCACTGTAATCCTCGAAGGGATAAGCGCGTACCCACCAAGCGTCGAATACAATCCCAGCCAGATTTCACCTGATTCTGCTGAGACCTCGTCGCCGTGAAACGCACCCACTTGTAAGAGTTGAATTTCAGGTTCTACAGGCGATGCCACTGATTGGCCATTACGACTAAACATGACACAACAGATCCAGCCTGCGAAAAAAATAGACATCGTTATTGTGAATGACATACGAAATAACATAGTCCTATCCCTCCCTCAGATCTATAGTTGGTCAATCACTGTGACCGGCTCATCATTTTCGCAAGCGGTCCAATGCGGTTACGGTTAATGTGCCTCCGACCGGTTCATCACCATGTTTCTGAAGATGTTCGATTGAGCTATCAATGGATTCAGATTCCTTAGATCCAGCCAAACCGAGTGACTCTCTGGCTAGCTTGAATTCTATTGCATCTGACAGCGTTGCCTGATTCTTGAAACTTTTGTCATAGTAGCGAACCAGCACATCAACTTCAGGTCCTTTGCCGTGTTCACGCTCAAGATACTCACGCATCTTACGGGCAAACTTACCGCTTTCTACATCCGCTAAAAACCGCTCACGGAGTTCTTGATCCGATAGATCTGTGACAGACGGCTCCTCGTGCGCTTGGCGGACTTCTTCATCCCAGTCCCACGCTTGAAGGAATGGCTCATCTGTTCCTTGTGTGTCAGGAGAATCAGTGGGCTGTTCATCAGCGTGTTCCATTGCGTCAGGCGACTCAGCGATGTCATTATCTGACTCGTCAGCAAAAGTTAGTTCATCGACCTGGGAATCCTCCACCGTCGAAGTTCCAATGGAGGCCCTAGGGGGTTGACTGTCAAGAACCAAGGGAACAGGGTCGTCCCCATAGTACCAATGACTACCAAAGTAGGCACCGCATACTATCAGGATAGCTATTATCGTAGCACCAACAACCATTTTCATCTGTATTACCTCCTTTTCCCACTTTAATATCTCAAGTATCAGATCGCTGCCCTGATAAATCGGGACTGTCCCGACTCATCGGGGATTTCGCTACACTCAACTTGTGCAATTCAGCACAAAATGAGCAATTACCGTGCCAAAATAAACAATAAGGTCTCAAAATTAGTGTAAAGTTTTTAGCGAGGAGACGTTAGAAAGATAGGGCGGGAATTAGGACAGGTATGTAGGGCGATAAATTGACCGATTACAAGCTGAAAGGGGGTAACTCCTATTATTTATTTTTAATTTGAGTGGACTCTAACCGCATTTTTATCACTTAGCGCTTTCCTGTTCTGTAATTTCGCCATTTTCGGCGACGCTAATTCTCATTATCGCGGTAGATTCTCCCCAAAAGCCTTGTGGCCATTGGGTTTTGACAGCTTCGCCGTTTTCGGCGATGCTAACTCTCGTTATTGCAGCTTCTGGCGAATTTTTCTGGATTGACTTCTCTCAATACTGTACTTATCCATTTTACATCTCAGCGTTGACTCAGGGATACCGAGATGGGCTGCAGCAGCCTTCTGGTCTACAGCACCTTCAAGCGCGTTTATGATTAAAACCCGCTCGGAGTCGTCAACAAAGTGTTGAAACTTTTATCTCAGCTAAAAAGGGGCCATCAATGTAACCATAAAAAAGCGGTATCATACCCGTGAAAAAGGGTATGATACCGCCATTATCAATTATTCTTTTTTACCGGAGCTAACAAATCCACCCCTATTTGAGCACACCAGAAAAGATAATGCCAAAACTATAAAGAAAATGAGAGAGATTGAGCGGCAACCGACTAGATTTGAGCTGCCCCCATCGTATAGGTCTCACTCTCTTTGGTGTGACCGGCAACCGTGGATCCCATTCATGTGCTGCGAAATTATCATCATGGGTCAACTGTACAACCTGATTGTCAGAAAAGCGGAAACGGAAGATATTCCAAATCCCATTGTTGACAAGTTGACCCGATATGAGGAGCGAGTTTTCGTATGGTCCCCACCCTTCTCCCTCAACATCCACGAGGGAATTGGGGGGAAGCTCCACCCGTTCAAACTCCGTTACTTCACGGAGCCACGGGTGGAGTTTTGCAATGACCATAAAAGATTCCCACGTCCCTCCGTGTGCACGGGGCGCGACAATGACCGTATAAAGAATCTTTTTCCCATCCGGCGACCAACCGCCCAGCCGCATTGATGACCGGGGAACCGTTTGTGACACCTGCCATAAGTTCGCGCCATCGGCATCAGCGACATAAATTTCTCGGGTGCCCTCTCCGATAACCCCTTCAAAGGCAATCCGTTTCCCGTCGGGCGACCACCTCGGATTTGAGACGAACTTAAAATCCGGCTGTGTGACTAACCGGAGGTTATTCCCACTGAGATCCACCGTATAAATGCCAACAGGCTCGCGACTGCTACTAAAGGCAATCCGTTGACCACCGGGGTGCCAGTGGGGTCTCCCATCAAAAGCGGGATGATGGGTTAATCTGTGTTGGTTGTCCCCGTCGGCGTCCATTACATAAATCTCCGGGCTATCCGCATTATCCCGATAACTATGGAACGCAATCTGTTGACCGTTAGGGGACCAGGTCGGCCAGCGATCCATTACCTCATTGAACGTGAGCCGTGTTTGGTTGCTACCATCAGAGTTCATCGTGTAGATTTCACTGTTTCCATCCCGATCGGAAAAAAACGCAATTTTGCCCCAAAGGGGGCTCGTGGTCAGCCAAAGGCTGGCCACAAGCATAACCATACGCATAGTAACACCTCTACTCCCCTACTTCAAAGCGGGTTATTTTTGATATAGCTGGCAATTCTTCACTGAAACCGTGACCATTCTCCAGTTTAATTTCAGTGGTGCTCTTAATGCTATAATTACCGTCGTCTATCCCGCCAGCAGTGTAGGTGTTCAACCAACCACTCGTGGAATAGGTGTCGCCACAGCGTCCCAAAATCAGTATTAATTTTTAACGGGAAGATGTTAGAAAGTCAATGTGGGGATTAGAAGGGGGCTATAGAGCAAGTTATTGCCATATTACGAGCTGAAAAGGGGTAACTCCTATTATTTATCGTTCATTTGAGTGGACTCTAACCACATTCTTATCACTTTTTACTTGCTTATCCTATAGCTTCGCCATTTTTGGCGACGCTAATTTCGTGTTATTTCGCGTTATGGCAGGAAATTAACCCGCAAAGCCTTGTGGACATTGGACTCCGGCGGTTCGCCATTTTTGGCGACGCAAATTTCGCGTTATTTCGATTTATGGCAGGAAATTAACCCGCAAAGCCTTGTGGACACTGGACTCCAGCGATTCGCCATTTCCGGCGACGAGAATTCTCGTTATTGCAGCTTCTGGCGAACCTACCTAGATTGACTTCTCTTAATACTGTACTTATCCATTTTACGTCTCAACGTTGACTCAGGGATACTGAGATGGGCAGCCGCAGTTTTCTGGTCTACACTGTTTTCAAGCGCGTTTATGATTAAAATCCGCTCGTATTCATCAAGCAATTCGGTGAGTCCCCTGTTGCCGGCATCGAATTTTCTAGCGGTATCAATCTGGAGGTCAGTGGTAGAAATCCAATCACTTGTGGCTAAGATCGCCGCCTGTTCGATACAGTTTTCCAGTTCACGGATGTTCCCTGGCCATGCGTAGCTCATTAAAAATGCCATTGCTGTTTCCTGAAAGCCTCTGATCTGTTTACCATCGGTTAGATGTGATTTTTGGGTGAGAAAATGGGTGGCGAGTAGGGGTATATCGGATATGCGCTCGCGTAAGGGAGGCACGTGTAACGGAAAAACGTTGAGTCGATAGTAGAGATCCTCTCGAAATGTGCCTTCTTGGACTGCCTGCTCTAGATTTTTATTAGTCGCTGCAATCACTCGGACGTCCACTTCAATGGTCTGCTTCCCACCGAGTCGTTCAAGCTGTCTTTCCTGCAAGACGCGCAGGAATTTTACTTGAGACTCCGCATCCAGTTCAGCAATTTCATCAAGGAAGATGGTGCCGCGGTTCGCGTCCTCAAATTTTCCACCCTTTCGCCCGGTTGCGCCGGTGAATGCCCCCCGCTCATATCCAAAGAGTTCGCTGCCGAGCAGGGCATTATCTGTTTGGCCGCAGGCAACCGTAACAAAGGGCTGCTTAGCTCTGGGACTGTGATGGTGTATCGCTTGGGCGATAAGTTCTTTTCCTGTTCCGCTTTCACCAAGGACGAGAACAGTTGCGTCTGTCGAAGCGACGCGGTCTACACTCTCAAACAAGCGGTGCATGGATTCGGAATCCCCAACGATGATTTTGTCGGGGCCGTAGCGATACCCTTTTATGCGGTCAATTTCAGATTGTTGCAGGGCCACGATTCGGCGTTCTAACTGTAATTTTTCATAAGCTTGATTAACTCGAAAGGGTAGCTCGTTGTAGCCTTGGGTTCTCTTCTCAATGAAATCATAAGCACCCGACTTGTGGGCTTTCATGGCGTTTTCTACAGTCCCCTCGACAGTGACGACAATCACTTTGATGGTAGGGTTGTGCTCCGTAATCTCTGTTAGAAACGCAAGTCCTTCTTCACTATCCTGGCGTTGCAATCTCAAATCAAGAATAACTATATCCGGCTGGAATGACTCCAGTTTCTGAAAAGCAGTTAGCACATCCGTTGCTGTCTCAATCTGATATCCAAGAGGCACCAATCGCGCGCTATACACGTCTGCGTAGATTTCTTCGTCCTCAATGATGAGGATTTTTCCCGGTTCGTCTGACATAATCGCACCTCCAGTAGGGACAGGTCCCCGATGAAATCGGGATTTAAAGCAACTTGCACCTGCCTAAAAACACAGACAACCCAGACAGGGTAACCACGAGGGTTACCCCTACAGTAGTGATACATCTCGTCGTTGTCGTAGTAAGAAAATCGGCAACTCTATATAGATAGTTGTTCCAACACCGGGTTTTGACCGAATATCAATCTGCCCACGGTGTTCATTGATAATTTGCTGTGCAATCCACATGCCTAACCCGGTGCCGCCTCTATCCTTTTTCGTTGAATAGAGCGGTTTAAAGACATTTCGTAACCCTTCCGCGTCAATACCGCAGCCGGTATCTTGTATATCAATCTGGACAACATCAACTATCCGGTTCATTCGGAGGGTTAGGGTGCCCCCGGTCTCCTCCATCGCCTCACACGCATTAATAACAAGGTTCTCAAACGCTATTCGCAGCTTATCCGCATCTCCATGGATGTGGGGGACCGCTTCGTACTGTTTACTGAGTGTGATTTTATGCTCCCAATTCGGATTTCTTTGCAGTGTTTCGTGCAACAGAACTTCAATCTGAAGACGTAAATCAAAAAGCTGAAATTCGGGTTGTGCCGCTGCCTCAAGCAATTGATTGACCGTCTGACGAGCGTGATTCACCTGTTCTTTAATTTCTCGCAAGAATCTGTCCGTGGCGTCTTTAGAATGCGTTCCTGTAGGCGTTGTCTGCTCTAACATCGTCAAATTTTCTGAACAGGCTTCGATGATTGCCAGCGGATTTTTAACGGCATGAGCGAGACTACGAAGCGTATTGGCATTTCCCTCCGCTTGTTCCCGAGCACTCTGTTCCTGTTGCAACATCTCCTCACGTAGGTACTGTGTTTCACGGTGCCTGACATAGTAACGCCCGGTGAAAACAACGAACAGGACGAGGAGGCCCGTAAGTGCGATTGCTGAAGGTATAGCGATCCAACCGTTGAGATACCATGGCGGCACGATTTTTAAAGTTATCCTTGCAGGAGTAGATCTGTTCAAATCGCGATCAATCGCCCGCACTTCAAAAATATAGATACCTGCTTTTTGGGGCGTCCACGCAAACAGTGTCTCTTTGGTTGGTGGGAGATAGGGTTGTGCAGTGGAGCGTTCCCCCTCGTCAATTTCTTTAATTCGATAACGATACTGCCGCTTCTGTGGGTGGGTTTTGAAGTCGATGGTTTGATATTCGATGGTGACGGTGCTGCCGGCGGTGATAGATGGGATTCTCTCGGAAGGTGTATATCGCCTGTCGGATCGCACCGACGCAGCATTTACAGCTACGATACGAACCGTTGAGGGCACGATATTTCGACGATAGCGCGTTATACCTTCGGTTGTTCCGAACCATAAGAATCCGTTTGTGTCTTCGTGAATTGCCGTCACGTTGGCACCGACCAATCCTTCCCATGTATCCAAAGAACCCCACGCCACCCCATCGTACATGGAGACACCCCCATCGGTTCCAAACCACATCGTTCCATCAGCACTCCGATAAAGGGTGTTGACCTGGTTATCCACCAATCCATCTTTGATTGTAAAGTTGACAAATGGCACTCCATCGGAAAGAGGGGAGGCATGGTAGCGCGATACACCGCTGTATGTTGCAAACCACATCACCCCATCGGGCGCAGGTAGGAGGTCATAGACGAAATTACTCGGCAGCCCCTCTGCGCTGGTGAAGTTGACAAGCCGATTCTCGGTTTCGCGCGCTGTGAGCTGATAACGGGACACACCGGCGTATGTCCCAAACCACAACATCCCGTTGGGGGTCCCACAGATGGCACGAATGCGGTTGTCTGCCAACCCGTCTTGCGCCGTGAGATTGACGAATCGTTCCCCGTTATACACAGACACACCTCCATCGGTTCCGAACCACATCGTTCCATCGGGTGTACGGTGGATGGCTCTCACAGTATCGTTGACTAAACCATCTTGTGTGGTGAGATTAACGAATAGCCTTCCGTCAGGGTGATGGGTTGGATTGTATTGAGATATACCGTCCTCCGTCCCAAACCACATTCCTCCATCCGAATCGTGATAGACAGCCCGTACGATGTCATTAACCAGACCGTCCTGAGCCGTAAAATTAACAAATCGACGTCCATCCGTTCCGGGCGATGGATCGAGGTCGTACCGAGAAACCCCGGCCGATGTCCCAAACCATATCGCTCCCCCTGGGACCTGATGGATATCATGAATCCAGTTACTTGCGAGTCCCTCTACCTCAGTGAAGTTGACAAATCCATTTCCATCGTAAGTGGAAATACCGCCGCCATCTGTCCCAAACCATATCGTCCCATCAGGAACAGGGTAGATTGCGGCAACAGAATTATGTTTCAGACCATCTTCTAGAGTAAAGTTGACCACTGTCTTCCCGTCGTACCGAGACGCACCCGCCGGTGTACCGAACCACATCATACCCTCCGGGTCCTGACAAATGGCGCGTACACGGTTGTGCATCAACCCATCCTTCCCCGTGAGATGCTTGACAAATCCACTTCCATCGTATACAGAGACACCACTGTCAGTACCAAACCATAGTTTGTCATCAGGAGCGGCATAAATGGTATACACACGATTGTCCACCAACCCATCCTCTTCCACCAAATGTTTGGTAATTTCCTCTCCATTATATACAAACACGCCACTCCCGCGTGTCGCAAACCACAGCACACCATCTGAAGTTTGGCAAATAGCATAGATATGGTCGCGTGTCAATCCATTTTCCTCCGTCAGATTGACAATTTTTTTGCCGTTGTATTGGAAGATGCCGTCTGCCGTTCCAAACCATAGCACCCCATCCGTTGTCTGATAAATCGTGTAGACATCGTTATGAGCCAAACCCTCTTTTTCCGTTAGATTGGTGAATGGCGGCCTGTCGTTCCCATGGGTACTGTCATAGCGCGACACGCCAGCTTGGGTTGCGAACCAGATGGTAGTATCGTCTGCGCTATAGATAGAACGGACGAAGTTACTCGCCAATCCGTCTTGGGTTGTAAAGGTGTTGAACCGTTCGCCATCGTATACAGAGACACCGCCGCCATCGGTTCCAAACCACATGACACCATCGGGTGTACGGTGGATGGCGGTAATATCGTTATCTGCCAATCCATCAAGGGTATCATAGTGTCTCCACGTTCCTTTTTTGAAAGGGCTGATGTGGAAATGCACTTGAAGTGTTTCTCCAACACCGACCGGATGTGTTTCTCCTTCTACTGGATAGACATATCCCGCCGGCGTTTGGCACCGTACTTGGTACCGCCCGGGTTTCAGGTTGGCAAACGAAAACCTACCTGTTTCGTCGCTCAACGTTGTGTCAACTACTTCGCTATCCTTAACGGCTTGGACAAGCACCGCGACATGCGGGGTGGTATGATCGGGGATAGGCATGAAGAGGGCACCGACGATGCTGATTGGATCTCCCTGCGATTGGGCAGCTGCTTCCCACACTTCGCCGACAAGTAGCAGTCCGATTAGTAGGAATCGTGACAACGCCCGTTTCATTACAAGCACCTCCCCAAACTTAGTGACCTGATGGAGAAACCATTTTCGCACAAAACGGAATGGATTGAAAACATTTTCGTGCCCCTCCCGTCGCCGACAGATTCCCTGCTATGTATTATCATCTTTCTATCGGGGAGACTTATGAATATTTCGATCCTTCATAAGACTAGCAACGCACGGACTCAGAATTGGTATAACGCAATTGCAACAATTATACCAAGAAATAGGTCAAAATGACATATTGTTGCTGCATGATAGTCTAACCGCAAACTATGCCATAATGACATATAGTGATTCAATAGCAAGCAGCGTCCCTCAACCCAACCCTCTATAAGCGGTTCTAGGCTCCGCTGTCCAAACATCGCTGAAACCCTTGTCTTAACAGGGATTGGGCGATGTTTCATCCTTCTAATTTATAAAAGAAACAGAGTTTGGCATGACACTTGCTCTATATCAGATCGTTTGAGTAACAATACTCATAAAACTAATCACAAATCAGAACAACAGGAGGAACAAAAAATGAGAAGTCTAGCAAGGAGACCGATACAAGACCTTTTTAGTATTCACAATGACATGAACCGATTTTTTGACCAATGGTATAGACCTGCACGCTCCCGCACAGAAGGTGAGACTTTGGATTGGATGCCGGTTGTTGACATCCTAGAAGCAAATGAGCACGTTGAAATCCGTGCCGAAATGCCGGGGCTTTCCGAGCAGGATGTCCAAGTTGCCGTGACGGATGATGTTCTCACACTCAAAGGTGAAAAAACACAGGAAAACGAGGCAGAGGACAAGAAGTACCATCGCGTTGAACGGAGTTACGGTCGGTTTCAACGGTCTTTCACATTGCCGGCGAACTTAGAACCTCAAGATATTAAAGCCAAATTCACGAATGGTGTGTTGACCGTGTCCATTCCAAAAGTAAAAGAGGTTGAACCCAAAGAGATTCAAATCAGTGTTGAATAATCACCTGATTTGGAAAAAAGCGTCTTGCGTCTAAACGTAAGACGCTTTTTTTATGTCTAATGTGCCGTACTTTTTTGAAACTTTTATTTAGATAGTGGTGTGTTTTGAACCAGAAAAGGAGGGTCTAAAATGTTTAAGTCACATTCAACCAAATGGATAATTTCACTCGTAGTTATAGCATTAATAGTCACTGTCGGTGTAACGATCAACACAGATAATCCGACGTTTACCCCTCAGACCGCACTTGGTCAAACCAGCGATAGTTTTAATCAGGATTTTGAATATTTGGAACGGGCAAATCGCGCATTCATCGAAGTAGTAAATCGTGCGAAACCCGCTGTTGTGCAAGTTACGACAACCCGTTTGGTCTCAACGCGCCAGGGACCTTCGGATTTTTTCGGTGACGATTTATTCGAGTTTTGGTTCGGTCCCCGAGAGCGTCGTGAACCGCAAAATCAAGACGATCCTGAGGAGAAAGAAGAGGTGCCGAGCGGACTTGGATCCGGGGTTATTGTTAGCGAAGACGGCTACATCTTAACGAATAACCACGTCATTGAAGGTGCCGAGGGTATTGTGGTGGTATTGCCGAACGGACGCAAATATCAGGCGAAGGTCGTTGGAAAAGATGCGGGGCGCCAAGGCACGGATCTCGCTGTTCTGAAGATTGATGGAGACGGCTTGCCTGCCTTGCCTCTCGGCAACTCGGAAGAACTTCAAACCGGAGAATGGGTAATCGCCATCGGTAGTCCATTCGGACTTGCCCAAACAGTAACACGCGGGATGGTCAGTGCAAAAGGACGCACGGCTTCTGACATTGGCATCGTTGAGTACGCGGACTTCATCCAAACCGATGCTGCAATCAATCGTGGTAACAGCGGCGGCGCACTCATTAATATCCGTGGTGAGTTAATTGGCATTAACACGGCAATCGCCACCGGCGGTGGATTTTCACAAAGCAATGCCGGCGTTGGCTTCGCGATCCCGATTAATCTCGCAAAACGGATTATGATCCAATTGATTGAAAAAGGGGAAGTTGAGCGTGGCTGGCTGGGTGTTGCACTTCAACCTCTTGACTATGACTTGGCAGAGAAGTTAAAACTTGACGAACCTCGTGGTGCGTTGATTAGAGAGGCGTACAAAGGGATGCCCGCAGAGAAAGCCGGTATTCGTCGTAGGGATGTGATTGTTGAGTTTGATAAGATACCCATCCGTGATAGCAATCACCTGATGCACGTGGTTGCCGCAGCGGGTGTTGGTAAAACGGTTCAAGTGAAAGTGATTCGCGATGGGAAAGAGAAAGTGCTAAGAGTCAAACTTGAAAAGCGTACTCAAGAAGTGCTTGCGAGGTTAAGTGGTAGGGGTAGTGAACGTTTTGTTCCCGATGAAGAAGATGTGGGAGCGTTTGCGGACATTCATGTGCAGGATTTGACTGATGAGCTAGCAGCGCAATATGGGTATGACGGCGAAAGCGGCGTGCTTGTTGCTGCGGTTGAGCGACGCAGCGCCGCCGCAAGAGCGCAGATTAATGTGGGCACTCTGATTCAGGAGATTGAAGGCGTGGAAATTTCAAACCTGAAGGATTACCGTGAGCAAATTGAAGCGGTTAAGGATAAATCAAAGATTCTGCTATACATCCGGCAACCAAACAACAGGGGTGCTGCATTCGTCACGCTGGAAAACCCAACGAACTAGAGGATCTGAAAACGGGAAAACGAGAAGACGAGATAGGAGTAGGTAAAGAGGGAGGGCTCATAAGATTCAGTATCATTGGCAGCTTGATGTATATCAACTTTCTGTCGAAGCTGCTATGGAGATTTACGAATTGTCTAAAGCATTCCCAACAGAGGAAGTCTATAGCTTGACGAATCAGATTCGTCGTGCTTCGCGGTCAATTTCTGGTCAAATCGCGGAGGGCTGGAAGCGTAGGAAATATGAAGCAGTGTTCGTTAATAAAATGAATGAAGCGGAGGGTGAAGCGGCTGAAACTCAAGTTTGGCTTGAATATTCTGTGAAGTGTGGATACATAAGTCGAGATGATGGAACTCGTCTGCATAAGAAGTACGATGACATTCTCGGCAAACTTATCAACATGGGAAACAATCCTGAAAAGTGGGTACTCAGATCAAGAGAGTAACAGCAATCTCGTTTTCTCGTTTTCTCGTTTTCTCCAGTTCAATTTGTGTCCTTCGTGTCATAGAGGTAGCATCGGCACGAATGGGTTTCCGTGAACGAGATTTCGTCAGGATACGCCTCGCTGCAATGTGGCATCGCTTCAGGACAACGTGGATGAAAGTGACAGCCTCTCGGTGGATTAATCGGAGAGGGTACATCTCCTTCCAGCTGAATCTTTTCGATGCCGGTCTCTGGATCGATTTTGGGTACAGCCGATAGCAACGCACGGGTGTAAGGGTGCTTGGGTTGGTCGAAGATCTCTTCGGTAGTTCCCCGTTCAACGATTCGACCCAGATACATCACCGCCACCTCGTCCGCGAGATATTCTACGACAGAAAGGTTGTGAGTGATAAACAGATAGGTCAGATTCAAGTCGTCCTGAAGTTCCTTGAGCAGGTTCAAAATCTGCGCTTGGACGGAGACATCCAGTGCGCTCGTCGCCTCGTCGCAAACGATAAATTCGGGTTCAACAGCCAAGCACCGGGCGATGCCGATCCGTTGGCGTTGCCCACCTGAGAACTCATGAGGATAGCGACTGACCATGTCAGGAGACAGTCCGACACGCTGCATCAGTTCGCGCACCCGGTCTTCCCGCTCCGAACGATTTGCCCCAATGCCGTGGGCTATCATGCCTTCCTGAATCGTCTGACCGACCATTGCACGTGGATTCAGCGATGAGTAGGGGTCTTGGAAAATAATCTGAAGTTGTCGTCGATAGGGGTGAAGTTCAGATCGACTCAACTGCGCTAGGTCAACATCATCGTAACGGATTTCCCCTTGAATCGGAACGCCGAGCCGAAGTGCTGCTTTACCGAGCGTTGTTTTCCCACACCCAGACTCCCCGACGAGGGCGAGCGTTTTCCCTTTAGGAATGGTAAGACTAACCCCATCCACCGCATAGACATAGCCAGCTGTCCGCTTGAGTATGCCCTTTACGATTGGAAAATGGACGCGAAGGTTGTTCATCTGAATGAATGGTTCGCCGGTGCTATCAGACTGGGAAGAAGTAGCAGGCACCGCAGTAGCTGAAGTTGGGGCAGCAGTAATCTCTGCTGCATCATCGGTGCGATTAAAATCAGGGTTGTAAAGGTGACATGCGGTGTGGTGTCCTACCCCGATCTCAATCGACGGTGGCAAAATAGTATCACAACCGTTCATGACTTGAGGACACCGATCCGCAAAGCGACACCCATCAGGGTATTGCGTCGCCTGCGGGACACGTCCTTGGATTGTTTGCAAGGAATCGCCGCGCTTTTGACGCGAGGGGAGGGAGTCAAGCAGCTTGGTGGTGTAGGGGTGGTGGGGATTGTGGTAGAGTGTCCCCCAATCGCTGGTCTCGACAATCTTGCCAGCGTACATAATAGCAACGCGATCCGCCATCTCGGAGACAACGCCAAGGTCGTGGGTAATCAGCAGCACTGCCATACCAAACTCGCGTTGGAGCTGCTTAATCAGTTCGAGAATCTGCGCCTGAATGGTAACATCTAACGCGGTCGTCGGCTCATCAGCGATAAGCAGGCCCGGGCGACACGATAGCGCAATTGCTATCATCACACGCTGCCTCATACCGCCCGAAAGCTGGTGGGGGTATTCCTCAAAACGCCGCACTGGCTCAGGGATGCCGACCAGATCCAACATCTCGATAGCAGCGTCCTTCGCGGCTTTCCCGGCTATCTCTTGATGCTGCTGGATGGCTTCGAGAATCTGATTCCCAACGGTAAACACAGGATTGAGACTGGTCATAGGTTCTTGGAAAATCATCGCAATCTCGTTGCCGCGAATCTTTCGCTTCTCTACCTCTGGCAATCGGGTGATTTCCCTGCTTTTATAGTGAATCTCACCTCCGGCGATAAATCCTGCAGGCTGCGGCACGAGCTGACTGATTGATAACGCTGTCACGCTCTTGCCGCATCCGGATTCCCCAACAATCGCAAAAATCTCGTTATGCTGAATCTCAAAGGACACACCATCGACAGCGAGGGCAAGCCCTTCCGCAGTACGAAAGTAGGTCTTGAGGTTGTCAACGCGCAATAGGGGTTCAGGGTGGTTCACTTTTTACTCCAATAAAGAACCGTTGTGCAATTTGAGATACTAGACCGACACCCGGCAAACGGCTCCCGATCCGGCGTCACAGTACCAGAAGCACCCATCCCAGCGGGTCATGCCGTGCGGTTCTGGGTGTGGTTCGGGAATTTCGATCTTATCAATAATTGAACCATCTTTGAGATTCATGCGATAGATAGCACGGTAGTTTGTCTCAACGCACCAGAGATCATCTCCCTCCCACGCGAGACCGTGCGGACGAACACCGGGGGCCGGGAAAGAATGCAGGACAGCGAGATCGTTCTCTGGATCTAACTGGTAAACTGTCGCTGAAGGTGGCACTGCCATCCACAACTTGCCATCGCGCCACTCCAATCCGTGCGCCCCTGACTTCTGTGCACCCTCTGTCGGATAAGACTCAAGGGTTTTTCCATTTGCTGGGTCAACCTTTAGAATTACGGGACCATCGGCTTCGATGCGCGTCGGGACAAAGGTTGATGCGAGCCAAAGGTTCGTACCGTCCACCGTGACACCGCTCCCGTGTTCGGAATCTGTGTCGATAGCCTTCAAGGTTTCTCCTTCGTAGGAGACAAGGAGTGCCTGATTTGAGACCTGATCCAGAAACCAGATTCCATCCTCTGTGGCTTGCATGCCGTTTGGTTGGGGTCCCGGAAAGTCAAACATCTTTTCTATGGTAACTGCCATAAGGAATTCTCCTTTATTTGGTTGAGAGATTTGTTGGCAACATCTGAAAACAAGCCGTATTTTGGGCAACCACAAGGGTTGCCCCTACATTTGGTCAACTCCTGTAGGGGTTGGGTTTCCTAACCCATTGGGCGAGGGGACCTCGCCCCTACGACTAAGCATTTATTGGCGAATTACAGACACACTTCAGATAAATGTTAACAGAATCTAGTTTTCCGGTTTGAGTGCTCGATCAAGGACTTCATCCACGTGATCAACAAATATGAACTCCAGTCCCTTCTTCGCATCGTCGGGCACCTCAACGAGATCTTTCTGGTTGCGTTCAGGCAGGATAACAGTCTTAATCCCCGCCTGTTTGGCAGCGAGGGTTTTCTCTTTTAAGCCACCAATCGGTAGCACACGCCCCCGCAGCGTAATTTCGCCGGTCATAGCAACTTCAGGGATGACGCTGTGCCTCGTCGCTAGAGAAGCGAGTGCTGTCGCGATGGTGATACCGGCGGAGGGACCATCTTTCGGACTTGCCCCGGCTGGCACATGCACGTGGATGTCGTGCTTTTGGAAGAAATCCGGGTCGAAATGTAACACCTCTGACTGAGATTTGACATAACTCAGCGCGGCTTGGGCGGATTCCTGCATCACATCGCCAAGTTGACCCGTGAGAAGTAACTTTCCCTCACCAGCCATGCTAGTCGCTTCTATGAACAGGATCTCGCCCCCATAAGCGGTGGCGGACATACCGGTGACCACCCCAATCTCCTCCTTCCGTTCAGCAATTTCCGAGAAGAATTTGATTGGTCCTAGATAATCCGGCACATCATCGCTGGTCACACCGGTCGGTGTCTCTTTTCCCTCGGCGATCTGGCGAGCAACCTTTCGGCAGATGGTCCCCATCTCACGTTCAAGATTTCGGACCCCTGCTTCACGGGTGTATTTGTCAATTACCTGATGAATCGCGTCATCCGCAATTGAAAGCGCGTCCTCTCCAATGCCGTGCGTTTCGAGTTGGCGCGGGATGAGGTATTGCTTGGCGATCATCAGTTTCTCGTTGGCGGTATAGCCGGGGAGTTCGAGGATTTCGAGACGGTCAAGCAGAGCCGGAGGAATGGTGTGCAGCTGATTAGCTGTGGTAATGAACATGACCTTCGAGAGATCGAAGGCGACCTCAAGGTAGTTGTCCACGAAGTCAGAATTCTGCTCTGGATCGAGCACCTCAAGCAGGGCAGCAGCGGGGTCGCCGCGAAAATCTGAACCGAGTTTATCAATTTCGTCTAACATAAAAATCGGGTTATTGGATCCTACCTGACGCAGACTTTTTACAATACGCCCCGGCATTGAGCCGATGTATGTGCGTCGATGTCCTCGGATTTCTGCTTCATCGTGAACCCCACCGAGTGAGATTCTAACAAATTTTCGCTCCATCGCTCTGGCGATTGACGCCCCCAACGAGGTTTTGCCGACTCCCGGCGGTCCCACAAAGCAGAGGATGGGCCCCTTCATATCTTCCTTGAGCATCCGCACCGCAAGGTATTCCAGAATCCGGTCTTTGACCTTTTCGAGATCATAGTGATCTTCATCAAGGATCTGCTTCGCGTGAGCAATATCAAGGTGATCTTGTGTGCTGACATCCCAAGGCAGATTGATGAGCCAATCGAGATAATTTCGCGACACGGTTGACTCTGGGGAGGCTGAGTGCATTTTGGAGAGGCGATTGAGTTCTTTTTCTGCGATGGCGTGTACCTTTTCGGGCATATTTGCCTTTTCAATCTGTTCACGCATCTCCTCAACCTCTAGCAACAGATCATCAGCTTCACCGAGCTCTTTTTGGATAGCTTTCATCTGTTCACGGAGGAAGTATTCTCGCTGCCCTTGGTTAATCACACCTTGGGCATCCGATTGAATCTTGCTTTCCAGTTCCAGCAGATCTAGCTCTTTAGTGAGCGAGACGATTAACTGAGCTAACCGATCCGTAGGAGAGATGGTCTCCAAGAGTATCTGTTTATCTTCAGGCTTGAGATCGAGCGTTGCGGCGATATAATCTGCGAGCCGCCCCGGTTCTTCAATATTGTCTGCGATAATGCTGAATTCTTCCTGATATCGTGACGAAAGCTCAACGATCCTCTGAAATAGAGAGGTAGCACTGCGCATCAGCGCTTCTACTTCAACAGTTGTTTCCTCCTCTTTGTCTTCAACGATCTGCACACGCCCTTTGACGAATGGATCGGTCTGCGTAATTTCTTCAATCTGGACCCTTGCACGCCCTTGTGCAAGGAACAGGACATTTTCATCCTCTTTGCGACACTTAATGATGTAAATCTGTGTTCCAACAGGATTAAAATCTTTAACCGTCAACGCCGGTTTGTCTTCCTCCGATTGAAGTTTAAAGATACAGAGCAGCCGTGAGCCATCGATCAGGGCTTCATCGACAGCCGCCGTGATACTCTCTCCCGATAACACAACGTGATGCGGCGGAAACGGGGGCACCGGCGGCATATACGGAAAGATAACTAGATCGCCCGGGACAGGAATAATTGGCAGTTCTTTCGGTTCTTCAACGTTCGTTTCTTGTCTGTTTTCATCTTTCGATGCCATCATCAAGCTCCTTTCGTGCTGGGTCTTCAGTTGCTCCCACCTCTAACTCTTGCTTGGCTTGGACGACAATTTCTTTTGGTTTATTTACCCGCGCCTTTGGGATATGGATTTCAAGAAAGCCGTTTGTATAATTTGCGACCGGCTCCACATCATCCGCCAAGATATTCGGCAATACAATCGATCGCTCAAAGGGGCCGTAGTTTAATTCAGCTTGATGGTAGTGTTCTTTTTTTAGAGCAGTTCGCTCTTGTCGATATCCTTTGAGGGTCAAGACATTTCGATTCAGTTGGATTTTAAGATCTTCGTTCGGTTCTATGCCTGCAATTTCAATTTTAACAACAAAACTATCAACCGTCTCATAAATGTCCATCGGCGGTCGCCAATGCGCCGTCTCAGTTGTTAAATCTTGGGACGGTTCCATAAAATCATCGAAAAGACGGTCAATCTCTTCCTGCATTTGAAAGAAATGGTCAATGAGTCGGTTCGGGTTTGATTTCATCTGTTTATCCTCCTTTCATTGATCTGAGTGAACCACGACAGTATAGCATGGATGTGGTGCTTCGATTGGGCTGTCAGTTGAGCAAAGCGAAATATTATAGTAGATTTTAGAATTAATGGGACACGCCAAACCGGTGCGGTTACAAACCGCACCTACCGGGGAGGCGCAAGTGTTTCTTTATTTTTTGAATTCACTATAATTCGCAGAGCTGCTCCACCCGAATTGTTATTCAAAATCAAGATAGCCTAGTGCACAGAAAACAGTTCACTGAATAGCAGATTAAAAACTGTTACCTCACCTTTCTCAAGGCACTCTGTCTCGATTTCTGGGACAATCGTTGCTGCTGTGCGTAGAGGAAGTAGTTTGTAACCGAAACTGTTGAGCAGCTGCTCAATGAGGAACGCAATTTGGCTTTCTTTCTGCGATAACTGCGATTTTTTGGGATATGCGAACATCAAATCCTCATCAGTACCATTCGTGAACATTTCCCACACATAATAATAATAAGAAGGGGCAATTCGGCTGACGAAAGTTTGTAAGACACGCGTTTTCCCACCGGTCTGAGCTATAAGTTCTAAACCGTCGTCCAGAAAATCCGTTTGTCCTTGATGCAATAATACTTCAACTATGTAACAATGATCGTTTTCTATGTTCGTAAAATCTCGCACAGCATATTCAGGAAGCAATTTTTGGATAAGCGAGATTACGGTTTCCCACTCTTCTGGCGGCATCATTGCTAGGGGATCGCGGTGTTTCCATATATGAACAAGCTCGGTGATAGGAATGTCTTTTTCTTTTAGATCTGGCTGGGACATGATTCACCTTTAATTCATTTAGCGAAGCGTCGGTCTGTTAAGAGCTTTTTGGCTTTCCTTGCACTCTTGTCCCCCGCACGAGCGGCACACTCCAATTCATTCCAATGGCGGTTTATCCATTCACGTGGAAACTCTCGGAATATGGATCCTTTTTTGGATCTCAGCAGCTCCTCAATAAGAGGATTGTTATGTACGTTCACCCATTCGCTCTTTCCTATTTATAGTAGATTTTAGAATTAATGGGACACGCCAAACCGGTGCGGTTAAATGAAAATTAAAAAAGCAGTTCGGTAATTTGCTAGCGACGCCGGCGCGGTTGAAAACCGCGCCTACCGTATGTTTCGAGGAAAATAGGGATTACCGATTTAAATACTTAAACTTCATCAAACTGCAATCGTCTCTGACGAGTGAACAACGGGTTGGGAGACCCAACCCCTACGAAGGATTATATGTTTGTGCTCCCTCTTGATGGTCTAATTGCGATGAGATGTCAACAGAACCTAGCAACTTAGGTTATTTAAGCAAAGCGAGATTACACCCTAGCCCACACGGTGATATCCGTGCCCATCGCCTGTGATTTTATACAGGGCATCCGCCGCCCAGAAGTGGATGTCACCATCCGAATCTTCCAGAGCGGTCTTAAGCACCGGTACGGCTTTTTGGCTTTTCGCTTCGCCAAGCGCTTTAAGGATGTCGATCCGCAACTTCTTCTCCGACTGGCTCGCCTGAAGGGCTTCCAGCTTTGCGGACAGTGCAGCGACCGCCGCATCATCTCCAATCTTCCCAAGGGCAAGTGCTGCATCCTGACGGAGTGCGATAACATTAACATCATTGTTGAGTGTCTCTGCAAGGGCTGGTACAACGGAGGGATCACCAAGATCGCCGAGTCCTTGTGTTGCCCACCGTCGCACGTCAGCGTTGGCTTCGCCATCACCGAGCATCTTTTTTATAAGATCGTCCTTGAATTCACTGAGCTTGCCTTCACCAACACCAAGTGCAGTGTGTTGGCGAATCTGCACGATTGGATCGGCGAGTAGTTCCCTGATTCTCGGTATAACCGCTGGGTCACCGGATTTTGCGAGAGCATTCGCAGCGTACGCTTTTACGGGCCACTCTTCCAGTGGGTCTTCAATTCGCTGAATCATCTTGGGTACAATAAACGCAGGCAGCCGAAACGGCTTTGTAGCTATGACAAAGTTTTCCCAACCCCAGTTGTGTTTTGGAATTTTTTTGCCATCTTTGTCTACTATCGCAATGACATATTCAGATTCGTCAATGAGCCGTCTTCCAAATGCTTCGGCGGCGCGTTGGTCTTTAATGTTGGCAAGTGCTATGGCGGCTTTTACACGAGCGGAAAGCTTCGCAAGTGCATCCCAACGGGCATCCAGTTCTAGGCTTTGGTCTTCGAGGATTTCAATCAGTGCTGGCACAGCCTTTGTGCTCTTCAACACTCCGAGTCCTGTGACCGCGTTCGTAAAAATAGCTCCTCTTTCCGTATCTGTCTCCAAAATGTCAAGAAGCACTGCTTCGGCTTTCTCGCCTCCGATTAATCCAAGTGCGGTTACGCAAGCCGCTTTTACCGTTTTATCTTCCAGAGGTGCGTAAAACATTTCAATGAGTTTATCGACCGCCCTAGCTTCTCTGATAGCACCTAACGCAGTGACCGCACTTGCTCGGATTTCAATATGCTTGCCATCCAGAGCAGCAAGGAGTGGTGGTGCTGCGCGTTCATCGAGTAGTGTACCTAGTGCTGTTGCGGCACTCGCCCGGATCGATTTGTATTCGTTTTTGTCCTCAAGGATTTGGATCAATACTTCGAGAGATTTCCGATCTTTGCTGAGTCCAAGCCCAAGCACTGCCTCTTTGCGAACAACATAGTTTGGGTGTTCTAACTCAGTAGCTATTGCATCCACAGGAGAATCGTCGTTTTCCTCAAGCCGTCCGAGCGCAAACACCAGTTTCCATCGCGTCCAGTCGTCCTCCACAGATTTGAGGGCATTTATAATAGATTCCGCTGTCACCGCTCTGCCGAGTTTGGTTAAGGAGGTAATCACTTCAGTCTGAACAGATAGGACTTCCTCTTTCTCTTCAAACGTTCCCCATCCCTTTTTTAGGACATCAACCAGTCCATCATCGGCAAGTTCGGCGGGCAGTTCGCGTAGCGCGATGGCTGCTTGTTTGCGTGCACCCTCAAATTTATCCCTTTTGAGTGTTGTCAGTAAAGGATTTACCACTTTATCGCCTTTGATTTTACCCAAAGCAACGGCGGCTTCTTGACGTACAATCCCTTGTTTATCGTCCCTGAGTGCTTGAATTAGGGGATCAACAACTATTTCGCCTTTGACCTCTCCTAGCGCGAAGGCAGCACTCTTACGGACAGCAGCGCGTTCATCTTCTTTGAGCGCATCAATTAGCGGCTCGACAACGGCATCGCCCTTGATTTTACCGAGTGAGAGTGCGACTTCACTACGAACAAGGCTCGGAATTGGTTTGAGTTCGCCCCACGTTCGATAGTCGGGTGGTGTGTATTCACCCGTCCACTCAACTCCCAAGTTCGTGATCGCTTCCTTCAATCGTGCGAGGGTGTTGTACTGCCTTTTCAGGTGTCTTTGGAAGTCTTTGATATCTTCATAGCGTGTCCCCAAAACCCAGACAAGGGGGGGCACAGATTCTGGTGCCTTGATTTCTCCCAAAGCAGCCACAGCCCCTTTGCGGAGGGCAGGGCTAGTTTCATCGCTCAACATTAGGAGTAGCATCGGTTGTACTGCTTGGGCGGCCGCGAGCCTAGTTAAAGCAGATAGCGCAGCACTTCGCACGGTTTCACGCCCTCGCTTGTCCATCGCCATTGTGATCAGTTCTTGAATCGCTTCATCAGTACCAATTTGGATTTCACCGAGCGCGGTAGCAGCGTTGGCAGCGGTTGTGTCATCCAACTTCAGTCCTTGAATCAGCGCATCGCGTGCGATGTTGTTTGTACCGCGCCCTCTCAAGGCACCAAGGGTTTTGGCAGCCGCTGCTCTTACATCTTTTCGCGGGTCGGTCATTAACGCCTCACTAAGGCCGTCCACCGAGCGCAAATCGGTGATACCCGCTAGCACCTCTGCGCTCCGAATCCTGACATCATCTCTCGGATCTTTCAAGGCATCGACGAGCCCCGGAATGGCAACGCCTTTCATCGCCCGTAACGCCGCACCTGCACTCGCACGGAGGTCATCATTATCAAGCAAGCTAATCAGGCGGGGAATTGCTTCTTCGGCTTTTAATGCGCCGAGTGCTTGCGCTGCGGCAGCCTGTGTGTTAATACGATGATTTTTACGCCGGGTTGTGTCAATATACGCGTTTGCGAGGTATTGGTACTCCGATGTCAGTTGGAGAAACTCGACCGAATTCTCATCTGGAAGGACATTTTGGGCACCGGAGTCGAGCACTTCAATTAGAGGCGCGATAGACACGTTACCGATCTCCGTCAGTGCGTTGATCGATGCGGTTTTGACATTTGCATCTAGGTCCGCTAGCAGGTGAATCAGTGAAGGGATTGCCTCCTCTGCTTTGAGTTGCCCGATCAATTTTGCTGCATGCATCCGCACCTGCCCGGCATTGGTTTGCGTCGCTAGCTTGAGGGCGGGCACGATTGGTTCCTCCCTAAGCCTCTCTAGTGCAACGATTACGTTGTAAAGCACATAAGGAGATTCGTTCTTGTTTTTCAGAATTGATTCAAATGTGGGAATTAGTTTCGGGTCTTCCAGATCCCCCAAATGCCTGACGGCTCCCTTTCTAATGTCGGCGTCCGGGTGTTGCGTTGCGGTGATGAGTAGATTCGAGACTGTTGGTGTATTACCCAATTCGTGAATTAGGGTCATCGCTGCACCGCTAGCGGTCGGGTCGAAGCATTTCTCAGCCTCCAAGAGTCCTATGATGACAGCAGAGTCGGGCTGATTGACCAGTTCTGAGGGGAGATTGGCACTTTTTTCAGCAGCTGCAGCGAGTCCAGTTGCAAGGAGTCCGGCAATTGAATTTCTGGACCGGATGAGGCGTTCTAAGCGATCGAGATCATCGGAGTCCGGATCCTCTTGCGTCTCCAATGTTTTTATATCTTTATTGAGTGGCTGCAAATACTCAACAACCTTTTGAATGGTTCCGTGCCAAGCAGCGGCATCAGTACTCCACCCTGAAGCGGCATGTAGCTGAAGTAACGCTCGCAGCGATCGCGTTTCTGGAAGGTCGGGCGCGGTTTCTATAGCACTTCGGGCGGTGGCGTAATCCGCTTTCGCAATGGCTACCCTTGCTTCAAGAATGTTTTTATCTTCCTTCTCCGCGCAGCCGGTGAGAATACCGATTGCTAGTACAAAACCGATAAACAGCACTAATTTTTGCTTCATTTTTGATCTCCTTTTTTTAATGCGTAATGCGTATTGTAATGCGTAAGAGTCCATTTCAAAAGTCATCCTTAGTAGATTTTAGAATTACTTAGACACTCCCAATGCACAGCCAACCCCCGAAATCCCCCTTATCAGGGGGACTTTGGAAACTTCGCAAAGGTCGGAGTTATCTACAGGGAATTATAAACCATTGATTCAATTCCCTGCAATGACTAACTTTGTCAGGTCAGCAAGCGGGTATATCTTTTGGGCGATAGCGTTCAGCAGCGCGAGTCGATTAGATCGGATAGTAGCATCTTCCGCCATGACCATCACATCATCGAAGAACTGATCTATTGCGGGCTGGAGTTCACCAAGCCGGGTAAGAAGTTCCTCGTAGTCGCGCTTTTGAACAGATCGGCTTAATTCCGCTTCTGCGGCAGCTACAACTTTTCCTAACTGTTTTTCAGCCTCGTCCTGAAAAAGGTCGGCCTGAATTTTTGTTGGTGGTTGGTCTGGCAAAATTCTCAGAACACGGTTCAGTGCTGGATATACCCTGTCAAAGTCCGGTTGCTCACAGAAAGTTTTGAGGACTGACGCTCGTTCTAGAATATCAATCACATCCACTTCGTCTGTTGCCAGGACTGCATCAATAAGGTCCGGAGCGTAGTTGAAGTCGGGCATGTAACTTTGTCCAGCCAGGAGCACTTCCATTCGCCCTTTGATAAAATCAAGCACAGCGGTCTTTGTATCTTCGACGAGATCCACTCGATATAGTTCAATCGCTTTCTCAATGACAGGAGTCAGTGAGAGGCGGTGGTTGCGTTCGTGGAGGATGCGTATTGTTCCGATTGCGTGTCGTCTGAGTGAATACGGATCTTGGGAACCCGTGGGTCGCTCATTAATACCGAAGTATCCAACAATGGTGTCGATTTTATCCGCGAGTGCGACGATTATCCCGACGTCGGTGCGCGGGATAGGCGCGTCAGCGGCGATAGGTTGATAGTGTTCCTCAATCGCTGACGCAACTGCAGCGGGTTCACCGGAATTTTCGGCGTAATATTTCCCCATAACCCCTTGCAGGGATGGGAATTCAATTACCATCTGCGTTGTCAGGTCCGCTTTACAAAGCGACGCTGCTCGAATGATGTGATCTGTGGCACTCTCATCAACGCCAATTTCCTTTGCGATGAATGTAGCAAGCTCCTTCAATCGGGTGATTTTATCATGCAGTGAGCCAAGTTTCACCTGAAAAATAACATTGTGCAGTCGATCTACTTTATCTGCGAGCGAGGTTTTCTGATCCTCGTTGTAGAAGAATGCTGCGTCGTTGAGTCGGGCATGCAGGACCCGCTCGTTGCCGTGGCGGACGCCGTCAAAGTTGCCGTCCGTCCCGTTGGAGATTGTTATGAACTTTGACGCTAGCTTCCCATCAGCCTGCCACATCGGAAAGTAGCGTTGTTGTGTCTTCATGGGGGTAATCAGAACTTCGGCCGGCAGAGAGAGATGAGATTCGCTGAAACTACCTGTAATCGCTTGGGGATTTTCGACAAGGAAATTGACGGTGTCCAACAATTCCGAATCAATCGTGGTCAAACATCCTTCGGCTTTTAGGATGTCTGTGACTTGGTTCTCGATCTCCTTTCGCCGTTCCTCCTGATCGACAAGCACGTTGACCTCACGTAAACGCTCAATATAGCCTCCGAGGGAGGCAGAAGGCAGCTCAATTGGTTCCGGGTTCAGCGATCGATGACCGTATGTCTGCCTGCCCGAGCGCAAAGTGTCCAGTTGGAAATCCACCGCCCCATCTCCCAGCAAAGCAACTAACCATCGTATAGGACGCGCAAACCTCAACTTATCCCAGCGCATTGTTTTGGGGAAATTCAGGGATTGGATCCACTCAGGGATCTCTGTTTTGAGAAAATCGTGGGCGGATTGACCTTTTTCGAGTTTGTCCGCAGCGACATATTCCCCACGTTGTGTTTCAACGATTTTTAGATCTTCGACGTTGACCCCTTGTGCCTTTGCGAAACCGATTGCCGCTTTAGTGGGATTCCCGTCCTCATCATAGGCGACGCGCTTCGGAGGACCGCTCACCTCAGTGACCTGATCCGGTTGTAGGGTTGTTAGTCCTTGAACCGATAAGGTTAGGCGTCGTGGGGTCGCTAGCGTCCGGATATTTTCAAATGGAAGCCGAGCATCTGTAAGCGATTGGGAAGCAATCTCTCGAAGTTGATCTAAGACCGGTGGGATATAGCCCGCAGGGATCTCTTCCGTTCCAATCTCTAGGAGGAAATCCGCAGATGTTTTGTTTTCTGTTTGTGCTTCTGCCGGTTTCTCAGGCTCTGATCGAGGGTCTAAAACCTTTTCTTCATCCACCTTGGGTTTCCAACGGTTCAACAGCGGATGCCCCATCTCCTCACGTTGCGCGACATAAGCCCGTGCTGTCCGTTGTGCGAGGCGGCGGACGCGCTCAATGTAACCCACGCGTTCCGTCACACTGATGACGCCGCGGGCATCAAGGACGTTGAAGGTATGCGAACACTTGAGGACATAGTCCGTTGCCGGCAGTATTAAATCGGATTCCAAGCAGGCGAACGCCTCTTTTTCGTAGGCATCGAAGAGGTTAAACAGTGTCTCAACGTCCGCACTCTCAAAATGGTATTTGGAGAATTCCACTTCGCTCTGGTGATACACGTCCCCGTAGAATAGTTGATCATTCCATTTGATGTCGAAGAAGCTTCCGACATCTTGTAGATAGAGCGCGATGCGTTCCAGCCCATAGGTCAATTCAGCGCAGATTGGATCTAACTCGATGCTACCCATCTGTTGGAAGTAGGTGAATTGTGTTACTTCGGCACCGTTCCACCAGACTTCCCAACCGAGGCCAGATCCCCCAAGTGTCGGTGCCTCCCAATCGTCTTCAACGAAACGGAAGTCATTTTGGCGGGAGTCGATTCCCAGATGCCGCAAACTCTCAAGGTAGAGCGGCAGTACGTCTGTCGGTGCGGGTTTAAGTATCACCTGATATTGATAGTAAGCTCCAAGCCGAAACGGGTTTTCGCCGTACCGACCGTCGGCGGGGCGACGTGAGGGTTCGACGTAAGCGACTTGCCACGGTTCTGGTCCGAGGCAGCGTAGGAAGGTGGCGGGATTGAACGTTCCTGCACCGACTTCGACATCGGTCGGCTGCTGAATGGTGCAGCCGTAATCCGCCCAAAATCGCTCCAGAGCAAGTATGATCTCTTGAAATGTCATCCTTAATGATTCCTTATAGTCACTCAAGCTGCTATTTGAAAAATATCGTTAAAAAATTCTTGGAATTTTCATAGTTTTCATAGTTTTTTGAAAAATTTGATAGGACTTACGCAGTTGAACGCTTAAAGCTAACCTCCTCCGCTACGCGGAATTTACACCGCTGCTTTAATGCCCCACCGGCACGATTTGGTAATTTGGCAGGGCACTGGCAGGTCCAAAAAAAAATTTCAACCCCACATCGGGGGTTCATCATTAGCCGATGTCTCTCTGAACCCTGATGGGGCCTAGCTTCAGAGCGTTTGTAGATTTGTACTGCTCAACAAAAGGTACGTCCAGGTGGCTTTTTGACCTGCCAAATACGCACTGTTTATGAACCGTTTTTCACTCAAATGGCACCATAATCTTGCCAAATGTCAGGGATTTGGCAGGGCACTGGCAGGTCAAAACTCTGAAGTGCGTAAGTCTTGATTCTTTTACTTGCTGCCTTCCTTACCTCCTGTGCACAGAATTATTCGTATTCGATAATTGCGGCGATTACCGCAGTAATCTCTTGCATAAGTGTTGTGTTGAGTCTGCCTCGTCTGCTAATAAAGCGTTTCACATCCACCCCCCGGATTTGCAGCGTGTCAACAGCTGAAATCTTTGTTAAGCCGTTGATGCCACTGGGCTCGATACGAACATGCCAGACGTTTCTCAGAAATCGGTTTTGCCAACCGGTGATTGGGGCGACCAACTTAATCGGCAAATGTCCCACGCGATCGGAACTGATAACTACAGCGGGACGGATTTTCTGAATTTCTGCGCCAATCGTCGGATCGAAGTTTAGATCCCAAACCTCTCCCCGACGCGGATTAGGTGGATTCGTATTCAACAAGGTCCCCCCCTTCAAGTTCGCGCCATTCGGGATCGTTTTGGTAATAATCCGCCATTTGCTTCGCCTGTTCTCTCAACAGGCTGCGTCTCAAATCCGTTGGCAGTTCAAAGAAAGCGCGTCGTTCAATCAGCGACGGGGATGAAGCGGTCTCCAGTGTGTCGTTAAGGAGTTGTTCGGCTTCCTCCTCCTCTATCAATCCTTCGGAAAGCGCGCGAAACACCTGCTGATGAAACCACTTTGGTTTTTCAGGAGGTATTTCAATGGGCTCTCGCTTTTTCCAACCCAATTTGTTGATTTCCATGCACCACTGTGTATAGTAGGAGTCGGTAATAATCCGCAAATCCTTCAACCGATAAAGAATTGCTTGAATACTCATTCCGTAACGCCATTTTAGGTACTGGAGCTGTTCTGACTGAATTCGACTTAACTTCTCACCGACTTCCCGACGCAATTCCTCGGCGGGCAGAAGAAAAGCGGCACCAAATCGAAAAGCAGCTTTTTCTGCATCAATCCCTTCACCCAATTTCAAAGTCAGGTGTCCGAGTTCGTGTGCTATGTTGAGTCGATGTCGGTCTCCCGGTGTGCCCCGGCGCGTTGCGATCGCTGCCGACAGCACATTTTTGTCGTTATCTCGCACCACAGCAGAAATGCCATCAAAGGTTTCAATCGCATCAACCTCAATGATGTGGATGAAATGGTCTTCAAGCACACTCACAAGATTTGCAATTGGGGCAATGCCGAGGTCCCACTGCTGACGGAGCACGAGGGCAGCACCTTCAGCGTCTTCTATTTTGGAAATAGGAAACTCTTGAATCGGAAGTTCAAGAGTTTTGTGTTCACCCATCCGCTCCAGTAGGGAGACCCGTTTCTCCAACACTTCAGCGACAAGACTCTGTAGCTGTTCTTGTTCTTTCTTACCCATGCGAGCGCGTTTTCGATAGGCAACCCACTCCACCTGACAGGTTGGTTCGCCCCACAATTGAGCAGATTTAATTCCCAATGCGGCAGCAATTCGATTGAGTGTTGTCACCTTGGCTTGCATCTTCCCGCGTTCATATTTTGATAGAGCTTGCTTGGTAACTAGTCCATCAATAGCAGCCTCTAGGTCGTCAAGCGACATGCCACGAGCAAGCCTAAATCGTTTCAATCGTTCTCCCAACATGAGCGCAGTATCTCTTTGTTCAGTTGCAAGCTCTTCTTTTTCAATGTTCATTGAAGACGACCTCTTGCGTGTCGAACGCTTCAGGATTTTACCGGAAGCATCCATCACTCCAATTGTTGTATCTTTGTAGTGCTCCAAAGCCGCCTCAGTGGCTTTGGAGTCTACTCCAACCACGTAGACGGGGCCTCTGTACCCTCGAAGTTGTCGAGCGGCATCTGTAATGGTGTCGGCTGTTTCCACCTCAATAATTTGATGAGGCGTTTTGATATCTGGACCTGGGCCCTGATTATAAGAAACGCCTTCCCGAGCCGCAATAAATTTGGCAATTTCGTCATGTTTGGTTGACATTATTTTGTCCTCACATGGATTCAATGAAGAATTGGGTTTACAAACAGCCCTTAAACCTGCCTAATTATGAATCAAACGGATTAATTTTTCAAGGAAAAAAAAGATCTAAGGAGAAGAGGGATTTCTTGCACAGTCAAGGTGGGAAAAGGAGGAAGATGTTAGAGAGGCAGTAGGTAACTATTGAATTGAGTTCAAAAATCAGTCGTCGTTATTGGTTATGTAGAACTTCCACACACAGGACAGTGATTACTCACACAGAAACCATTATCTAAAAATTTATGTACCTCAGAGACATCCCAGTAATCTTTCGGATTATATCCCGGTGTTTTAGATCGTTGTTCATCTATCTGCGTCGTAAAGCATAACCCGTCCATGCTTTCGAGAATACACAAAAACACCTATTTTATCGAAATTAGAATCTGTACCTCCGATAATAATAAGAATACATTCAGGACAGTCTGTTTTGGTGTCCTTTGCAATCTCTAACTGATTCCGGTTATCCGTACTGCTTGGAACGGGCTCACCATCTGGATGGCTATGCCACTCGCCCACATAATACCGTCTACCAGAGAAAGTCTTTTGCAGTTTTGTAAAGAAATTTCGCAAACCTGCAACTCCCCTATAAAACGAAGTTCGAGAACCTTTTGAGTCTGGACTCAAGGGTGCAAGTTCGAGAACAGAAGCCTCAAAACCATCATCAGAATAACAGCCAACTAACGATGTTCCTACCTCGTTGGGATAATGTTTCTGCGCCATTCTTACCATCTTAAGCAGGCAAGACTTGGATATGAGCACTGTATACCGTCTACAGTCAGACTGCCAACTTAGCGAAGGTCTATTTATGGATATTCTTTTGCCCATATCACCTCAACAAGCGGTCCTGGTTGGACACCATTTTGCGCCACTGACTGCCTCTTGACAATTGCTGCAAGCCCTATTTTTTGCTTTGAGTCAATAGAGTTGCTGAGAATATCTACAGCGTGCGCTGCTAGAATTTGGACATGAGCGCTTCGAGCAGGAAAAGTCGGATGCCAACATCCTGCACCTTCTATGATTTGTTCTCCTTTTGGAGGATCACGAAAATATACCTCGGAATCAAGCGGTGTTTTTTCATTTTCGATAGAACATGTTAAATCCTTAAATATGTCCCCACACGACGTGGAATCACCCGATATACATATCGTTAGCAATTCTGCATGGAAACTGAAGAAGAAAGAAATCAAACGCTTGTTGTTTTCTACAGCATATTGATTCAACCAGTCAAATGCTGCCTCACTCGTGGTGCAATCGACAAATACATCGGCCTCCGCAAGCATTCGATGAATTGCTTCATCCGATCGTGAGTTTAGTGGTATTCTTACAGGATACCCCCTTACCGTCGAAAGGGGGTTCGCTCGCGATAGTCTAGCTGCTAACGCCTTTGCTTTATTCACACTGACAGATGAGCCATCAAGGGTATGACGACAGAGATTACCAAAATTTGTTAAATCCGGATCAAATAGGCTCAGTTGGTTTACACCACCTCGTGCAAGTAATTCTGCCACAGAACTCCCTAACGCGCCGCAACCGAAAAAAGCAATAGATGTCGATTGAACCTTGGGAGGGTGGGCACCTCTTGCATATAATCTCCCATGGGCAACATTTTCAACTGTTCCCCAAGGCAGCTGTTTAGATGCTGAAAAATTACCATTGTTTATCAATCTCCCCCAGATTTTTCTAGGTGTCTGAGATTGACCTTTTGGTCTCTGCTTGGCACCCGGGATATTGAATTCCTTAAGATACTGATTGACATTTTTAAAAAGCAGGGGTTGCCAATGGATTTCGGTGGGCGGCTGTCCAACAATTTTGGGAATTGGAAAACCGATGAGCAGAATTCCAAACTTAATCGAATTTTCAAGATTCCAAGCCTCTTCGAGAATCACGTGAAAGTTCAAATTATTCTTTGAACACAACTCGGCCATTTCCTGATAGGTTTGAGGTGGGCGATGCCTTTCATAACGGAGGTCGGGTACAATAATCCACTTCCCATCAATTTTGGCATCTTTGTTTAGGACCGCCGTAGAGAATTTTGATTCTCTAATCAGTGAACCGCCTTCATCGCAGAATCTGACAGCGAATATCGCCGGAATTTCCGCTCCCCATAAGCATTCAACACGACCAGATTGACCAATATGAGACTCCCATTTTTCGTAGGAGTCTGATGATTCTTCAAAAATTAAAGGAGATTTTATTGGGTGAAATTTATAACTAAAGGCAGGTAATTCATACGGGTCATCCGGTTTAAGAAGTGTCCCATTTGCTGCCTCCTCAAGCCATTCAATTGCCCATTTAACGTAGCAAACAAGCCGTTGAGCATTCCGAGGAGCTAGATGTTCTTCTGGCAAGCATAATTTTCTCGATCCTGCCTCTTGGTGAGGGAAGCCACTCACTTGTTCAGACAGAGAAACGATTTCAACTGGTTGGCTTGGAAATGCTTCAGGAATCAAGACGTGTAAAGGAACTTCACAGGGAATCTTCTCCTGATTCGGATAGGGCACTTTGGCAGCACACTCAAATACCCAACCCGGAGCACCTTCGCTCTGACTCCAAGCAATCGGTTTGCTAATTTCAACAATCCGGTGTTGTCGCAGAGAGTTATAGGCTTCTATCACAATATATGGGATTTCCCTCTGGTTTGGCATTTTATCCATATCTGCGAGGTGTTAGATCACCAGTTTGGTCTCTAGGGGACCGCGTAAAGGGACCCCTGGAACTATTTCCCTCATTCCCATTATCATCGGAATCCGGAAACTTACTGCCAAATAATTCACGCCACTTCTCAATAGACTTCTCTTTATCATCAGTATCAAGAGCTTCACGTGCTATTTCAGCAGCTTTCTTGGCATGTTCGTAAAACTCAGCAAATTTTTCGCCAGACACTCGCCCCAAAACATTGTGTTCAGGAACGCCGTGATCGGCAAGATAGGGCACTCGCTTAAGCAGAGCATATGTCCTGTAATTCGCGACAATGGCCTCTAATGTCAGCGTAACTCCTTCCGCAACAGACGTTATGGCATCAGGACAACAGACACCTACAAGGTGTTCACGCGGATACCCTTTGGGACGGTCATCTTCATGATAAACTCTCTGCCACCATTTAATTGCCTTAACCACATTGATATAATGCTTATTGCAACTGGCATTCTTCGCCCAAGTCCATTTGATTTGCTCTAATGGATGCGTCCGTTCCCACTCGCCAGCATCGCGATTTGGAATCCATAATGGTTCGGTTTTCCATTCTGCCTCACGTAGGCTTTCCAAGAAAACAGTTTGGTTTACCCTTTCAGCCGGCGGAATCCAAGACTTCGTCAATAGCCAATCGTCAATATCCTCAAGTGTAAAGTCCATTCTAACTGCTTTGCTTTCGTAAATTTCTTCTTCAGCTTCGGATGGTGCTGAAGTAATAACTAAATCGAGATTCACATACGAAAGCTCGATTCCAAATGAACGTCCCTGCCTTTGATATTTGCCTTTGTAGTGTTCATCTAAAAAAGGAACGAATAGATCCATCGCGTCATCTGGGTTTGGGTACTCAAACTGATTAATTCGAGTTACTGCGATGATGTCTACATCTAACTTAGCTTCTCCCTTTGGACGAACAGCGGTAGCTCGACGGTAACTTCCTTGTAGAAATGTACTTACGATAATCAGTTTCAACTGTTCATCTGCTGTGAGCCGATCACGTAGCGTTTGATGTCCTGTTTTGCAATCCTCCCTTTGATTCTCTGTTGGACGAACCTCTTGGAGAAATTTCGTAAAATAGGTTGGTAATTTCATGATTTAATCCTCCGAATAGTTAAGATTGATAAGGAATACGTAGACTTGGATAATATCTCTGTCCGCCACGCTGTCCTTCATAGTCGTGTTCATAAAGTTGAATCTGTGGAGTGATATGACGAAGTGTGTGTCCAAAAATATATCCTAATGCAACGGGACCCGCAAAAAAGAGGTGTATCGTATGACGCGTATGTGGGAGCATCTCGCGAAGCCGTTTAGCAAGCTGATATCCAAGCTGCCAAGCATGGTCCCCATCACATACGGCTCGGGGATTAGCACCTCCCGTTGGGCAAACCAAAACTTGAGGCAAGTTGCTTAAACCCTCAACCTCTAGATAGGATTGCAGATCTGTCTGTATTTGATGCGTCACAGAAATCCCCAAAATCAGCTCCTTGTTTATTTCCCCAATGGTTTTGAACTGCCAGAGATTATCATTGGTATCGGGCACATTCTGTGCCCAAAGCACATAGTCAATTCCTTCCTTTTGTGTGGGTATAATCTGAATCCGATGTTTAGGACTAATCAAATGCCCCGCTAAGAACGCAATGCTCAGATGGCAGTCAAAGAACAAATGAATGGGTTGAGGCAGATTGCTCAAGCCTTCATTCAACATGAATGTCGTAACCCGTTTAGGAATCTCCTGTTTCCAACAAGAACCATCTTTCGGAAAACGCCCATCAAAAAATTTGCATAAATCAAGATGCGTTGCTTGAAGATCACGGGGTCGTCGTGCATATTGCGCGAAACTTTGAATGGAAATTTCACTGTGTTCTGTGGGCGGCGAAACCACCAGTTTTTCTTCGCGTATCATTTGGTTAAAGGAATTTTTATCAAAAGAGTTGCATCCCCGCCCAAAAAGCTTCCAAGCGAGGTCATCATAAACAATGTTAGTCACAGTCAGGTCAATCGGTTGCAGCCCAGCAAGTTTAAGACGCAGTTCCATTTCCCTTGTTAAATCAATAAGATTTTTTCCCAGACTAAACCGAACAGTATCTAAGAATGAACGAAGTTCTTCCGGTGATATGGAAAGATGCCTGTACCATCTTGAGCGTGCTATATCCCTCATCGACCGCGTCCCTTTTTCATAAAAGTCTGGACGAATCATTTCCTCATGTAAATACTTAGCAAGTGGATCCCGGTAATCCCAATACCAGTTGGAGACAATATACAATCGAAATGTATCTGGATCTAACTCTCCTGAAAGTTTCAAATATGCGTCGTACAGGCATTTAAGCATGGAAATCTTACGCTTTATAAAACGCGGTTCAATCAGTTTTTCATGAGTGAACGCGTCGCGTTGTGTCATGTGATACTTACACTGAAATAGGTCGCGAACAATTCGCTTACCTGTCCCCCGATCTAGTTTAGGCTCACAGTAGGAAACAACAATATCATCCACAAAAGATACTTCATCACTTTCAAAGGTAACTGATTCAACATAATCATCAGTTCTCAGTTCAAGTAGCTTCAACCAAAAGAATCTAGCTTGGTATTCATCCCCCTTTCTTCGTGCGTCAATGGATTTTGCCATAGAAAAATTTCCTTTATGCTGTCCAGCATTACGCAAACGTTAAATTTTATACATGTGTTAAAAAAAGCAAGTAAAATAAACAAGAGTGTAACTGGTAAATGGATTTACGGCATAATTCTACTAACAGAAAGATTGGTTGACAAAAATTCAAAAAATTCGCCAAATTATAAACCAATCAAATCTATTTGTCAAGGAGAAAAAAGATTGGCTGCAAAGTTAAAACGAAAACAGGAGGAGGGATGCTACTGAAGTTCATGATGAATTCCACGTAGCGGTCTACAAATCAATCACTAAAAAGAAGGAATTGGGTTTTTAAGGGGTAAGTTTTTCTATTTTGAGGGTTGGTTTTCGCTTGCGTTGCAGACAGATTTTAGTTTGTGAATTTTGATCCGTAGACAGTTTGATAACAATTTCTACCTTCAAAATTGTGGTGGGTAGCACCGCAGTTAAGTGTGGTAGGCATCAAATGTCTGAAATTATGGGCAAAATCCGAGGCACACCCAAAAATGGCATACATCGGTAATACGCCTCGAAACCCCGTGTTCATTGAGGATTTCTCTGATGAATGCCTTGTTGCTGTATGAACGATTTTGCAAACTTGAGTGCCGATTTCACTACTCCACACTTTAGTGCAGACCTACCTTGTGGTGATTTCTGAAAGGATAACCTCTTTTCTGCCTTTTTTCACCTAAAAATTTTCCAAACTTTAGGGCGTGTTGACATTTTGAAGCTGCTGATTCGGCAAACGCTGTAATCATCGGGGAATCTGCCATCAGTCGTGTCCCGACATGTCGGGATTGGTTTGCGGACGGAGATCACAATCTAACAGACCGTGGTACAAAAGACAGCTTTTAGGGAATAATGTTTTCAAAAGGAGACTTCCCGATGAAAAACGGAGTTGGGTTTCACTCTATCTGTCTATAAGCAGGTGTCGTTGAAAGATCAAGCCTCTATTGGACTTGATAGGGATTGGATTTTAACCGTTCAACCCAACCTACGGGCCGTTAAATGTCAACAGAACCTAGTAAATTATAGGTGAATTTTCTTCCTTTCACCGTTGGAAAGCTCCCTTCGATCCGGCGATTTAGGAAGCATCACAATAAAACGCCCGATTCAACGCCTTATCTTCCTCACTGACGCCGAAATCCTCGTCCTCTATCTCCAAAAGGTTCACATATAATTGGTTCTTATCCAGCAGTTCCGTCAAGAGTTTTTTCTGTTTTTTTAACCCATTTTCGCCTTGACCGATAGCGATGAAATCCTCTACCGCATCTTCCGGGATTTCTGCGTTGACGTACCAGTTCAGGAATGAGTTTTCGGCGATGTCGCGCCAGAGTGCTACCAGCTCTTCGGAGGATTGGGCAGCTTGGATTTTGTCGATGAAGGCTTGGTTGTATGGCATTAGTTCGCAATAGATGAAGTCGCCGCAATTGTTTTGCTCAATAACCTTTTTGATGCGCTCCCTTGTTACCGTTTCAACGTAGTGCATTTGCTCACAAATAATGAATTTTCGGTTCCCGCCATCTTTGTTTAATTCCAGCACGGTATGGGCAGTTGTACCGCTCCCGCCGAAGAAATCTAAAATAATCGCGTCTTTATCATCGGCTACCACCGAATACAAACAGTCATAGACATTCCAAAGTGATTTTGGAAAAGCGAAGTCACAGTTAGGTACGAGTGATTTTACAATTTGCGTTCCGTAGATGTTGGCATCGTATCTGCTATCTTCCCAAGAGGTCGTGGTCGATCTTCCATGCCCGATCTATCACCGCTGCTTTGACTAGCTCGCCTTCGGCGTCAACGAAACGGGGGTCGGTTTTGAGGAGATTGATTAGTTTTTCGTGAAAGTGCTTTGGCATGTTGGGGGCCTTGCTGTGTTATATTGGTTCATGAGTTCATTGGTTTGGCATTGATACACACATCGCGCTCCTCATGAAGATTAATTTATTAATTGGGTAATTTGCTATCGACACCAGCGCGGTTGCAAACCGCGCCTACCGTGTGTTTCGAGGAAAATCGAGATTACCGATTTAAATACTTAAATCTCATCTGGAGCGAAAGGTTGAATACCTGACGGGCGGGGGAACCCCGCCCGTCTACGGGAAAATTGATGGATTTTCAATAGATAGCAACGTGCGTTATATGGTAGATTTGAGAATTAACGAGACACTCCAAATCGGCGCCGTTGGAAACAGTGCCTACCAAACATGGGGAGCGAAAGTGTCTATTTATTTTTAGAATTCACTATAATTAGGCACTATGAACGAACCTCGATAGATCGGGGTGTGCAGAGTTACGGCATACGGAGTATGCCTAATACTATCCCACGCCTCACACTTTATTAGGACTTGGGCATTCAGCGCAGTTGGCGCGGGGCAAGATGTCCCGCCTACGATGGGTATAGATTCTGCCTATGCCCGATGAATCGGGCAACTACAGTAAAAACACCCGATGAATCGGGCAACTACAGTAAAAACACCCGATGAATTGGGCAACTACAGTAAAAACACCCAATGAATTGGGCAACTACAGTTGGCTGCGTAAGTCCTCTTTATAAATTGTCAATAAATTCGCGGCTTTTCAAAGTGCGTTCGGTATGATAGGAGATGAAGTTTGAAAGGACAAACTTAAGCTCTCGGTGATTGAGATCGGAGGCGCGAAAGCGGTGTAGATAAGAAAAGCCGAATTTTTGCAGCTGCTTCATCAGTTCACAACTTCCACGTGAAATCGGTCTCGCGGTTGTGTCGTTCCCCTCACAATTGGCACAGAGCAAACCGCCATGGCTCGGACTGAAATGTACCGTGGCACCGTGGAATACCTCCGCACAGGTGACACACCGCGAGAGTTGAGGTGCGTAGCCTGTCAACCCCAGAAATTGGAGTTCAAACGCACGCGCTAGCAACGGAATATCTTCGGTCTGTGCCAGCGTTTCAAATGCGTATTGCAGTAGGTGGAAGACGCTCTGGTCTGCCAATTGCCCTGCTAGCTCTGTGGCATCAATCAGTTCTGCCAAATAACAACCGTAAGTGGTGCGGTCAAAGTCCGCTTTGATTGGGTCAAAGGCATCAATCAGGTCAAAGTCATCGACCCTATGGAGGTCTTTATTCGGGTATTCAAAGAACACAAGGTTACCGTAGTTGAGGAGTTCAAGGCTTCCTCCGAAACGGCTCTTGGGTCGCCTACTACCGTGTGCCACCGCACTGACTTTGCCAAATTCAATGGTGTAGAACCGGATAATCTTGTGCACTTCACCGAGTGGATGTGAGCGAATGACAATCGCCTGTGTTTTTTGAACTGGCATTCTACCTCCATAATAAAATGGGACAATGGAACGATGAATTTATTGTTGCCTTATTTCATCGTTCCATTGTCCCATGAGAATAATCGGGGCGAGAGGATTTGAACCTCCGACCTCGTGCTCCCGAAGCACGCACGCTAACCGGACTGCGCTACGCCCCGATTATGGTACAGCGTGTGATTTTATCATACACGCTAGCATCTGTCAAGCCTGCTTTTCTATTTTTCCGTCGTATCCTCTAGCTGCTGAATCCGGATTCGATGGATACGTCGTTCATCCGCTTCTAGTATTGTGAATGTCAGTCCCTGGTAAGAGAATTGATTACCCTGTTCAGGAACTCTCCCCAGATGATCGAAAATGAATCCGCCGATCGTGTCTGCATTCTCCGATTCAAGTTGCGTCTCTAGCTGTTCATTGAGATCAATAAGATGCATCCGTGCATCAACTGAATAGCTATTTTTATTGAGGACGATGAACTCGTCTTGTTCATCAAAATCGTATTCATCTTGGATTTCTCCGACAATCTCCTCAATAATATCTTCGAGCGTCACGATTCCCGCTGTGCCCCCATACTCATCGACAACGATCGCCATGTGCTGTTTATTTGCCCGTAGTTCTTGGAAGAGGTCGGATATTTTTTTACTCTCTGGCGTGAAAAGCGGAGGTCTCTCTGTAGCAATAGATCTCAGATCGAGGGGTTCGTCTTCTGCCCACCCGTCTAACATATCTTTGACATGGAGGAGACCAATAATGCGATCGATCTGCTCCTCGTAGACAGGAATACGCGAATGCCGCGACTCGATCGCAGTTTGAAGTACAACTTCTTTTGGGGAGGAGACATCAAGGCACGTCACATCCGTTCGGGGCACCATAATCTCGCGGGCAACCTTATCGGGGAGGTCGAGGATGCGCGAGATCATTTCTCGTTCCTCCTCCTCCAAGATTTCTTGGCCACTCCCAACATTTTCCAACGCTTCAAGGTCTTCCGGCGAGACGCTGCTATCCTGTTCGGTTTGGCCTTTTCCACCTAGAATCCGAACGCCAAGATAGCTTAGCAGGGTTACCGGTTTAATTAGAGGATATAGTACCCAATAAACAACATGCACAAAACGGAGGGCATAGATTGTTGAGTTTTCAGAGCTGCCCTGTACATAATTTTTCGGGATAAGCTCTGTCACAACAACAATGAGGAGGATTGCAAGGAGGGCACCAATAATTCGATCTCTCAGGGAATCGAAATCGAACAAGGAGAGCAGCAAGACAACAATACAAACAATTAATACGCTCTTGGCGACAATAATCGTTGCAGAAGATCTTTGTGGGTGGCGCAGTAGAGAGGTTAAAATCTCATGCTGTGGCCCTCCAGTTTCCGCGATATTCAGTATTTCGTTCCGGCTAAGCCTGTTGATAAGTACCTCCACGACAGAGAACAACACCGCGAAGATTGACAAAACAACCAAGCTAACCAGCTTAATTATGTCTATATCGTCCAAACGTAGGATTACACCCCCAAGGAACTTATCAACCAGAGTCTGCGAAAATCTATGACCTAATTCGCTCACGTTAAGAAATCGTGTAACAGGAACCGAGTTTTCAAGAAAAAACTCGGTTTCTTAAAAATTAGGTGCTAATCAAACGAAGCAGGACCTCTTGTTCCTCAAACATGATCTCCGCTTCCTCTGGTGTTTGATGATCATAACCGAGAAGATGAAGGGTACCGTGTACACTCAATATGGCAAGCTCGATATCAAGTGAATGCCCATGCACAGTTGATTGGCGCTGGGCTGTTGGAACAGATATGACCAAATCGCCAAGCAGTTGAGGATTCAAATCCGCACCGATGCCTTCTCGCATCGCAAAGGCAAGCACATCAGTGGGCTCATCAATATGGCGATATTGGTGGTTCAGCACCTGAATTTCGGTATCATCTGTTAGAAGAATGCTCACTTCACACTCAGCAGAACCGTGAGCCTTTAGCGTGGTCAACGTCGCATTATAAATAATTGCTTCATCAAAATCAATATTTTGACAGTTGTTGTTAATGAATACCATCGGCAGTCGCCATTACAACAGGCAGTTGACTCTATTTTCGGGTCGAAGCTAGTACTCAGTCATATAAGTTTTGCATATCAACAAGGGGGTCGGGTGACCCGACCCCTACGAAGTATTATGAGTCTTAATCCATATAGACAATCATAATTTGCCTGACAGTGTACTAGACGCTATTGGTTTTGCTTAACCTTTGGGCATCACGCTCCTCATAGGCTTCTACGATTTGCTGCACCAGTTCGTGTCGGACAACATCCTCTTTTGAAAAGTGGATGAACGCGATACCGTCAATATCTGACAGTACCGACTGTGCATCAACAAGCCCTGACTTTGTCCCGGTCGGCAAGTCCGTTTGGGTTATGTCTCCGGTGATAACGGCTCTGGAATCAAACCCGAGCCGTGTGAGAAACATCTTCATCTGCTCAATGGTTGCGTTTTGTGCTTCATCAAGAACGACAAACGAATTATTCAACGTCCGTCCGCGCATGAAGGCAATCGGCGCCACTTCAATCACATTCCGTTCAACATAACGTTCAAGGGATTCGGGAGGCACCATATCGTAGAGTGCGTCGTATAGAGGGCGCAGATAAGGATTAATTTTCGCTTCAATATCACCGGGTAAAAAACCGAGCCTTTCGCCAGCTTCCACCGCAGGTCGGGTTAGGATGATTCGGCTGACTTGTCCACTTTTCAAGGCAGAAACTGCCATCGCCATAGCGAGATACGTTTTTCCGGTTCCTGCGGGACCGATACCAAAGACGAGATCATGTGATTTGATTGCGGCCACATAGCACTTCTGGGTAGGGGTCTTTGGCCGCACAACACCACGCTTGGAAAAGACAGAGATAGTTTCATTTGCTGCTTTTTCCAACGGGACAGGTGTATCTGCTGTGGACGTGCGAAGCGCGTATTTGACATCATTCGCATTGATAGATTGCCCACTCCGGATGAGATGAAGTAAAGACTCAAAAGTTTTGGTTACACGCTTAACATGATCGAAGTTTTCGCCCGTAATCTCTAAGCCTTCGCTTTTTAACAACACTTTGACGTTAAAACGCGATTCGACAATGTTCAGAAAGGCATCAGATTGACCAAAAAGCAGCTGGGCTTCTGTGGTGCTTTGTATCGGTATTTTTAGGGATTCTTGGTTCTGCAATACGCTATTATTCCTGTTTTTGGGTGGGTGTAACCGCTGTTGTTTTCGTCAGACACCAACTTCGCCTGTAATTTTACCAGAATTTTGTTGTCTTTCCAAGTAAATTTTTCGTTATCGTCACCCAAGTTGCTGTGCAGATCGAAAATTTCGACGATTAATGCTCATATAAACCGTCCCTAAGCATCTACCAGTTAGTATATGCCCCATCGTCCCTTTGGTAACCGGAAGGCGGGCCCGGAGTCGGTGGTGTAGCATTGACAAGCGCATCTTCATTGAACTCAATACCAAGTCCAGTGCCTTCAGGTGGAAGCAGATAGCCGTCAGCAAACGGCATCTGAACCGGAAAGAGATCGGTAAGGCTCGTCATGGGTGGACGCGGTAGCTCCTGTACTCCGACAAGGGATGATGCCAGACAGAGATGGAGACAGGCTGCTGTTGAAACCGGACCGAGCGGATTGTGTGGCACGATGTGGATATAGTGCGTCTCACACCAACCTGCGATCTTCCGCGCCTCAGTCAAGCCCCCGGCGATGCAGAGGTCTACCCGACAGTAATCCATCAGGTCCTCCTCAATTACTTCCCGAAAACTCCATTTGCTGTCAAACTGTTCCCCTACTGCCAGCGGGACGGATGTGTTCTGCCGAACCAACTTCAGACTCGCAGGATTTTCGCTGCGGAGTGGGTCTTCAATGAAGAAGGGGCGGTACTGCTCAACCCCTTTACAGAATTCGATGCTGGCGGGCGGATCCAACCGCGTATGGGCATCCACAAGAATCTCTACATCGTCGCCGAGTGCCTCTCTGACCGCCTTTACCTGTTCAATTCCGAATCGCACTGCCCGTGTCGGCTCAAACCGATTGTCGCCTTCTGGATCGCACACCCCCCATCGAACAAATTTCCACCCCGCTTCGTAGGTCTGCCGGCAACTCTGGACGAGCGATTCAATATTATTCGGGTCGCCGTTGTGGGGATAGCAGACCACTTTATCGCGTGTCCTGCCTCCCAACAGTTCATATACCGGTACACCCAACGCCTTACCTTTAATATCCCACAGCGCGATATCCACCGCACTCACCGCTGCGGACTGAATCACGCCGCCGGGGAAGAAACCGCCACGAAACATCCGCTGCCACAGATACTCAATACGAAATGGGTCTTGACCGAGTAGGATGGCTTCAGAGGAATGGATGACTTCTGCCATAGCGCGTCCCCGTCGTCTCAAGCCGCCTTCGCCGATGCCGTAGATGCCTGCATCTGTCTCGACCTTGACGAAAAAATTTCCGGTTGATGCAATAAACGGTTTAACCGCTGTAATCTTCATGTATGACCTCCGGTTGAGTGATGTCGGCGAACCGATATCATTTAAGTGTTCATCAGTTCATTTACGGGAGATGGCGAGTGTATGAGGAAGCGAGGTGGCGAGAGGATTTATTCCCTTCTTACCCGCTTCCACACTTCTGCAATGCACCAATGAACCAAATTATAGTAAATTTTAGAATTAATGAGACAATCCAAACCGGTGCGAAAGTGTCTCTTTATTTTTTGAATTCACCATATTTAGACACTTCCAATGCACAACCAACCCCCTAAATCCCCCTTGTCAGGGGGACTTATGAACGCGCTGCGTAAGTCCTATTATTTAGGAGTTACGCACTTCAGTAGGGAACGCAGATCTGCGTTCCCTACGGACTCCTTATGGAGCCTCTGCTGTAGTTGCCCGATTCATCGGGCGTTGGAGATAGTGTCTTGCGGCGATAAAACGCCGAACTACAGGTATCTGAGTGTTCAACTGCGTAAGTCCTATTATTTTTAGAATTCACTATAGTAGCGTATCAACAGTTGCAAACTAGCATTATGCGTATTACACATCGTCTGCTGGCGAAAGCACATTATCCTGACAGTAGACGGGACGGAAGAGTGTGGAACGTTTGAACGGCATTTCGGTGAGGTGTTTCGGATGAGGTTCCCACTTATGCCATTTGTTGCCGACAACATTGTAGCAGTTAAAGATAGCGACCCGATCTACCGTATCGTCTTCCCATCGTGCGCCGGTGTGGGTAATCGCCTCCGTGAAAAACAACACCGATCCCGCTGGACAGGAGTAATCATCCCATAGTGGACAATCCCGATCCTGCGTCGATTTTGGTGGAGGGAAAGCCCCCTTGTGGCTTCCCGTCAAGAACAGGGTGCCACCGCTGCGTTTCTTGACTGGGTTCAGTTCCCATACGACCCGCGTCAATCCACTGTGCGCTTTGTCGTGGTGCATGTGATAGGTATGCGAGTTGCCCGGAAAATTCAATATACCCCGTCCGCCATGAGGACTGAAGTTGTCATGGCCTTTGGGCCGAATTGTCAGGAACGTGCCCTCCATGCGAAAACCGTAGCAGTCTTCTCCTGAGTAACCTGTTGCGACAAATTCGTTCATGAAGCCGAGAACAAGCGGATGGTCAGTCAATTTTTCGAGGGGTCCACCGATGGATGAGCGATGATGTTCAGGAATGGATTCCGGGGACTTTTTCAGACGGTAGCAAAAATCTCGCATCTCAGCGACTTCGTCATCGGTCAACACACCGGGGAGGGCTATCCACCCCCGCGTGTCGAAGATGAATTTCTGGTCTTCGGTGAATTCTATCGCCGGTTTGTCGTCGGCGTTGGTCGTGGGTATAGGCATACATATATCTCCTAATTGGCTCGTGTCACAAGAAAGCGCGAAACGCAGAGAACGTGAAACGTGAAACGTGATTCGTGAAAACTATTAGCTCATTGATTCAGTGGCTGATACCTTTCGGGTTAGCCACCCGACCTTCATGGGTGCACATGAACTTATACAAGAGTTTAGAAAAAAAGCGTTAACCAAATAGCATATCGTCCGCTCATTATAGCCAAACTCTTATTTTTCGACAAGAAGTTTTTGTATGGATGTCTATTTGAGTTTGTGATAAGATGGGGTAAGTTGTCGCCCGCTGTTCCGTTACCTGTCCGAACCCGTATTTATAGAATGTGATGCGTGAAACGTGATGCGTAAATTGTCTTATTCACACCCATGCTGTCCTGTGTCGATGCAGGAATCGATATGCGGCGACAGGTGAGCAGTTCCTCACACGAAACGGGGAAAACATGAAAACATTACTAATTTTACGTCATGCAAAGTCGAGTTGGAAAGACACATCGTTGGCGGATCATGATCGTCCGCTCAATAAGCGTGGCAAACGGGATGCGCCGCGAATGGGAAGGTTGTTGCAGGAGCAGGGGTTGGTGCCCGACAGGATAATTAGTTCAACCGCCAAGCGGGCGCGAAACACCGCCAAGGCAGTCGCCAAAGCGTGTCATTGTGAGGATAAGGTTGAATTGACATCGGAATTTTATCATGCGGGCCCGGGATCGTATCTCGCTGTTTTGCAAAACGTCCCGGACGATGACCAGCGGGTGATGGTGGTCGGACACAATCCTGGGATGGAGGCACTAGTCGCCCACCTGACAGGTAGAATGGAAACGATGCCGACAGCGGCACTTGCTCATGTCGCTCTCCCGATTGAAAAATGGACTGAATTGGATTACGAGGTACAAGGGGAGTTGCTGAATTTGTGGCGTCCAAAAGCACTTACATCAGAGTAGCGGATTCGCTCACAGGTTCGGAATTTGCGTGAGGTTGCATCACAATGATTATCCGAATAGACGCTCTAGGACTTACGCAGTAGGGAACAACGACACACAACCGAGAGAACTCGATTAGGGCAGTATTTTTCAACACAAAGGAATCGGGCCTTGTAGTCGGGCGATTTATCGAATAAAATACCATGACTATTGTGCGCCGTTGTTGGTATCTGACGCGCAATGAATTGCGCTACTACAAACCCAATGTAACTTCTACAATCATAAATTAGAGAGACAACAAACAGAGGAATTTATAATATTATGGCAAAATTTGATCCGATGAAGGGGGTTTTTGGTCTGCTTCCCACGCCTTATACGGAAGATCTCGACATCCATACCAGTGATCTACAGGCTGTCGCCAATTTCTGCTGTGAGTCGGGACAACACGGGATTGTTTGGCCCGTCATGGTCGGGGAGTTTTATTTTCTGGGCGAGGAGGAACGGATCCGTAACTTGGATGCCGTTCTTGAAACAGTCAATGGCAGATTGCCGGTGGTTTTTGGGTGCTCTGGAATCTCTGTGCCGCAGACGTTGCTCTACGCAAGGGCTGCACAGCAGGCGAGGGTAGACTCGATAATCGCTATGGCACCGGCACGGACCAATGCAGCGACGGCGATAGATATGTTCAAACGGCTTGGCGAGGTTTTCGATGGACCAATTATGGTGCAAAATGCCGACAGTTACGCGCCGTTGACCGGGGAGCAGATTGTTCAACTCGCAGAAGATGTCCCACAGATTGAATATGTCAAAGAGGAGAGGCAGCCAGGACCGCAACACATTGGCGAGGTAAAGCAGTTGGCTGGGGATCGGATCAAGACCATCTTTGGGGGTGCTGCCGGTAAGGTGCTGCCGGCGGAGATAATACGCGGTGCAGATGGTTGTATGCCTGCTTGCGAATTTGCCGATCTGCTCGCAAAGATTATGGAGCTTTGGTGGGCGGGAGATGAGACCGGTGCGCGGGAGTTACATACCCGTCTGCTTCCGTTGATTAACTTGGAAAACCATCAGTTTGTCCGTTATATTCTCAAACGTCGAGGGGTCTTGACCTCTATGGTGGAGCGGGCACCTGCGCCCCATGAGTTGGATGCGGAGGATAAGCGGGAAATTTCTATACTACTGAAGGCAGTGGAAAACGATATTGACGCTTTCCCTTTCGGTGCGGAATAACGATTTTCTAGATGAACTGTGTCACCGCTTTGAGGGGGCACCACTATAATGCACATCATCACACGCGACCGTATTATTTATAATTTCAGTCGGGACCATCGTCCTGTGGGTGAGGCAAATCCGGGTGATAAAATCTGCTTCGAGACTTACGATGCGCGTACCGGCACGATTCTGAGTGAGAACGACCTGCTCGATCAACCCCATCCACGCGGTCTAAACCCTGCGACAGGACCTCTCTTTGTGCGTGGTGCCGAACCGGGGGATACCTTGTGCGTTGAAATCCAAGGTATCCAACTTGCCTCACAAGGCTTTATCGGTATCAAAGCCGGCACGGGAAACTTAGGACATCTCGCAGAACAGTACGTAACCAAAATCATTCACATTGAAGGAGATACCGCTCACTTTGATGATCGAATTAGTTTTCCAGTTCGTCCGATGGTTGGTGTCATCGGCACGGCACCTGCCGGAGAAGCTGTGCCAACGCTCTACCCCGGTCCCCACGGTGGTAACATGGATCATCAAGATGCGACAGTCGGCTCGCGTGTTTATCTGCCCGTATTTGTGGAAGGCGCGTTGTTTGGGCTTGGGGATGTTCACGCTGCTATGGGTGATGGGGAAGTCTCTATGCTTGGGATAGAAATTTGTGCGGAAGTTACTGTAGGGATAGAATTGATTAAAGGGGAGTCGATCGCTCGTCCGTGGATTGAAACAGCGGACGCGTGGATAACCACAGGGGATGCCCCAAAGTTAGTCGATGCGATCACCGTTGCTTGTGAGGAGATGGCGAGTCTTCTCCAGCGCAAACTTGACGTTTCATTTGAGGAAGCCTATCTGCTCATAAGTGCCACCGGCGATGTGCGAATTGGTCAAGTTTGCAATCCGAATAACTTCCCCGCGACGATCCGAGTTGTTTTTCCTAAGATAACCTAAGTTGCTAGTTGCGTTACGATACCATATACATGTCGCCCCGCTGGGGCTTTAAGGCTGGTTTTATCCTGTTTTCTATACACATGTCGCCCCGCTGGGGCTATGAGTCGGGCAAGATGCCCGACCTACGGATATTGGGAGTCGCCTTTTACTGCGTCGCATATAACTAGCAACTTGCGTTAAGATAAACCCAACGGTGCCTTCCGCCCTATCTTGAAACCCTTCGTATAAACGATCTTTCCAACTTGTGTAAGGAACGCAGATCTGCGTTCCCTACGAAAAGCCTTAGACTTGGGTTAATCTATATCTACACCCAACGACTCCGCGAGTGCTTCTAACCTTTCCCAGAGCGCGTCGGCGATGGGGATGCCGTCGCGTCCGCGGGCTTCTTCCGCTCGTGCCTCAAGGTCGCCGGGGAGTATTACCTCGTCGAAACCGGGTGCCGGTGGTACGGATCTGATCTGATCGCCTAGATCCTTAATTCGTGTCGAGTAGTCGGTCAACGATTGAAACAGATCTGCTTTCATGACCATCATAGTAACACCAGAGTGACGGAAGATAGTGCCACCCCGCTTCTCTTCGTTAGAAAAGGCATCCGCCCCGGACAAAACCCGTCCAAAGAACTCCACCGCTAACATCAGGGCATAGCCCTTGTGCCCACCAAAGGGGAGTAACGAACCGCCCTCCAGAAAATCCATCGGATCCGTGGAAGGATTTCCATCCTTGTCAACAATGCTGCCCGGTGGTAGTTGTGCCTTCCTATCTCGCGCTGTGAGCACTTTACTCCCCGCAACGACTGTCGTGGCATAATCAATGATCATTGGCGGACCATCACCGACGGGGAACCCCATGCCGATTGGGTTTGTGCTCAGCACCGGTTGCCGCCCACCGAAGGGAACAGCGACCGGCTTTTCTGCACCGAACCCGCCAGCCCAGATTATTGATAGCATCCCGTTGGTGGCTGCGAGTTCGGCGTATTCGCCTAGACGCCCGATATGGTTTATCTGCACAGCACTTACGACCGCCACGTTGTGGCTTTTAGCCTTCTTTATGGCGACCTCCATCGCATACTTAGCCGTCACATGTCCAAAGGTCCAATTGCCCGCTATGAGTGCGCTTGTGGCGTCCTCTTGCCGGATTTCGGGCCAAGCGGTGGGAACAATTTCACCATCTTGAATCTTCTCGACGTAGCTCGGCAGATGCAGGATGCCGTGCGTATCAACGCCACGCAAGGTCGATAAAACTAACGCTTCAGCGACACGGTTGGCGTTGCGCTCATCGGCTCCCGCGGCTAGTAGGGATTCGCGGATGAGTTTGTCAAGTTCAGCAGCTGTCTTGATAGCCATTATTGAGGTCCTCCTCAGAATAGTGTCAATCACCAACAAAAACGGGTTTGGATTACAAGGTCAGATTTAGATCAGCGTTCGTATATAATCTTCGCAATTTTCGTGTGGACTGTCCATATAATTTCCTGTTGATTTGCGCGATACACTATAGCATGTATCCTTAACGCAATCAATCAGATTCGGAGGTCTCTTAGGGTTATTTAATTTTCCCGTAACTCGATCTCCTGGTCGAGGCTACGGCGGGGCAAGATGCCCCGCCTACGGGCTCGGGTCATTCCGAAATCGGTCAAAAAACGGAAAACTATAGTAGATTTAACAATTAACGATACATGTTGATGATATCCTCAATGGGCTTATCAGGATTATATGAACGGTGCCTCTTTATATTAGCAAACTGATGTTCAACGGGATTATAATCCGGCGAATAAGGGGGCAAGTATAACAACGATGCGCCACAACGTTGTATCAATGCTTGAGTCTCAGGGGTCTTGTGAATCCGTGCATTATCCATTATCACGAGACTGTTGGCATCTAAATGTGGTGATAACTCTTCATCGAGCCATGTATTAAACCTTTGTGCATTACAACTGCCCGATAGTAACTTTGGGGCAATCAACTTATTATTCAGTTGCACCACTATCAAAGTGGTAGTCCGGGTCTTTTGGCTGGGTATCAACCCATGGACACATTGCCCCCGGGGGGCATAGCCATAACTTCTAAAGGTTTCATCTGTAAAACCGGTCTCGTCGAGGTAAATCAGCGTTTTGCCTGATGCTTTTGCTCCTGCGAGTTGCTCCTGATAGGCTTGTCGTTTTTCTGGACATTGCTCCTTATATCCAAACGTTTTTTTTTCCGCGTGTAGCCGAGTCTTTTGAGTCCATAGCCAACACAGGCCGGTGAAACCCCAAAGTGTTGAGCGCGTTCTTTAAGGGTTTGGTCAGGGTGTGCCTTGACATGTTCAGCTAGTGCCGTTGGGTCAAGCAGTCTCGGTTTTGTGGGACCCGGTTTGCCCGGTGTGAGTGGGTCTGGGTCATTGAGCCATCGGTAAATCGCAGTTCGACCGACTTTGAACCGTTTTGCCGCTTCTGTTTTACTGCCACCATTTTCTATGAATTGAAGCACGCGGGTGCGTAAATCTGATGAATGTGCCATAATGCAAATAGGATAACATACTTCTGAAAAAATGTCCCTTTATTTCTTGGGTTTACTATAAATAGCCCTAGAGATTTCTTTCCGTGGCAAGAGGGGTGCGTAAAACCTCTTGACGCAGTACTTATGCTGTGCTAGGATACACAGCGCACTAATTTTGGTTAGCTTCCACTTCATTTTAGGACTTACGCAGTTGAACGGTTAACGCCCTGTAGTTCGGCGATTTATCGACGCCGGTAACTATTCCCAACGCCCGATAAATCGGGCAACTACAATCTGAAGTGCGTAATTCCTGCATTTATAGTCAGGACTTAGGCAACTTTAGCACATAGGGGATAGATTTTTGATTTTTAACCCCCTAAATCCCCAACTCCCCTGACAAGGGAGAAGATAAGAGGGGATCTTCTCCCTTGTCTTTCCCCTCTTATCAGAGGGGTTCAGGGGGACTTTGGTATTTTTAGAATTCACTATAAGTTCAGCAAATCATCAGATAACGAGGAGGCATTCAACTTGGCTAAAAAATTTAGGGTTGGTATTATTGCAAGCGGCCGTATTGCTCGTGCACACGGTCAAGGCTGGACAGAATGTAATCGCACCGAAATCGTTGCGATTGCTGATTCTCATCCCGAAGCACTAGCAAGCTATGCAAAGGATTTTAACGTTAAAAGCCAGTATCTCGACTACCGGGAGATGATGGAGAAGGAGGAGCTGGACATCGTCAGTGTCTGCTCTTGGAATCCACAACACGCTGAGATGACGATTGCAGCAGCGGTTCACAAACCCCAAGCGATACTCTGCGAGAAACCGATGGCTTGCTCGTTAGGAGAGGCAGAAGCGATGATGATTGCCTGTGAACGCAACGATGTTAAATTTGCGATCGGTCATCAGCGTCGTTTCTACTCTTCGTGGCAGGAAGCGAGACGGCTCCTTGCGGACGGTGCTATCGGTGAACCGCGCCGGCTCTGGTCTTCTGTGAGAGCGGGGATGCTGAACACGGGAACTCACTGTGTCGATTTCCAACTTTTTGTCCTTGGCGATCCACAGGCGGAGTGGGTCATGGGTTCAGTGGAACGCAAAACCGACCATTATCTCTTCGGGCATCGGGTTGAGGACCGCTGCTGCGGGTTAATCGGATATCCCAACGATGTGGAAGGTGTTATTGAGAACGAGGTCCCTATCAGTGGTGGACTCTATCAGGTCGGTGCGACGATATATGGCAGCGACGGTATGATGGATGTTAACGATAACAGCTTGAAATATATGACTCCTAAAAAGGCGGGCTGGCAGGTGTTTGAACCGACCGAAAAAAATCGGACTGGGTACGGTAGCGCATTCACAAGTCAGGCGTATGCAGTCTGCGACTGGATCGACGGTAAGATTGATAACTATCCGGGAGAGGCAAAGTATGGGAAGGCTGCCTTAGAGCTTATGATGGCGGTCTACGAATCAGCTCGGATGCACGAGCGGGTTCGCTTGCCGTTAGAGACACGCGCTAATCCACTAGACGTAGCGGTGGAAACCGGCGTTATCCCGGTTGAACGTCCCGGTCAGTGGGATGAACGCTCTTTCCTAGTGCGTGGTGAATCAATGACTTGGATTAAATAGGTTGTAAGGTGGTGTATGAGCGATATAGAGGTGCAAATCATCACGCTTTCGTCCGATGATGAGCGGGTTATTGAGCAGGTCGCGGCGTTGCTGATTGATGGGTTCAAAGCACATGCACCACACGCTTGGCCCGACATGGCAGATGCTTTGGAGGAGGTGCGAGAATCCTTTGGAGAAGATCGAATCAGCCGCATCGCCGTTGACAATAGCGGCGAGGTCGTAGGCTGGATCGGCGGATTGAGTCTCTATGATGGGAACGTCTGGGAACTTCATCCATTGGTCGTTAAACCGAGCCGACAAGGGTGTGGGATTGGACGGCAGCTTGTGTGCGATTTTGAGGATCTCGTCCGAGAACGAGGGGGCTTGACAATTTGGGTTGGGGCTGATGATGAGGACAGTATGACAACTCTTGCAGGGGTTGATCTTTACCCCAACCTCCTTGAGCACGTGGCGCGAATCAGAAACTTGCGCCGCCATCCTTATGAGTTTTATCAGAAACTCGGTTTTGTCCTCGCAGGGGTGATGCCCGATGCTAACGGGCGTGGAAAGCCGGATATTTTTCTCGCAAAGCGGGTTGTTTCTGATTGTTAAACTCGCTCACAGTTGTAAGGAGAACTTTTCAATGCAAGAACTCATTCTTATCGGTGATTCAATTCGCATGGGCTATCAAGCCGATGTGATTCGTGAACTTACCGAACTTGCCGACGTTTGGGCACCGACGCAGAACGGCGGAAATAGCGCGAATATTCTGCAACATCTCGACGAGTGGATTATCTCTCGATCACCCGATGTCGTTCATATCAACTGTGGGCTGCACGATTTGAGAAAGGATTTTGACACCGGTGAGCCAGCCATTCCGATTAATCAGTACGAATCAAATCTTCGCGCCTTGCTCGGACGTATTTTGGCGGAGACCAACTGTATCGTCATCTGGGCACTGACTACGCCTGTCAACGAGATCTGGCATCATGAGCGGAAGGGGTTCGACCGATTGGAAGCTGATGTTGATGCGTATAACGCCGTTGCTCTCAAGGTCGCAGACGACTTGGATATCCCGATTAACGATCTGTTTGGCGTCATCACGGACGCGGGACGGGACAGCTATCTGACACCGGATGGCGTCCATTTTACGCCTGAAGGCAGTGTGCTGCTCGGTAAAGCGGTTGCCGAATTTGTCAAGCCGTACTTTGCAGCAGCGCAGAATAATCGCATGTAAATTTGGGCAATTACTTCCCAAGTTGCACGGTTGAACGTTTACAGGGCCATAAACTAGGAGACTCATGTTAAGAAATCAGGCAAAGAAACCGAGTTTTGAAGAAAAAACTCGGTTTCTCTTCAAATTCTGTACTTTCTTTTCACATGAACCAACGGGGAAATAGCATGGACAAAGATACGATTCGAGTCGCATCGGTTGCAATGCACAGCGTCATGGGTGACCCGTCCGCCAACTTGGCGCGAGTGGCGGAATGGGCACACAAAGCGCACGCACAGGGAGCGGACTTCGGGATTTTCCCGGAAGAGTGCATCACCGGGTCGATGAATAAGTCTGACCTGACGTTTGAGGAGGCGCGGAAGATTGCGGCAGCGGCAGCAGAGGAGTCGGTGCCATTTCTAGAATCCCTCTCCCACAAATTACAGATGACGCTTGTGGTTGGTACGATTGAGCCGTTTGGAGGGCAACTCCGTAACAGCGCGCTTATCGTGGGCCCTGAGGGATATCTGGCAACGTTTTCAAAACTCCATCTGCCCAATCCGAATGAGCGGGAATGGTTTGTGCCCGGTGATACGTTTCCGGTGGTCGCTTCGCAGGGGTGGACGTTTGGTGTGGGGATCTGCTACGATTTGCGCTTCCCCGAACTTTTTCGGGGTGCGGCGCAGCAAGGGGCGGAACTTTTCTTCATCCCCGTTGGCGGCAGCGGGGCAACGGAAAAGATTTCCGGCGACGGAAATCAGCGTGAGCAAGCCGAGTCTCACAAGGAGTTGGCGATGCAACTGCTACCGGGGCGTGCGGTTGATAATGCCCTCCATATCTTCTATGCGAATCAGTCGGGGCACAGCGGAAATGCTTGGTTCCCCGGACTATGCTTGGCAATAGATCCCGACGGACAACTGATCGATGAATATCTCCCAGACGAAGGGATGATTGTCACGGAGGTTAAACGGGAGGTAGCTGATAGGGCAAGGGTTTCTGCTAGCTGTACCGTTGATGAGGCAAGGCCTGCGGTCTATGAGGCAGCCCAACTGGTGAAAGGGGAGTAGTTCTCCCGTCTATTCAATCAATGGCCGACCATATGTCTGATAACCAAATCAGTCCGTTGTTTTATGCTGACGCTTAATAAGACCATTATTATGGTAGATTTTAGAATTACTTAGACAGTTCCAATGCACATGTACAGATTGGGAAATCTGTACCCACAAACAACCTCCTAAATCCCCCTTGTCAGGGGGACTTTGGCAAATGTTCACTTATTTGTCTAATTCACCATAAATAGGACTTACGCAGTTGAAGGGTCAAAGCCCTGTAGTTCGGCTATGAATCGCCGCTGGACACCGTTACCAACGCCCGATGAATCGGGCAACTACAATCTGGAGTGTGTAAGTCCTGAAGCCCTAACCTGTGGAGGCAAAATCCTCTGCGAGAATGGTTTCTATGTTGCGCTCGGCTAACGCCGCAATCGTCAACGACGGAGGGGCGGCGGCACACGAACCGGGTAACGCAGAACCGTCCATTACATACATTTTGGGATAGCCGTGTACCCTTCCATACAAATCACAAGCTTTGTCCATCACCATTCCACCCAAAGGGGTAAATGTAATATCTTCAATGAGATCAGGTGGACTGATGGGAAGGTCTGCTGGGATCCCTGCTGATAGACCAAGTTGACCCTTATTGACAGCGTTCAAACGCTCGACGAAATCTGCTGCTGCATATGCAGCGCGGTCGTGACCTCCGGCGGGCCACATCAATTCCGCCCTGTGGGTGGCTGTATCGTAGACAAAATGCCCGCGCTCGGTTTGTAGAGCGTTCATATAAAGCATTAAACACCTACATTCCACACCTACAGGGAAGAAAGGGGGGTTAATGAACGCGGGAGACTCTGTATTCTCACGATCTAAAATAGCTATGATGAGCGGGCCGCCTTGCTGCTTTCCAGTTTCTATACCCACACCCGTGCTAAATAAGAGACTCCCATTCGTCCCCCATCCGTGCCCAACTGCGTTGTTGAGATTTGGCAAATTGCCGAGCTCGCGGGCTTTTACGAGCAACTCTGTCGTGCCTATAGAGCCGGCAGCGAGAAAGAGGTAAGTCGTGGCAATTTTTTTCGTCTGTATTACCTCGCCCGTCTCATCAATCTGCTCAACTGTTACAACATATTTACCGCTGTTTTCTGTTGTGATGTCGATAACGCGATGCAGTGGATGGATACGGACATACCCTGTCGCTTCCGCCATCGGTAGATAGTTTTTATCGAGAGAATTTTTGTATCCGCTATTACCGCCATAAGCTGCTTCGCCGATAATAGCAGACGGTGGGCGCGTGCCATCAATCTCAGCGCGGACAATATCCCAATCCGTGGCTTGCCCGAGCTTTATGGTGTCTATCCCGGCCTGGTTTACGAGTTGGGTAAATACGCGGGTGTAATCGTAGTGGGGTTGTGCTTCGATGTCTGCGGGAACCGTCGTGATATTCAGTATGTGGCGGACGCGTTCATAATAGGGCAGCAGTTCTTGATAGGAGATACTGCTCGGAAAAATCTGATAGAAAAGATCTTCAGGGGGTTGCAGGCTAACCCCACCGTATACAATGGAGCCGCCACCGACAGCTGCCCCTCGATAGACATTCATGTTCGGGTAATCCACACGGTCCAAGACCCCTGTATATTTCCCGATAGGCAATGATGGACCGAACGGCAAAACCGTTTTGTTGCGTAACCACGTTGAACGACCGTCAGGCGGGAAATTAGGACTAAACGGTGCAGATGCGCTATTCCAGCGTTTGCCTCGTTCTAAGACCATCGTCGGGATACCCGCTTGCCCCAATCTCAAGGCTGTTACCGCGCCTCCAAATCCACTGCCAATAATGAGAGCAGGCACGTCGCTATCAATCTCTGTAGGCGTACGAACCGGCGACATTATATCTCCAACATCGCAACCTAAAAGTCCTAAACTGCTGAGAGCTAGTCCCGCAGTGGAAAATCGTTCTATAAATTGTCTTCGCGTGAGACTGGAATCGTGCTCTGGATGATAAATCCTATCTGCTGTTTTTCTATTCAAGTTGTTACTTTCCTTGTAGCTGCTAGTTGACCTAAAAAAAGGGGGCTGCATGGTCGGATGGTCCCGAATCGTGCAGCCCCTTTTTATTTAGATCGAAACTAACGGCGTAAAGGGTGTATACTATCAGTGGTTGTTAGATTGCAGTCTAACAATCACGAAGCGATTCGAGCTCCTACTCGTTTTGCTTCAGTGGGCTTCGAGAGAGCACTCGGAGCCCACATCCTATCCTATATTATATTTAGAATGCTGTCAATACTTTTTTTATTATTATATTTTTTTAAGAGTGATTGTTCTATTTCAGCAGGAGGAGTTTAGAGAACGGTGGGATAAACTTGAGTTTTAGCTTGGCAGGTTGTTAGGATGTAAAAAGCCCCGTGGAATGTCTTCCGTGGGGCTTTTTTGTGGTTGAGTGCTTGAAGCAACTTAAAAACGCAATAAAATAGATCAACAGGTGGTATGAACTTACCCCCAACCCGTTGGGTGCTGTGCCGTAACAAATCTCTCTGCTCGACCACGCGGGGGAATGTCACTTATTTGAGGGGGGTGCGTAGGTAGATATCGCTGGACACCGTTACCAACCCTGGTCTCGGAACGGACGCCCGATGAATCGGGCAACTACAATCTGGAGTGCGTAAGTCCTGTTATTCAAATGTCTCCAATACGCCATCACGCACAATCAACATGACCGGATCGTAAACCGCATCGCCCACCGTGTCAAAGGAGAAGCTGCCCAACACCGTATCAAAATCCTTTGTATCAGCGAGCGCATCACGGAGGGCCTCCGATTCGATTGACCCGGCGTTGGAGATCGCTCCGCTCAAGAGGTAAACCGATGTGTAAGCCAACGCGCTGAACTGGTTAGGGTCTGATCCGTATTTTGTGCGGAAGTTGCGAATAAACGTCTTGTTCTTGGGCGTATCCGCCTCAATAGACCATGCGGCAAAAGTAATGATACCTTCAGCGGCGTCTCCCGCTTTCTGCACCTCGGTCGAACTGAGCAACGGCATAATTATCGGCACATCTGTCCCGATGCCGACCTGACGCGCCTGAACCATAATGTCTGGCATATCTGTAGGTTGCGCCGAGACCATGATCGCATCCGGAGAGAGTGCCTTTATCTGTGTGAGTGGCTCGATATAATCGCCAGAGCGGAATAGGAACGTTTCGGTAGTCAAGACCTCAACACCGAGCGCATCAAGCGATTCGGCAAAGAGCGTATCAGCACTCGTTGAGTAAACATCATCGCTCGTGGCAAGTTTGGCAACGCGCTGATACTTCAGTCTTTCATGGGTGAGCCGCACACCGCGGGGTATGAGTGTGTCCACCGGCTGGTTGACCCTGAACACATAATCCCCTATCGCACTCAAACCCTGCGCGGCGGACGACGCAGCGATAGCCACCCGCTGGTTTTCTTCCGCAACAGGGAACGCCATTTCCACTTGGGTTGAACTGGCGGGCCCCAAGATAGCGGCGACCCCATCTTCATGAATTAACTTATTGTACGCTGCTATGGCACCTTCAATCGTGCTCTGATCGTCCTCAATGATGAATCTAAGACGGGTTGGTGCGAGCTGTGCCGCGTTAATTTCATCTCCCGCCATCAAAAACCCGTTGAGGTAGAGTTGCACGAGCGGATCGTCCGGCGATTCGACATATTTTCCTGAAAAGGGCAAGACAATCCCGACCCGAATCTCGTCGGGTATCTGGACTGGCATCTCTCTATCATCGGAGAGAATCGAAACCAACTCATCACAGGCACTAAGCCCTGCAATGAGAAGCACAAAAACAGCTAAAAGCGTGATTTTTCTTATGTAGTTCATGCGGTTATTGAATCTCCTTCCGTAATTTGATAATTTGCTGTGACACGCACAACCAGCTAACCGTAGGCTGGAATTTTGATTCCCGCCCTCCGATTAACTAAAGTGCCAACGTTAGCCTCCTTTGACCGCTCCTAATGTTAAAACATTGGGATTCTTATACCATTTTACATAATAAATATCTCTTTTTTGTGGCACAAACGTTATGAAGATTAAAATATGAATTCGGTAACTTCGGCGCAATGTCCGGTGCGGTTGCATGAAAATTAAAAAAACAGTTCGGTAATTTGCTAGCGACGCCGGCGCGGTTTTCAACCGCGCCTACCGTATGTTTCGAGGAAAATAGGGATTACCGATTTAAATACTTAAACTTCATCAAACCGCACTTACCGGTTTCATGGTTCTAATTGAATTTATACAACAGGAGATCAATAAGCGTCTAGAACGCCCCGGAGCGTTTGGCTTCTTTGGCTTTCTCCTCATCCACAAAGGCGAGCAGAATCAACCCCACAATGAAGAAGACTATCAATGAAATGATAGCCAATCGTGGCGTTCCGGTAATTTGGCGTATGATGGCAAATACCAAGGGGCCCCAAATCGCCGAGAACTTACTGAAAACGGAATAAAACCCGTAAAACTCAGCGGAGGCTTCTTCGGGAATCATCGCACCGTAAAAAGAACGACTGAGTGCCTGCGAACCGCCGAGCACAATCCCTACAACGACACCTAAGATGAAAAATTCTGTAACGGTATGCAGGAAATAGGCATAGGTGACAACCCCGCTCCAGAGGAGTAACGCTAGCATCAAAGCCCGTTTCGCACCGATCCTACCGGCGATTTTACCGAATAGCAAGGCACCACCGGCAGCGATAATCTGAATCATCAGCAACGTGACCATTAAGACCGTTGCAGAAAATCCCAATTCTTCAGTCCCATAAATCGTTGCCATACTGATGACTGTCTGAACGCCATCGTTATAGATCATGAAAGCGATTAAGAACAGCAGTAGATGTTTGAAGCGTCTTACCTTTTTAATCGTTGCGAGGGTTCGCGTTATGCCAATGGCGACATAAGCGACTATCTTCGGTTGCGATTGGTACTTTTCTGGCATCTCCTCTATCGCTCCCGCCTCTTTCAGATTTTTGAGCGTAAAGATTGTAAACCCCGCCCACCATAAGCCTGCCATCCCCATCCCAATGCGGGCTGCGAGTCCTTGACCAATCCCGATGATTCCGCCGCCGGCGACCAATCCCAACGCAATAGCAAATTGCGATCCACCGCCGATGTACCCGTAGGAAAACCCTTTGCTGGATACCCAATCTATCTTATCTTCGGAGGCGATCTGAGGCAGAAACGCATCGTAGAAAACATTCGCTCCTACATACCCAATCTGTGCGATCAGAAATAGGGTGGCGGTTCGCCATACATCTCCAGATTGACAGAAGTAGAGCAGCGTTGCACAGATGCTGCCTGTATAGGCAAATGTGATCAGGAACTTTTTCTTGGATGAAGAGAAGTCTGATATAGCGCCGAGAACGGGAGCAAACAGAAATACGAACATCGCTGAAGCACTGACCAGATATGCCCAGAGAGCATCTGCGCTAACAACGGTGTTACCGATCTGGACACCGGCTTTGCCCACAATCGCAGTAGCGAAATAAATTGGTAGTACCCCAGCCACCACTGTGGTAACATAGGCGGAATTTGCCCAGTCATACATACACCAACCGAAAATCTGGGGACCATCTGTAGTATTGTGCTGATTTTTCTGCTCTATCTGTGTCATCCGTTAGTTCCTTTTATACATGAGTAGGTTTTAGAATTATTTAGACACTTCCAATGCACAGCCAACCTCCTAAATCCCCCTTATCAGGGGGACTTTTGAGATCGCGCGAAGGTCGGAGCTATTGGTACATGTCTACTTATTTTTAGATTTCACTAATGATTGTTTTTTGGAGAAAGGGATTTCAGCCAATCGCCAATTAAGAAAGGGAAGTAAACAAGAAAGAAAAGGGCAAAAGCTACCGCATCTAAAATGGGTATGTACCAAGGCCAAGGTGCGAAGAAGAAAGGGGATTTTGTATGCGGTGGATTGCAAATGAACATGTAGTTGGATTTCAGCAGCAGATTGACGCCTGCGATAACCACCATATAAAGATTGGCAAGCAGGAATGAACGCAATAAGCCTTTGAAGGTAGGGCGCATTCTCAACCCCCACGTCGCAAACAGCACACTAGCGACAATACCACCGTGCACAATAAAATATTGAAAAAAACGGTAGTGCGGAAAATCGACCTCCAGTTGCGGTGTGAGAACAGCGTTTAATGTGCCGACAATCCCCCAGAAATAACCGATTTCATAAAGAGTCTGGTTCCGACGCAACAGTGTAAACGCTACGACAAAGAGTGCAACCCCGCAGATGTGAAGGGGTAGGTGGTTCTGTGCAAAGATACTGAACGATTGCACCGTCGCCGCGCGGTAAATCCAAACTCCAATTTCATTGACAATTAGTGTCGCAGCCAAAAGGTAGCAGACCACATTCGTCAGGACAGATGAATCCACTTTCCGCACTAGTACTGATAGTACGATGGGCAGCGCGATTGTTAGGGCTAGCGCGACGATATGAGGAATGCCAAGAAATTGAAATTCGGAGGTTGGCACGGCTGCTCACCTATAGGGAACGCAGATCTGCGTTCCCTACTATCTTAGGACTTAGGCATTTCAGCACAGTTGACGCGGGAAAACCAGATGCCCCGCCTACAGTTGGCTGCGTTTCCCATTATCTATGAAGCACGGTCTAACGCCCGGTATCCGATGTCAGTCCGAAAGTGGGCTTGATCGAAGTGGATTTCGTCTACCCCACGGTATGCGCCTTCGATCGCCGATTTGATGTCGCGGGCGAGTGCGGTGACACCGAGGACCCTGCCACCGCCCGTGGCGATGTCTCCGTTTTGCATCTGAGTTCCTGCGTGAAAGACTGTTACGTTCTCCAGCGCGTTGGCTCGGCCTAGCCCGGTAATCACTTTGCCCGTTTCGTAGGGGTCCGGATACCCGCCTGACGCCATCACTACACACGTCGCCGCTTCGGATTTCCATTTACATTCAACCTTGTCCAAGGTTCCATCAATGCAGGCGTCCAGCATCGGCACAAGGTCGCTCTCCATGCGAGTTAATAACACCTGTGCTTCGGGGTCGCCAAGCCGACAGTTAAACTCGATTACTTTTGGGCCGGTGTCAGTAATCATCAATCCGACATACAAAATGCCTTTGAAGGTGCGTCCCTCCGATGCCATCGCGCTGATAGCGGGCCGCACGATTGTATTCATCACCTGCTCGCTGAGTTCAGGTGTCATGACCGGTGCCGGTGAGTACGCGCCCATTCCCCCGGTGTTCTTGCCTTTGTCACCATCCAATGACATTTTGTGGTCTTGCGAACTCACAAAGGGGAGACAGGATACACCATCTGTTAAGACGGTGAAACTCGCTTCTTCCCCGAACAGTGCCTCCTCAATTACCACCTTGTCTCCGGCACTTCCGAAGTTCCGATCGACCATGACTTCCTGAACCGCTTTAACGGCGGCATCAAGCGTTAGTCCCGGAATTACGCCTTTCCCTGCAGCCAACCCGTCCGCTTTGATAAAGACCGGCGCGTTAATCTCTTTGAGGTAAGCGATTGCTGCGTCCGCCTTCTCAAATGTGCGATATGCGGCGGTGGGAATGTCATTTTGCGCCATCAACTGTTTCGCGAAATCTTTGCTCGCTTCGAGGATCGCGGCTTTTCGATCTGGTCCGAATGCTCGGAGTCCTCGTGCTTGGAAGGCATCAACGATGCCTTTCGCCAATGGATCTTCGGGACCAACGACGGTCAGGTCTATCTTTTCTGTTTCTGCAAAGTCCGCAATTGCCGAGAAGTTGTCCTCTAGGGGAATGGATCGGCATTCGGCGATTTGGGCGATACCCGGATTCCCCGGCACACAGTACACCTTTTCAACAAGCGGACTTTGTACAATCTTCCAGACAAACGTGTGTTCTCTGGCACCACTCCCAACAACTAAAATTCTCATCGAGTTCTCCTTGTTTGGATTGAGGGACTCCGTTAATTGTCTGAATCGCGGATTAAAGGATTACACGGATTCAAACGCAATCAGTCTTCTCGTGCTTCAATCGAAAATTTCAATCCCAATCCATGCAGTATTTTGCTCATCGTGTTTAGCTGTGGATTCCCATTTTCTGAAAGGGCTTTATAAAGTCCTGCACGGGTTAGATTGACGCGTTCAGCTAACTCAGACATGCCGCCTTGCGCTTCCGCGACATCTCTTATGGCAAGTAAAAACGCTTCTATATCCTCGTTTTTCCCGTAATCTTCAAGTGCCACAGAAAGATATATTTTTGCGTCCTCTGGATCGCGTAGTTGTTCAATGTGATAGTCTTTGAAGTTTCTATAGTTATTCATTCAATTTTCCACAATGGCGATTTCCTCATTGTCTGAATCGCGGATTAAGCGGATTAAAGGATTACACGGATTCAAAAAGATTTGTCATGGGTACTGTTCATCTCTGTATTCGTCTGAATCAGGATTCATAGGATTTCGGGATGTATCGTTTCTTATTCCGATACCGTTTGGATATTCTCGTCCAACCTCTTTAACCCTTACCAGCAATTTACCATTCGATAAAACATGGTCATGCCACATCCTGACCCAATGCGGCTCGGTAGTCCTTGACGGATTGCTCAAGCCCGACATAAAGGGCGTGTGCCATCAGGTGATGACCGATTGAAACCTCAAGTAAGCCGGGGAGATTTCTCATGCGCGGCAGATTTTCCAGATTGAGATCATGCCCCGCATTGATGCCAAGACCCAAGCTGACCGCCTTTTCAGCGGCTTGGACGAGCAACCCAAATTCGTGTGCAATCTCCTGCTCCGTTTTCGCCCACGCATAAGGCGCGGTATAGAATTCAACCCGATCCGCCCCTACCTCTTTCGCCAATTCGATCTGATGGAGGTCTGTGCCGCTGAATAGGCTGACACGGATGCCGGCATCCTTGAGCCGTTGAATGACCGGCTTGAGTCCTTCACCTTCCGTCGTTAGATCCCAACCGTGGTCGCTGGTCACCTCGCCCGGCGTGACGGGAACAAGTGTGCACTGGTCGGGCTGCACCTCTATCACCATATCCAACAGGTCAGGTCGGGGGTCGCCCTCAATGTTATATTCGACGGTGACCATCTCGGCAATTTCGTAGACATCGTGGGGTTTGATGTGTCGTTGATCCTCTCGTGGGTGCACCGTAATCCCCTGCACACCTGTATTGATGCAGGTCTGTACCGCTTCAATGACATTTGGGACATCTTCGCCTCTGGAATTTCTTAGTGTTGCGACCTTATTGACGTTCACACTCAGATTGATCATTGCCTTCTTCCTCCATGTCGAGTTTTAAGATCCTTATTATGCAAGTTTGGGGTGAGATTGTCAATCAAAATTGTTTGGAGGGGCGTCAAGGAAATTTACTTGACATGCACACTTATGTGATGTATTATAACAAGTCTATCTATTTGTCACAGTTTTCCATTGAATGTGGTGTTCTCGGAGTGAGCGCACGGATTCCCACCAAATGATTTCCCTTCCTGAACCTTCATCTTATCGAAATGTTTCAGCAAGTAATCATTAAGGTTTTGGACTATTAGGACATTCTCCTGTGTCTGCCGATCCATTCTGAAAAAGTGTTTTCATTGATTCGGGGATATATGGTCAGGGCACTATCAGGGTAGAAGAAAATCAGAGATGAAAGTAAACAAAAACCGCAGCAAAAGTAACAAAGAGATATGGATTCTTGGAATGTAGTAGAACAAGAAAGGCTAACATGAAAGGAAAGATTGGTATTCCGAAAAAGCAAGGGCTTTATAACCCCGCCTACGAACATGATGCCTGTGGTATCGGTTTTATTGTCAACATCAAAGGTGAAAAATCGAATACGCTCGTGCGTCAGGCACTGGATGCGCTGGTTTGTCTTGACCATCGGGGTGCTCGCGGTGCCGAAGAAAATACCGGCGACGGAGCGGGCATTCTGATGCAGGTTCCGCATAATTTTCTTCAACATGCTTGCAAGGATGTAGGAATTGATCTGCCTGATCCAAAACAGTACGGCGTTGGCATGGTGTTTTTCACCGATACCGAGGACGGTGAGCTGCTTCAGCGTTGTCAGCAAAAACTTGAGGAAATTGTTGTCGAAGAGGGACAGACGGTTTTGGGTTGGCGAGAAGTTCCCACCGATAATTTCCATCTGGGGCCGATTTCTCGCTCTTCTGAACCTACTGTATGGCAGATTTTTATCGGCAGAAATCCCAATATCAAAGATGACCTCGCCTTTGAACGCAAGCTGTATGTGATTCGGAAGCGCGCCTCCAACATCATCCGGTACGGCGGAGTAGATGAAGATTTCTACATTCCGAGCCTATCTAGCCGGACGATAGTCTATAAAGGGATGCTCACCCCGATGCAGGTCCCCGAATTTTACCCCGAACTGAAAGACCCTCGGCTGGAGGCGTCAATTGTCCTGCTTCACTCCCGATTTTCGACGAACACCTTCCCAAGTTGGGCGCGGTCCCATCCGTACCGATACATGATTCATAACGGCGAAATCAATACGGTGCGCGGGAACCAGAACTGGATGAAAACGCGTCAGGCGATGCTAGCATCTGAATTGTTCGGCGATGACCTGCCGAAACTTTTCCCCATCCTTGACGAGGATGGGAGTGATACCGCTATCTTTGATAACTGTCTGGAATTTCTCGCGCTCTCTGGTAGATCACTCCCCCACTCCGTGATGATGATGATTCCTGAACCGTGGGAAAACCACGAGAGCATGAGCGCAGAGAAGCGCGCATTTTATGAATATCATAGCTGCTTGATGGAGCCGTGGGACGGTCCTGCCTCCATCGCTTTCACCGATGGAACAGTTGTTGGAGCATCCCTAGACCGTAACGGTTTCCGTCCGTCCCGCTATTACATCACAAATGATGACATACTTGTGTTGGCTTCGGAAACTGGGGTGCTGGATATTCCCCCCGAACGGGTTGTCTCTAAAGGTCGTCTCCAACCGGGTCGAATCCTTCTGATTGATACGGAGGAGGGACGCATCATCAGCGATGATGAAGCTAAGGACGAAATTGCTTCTGAGCATCCGTATGGTCAGTGGCTAGATGAACACCTCATCCCATTGAAAGATCTGCCGGCGGTTGAACCGAAGGAACCCGCAAAAGACCACGACAAGATTTTACAACGTCAACAGGCATTCGGGTATACATTTGAAGATCAGCGCATCTTTCTTGGACCTATGTCGAAAATTGGGCGTGACCCCGTCGGCTCGATGGGTAACGATGCCTCCTTGGCGGTCCTCTCTAACCGACCGCAGCTACTCTACAACTACTTCAAACAGCTATTCGCACAGGTCACCAATCCTCCGTTGGATCCGCTCAAGGAAGAGATTATCACTTCATCGGAAACAACAATAGGCCCCGAACGTAACCTGCTCGTGCCGGAACCGGAGAGCTGCCGTCAGATTGGCCTCGACACCCCAGTCATCTCAGATGAGGAGTTAGAGCAGTTGCGCCGTGTTGATCTACCGGGATTCAAAGCCACGACGCTTCCCATCTTATTCAATGTCGCCGATGGAGAGGGGGGGCTTGAACAAGCGATGGACAAGCTCTTTGAAGCTGCTGACCGTGCGATTGAAGATGGTTATACCATTATCATCTTGTCTGACCGTGGCGTTGATGAAAAATCGGCACCTATCCCCGCACTGCTAGCCGTTTCGGGACTCCATCACCATTTGATTCGGTGTGGTACACGCACAAAAGTCGGTATCGCGCTTGAATCGGGTGAACCGCGAGAAGTGCATCACTTCTGTCTACTCACCGGGTATGGGGTCCAAGCGGTTAATCCGTACATGGCTTTCGAGAGCCTAGCGGACATGATTGCTGAAGGGCAACTAACGGATATCGAGTATCAAGATGCGGTCAAGGGATACATCAAATCAGCTACCAAAGGCGTCGTCAAGGTGATGGCGAAGATGGGCATTTCAACCATCAAGTCGTATCGAGGGGCGCAAATCTTTGAAGCCATCGGCATCAAGCAAGCGGTTGTTGATCGTTACTTTACCTGGACGGAGACTCGCGTGGAAGGGGTTGGACTTGATGTTATCGCCCACGAAGCCCTGATGCGTCACCGGGCAGCCTTCCCAGCAATTCCGGTTGATAATCGCACGTTGGATGTCGGCGGGCATTTCCAATGGCGACAAGATGGCGAATATCACCTGTTTAATCCAGCCACGATTCATAAGCTGCAATTGGCTGCTCGTACCAATAACTACGAGGTCTATAAAGACTACGCGAAGTTGATTAATGATTACTCTCAGAATATGGCGACGCTGCGTGGGCTTTTGGAATTGAAGTTCCCCAATGAACCGATTCCGATCGACGAGGTAGAACCGGTTGAAGAAATCTGCAAGCGTTTCAAGAGCGGTGCGATGTCCTACGGCTCTATCAGCAAGGAAGCACACGAAGCATTGGCAATTGCAATGAACCGTATTGGTGGAAAGAGCAATACCGGTGAAGGGGGAGAGGATCCGGCACGGTATTTTCTCGAACCCAACGGCGACTCCAAAAACAGTGCGATTAAACAGGTCGCCTCCGGTAGATTCGGCGTTACTAGTAATTACCTCGTGAATGCGAAGGAACTTCAGATCAAAATGGCGCAAGGTGCCAAGCCCGGCGAAGGGGGTGAGTTGCCCGGCAGAAAAGTCTACCCGTGGATTGCCACAGTGCGGCACTCAACGCCGGGGGTAGAACTGATTTCACCGCCGCCGCACCACGACATCTATTCGATTGAAGACCTCGCCCAACTCATCCACGATCTGAAAAACTCGAACCACCACGCACGGATCAACGTTAAGTTAGTATCTGAGGTCGGTGTTGGTACTATCGCTGCCGGTGTAGCCAAAGGACATGCGGATGTCGTGCTGATTAGCGGACTTGATGGCGGCACTGGGGCTTCTCCACAGACCAGCATTAAACACGCTGGTTTACCTTGGGAACTTGGCGTGGCGGAAACGCATCAGACCTTGGTATTGAATAATCTGCGTTCTCGTATTATCGTGGAAACGGATGGGCAGCTCAAGACCGGTCGAGATGTTATTGTCGCTGCGCTGTTGGGTGCTGAGGAGTTCGGTTTTGCAACCACAGCACTGGTGACGCTCGGTTGTATTATGATGCGTGTGTGCCATCTGGATACCTGTCCGGTGGGCGTGGCGACGCAAAATCCAGAGCTGCGCGAGAAATTCATGGGAGATCCCTCTCACGTCGTGAATTTCATGCGTTTCATTGCAGAGGATATGCGCGAAATCATGGCGCAGTTGGGGGTTCGTACTGTCAACGAACTGATCGGTCGCACCGACCTACTTGAGCCGACAAAGGCAGTTGACCACTGGAAAGCGAAGGGCATCGATCTTTCGCCGATTCTCTACCAGCCTCAAGTTGGACCGGAAATCGGACGCTATTGTCAAATCGATCAGGACCACGGTTTGGACAAGGCACTAGACAACGAAGTCCTTTTAGACTTTTGTGAGCCTACTTTACGGGATGGGACAAAGGTTACGGGATCCTTCTCCATTAAGAATACCAATCGGGTTGTTGGAACAATATTAGGTAGCGAACTGACTCGCCGTCATGGTCCTGAGGGGCTGCCTGACGATACCGTTGATATTCATTTTGAAGGGTCTGCGGGCCAATCCTTTGGTGCGTTTACACCTCCGGGTGTTACGTTCCGCCTTGAGGGCGATGCAAATGACTATTTCGGAAAAGGGCTTTGCGGCAGCAAGTTGATTGTTTATCCGCCTAAAAAATCTGTATTCAAGCCAGAGGAGAACATCATTATCGGTAACGTTGCCTTCTACGGAGCGACGAACGGTGAAGCCTATATCTGCGGCATGGCTGGCGAGCGATTCTGTGTTCGGAACAGCGGAGTTCGCGCGGTCGTCGAAGCTGTGGGAGATCACGGCTGTGAGTATATGACGGGCGGTAGGGTCGTTGTTCTGGGCAAAACGGGGCGTAATTTCGCCGGTGGGATGTCCGGTGGGATTGCCTATGTACTTGACCGTGATGGTGATTTCCATATCCGCTGTAATCAGGAACAGTGCGACCTTGAACGGTTGGAGGATCCGGTGGAGATCTTGGAGATCAAAGGGATGATTCAGCGGCACGCCGAATATACCGGGAGTACACTTGCGTTAGAAATTTTGGAGAACTGGGAGAATACGCTCCCCCAATTCGTCAAGGTCATGCCGCAAGACTATAAACGGATTCTTGACGCGCTCGAAGAAGCACAAACAGAAGGATTTGAGGGAGAGGACGCTTGGCTAGAGGCGTTTCGGCGCGGCGTCGCTGCTGAAGAGGCAGCTTAGAAAGATAGGATTCAAGGAGACAGCATGGCAAAACCAACGGGATTTATGGAGTATGATAGAGAACTTCCGCCCGATCGTTCACCATTAGAACGGATCAAAGACTGGAACGAATTTCACGAACATTTTACTGTAGAAAAACTTCAGACGCAAGGGGCGCGCTGTATGGATTGTGGCATCCCGTTCTGTCATACAGGGATGCGATTGCCGGAGAATAGTCCGGCTGCATCGGGCTGTCCGATCAACAATCTGATACCGGAGTGGAATGACCTCATCTATCGTGGCCTGTGGAAAGAGGCGTTAGAACGGCTGCATAAAACCAATAACTTCCCTGAGTTCACAGGGCGGGTGTGTCCGGCACCTTGCGAGGGTGCTTGCGTTTTGGGTATGATTGAGCCGCCGGTGACAATTAAAAATATTGAGGTTTCGATCATCGATAAGGGTTGGGAGGAAGGTTGGGTCGTTCCTGAACCACCCGCCAGACGTACAGGTAAACGTGTTGCGGTCGTGGGGTCTGGTCCGGCGGGTCTGTCGTGCGCTGCACAACTTAACAGGGCAGGTCATCTTGTCACAGTTTACGAGCGTGCCGACCGTATTGGTGGACTATTGATGTACGGTATCCCCAACATGAAACTAGATAAAAAAAGGGTCGTCCAACGTCGCATCGACTTAATGGAAGCGGAAGGGGTCAATTTTGTTACCAACACCGAAGTCGGCAAAGATATCTCAGCTAACGAGTTAGTTGACGGATTCGATGCGGTTGTTCTCTGCGGCGGTGCCACCAAGCCGCGAGATCTCCCCATCGAAGGTCGAGATTTGGAAGGCATCCATTTTGCTGTGCCGTTCCTTCACGCAAACACCAAAAGCCTCCTTGATTCCAATCACGAAGATGGGAATTATATCTCCGCTAAAGACAAACATGTCATCGTCATCGGCGGTGGTGATACGGGCACCGACTGTGTGGGAACCTCGATGCGCCACGGGTGCAAAAGCCTCACCCAGTTTGAAATTCTAGAACGTCCACCCGATGAACGCGCCCCCAATAATCCGTGGCCCGAGTATCCACGGGTTTACGAACTCGATTATGGGCAGGAAGAAGCCGCCGCCAAATTTGGGGCGGATCCGCGCATCTACCTTATCAACACCATGAAATTCGTCGGCGACGAAAAGGGGCATGTAAAAGAACTGCATACCGCCGAGGTCGAATGGGTTCCGGGGGATGGTGGGCGTCCTTTCCCCAAGCCGATCGAAGGTACTGAGAAAGTTTGGCCCGCCGACTTAGTCCTCTTGGCAATGGGTTTCCTCGGTCCCGAAGACACCATTCTAGAAGAATTGGACATCGAGCGGGATGAACGTTCCAACGTTAAAGCGGAAGAGGATAAATACGCGACCAGCATCCCCGGTGTATTTGCTGCGGGTGACATGCGGCGTGGGCAGAGCCTTGTTGTTTGGGCGTTCAAAGAGGGGCGCGGCGCCGCCCGTGAAGCGGATCGGTATCTAATGGGGTCAACAGATTTGCCGTGAGATAGGGCAGCTATCCCACAATGTCTATATGAAACCTAATGATAAAGCCGGCAGTCCTACTCTAATTGCCGGCTTTTTTTGATTGGATGTACGCCAATATGCCTGTGATGCCAACCACTCTAGAGGCATTGAAGAAAAAGCACATCACCCTTGCGGACTACCTGCTGATGCCCGAACTCCATCACCCGTATGAAATCATTGATGGAGAGATGGTGCCTTCTCCGGTCCCGGTCCCCGCCCATCAAATAATAGGTGCGAATATCTTTAGTCCACTAAGTCAGTATGTGAAAACAAAAGAACTTGGTGTGGTGCTCTTTGCGCCGGTTGATATTATCCTCCAACGTGACCCGTTACGAACGCGCCAACCTGATGTGCTGTTTATCTGCAAAGACAAACTGCCCGGCACCAGTCTTGATGACCTTGAAGGATTGCAGCTCCTTGAGATTACCCTGGATTTGGTCATCGAGGTGCTTTCACCTTCGGATACAAAAAAGGTGCTAACTGGAAAATTGACAGATTATCAACGGATTGGTGTCAAAGAGTGTTGGCTGGTCGGTCGGGAAACCCGCTCGGTTGAAGTCTTGCGTCTATCAGCGGAGAAATCCGAGCGGGTAGGTCTCTATGGTCTCGGCGAAACCGTCCGTAGTGAAGCCATTATAGACTTCCGACTGAACGTGGATGCAATCTTTGGCTGAGACTTATGAAAGCGGGTCTGTTTCTGCTTGACGCAAATAATCTGAAATTCGTCGATATGCGGTGTTAAGCTGCTGCATCATTTCAAGACTCCCACCTTTATCCGGATGATAGCTTAACGCAAGTTGACGATAGCGTTCCCTTAACGCATTCAGGTCAGTCGGATAGGTCAAGCCAAAAAACTGAAAACTGTCTCGTAGTGCATCCGGCATATTTAATTGCTGATGTCTCCTTCCCCCCGGTTCTCTCCGTCCAGCGATTTGTCGGCAAACTCCTTCTAAGTATTTATCCAGTCGAAACTCAGACATCAATCGAATCTCATCCACCTCAAAGAACAGTTCTCCAACACATCTAGCACGGATTGCCGCTGGCGTTAAGTTCGTCGTTTCCGCAAGGGCACCTTCAACCGCTTCAATCCGCTCACGTCTCTCTTGAGAAATGGTTCGTTCGTAGTAATCTTGAACGAGACTTTGGTAAAGTTCCCATTTGGGAGACTGTAGACCGATTGATGCCCAGTTTCGTAACCGATAACCGATGAGGGCATCGAGCACTTCGCGGGCGGCGTATGCAGAAATTTCGCTCTGAATTCGCTCCTGATCCGCTGTATCAAACCCTTGAAAGACAGAGAAATCTAACTTACGTCGGTAGAAATCGCTTAATACTTCTATATGACAGGTGGAAACCAACGACATAGGGGGCTTTATAAAAGCTGCATCCCATGTGCAGAGTTGCTTCCGAAATTGTTGGAAGTCTTTGAAAGAGATTTGGGCTGCTGCATCATTGGCACATCTCTTAAAAATAGTCCGCAATCGATCTGAAATGAACGCCAATTCGTCAAGAAATAAATAACCTTTAACCATTTGCATACCCGTCCGAATAGAGAAAGATAATTAAAGTTAGAAGTTACGCACTTCAGTTTGTAGTAGCGCGTTCATTGCGCGTACGGACGGGCGATAAATCGCCCTACTACAAACCTTTGTCCCGACTGTAGTTGCCCGCCTGTCCCGATAAATCGGGGATTCATCGGGCGTTGGAAACGATATCCTACGGCGATGAATCGCCGAGCTACAGGGCTTTGACCGTTCAACTGCGTAAGTCCTATAAAGTATACTGTTTTTCGCCTCTTTTTGTCAGCACTCTTGATGAAGATTTAAGTCGCTACTTCGTGGATCAATTTCCGGCAGGGCAGTGTATCAGCGACAGCATTTTTTTTATCTTTCTGATAAATCCTAGGACAATTCGTGCCACAATTTGTCGCCGCGCCGTTTCCTTGTTTTGCCTTGACTTTATAGGGATATGTTTGCTACAATAGCATAGATTGAACAAACGATCAATTGTCCTTGCCACTTGAGATGATAGGTATGCCGCAAATACGTCACTTGACTTTGCCTAGTTGTAATTGCAACAACCTATAACTAGACATAGCATCTACCAGTTAAGCATTGAGGAAATCTTCTCTTTTATAGTAGAAATGAACGACCCGCAGCCATACAAAAATAGAACTGCAGCACCGTATATCATTGAAGCAAGCAATTCGAGCAAAGAGTCATTCCTGCCACAGCACTCCACACTCCTAGTTCTGATTAGCCCTCAATTAAGGAGATTTTTTTAATGGCACAGAAGATAGCAGCCATGCGCAAGATGTTTTCAGCGCTCCCTGAAACCTCAACCTACAGCCCGGTGACGGATGCGTTGCAAACCGCGGGGCAATTGGATGAACAGGACATCACAAGTGCCCTCACAGCGTTTAGCACTATGCCTCAGTCAACGAATGTCTTCGCAAATCCAGTTTTACATCGCGCAAAAGTTGATTGCGCTGGTACAGATATAACGCTGAATATCCGTAGTTTTGCCCTTCGCGGTGTGCTTCAAGAGAGTGAAATTGTCGCAGGTGGACTTGCGCCTGCGTATGTAATCTTTGTTGGGCTGTTCGGCAGAATACCCGAAAAGGTTCAGAACGGTTTGGATGAAGAGGCAGTGCTTAGGGCACTGATTAACCGCAAGTTTTATCGAGTCAGAAGGGTTATCAGGGAAGATCCTTCGGGGCGCAAGTCGCTAATCGAGCAGGTTGCTAATTTTGTGCAGACTTTCCCAGAGTCGGGACCGGAGCTTGCAATTCAGCATTTTTCGACGTTTAGGAAAGCGAATCGAGCAAAAAACCGGATCCCAGAGCGTGGGTTGAACGATGAAAGGCGCGAGGGCCGCCTTCTACTTCAAATGATTGGAACGCATATAGAAAATGTCGCAGTGGGGGTGATGTCAACTTATATGCGCGGTCTACTGGAAACGAGTGCGAATTTAAGTACAGAGCAGCTCGTCCGCCAAACGGACGCACTTATCACCGAAGAGGAGAACGCAGGGAAAACGGCGTTTCAGACCTGCTACAGTCTTCTGCTGGGCCACCGTGCCAATGAAGTTGAGAACAAAGCCTTGGAACGCATGGGAATCATACAAACCCATCACGGATCGGCAGGATCCAACATGGTTGCTCGATACATGGCAACGTTACATACCCCTTCTGTTTCCGACTTCTTGACCGCTGCCCACATGAACCTTGACGGAGATCGACATTTTGGCGCAATTCACGATATAACTCACTTTATCAATACACTTGAACAACTTCCTACAGAAAAGCGTGAAGCAGCTATCCGGAACGAAGTGCTCGGCGGTGGGATTCCAACGTTTGGTCACCCCGAAATTGCTGCTGCCGGTAGGGTTGACGAAATTCAGCAAGATCCGAGACCTGCAATTTACATTGAGCCCGTTTTGCAGGCAATAGATAGTGGGGATCTCACGCTTGACGATAAGCAGAAGCAGCGGCTGGGTATGATTCAACGGATTTATCAGATTGCGTTTGTCGAAGGCGTGATTAAGCCGGGACGAGAAAACGATCCGCCACTTCGTTTGACACCAAACACAGATTTCGGCGGTTGGGCGGTTCAAGAGGCGTTGGGTATCCATGAATTAGATCGAACACTACTTACCTATATTTTTAGAGGATTTGGGTGGATAATGGATGCGCGGGAACAGTTGCAAGAACGTCACATTATTCGCCCGGTTATTCCACCCGATCCCCAGATTATTCCCACAGATAGCAGTGACTCGACGATACCGGATTTGGTTGTTTCAACCCACAATCGATTGGTTCAGGAGGATGCTTTTTCCGCGCATTGAATGATGATGGGTGGAAACTTGAGTCTCAGCATTCATTAGTAATCAGGCGCAGCTAACCTTCGCAGTGGAATCCTAGTAGTCTATTTTCACCATGTGATCTGAGCCGTTGTTTTTTAGAAAGGAGTACAGATTGGTCAACTCAGCAGCAATTGAGACTGCAAAAGAACATTTTGGAAACGTTTTGCAGCAACAGCTTGAGAGAGTCGAGAGACTCAAGCAAGAACCAGATTGGACGGATTATAGTTCTATTTCGCCTATCATTGTTGGTATGCTCGGCGGTGATGGCATCGGTCCGACAATTAGCACCGAAACCCAGCGTGTGCTTGAATATCTTCTACGTGACCCGGTGAGTAGTGGGAAAGTCGAGTTTCGAGTAATAGAAGGGCTTACCATTGAAAACCGTGCTGCACAGATGCAGTCAATACCGGACGATGTGCTTGAAGAAATCAAGGGGTGCCATGTAACACTAAAGGGACCGACGCACACGCCTGAACAGGGGGATGGGTGGCCCAATATAGAGAGTGCGAACGTCTCCATGCGTAAGGCATTGGACCTATTCGCCAATGTCCGCCCGGTGCGCGTGCCTGCTGAAAACATTGACTGGACCTTCTTCCGTGAGAACACTGAAGATATGTACGCGCTTGGCAGCCAAGGCATCAATGTCACCGAGGACTTGGGGATAGATTTTCGCGTTATCACCAGCCAAGGATCTGAGCGGATTATTGAGGCAGCCTTCGCTCACGCGAAACGTACCGGCAGAACTAAGGTAACGGTCGTCACAAAGGCAAATATCGTCAAAACAACCGATGGCAAGTTCCTCGACTTTGGCCGTCAAATTGCACAACGATATCCGGACATTGAATGGGATAGTTGGTACATCGATATCATGACCGCGGCACTGATAAATCCGGCGCGTCAACAGGATTTTCAGGTGCTTGTACTCCCCAATCTCTACGGTGATATCTTGACTGATGAGGCAGCCCAGATCCAAGGCGGCGTCGGCACTGCCGGCAGCGCGAACATCGGGAAACAGGCTGCCATGTTTGAGGCAATCCACGGGAGTGCCCCGCGAATGGTGCAGGAGGGAAGGGCACAGTATGCTGACCCAAGTTCTCTCATCCGTGCGGGTGCCATGATGCTTGAACATATTGGATTCGATGAACTCGGTCAAAAACTGCATAAAGCCCTTGACATCTGTGGACAGTACGAGCGCAAGGTAGTTATGACCGGCCGCAGCACAGGTGCGACCAGCGAGGCATTCGGTGACTACATCATGGAGACCGTCGAGGATACTAATGTTGAGGCGCGTTGGGAAGAATATGTGGCGGCAGAAGCGTGAAACGTGATGCGTGAAACGTGAAAACCATCAAACTATTATTGGTTCATTAGTTCATTGATGAAATCAGGATAGGATATCCGATCTACGGGGCTTAGAAAAAGTGCAAAGGCTGAAGAGAAACCGAGTTTTTGGCAAAAACTCGGTTTCTGTTGCACGATTTCTTAACACGAGCAATCGATAAAATAGCTTAGTCTCTAATCTATCATAGGGAAAACGAATGGCTAGAAAAAAAATTAGTGTGATTGGTGCTGGAAACGTCGGCGCGACTGCCGCACTATTTATTGCACAAAAGCAGCTTGGTGATGTCGTCATGGTAGATATCATCGACGGCGTTCCACAAGGAAAGAGTCTGGATATGGCACAGGCATCGCCAGTTGAAATGTTCGATGCAAGTGTCACAGGCTCAACAGGCTACGAAGAGACAGCGGGATCTGATGTGGTGATTATCACCTCTGGCTCGCCGCGTAAGCCGGGAATGACTCGCGAAGACCTATTGCAAACAAATGCGAACATCGTTGGCAGCGTCACAGAAAGCGTTGTGAAGCACTCACCGGATTGTATTATTGTGATGTTGACTAACCCATTGGACATCATGACCTATCACGCGTGGAAGGTTTCGGGATTCCCATCCAACCGCGTGGTTGGGCAGGCGGGTATACTCGATTCAGCCCGCTTCCGTTATTTCATCTCCCTTGAGCTGGGTGTGTCCGTTGAAGATATCAGCGCCCTCGTGATGGGGGGACACGGAGATACGATGGTGCCTCTGCCGCGTTACACAACGGTCGGCGGAATCCCAATTACGCAACTTATATCTGCTGAACGAATTGAGGAAATGGCGCAGCGCACACGAGATGGCGGTGCGGAAGTGGTCGATCTTCTGAAGACGAGTGGTTACTACGCAGCGGGTGCCTCGCTTGCTCAGATGGCGGATGCAATTATTCGCGACAAAAAACGGCTCATCCCTTGTGCAGCGCATTTGACAGGACAGTTCGGTATTGACGATCTATATATCGGCGTCCCAATTAAATTGGGAGCGGATGGCGTGGAACAGATTATCGAAGTCGAATTGACAGACGATGAAATCCAAGCGTTGCAAACATCGGCTCAGACGTATCGGGAAGGGATTGAGTTGCTAGGGTACTAACACAGAGAGACACCGAGTTTTTAAGAAAAGACTCGGTTTCTGCTGCACCACAGAATATATACAAAGCCCCCATTCAAGTTTGCCAACCAAAAGGAAAATAAATTGAAGATCGCTTATTTCGATTGTTTCTCAGGTATAAGTGGAGATATGGTGCTTGGTGCCTTGGTCAATGCAGGCGTCGATCCGGACGCACTGAATGGAGAGTTGGCAAAGTTGAAGTTGGACGAATTTACGCTGCGTTTCGAGGAAGCCACGAAACACAGCATCAGTGGCACATGGGCGGTCGTGGAAACAGAGGATTCGACTGGAGATTCACACGTCCACAACGATTCCCCAGCAGCACATCACCATCACACCCACGACCATGATCATGACCATAGCCACGAACATCATGATCACCCGCACACACACGGTCCAAGCCGTCACCTGTCCGATATTTTTGCCGTCTTGGACAATAGCGATCTTGATGCAGTAATCATTGATCGCGCAAAGCAGATCTTTGATCGACTGGCAGCGGCGGAAGCGAAAGTTCACAACACTTCTAAAGATCAGGTGCATCTGCACGAAGTCAGCGGCATTGATGCGATTGTGGACATCGTTGGAGCTGTTATTGGGCTACATCTGCTAGCAGTCGATGAGATTTATGCCTCTCCACTATCGCTCGGCGGCGGTTTTGTTCGGTGCGCCCACGGATTCATGCCTGTCCCCGCACCGGGGACGATGGAGTTGTTGCGCGGCGTGCCCGTCCGACAGACCGAAATCCGAAAAGAGCTCGTGACCCCCACCGGCGCAGCCATTATCACGACGCTTGCGGATGGATTCGGTACAATGCCAGAGATGACCATCAACCAAATTGGCTATGGTGCCGGCACACGCGACCTTGAGGAGCAACCGAACCTCTTGCGGCTGTGTGTCGGTAAAAAAAAACTATCGAGGGTGATCAGGTCTGCGTAATTGAAACTAACCTCGACGATATGTCGCCAGAGATTGTAGGCTACCTGATGGAGCAACTCTTTGAGCGGGGTGCTCTCGATGTCTTCATGACGCCGATATTCATGAAGAAAGGCCGTCCGGCGACGAAACTGAGCCTCCTTTGTACACCGTCCCTCCGTGATATATTGAGCGAAATGCTTCTCCTAGAAACGACGACATTTGGCATCAGATCCTATACTGTCGAACGATCCAAACTGACTCGTGATTTTGTTGACATCCAGACGCAATGGGGAACCGTTCGTGCGAAGTGCGGATATTTGGAGGGCCAATTAATTAAAACAGTCCCCGAATATGAAGATTGCAAGCGGCTTGCTGAACAACATGGAGTGCCGCTCAGGGAGATCTATGAGGAAGCGATTCGACAGATGGGTGAATGAGTGGATTTTCTGAGCTGAGAGTATTCGGGACTACCTATTAAAACTTACCTTCCGATTGCAATGGGGGGACCGGGGTCCATCGCAGAGTTGCGAACAAAGTTAAACCAGTAAGGAATGGAGATTCCTGTTTCACAACAACTCAATCGGTTTCGGTTGCACCATTTTTTTTACATGAGCCTACACCTTGGGTGTGGGAGTATGTCAATCAATGGTGCAAGCACTCAGGTCCCCGCGTCTGTTTCGTTTAATAAGACCAGCATCCGCAAGTTCTTTGACAGCTCGATACACACTCGCTTCATGAAATCCGAGGCACCCTGCCACCTCTCGATAATTCAGATGCTCATCGTCGTTCAATCTGAGATACAAAAATACTGCTGACGGCACACTCAAGAAACGATTGTCCAAGAGAGCTTTTAGCATCTCTGCACTAATCAACCCCCAAGTTTGCTTGCAACCCAAAGGGTTGTCATTTTTTTTGTCGCTCATCCAATCCTCCCTAGCTTGCAAAAAATATGACTAAGAATACGATTCGGAGAAAACTGGTTGCACACGAGCCCTGCCAATTTCATATTTCTTTAGGTATGGACGAAATGCTTTCAAGGTAACACCTATTTCCCCGTCACTGTCAACTTAGAGGAACTGCCGACGTTATAGGGGCAGTTGCCTATACCGTCCCAAGATTGCTAGCGTCAAGGTGGCTGCTGAGGGCTAACGCGGTCGCTGTTTCGGCTTCGGCTAGATCACCAGCCATCATATCTGATTGTCCCGCCGGATTCTCCCTCGCTCCCACCCCAGCTATGAACTTTTGTACCGAAAATTGTCGCCCCCTTTAGCATCTAGTAGTGATGCACAAATCAACAACACCCAACGCCTTTGTGTTGCTAACATAGTCAATACCTTGTTGCCATCGAAACGACCTAAAATAAAAAAGGGCTGCAGCGTCGGAAATACCCGAATCGCGCAGCCCTTCTGTTTTAGATCGAAACGATTGGCATAAAGGGTTATACTATTAAAGATTGTCAGGTGTTGGTTCACCTGTCAATCATGAAGCGATTCGAGCCTGTATCTCGTTTTGCTTCGGGGGGTTTCGAGCCACTAACTCGGAGTCCCCACTGGGGCTGTTAAGCTTTGCTTAGCAGTCCCAATTTTCTATTGTTTCACATCAACCTAGCGTTGTCAACACTTTTTTCCTTTATCTTAGGGTCATTTATAGTAGATTTTAGAATTAATGGGACACGATGAACGAGCGATGTCAGGAACTTGTTCGCAGAGTTACGGCACACGGAGTGTGCCTACTACTTTCTCAACAGAACCTAATTATCAGAGCCACCGAAACTCTCAAAAACACCTGCCACCGATGAATACTGTGCGACCTTGACGATGACGCCCAACAAAAGGAGGGGCACCGCAATCAGCGCAATCAGTATGAGAATCCCCCAGATCCATGTCTTCTTGCCCTTGTCCGTTTTGGCAATCTCAGCCAACCTCGAAATGAGTATCCCCGCCCCGATTATCACTAGCGCAATAAAACCGAAGACCAACGCAACCATAACTTTCCCTCCCTAAGTAGAGAATAAGCCTTTAGTGACTTATAGTGGACCTGAGAATTAATGAGACAGTCAAAACCGGCGCAGTTGGAAACAGCACCTACCAAACATGGGGGCGAAAGCGTCTATTTATTTTTTAAATTCACTATAAATCAACCGCAGACTGCTTTGAATCCCGAACACATAATACGTAATGCGTAAAGAAACAATCTTACGCGTTACTCGTTACGCATTATTCTTCCACCCGGTGCGGTTTGAGGATTAAATCATCGTATTCTGCTGGATCGACAAACGCTTCGACAATGACAGGCGCGTTCATGTCAAACGCTTTGATCAGCGCGGATCGATAGGTCTCTTCATCCTTTGCGACAAGGACTGGGACGCCGAAATAGGTGTGGGCGGGGTTATAGGCATCTCCGAAAAGGCGTGTGCCGTATTGCGGAAAGCCTTTCCGTTCCTGCTTAATTTTGATTAACTGGAGATTCTGATCCGTCAATATCACAAAAACGACGGGGGTTCCCAGATTGATAGCGGTTGCCATCTCTCCTGCCATCATTAAAAACCCACCATCGCCGGTCACACAGGCGACCTGCCGATCTGGGCAGCACAACTTGGCAGCGATCGCTGAGGGAATCCCAAACCCCATCGATGATCCCCCGTTTGTCATAATTTGATTGCCCCAACGATATGTCTTCCAGAGCTGTCCGATGAGGTGGGTATGCGCTCCGACATCGCACGTCATAATCCCATCGTCAGGGAGCACCTCCCGCAAGATGTTCAAGGCATGGTGTGGTGAGAAATTCGGTGTATCAGGTGAAAGGTCGGCGAACAATTTCTTTTTGCGATCTTGGAGTTCTTCAGCACACCAGTCGTAGTCGAATTTTGGAAAACGCAACATCATCTCAAGCGTTTGGCGGATATCACCGATGATTTCGCAGACCTCGTAATCGGGATCAATATCGGCGGCAACGGTATCAATATGAACGACCGGGGCGTTCGGCAACCACTCCTCGTAATTGAATTCCACGACATCGTAGCCGATAGCGATGACCAGATCCGCCTCGCTGTGCGTCTTCGCAACCTGATCGGAGAGGGCGTGGAACAGGACACCGGCGTAGTATGGGCTTTCTTCAGAAATTATTCCCTTCGCCATCGGTGTAAGAATGACAGGGAGACCCTGTTTCTCCAGAAACTGGTTTACGACTGTTTGGGCATCAGCGCGTGTCACACTCAAACCCAATGCGATAATCGGCTTTTTGGCAGATCTCATCAACTGCTCTACCTGCTGTATTGATTCAGCGGTAGGCGTAACAACTCGGTGTTGATGACTGATTATGTCGCTGACAACGTTTTCATAATCCGGTACAGGTGTATCCCCAAGTTCCGACGGGATGCCGAGATGGACGGGACCCGGAACCTCTTGACGGGCGATATCAACGGCTTTGATTACCGTTTCACGCAGGTTGTCGGCGGAAAGTTCGGCAGTCCACTTTGAAATTGGCTGAAACAGTGCCTGATGATCGATTTTCATCTGCGTCATTCGCGTCCGCATCGCTGTTGGAACCTGTGAGGTCAAGGCAAGCACTGGGGAGCGATCCAGCAGCGCGTTTGCGATTCCTGTGCTCAGGTTCGTGGCACCGGGTCCAAAAGTGCCGTAACAGACCCCCGGTTTGCCTGTCAACCGCGCACAAACATCAGCCATGAACCCCGCGGATGCCTCATTGCTGACCAACACAAACTCTACATTGCTTTGACGCATCGCTTCCATAAACGGTGTCCAAGGACCACTGGGGATGCCAAAAATATATCGAATACCAAAATCATCCAACATCTGGATGAGTGTTTCTGCGAATGTTTTCAACGCCACCGATCTCCTTCCTTCAATCTTTTGGTTCATGTTAAGAAATGGTGTAACAGAACCGAGTCTTTGGAGTACGGGCGGGGCAAGATGCCCCGCCTACGGGTTTATAGAGTAAATCCGGGCGGGGTGTAACAGAACCGAGTCTTTGGTAAGCACGGGCGAAGTCCAACAGAAACCGAGTTTTGCCGAAAAAACTCGGTTTCTCTTCGTGTTTTGCGCTTTACTTTTTACATACACCAATCTTTTTTCCTATCCTATCACACCCTAACCAAAACGTCAACGGATTACCACGATTTTTGATTGCACGTTGGTGGTCATGCGTGGTATCATAACGGCGGTCTGCTGATATAAGATGGAGGGGAAAGATGCGCTTTGAAAACCGGGTTGTTTTTGTAACAGGCGGCGGGGGTCCGCTTGGGATCGGTAGGGCAGCATGTCTGGCATTTGCGCGCGAAGGCGCAGCGGTCGTCGTTGCGGGCGGACGGATGGCGGATGCAGTTGCCGCAGAGGTTCAAAACGAAGGGGGTCAGGCAATCGCTATACCGTTAGATGTGACCGTTCCAGAGGAGGTGCAAGCGGCTGTTGACACCACCGTTGAAACATTTGGACGATTGGATATTTTGTTCAATAATGCGGGCATTCTGGGCAGGGGCAAGTTATTTGAAATAACTGCTGAAGATTTCAATCGTGTCATGGCTGTTAACGTTACAGGGTGTCTGCTGTGCGCCCAAGCTGCAGCGAAGGTGATGCGTGAGCAGGGGATTCGTGGACGCATTATCAACAACTCGTCAATTTTTGCGGAAGAATCGCACGAGGGCGTCCTCAGTTACTGTGTCAGCAAAGCGGCGTTGAACAGACTGACCCGTAGCCTCGCCCTTGAATTGCGTCCCTATGGGATTACCGTCAATGCGATTGCCCCCGGCGGCGGTGCGCCTACAGGCATCAATTCCCCGCAGAATCTACCACGAGATAATTCCTTGCCAGATCTGCTTCCCGCTCCAGCGGATGCTCCTCCGTTAGATAGGCGCGCAACTGTATGGGACTATATCGGCGCGGTACTATTTCTTGCCTCTGATGAGGCGGCTTATATAAGCGGTGATATTATGACACTTGACGGTGGTGCGGTCGCTCGCCGATGAACAGTAGTTAGGGAACAAAGTAAGGAACGCCGATTTACGTTCCCTACCAAAAGGAGAGAAGAAGTATTATCTGTGATCGAATTTATTAAAGCTCACTGGCTGTTGTTTTTCCTAATTCTACCTATAATTATTATTGTTACAACTCTCGCAACGCTTGCGAGTATTTCGCTGCTGCTTATTTCGTTACCGCCGGACTATTTCACTCGGAAGAAACGGGTGAGTCGTATAAAGAACCCTGTTTTACGTCTGTTTCTGCGCCTCTTGAAGAATGTGTGCGGTACGGTTTTTTTGATTGCCGGATTCATCATGATATTTACGCCGGGCCCAGGTGTTCTGAGCGCGCTTGTCGGCGTTATCCTTTGCGATTTCCCCGGTAAGCGATGGGTAGAACGTAAGATTATTGCGCGTCCACGCGTGCTGTCGATGATAAATCGGATTCGAGCACGGTATAATCGCCCGCTGCTTATGTTGGATGATTAACCAAGAATTTATGCTTTTTTGCCGAAAAAAGACTTGACAGTTTTTTCAAAATGTGAAATAATAATCTTTTGGAAAATTAGAACCGTGTGAATAAAGTATAGTGGGCTGAAGATGAAGCCCATTCTTTTTTAGTTTGAGTATGTGAAACATTTCACAACCGACATTCAATAATCTTATTTTCGGCTAAAAACGCCCCATAGCTTAACAATGTTGACCGATTACTTACCCATACTGTTGTTACTCGTTTTTGCCATCGGCTTTGCGGCGGTAAACCTCGCCCTGACTCACCTGATTGGGCCAAAGAAATCGACGCAAGCTAAGCTCTCCGTTTACGAATCTGGCGTCCAACCGGTCGGAGACACGCGGCAAAGGATTTCCATCCGCTTTGGTCTCATTGCGATGCTCTTTATCATTTTTGATATTGAGGTCGTTTTCCTCTATCCGTGGGCAGTTGTCTTTAAGAAATTTACAGAGAGCAGCGGCTATTTTATCCTTATTGAGATGCTGGTCTTCATCGGTATTCTCTTTTTAGGTTACATCTATGCTTGGAAGAAAGGCGGTCTATCGTGGGATTAGAAAGTCAACTTGGAGATAATATATTCACCACCACTATTGATAAATTTGTGAATTGGGGACGAAAAAACTCCCTCTGGCCAATGCCCTTCGGCACTGCCTGTTGTGCCATTGAAATGATGGCAACCCTAGCGTCGAAATTCGACCTCTCACGTTTTGGTGCAGAGGCGATTCGATTTTCGCCGCGCCAGTCCGACTTGTTGATTGTTTCGGGCCGCATCTCCATTAAAATGATGCCGGTCCTGAAAAAAATCTACGACCAGATGCCCGACCCGAAATGGGTTATCTCAATGGGAGCATGTGCCTCTACGGGCGGTGTTTTTGATACCTATACCTTAGTACAAGGTGTGGATGGGTTCATCCCTGTTGATATTTACATTCCCGGCTGCCCACCACGCCCTGAAGATCTCATTGATGCTGTGATACAGATTCAACGCATTGTGGAACAAGAGAGTGTCTCCCCTAAAAGGCAGAGTGGAGCGATTGCTAGCTAACTTGACCTAGAGGACTAAACCCGATGAGTGAAGAGCAGGTTTCAAATCCCGATGCAGACGGAGAAGTAACTGCTGAAGCACAGCAGCCGCTTGTGGTTCAAAAAGTTCAAGAACAATACCCTGATGCGATCCTTGACGTTTCCGACGCACGAGGCGAACTGACAATCACGGTGCGTAAAGAGGGCATCCATGAGTTGATGGTGTTCTTGAAAAACGATTCAGAACTCTCATACAATTTTCTTGCTGATGTCACAGCGGTTGATTATTCTTTGATGGAAGATGTTCTGATGAAACACGACTACGCACGGTTCACTGTCGTCTATCATCTGCTTTCGACAGAAAAGAAAGCACGTTTGCGCGTTAAGGTTCCCCTTCATGAAAAAGCACTCAGCATCCCGTCAATGACATCTATCTGGAAGGTGGCGAATTGGCTAGAGCGTGAAACATACGATATGTTCGGGATTACCTTTGAGGACCATCCAGATCTCCGCCGAATCCTGATGCCCGATGATTATGAAGGGTATCCGCTTCGTAAGGATTATCCTCTGCGTGGTCGTGGGGAACGCGAAACCTTTAACTTTGAAGAACAGAATGTGTAGTACACTTTAGGATTACTTTTTAATTATCAGCGGACAATCCCGACTCTCCATTGGAGAAAAAGAGATGCGAAAAGATCCAAATCGAGTGCCCGGCGAACCGATGACCCTGAATTTCGGTCCCCAGCATCCGGCAACTCACGGCACACTTAGAATTGTCGTGGAACTTGATGGCGAAACCGTCTTGAAAGCCACGCCTCATCTCGGTTACCTGCACACTGGTTTTGAGAAACTAGGAGAGCACCAGGACTACAATCAGTATATCGTTGTAACCGACCGGATGAACTATCTCTCACCGTTGTCTAACAACTTCGGTTATGTCCTTGCTGTGGAAAAGCTGCTGGATATCCAGGTCCCGGAGCGTTGTGAATACGTTCGCGTGATCCTTGCCGAGCTCTCCCGCATCGCAGATCACATGGTTTGGCTCGGTATGGGGGCATTAGACCTCGGGGCATTCACAGTGATGCTATACGGCTTTGAAGAACGGGAGAAATTGTACAGCATTTTTGAGAAAACCACTGGTGCCCGCCTGACTACCAGCTACACCCGTGTTGGTGGGTTGATGAGAGATATATACGACGGTTTTGAGGAAGATGTCCGGACGTTCCTGAGCACCTTTCCGAAAACTCTGAAAGAGGTACATACGCTGCTGACCCGAAACCGGATTTGGATGGATCGCACCAAAGGCGTTGGGGTGGTGTCAGCCGAAGATGCAATTGATTATGGGTTTACAGGCCCATGTCTGCGTGCCTCTGGAGTGGATTGGGATTTAAGAAAAGCAGAGCCGTACTCCCTCTATGAGAATTTCGATTTTGATGTGCCGGTAGGTGCCAACGGCGATGTTTACGATCGTTACCTCGTGCGAATGGAAGAGATGATTCAGAGCGGTCAAATTGTCCAGCAGGCACTGGATAACCTGCCCGATGGGCCCGTCAATGTGGATGACTATAAAATTAGCCTGCCGACAAAAGAGGACGCCTATGGGAATATCGAAGGTTTGATCCACCACTTTAAGATTATTATGGATGGGCATGGGGTCCAGCCTCCTGCAGGTGAAGTCTATTGTGCCACCGAGTCCCCGAACGGTGAACTGGGATTTTATATCGTCAGTGACGGCAGCGGTAAGGCGTACCGCATCCGTATTCGTCCCCCCAGCTTTATACACTTTCAGGCGGTGCCTCACATGATTGAGGGTGGTATGGTATCAGACATCGTCGCCGTACTGGGTAGTCTAAATATTATTGCAGGGGAATTGGATCGGTAATATAAAAATTTGAGTCCCGCGGTATGTGGATGATCTCTACGCTAGCAAAACGGAGGAAATCAACCTGTAACTGGGTTATTTGGTATCTGCTGGGAACCGTTCAATAGAAACACATCGTAGATCGGGACGGAAATATGAAACGGTTAACCCTTCTTTTATCATGCTGTCTATGGCTTATTTCCGGGGCGGTTTTTTCTCAAAATCTTATAACTGGGGCAGTCCGTGGTCGTGTGATTGATACCTCAACGACGCCTCTCCCAATCGAAGGGGTCCGAGTTATTCTCGTCGCCGATGACGGATCGGAAACTGTAGCAGAGACAGACAAAAATGGTGCATTCGAGATGGTCGGATTGGCACCCGGTCGTTATTTGTTGAGTTGCTATAAAGACAGGCACTGGGACGTTGTCGACAAACCGGTTACAGTCATTGCCGGTGGTAACCACGAGGTGTCGCTAAGGACAGCTGAAAAAGCAAAAACGGGAGCAGTTCGTGGTAATGTCTCAGATAGTTCGATGGAGCGGGTCCCAGCAGAACTCCCCGTAGAAGGGGCCCGAGTCGTTGTTGTCGCAGCTAGCGGACTCGAAACTGAAGGGGAAACAGCTAGCAACGGAGAATTCGCGATAGTCGGAGTAGCCCCCGGTCGCTATCTGCTGAGTTGTTACAAGGAGGGTTACGGCGATCGCATTGACAATCCGGTCACAGTTGTTGCTGGTGGGGAGCACTATATACCTATAAAAATGACCAAAAAAGAACCCTCTTGGCTGTTACTTATCTGTTTAGGAGTCGCTACGGTCTTGATTGTTGGTATAGCGATTGTTGTGGGTTTGCGCGATCGTCCCTCAGACTAACGGGGATAACGCAGAAAGCTAGAAAACAAGCGGAATTTAACGCAAAGTTGCAATGCCTTCGAGTTCATTAGTACATTCGTTCATTAATGAACCAGTGCACCAATGAACCAAATCAGAAGGAATGAGTAGATGTCCAATGAGCTTATTCAAATAGAAACGCCATTCCAGTTTTCAGAGGAAAATCAGCAGGAGTTTGATAAACTGATTCAGTGCTACCCGGTGAAGGAAGCTGCAATGCTCCCCACACTGCATCTAGCACAGAAACAGGCAGGTTATATCAGTCCCGCGGTGATGGAGCATGTCGCTGAACTTTTGGAATTGCCGGTGATGAAGGTTAAAGACGTGGTAACATTTTACCCAATGTTCTTCGAGGAACCTGTCGGTAAATATGTTATCCGCGTTTGCTACACACTCCCCTGTGCGTTGAGAGATTGTAAATTGGTGCTAGAGCATATCAAACAAAAATTTGATATAGATGTGGCTTCTGAAACAGACTTGGCAAAAGGGACCACGCCAGATGGGAAATTTACTTTACTGAAATCAGAGTGTCTGGCATCCTGTGATGTCGCACCTGTCGTAATGGTTAACGATGACTTGTATAAGAATCTCACGCCGGAAAAGATGGATGAGATTTTGGATGGCTTAGAGTAGAGGCAAAAGGTTGGTAACGACTCATGGTCCAAGAAAGACGGATTCTCTACGAACATCTGGATGTACCAGATATCAATACATTTGATGTATTTCGTCAGTACGACGGCTATAAGCACTTCGAGAAAGCAATCAAGGAGTATCAGCCGGAAGATATTTGTGATATGGTGATGAAATCCGGGCTGAAAGGGCGTGGTGGCGCAGGGTTTTCAACCGGGCTGAAGTGGAGTTTTGTGCCCAGAGATATTGAGCCTCGTTACCTTTGTTGCAACGCCGATGAGAGTGAGCCGGGGACGTTCAGCAACCGCTACGTTCTGGAGAAGAATCCACATCTGTTGATCGAAGGCATCTTAATCTGCTGCTATGCCATGGGGATTAACACCGCGTACATCTACATTCGTGGAGAATTTACACTCGGTAAACGTATGTTAGATGCCGCTATCGAAGAAGCATATCAGCACGGCTATCTGGGGAAAAATATCCAAGGAAGCGGTTTTGATCTGGACGTTTACTCCCATCCGGGAGCCGGAGCGTACATCTGCGGCGAAGAGACCGGACTGATTGAATCCCTCGAAGGGAAACGTGGGCAACCGCGTGTGAAACCACCATTCCCCGCAGTCGAAGGGTTGTTCCATAAGCCAACAGTTGTGCAGAATGTAGAAACATTGTGTAACCTACCTTTCTTGATGGGGAACGGAGTCGAATGGTATACCAGTATCGGACGCACCTATGGGGATACCCGGTTTGATCCGCCACAATCGGATCCAAACACAGGAACAAAACTGTACTGTATCAGTGGGGATGTGAACAAGCCGGGCGTGTATGAACTCGATCTCGGTTTGACCGCCGAGGAGTTAATCGAAGTTGCGGGCGGCGTCAGGGGCGAGCGTGTAAAAGCTGTGATCCCCGGCGGTAGTTCTGCACCGATTTTGACGCACTATGAATTGGAATGTCGGCTCGACTTTACCTCATTGACACTCTGGAAATCGATGCTCGGTTCTGGCGGTATTATCGTCATGAACGAAACGCGGAACATTGTCGATTGTCTCCTCAACATCATGAAGTTCTACGCGCATGAATCGTGTGGGCAGTGCACGCCGTGTCGCTGGGGAACACCGTGGGTGCGAGATATTGTCCAACGAATCGCCGACGGCGAGGGACGGCAAACGACAATTCAGCGACCTAAGTTTGGGATTGCAGAGGGCGGCAGATGGGGTGATACCGGCGAGATGGAAGAGGTTTACGAAGACCTTGACCTGTTAGAGAGTGTTGCGAATAACATCGCAAATGTGGACACCATGACATGGAACACCATCTGTGTCTTTGGGATCGCTGTCTCATGGCCCGCTGTGAGTTATCTGCGAAAATTCCGTCCGGAGTTTGAGGCTGCGATTCGTGAGGGAAAATTAGTCACATTGCCGGTGGAAGAAGCGACGGTGCCGCAGGAAGAGAATTATGCTTATCAGCAGCGGATAGTCCCAAGCCTGTTTGAAGCGTAGATTCCGGTAGCAAGCGGATTTTTGTGGAAAACTGGTAAATACTAAACAGCGACTCAGCGCGTGGAGTGCTTCTATGATTCAGGTCTCTCATCTCACAAAGAGATATGGAAAGACTGTCGCTGTTGACGATATTAGTTTTGAGGTGCCACAAGGTCAGATCGTGGGTTATCTCGGACCCAACGGTGCGGGAAAAAGCACGACGTTAAAGATGCTCGTTGGTTTGCTTGAGCCGACGGGAGGCAAAATATCGGTCGCCGGTTACGATGCTGTAACAGAGTTGTTGGCGTTGAAAAGGCATGTTGGGTACGTCCCCGAAGAGGCACACCTATACGAAAGTTTGACCTTAGTCGAGCATCTTCAGCTGATGGGTAGGCTCTATCATGTAGAAGAAACGCTCATCGCCCAGAAGATACATGACCTCACACGACTCTTTGACATGGAGCCGCAGGGAACGCAAAAGATAGGTAGTTTTTCGCAAGGGATGCGCCAGAAACTGCTCATTATGTCCGCTTTGTTGCACAATCCGGATGTTCTGTTTCTGGATGAACCCTTCACCAATTTGGATGTGACGACAGTCACACTCATGAAAACGATTCTACAACGTCTCGCTGATGCGGGAAAAACTATTTTGTACTGTACCCATATTCTTGAAGTCGCGGAGACGCTCTGTCCACGGATTATGATTATCAACCAAGGAAAACTAATCGCCGATGCAACGGTTGATGAACTGCGAAAGATGACAAGCGAAACAGCACTGAACCAGATTTTTACACAACTCACGGATACCAGCAGTGGAATTGATCAGAAAACTGAGGAAGCCCTTCGGATCTTGATGGGAGGCTCCGATGCTTGACAAAATCGCTGAGGTGTTCGGGGCAGACCCAACACACTACAAGCAACTTCGGAAAGTGGAAAAGGCTGTCGCCACCCGTGCAGTTGATGCAGAACGTGAACGTGGTTTTGCTAACGCTTCCCTTGGTGTAACGTGCTTCATCTGTCTTATCTTTGGTGCCGCAATCGCCATGGCAGTGTTTTTTTTGCCCTTGGATATATTTGACTATACACTTTTAACACTGTCGGCTACAATGGTGTTGGTTGTACTTTTGATTCTTCCGCATTTTGATATTATTCTGAGTCCGACTAACTATCTTGTGGTATCACATACACCGGTGTCGTCGCGTACCTATTTTATTGTGAAGCTAACGCAGCTGCTGACTTATGCTGTTCTATTGTTGGGATGCTTGAATCTGCTGCCCGCTATCTTTGGGTTGTGGACAGAAGAACGAAACCTATTTTTTCCCATCGTTTATCTTCCTATCTCCTTCATCGCTGGTTTGTTCATGATTGGATTGATGACGATGTTTATGGGGTATTTGACAAAACTTTACGCAAAAGAGCGGTTCCGAAATATTGCTCAATACGCACAGTTGGCTTTTACTGTTTTCTTTCCGGCTATCTATCTACTCGGTCCTCGCCTTTTTACAGAGTTGGCAACAGATAAGGTGGTCTCCCTCTTTAAGGCATTCTATCTGTTACCCAACAGTTGGTTTGCCGGGGCGGTGCCGCTTGCTCTCGGAAATACACACCGCCAATTTCTGATCTTAACCGCGCTTGCGATCGCTTCAATTGTACTATTGGTGGTGGGCCCGCTTCGCAGTATTGCCAAAAGTTACTCAAAATACCTCGCTTCTCTGTCGGAGGCTAGGAGAACACGCAGTTCACAACTCAAGATTAGGACATCTGTAGTCGCCCGTTTGTTCAAGAAGCGTGAAACCCGCATCACATCTGATCTTGTTTTTGCCTATCTGAAACGCGATAGGACGACGCAATTTCGGTTTTTCCGTGAATTTGGGACTGCCGTTATTGTCCTCTTTCTTCTGTTCCGTGAGCATGATTCGGTTCTGAATAGTATTGGAAGACCTTTCACTATCTGGCTCGCACTCGGTGTCTCAATGCTTTTCTTCTTTATCGGTTTAGGTTTCATCGGTACTTTTCTCAGTCAGATTCGGTATTCAGATCATTGGAGAGCTGCGTGGCTGTTTCGCTGCGCGTCGCTTGCAGCACCGCATACCTTATGGCGAGGTGTCCAAGCGACGGCATTGGTTTACATGATTTTTCCTTATACATTGTTATTCGCAACCGTTGCAACCTTTCTTTGGCCCCGCTTTTGGGGCGGTTTTTATCTGTTGCCGGGCCTAATAGGTCTGCTCTGTTACGTTGTCTTTCACCCAAAACCGAGCACCGGATTACCGCTGTCCCAAGAATATAGCCAAAACAGACGTTATACGGAACTCATTCCGTTCTTATGTGGTCTCTTCATTTTTGGAGCCGTTTTAATTCTTCAATTTGTAATGTACAAAATCCATTTGGGGCTTTATATCGCTGGTTATAGTGTTACAATCATTGGTGGGTTTTTACTCTTTATCTACTTTTTTGGAAAAAAAGAGGAGCAAATTTCAAAAAATCAGATTGGCGTTGAACCGTATATTCCACACTCAATTTGACATGTACCACCACACATTACGCGCTGTATAACGAGGACATCATGGCATTCATTAAACTGAACGACCTTGAGATTGAAGTTGAAGACGGAACCAATATCATTGAGGCTGCGAGACAACACGGCATTGAAGTGCCGCACTACTGTTACCATCCGGGGCTGACCCGTCCGGCAAACTGCCGTATGTGCCTTGTGGAGCCCCATGTCTTCTTTCCGCCTGCGGGCAAGGTTGTTCCAGACCGTCAACTCGCAACCGGCTGCACAACCACGGTGCGTACTGCCCCTCCGGATCGAAAATTAGATGGGAAATATGACTTTATTGTCCGGACCGATTCGCCGCGTGTAAAGAAGGCACGGGAAGACATCCTTGAGTTTCTGCTCGTTCACCATCCACTTGATTGCCCCGTCTGCGACCAAGCGGGTGAGTGTGATCTCCAAGATTTCAGCTATAATCACGGCAGCGGCAAGAGCCGATACATTGAGGTTAAGAACGTCCCCCCGAAAAAAGATCTCGGTCCTGATGTGCTGCTCTACTCGACACGATGTATTGTTTGCACCCGTTGCGTCCGCTTCTGCGATGAGGTTGCAGGCACCGGAGAACTTGGACTGATCCACCGGGGGTCACACGACGAAATTGATATTCCACGCGACCATGATGAGAACCCGCTCCGGTTGCTCGACAATAAACTCGCTGGCAATGTTGTAGATATTTGTCCCGTTGGGGCGTTGATTAGCAAGGATTTCCTTTTTAAGTCGCGTCCATGGTTCATGAAGCAGGTCAATAGCGTCTGTCCGGGGTGTAGTGTCGGTTGTAACATCACCGTTGACTATAAAGAGGATGGTCTCTATCGAATTAAGCCGCGATTCCACGAGGATATCAATCAACACTGGATGTGCGATGATGGACGACTCGGCTACCATTACGTCAACAGCGAAGACCGGCTCAAGATTCCGATGAAGCGGGTCGATGGCGAACTTGTTCCAACTTCGTGGGCGGAGGCACTGAATCTCATCGCCGAGAAATTCTCTGAGACCGATCCGGAATCCATTGCTGTCATCGGTTCTGCACAAGGCACCAATGAGGAGAACTATCTGCTGGGCAAACTGGCGCGTGAAGTCCTCAAAACGGAGTCGATTGGTCTGTTTGGGCGCGAACCGGGTGAGGAACACAAATTCCCGCAATTCACCATTGATGCCGACAAGAACCCGAATACGCGCGGTGCACGGGATATGCTCAGGTTGGGAAGTGATGCGTCCTTAACAGGGGACGCACTTTGGAGCGGAGTCGCAAATGCAGGGGTCGTGTACCTTGTGAATGGGGCACCCGAACGTTCGCTTGATGAAACGGCAAAGCAGGCGTTGGAAGCGGTTGATTTTCTGGTCGTGCAGGATATCTTTGAATCTGATGTAGCGCGATTGGCTGATGTAGTTCTCCCAGGGGTCACTTTTGCGGAGAAGGATGGCAGTTTCACCAACGCAAAGGGTTGGGTGCAACGGATACATCGGGCTGTTGATCCCCCCGGCGAGGCGCGTGTTGATTGGGAGATTATCCAACAGTTAGCCAAGCGGTTGGGCGGTGAGATGGACTATCATTTTGCCGGTGAGATTGCGTTGGAGATTGCGGAAAATGTACCTGATTATCAAGATGCTACGCACCAGACTATTGGGGACGGTGGAGTCAAGCTCGCTAGAGACTGAAATAGATTTAGCTGCTCTCTACGCTGAATTTGCCGACGAAGACCAAAAACTCGCCGAGGAAGGTCTGTCAGATTACAACGAAGGATTGACAAAAGAGGATATCCTGTGATTGTTAAGCGCGGCAAAATCCGGTTTGCAGAGTGGAGAAGAAGATGAAACTAGACTCAAGGCAGATCTCAGAAATTGGCAATTATTTTAAAGATAAACCGGTGCTAAAGGCATACCTCTTTGGATCGTGCGCTAGAGATGAGGCTGATGATAAGAGTGATATAGATATTTTAGTTGAGCTAGACTATGCACAACCGATTGGTTTAGAATTTGTCCAAATGCAGCTTGATTTGCAAGATTTGCTAAACAGACAGGTGGATCTGCTTTCGCAAAAAGCTATCTCAAAACACATTCAGCCTTACATCGAACAAGACAGAGTGCTAGTCTATGCGAGGGGATCTGGGTGATCGGGCAAGACTTCAACATATATTAGATGCTATTTTTGAAATAGAATCTTACACCCGTCAAGTTGGCTTTGACAATTTTGTGGCAAACTCAATGATGCGGTTTGCTTCAATAAAGCAACTCGAAATCATTGGTGAAGCTGCCAATTCTCTTACCAATGAATTCAAACGAAGATTCTCGGACATAGAATGGCGAGCGATTATAGGATTGAGGAACACTTTAGTCCACCATTATTTTGGAATTGATGAAAATGTAGTTTGGGGAATTATTCAGAAAGATATTCCAGAACTGAAAGTGAAAGTCGTAGAAATTTTGGGGAGTCTTGAAAACAGAGTTGTCTAAGAATCCAGATAGGGAGAGATATGGACTTACCATTTCACGTTTTAATCATTAGCTCACTCATCAAAATTGTTGTCGTCGTTCATCTGTTACTTATCGGCGTTATGGCGATGATTCTTGCCGAGCGGAAAGTGAGTGGATGGATTCAGAATCGGCACGGTCCCAATCGTGTCGGACCTTGGGGTATTTTGCAGCCGATCGCCGATGGCATAAAATTTCTGCTGAAAGAGGACCTAGTTCCGGACCATGTGGATAAGCCGATTTATCTACTCGCACCTGCAATTATTTTGGTCCCGGCACTAGTTACCTGCGGGGTTGTGCCCTTCGGCAGTTCAATAACAATCTCAGGCTACGAAATCCCTCTGCAAATTGCCGATATTAATATCGGGGTTCTGTATATTCTGGCAATTACCTCGTTGGGGGTTTATGGTGTTGTGCTTGGTGCATGGGCATCGAATAACAAGTATTCGCTGCTCGGTGGCTTGCGCTCTTCTGCACAGATGATTAGCTATGAGTTGACGTTGGGGCTTTCGATTATCGGCATTCTGATGCTTTCAAGTTCATTAAGCCTCCGAGACATCGCAATCCAACAAGGGAGTTATCCTTGGACTTGGAATTTCTTGATCCATTTTCCAGCCTTTTTAGCCTTTACCACCGCTGCTTTCGCAGAAACTAACCGTCTCCCCTTCGATCTCGCCGAAGCGGAACAGGAGCTTGTCGGTGGATACCACACGGAATATAGCAGCATGAAATTCGCTATGTATTTTATGGCGGAGTATATGCACATGATTGTCGGCTCGGCGGTGGCTGTCACGCTTTTCTTGGGTGGTTGGCACTTCTTCGGGTTGGAAACGGTTGGCGGTCCCTTCTGGAGTGGCGTGATTTCATTCGGAATCTTTTTCGCCAAAACAGCATTTTTCCTCTTTGTTTTTATCTGGGTGAGATGGACATTGCCCCGATTTCGGTATGATCAGCTCATGAATCTCGGCTGGAAATTTCTACTGCCTATCGCACTTACATCAATCGTTGTGACGGGGACGGTTTGGGCATTCACACAATCGAAACTTCTTGTGGGCATACTAAATGTCGTCGCCGCTGCTATCGTTGTTGCAATCGTAGCAACTACATTGGTGATGACGCGGGAACCTGAACCGGTTGATGATAGAGGTATACTAAGTTTTACCGAAGAGGCTTCATCTGAATAACTACCGTAGGCTGTAACAAGCCTCTGATTTATTAATCTTGCTGACAAGACCCCACCCTTCAGGGTGGGGGAGTACGTCAAAAGGATACACATGGCTGAACAGATTCTGTTTATTATTTTTGGGATACTAGCGGTTGGTTCTGCGATATGCGTCATCGCATTTAGGAATCCGATTCACAGTGCGCTAGCCTTGGTCCTGACCTTCTTCTCATTGGCAGGGTTGTTTGTCTCGTTGGGAGCGTACTTTGTTGCCGCCGTGCAGGTGATTGTCTATGCCGGCGCAATTATGGTGCTATTCCTGTTCGTGATTATGTTGCTCAACTTGGGGAGGCTTCAAGCAGGGCGTCAAATCAACAAGGCAAAGGTGTTCGCCGTCATTGTGGGGATTCTACTGGCAGCAGAAGCAGTTTACATCGGAATCAAAGCGTATGATGGCACCGCTGTTGCACCTTCTCAGGACGCACTCCAAGAGGTTGGAGCAGCGATTACTTCAGAGCAACTGAACCGGATTGGAGAAATTGAATCCATCTACCAACTTGACCGCGCAGAAATCAATAGCACCTATGTGCCAAAGATTGCTGAACAAAAGAACACCGTAGAAACACTCACAGCAGGTGAAGCGAATCAACTTATCGCAAAACTTCAGGGAGAAATGGGTAAACCTGACCGTATTGGAACGATACTATTTACGAAGTTCCTACTGCCTTTTGAGGTCACATCGCTTGTATTACTTGCAGCTTTAATCGGGGTCATCGTGCTCGTTAAACGTGAAGATACAGATACGGCGGCTTAATTGTAAACTAGGGGTTGGAATATGGCTCTGCAATATTATCTTATTTTAAGCGCGTTGCTCTTTACTATCGGGGTGATCGGCGTGCTTATCCGAAGAAACGCAATCATTATTTTTATGTGCATTGAACTGATGCTCAACGCGGCGAATCTCGCTTTCGTCGCAATCGGTCGAGAATTGGGGGACGCTTCGGGACAGATCTTTGTGTTCTTTGTTATGACCGTCGCTGCCGCCGAAGTCGCCATAGGTCTCGCTATTATTGTGAGTGTTTTCAGACATCGCGAAACGATTAACATTGATGAAATCAACTCAATGAAGGGATAGAGGCGTAAAACGTGAAGAAATTCTTTTCACGTTTCATCTGGCAGAGGAGTCTAAAATGTCGAAAGACCTAATAACTATACTTTTGATTTCCCCACTGATTGGATTTTTAATCAATGGACTGTTTGGAAAATGGCTGAAAAATGTGAGTGGTTGGATTGCATCTCTTGCGGTGCTCATATCGTTCATTATCAGTGCGTTCTTTGTATTTCCTGCGGTGCGCGGCGGTGGGGAACTGAAGGAAACGCTCTACGAATGGATCCCCATTGAATCTCTTACCATCGGCTTCCACGTTGATGCGCTGACCACAGTGATGCTCCTCGTCATCACAGGAGTCGGTTTCCTCATCCATATCTATTCAATCGGCTACATGAGCCATGATTCAGGGAGGACACGCTATTTTGCCTATCTCAACCTATTTGTGTTTGCCATGTTAATTCTCGTTTTGGCGAACAACTATCTGATGATGTTCATCGGTTGGGAAGGCGTTGGACTCTGTTCTTATCTATTGATCGGTCATTGGTTTGAGAGAAAATCTGCCACCGATGCTGGCAAGAAAGCGTTTATCGTCAACCGAATCGGCGACTTTGGATTCCTGCTTGGGATGTTCACACTGTTTGCAGCGTTTGGCACATTAAATTTTGACCAGATGTTTGGACTCGCCGAAACCAACACGTATGAGCAGGTTTTCGGGGCAAGTACACTCATTGTTGCAACGCTGCTCCTTTTCGTCGGCGCGGTGGGCAAGTCCGCACAAATCCCTCTCTACGTTTGGCTCCCCGATGCGATGGAGGGTCCGACTCCTGTTAGTGCGTTGATCCATGCTGCCACGATGGTCACGGCGGGTGTCTACATGGTCGCACGGTCATCAATCCTGTTTAACCTAGCGCACACAGGGGTTGTCGTCGCTTGGATTGGCGTTCTCACTGCCCTGTTCGCTGCGACGATGGCATTGGCTGCAAATGACATCAAGCGCGTGTTAGCATATTCGACTGTAAGCCAACTCGGTTATATGTTCGTGGGTGTGGGGGTTGGTGCGTATACCTCTGGGATCTTTCACCTGATGACACACGCTTTCTTCAAAGGGTTGATGTTCCTCACCGCTGGCAGCGTGATGCACGCTATGGCGGATGAGTTGGATATGCGGAAAATGGGTGGGCTGAAATCGAAACTGCCGATCACCTATTGGACATTCCTCATCGGTGCGCTTGCAATTGCGGGTTTCCCGTTCTTGAGCGGTTTCTGGAGTAAAGATGAAATACTACACAACGCTTGGGATGGTGGGCACCAAATAATTTTTGGGATTGGGCTGCTTACAGCGTTCCTTACGGCGTTCTATATGTTTCGTCTAATCTTCGTCGTCTTTCATGGTGAGTCACGAGTCGATTCAGAGGTTGAGTCGCATCTTCACGAATCGCCGCCGGTGATGTGGATACCGCTTGTGTTGTTAGCAATTCCTTCTCTAATTATCGGTGCAATTGTCGGTTGGGGCGGAGAGCACAGCGCGATGCATCATTTCTTGGGAAGCGTGACAGGATTTAAACATCATGGCATAGCAGATCACAGCAATCCGGTCCCCTTTATGATTATTTCATCCATCGTTGGCATTGCTGGCATTTTAGTCGCTTGGTTCATATATCGCAGCAAAGCACCCGTTGATGAACCGACAAACCCGCTGCACAGACTCCTCGCTAACAAATACTATATTGACGAAATCTATAACGCTGTTTTGGTGCAGCCGATCCGTGGCGTATCCCACTACCTGTTCTGGAAGATCATGGATATCGGCATCATCGACGGACTTGTGAATCTAACCGCATTTATTATTCGCGGCATCGGCGGCTCGATCCGACGACTTCAGACGGGGGTTGTCCAAGCCTACGTCGTGTCAATGGTCATCGGTATCATCATTTTCTTGGGGTATTACCTGTTTATTCGATGAGGAGTGGGTATCATGAACAAGAACACTGGAGAACTCGAAAAAATTGTGCCAATCAACATGCGGGAGTTTGATGAAAAAAGTGATGAGGTCTATGAGAAATTGAAGTCTGAATTGGAAGATAAATATTACGGACTTGTTGTTGCCATTGAGCCGTATAGCGGCGATTATTTTGTCGGCAAAAATGTTATTGAGGCGGGTGATAAGGGGAAACAAAAGTACCCGGATAAACTTTTCTATTTTGTTCGCCCAGGGTTCCGAGCGGTACACCGGGATCGGGGAAGGGTATCGGCTTGATACGTGGCTATTTTGATGATGTAGGACAGCCGCGGATTGCAGTGTCTATATTTGGCAACCGTGGAGAAGCAACGATTGATGCAGTGATCGATACAGGATTTAATGGCTCTTTGTGCTTGCCTCTACCGCTTGCAATTCCATTAGGACTCGAACTATATGGACGTATCAACTACGAACTTGCCGATGGAACTGTCAAACGTGAACTGACATTTGAGGCCACTATCCGTTTGGGTGAAGCGGTTGACCAAGCGGAAATCTCCCTTACAGAATCTGAGGACGCATTACTCGGCAGTGAGCTTTTAGAAGGTTACGTTTTAGAAATTGACTACGGTAATCGTACAGTTGAAATTAGAGAATCACTCGCAAATCACGAAGCGTAAATACCTTTACGCGTTACACTTCGGAGGTTATACTTGCTACTTTCCGCAGTTATCTTTTTACCACTACTCGGCGCAATTTTAATTGCCCTTGCGAGGCACATCTTAGGTGAGTCAGGGCTTAAATGGATTGCACTGATCGTTACGCTGCTCACTTTTGCCTTGTCGCTATCCCTCTATACCGGGTTTGACGCAAGCACGCATGAGATGCAGTTTAAGGAGGAGCGGACTTGGATTGAGGGACTTGGCATAAGCTATCACCTCGGCATTGACGGTATCTCGCTCTGGTTGGTTCTGCTGACCACTTTTATGACACCGATTTGTGTGCTCGCAGCATGGAATTCGATAGAAAAGGGTCCCAGCGGATTCATGATTTCCTTGCTTATGCTTGAAACGGCGATGCTCGGTGTGTTTTGTGCATTAGACCTTTTCCTCTTTTTTGTATTTTGGGAGGCGATGCTCATCCCGATGTATCTACTAATCGGTATCTGGGGTGGACACCGGCGCATCTACGCGACAATTAAGTTTGTCCTGTACACAATGGCAGGCAGCGCGTTGATGCTTGTTGGGATTTTGTACCTCTATTTCCAAAACGATAACAGTTTCAACCTGATGACCTTGTACGGCAGATCACTATCGCATCAGAACTTGCTATTCTTGGCGTTTTTCATCGCCTTTGCCATCAAGGTGCCGCTTTTCCCCTTCCACACCTGGCTTCCCGACGCACACGTTGAAGCACCAACGGTTGGCAGCGTTATTCTCGCTGGCGTATTACTCAAAATGGGAACATACGGCATCGTGCGTTTCTGTATGCCCCTTTTCCCGGAAGGGGTCGCAGCGTATACGCCGCTGATCGTAACGTTGTCCGTGATTGGTATCATTTACGGTGCATTGGTGGCGATGGTGCAGCCAGACCTCAAAAAATTGGTTGCTTATTCGAGTGTGAGTCATTTGGGGTTTGTTGTGCTTGGACTTTTCGCCCTCAACCATCAAGGCGTGCAGGGTGGTATTCTTCAAATGATTAATCACGGGTTAAGCACCGGTGCACTTTTCTTGCTCGTCGGGATGATTTATGAACGTCGGCATACCCGTATGATTGCCGATTTCGGTGGACTGTCAAAACAGATGCCGATTTTCGCTGTATTTTTTATGATTGTGACGCTTTCATCGATTGGGTTACCCGGTTTGAACGGATTTGTCGGCGAGTTTATGATCTTGCTCGGCGGTTTCATGTCCGATTCATTCTCTAAAGTGTATGTCATTATTGCTGCAACCGGCGTTATTTTGGCAGCGGTGTATATGCTTTGGATGTTCCAACGCGTTATGTTTGGCAAACTCGATAACCCAAAAAATCAAACCTTGACCGATTTGAGCTTGCGCGAAATCGTTGTACTGGTTCCAATTGTGGTCTTCATCATTTGGATTGGCGTTTACCCCAAACCGTTTCTGAGCCGAATGGAACAATCAGTCAGTCAAGTGTTACAACAGAGTAGATCCACCGCAGCGGTAGAGGCAGCTGCTCCCGCAATTGTACTGGACACCACAACAAAAGAGGCAAAAAAGATTGATGAATAAACACCTATTTTTCCCCTTGGTACTTTTGGGTATCATTGGAATTATCCTTTTCCCGACAATTGGTTTTGCAGCAGCTGCAGGTGGTGATGGACATGATGATCACACCGCACATCACGGTGTAGATGGCGCAAAGCTGCCCCTCTGGAGTGTCATTCCGTTTATCGGTATGCTGCTCTCCATTGCAATTGTCCCACTGATTAACTTCCATTTCTGGGAACATCACTACGGGAAATTCTCGTTAGCGTGGATTGCCATTCTCTCTATCCCCTTCCTTATCGCCTACAAAGGTGATGGATGGTATGAAATTGTTCATATCGTCCTGCTCGATTATGTTCCCTTTATTATTTTGTTAGCTGCACTTTTCACATGTGCGGGCGGAATTTGTCTGAAAGGCTCGCTGCGAGGTTCCCCCGTCGTAAATACCATACTGATTGCAATAGGAACCGCATTGGCAAGTTGGATGGGAACAACGGGAGCAGCAATGTTGCTGATTCGTCCGATTCTTCGAGCTAACGAATGGCGTAAGTATCGTGTTCACGTTGTCGTCTTTTTCATATTTCTGGTAGCCAATATCGGTGGCTCATTGACCCCACTGGGCGATCCACCGCTGTTTCTCGGATTCCTCAAAGGAATTGACTTCTTCTGGACAATGGCATTGCTCCCAGCGATGATACCGGTGGTAATTATACTGCTGATTATATTCTTTATTGTCGACACAGTCTTGTTCAGGAAAGAAGGAACGCCGCCGGACGATGGGGAAAAAGAACCACTCCGCCTCCAAGGTGTTTGGAATTTTGTGCTTATCGCCGGTATCATCGGTGCAATCTTGTGGTCCAAATCACTCGCTGATGGGCCTTTTAAGGATCATTCGGTTGCTCAAAAAATGGCACCACAAATCGAAGCCGCAGAAGAAAAGATGGCATCTACGAAGGCAAAACTCGAAACGTATGCCAAGGAACATGAGAATGACAAAACGATAAAATTCGACAAATCCAATCACGAATACTATGAATTGCGAGAAAACCACCTCCACGCTCGCGCTGCGGTCAATAGTTTGCGTGCACAAAAGACACATGATGAGAACCGCGGCATCTCAATCTTCGGCGTAACTGTACCCTATTTTAATCTGGTGCGAGATGGTTTGCTAATCTTGATTGCAATCATCAGTCTGTTGTACACACCGATGTATAAAACCGTGAAAGATGAGCATGGACATAATCTGCCTGAACCGAGCCAGTTGGAAACGAATGTCCGTGCGGCAAACGGTTTTACGTGGGAACCGATCCTAGAGGTTGCCAAACTGTTTATCGGCATTTTTGTTTGCATGATTCCAGCTTTGAAACTCTTGCAGGCGGGCATTGATGGAAGCCTTAGCAGCATTGTGCTTGCAGTTCAAACGACAACGAATGATCCTGTCAATGCGATGTATTTCTGGTTGACAGGGGTGCTATCGAGCTTCCTAGACAACGCCCCGACCTACGTTGTCTTCTTCAATACGGCGGGCGGTGATCCAACTTCGCTCATGGGTCCAATGTCGCAGACATTGCTGGCAATTAGTTGTGGTGCAGTGTTTATGGGGGCTAACACCTATATCGGCAACGCACCGAACTTTATGGTCAAAGCGATTGCCGAGGAAAACGGTGTGAAGATGCCCAGTTTCTTCGGATACATGATTTGGTCAGTGGTAATTTTGGTTCCCATATTTGTGATTGTAACATTTCTGTTCTTTGTGTAAAGATGGACCTAGCCGTTCATCTAAAATTGGAGGCTTTGAATGACAATTAACTGGCAACTGCTGATGCCCGAATTGATCATTATTTTGACCTTTATCCTCGTTGTAATTTTTGATCTGTTCAATTCACTTCAAAAGACGCTTACCGCTTGGATCACAATCGTTGGCTCTGCCATTGCCCTATATGTTTCCATCAATATGCTGCAAAGCGGCACGCAAGGCACAGAATTTAGCAATATGATTCAGGTGGATAAATATTCCCTCTTTTTCAATGTCATATTCTTGGTCTCAACGATTCTGGTCGTCCTTATCTCAATGAACTACTTGGGGCACCAAGATAGGCGACAAGGGGAATATTATCTGTTAATCCTTTTGGCAACGTTGGGCATGATGTTGATGGCTTCGGGCAATGAGTTAATTGTTGTCTTCCTCGGCTTAGAACTGATGTCGTTATCACTTTACGTTCTAGCGGGTTATTTCCAACGGAGTATGGCGTCAAGCGAAGCTGGAATGAAGTATCTACTGCTTGGCGCGTTTGCGAGCGGATTTTTTCTGTACGGTATTGCGTTGATCTACGGAGGTGCGGGAACAACCAGCATTCCCGAAATAGCCTCTGCTTTAACCGTAGATGCAAGGTCACCGCTCCTCTTATCTGGTATGTTTCTGCTTGTTGTTGGATTCGGATTCAAGGTGGCACTTGTGCCATTTCATCAGTGGGCACCCGATGTCTACGAAGGCGCACCCACTTCGATCGCCGCGTTTATCTCAGCTGGACCGAAAGCGGCGGGGTTTGCTGCGTTCCTGAGAATCTTTATGGACGCACTACAGAACCTCCAATCCGAATGGATTATCCTTGTTACAATCCTTGCCGCACTCACGATGACTGTCGGTAACTTGGTCGCCATTTCCCAACGAAATATTAAGCGTATGCTCGCTTATTCCAGTATTGCTCATGCTGGATACGTTTTGGTCGGACTGGCAGCAGCAAACAAAGACGGGATCTCCGGCGCGATGTTTTATCTGTTTGTCTATTGTGTCATGAATATCGGGGCATTCGGGGCGGTGATTCTCGCAAGGACGGAAGATGGCGAAAGCCTTATGATTTCCGATTATGCCGGACTGGGTTTCAAAAAACCGCTGCTCGCTCTGTTCATGACAATAATGTTGTTATCCCTCGCTGGGTTTCCACCGACGGCTGGCTTTGTCGGTAAGTTCTACATTTTTCGATCTGCGGTCGAATCTGGACAGATCTGGCTTGTGATTATTGGCGCGATTAACACCGCGATCTCTGCGTTCTATTATCTCCGCGTTGTTGTAGCGATGTACATGAGAGAGCCGGAAGCGGAACTCGACTTTCTCGCTTATCCACGTCTACTCATCGTTGCGCTAACCCTTGCGGCAATAGGTGTCATCCTAATTGGTATTTTGCCATCATACTTCCTGAGTCCAGCCCAAATTAGCACGTTCTTATAGGGACACGACAATGGCTAAACTGATACGGGGCAGCGATTGGAATAGTATGGATTTGGCTTCAATTGGCATTACCCTTGTGCTGGCAATTGGCATTGGGTCTGGATTAGGTTGGTGGATTGGTGGTAAATTAGGCAACCAAACCATCGGCTTAATTATTGGGTTTATTGTGGGAACTGCGGCAGGATTTATTGAGATGTTTCGCGCTGTCTCTCGGTGGAATAAACGTATGGAACACCAAGAACAACGAGCAGATCAGGCAGCTGAAAAAGATTCAAAGGAGGATTCGTAAAGTGATTGCTCGCGCCCCCTTTGAACTCGATGACCGATTTCTACTGCAAGTTTATCGTCTAACGACCGTTCTCGCACTCATTGCAATGCCAATCCTTTGGGCGGTGTACGGTCTGCCAGCCAGTTTGAGTTTTGCGGTCGGCAGTCTTTTAAGTTTGAGTGCGATCTTGTCGTTAGAGTTTATCATCCGCCGTATGGTTAAGCCCGGCGGTTCGGCACGAACAAAGCGTTGGTTAGGATTCATCGCGTTAGGAAAGTACACAATTATCTTTGTCGGATTTTATCTCCTGACGAAAGCAAACTGGCTGAATGTCTACACCCTTGCAGCGGGAATTGGACTAGTACAAGTTGTGATTATCCTCAAAGCAATCGCGATGATGATAGGCATCCTATTAAAAAATAATTCAACAGGATCTAAATGAAAAAGACACTTTACACACTATTTTCTATTTTACTGCTATCTCTGCTCACCTGTAGTGTCGGTTTAGCGGCTGAAGAAGCTCATCGTTCGTGGTTAAGCCCAATATCAAAAATTCTCCCGGATGATATAGTTCCGGAGCCAGAGCGTTGGCATCAGCCGGATCTCATCCCCAACGCTTACTTCATAGTGCTGGTTATTGCGCTGCTTTTTATCATTTCGACGCGCAAACTTAAGCGACTCCCCGAAGGAAAAGGGCAGACCCTTCTTGAGCTATTCGTGGGTGGACTAATCAATTTTTTCGGCGGAATTTTGGGAGAGCATGGAAAGAAATATGTCCCATTCGTCGGATCTTTCTTCATCTTTATCCTATTCTTAAACTATCTTGGCCTCATACCCGGTTTTCAATCTCCAACAGCAGATTTGAATACGACACTTGCGCTCGGCATTAGCGCAGTAATCGGCGTTCATATCATTGCGATTAAAGAGAATGGATTGGTGGGCTATCTGAAGCACTTTATTGGTGACCCACCGTGGTTGGGACCTTTGATGTTTCCGTTACACATCATCGGTGAAGTCGCACGTGCCGGTTCTTTGGCAATTCGACTTTTCGGAAATATCTTCGGTGAGGAATCTGTTATTATTAACCTAACCCTTTTGGGGCTGGCAATTCCGGCAATCGCCGGGCTTATCCCATGGATGCCAGTTCAGGTGCCAATGCTGTTTTTTGGGCTATTTGGTGGGTTTCTGCAAGCCCTCGTCTTCTCAATTCTCACATCAATTTATATTGTTACGTTCCTAGAACATGATGAGGAAGGCCATGGCGCGGAGGCACATCATTGATTGATGGGCGATGATTATCGTTCAGTTAATATTGTTTTTAGTTTTCTAATCCCAGTTTGGGGATCAAAATTAAAGGAGGAAGTTTCATGATTTATCTCGCAGTTTTAGCTTTCGGCACGGCACTCGGTCTACCGATTGCTGTGATTTTTGCATCCACCGCACAAGCAAGAGCAACGAGCACCGCTCTTGAAGGTATTGCGCGGCAACCTGAAGCAGCACCAAGGATTCAGACGGCAATGATCATCGGTTTGGCTCTTATCGAATCACTCGTGATCTATTCGCTGCTAATCTTTTTCCTGCTTATGGGAAAACTCCCAGAGGGACAGATGCTTCAAGATATGATTAAGGCTGACGCTCAGAAACAGGTACAAACTAGCCAATGAATAAGACGTGAAACGTAAAACGTGAAACGTGATTTTATTGACGTTTTACGTTTTGCGTTACACATGCCTTACTTTTCTTAGGCTATAGACGCTACCCTAACTTAAAGAAAAATATAATGAGAAAATTAACGTGGCTTTTTTTACTGATTATTATCAACGCGATATTAATTGTTCCGACATGTGGATTCGCTGCAGAGGCGAGTGCCGATGACGCCGAGAAAAAGGGGATTCTGGCACAGATTGGCATCGATTTTCAGACAATTATTCTTCAAGCCCTAGGCTTTCTTGTTGTGTTACTCGTGCTTTGGAAATTCGTCTTTGGGCGCATTGGCGGTTTATTAGAAGAACGGCAGCAGGAAATCACATCGCGAATGGAGAAACTGGAGGCGGACCAGAGCGAGTTGGATCGGTTGAATGCCGAAACGCGTCAACGCCTCAACGAAATTGAAACAGAAGGACAGACAAAGATTCAAGCCGCTATTGATGAGGGCAACGCCGAACGCCAGCGAATTCTGGATCAAGCGCGCCAGGAAGCGGGGGCGGAACTTGAACGGGCCCGTGCTGAGATCCAGCGCGAAAAGGACGAAGCTATCCTCGAACTACGAGGAACCGTTGCAGAGATCGCAATTGATGCTGCAAGCAAAATCATCAATCAGACGCTTGATGCAGAGAAACATCAGCATATCATTGATGAATCTATCAGTCGCCTTCCCACACAGAATGTCTAATATAAAGAATATACGATGAGAGAAACTCGCATTGCTAAACCCTACGCACAAGCGTTGTATAGCGCAGCGACGGAACAGGATATTTTAGATCAGATCGTTACAGATGTGAATCAAATCCTCCGACTGACACAGGACTCGGAAGATTTTGATCAGTTTCTGACTAATCCCATTCTATCGCCGCAGTTCAAGAGTGAGATGTTTCAACAACTTCTATCCGAAACTGTTCATCCGCTCATGCTCAACTTCCTGCTCTTGCTAGCATTGAAACAACGTGAGAGGTCCTTAGTTGCAATCTTGCAGATGTTTCTGGAGATCGTTGATCTGCAAGCGGGTCGTGTTGTTGCCCAGGTAACATCGGCAGTCCCACTCACTGATGCACAAAAAACCACCCTCTCTCAGCAATTGAGCGATTATTCGGGTGCAGAGGTGCGGCTTGAATTGAGCGAAGATACCGCGATTCAAGGGGGTGTCATCGTGCGATTAGGGGATACTGTGTTTGATGGAAGTATCACATCACAGCTTCAACGAATGAGAACATTACTCGCGAGGGGATAGGGGTTCGCTAGGTAAATTGCTACGCGATTTACATGTGCTCACCCCAAAGGGAGAATATAATTCATGGCAAGAGAAGTCAGACCCGACGAAGTATCAAACATTCTAAAACAACAACTACTACAATATAGCCAGCAGGTTGACGTATACGACTCAGGAACCGTGCTCGAAGTTGGCGACGGTATTGCCCGTGTCCACGGACTTGCCAACGTCATGGCAAGCGAAATGATTGAATTTCCCAACGGCGTTGCCGGTATGGCATTTAACCTTGAAGAGGATAACGTTGGCTGCGTCCTCTTCGGCGAGGACAAACTAATCCACGAAGGAGACCTCGCCAAACGGACGAACAGATTGCTTGAAGTGCCTGTCGGTGAAGCACTGCTTGGGCGCGTTGTAAACGCTCTTGGACAACCTATCGACGGTAAAGGTGAAATCCAGACCGAACACACCCTCCCTGTTGAGAGGAAGGGTTTGGGCATTGTGCAACGCCAGCCGGTGAACGAACCGCTCTACACCGGCTTGAAGGCGATTGACAGCATGACGCCAATTGGACGGGGGCAGCGGGAATTAATCATCGGCGATCGTCAAACGGGTAAAACGGCTATCCCGATTGACACCATTATTAACCAGAAAAACACCGATGTATTCTGTATCTATGTAGCGGTTGGGCAGAAAGGCTCGACGGTTGCACAGGTTGTGGATACCCTAGAACAGCATGGCGCAATGGATTACACGGTTGTCGTTTCTGCGCCGGCAAGTGAACCCTCCCCGCTCCAATACCTCGCCCCCTACACAGGGACTTCGATGGGAGAATACTTCCGCGATAGAGGACAACACGCGTTAGTGATTTACGACGATCTTACCAAACATGCGTGGGCGTATCGTCAGATGTCGCTGCTTTCACGGCGTCCACCGGGGCGTGAAGCGTATCCGGGCGATGTCTTTTATCTCCACTCCCGTTTGTTAGAGCGCGCCGCCAAACTCAGTGATGAATTGGGCGGCGGTTCGTTGACCTCTTTGCCTATTATCGAAATCTTTGAAGGTGACCTCACGACTTACATACCAACGAACGTGATTTCAATTACCGATGGACAGATTTATCTGACATCGGAACTCTTCAATCAAGGTGTTCGCCCGGCAATTGATGTCGGCACATCAGTGTCCCGCGTTGGTGGTGATGCACAAACGCGAGCGATGAAGTCGGATGAAGTCGCAGGCACCCTGAAGCTTGACCTAGCTAGTTTCCGAGAGGTTGCTGCTTTTGCACAGTTTGGATCTGATCTGGACGCTTCTACGCAAGCCCAACTTCGGCGTGGAGAACAACTCGTTGAATTGCTGAAACAGCCCCAATACGAACCGATGTCCGTTGAGAAACAGGTTGCATCAATTTTCTGCGGATCTAACGGATATCTGGATGATCTTGAAACGACTGACGTGGCACCGTTTGAATCTGAATTCTTGGCATATATGGAACGAAACCACGCGGACATTCTCAAGGCGATTGTTGATACGGGGGAACTCAGTGATGAACTGATTGAACAGCTTCACACCGCCGTGCAGAGCTTCAAGGAAGGGTTCAAACCTGAAGAATAATACGTAATATGTAACTCATTAGAGGCTTATCATGGCGACACTACGTGAAATTAGACGACGTATCACAAGTATTGAGAATATCGCGCAGGTGACAGACGCGATGCGAGTGGTTGCTGCGGCGAGGTTACGCCGGGCACAGGAAAATATCCTAGCCACCCGCCCTTTCGCGGAAAAATTCAATACAATCCTCGGACATCTGATTGCTCAGATTGAAAACCCCTCCCATCCGCTACTGGAATCGCGTGAACTCAAGCGCGTTTGCCTGATCTCAGTCTCCGCAGATCGTGGGCTATGTGGCAGTTTTAACAGCAACGTGATCCGAACAACCACACAGCGGGCACAACATTACCAAGAACAGGGAGCAGAAGTGATGGTCCTCTGCGTCGGCAGACGCACCCGAGACCATTTCGCACGGCGCGATTATAACGTTATTGCTGAATATGTGAACATTTTTCGGCAATTGACATTTGACACCGCCGTTGATATTGTGGAGGAGTTTGAACATCTATACAGGGACAAGCAGGTCGACAGGGTAGAAGTGATTTATAACGATTTCAGATCCGCGATTCTACAAGTCGTTTTGGTCGAGCAATTGCTGCCGCTCACCCCTGAAGTACCAACCGGCGATGAACTCTTCCTCGATTACCTATATGAGCCGGAACAAGAGGCAATTTTTCAGTCTGTATTGGCAAAACACCTGAATATGCAGATGTGGAAGGTCTTGTTGGATTCCAACGCTGCAGAGCAAGCGGCGCGGATGGCGGCGATGGAAAATGCGACGCGCAACGCCAATGACCTTATTGATGATTTAATTCTTCAGCGTAACCGTGCCCGCCAGACTCAGATTACCACAGAGATTTCTGAGATTGTGAGTGGTGCAGCAGCTTTGGAGGGTTAAGGTAAAGTAAGAAGTGTTCTCAAGGCATGAACAGGAAGTGAGCCATGAGCGTGCAGAAACCCATCATCATCAATCAAGCAGAGCTCGCTTGGGAAGGTTGGGAGGACGCAGACCTTGCCGCCAAGAGTGCGATCCGATGGAAGCTTCTGGTTACCGGAGAGAGGGGTCCGAGCAGTGGGCTCGTTATGGGTGTAGCGGAGTTTCCGCCTGACACCCGGCTCCCTCTTCACCACCACGAGCCAGCGGAGACATATTACGTCGTCAGCGGCAACGGTCACATGGTAATTGACGATCACAAATCGGAAATTGGTCCGGGTTCAGCAATCTACATTCCGTCCAACGCCAAACATGCTGTTCGATGTACCGGCACCGAGCCGCTGATCTTTGTGTTCTCTTTTGCGTGCGACCGCTTTGACCAAATAGTTTATCATTTTGATGAGTAGACACCGTTCGCGGTGGACGTGATCATGAGGTGAAAACATGCCCTACAACGTTACCAAACAGATCCAAGAGGCGATGGAGCGGGGCGATTTCAATGACTTGCCCGGTAAGGGGAAGCCTCAACAACGCGATGACAATCCTTACGTTCCGCCAGCAGTTCGCACGGTCAATCAGATGCTCAAGGACAACGGCTTCGCGCCTCGCTGGATTGAAGTAGACAAGGAAATTCGCGCCGAAACCGAGAAGGCGGAAAAATTAATCGAGAATATCAAAGGACGGCGGAGGCGTTTGGAATCGCAACTCGGGGCGCAACCGCTAAAACGTGATGCGATTCGATCAGTTTTTGAACTAGAGCGCGCACGGGCATTGGAAGCATATACCGTTCAGTTACAACAACTCAATCGGAAAATTCAGCAGTGGAACCTCATGATGCCATTACGCGATAAACAATATCCACTGCACAATCTTGATGCAGCGACCACGCATTTTCACAAGGAATGTCCCGGTCTCTAATTTTACGACGCTGGAACCGTAACGTGAGCCAAAGGCTTATGACTAACTGTTAATCTGCCTTATACGAAAGGAGACTAACTGATGCAGTTTAAATTAGGAAGTATGATTATAGTTACTCTGATAGGGCTAGTTGCTTTAATCGGTTGTGATTTTGGTAGAGATATAATGATGGACATGATGCCCTCCACGGATACCGGGCTGACTGATGCAATGGACATGATTTCATCTACAGATACTGAGATAGCTGATATGATGGACATGATGTCATCTACGGACACCGAGATAGCTGATATGGAATCGAATCCAGTGAAGTTGGTGTGGTTAGTCAACTATCCGGTCGGTAGGAAAGCCGCCTATCTTGCATGGATTGCGGCTGTTGCCCCGACACTACTCGCCCCCGAAGAGGTCAATCGGGTCGCATCTTACGATAACGCCCGCGGCGAGAATCCGCATCGACTCGTTGAGTTTGAATTTGATAATTATGTGGATGCGGCGACATATCTGAGTCGTCCCGATGTCGCTGCGGTTTTTGAAGCACTTCCAGATCACAGTAGTGAGGTAAGTACGCACGTATTTGTTCAACGGTCTGCTGATTATTCAAAAAACGAAAATCCCAGCCGGACGGTTAAACTAGTCTACTTAGTTGACTACCCGCTTGGCGGAAAGGACGCGTATCTGGAGTATATTGCCTCCGTTGCACCGTCACTGCAAGCACCTGAAGAGGTAAAACGGATAGCATCTTACGACAACCTTCACGGCGCAACACCACACCGGTTCGTTGAGTTTGAGTTTGAAAGCCTCGAAGAAGCCAATACGTATCTAGAACAGGAAGCGGTACACGCTGTTAATGTTGAACTTCCGAACCGAGCAACTCGCGTTGCTCAACTTCTGTTTGAGCAACGTCCGGATTACGTCAGCGAATAATTGCTGAGATTAGCACAGTAAAGCAAGGAACAGAAACCGAGTTTTTATCACTGAACAAAGAAAGTGAAATAACACTTGATGCAGATGCGATCTATTACAGCCAATCCGTCTCAGATTATGGTCGAACAACTAGCGGTATTGAATGTAGAGTATCTGTTTTATAACTCCGGGTCACGTGAGGCCCGTTTTTTTGACGCACTGCATGTTCACCCAGATATACACGGCATTTTGGCACTCCATGAGGGCACTGTCGCAGCGCAAGCTGGCGGTTATACGCAGGCAAATCTCGACCCGGCAGTCATGGTGGTCCATCTTGCCGCGGGACTTGCTCAATGTTTAGGGCAGCTAATCAACATTTGGTCCGGCGGTTTACCTGTCGTGGTCATCAGCTTTGCAGGTGACACCGGTAGTTTCGCGGATCGGATTGAACTCGATCTCAGTCACAACTTCGCACCGACCAGCATCGCCGCGCCTTTCACAAAGCAAAGCTGGACTGTGATCGAACCTGAAGGGCTGCCGCAGGCCATTCACCGTGCGTTACTGGTCGCCAAAACGCCGCCGGTGGGTCCTGTCCATCTCGCTGTGTATGATCGGGCACTTGGACCTGAGCAGATAACCACAAACATTATTGAGGGTAGTATCCCAGACCTTCACGCGGGTTATCCATCAGATAACGATGTCGAGAAGATTGAATCTGCCTTGCATGACGCGAAGTCCCCGCTGTTTTATATTGGGGATGGTGTCTGGAAGAGCGGTGCAGAAGCTCAAATTATCGCGGTCGCTGAACACTTTGGCGTTCCCTGTGTTAGCAGCTACGTCCCCGTCGGGACTTGGGAAAGAAGTATCGCAACGAAACATCCACTCAATTGTGGACGGTTGGATCAGGTGGTAGATGTCCTTCAGCCCGACCTGATCGTTTGTATCGGGATACATCATAGGGGCGGCGGCAGGCCGGGAGATTTCGATGTATTTTCTAAAGCGCGGCAGGTTATCGCCATTGGATCCGATATCGAGCATATCAAAAATATTCCGTATCTGTCTATCGCGATTCTGGCGGATGAGTGCCGGACCTTTGAGCGGCTTCTTGAATTGGCGTCGAGTCATTCAACCCCGAATCACTTTGACGATCGACGTGCTTCGGTAATTGAACAAGCCGCCGCGCTTCATGTACAGCGAATAAACGAGGTGTGGCGGACTGAAACTCGACCAAATCAGATCCGATCATGGATAGTTGCAGAGACGCTGGACACTGCCCTAGAGCGTCGTGGCGGTGGGTTGGTGATGCTCGAACAATATGCGGTCCCTTGGGACACCGTCGGCGGATATACGTTTTCATCAGACACCGTAGACAGAACAGACACTGGCAGGAACAGATATATCCGGGCTGCCGGTGGGTCTGAGGGCTACGGGGTTGGTGGAGCGGTCGGCTTGAAACTCGCAGCCCCTGAAAAACCGGTTGTTGGGTTGGTCGGTGACGGTTCGCTGTTGTACGCAGAGTCAGGTTTGTGGACCGCAGCACATCATAGCGTACCGGTCCTCTACATTATTCCCAACAATCAATCCTATGGCGCGGTTGCTTCCTCCTTCGGAAGCGTGAATGGGATGATGAAGGAGACCGGGGAATATGCTGGAGTCGTTCTAGACGGAATTGACCCCGTGAAACTCGCAGAGGGGGTCGGTATAGAGGGGATGCACGTCCAAGAGGAGTCTCGTCTTGCTGCGGCAATTGAACATGGGTTGAACGTGGTTGAAAAGCAAAAACGCCCATTTCTTTTGAATATTCGCTTGCCGCTAGGGTTACCCGAGGGCGGACGTGCCGCGGCGCAATTTCGGCTTGCGGATGCTATGTCGAAAACTCAAACTCGCGCGGCTTAGTATTTTGTCGAGAAAGGAATTTTTCAATAAATAATTGGTGGAAAGAGGAAAAAAATCATGAACGAAGGTAAAGTTTTAGAAATCGTTGGTGCACGCGTTGACCTCGATTTTTCGGAAGGGAAATTGCCCGATATTCTCAACGCGATCGAAGTTCAGCGTGAAGATGGAACGACATTGACCCTTGAAGTCCAACAGCACTTGGGCGAAAACCGAGTCCGTGCTATCGCGATGGACACAACCGACGGGCTAGTCCGCGGCACACGTGCTATCGATAGTGGTGAACCGATCTCGGTGCCTGTGGGTGATGCGGTGCTCGGTCGTGTTTTTGATGTTACTGGGCAACCGATTGATGAAGCAGGTGAGGTAGACACCACACAACGGTATCCTATTCATCGCCATCCACCGCCCCCGGATGAATTGAGCACCGTTTCGGAGATGTTGGAAACCGGCATTAAGGTGATTGACCTGATTCAACCGGTTGCAAGAGGTGGAAAGGTCGGCTTCCTCGGTGGGGCAGGTGTCGGAAAAACAGTATTGGTCGCTGAACTGATCTATAATATCGCCACCCAACACGGTGGCTATTCCGTTTTCTGCGGAATCGGAGAGCGGACTCGCGAAGGAAACCAGTTTTGGTTGGAGATGGACGAATACGGCGTAATCGATAAAACCGCCATGGTTTTTGGACAGATGAACGAACCGCCGGGTGCCCGGTTGCGCGTTGGACTTGCCGGACTCTCTATGGCGGAATATTTCCGTGATGAGGGCGGGCAGGATGTGTTGATTTTCATCGACAATGTTTTCCGTTTCACCCTCGCAGGTGGTGAGGTTTCCGCGCTTCTGGGGCGTATGCCTTCCGCAGTAGGATATCAGCCAACGCTTGCAACGGAGATGGGAGAGCTACAAGAGCGGATTACATCGACGCAACACGGCTCGATTACCTCGTTCCAAGCCGTGTATGTCCCGGCTGATGACTATACAGACCCAGCCGTTGTCGCCGTTTTTGGACATCTCGACGCTGTGACACGCCTTGAACGGTCAATCCAGCAGATGGGACGCTTCCCTGCCGTTGACCCCCTGACTTCAACCTCCCGTATTTTGAATCCGGACGTTATCGGTCAGGAACACTACGATACAACCCGTCAAGTAAAAGCAGTGCTTCAGGAGTATGAGAGTTTGAAGGATATTATCGCAATTCTCGGCGTGGATGAACTCTCAGACGACCAAAGATTGACGGTTGCACGGGCAAGAAAGCTAGAGAAATACCTAACGCAGCCGATGTTTGTCGCACAACGTTTTACTGGCAAACCGGGAAAATATGTCAGGATTGAGGATACCGTTGAAGGTTGTCAGGCAATTCTCAGAGGCGATTGCGACGAGATTCCTGAGCAGGCACTGGCTTACATCGGTACGATTGACGAAGCATTTGAACAGGCAAAATCCGAGGAATTACAAGAAGCAGCAGATTAACTATGCTTGAAAAAAGATTACATCTCGAAATCCGAACACCCGAACAGCTGATTTATGAGGGCGATGTTGCCGGTGTGAGAGCCCCCGGTGAACTGGGATCGTTTGAGATCCTTGCCGGGCACCTCCCGTTTCTGACTGTGCTGGATATTGGCGAAATTCGCATCCGCGAAGCTGACACGCCCCAATCCATCGCTACCAGCGGAGGTGTCTTTGAGGTATTACGCACCGGCGTCACCGTGTTAGCAGATACCGCCGAGTGGGCGTATGAAATTGATGTCGAACGTGCAGAAGCGGCGCGCCAACGTGCACAGGAACTCCTCGCTTCACGTGATTCAAACATTAACCGCGGGCGAGCGGAAGCGGCATTGGCTCGCGCTGTGAATCGATTAAAGGTGGCGGGACAGCAGTAGTTTGTATTAACTCAATGTTCGATTTATGCAAGGGGAAACAGCGGAAAAATCTGTTGTTTCCCCTTTTTTGCTTTGGGAAAGGAACATACAATGCCAGTTGGTCAACTCCAGTATTTTCAATCCAAGGTTGACGACAAGTTACACCCTTATGCGGTTTGTGCAATCGACACCAGTGATGAACCAAAGCCTTTGATTGTGGAGGTCAGTCCTGGCGCATTGGGGAATCTACCCGGCGCGGTCGAGTTGACCGAGCAGATCGCTGGGATCGCTGCTAAACACAATCAATTTACCTTTGAGGACAACACAATCCATCTGTCCGATAAATCGTACACAGCAGATGGGACAGCGGTTTTTGCCGTATTCCCTCATCCGTTAAACCCAGAACGCTACGTCGCGGTGCACGCGAGGGTCACACCGGATGCAATATGCTGGGGAAGCCATCTCGATATGCAACTCCTGCCCGATTACATTGTCTATTCCGGAGGACAACTCCTTGACTGGGGATTTTGGGGGAATGATTGGAAATCCCAATAATGGTCGATCTTTGAAGGGACACCATCGTTTCTGTCAGAGCAATTCTACAGAAGATTGTCACTACACTCCTACACTAACTCAGTCAGTCATTTTTTCTTGACACTCGCCACACTAGCTAGTATACTACCCATTAGCCTCACTGAACTTAAAGGTTTAACTTTTTATCTTAGGCAGGCGAGCCAGATGGTAAAAAAGCTATTCTTTTGCACAATAATCGTGTTGATTGCAGCCAGCTATACCTCCGCAGGTATTATAGATCCGAAGACGGGTGCTGAGTTCAGATATAAAGCAAGACTGGTAGAGGTTGCTCCTGTGGTCGATGGCTTTCTTGATGACCCAGCATGGGACGATGCTATATCTGCGCCCCTAGACCATGATGTTAAAGAAGATCGACCTTGGGGAGACTTTAGTGACTTCAAAGCGACCTTTGCTGCTGTATGGCGCAACGCCTCCCTCTACATAGCCATTGAATTGACCGATGATCAAATTGAAACCGCCCACGAAAAGCTCAACCTGCAAGATCGCCTAGAGATTTATATAGATACAGAACATTCGGGACAGCAGAGCGACCTATATCGTTACACATTTCCCGTTGGAGAAGACATCATGGCGGCGGGCAATCAGGGACTGTTGGTTAATTGGGGAAATGGAGGGCAATCTGTGGAATTGAGTTTTGACTTGATACAGACACCGAAGAAAGAGGATACCATCAGCTTTGGGATTTACTACTATGACGTAGATGATGATCGTTTGAATCACAAACTTCGTTGGGGCCCAACCGGACAAAGTGAACCGGAAGATGCTCTTGCGGATCTGGTATTCACAGCGAATATAAAGCTAAATGCAAATCAAAAAGCGGTACAATGGGGGCGTATCAAACGACTTTATTAATGATCGTGCAACAACTTATAGTAGATTTTAGAATTAATGAAACACTCCAAATCGGCGCAGTTGGAAACAGCGCCTACCAAACTGGGGAGCGAAAGTGTCTATTTATTTTTTTGAATTCACTATAATGTAGTTAGGCAATTAACACCGATACCTCAAGACCTAAGTGTGCGGAGCTCGCAGTGTTTATTATCGGTAAAGTATTAGAATTGATAGGGATGTCGCTTCTGGGGGCAGGGTTATATATCGGGTGTATCAATCCTTACGGCTTGAGTGAATACGGTGCTATGGGCGTAGAGGTAGGCTCCCTCGTGGTAGGAATCTTAATCTTCTTCGTAGGCAGAACCATAGAAAAACGTTAATTGTGTTCGCACAGGACACTGCTTTTTTTGAAGTTAAAGATCTATTTCAGCACTTACGCATACTCAAGCATCGAGCGTATCCCCTCGATGCTTTTTTGATGTTCAGATTTAGCGGAGGAATATAGAATGGCGTTTAATGTCAAAAAGCGCGGGAAATTGACCTATTACTATCAAGGTGATCATCCGGTGTTGTCTCCTTTAGTGACCGAGACGTTGCCAGACGGGGATTTGAAAATCTATTTTTCGGGTCTAACGGGAGGATATTCGGCAAAGGGAGTTCTGAACCTTGATGAACTCGTTTCGATGGATCCGGAGCGGGAGATTCCATTGGTATTCAAAAGCTGGGAATCGTGGTTGAAAGAGGCGGGTATTTGTGATTCCCTGAAGGACGTAGATTTCATTGAGGTTCACGCCTTCGGTTGTCAACCCAAAGCTCCAAATCCGCTTGTCGATCCGGCGGGTTACGCAGCAGAGCAGGAACGACTACGTAAAGCCTATGCTCAAGCGTATAGTAACTTTTTCCGTGACTACCTACCGGAAAACGGTGTGCCCGCTCGGTTTACAGTTCATGTAGTTGATGTTCCAGATACAGCAGCTTCCTATGAGTTTTACGGAACCGCACTCTACCAGAAAGCACTACAAAAAGATTCCTAGTCGACAGATTAATGAGATTTGAGAGGTGGCACGTTTTCCCTGCGAGGTTGCGACAGAATGATACGTCTGAAAAAGCCTCTCCTTTCCCTCATCTGCATTGCATCAATTGTATTGACTGGCTGTGGCGAAAAACACGAAAAACCTGAAGCACTCAGTGAACTTGAGGAACTCAATGAATGGCGCAAGCTCCCTCAAGCCAACTTCGGGATTCCGCCTTATGCCCGTTACCTTGAGGGAATTAAAATTTGTTTAGATCCAGGACACGGTGGACAGGCTTACCTGCTGAATTACAAGCGCGGACCAACTGGACTCCGCGAGGCAGAGGTGAACCTACGCGTGGCATTGCATCTGCGCGAATTTCTGAAGGAGGCAGGCGCGAGTGTTTTCATGACGCGCACCGATGATTCCTTCGTTAGCCTCCCGGATCGCAGTGAAATCGCCAATAAGAACGCTGTCGATTTTTTTATTTCCCTCCATCATAATTCGTTCAGTGACCCCGAAACCAATTATACCTCCACATGGTATCATCAGGACGCAGATGATTCCCGCGCCAGTTTAGATCTCGCCCGGTATGTGCAGCAGAGCGTCGCTGATGCGCTGCGCCTGCCGCAATTCACGCCGACAGGACTCTATTCGGATCGATTGGTAATACCGTCCGGATTCGGCGTACTCCGTCAAACAAAGGGTCCTGCTATTTTGGTGGAAGCATCGTTTTATTCCAATCCTGAAGAAGAGCAACGTTTGAAAAAGGAGTCATACAACAAGCGTGAGGCTTACGGCTATTTTATCGGGATTGCGCGTTACGTTGCAGCGGGGTTTCCGAAGGGTATCCTGCTGACACCAATACCAGAATCATCTGTCGAAACCAAAACACCGCGCATCCAGATTCGTGTAGCGGATGGCTTGCATGAACGTGGTGCGTGGATGCTCAAAAGGCAACAGGTCTTCTCCGATTCCATCCGCGTAAAACTTGATGGCGTTGTTGTTCCCCATCAGTATCTCCGTGGCGAGGATCTCATTGTGATCACCCCGCCGAAACCGCTTTCCAACGGCGTGCACCTTGTCGAAACTAATCTTGTAAACTACTACGGGAATCATAGCCTGCCGGGTGAACAGTGGTTCAAAGTTGCCCCACGCGCCGCAAAGTTGAAACTTCGCGCATGGACGAAAACCCTTCCTCCTGATGGCGCGAGCTATGTCGGTATTACCGCCACCGCTCTGGACAAAAATGGTCTACCAATCGCAGATGACGAACCGATTCACGCTCAGACATCAATTGGGCGGCTTGCTAAGACCGAAAGCCTCTCACAGAACGGAGAAGCGCGATTTTACCTGCACACGGATGCAACACAGCCACAGCCGGGTCGTGCACAGGTGAAGGTTGCATACAAAAACAGGTCAGAAACCATCACGATCCGTTTTGAGAAAATTCGCGGCGGGATTGTTCAGGGCAGCGTCCGCGATGTTTCTGGCAGCACCATCACAGATGCAGCTGTACAGTTAGTGAAAAAAAAGAACAGGACAACAACCAATCCGGATGGACACTTCTTTTTCGCTAACGTTTTGCCGGGGGACGTAACCCTTAACATTTCAAAAGCTGGCTACTACAACCTCCGACTAGAGACCAACGCAACTTCAAATAGGGCGCAGGTCCTCCATCCCCAACTACATCCGATTGCAGACGGTACACTTATTGGGAAAGTCTTTGTCCTTGATGCCCGCTACGGCGGTTCAGAACGCGGAACACCTGTCATCAATCCCCTTGCTCCCGCAGATCTGAATCTCGCTGTGGCAAAAGCACTCAAGGAGATGCTGGAACTTGCTGGAGCAAGCGTTCACCTTGTTAGAGAAAAAGATGAGAAGATCCCTGTCTCGAAACGGGTCAAAATAATCAACGCCGTTAAACATGACGGATACTACCTCCGAATTGATCACGGTGCTCGGGTCGAAGGCGAACCATCGGTAATCGCTACAGGTTATCCGGGGAATCAAGTCGCGGAAGACTACCTTAAAGCGATACTTAATGGATTTAACATGGCACTTTTTCAGACACCGGTTGAAACGTATGGAGATGACGAATCGCCGGAGATTCGGTCAACTAACAAAATAGCACTTGCGCTCGAGATCCGTTCTATCGATCATCCACATCTCCACGAACCTGTGGACTCGCCTGCCTTGATCGTACGGGAGGCGTATGCAATCTTTTTGGGAACGTGGAAATTTTTGAAAAAAGCTAGATTGTCTGACGAAGAACTCAACTCCGGCACAATAGATGAAGTCTTACCTCAAAAGGAACTTGAAATTCGGATCGTTGATGCGGCTTCACAGAAACCGGTGGCTGGTGCAAGGGTTGCGTTAGATAGTACCTTTCCGTTAGTAACAAATCGAGCTGGAAAAACCACTTTCCACGGAGTTCACGCACGCCGGTATCGCATCGCGGTTGAGGCAGCAGGGTATGCTCATCAGACAATTGAATCGGATTTTCCGTATTCAGACTCGGTATCGGTAGAAATAAAAAAATAAAAGAATCGGCGAAACAGTAAATCAGGCAAAGGGGATTGCCATGAAAAATATCTTAGTCATTGATGATGATGAAAAAATCTGTTGGGCTTTCGAGCAATTTTTGACAGATGAGGGGCACCGATCCATTATCGCCAACAATGCAGAGGAAGGCTTGCGAAAGATTCAGTCGGAAACTCCGGATATCGTTCTGCTCGATGTACGATTGCCCGGCATGAATGGGCTTGAAGCGTTGAAGCAGATCAAAGTGCTGCAGCCGGATACAGTCGTGATCGTAATGACAGCATACGATAATGTGGAAACAACTATCCAAGCGATGCAGCTGCATGCGTTCGATTTCATTCCCAAGCCAATCGATCTGGATCAGGTGAAAGCAATTTTCGACCGCGCCACACAGATGCAGGTTGAGCGCAGTAAAATGCCGCCTACTGAACTCCCCTCGGAGGAGGTCGAATTACCAGCACAGCCACAGGAACATCGCTTAATCGGTAGAAGTCCACAGATGCAGGAAATTTATAAACTGATCGGGATGATAGCGAATAACACTGTCACAGTACTGATAGAAGGTGAAAGTGGAACAGGAAAAGAGTTAATTGCGCGCTCCATCCATTCTAACAGTTCACGAAAGGATAAAAGCTTCGTCCCTGTCAACTGTGGTGCACTCCCCGACGATCTGCTTGAGAGCGAACTCTTCGGCTATGAAGCGGGCGCGTTTACAGGTGCAAACGCCAAAGGCAAGCCCGGCAGGTTTGAACTCGCGGATGGCGGCACCCTGTTTCTTGATGAGGTTAGTAATATGAGCCCGGTGCTACAAGTAAAACTGCAACGGGCTTTGCAGGAACAGGAAATAGAAAGGCTGGGCGGCACGCGTCCACTGAAGGTGGATGTCCGTATCATCGCTGCAACCAATCAGGATCTCGCTGAAGAGGTCAGACTGGGTAAGTTTCGTGAAGATCTCTACTATCGCTTCAACCTGCTTTCAATTAACCTTCCACCCTTGCGCGAACGGGCTGCGGATATCCCGCTGCTGGTCGATCACTTTCTACAGGCTGCCAGCACCGAGGTTGGGCAAAACGTTCGAGGGATTTCGCCGGGCTGTATGGAACTCTTACAACAGTACGATTGGCCCGGAAATGTGCGGGAGCTAGAGAACACGGTTAAAAGTGCGGCTGTCCTTTCACGGGCAGATGTCATCCTGCCAGAACACCTTCCACCAGAAATTTTAAATTACAAAGGAAGGCGTGAATCAACCCAATCTCGTCTCGAAATAGTGCTTGAATCCGTATTGAAAGAAACCGTCAGAGACGCTGTAGCACGAGCGCATGAAGCACTCTACGACGAAGTCATTGATGCCGTTGATCGCACGCTAATCAAGTGCATCCTTGAGGAGGTTGAAGACAATCAGACGAAATCAGCAAAATTCCTAGGAATCAGCCGTACAACATTACTGCAGAAGATAAAAAAATTGGGAATAGAAGTGAAAACATGAACAGATGGCTGATACCTTTGATCACGTTTGTATTTCCTGCAAAATGCCGACGCTGTGAGACACCAATGGGCGTAGGTAAGGTGCACTATCTCTGTAATGACTGTTGGGAACAGATCGAATTGCTCAAGCCTCCTTGGTGTCAGATTTGTGGGCTGCCTTGCTGGAGTGCTGTTTGTGCAGATTGTCGCGAGCATCCTCCTCTATTTGGGAAGCTCCGATCGATTGCCTTTTACGAACCCACCCTGCGTGAAGCGGTCCATCTGATGAAATATGAGAAGAAACAGGTTATCTCAAAACACCTGAACCAATTGCTGCAGACGCACCTTCCTGAAGATCTTGCTTCCACAGGCTACGATTTCCTGCTCCCAATTCCCCTCCATACAAACCGTCTTCGGCAGCGAGGATTTAATCAAGCGGAACAAATTGCTCAAGGCATTGCTCAGGTTTGGGGTGTGCCAGTCCGGACTGATATTCTCTTTCGTATTAGAGACACAGTCCCATTGAGTAGTCTGGGCTCCCACGAAGAACGGAGGAAAAACATCGCTGGGGCTTTTGAAGTTCGGTCACCGGATTCTATTCAGAGTCGGAAGATCTTACTGATTGATGATATTTTTACGACGGGAACAACAATCAATGAAGCCCTCAAGGCACTACAAGTTGCTAGCCCTGACCGCGTTGATGTCCTGACACTAACCCGCACAAGACCGACAGTGAAACGTGATGCGTGAAACGTGAAAACCATTTTAGGTTCACTGATACAGTTACCTATGAGGTTTATGCGGATAAGGAAGGGAAAACCCAAAGAGCAGCCGAAGCTTTGGTAGAGTTCAATGATTGTCGAATCGTACTGGAACAACGATCCTTCAGTCTGTGACCGAGAGCCCGAGAGTTGTTCCCTACGGTTTCTACCGGACAATTTTTCAGTATGAGCCAAACAGAATAGATTAGAAGGAAGGTGCAAAAACCAGAATGCAAGAAGTTCATTTACCGATAAAAAAATATCAAAATATTACAGTTATTGCTGCCGTGGTAGGGTTTTTGTTAGGAGTGTTAATTCCTGCCTTTGCCTTTGGCAAGGGGTACTGGTCGTGCCCATTTGGGGAGGGAGTGATACGCATCGGCGGGTTTGTTCTGTTGACAGGTATTTTGAGTGCGCTTCTTGCTGGCAATGCGGCTGCCCTTCTTGTGATTTTCATCGCGAGACTGCGTCGGTCATCAGACAAACCGAATTAGGAGGAAAATCCAATTTCCGACCTATCACGATTCGGAGGGTACGCCTCTTACAGGGCGGCAGATTGACCACCATCAATGGTAATAACGCTGCCGGTCATATATCGAGATGCGTCAGAAGCTAGCAGTAGTAATGTTCCGTCAAGGTCTTTAGGCTGCCCCAATCGGCGTTGAGGAATGCGTTTAATCAGGCGTTGACCGGCCTGCGTGGTGAAGAATTGACGGTTCATATCGGTTTCAATATAACCGGGTGCAATCGCGTTGACCCGTATCCCATGCGGTGCCAACTCGACCGCCATCGCTCGCGTCAGGCTGATAATCCCGCCCTTGGAAGCGCAGTATCCCGGCAATTGGGCGATCCCACGTTCTCCGAGTACCGATGCGATATTGATGATGCTCCCACCCTGTCCGCGGTGAACCATACGCCGCGCTACCTCCTGTGCTATCAGCCAAACTCCCTTGAGATTTGTGTCAAGCACCGAATCCCAATCCTCCTCGGTGTGTTCAAGCATCGGCTTGGTCACGGCAATACCGGCGTTATTGATGAGAATATCAATTGGTCCGAGCGCATTTTCCGCCGTTTCGACGCATGACCTGACGCTCTCTCTGTCAGCCACATCAACTTGGATCGCAACCGCACAACCACCGAACCTTTCAATTTCCTTGACAGCGGTCTCCAACCGGTCAATTCCACGGGCAGCCAGAGCCACCTGCGCTCCGGCCCGTGCCAGTGTAAGGGCAAAGTGACGACCCAACCCCCGTGATGCGCCGGTTACGATTGCCCGTTGACCGGTGAGGTCAAACACAGACGGACTTTTCCCTCCTTCCATCCTTCCAACCTCCTATCCTTCCAATCTTCCAACCTTAACGGAGCACCTGTCCTGCTACGCGCTATCCCCTATCCCCGCCGCCTGTTTAGCCAAGGATTTACACCGCTCCAAGTCATACTCCCGATAAATTGTAATTTTTTGTGCTTCAAGGGAACCTTCAGCGTGGATGGCAAGGAGTTCATTGTAACCGCCAAAATCAGAAGCGGTCAGGTCCCGAATCAGGTTCACCAACTTGAGACGATCTAATGTTGGAACCCCCGCGGCTCCGCCCAAGTATTTTTCGATATAATCTCGGGTTTCAGGGTTCGCGACATCTTCCTCTGAAGGTCCAGTGACCACAAGCCCACCGGCGATATCCTGCACGTAACTGACTATTTGGTGATAGTTGCTAGCAAAGTAAAATTTGGCAACATTAGTAATAATCGAATTGGGAATCGCTACCCCATCGATCTGGACGCAATCGACAGCGGCGGCTTTACTTAGGGCGCGAACTGTCTCGGCGTAGTTAATCAGGTGCATCAACTTCTCCCGAACATGGCTTGCACGGCTGATGCCGTTGTGTTCAGCGATTAATGCGGCGGCACCGGTTAGGAGATCACACAGCGGTGGCTTGTAAGAGACAGCGGTAAACCGGTGGAATTGGACGAAGGTGGTGGCTAATCCACCCGCAAAATCCCATTCTCCATTCATGAAAACCCGTTCTTTTGGAACGAAAACGTCGTCGAAGATTGTCAGGCTTTCAATCATCCGGTGATGGGCACTGACAGGATTATGAAAATCGCTGGATGACGAGGCACCAAAGGGGCTGACAATCATTTTTAAGCCGGGGGTATTGGCGGGGACAGCAAAGGCGAGGGCGTAATCTTTATCCTGTTCCGTCAGATTTCGTGTCGGCAGCACAATGATCTCATCCACATAGGGCGCGCAGGTGGTATGTGCTTTCGCGCCCCGGACAACTATTCCATCCTCCCGTTCTTCAACGACACGCACGTAGTAATCCGGATGTGTCTGCTCGGAGGGGGCTAGGCTTCGATCGCCCTTCACATCGGTCTGTGCGACCGCCATGCTGAGATCTTCCCGCTGACAGTGCTGGTGATACGCCTCCACCCGCTTGAGATAATCCGTGCCGTACCGCTCATCAACCCGTTTGGCGACCAAGGATAGCGCAAAGAGCGCGTCTGTTCCAATCTCTTTGATTAGCAACACCACTCCACCGCCAAGCCGAGTGCTGGTTTCGATCATCTCGCGCCGTTTGAGCAGATCGTCTGTGTTGGTAGGGCTTACAAAATACCGGCTGATCGTTTCACCCGTATCAGGAATCTTGACGGTCATCAAATCCCGATACGCCGCATCCTCAGCGAGCGCAAAATCGAGTGAGGCGTGCTCCATTCCAACCTTCAGATCTGGATGACGGGTGACATCCTCTACACGATTCCCCTTAAAGAATAGGGTACGACCATCGTTTAAGCCCACCTTGTAGTCTTCCGCCGATCGAGTTGCCATATTCCACCTCTATCCCAATTTTCGATTATTATATTCCTAGGCTCTCGTTAATCCCCTGCTGATAGTCATCTACCCGCTCGGCAAGCATTTCGTCAATGGTGACGATACGTCCAATTTCACCGGACTCCAGTATCCCGTAAGAGACAGCGACAGATCGCGTCCCTTGCGCTGCGTCCACTTCGACCGGATGCTCTCCCCCTATCGCTTGTGCAAAATCTCCGTATTCGATAGCGATAATTTTTCGATCTATTTCAGGGAACGGGAATTCATAACGCCACAGCCGATTTTCGCCCCACAAATCTGATGTCACGGCATCAAGTTGAAAATCAGGGACATACTCTAGGATCTTTTCATCATCAATAGGGGATTCGCCATCAATGTTTAGTACGATATTCCCCCCACTGCGATCGCCCGGCAAACTCATCGAACCACGCGAGCCGTAAACTTGTCGTGACCACACACCTTGACCACGACCGGCGTGGTCTTCGATGTACTGCCCCACCGCACCGTTTTTGAAAGTCAATGTTGCATAAGCGGCATCCTCGGCGGTCGCTTCAAATTCGGCGGGCATCTTTACTTGCCAACGGCCATAGACGCCGCCGGGATTTGATCCAGCTTCTCCTCCACCCGCTGCGGGATTCTTGCGGATGGGTTCATGGAGTCTTGTCTTCGCGTACACCGTTTCAATATCACCCAGCAGGTACTCCATCATATCCGAGTGGTGAACACCGACATCAAGCAGTATACCACTTTGGTCTTTTTGGTGACGCCAGACAGAGATTAACATCCGATCGCCACCGCCGATAGCGTGGTGGATGAGAAAGCGTGGCGTACCAATGATGCCGGCATCTATCAGTGCCTTCGCCAAACGGTTGATGGGGTCTCGTCGATAGTTCTCCGCCACGCTTAAAATTGCGTCGGATCCCTCCGCTGCGCGTGCGATGAGGTTACACGCCCGGACGGTCAGTCCCATCGGTTTCTCGACCATCGTATGCCAACCTCGCTCCAGCGTCTCAACAGCAACTGTGTGGTGGTATCGTGGTGTGGTCGTTACGTCAACCGCCTCAACATTCAACGCCGCCAGTCCATTCAGATCCTCAACGACAGTTGGTCGCTCCCCAAAATGTGTTGCTGCTTGGTCGGCAAGAGATTCGGCGTTATCGCGTACCGGATCGCACGCCCCAACGAGTTCAAACCGTTCCCACCCTACACGATGCAGCTCTGCGAGCCCGTACAGGTGACGGTGCCCCATGCCCCCACAGCCAACAATAGCTAATCGAATCTTCTCACTCACTGTTCTTCCCCCATTAAGCCGAAATTAAGAATATATTTTGTCCATTATAAAGAGGGTAGGGGCGGATGTCAATACCAAAACGATTTGAGGTTGGGGCAGCAATCTATCAGAATTGACAATTGCCTTGCAATGCGACTGAGGTTTCTGATAAAATCTATGAACTGTAGTGGATCCTAGAATTAATGGGACACTCCAAACCGGTGCGGTTAGATGAAAATTAAAAAAATAATTCGGTAATTTGCTAGCGATGCCGGCGCGGTTGAAAACCGCGCCTACCGTATGTTTCGAGGAAAATAGGGATTACCGATTTAAATACTTAAACTTCATGAAACCGCACCTACCGGGGGGGTGAAAGCGTCTATTTATTTTTAGAATTCACCATAAATTGAACCGACCTCAATCAAGAAAGCGTGTTGGAATGAAACGGGTGTGTGTATTCTGTGGATCAAGCATGGGAAGTAAACCGGCGTATGCCAAAGCCGCAAGGCAGCTAGGCAACGCCTTGGCAAGCAGAAACTTAGGGCTTGTCTACGGTGGTACAGATGTCGGCACAATGGGTGAACTTGCTAATGCCGCGCTTGAGGGCGGTGGTGAAGTCATTGGTGTCGTACCTAGTATATTCGTCGAAAAGGCAATCGCCCACGACGCCCTTTCCGATCTACGGGTCGTTGACGCGATGCACGAGCGAAAAGGGTTGATGGCTGAGCTTTCGGACGCTTTTATCGCGCTACCGGGCGGACTCGGTACGATTGATGAAATCTTTGAGATGGTGACGTGGACGCAACTTGGTATACACCGAAAACCGTGCGGTCTTCTGAACGTTTGTGGGTACTACAGGAAGTTAGCGACTTTCCTCGATTATGCGGTTTCGGAGGGATTCATCAGGGAACCTCACCGTTCGCTGATATTGATTGATGAAAGTCCGGATGTGCTGCTCAAGAAACTTGACGAGTTTCTAACCCATTGAATCGCTCATAACACATATAAACTACCCTTGGGATCGAAGATGTCGCAAGAAGAAAAAAATAGTACAACTCCATCGAATGAACCTACGTCTCTAACTCAGCGTGAATCGGGTGAGTCTTCCGTTGTCTCATCAATTGAGGAACGTCTTATCCAAGCAGATAATCCCGACAATATTATTCTCTGGACCCAAGTGCGCGGGGAAGTTAAACGGCAAGATGAGGAAGTGAAAGACCGAGAACATCAACGTTCCTCGGAAAAAGTACAGTTGTGGTGTAAGATAGTATTTTCTGCCATTGCTTTTTTTACCGGTATAGGCCTGCTTATCGGTGGCTTAAAGCTAGGAGTTTTCATATCAGGGGCGGGCCTTTTTTGGTTCGTCCCGGACTATGTGAAGATGTTTTTGAGGGGTTCCAAAGAAACAGATAAAGGAGGAGAAAATGCAGAAGAATAGAGCAGTATATAGTCTAGTAGTTGGTGGTTTTCTTGCCCTACTTACAGGTGGTTTGCTTTTCTTAGCCGCACAAGATGGAATAGTATCCGAAATCGATCAGGTATTGATGCTTATTGCAGGGATGACCACAGTTGCTGCGTTGACAGCATTTCAACAATCTATAGAAAATAGACCGTCACCTTCTTCTTTTCGTATCTCCTTTAATGAGATTAGTGTGAGCCAGAGTCTTTCCGGAGAACTTACAACACCTGATCCATCCACTGTTGATGGAGAAAAGGCCGAAGAACCGTGGGATTTAAGTTTAGGACAGCTAGTTGGTTCAGACAACTCATTGGCATTGGCAAAATTGCGGATGGAACTTGAGCAGGAAATCAGACGCATCGCCTACAATAATCAGACAGATATCGGCTCCCGTCCGTTAGGGGTTACAGGGATCGCCCAAGAGCTTGTTTCTCGAGAAATTTTACCCTCTACTTGGCTTGGGCCGTTGAAAGAAATCACATACGTTTGCAACCGCGCGGTCCATGGAACGGAAGTCCCTGACGATATTGCTGCCTCTGTTGTGAGAGTTGGCGGCCAACTGCTTGAACAACTTCGTTTCGTGCGAAACAAGGGAGGTGTGTCATGAAAGCCGCTGTCTTTGAAGAAACTGGAAAATTAAGTGTACAGGATAAGCCGGTCCCGACTCTCGATTCAGGCGATGTCTTGATTAAAGTCGAGCTATGCGGTATCTGTGCGTCTGACTTGGCAGCGCTCAACGGGGATATCACCGACTACTCACCACCTGTCGTGATGGGACATGAACTCGCCGGGGTCGTCGTTGAAAGCCGACACCCTGATGTGAAAGTTGGCGAGAAGGTAACAGTGAATCCGATGCTCTCTTGTGGAAATTGCGATTACTGCCGGGCAGATTTCGACAAGTATTGCTCGAACATTGAGGGAATTGGACATGACATTGACGGCGGATACGCCGAATACCTCCGAATGTCGAAACACGGAATTGACACGGGCAAACTCATCTCCGTACCGGATACGATTTCGCCAGAAGAACTAATCTTTCTGGAACCGTTGGGCTGCTGTATCAATGCAATGCGTGAAACAATCTTTGATAAAAGTGTGGCTATTCTCGGTGCGGGTCCCATCGGTTTGATGTTTGCTCAATTGACCAGAAGGGCGGGATTGGAAACATTCGTTATTGAACCGCTTGTGCATCGGCGGAGCACAGCAGAGGGAGTTGGTGCAGATGCCACATTTGGTATTACGGCAGCACAGGTGGAAGCACTCATTGAGCAGACCGGCGGTGGTGTGGATACCGTTATCTCTGCGACGGTCAACGATCAGCGTGCGATAGATCTCGCCTTCAAGATTGTGCGGCGCGGCGGTTGTGTAAATTTTTTCGGACTGGCACCGGGTGGGCAGGAGCTGCGGATTAACCTTGAGCATTTTCATTACATGGGGCACAAGTTGATGGCATCGTGGGCATTTTCGCGCTGGAGTTTGAGCGAATCTCGCCAGATGCTCATCAACGACGAGATTAATCTCAAGCCGTTGCTGACGGATCGGTTTCCGATTGAGGGGGTTGTTGTAGGGTTTGAAAATGCCCGGCAGCAGCGCGGCGTGAAAAGCGTTCTGGTCGGTGAGTAAACACACAAGTGCTGCATGTCCAAGTCATACCTGAAAGTAAATCATCATGAATACATTAAAAGCCTATCTTGAATTAATCCGCTATCCCCTTTTTGCGATTCCGATCGCTGCGACGCTGCCCGGTGCACTGATCGCTTCAGAGGGGGAGTGGAATTGGCGGGTTGGGTTGACGTTGCTCATCGCATTACTCGGCTACTTCGCAGGCATGATGAAGAACGACTATTTCCACCGAGAGCAGGATGCCGTTGTGAATCCGGACCGCCCGCTCCCGTCGCATCGACTTACATCTCAGCAGGTCCTGATCACCGCAAGTAGTACCTACATCATCTGTGTCATCTTGGGATTTACGCTCCACATCAAAGCGGGGCTTCTGGTGATTGCCCTTGTGATGATTTCCCACTTATACAACGCCTTCTTCAAGGAACGTGGAATATTGGGGAGCATTAGCCTGCCCTTTGGGATCGGTCTGCTCAATGTGTTTGGTGCATTGGCTGTAAGTGGAGGTGTGCCCCGTTTGGTCTGGTATGCGTTTGCCGCTACAACGCTTTACGATTGCGGGACACACATCACAACGACCTTCAAAGATCTCGAACGGGATGAAAAACTCGGCATCACCACCACTCCCCTGCAACTGGGAATTAAGCCAGCCCTCGCCTGCGCTGCCGTTTCGACCATACTGGCCTTTATTGTCGCCGTGTTGCCGCACTGGCTTGAAGGGGTCAGTTGGCACTATACCCTATGGGTGGTCTTTGCGCTGCTTGCTACAAGTATTACCCGTCTACCCCTTTACCTGAATCCAACTGAGAAAAACGGCTATCGCGCATTGAAGGGTTCAATGGTGGGTGCTATCACGTTTTTCCCCTGCCTGATCGGCGTTCAACTCTCCCTGTGGAGTTCTGCACTTGTGATCGTGCCGTTGCTGCTTGTGACGATGGCTTTGCTAGAAGTGACAAAGCGGGAAGTGTGATGCGTTATGCATCGCATTCAAAGGACTTTACAATAGGCATGTAACACCCAACAATACTGGAGAAGCCAATGGAAACTGACAACCCAAAATTCAAGCGGAAATTATTTCACCTTGATGTGCTTATTGAAAAACAGACAGACTGTTATACTGCCCACTGTTTGCAATTGGATTTGGTCACTGATGGCGATACAAAGGCGGAAGCAGAAGTGATGATTGTTGATGCGATTTCCGAGCAAATCACTTTTGCGATTGAAAACAATTTGATGGATCATCTTTTTCAACCGGCTGACCCGGCAGAGTGGCGGAAACTTTTGTATAGCAATCATACAAAAACAGTGACCCTAGATTCGGAAGTTGCTCCTCCTTTAATTTCTGAGATTGATTTTACCGAAGTAGATCCAAATGCCACGGAAACCACGACTTAATTACCGTCAAGTTAGAAAAAATTTGCGCCGGTTTGGAATAATGGAAAATCCCAAGCGTGGTAAGGGGAACCATCGTGTATTCTTTCATCCCAATTTTCGTGGAAGGTCCCGCTTCTATCCTGTAAAGTGCCATAATCTAAATCAACAATTAAGTATCAAAGCCCTTGAAGGAATCAGGAAAGCCTTTGATTTGACTGAAGATGAATTTTATCAAACATAAACAAGTTGAGGATTAAAACCTATGACCGATATTCCAAAAACATACTCACCACACGACATCGAAGAAAAGTGGTATAAATACTGGCAGGACAAGGATTATTTCCATGCCGCTGATACATCTGACAAACCCCCATACTCGATTGTGATTCCGCCCCCGAATATCACAGGGAGCCTACATATTGGGCACGCACTTGATAATACCTTACAGGATGTGCTAATCCGTTGGCGACGGATGCAGGGTTACAACGCGCTCTGGATGCCGGGGACAGACCATGCAGGAATCGTCACAGAAATCATCATGGAGAAACAGCTCGCTACTTGGGGAACAAGTCGTGAAGAACTCGGACGCGAAAAGTTTATCGCCCGGATGTGGAACTGGAAAGATGAATCTCGCGGAACAATCATCGATCAGTTGGAACAGCTCGGCTGTTCCTGCGATTGGGAGCGCGAACGATTCACAATGGATGAAGGTCTCTCCAAAGCCGTCCGCACCGCATTCGTTCAGCTTTACAACGATGGTTTGATCTACCGCGGGGAGTACATGGTAAACTGGTGCCCGAACTGCCAAACGGCAGTTTCCGATCTTGAAGTCGAGCCGGTTGAGATTGATGGGAACTTCTATCACATCAAATATCCGATTAAGGATTCAGAGGAATCCGTGGAAATTGCGACAACACGCCCAGAGACGATGCTCGGCGATACGGCAGTCGCTGTCCATCCAGAAGATACACGCTATCAACACCTTATCGGGAAAACGGCGATCCTACCGATACTTGAACGCGAACTCCCGATCATCGCAGATGAATATGTCGATCTGGAATTTGGCACGGGCGCATTGAAAGTCACACCCGCTCACGATCCAAACGACTACGAAATCGGGCAACGGCACGAACTTGAGCAAGTCAACATACTGAATCCGGATGGGAGTTTGAATGAGAATGCGGGAACGAAGTATCAGGGCATGGATCGGTTTGAATGTCGTAAGGCGTTGGTCGAAGATCTGGGTGAACAGGGGTATCTAATTAAGATTGTACCGCATCCCCACGCGGTCGGACATCATGATCGGTGCAATCAGATTATTGAACCGTACATCTCGCCGCAGTGGTATCTTAACGTCAAACCGCTCGCGGAACGTTCACTTGAAGCTGCACGACGTAGGGATGTGGTATTTCTCCCGGAGCGTGAGACGAAGCGGTTTTACCAATGGATGGAAAATATCGAACCGTGGCCCATTTCCCGCCAACGCTGGTGGGGGCACCAACTCCCAATCTGGCACTGCGATACTTGCGAAGAACTCACGGTAGCGGTGATTCCTCCCGATCAATGCGCTCACTGTAATTCTGAGAAGATTTGGCAAGATGAGGAGGTGCTCGATACATGGTTCAGTTCGGGACTTTGGCCCTTCTCGACGATGGGTTGGCCCGATGAGACAGAAGCACTCAAGACGTTTTACCCGACTTCTGTCCTCGTAACAGGTTGGGATATCCTCTTCTTTTGGGTGGCTCGAATGATTATGCTCGGTCTTCAGTGTATGGACGAAGTGCCGTTCCGCCACGTCTATCTCCATGCACTAGTAGCCGATGAACACGGTCAGAAACAGAGCAAGTCGAAAGGGAACGCGATTGATCCTGTGCCTACTATCCACCAATACGGTGCCGATGCGTTTCGATTCGCACTTGTATTCTCCGCTGTGCCGAATCCATATATTGCGTTAGCTGAGTCCCAAATCGAGGCGGGGAAGCGTTTTGCCAACAAGATCTGGAACGCCTCGCGCTTGCTACTGATGAATCTCGATGATTTTCAGTCCGGACAGCCGACGGATCCTATCTTGTGCGATCAGTGGATTCGCAGCCGCTATAACGCAACCGTGGAAACGGTGACGACATGTCTTGAAGAGTTCCGATTTAGTGACGCAGCGCATGCGCTCTATGAATTCCTCTGGCACGAGTATTGTGATTGGTACGTTGAACTCATCAAGCAGCGTCTTTACTATACCGATGATCCAACAGCGAAACATACCGCACAGGCGGTTGCCTCTGAAATTCTTGAAGGCACAATGCGAATGCTGCACCCGATCATGCCGTTCATCACGGAAGAAATCTGGCAGCGTCTCTCCTATAAAGGTGATAGCATCATGGTCGCCACTTGGCCCGAACCGCAAGGGACCGATACGGATGCGAAGGCGGAACAAGCGATGCAGACAATCATGGATGTTATTGATAGCATCCGCAGTGTCCGGGGTGAGATGAATGTGCCACCTTCCAGCGAGGTTGAAATACGGATTCAAGTCCCGAATCCGGAAACGGCTGAACTTCTCGGCGAACATTTGGAAGAATACCTGCCGGCGTTCACACGGTTCTCACAAATCTCCATCGCTGAACATCAGGAGAAACCTGCCGCCGCTGCCGTAGCGGTGATTAGCGATATTGTGATCTATATCCCGCTTGCGGGTATCATCGACATTGAGAAGGAGAAAGATCGCTTGCAGAAACGGTTGGACAAAGTTCTCAAAGAACTCACCGGCACCCAGAAAACGTTAGACAATCCGAAGTTCCTTGACCGGGCGCCGGAAGCGGTTGTCGAGCAGAAACGCGCCCGCCTTGCAGTCCTTGAATCGGAGCGGGAGAAATTAGTAACGAATCTGGAGATGTTGGGTTGAGTAGTGGAGAAAACGAGAAAACGAGAGAACGAGAAAACGGGATTGGAAGTGTGGGGACGGGGTTTTGAGAAGGCGAGGAGACGAGTGAAAACACAGGTTTCCTCGCTCCCTTGTTTTCCCGTTTTCTTTTTGGTTCATGTAAACAGAAAGTGCAAAGCACGAAGAGAAACCGAGTTTTCAAAAAAAACTCGGTTTCTTTGCACTAAATCTTTTTTTTGTTGTTGTGAAGGATTGAGATGGTAACAGTCAAGCGAGGTTATTCTGACGCGAAAAAGTTAAGCGTTATCGTGGTAGGCGCGGGGATTGTTGGGGCATCAATAGCCTATCACCTGTCGCGTCGCAAAGATGTTGCTGTGACTGTCCTTGAGCGGAATGAACCGTGTACAGGAGCGTCAGGACACTCCTTTGCATGGTTGAACTCTTTCGGCAAAGATCCCGTGAGCTATCACCATTTCAACCGTCGATCAATGGACATCTGGGATCGATTTGCTCGCAGATTGGGGATGGATCTCGACCTACACTGGGGCGGTGAACTCCGGTGGGAACACGCCCCGGACCGAGCCGAGGCACTGCGTCAACGTATTAAGATACTACAAGCGAGAGGATATCCTACCCGCATCATTTCAAAGGGCGAACTCCGTGAACTTGAGCCCGGTCTTTCCCCCGGTCCCGTGACGACAGCCTCCTTTTCGGAGATTGACGGGCGGGTGGACCCATTCAAAGTGATTGAAGCTTGTCTACAACGTGCGTGTGAGGCGGGAGCCGCGGTGCATACCCATACCCCGGTCAACGAATTACGCCTTGATGAACGGGGAAAGGTAGAGGCGGTTAATATTCCTAGTGGAGAAATCGGTTGTGATGTAGTGATATTGGCAAGTGGGACTGATACAACAGAACTTGCCGCCACCGCCGGTGTCCACATTCCCCAACAGCACAGCCCCGGTGTGGTGATTCGTACCGATCCGCAGCCGCCGATATTACAGAACGTTTCAGTGCTTCATCTACCACCCATTGACGAAAATCGGCATGAAATTCATCTGCGACAATCCGCTGGCGGGACGCTTGCCATCGGTCAAGGCTCACAGGAGAGTGTAGATCGAGACGACTCCCAAGAACATGCAGATGACCTGTTAAGCCGCGCTGTCCATTATCTGCCAGCCCTCGCCGGTGCACAAGCGATTCCAACACCAGTGGGCTATCGTCCAATGCCGATTGATGAGTTGCCGGTTATAGGATTTTGTGAAGCAGCACCCAATCTGTATATCGCTTTGATGCACAGCGGGGTCACGTTGGCACCCTTGGTGGGAGAATTGGCAACGGTAGAAATTGTTGATGGTGCCCATGTTGAAATGCTTGCTCCATATCGTCCCGAACGGTTCATAAGTGGATAGTAAAACAACAGAACGTTGTCGATCATAAAAGATTGCTAAACTGAGAGAGGCTTAGACATGATTCAAGTGAAGGAACAGTTAGAACAGTGTTTGGATAAATTTCGTGCGGGTACGCTGACAGAGGAGGATTTGCAGCAAGCGTTGGGAAACGTCAACAGCAAGTTGGAGGCGGCGGCAAAACCACAACGCTTGCTATATCTTCAAGCCACAAATACGTCGGTTACCTCGGCGGTTGAGGGAATGTCAATTGTGGATGGTGACGGCGTACACAACGGTCCCGATGAGCCCGACGATTGGCCCTACCAGACTGTACATGAGGCAATGCTCGACGGTTGGCGTATCGTCAAGTTTCCCGAAATGACACTGATGTTAGTGGGGGAAAATGAAACCTATGGGCTCGGCTGCGAATTTATCCTCGAAAAGTGAACCTACAACCGTAGCACTTCCATGAAAGGATTTTACCGATGATCGATCAAACATACGATTGCGAACCGACGCTAACGGATCAACAGGTAATCGAATTTTGTCAGAAGGGATTTATCATCCTCGAAGGCGTGGTGTCGGATGAAATTAATCGCCGCGTCTCGGACTTTATGGCTGAGCATTCCCACTTAGAACCGGTCGAAATCCTCGCTGAAGACTGGTTTGTCGAAGGTGTTCTCAAAAATCCGCAGGCGGCGGGTGCGGTGCGGTCGCTGCTGGGAAAAAACTTCAAGCTGCCGATGATTATGAGCAACCACCGTGTCGAGTGTCCTAGGACTTTGAGCTGCGGTTGGCATCGTGATGGCGGTGCCATCGACGCGACACGGCTCGAATTTTTACAGGTGTTTTACTATCCTCAAGACACACCGAAAGAGATGGGACCGACCGAATTGGTGCCGAGTTCACACTTAGTCCGCGCCAAACGCCGATTCATGAGTCACTACGGCAACATCCGAGTAGGCGTAAAAACGGCGGCACCTGCGGGCTCAATTTTTATCACGCACTACAGTATTTGGCACCGCGCCACCTCCTCCACGGGCAGCGGCATCCGCAATCTGCTTAAATATAACTATTGGCGCACAGTCCCGCCGCAGCGCGATTGGGTGGTTGATCCCTCTACCGACTTTATGGAAACGAAGTTTATGCCAGACGTTTCAGTGCTTGAAAAGTGGTACGACTCCATTCACGTCGCCCGATTGTTCCAGTGGTTGTGCGGACTCGGTGATGATTTCGAGTTCAAGGGAGGTCAATCTTGGCCCATCACCGCTGGGGGCGGTTATAACACGACCGAAGGATTACCGCCCGGACTGGCTTAAGAGATCATAGGAAGGAGCATTGACCGATGCAACCAACACAGCAGACTTCAACAGCAGAGGTGCCCTCAAAGCTATCCGCCGAATTGACCCCTTACGAGAGTCGAGAAGAACGGGCGCAGGCGATGGAGCGTGACGGCTTTGTTTTTCTGCCCGCGGTTCTCAGTCCCGCACAGGTTCAAGAATTGCGCGAATGTTCTGACCGCATCAAAAGCGTGGCAGCACCGAGATGGGATTTTATCGATCCAGAAGGCAGCGGGATTAAAACGATTCAGAATGCGTTTAATCGAGATCCGCTCTATCTCGAATTTCTAGACAAACCGGGCGTCATCGAATTGGTCGAAGACACACTGGGCGAAGATTGTCATATCATTCAGATGACTCAGTGGAACACAGGAAAGCGGGAGGAACAGAAGATGCACGCGGATTGGAAGCCGATCCTGCTGCCCGATGACGTGGCGATCGATCCGCGGGTCAAGATCCCGCCACTGATTATGACCGCCCACTTTTATCTAGATGATATGTATGAAGCCCTTGGACCCACGCGTGTCGTTCCCGGCAGCCATCGTGCTGGCGTAAGACCTGAACGGGATCAGGACAGGTGGAACGGCACAGAGGAACAATCGATCCTCTGCCAAGCGGGTGATGTGATTGTTTTCAGGAGTGATGTGTGGCATCGCGGGGGTGCCAATCGTACCGATCAGGTCCGCTACCTGCTGCAGGTGCATTACGCGAATCGGTGGATCGCGCAACGATTTCCACCTTTTCTGAGTTTTCAGTTTGATCCAGAAATTCTATCGAAAGCAACGCCGCGCCAGCGTCGGCTGTTGGGTGAGCATCGTCCGGGGCCCTTTGCTTGAGACAGCAGTATCTGTACAATGGTGTTAAAACTTCGTACGGTTTTTAGTCAGAATGCAGAAAGATGACATGGCAGAATTCGATATTGTTTCCAAACAACTTGTTAAAAATTATCCCGCGGATTTCGTTCGATTCACATTTGAACAAGAAGGCATCGAAGTTCTGGAAGTCATTGACACCGAGCAACCCACTGTCGAATCCCGATCAATGGATAGCCTTATACGGGTACGAATCCATGGTGAGGACGCATTGGTGCATAATGAATTTCAAACGGGGGACAGCACGAATCCACCAATGTCACGCCGAATGGCGGGATATATTGGTCGAGCGATTGAAACCTATGGACTTCCGATCTACTCCAACGTTATTTACCTTCGTCCGGATGCCGGACAAAGAGATGCGGGACAATACGTGCAGGAGAGGGTTGGGTATCGTATAGTCATTCAGTACAAGGTCATAAGATTAATCGAAATTGAAGGGCAAGCGGTTATCGAGCAAGAGCTCTGGGGACTGCTTCCCTTCGTGCCACTAATGAAACCGCCTCAAGGGATGGTCGCCGAACAGTGGTTGCGACGATGTGTTCAAACCGCAGACACCTTGCCTTTGGACAGCACGAACAAATCAAATTTTTTCACAGACATCGCTATCCTCAGCGGGTTAATTCACGATTCTCAAACCATTACCACTATTATTTCGGAGGAAACCATGTACGAATCATCTATTGTCCAACACTTTACCGAAAGAGGTATTCAGCAGGGGCAAAGACAACAAGGTATTGAATCTATTCTTGACATTTTGGGAATGCGATTTGATTCAAGTGAGGCTGAAACCTTAAAGCCTACCATTGAAACGATTGAAGATTTGCAACATCTCAAGCAGTTACTTCGCTCGGCCGTGCAAGCTCCAAATCTTGATGAATTCAAACAGACCCTAACTTCAATGACCAACGGAAACTAAGATGGTGTACGAATCAACCGTTGTGTATGGGACATTTGGTTGAGCATGGCAGTGTGGATTTATGGTGGACTTTAGAATTAATGAGACACTCTCAATGCACAGCTAACCCCCTAAATCCCCCTTATCAGGGGGACTTTGGAAACTTCGCGCAGGTCGGAGTTATTGGTAATGTTTACTTATTTCTCTAATTCACCATAGTTTTTGATAATAGCGAACATAAGAGGGAGTACGCATGGCTTTTAGGTATCGTCTGGGAGTAGACATCGGGGGAACGTTCACCGATGCAACCCTGATTAACGAGGAAACGGGTGAGATCCGCGTCGGCAAAGTGCCTTCGACACCCCAAGACCCGTCACACGGTTTTATGGAGGCAACCCACCGTATACTACGCGAAGCCGATGTGTCGCCGGACGAGGTCGGTTATGTCGTTCACGGCACGACTGTGGCAACGAACTCAATCATCGAAGGGAAGGTCGCCCGCACCGGCTTCGTTACAACCGACGGCTTTCGTGATCTGCTAGAGATTCAGCGTCAGATTCGACCATCGCTCTACGATTTACACTTTGAAAAGCCGCGTCCCCTGACGCCGCGTTACCTGTGCTTCGGTGTCCCTGAACGGTTGGATGCTCAAGGGAATGTGCTCACCCCGCTTGACGAGTCCGCAGTCAGGAATGCGGCGGACCAACTTCGCCAAGAGGATGTGGAATCCATCGCTGTCTGCTTCCTTCACGCCTATATCAATCCGAGCCATGAGAAACGGACAGGGGAGATTCTCCGTGAAATTCTTCCCGATACCATCATCTCCCTTTCGTCGGAGGTCGCGCCGGAGTTTCGGGAGTATTTCCGGGCAAGTACAACGGTCATCAACGCCTCCATCAGACCCGTCGTTGGGCGTTACCTCCAGAGCATCGAAGCGCGGCTACGTGCGGAAGGATTGGAGGCAGAGTTGCTGGTGATGCAGAGCAGCGGCGGGGTCTTCACATTTGCAGCAGCGAGCGAAAAACCGGTCTTCATGGTGGAATCGGGGCCCGCAGCAGGCGTTATCGCTGCGACCTATCTCGGCACGACGTTGGACTGCCCGGATGTCATTTCCTTCGACATGGGCGGCACCACAGCGAAGGCGGGACTTATTCAGAACGGTACGCCAACGATAACCAAAGACTACGAGGTAGGAACAGCCGCGCAAACCGGCGTGGGTGCCTCTCGCGGTGCGGGTTATCCCATCCGCACCCCTGTCATCGATCTTGTGGAGATTGGTGCCGGCGGTGGCTCAATTGCATGGGTAGATTCCGGCGGGGTGCTGCGCGTGGGACCGCAGAGCGCGGGTGCGGATCCGGGCCCGGTGTGTTATGGAGCGGGCGGGGCAGAACCGACCATCACCGATGCCAATCTGGTGTTGGGACGACTCAACCCCAGCTTCTTCTTGGGCGGTGAGATTGAATTGGACGTTGAGGCGGCGCGTCGGGCAATCCAAGAGAAATGCGCCGATCCGTTGAACCTTGACCTTGTGGAGGCCGCTCACGGTATCGTGGAAATCGCCAACGCTGCAATGGTCAACGCCCTACGCCTCGTCTCCGTCCAACGCGGTTACGATCCCAGAGATTTCGTACTAACCGCGTTTGGGGGTGCAGGTCCGGTACACGCCAACCGTTTGGCGGCAGAGATTGACGCACCCACCACGATTATCCCCATGAGTCCCGGCACAACTTCAGCCATGGGTCTGTTAGTGACTGACCTCAAGCATGACTACTCCACGACCCTCATCCAGCACGTCGATCAATTGGATACGGCGGCGGTGGAGGCGACCTACCGAGAGTTGGAGGCGCAGGGCGGTGCAAGTCTAGAGCGGGAGGGTGTGCGTCCGGAGGACATCAACTTCCTCCGGCAGGTGGATACGCGCTATATCGGACAAAGCTACGAGCTGACAGTACCGTTACCGGCGGAACAGTTAGACGCTTCAAAGATTGACCGTGTGCTCGAACAGTTTCATATCGAGCATGACCGCGCTTACGGCTATAGCGCGCCGACAGAGCCGGTTGAGTTCGTGAACCTACGCCTCACCGCAATCGGCAAAATCGCCAAACCCCGGCTGCGCGAGTTGGAAGGGGAAAAAACAGACATCGCTGCAGCGCAGAAAGCCACCCGATCCGTCTACTTTGCCGAAAGCCACGGCTATGTTGAATGCCCCATCTATGACCGCTACCTTCTGGGTCCCGGCTGCGTCTTGACAGGACCGGCAATCGTCGAGGAGATCGATTCCACCACTGTTATCCACCCCGGCTACCGTGCACAGGTTGATAGGTTCGGCAATCTGATCTTGACCCGAATTTAGGGTCATTTAATTCTCCGGATATTATTGTCTGAATCGCGGATTAACACGGATTAACGGATTACACGGATTAAAGACGACAGCCATACCTACCTTAACACAGTATGATTGGGCAGCCATGTGCGGTGAAAATGGTACGCACAAGTCTAATGGAGGAAAAGATGATTAGAATAGCGATAGTAATTCTTGTATTGCTTGTGGGTTGTGCTATGCCACCTGAACCTGAACCCCAATTCATTGGGCAATATCTTAGTCTGGAAACCTTCAACACAGACTATCCTAACGTCAAGGAGTTAGGCAGAAGTCAGCACAACAACTATGTCAAATACCTCACGCTCAACGGCAGAATCTTGATGGCTCGTTATGACGAAAAAAAAGGGGCTTGGCAGATAACCATGAGACAACCCTCCCCCAATGAAGTGGAATACTACATGAGCAAAGGAGAGTGGGAATTTGACTGACCCAACGCATTATCCGTATTGTCCGAGCAACCTTGAAACAACCGGAGCGGATGCGAACATTGGAACGTCGTGTGAGTAGACTTAAACCGATGCCAATTGTGTTTGATGTGAACGGACAACCTCACCGTATGCAATCGGCTGATCGCCTCCCCATTGTGATGGATGAGGTAAAGGCTATTGAGACAGCGTTGAACCTTTCACCGCTATGCGGTTCTGATGGGGTGAAAGATGATTAGAATAGTGATAGTGATGTTTCTCCTGCTTATGCAAAGTTGTGGTCCTTCTCCGCGAACCCCATTTCCAGAGGCATACTATGGATTAAGCCTTGGTATGAGCATTAAGGATTTTGAGAAGATGTTTTAACTTGGCTGAATTCAGAGCGACACTCAACAAGGGAAAAGAACGATGACTATTACCGGTGCTGTTATAAAGAATATTATCCGTAAATTGTTAGCGGGTGAGGATTACCGCGCTGAGATTGTTGCGCTTATTGATGCCGAATTTTTGCAATATGTCGTCGATTTTTTCGGTCGCGTTGTTGATGCAAAGTTAAAAAATCACGCCGTGACAGTTGATTGGTACAAAGAGGAATCCCTCAATCCAAAGCTTGACAAATCGAATATTGCTGTACATTTAGGTTTGAACCTGGAAACAATCACGAATATGTACGAATCTTCAGCGAAACAGATTGTACTTGATGCCTCTACTGAGCATTATGATGTCTTACTTAATGCGATTCAGGATTTGACGGAACAAAGCGATGTTGATGTCTCGTTGACGATAAAATTTCGGACGGTCAGTGTAGATCTCAACATTAACGAAAGTTTAATCGTTATCAACACACTTGCTGTCAAACGCGCCGCGTTGCGAGGTGGATTATGGAGTACAGCGGGAAAACAGGTTGAGAAACCGTTGATGACAACACTTTGTGCTCTATTCCGTGTCCCACTGAGGTATTTTAATCAATCTGTTTCTTCTGCGTCAACAGGCGAAGTGGAACGTGAAGCAGATTTCTATCTGGTCGATAACGCTGGATTGAGGCACCGCTGCGAAGTGAAGCTGATGGGCAGAGGGAATCCGGAAAGTGCGGATGCTGTACATGCCCGTAGCAGCCAAGTTTTTGTTGCGGATAAACTCTCCGACCTGAATAAAGCACAACTCGACGATTCAGACATCCATTGGGTAGAGCTGCGAGATGAAAACGGTTACAAGCGGTTTGAGCGGGTCCTAACGGCGTTATCAATTCCTTGTCAGCCCTTTGAAGGGGATATGCAGGCAGCGTTAGATGAAATCTTTCCAGTTATACTTTCCGACGATGTTCAATCTTCGTCAACCCCTGGCATTATTCTTCAAGAGCGGAGTGGTGATGATTCGCAGCTGCTCGTGGACTTTGGGACGGGAACGGTAGAGGAGCTACGGACAAAACTGAATCAATGAAAGAAAAAAATAGAATGAGCAAACCGCTACAAGTGTTTATTTCCTATTCGCATAAAAATTGCGAGGCGAAGTGCAGGTTAATAACCTTCCTAGATGTAATGGTGGAGCAAGGCAAAATAGCAATTTGGCATGATGGCAACATCATTCCGGGAGGTAACGCATCTCAAGAATCTATCCTTAGAAAGGTTGCCTCCTCGGATATTTTTCTCTATCTCGTTTCTGCTGATAGCATTGCCTCTAAAGGCTGTAAAGCTGAGTTCGCTGAAGCGGGACGCGCAGGATTAGAGATCCTCCCCATCATCTTGAACTATTGTGATTGGCTACATCATCAATTGAGTGGCTTCCAAGCCCTTCCTAGCGGAGATACTCCTATTAGCAAATGGAAGCAACAAGGACTTGAAGACGAAGGTTGGCAAAAGGTGGTAGATGGAATCCGAAAAGCCGTTGATGCAATGCAGACTCAACAGAAAAACACCGACGATACGGGGGAGGATCAAGCTCATAACGCCATACAACAAGGAAACCATCAAATGATGGCGGAACAAATAGATAGAGCCATAGAAAGTTACTCACATGCAATTGAACTTGAGTCGGATAATGCCGTAGCCTATTGCAATCGGGGGCTTGCTTATGCGACCAAAGGCGATTTCCGTCGTGCAAAAGCAGATTATGACAAGGCGATAGAACTCGCCCCCGATTTTGCACTGGCTTATAACAATCGTGGAAACTTTTACAAAGATCAGGGCGATTCCCAGCGTACGAAAGCAGATTATGACAAGGCGATAGAACTCGCCCCCGATTTTGCACTGGCTTATAACAATCGTGGAAACTTTTACAAAGATCAAGGCGATTTCCGTCGTGCAAAAGCAGATTATGACAAGGCAATAGAACTCGCACCTGATTTTGCGCTAGCTTATAACAATCGTGGGGCTGTTTATGGTAATACACAGCGTAGTCGTGCGATAGCAGATTATGACAAAGCGATAGAACTCGCACCCAATTTTGCGCCTACTTATGTCAACCGTGGGGCACAATATTACAACAAGGGAGATTATCCTCGCGCTATGGCAGACTATAACAAGGCGATAGAACTTCGGTCAAGTTATCCGATTTCTTATTATAATCGTGGTAATATCTATAGTGACCTCGGTGATTACGATAGTGCGATAGCAGATTATGACAAGGCAATAGAACTTAAACCTGATTATGCAGATGCTTATAACAATCGGGGTAACGCTTACTCCAGAACAGGGGACTATCCCCGCGCTATAGCAAACCTTAACAAGGCGATAGCACTTAATCCTGATGATGCACTAGCTTATAACAATCGGGGCTCTGCTTACGCAATGACAAGGGATTATCCCCGCGCTATAGCAAACTTTAACAAGGCGATACAACTTAAACCTGATTTTGCAGAGGCTTATAGCAATCGGGGCTCTGCTTACGCAATAACAGGGGACCATCCCCGCGCTATGGCAGACCATAACAAGGCGATACAACTTGACCCTAAAAATTCTACTTTTTATCGTAATCGAAATCAGTAGTTCGGCGATGAATCGCCGTTAGACATCGTTGCCAACGCCCGATGAATCGGGCAACTACAGTAAGACCTTAGGTTTGTAGTAGGGTGATTTATCGTCCGTCCGGACGCGCAATGAATTGCGTTACTACAAACTGAACTGCGTAACTCCTATTAGATAATATTAAAAATGCTGTTCGAGACGATGAAAATATCCGATAAAATTCATTATCAGACATTCTGGAAGTTAAACTCGTTGCTCTGGTCAAAGGTGGGTTGAAAGAACTTCGCAATCCATTTGCTGATTCTCCCTGTCAGGTAGAGGTGAGGTGGTGGGAGTTGGTTCAGGAGTTCACTGTTCTGCTAATCAATCTGTGTGTCGTGGTGGTTAAGCACCTCGTGGGGATGTTTGATTTCGGATTGCATCTGTTAGATTTATGCAGCGGTGGACTGGACATTGGGGTGGTCACTGTTTGATTCTGACCTTTCTGAGCTTGTTAAACCAGCCTAGGAGATTCTCCTTGAGCACAACAACAGCCAACAGCAGCGAATCGATTGGATACCGTGCACTGATTCGTGGTAACCGCAATTTTCGCCTGCTCTGGCTTGGACAGATTATCAGTCTCCTAGGGGATTGGTTCAACTTTGTCGCTTCCGCTTCGCTCATCGCAATACTGACCCAGTCTGGGTTCGCGGTCGGCAGCCTCTTCGTCGTCCGTATGCTCGCCCCATTCTTCATCAGTCCCATCGCCGGCGTGGTCGCCGACCGCTATAACCGCAAATATACCCTCATCATAACGGACTTGGCGCGTGTCGTCGTTGCATTCGGCTTCCTTCTGGTTCGGACCGCGGACGATGTCTGGCTGCTTTACGTCCTGACCGCCCTCCAACTTGGGATCGGCGGTTTTTTCTTTCCCACACGAAATGCGATCTTGCCCGATATTGTATCATCACAGGAACTCGGTGCTGCCAACGCTTTGGGATCCGCGACTTGGTCGGTTATGCTCGCCTTGGGTGCCGCCATCGGTGGAATTGTGTCCGGCGCATGGGGCATCTACCCCGCCTTTGTCATCGACGGCTTGACCTTTCTCCTCTCAGCCGTATTCATCGCCCAGATTAAACTTGATGTGGTGCCAGATCTCGCTGGGTCGGATAAAACCATGGGCGGTGCTTTCAGAGAGTACCTTGACGGTTTGCGTTATCTCGGCAGGCACACCGACACACTGGTCGTTGCGCTGCATAAGGGCGCCAGTGCGCTGGTGATGGGTTCCGGGTCTCAGGTGGCGATGGTCGCCATCGCCGAAGATATCTTTGTAATCGGAGAGGGTGGGGGTATCAGTCTTGGTCTTATGCTCGCGCTGGGCGGCGTTGGGACAGGTGTGGGTCCAATCGTCGCCCGTCGTTTCACCGGAGATCGGGATCGCCCGTTGCGGAACGCCATCATTTTGGGCTACCTGATGGGGGCTGTGGGGCTCGCTATCGTCGCGCCGATGGCTCACTTCGGCTGGGTGCTTTTGGGGGTCACTCTCCGCGGGATTGGTGGGGGAATTATCTGGGTGTTCTCGACACAACTGCTATTGCATCTCGCTCCTGATGCAGTTCGGGGACGGGTATTCGCCACCGATTTTGCCCTTTTCACGCTGATGAGCGCTGTCGGTTCTGCGGTTGCTGGCGGGGCACTCGATGCGTCACTCAGCATCTCCGCAATTTTCTGGTGGATGGCGGGTTTGACGGTGATCCCAGCGGTGCTGTGGGCGGCGTGGTTGGGCGGAAGCGTCGAACGTGAAACGTAGTGGGAAAAAACGAGAAAGCGTGAAAACGAGAAGACGAGCTGAAGTCCTTGTCGCGTTATCCCGTCTTCCCGTTATCCGGTTTTCTGTTTCTTTGCGTCTTTGCGTTAAGATAGGTTTCACTGACCGAATCCCAGACTGCGGAGATGGGCGACGGCTTGCTTCATATCCCCGGGTGCTTGCATAATCCACGGTCCCTGAAAACCGACGCCTTCAAGAACTTGCTTGACACCCGCAAAATCCACCGACCCTGCGCCGAGTGTGGGGAAATCCCATTCGTCAAAATTACCGCTGTGATCCTTCAAATGGGTGCTCACAACATACTGTGCAATCTTTTTCAGTTCCGTGACCGCATCTGTCCCATCCGTGTAGAAACTGATATTCCCCGTATCGAAGTTGATTCTGATGTTCGGATGGTCGGTCGCCTCCATCGTCTTCAAAGCAACCTCGGCATTATGAACGAGGGACGGGTGCGTTTCGAGCGCAACGGTGATGCCGCGTTGCGCCGCCTCATCGCCCATCGTCTTCAGCCAGTCGCAGACCTTCGGTCTCATCTCTTCATCGGCTTTGATACTACTGAGTGCGAGATCCACGCCCATTTTGACCGCTGCATCAAAGGCGTTTACCCACGCTTCGCTCGCCGCCTCAGTGGCAACAGTATCCTCTTCAAGATACAACGCGGTCAGTCCAATCGCTTGCAGTCCCTGTGCCTTGAGCTCTGCTTGAAGTTCTTCGACCTTATCAGGTTCGGGGGCACCCACCTGAACATATCGGATGCCGTGTTCTAAAAGCTCTGCACCGCCTCCTATATTCGCCAATACGTTTGCCATACCGACTCCTTTCTGCGCTGATGAGCAGCGTTCCGCCATTTCCAATCCATACACTTTGTGCGTGATCATCTACTATCAGGACCTACGCAGTTGGTTCACGAGTCCCCCTGATCAGGGGGACTTTAGGGGGTTTAAAATAAAAAAATCGCGCGCCGTGTACTGAATGTGCGTCCGTCCTAGATTCAAATAGCACTGATAAACGGGGTTGCACACAGGTTTCTATCCTTTTTTCTCTTTTTATCTGCGACAATCAGCGAAATCTGCGTCCCTATCTGCTCTTAGAACTGAAGTGCGTAAGTCCTATACTATATTACACATTTGGGAAATAGATCGCAAGTCGTTTGTTGATTCGATCTGATTTTTTTCCCCTTTTTTTTCCAATCGTGCTATAATGTCTGTCCGATCAATGGAGTTATTCGACGCAAAATGAGCGAGGGACCATTTGCGACATGCTTAACGATTCACAGATTGCGACATTCAGAGAAGAAGGCTACCTGATTATCGAGAACCTGTTCACCGAAGATGACCTACGCCCGGTGAAGGATGAGTTCAGTGCTGTCGTCGAAGCGCAGGCGCAGCAACTCTATCAAGCCGGGCGGGTGAGCGATTTGTACGAAAACGAGTCATTTGAGCAGCGGTTGGCAAAAATTGCTGCCGAAGCACCTGAAGCGACTTCGGCACTACAAACCCGTGCCCATAAAGACGAAGCGTTTTTTCAGTTCCTGAAGCATCCCAAAATTCTTGATCGGGTTGAGTCGATGGTGGGTTCCGATATTTTATGTCACCCCTCCTACAACATCCACCCACGCCTACCGGGAGGGTATACCTGTCCGCATCAGGATGCGGGATTTTACCTGCCCGATGGCGATGAGACGTTGATTCTGGCGTGCTTGATACCCCTCGTGGATACCACGCTTGAGAATGGGTGCCTATGGGTTGCCCCGCGCCGGCATAAAGAGGGTGTTTTACGGCATCTCTGGGAAGAGGATGGTCTAAATATCTCTCCCGAAGAGGTCTCAGAGGCGGAGCGGCAGCCAGTTCCCACAAAGGCAGGCAGCATGGTGATGTTCAGCAGTATGACCCCGCACGGTTCGCTGGTCAATCACACGGATACCATCCGCTGGAGTATGGACCTGCGCTACCAAGCACTTGGGAAACCGACTGGACGTTGGTATGTTCCCGGCTTTGTCGCCCGGAGTCGTTCAAACCCTGAATTGGAGACCCCCAACTGCGAGGCGTGGATCGTCGAAGTTGAGCGCGTTGAAGAGAAGGCAAACAGATACCCCGAATGGCCACGTTATCGCTGGCCCCAAATAAAATAAACCCGTTCAAAGGAATTCCTCTATGGTCCGAATCCCAATTACCATGTGTCACGGCATTAGGCACGATGGCGACTACCCATTGACCTCGGACCGTCTCGATAGACTGGTGAAAATTGCTGCCGAACTGAACTTTGAATCCATTGATTACAATCAGCTTTCTCAATGGTTTCGAGAACGAGGGAAATTACCCCCTCGACCGATCATGTTCGACTTTGATCACCCCGTGAAGTCGATGCGTTATGAGATTCACGATGTCTTGGGCAAGTACGGCTATGCAGGAAATCTATTTATCAACACCGGACCGGTGGATGAACTTTACGCCAAGCCCATGCCACCGGATTCCCTCCGTGAAATCATGACCTGGGACGAGATAGGACAACTCATAGAAAGCGGCTGGCATATCGGGGCACACACGGTGACGCATCCGAACCTGTCTGAACTCTCCCTAGCGGATGCGTCCGGCGAAAAATTACGTGCGGAGTTGGAGCAGTGTGATGAAACATTGAAAAAGCATCTCGGAATTACGCCACAAGATTTCGCTTTTACAGGCACGAGTTGGAGCAGCATCGCAGAGCGCGAGGTCTCAAAAAGATACCGGTTTGGCAGGCTCTGGATTGTGGGGACAGAGTATCAGGTTGATGGTAAGACAATGCGATATGCCGATCTTGTTGGGGTTGATGGACCCGACGAAGAGGATGGGGGACCGCCGATGGCGGCGCGTTATATTACGAAGGATTCGCCCTCTTATCGTCTGCCGTCAATGGAAATTCAGAGACCCTTGATTTATGACCCTGATGCGTTTCGTCGCTATCTTGAGGGCGCACTAGGGACTTAATCGGATTCTCGCACAATTTCCTTATATATCGGGGATTCAGACTGAATTCAGAATTAACTAGACACTGTAGCGCAAACTGTTAGTTTGCGGGTTTGGATCACAATCTAACAGATCGTGGTACAAAAGACTACCTTTTAATGTCTATAGGACTTACGCAGTTGAATGTTCAACGTTTTGTAGCTCGGCGATTTATCGCCTCTGCACACCCGTCCCAACGCCCGATGAATCGGGCAACTACAGCCGAAACACCCTCAAGGAGTTCGTAGGGAACGCAGATCTGCGTTCCCTACTGAAGTGCGTAACTCCTAGTCTATTTATTTTTAGAATTCACTATAGAAGGAAGTGAATAGATGGCATCAATTGATTTTTCATTGACCGACAAGGTCGTTCTTGTCACTGGTGCAGGGAAAGGCATCGGTAAAGAAATCGCGCTGGCGTGTGCGAGTGCAGGCGCGGACATCGTTGCAGGGAGCCGCACTGTCAGTGAGGTTGAACAGGTAGCGGAAGAGGTTCGCAAAACCGGTCAACGCGCAGAAGCGTGGCAGCTGGACGTTGCGGAGGTTTCAAGCATTGAGGGATTTGTAGGGAAAACCCTCAATGCCTTTGGTAGAATTGATGTGTTAGTTAATAATGCCGGAGTGAACAAAGTTCAGCCCGCGCTTGATGTCACCGAAGAAGACTTCGATTACATCGTGGATGTAAACTTTAAGGGCACATTCTTCATGAGCCAGATAGCGGCGAAGTCGATGATTGAAGGAGGTATTCGGGGGCGTATCATCAACATCAGTTCGCAGGTTGGCGTTGTCGGTGGACCGCTTCGAGCCCCCTACAGCGGTGCGAAAGGTGCTGTTTGCCTACTCACCAAATCGTTAGCCGCGGAATGGGCACCGCACGGCATTACGGTCAACTCGGTCGCACCGACCGTCACCCGCACGCCCCTTTCAGAAGGGGCCCTGAAAAACCCTGAATTTCAGAGGATGGTAACCGAAAATGTGCTGATGGGGCGGATCGCAGAACCGGAAGAAATCGCGGCGGCGGTTATCTACCTCGCTAGCGACATAGCGGGTATGGTTACCGGACACACACATCTTGTCGATGGCGGATGGACTGCGGTTTAACGGCATGAATTATGGTAGATTTTAGAATTAATTGGACACGATGAATGAGTGGGGTCAGACACCTTATTCGCGGAGTTACGGCACACGGAGTGTGCCTACTACTTTTAGCGTACTGGAATAGGAAAGGTAAGAAAAGTGAAGCAACTGACTTCAAACGGCATACCGCTAGATATGTCGCCGGAGGCATTCGGTGAGCTGCGTGACTCAAATGATCTGCTTGATGACAGCCGCGCTTTGAGGGAGCGAATGGCAGAAGATGGTTATCTCTTGCTCCGCGACTACTTGGATCTGGAGCGGGTGATGGACGCCCGGCGATCCGTGCTTGAGGTGTTAGCGGAGCATGAGATGGTCGATGAAAACCAACCCCTCATGGAGGCACGGGCGGCAAAGAGCGATAACGGCAAATTTCGATCCGCGATTGGCAGTCATGCAGCGTTGGGGAAGTTGCCCGCTGTGCGGAGGTTGGTGCATTCCGGTCGGATGATCGATTTCTACACCGCATTCCTCGGCGGTGAGGTCAGATCGTTTGATTTCATCTGGATGCGCGTGATGGGTCCCGGTCGATCAAGTGCACCGCACTACGACATCGTGTATATGGGACGCGGCACCACGAACCTATACACCTCGTGGACGCCGTTGGGGGACGCTCCCTTGAGCGATGCCGCGCTGATGGTGCTGGAGAAGTCTCACCGTCTGGCAGCACTCAAAGCGCCCTATGGGCAGATGGACGTAGACAAGAAAGGTAACTGGAAAAAAACGGGAGGAAGTTACGGTAAAGATCCCGCAGCGATTCAGAAGGAGCTTGGGTGCCGCTGGCTCACAACAGACTTCCGCGCCGGAGATCTGCTGGTGTTCAGTATGTATACGATGCACTGCTCGCTGGATAATCGCTCGGATCGGATTCGGCTATCTTCGGACACGCGCTACCAATTGGCATCGGAGCCGGTGGATGAGCGTTGGATCGGCGAAAATCCGATCGCCCATTCCGTGCGGGAATAGGAGTGAGATGTCCGATTGGAAAACCCATGAGCAACAAAGACGCATTAAGCATAGAACGTTTCATAGTAGAAATTCAACGAGATGGGAATTTCTTCGTTGCTCAGTGTCTTGAGGAAAAATCCTGTTTCACACAAGGAAGGACACTCCAAGAAACCATCCGTAATATGCGCGAAGTTTTGGAATTGATGTTAGATGCAAAGAATCCTCAACTAGAGGTGCACTTACGACACGATGCGGTTGAGGTGTTTGCTTGAAACTTTTTGTTTTGTAGTGTTATAGTCTTTTGTGGTGTTATAGTCATGGACTTGACAAAACACATTGATAATTAAGACTGAGCAAATATTACCCTATCCAATAAACAACAACCTCACAAACCAAGCAGGAGGTCATCATGATTATACGAAACTGGCGTGACTCAATTCCTTACGTCGGGCACGAGAGCAAAATTATTTGGCCCATACTGACACGCACTGGAAGCGAACACGCCGATCCACCGGAGACAGCGTGTCTGCTAGGGCTGACCAACTTCACACGCCATGTCGTTCAAGGGCGTATCACTACGGATTACCACGATCATCAGGACAAAGAACAGGTCTACTACTTTATCAAAGGGCGTGGCAAGATGTTGATTGATGGTAAGGAATACCCGGTGACCGCAGGTGATGCCGTGCATCTGCCGCCCAAGACAAAGCATGGGGTCATCAACGACGGCGAAGATGAAATTGAGTATTTGAATATCAGTGCACCTGTTGAGTCGTAGTGCGGTAACGCAATCCTTCTCTATTAGGACTTATGCAATGGTTGCATTTAACCCTCTAAATCCCCCTTGTCAGGGGGACTTTAAGAGGAAACGCGTAAGTCCTATCTATATTATCGTTAAGGAGTTCTTATGATTAAGCTCGGTATGTACGGTTCATATTTCGGCAAGGATGATCCAAAAACACTTCCCTATATTGAAGATGTGGTCGATTTTGCCTACGAGTTGAAACTCGATGTCGTTGATTTCCGCGCCGACGTGGGTTTTCGCTCGCAGGATCCCGATTATCTGCGCGCTATCAAGATTAAATGCCTTAAAGCCGGACTCCCCATCGGCTACCTAGCGACCGGCGGCCATTTTGTGGGAACGGAAGAGGAATTAGCGCAGAAAATGGATCGGTGTAAAGCGGATCTGGATACAGCGGTTTTCCTCGGTGCGCCGATGGTCAGATCTTTCTGTGGGCCCACCCCGGAGACCGACGAGGGGCAAGCGCGCGAAGTTGCGTGTTTCCAAGAACTTTGTGATGCCGCCGCTGAAAAGGGTATCATCGTCGGGGTCCAGAACCATCCGTGTACCGGCGAGGGTGTCCTGCAACTCCTACGTGAAACAGATCGTGAAAACTTTACCTTTATTCTGGATACCGGTCAGTGGGTCGGCTCTCCTTCTCGGACCCAAGGCGTTCCCGATCCGGACATAGATACCTACGAATTTATGGAACAGACCGCTCCCTACGCTGCGTATGTCCGTGCCAAAATTTATAAAGTGGACAGTGGACGTGAGGAGTGGCTAGATTATGAGCGCATTGTTGAAATTCTGAAAGCAGCGAATTTTAACGGCTGTATGTCCATCACATTTGAAGGCAAAGATGTCAACGAATGCGATGATAAGGAAACCTTCAGGCGAGCGGCTAAGTATCTACGCGGATTGCTTGCCGCTTAGTCCTTTTGGAGATTCCGTGAGGGACAATGATCGCTGTTCCCTACATCGGAATCTGAACACAATACATAATCAAGGAGATTACAATGGCCGAAAATGTTTACTCAAGATTGGGTGCAGTACCCATCATCAACGCTGCGGGCAACTCTACCGCTATGGGCGGCTCAACCCCCACTCCGATAGTTAAACAGGCGATGGAAGAGGCGGAAGAGTACTTCGTAGATATGGAGGAACTACTCGAAAAGTCCGGGGATCACATCGCTTCTCTGGTGGGTGCTGAGGCTGCTTATGTTACGGCTGGCTGTTACGCTGCTATGGTGCTATCCACCGCTGCGTGCATGACCGGCAACGATCAGGAGAAAATGGATCAGCTGCCAGATACTACCGGTATGAAAGACGAAGTTATTATCCAAGCAAAGCAGCGATACGGATTTGATAGGGCTTACACCATACCGGGTAGCAAGCTCGTGATAGCCGGCGACGAAAGCGGGTGTACAGCGGAGCAGTTGGAAGCTGCAATCGGTCCCCAGACCGCAGCGGTTATCCACTTTGTCAGCCCTGACCCGGACACCACCGTTGTCTCACTCGAAGATACGGTCAGAATTGCACACGCACATAATGTATATGTCATCGCTGACGCCGCTTCGCAGATCTTCCCGATTGACTACTTTCAGGACACCGCCACATCGGCGGACTTGGTCTGCTTCGGTGGCAAATATGTCCACGGTCCCCATTCGGCTGGGTTTGTGGCTGGAAAGAAGGACCTGATTCAAGCAGTCGCAGCCCACGGATTTATCGGACCCCGTCCCTTGGGACGCGGGATGAAAATAGACCGACAGGAAATCATCGGACTGACCGTCGCCCTCGACCAATGGTTCACCATGGACCATGAGGAACGCTTCGACGAATACCGTAAAAAGTTCGCTGTCATTGAGCGTGCAATCGAAGGCGCTCCCGGTGTGGAAGAGACAAAAGAGGTTTCCACACAGAGATATTGGGGCGTTGAGCTCCACGTCGTCGTTAATGCAGCGGAATCGGCGCGGAGTGCCAGCGAACTAATTACGGAACTTGATGCCGGTGACCCCTGCATCAAAGTTGGTGGCGAAGGTGAAAATGCCGTCGTTATCCGGGTGGACAACCTAGAGGAAGGCGATGAACATACCATCGCCCAACGGTTGAGAGCTCTGCTCGCCGGTTAATTCGGTTCTGATTTGGGATTTGTAGGGAACGCAGATCTGCGTTCCCTACTCCGAAATTTACCTAGCGAACCTCTTTTTCGCTGCTAACAAATATTGTCGAACACATGCAAACGAGCAAGCAGTTTCCAACAGCAGCATGTGACAAAATTGCGACGGATTTTCACGGATGTATCGGCTTCTACATTGAAGACTTGACCACCGGCATCGCGCATGAGCACAACGCAGATCAACGCTTCCCTACTGCGAGTGTCTGCAAAGTTCCGGTGATGATCGAGTTGTTTCGTCAGGTTGAGGTAGGCACTCTTTCGCTTGATGATCGCCATCGGCTGCAAGGGAATATCTCTACCCACGGCTCAGGAACACTAAAGTTGATGGAAGATGCGCCGGAATTGACCCTGCGCGACTATTGTCGGTTGATGATCAGTATCAGTGATAATATGGCGACCGATTTCCTGTTAGGAGTAGTTGGGTTAGAATCGGTCAACGCCACGCTAGATGCGATGGGCTTCCCCAACACCCGAACCAGCGTGACTCTTGGTCGTTATCACTATCGGATGTTCGGTATGGATGATGTCCCGTGCAACCGAGAAAACGATGTGGTGCAGCACAAACGAGCACAGACGCATGGCACGAACTTCAACAGCCTGTCCTTTCAGGATTCTCTGGAGAACAATGTCGCCACCCCAAGGGATATGGGGAGTATCCTGAAGCAACTCTACGCCGGTCAGATTGTCAGTCCGCAAGCCTCCGCGGCGATGATCGAGATGCTTCGGCTTTGCAATGACCGCCGTATGATCCCTCGCGACTTAAAACCTGACATCCCAACCGCGCACAAGATTGGATCGAGTGGGCGCATTAAGGGGGATGTGGGTCTTGTCTTTCTCTCAACGGGTCCTCTTGTCATCTCTGCGTTTGCACTTGCCAGCGATGATGGTATCCGTGGGGATGAGGCGATTGCGGAGATCTCTCGGTTAGCGGTGGAAGCCTTCTCACCCGAAAGTATTATCCAATAGCGGATCCCTAATTTTTGTAGGTCGAGATTCATATCTCGACATCTTAACTTTGAATTATTTCATCAAAATCTAAATTTCCTATGGAGGAAACAAAATGGCAGAGATACATAGTTCTTGGCAACGTGATTTCGATGTATACGACAGACTCAACGCGCTCGGCATTGATCTAGGGACAAAAGCCGATGCAATTTCCGATCCCCGTGGTCGGCGTATCTGTAACCTCACCTTTACTCCGTCCGGTCTGGTCTTCGCTTCGGGGACAGGCGCCGGCACAGGACCGGTGACCAACGATGATCAAGATGTGGAAGACGGTTACGAAGCCGGTCGGGAGGCAGGCATCAGCCACATCCTTTCCCTGCACTGGGGATTGGAACCTTTCGGAAACTTGAACGATGTCTGGTACTGCGTTAAGTGTATCGGGATGGTCAACTCACACGGCGGCGGGGCTTTTACAAAATCACCCCAAGTTGTGGATGGCTATACGAAGGCGTTTCACGATGTGTTCGGCGGACCGCTATCCGAATCGGCTGACGACGGCATGGACTCATCGCTATCGGGCTGGCACGCACGAAGTGCCGTCGCGGGCTATGACCTACCGGGAAACTGCAAGATCGAGCCTGAAATGATTTTCCAAATCGATCCCGATCTGGCAATGAGAATCATTCGGGAACGCGGACCACATATCTAAGTTTTTACTCATGTAAAGAAATCGTGCAACCGAAACCGAGTTTTTGACAAAAACTCGGTTTCTCTCCGTGCTTGGGAGACATTATGTCTACTCGTTTCGTCTTTTTGACTGACAGCCACTATTACCCCGGGGCACCAAAGGATTACGGCGCACCGAAAATGCTGACACAGAGCAAGACCGTTCTTGACGCGATTGTGCCAGCGGTCAATCCGATCAAACCTGAGTTCATCGTTCACGGCGGCGATTTCCTTTGCGGCGGAAGTTCGTTCGAGCTGCCGTGGACGACATACCTGCAATCCATTGAAGACGTTGCGGCAGCCTTTGCCGACTTTGAGGCACCGCTATACTGTGTCCCCGGCAATCACGACTCCGATGCACAACATGGATCCTTTGAAGCGTTCGCGGAAAGATTCGACATCCCCGAAACGCTCAAGGTCGTTGATGCCGCCCCACGCCTCCGTCTCGCGATCGCCAACATCTATCACCAATGCGATCCAATCGAAGACGGCAGCGGCGTTTGGACCGATACCCTCGACAATGCCCTCCGTGAGGAAGCGGAAAAAGCGTATGACGAAGGGCACGCGATGCTGTTGTTTATCCATGCATGGGCGCTTCCAAGCCATGAAGAGGGAAAGGGAACCCTCGACGGTGCAAATCGGTTGTTGGAAACTGTGAAACAGAGTCCCGCCATCGTCGCGCTTTTTACAGGGCACCGGCATACCAACCGTATCCGGATGTACCGTGATTTCCTCACTGTTGACACTGCGTGTTTGATCGGTTTCCCGATGGGGTTTCGTGAGGTTCAACTCCGGGACGATGGATATTTTGAGACACAATTTCATCAACTCCCGCTACCAACACTTATCCAAGAATCGTACGACAAATCCAGCCCTGAGACGAATAACGTTTGGTGTGGCGAAATCCATGACCGGAATACGGAAATCCTCATACCCAGACTCAGAGAGATTTGGCGTTAGAAAAGGAGCAAGCAGATGAGAATCCTTGTCACCGGTGCTGCCGGGGCAGTTGGTACGGCGGTCGTGAAAGGGCTGAAAGACCGATATTCGCTGCGTGGGTTTGACCGTGTACCGATGCCGGATATCAAAGATGCGATTGTCGGGAATGTCACGGACTTCGACACCGTACTGAAAGCTACCCAAGACATGGAGGCGGTGATTCACCTCGCAGGCAACCCCTCCGGCGGCGCACCGTGGGAAGATATACTCCAGAACAATATTATCGGCACCTACAATGTCTTTGAAGCTGCACGACAAAACGGTGTCCGTCGTATCGCCTTCGCCAGCCGTGCCGGACTGCTTGCGCCTTACCCAAAGGACATCATGCGGACGGTTGATATGACCCCTCGACCGGAGTCCTACTATTCGATCAGCAAGGTTTTCGGAGAAAACTTAGGGTATATGTATTCAGCCCGATTCGATATGGAATTTGTCTCGGTTCGGATCGGCAATTTCAAGCGGGACCGTGACTTGCCCACCCACCCACATCAACTGAGCCACGGCGACGCGGCTCTTGTATTTGAGCAGGCGGTCACACAGCCGGGGGTGAAGTTCGAGGTTGTGTTCGGTGTTTCAGATAGCACATGGGCACTCTACGATTTGGAACATGGACGGCAGGTCATCGACTACCACCCACAGGATAAGTCGGACGCAGAACCGGAAGTTTGAAAATCAATGGGGAAGAAAAATGGACGTTCTTATCATCGGTGGCACACGATACATGGGTCGGATTGTTGTGCAGAGACTGCTTGAACGCGGGGACAGGGTCACCATCTTCTCCAGAGGGACCACCCAACCCGAATGGTGGGAGCAGATCGAACATATTCAGGGAGACCGTGAGGATCGGGCAGACTTTGCAGAAAAAGTGAAGGGGAAATCTTTTGATGCGGTTATTGATACGCAGGCTTACCGTAAGGAAGATGTCGAATCTGCTATAGGGGCATTCGATGGAAACGTGGGTCGTTACGTCATCGTCAGCACCGGATCGGTATATCTGGAAGGCGCGGTAGACTTCTCCAAGCACTGCACGTTCCAAGAATCGGTCGTGGATTGGTCGTCCATTGATTATACCTACCCCGCAGGAGAAGACCCTTACGGCGTCGGCAAACGACACTGCGAGAAGTGGCTTCAAGAAAACAGCAATATCCCGTACACAATCGTCCGTATCCCGGCGGTCATGGGCTGGGACGACCCAACCGGACGGATGTGGTGGTGGGTCCAACGGGCATTGGACGGGCGCGGCGTGGTTATTCCGTTAGAAAACCGTGGACTGTTCCGCACCCTATATTCCGCTGATGCTGCGGGGGCTTTCATCCGTGTCCTCGATGTACCGGAGACTGCTAACCAAACGTATCACATCGCCATGCAAGAGATAATGACCATTGAGCGTTGGGCAAGCCTGATTTGGGAGGCAGCGGGTCACGAACCCCAGATTACCTATGTTCCAAGCGAAATTATCCATAAGCAGCCCCACCTAGACACCTACGCCCCACCGATGAGTCGGGCTGCTTCATACCTCTACAATCTGTCCAAAGCCGAGCGCGAGTTCGGTTTTAGTACCACACCTGTAGAGGAGTGGATTCAGACAACGGTAGACTGGTATCAAGAGCAGTACGAGGGAGACAATTCAGAGGGCTATGAATATCGGGAGGACGAGCTAGCGTTGGCAGCAAGATGGGAAACACAATTTGGGCAATTCATCTCCGGGTTCTAAGTTGCTTCTCGCAATCCTGAAAATCCTGATTCAGACAATTATCCTGATTTGACTTTGGGAGACAGCAAAATGTCAAACACCGATGCAAAAAAAGCACTGTTCCACCGCGATTTGAGTTACGACTATCCCCTCATAGTGCGCGGGGAAGGGATCTACCTCTACGATGAAACAGGCAAACGCTACATCGACGGCGCCGCCGGCGCGAGCAATGTCACTTTAGGGCATGGCCGTCAACGTATCGCCGATGTGATGGCAGAGCAGGGCAAAACACTCGCCTACTGCTTCGCCACCCATTTTACGACCCAGCCGGCCCTCGACTTAGCTGATCGGGTTGCTGCAATAGCCCCCGGCGACCTTAACCACGCCTACTTCGTTTCGGGCGGTTCGGAGGGGATTGAAACAGCGATCAAGATTGCCCGGCAGTACCATGTGCAACGCGGGAATGGACAGAAGCATCAAGTCATCTCCCGTTGGCGCGGCTACCATGGCGCGACACTCGGTGCTTTAGGTGTCACAGGTACACCGGGGATGCGCGACCTTTTCGCACCCTTGCTTCCCAATTTCCCGCACATCGCACCTTGCTACCCGTATCGCTGCGTGTTTGCAGGTTGTGAAGGGAAATGCAATCTGACCTGTGCCCATGAACTGGAGCAGATGATCTTGCAGACCGGTCCTGAGAATGTGGCGGCATTTGTGGCGGAACCGTTGGTGCTCGGAGGAGTTGCTGCGGCGATACCGCCTAGGGATTACTATCCGCTTGTCCGCGAAATTTGCGATAAATACGATGTCCTATTCATTGCAGATGAAATCATCACCGGTTTCGGGCGCAGCGGACGATATTTCGCCATTGAGCACTGGGATGTTGTCCCGGATATGATTGTTTTTGGAAAGGCAGCCAGCAGCGGTTACGCCCCTTTGAGCGGCGTGATTATCAAGGATAGCATTCGTGATACCTTCGCAGCGGGCGGCACCCCCTTCGCCCATGTCTTCACCTATGTCAATAATCCCATAGCAATGCGGGTTGGGTTAGAGGTGTTAGACATCATCGAAGAGGAAGGTATCCTTGAGCATACCGCGGAGATGGGCGCGTATCTGTTAGAAAAGGCGAGCGCGTTAGACGCACACCCAAGCGTCGGCGAGATTCGAGGGCTTGGGCTGATTCTCGGCATTGAACTGGTACGCGACAAAGATACGAAGGAGCCCTTCCCTGCATCGCTTGGCTTCCACAAACGGCTCAACAAGATTTTACTGGACAAGGGCTTGTCCACAGGGAGTGGCGGCGGTACGGCAGATTGGGTGAACGGTGACGATTTGCGCTTTTATCCGCCGCTAATTATCACACGCAGCCAGATCGACGACGTGATTGCCATGATTGATGAAGGTCTGAGCCAATTGGAAGCTGAACTTTGACACCCGTTAACCAAAGAGCGGGTTGGTTGTGCCGAATGCGTCCACTGCTGTTCCCGTAACGGCTGAACTCGTATCGGAGGTTAGGAAAACGGCGAGGGCTGCAATCTCTTCGGGCAGCATCAGCTTCGGATTTTCCTCTCTGCCCCCGCTCCCGAATGCCTCGCGGAAACCCTCCGTGTCAACCCCACCGGGGCAGATGCAGTTGACATCAATACCGTGCTGCTTGACCTCGGCTGCGACGCTCTCTGTCAGGCTGATCAGCGCAGCTTTTGTCACCCGATACGCCGTCCGACCCTTGCCCCCTTTGCGCCCACCAATGCTTGAGATATTGATGATTTTGCCGTAACGGTTTTCGATCATGCTCGGCAGGGCGAATTTTGTGAGTAATGCAGCGGCGGTCAAGTTCACATCCATGACCTGTCGCCACAGATCGGCATCTAAGTCCACTAGATCTATGGGCGGGTGGATAATGGCAGCGTTGTTGACTAAGATATCAACCCCTCCAAACTTTGTGGTCGTTTCATCTACGATGCGTTGGATGTTTCGCTCAACGCCCAGATCCGCTGTCACCGCCAACCCTGCCGAACCCGCCTCCTCGACCTGAGCGATGACCGCTTCAATCGCCGTTGTCGTGCGGGCGGTAGCGACGACGTTAGCACCTTCCTGACCGAATGCCAGCGCAATCGCTCTCCCGATCCCTTGGCTCGCGCCGGTAACAATGGCAGTTCTATTCTCAAGTTGTCCCATCAATCTCTCCTTTCAAATCCACTATCGCGCAGTCAAATCGTCTCCTAAGTTATAGCCATCGAATTGTCCGCGTTCCATACAAACAGCCATTACAAGCATTTCCAAGTCGTCTGGCGTGTGGTTGTAAATTCCGTGCGACCCGCCCAAGCGGTTGGGGATGGCGTCGCCCACATGTACCTCTTCTGTTTCGTCGTCCATTGTCATCCTGCCGCTGCCCGCCATGATGATATATGTCTCCTCTATCACGTCGTGGCGATGATACCCGATTGATGCACCGGGTGGAACCACACAGTGGCCAACTAACCCCCAATTTGTTCGGAAATCCTGATGCCCCCAAACCTGTCTCACCCCTACACTTCCCTTGCCTTCGTGGAAGTTTGAGGTAAAAGTCAGTAGATTGCGGTCAAGCCGTCCAACGGGCAGTCTATCAACCGTCTCCAACGGTGCACCGACACGGTCATCCCCGAAGTCTGTGCAGTCATATCCGCCCTCCGGATTTGCAACGCAGAAATTCATAAACCGAGTCTCTTTGTCTGTATGATTGTAGATGGCGTGCGATTCCCCCTTTCGGCAGGGGACAGTCGCACCCCCAACCACCTCCGCCGTTCTGCCGTTGTGAGTGAACTGCGCGGCGTTGTCCAGAATCGTGAACATCTCCTCACACTCATCATGACGGTGATGACCAATCCCGCCACCGGGGGGCAGAATTGCGAAATGGACAAACCACCACGGCGTCTGAAAAGCGTCTTCACCCCACAGTCCCTTAATCAAAAGATGACCTGCCCCGCCATGGACACCTTCTGACACACTCAATTCATCCCTCTGCACATGAGCAATACGCATGGCTATTTTCTCCTTCCTTGTCGCTAGAATCCTCAAAGTCAATCGAAAGGTATCTTACCATGTTTGGGATCACAACTCAACAAAATTTGCGCGTGTGGCTGAGACAGTATACAACCAGCTGTGATGTGAGTGCCAAGCAAAAAATTTCCCAATTTAGGAGCATTTAGCAATCTTGTAGGAGGATCTCCGAATCCCAACATTAAATAGCCCTACCACCAACTTGCTTTTGAGTTGACGGGGTGCATGTTCTGTGCTAAACTCGACATTAACATGAAAATTTATTTTTGAAAAATTGTTTCTATATACGGAGTAGTTACTATGATGAAAATTGGTGCCATGTCTTTGAATGTCAGGGATACAACCGCTACCGCCTTTGCACAAATTGTCTATGACTTGGGATATGATATGATTGAGTTGCATTCAAGCGCGTTTGAATCTACTGACATTGATTATCTACGAGAAGTGAAAAAAGATCTGATGAAGAAGGGATTGCCGCTCGGATACATCGGAATCAGCAACGATTTTGGATGTCCGATCGAGGAACATCCGGATCAGATTGCGTTAATCAAGAAGTGGATTGATGTCGCAGATTTCATGAGTTGTCCATTGGTTCGCGTCTTCGCCGCATACCTCCGAGAAGAGCACGAAGATGAAGAGGAACTTTGGCCACCGATGATTGCTGGGTTCAAGGAAGTTGCGGAGTATGGCTACGAAAAAGGGATCCTCGTCGGTTTACAGAATCACAATCACAACAACGTCACCCGCACCGGCGATGATCTACTTCGCGCCCTCCGTGAAACGGATCACCCCTACTTCACACACATCGTCGATACCGGACAGTACGCCGGTTCGCCCGGCGCAAGCGGTCACCGGGGTTCGGCTCACCCGAATTACGACTGCTACGATAGCATCGCAAAGACGGCCCCTTACGCGGTGTACGCTCGCACGAAGTTCTATCAGATAGACAGCGGTGTGGAGAAGTGGCTTGACTATCCGCGCATCCTTGATATTTTTCGTGGAATCGGCTATAACGGCTGCCTGTCGGTGGTTTACGAAGGTGAGTCCGATCGGGTGGAGTCGATGCGGAAAGCGTTGAACTATCTTCGATCAATTATGTGAGACGTGAAACGTGATGCGTAAAACGTGAAGGAAACTCGCGCTTTTGAACTCATGAACCCCTAAACGATTGTATTGAATCACTAGAGGGGACAGAGGGTAGATGAATCAGATTATTGACCTGACAATGCCGATCGAGAACCATTTTCGGTGGCCCGTAGATCGGCAACTCAAAGAGGACTTCAACACAGGCAGTGCCTTCCAAGTGACTTGGGTTGGCTGGGCGGTTCACGGATTTACGCATATCGACGCGCCGAGACATATCGATCCCAACGGTCAGACAACGAGCGATATTTCACTCAACAATATTGTGGGCAGAGCGGCAGTTGTCGACCTCACCGGCATCGAATCCAATTCAGCGATTACTGAAACCCAAGTCAGTGACGCCGGTGAACACATCAATCCGGGCGACATCGTCCTGCTGAAGACCTGTTGGGATGAGGTGACCTCGCCAAAGATCCCAGAATTCTGGACGACTGCACCCTACATGACCCGACCGGCGTGCGAGTGGCTTTTATCACGTCAGATTAAAGCGGTTGGTTACGATTTTCCCCAAGATTACCCTATCCGAAAGCTGCTTAGCAAAGAGGTTGCGCCGATTTCTGAATTTGTAACACATGATGTGTTGCTCCGTAACGGCGTGATCATGATTGAGTACCTTTGTAACTTGCACCAGTTAACAACCCCCTACACCCAACTCTACGCGCTCCCGTTGAAGATCCTGGAATCGGACGGTGCGCCCGCTCGTGTGATTGCCGTTCAACCAGAGGTGTAAAAGCACCCCACAGCTATCGGTGAGCACGATTGCTTGCTTTGCAACATTCATAGAGGCACGCTGGGAATACAGAATATGGAATCACATTCACACGCTCTCGATCGTCAAGACTTCGCACCGTGTTACACTTTGCACTTTCGTCCCGAAGATGCGCTCGTCGGGGACGCATCTTTCTTCTGTCGGGACGGCGAGTGCCACCTTTTCTATCTAAGCAAAAGAAACGACGATCCGCCTCGACTACCTCGTTGTGAGCTCGACCACGCGGTGAGCACTGATCTTCTTCATTGGGAGCAGCTGCCGCCGGCGTTGCTGCCGGGGCAGCCAGGAGAGCCAGATGATGACGGAATCGGTGGCGCGACGATAGCGTATTCCGCGGGGAAGTACCAAATGTTCTACGCCGGCACCAACCCTCAAGTGATCTACCACGCTCGCAGCGATGACCTAATCACATGGGAGAAAGACTCCCCCCTGCGCCCGATAATTGTTCCGGATCCGCGCTGGTACGTCCCCCACGATGCCCCTGTAGAAGATCCCTACCTGTTTACAGCGTGGCGGGATCCGTTTCTGTTCTACGATGATCCGAGTGAACAGTATGTGATGGTCACCACCGCCCGGCTCAACCACGGACCGTTGCGGGAACGCGGCTGCGTGGCTTGGACTGTTAGCAAAGACCTAAAAAACTGGGAGGTGAAACCACCCCTTTACAGTCCTTTTATCGGGGCAGCCCTTGAGGTTATAGAAATCCTTAAAATGGAAGGGCGTTACTATCTGATCTTCTGCCATGGAGAGACGAATACCACGCGCTACCGCGTCGCAGAACGGTTGGAAGGTCCCTATCTCTGCCCTGAGGATGACGTTCTTCTGCCGAGCTATATGTATGCACCTCGAACCGCTATGATGGGTGGCGATCGTTATCTCGTGCCTTGGGCTGCGGACCGTATCGGTGGTAACGATGATTACCAACCCGAATGGGGTGAAGAGGGATACGCTTGGGGCGGAGTGCTGGGAACTCCCCAACATATTCGGCCCCTACCGGATGGAGGAATCGGTCTGTTTTATCCAAACATCGTCGATTGCTTGGCAGGCGAGGCGTTGCTAGATCCGAGTTTATTGAGGCAGGTACGCTCGGAACGGGGAGAGTGGAAAGGGGCATCAGGGAGCCTCTCCGCTGCTTCTTCTCAAGGGCTGGTGCGAGGGATGCTTTCCGCCGGCGGAACGGATTTTATTCTCTCTTGCGAAATAACGATGAAGCGAGGTGCCGCAGCAGGTTTGATTCTCCGCGGGAGCGAAACCGGCGAAGCGGGTTACTTCCTGCGTTTAGAGCCTAGAACAAGCGTCATTTCGCTATGGCGATATCCCAGACCATGGGTGATCTCCCGCCCGATGGCGATGAAGATTACGCCCGATGTTGATTATAATCAACCCATGGCGTTAAAAGTTTTGCTCCATAGACATATCTTAGACGTTTACCTGAACGACAGGCTCGTCATCTCGCGTGCTGTTCACGACTATAAGGAAGGACGTTTCGGAGTTTTCGTCGAGGATGCCGAGAGCGAATTTGCCGCGCTTAAAGCGAATGAGCTAAAGGAATGAGTTTGTCAGACAATCTTTCGTTTTCTCGCATCTCATGACAAGGAGTAGAATTTCAATGAAAATTACCGACATTAAACCGATCCCAGTACAGATCGGACACAGAAACCAACTGATAGTTAAAGTCGAAACAGACCAAGAGATCTACGGTTGGGGAGAATCCGGGGTATCGGGTCGTGAACTGGCTGTCGTTGGCGCGATTCAGCATTATCGCGAATTCCTCATTGGTCGCGACCCCATGCACATTGGCGGACTCTGGCAGGAGATGTATCGAAGCCAATATTTTGAGGGCGGGCGTATCTTGACCGCCGCTATCGCCGCCATTGACATCGCACTTTACGATATCGCGGGCAAGGCGCTCGGTGTGCCGGTCTATCAATTGCTCGGCGGGAAACAGCGGGATTTTGTCCCTTGTTTTGCCACCACCTTTGCCGAATCGCTTGAACAGTTGATTGAGGATACCAATTTGCTAATCGAAAGCGGCTGGAATGTTATCCGCACAGCACCAGTTCAAGACGACGATCCAACAATTTTTGAGCCGCGGGAGTCGATTGCCATAACCGCTAGCCAGTTGACGCAGCTTCGGGAAGCGGTCGGTCCCGCGCCCGTCCTAGGTATCGATTACCACCACCGTTTGAGTGTCGCAGAAGCGGCATCTTTTTGCCAGCGTATGCCCAGCGGCACCCTCGACTTTCTCGAAGAACCGATTCGCGACCAGACGCCGGCGGCGTATGAATCTTTGCGCCAGATGGTTGATGTTCCATTTGCAATCGGAGAAGAAATTTCCAGCAAATGGGATTTTTTGCCTTATCTAGAACGGGGGATTACCAATTTTGCCCGCATTGATGTCTGTAATGTTGGGGGATTAACAGAAGCGATGAAAGTGGCAAGTTTGGCGGAAACGCACTATATCGACCTGATGCCGCATAATCCGTTGGGATCAATCTGCACAGCGGCAACAGTACACCTAGCCGCAGCAGTTCCCAACTTTGCTTGGTTGGAGGTGCGCGTCTCACCAACAGAACAGAGCGGATTTTACGATGAAGAGTTTTTCCCGATCCAACCAAAACTTGAGGGGGACCGCTTCGTGGTGCCCGATACGCCGGGGCTTGGTGTTGAGTTCAACGAAGAGATGGTAGCGAATCAGACCTTTACATTCTGGGAGGCTCCGCACTGGCGGCGCCGCGATGGATCCTATACCAACTGGTAGGTGGGATCGATGACAAGGACAGCCGCCCACGAGAGGAGGAACTTGTGAGGTCAACCGACTCCCAAACCTCATGCCAGATGGTTCGTTGGATCCACGTTACAGACCTACAATTGGGCTTTGGCAAGTCTGCCGACAATGACAATGATACTAACGCCTGGAGGCTCATCGAGCAGGTTGTGTCTGAGGAGGTGGATTTCGTCATCAATTCGGGTGATCTCATCCATGGCGCACACGCGGATCAGACGCTCAAAACGATTGCGGAGTACTGGTCGGACTATCAAGCAACTGTGAAACCGCTCAAAGAGAAGGTGCCCATTCTTTCTGCCCCAGGCAATCACGACATGACGCGTGAGGATCTGTCTATGGAGCGGTACTGCCTAGAAACAGGAAGAGAGGGTGAGCCGTCGTACTATGCAGCGACGATTCAAGACGTGCATGTTGTATGTCTAGACATCGTTTCAGGTCTGCACCGGGGAGGTTTTCCCGAGGGATCTGAACAAGAGGTGTGGTTGAAGCAGGAGCTGAACCGTTTACCTCAAGTCAGATGCCTCATTGCGGTTGGCCATTACCCGATCTTTCTGTCTCCCGATTTTTACGGGCGGTTTTCGGATTCGTCCCTATGTTATGATGAACGCACCGGGCAAGAGGGGGTTCTGCTTCCCATCCTGCTCGAAGGTGGGGTCGATCTCTATCTTTGCGGTCATCTACACACCTATGAGCGGACACAGTATGGTCAGTTGAGCCAAGTGATGGCTGGTGCCTATGGGGTTGCTTACCCGGATCTGATGCCGTATCAACCGAATCAGTATTGTCAGGTTCTAGATGAACGACAGTGTTACGTCCGCTACACACTCACCGAGGACTCTATCCATGCTGAAGCAATATCGCTACAAGGGGCGGTCGTGGATACATGGTTGCAGATGCTTAATCGAGATTAGCAGTGTGACAACATCTCAAACGCGGCGATGCTGAATCTACCACACTAAATTCGACAGCAACGCGAAAATTTATATTGTTGTTGCCCGATTTATCGGGCATCGGAATTTGTAGTTGCCTGATTCATCAGGCATCGTGACCTGTAGTTGCCCGATTTATCGGGCGTCGGAGCCGTTTACAGCAATTTTCTGATTCGCCGGAAAGGAATTCATGGTCAGTTACCCCGCCCTGAAGGGACGGTGCTTGTTTGAAACGTCCGTCCAACGGGTCTTACAAAGTTTCGCGCTTCTGTCCCCGGACAGGGGATTTCGGGGTCGTTTGCAACCGACGCACCTTCACGCAAGGCTACAGCAGCCTTTTTGATATTTATCGCAGCGTTATGGTCTCTATTGAGGACCAACCCACAATGGGGACAATCATGGAGACGATCCGACAACTGTTTAGGCACAACTTCATTGCAACCGGAGCATTTCTGACTGGTATGGTGAGGCTTCACTTTGGTGAACTGCTTGCCGGCACTTGCAGCCTTGCTTTGCAGTTTCAATCGAAAGCTACCCCAGCCCGCGTCAGATATACTCTTGGCGAGGTAGTGGTTCTTCAACATATTGGTGATGGTCAGATTCTCTACAGCAACCTCGTCGCACCGTTGAATGATACGATGGGCTGCCTTGAACTGGAAATCCTTGCGCTGATTCGCTATCCGTTCATGGCAACGGGCGACAATCTCACGTTGTTTTGCCCGGCGGCGGCTCCCCTTTTTGCGGCGAGACAATACGCGTTGATGTTTACCAAGGCGTTTTTCAGACTGACGATAATGGCGGGGGTTTGGGATATGTTCGCCATCCGAATCTACGGCAAACGAGTTAAGTCCCACGTCTACGCCGATCGTTGTGTGGACAGGGACTTCTATAGGATCTGGCACTTCGACGCAGATAGTTACATACCAACCGCTGGCTCGCTTGATGACCGTCAGATTCTTGATGTTGCCATCGGCTAAGGGGCGGTGATAACGGATCTTGAGGTGTCCTATTTTCGGAACAACGACTTTGGCAAACTTACGATGTACACTCCGGACCAGATGCTTGGATAGGTGGCTAAAGGTCATTGACCGGTATCGCCCTTCGCCTTTGAAGCGGGGGAAGCCCGGTGCCGCCCCGTTCTTGGCACGGCGGAAGAATGCTTTGTACGCTTTATCCAAACGGCGCATCGCATCTTGGAGAACATCCGCGTGAAGTCCTGCATAAGCCTTGGAGGCTGCTTTCAAGTCAGGTAAGGCGTTGGCTTGGGTCGTCCATTTGACAGAATCGTTATTTTGCTGGTAAGCCTCTATCCGCCACGCTAACGCTTGATTGTAGAGATTGCGCAACAAGGCAAGCCAAACCAAAAAAGTATGTCGCTGTTTCGTCGTAGGATAGGCGCGATATTCATAACTCTTTTTCATAGGGGTTAGCTTTCTGGCTTTCATTCCTTTTCTACGAGGTGTAGGGGACATCCCGAAGGGTTCGGGATGGTAGAAATCCCCTACGAAAGCCATAAGAACTGTACCATATTTCACACAACTTTTCAACGAAAAAGGAGCGCAGTTTCCTCCCCGCTCTAAAGAACGGGGTCTCCACTGCGAAAAGTTGATGAAACAAGTTATCATCAAAAATCCTGACCTGATAAATCAGGCAACTACAAGGCATTAGGAAAAACAACGCCTGATAAATCAGGCAACTACAAGGCATATTGATAGGAGGACAGCGTTATGAACGATCTTGAACTGCAGCAGTATCTGTTCGATGTACAAGGCTACTTGGTAATTGAAAATGTCTTGAGTCCAGAAGAACTCGCAACGCTCAATCGGTCAATTGACGAACAAGAACTGCCCACGCCGGGAAAGGTTCAACGATTTGGCAGTGCGCCAGACGGATCGGGATTTCTTGCTTGGGGAAAACCGTTCTGTGATCTATTGACCCATGATGCGGTTATGCCGGTTATTCGATTCCGGCTGGGCGACTGTTTCCGCCTCGATCGGATCTACGGGATGTACATGCGCGAGGGAATGCCAAGAGGGCGACTGCACGCTGATTACGGCGCCACCTCCCCAACCTCCGGTTCTCAACCGGGGGAATACTTTCCTTTCCGCGATAATCAAGTAACCAACGGGTTTGTCGTGGTGACATGGGTGCTGTCTGATGCAGGTCCCGACTACGGTGGGTTTTGCTGTATACCCGGCAGCCACAAAAGTAACTTTAAGCTGCCACCACAGATCGATCAGGCTCCTGAAGACGCACCGTGTGTCATTATTCCAAAGGCACCAGCCGGTTCAGCGATCTTATTTACCGAGGCATTGACGCATGGAACAGCAGCGTGGCGCGGCAAGCACGAGAGGCGGACCCTGCTGTACAAATATAGTGTGTCACACATGGTGTGGACCTCCCGACGTGTACAACCGCCGGAGAATGTGGAATTGACACCCCGTCAGGAGATTCTCTTCAGCGAGCCCGGGGATCCCCATCGCTTCTTCCCATCGCTGTTTGAAGGTTTTGAAAGCGAGCAGGTCGTATGAAATGTGCTGCCGCTGCGAACCTTGGAAATCTTTGCAACTATTCCGGTTACTACTATTTCTAAAAAGTGTAGCAGGAGGTCTGCATGATCGGCTTACAAGCAGGCGTTATCAAAATTGTTCCCTATACGTCGGAATGGAAAAACCTTTTTAATCAAGAGAAAGCTCGGCTGCAAGCTGCTGTTGGCAATTATGTTTTGGACATTCAGCATGTAGGCAGCACTTCTATTCCAACGATGGCAGCAAAACCGATCTTAGACATAGGTATAGCCATCCATAATTTTGAGGAAGCTACGATTTGTATAAAACCAATTGAGAAGTTCGGCTATGAATATAGAGGTGAATACGGGATACCCCGACGACATTATTTCGTCAAAGGTAGTCCGAGGACCCATCACATACATATGTTAGAGGTGCATAGTTATAGATGGAGAAATATGCTGCTCTTTAGAGATTATCTCATCCAGCATTCAGAGTTAGCTGAAGAATACGCCAAACTCAAATTGAAACTGGCTCAACAGTTCCCGACCAACCGACAAGCATATCAGGACGAAAAATCTCCATTTGTTGAGCGTATTCTGCAACTCGCAGCGTCAGGTGAGTGCACCGAGAAGACATAGCACTTTTCAAAACATCCTCTTAGGAGGTTATATGCCCTTAAATAAATCATTGGAATCAACACTACACAACTTGGTACGACAAGGGATAGTTGCTTCAGACATCAGCTATTGCGGGATAACTAAAAATGGCTGCCAAATCCCCGTCCTTCTTGATAAGAGTGCCTACGATTTCTCTGGGGATTGTACCCGAATACTGGTTATCGGAGGGGGCAATGGGAGGGATGCTGATGTTCAGTTAGCCCTTAATGTAATTGACACAGTTACGAATCATTACAATGGTTTCAACGCGCTTTCAATCAGCTACATTCCCTGTCTGGACTATGACACATATATAGGTAATTCACAAACCTCTGAAGTTCAAGGAAAATTAACGCACGGATTCCCACCCGACGGAAACTACTTCTTTGATTCAGAAGTACCAGAGAGTAGGTACATCTGGCGGTGGGTGTCCTACCAAGCTCCCGATTTAGTGATTGAGTTATCCCTTGGAGAATCAACTAGGATTGAATCCAATGAGGCTGCTCCCGATTTTATGGCTGATGTGGATGCAGCGAGTCCTATCTCCGACGACAGTCTAATTGGAGCACTGGGACGGAAACATGAATCCAATCTGGGATCGATACCGGGAGTCCGGATTGTGGGAACAAGTGAGCAAGTTGCATCAAAGACAGTTGAGTTATTACACAAAGTGATAGATTCTGGGGGCACAGATCAATCTTCATCGAGTCTTGCCGCAGCCGCAATCCGCAAACGGAGGGATCGAACTGCACAAGAGGTGAGTGAGGTATTAGCCTCGCAGTTTGGGTATAAGCTAGATTCCCCGATCAACTACATTCAAGGTGTCGGTGTGAGTGGCAGGATTCGATTGGCGGAACATATGAATCAAGACGTGCCCGATGATATTTTTCAGTTGGTCGATCCTTATGTTGATGATCCTTCCACCAGTTTTGGCGATGCCCCCGGTTCTGCCTCGCTTGCTGGAGTGGTATGGGCAGATGATCTGTTCCGAGTGACCAAAGATCCAAGATATAAAAATTACCTCTTAGATTTGGCAAATCGGTTTGATTTAAGCGGATCAAATCCCCCTGCTCCAGCAGATCCGAAATGGAGGACGGAGGATATGTTCATGCTTGGGTCGATGATGGGGAGGAGCTATGCGCTGACCCAAGAAGGGCAATATCTAGACCTCCTGACCAATTTCCTCGTCGAAATGGGCACACAACAGATTTCAGGACTGTATTGGCATGATAGAGAAACCCCTTTTTACTGGGGCAGGGGCAATGGGTTCGCTGCTTTAGGGCTTGCAGAGGCATTGACCTATCTGCCGCAATCTCATCCCCTATACGCCGATATACTTTTGATGTATCAGAAATTGTTGAACGGGTTGTTAAAATATCAGGATCCATCGGGTTGCTACCATCAAGTTATCACCCTACCGGGTAGTTATCAAGAAATGACAAGCACCTGCATGATCGGTTACGGGGTTGCCAGAGGGATTAAATTGGGGGTGTTGGATCAATCCTATCTCCCAACCCTATCATCCCTATGGAATGGGGCTAAAACGAGGATTACTGAAACAGGCGATGTGGTTGACGGCTGCACAGGGACAGGCGCATTAGAGACGGAACAGGATTACATCGTTCGAGAGGCACTGAGCGGCTATGATGACCGCACAGGGAGTTTGGCATTGTGGTTCGCTGTTGAGATGACGCAGTTCGATTAGCACGCTCTTAGAGGGTGCACGATTCGTCCATTAGCAAGATGTTCTATTCATTAACCCAAACGACGATCAAAGGCGAAAATGGGGCAGACCGTCTCATTCCGACCGCCTCATAAATACTCTTATTTGACCCTAAAGCCGCTTTCGATGACAGGTGTCAACGGAATTTTCTCAGCACCAAAATCCTTAAGGTAGTGCCATTCAACTACAGAGGGAGTGGGTGTGGTCTTATCAAAACAGCTTATGTGGTTTAGTGCACACACTGTAACCCATAGGCCCACGCCTCTGTACCCACCACCAACGAATGGTCTTGGAATAAATCCCTGCTTGCTATTCAGTGTGTATCGTCATCTCTCAACGCCCCATTTTACCCATTTGGCACTCAAATTGCTCGCACAGTTTGTCAAATCCGACGACCGTATCGGCATCTTTGAGGTAACTCGCGTGATACCGACCGGCGTTGGTACCGAGCGACGCAGTGGATTATAAGCACTGACATCGGTATTATGAACGAGCGACGGAGGTGTTGTGGGTGTGGGACCACTCGCTCTCTTTGCTGAATCGGATTCCCAATACGAAAATTGAACTGATTAGCCATAACAATCAGACGTTGCTGAGTGACAGCACCAATTCGGCTACTCAAAACTGTATCATACCCAACGGTTACAAGTACGCTAGGGAGACCTAACGATGCCCAATCAAAACCAATTAAGCAATTCAAAGACAGAGAACCATCAAAAAACGAACGCTAATAAAAAATCAAGCGTGGCTATGCTCCTACTAGGAGTGTTCTACCCCGCAGGCGTCATCGGATTTGAACTGGTGACCCGTATGTGTGCGAAAATTTTATTCAATCCAATCCCGACGATCTGGCATGTGCTGTTAGTGAGTTTGGTGCCGGCGGCAAATGGCTTCATCTGGTGGAGATTAAGTGGGGCATTGAACCAACACACACGGCTGTTAGCATTTCTTGGTGCAACTGCTATTGGTGTCGCCGCATTTTACACGCTTCTCTTTTTGCCAATATTTCCAATGGCGGTGTTCGCTGTGGTGTTTTACGGTATCGGTTTGCTTCCGCTGGCGCCGCTCGTCTCGCTTACTACTGCAAGTCTTCTATACAAGCAGTTGCGTAAACGAGAACGTACAAAGATCGAACCTCAGAAATCACCCTTATGGAAAGGGCTTGCTGTGGCATTTGGTATGCTGATTCTCTTGGAGTTACCCACGATAATTACAAAAACAGGCATCCGATGGGCGACAGCACCCTCAGCAGAAGTCAACAGACGAGGCGTTCAGTTATTACGTAGGTTTGGCGACGAAGATGCCTTACTACGCTACTGTTATAGTCGTACGGGTCTGGCAGGCGGGCCTTGGAGCCTCATTGCCTCGCTTCTTAACATCAACGGAAGACATATCCCAACGCCGAAGATACGTGAAGTTTTTTACCGCGTGACAGGTGAGCCCTTCAATTCACGACCCTCCCCCTACGCTGGGGGCACCTGGCAGATATTGAATGATTTTCAATTTGACCTGAATCAAGGCGGCACGCAAGTTGGCAGCCGCCTCCGAGACTTGTATTTACTATCTTCTCGCATTGATGGTTCCGTTGATGGCGATAGCGCCCTTGCCTACCTCGAATGGACGATGACGTTTCGCAATAATGCAACGCGGGCTCATGAGGCACGCGCACAGATTGTCTTGCCGCCCGGCGCTGTCGTTTCACGCGCCACACTCTGGGTGAACGGTGAGGAACGTGAAGCGGCGTTTGCTGGCAGAGCACAGGTCCGTCGTGCCTACGAAAGCGTTGTCATGAAAAGACAGGATCCGTTGCTAGTGACAACGCAGGGACCTGAGCGGATTCTCGCGCAAGCGTTTCCTGTGCCTCCCAACGGCGGCACACTTCGCTACCGTATCGGCATAACGGCACCTCTTGATCTTGCAAACCTTGATGAGGGACGATTAGTTTTGCCGACTTTCGTTAGTCAGAACTTCAATCTCAGAGACGATTTTCGGCATACCCTTTGGATCGAGGGGAAGCAACCCCTGGAGACAAGCACTCGACTCGCTTTGCACAGCCGCCGCGTCGCACACAACCACTATCGTCTAAGCAGAGAGGTCAGAGACAAAGATCTTGCTTCGCCCAGTGCATTCATTACGGTTGCTCGTGATGCAAGCATCAACACAACGTGGACACTCGATTCGGTGGATGAGGGAGGGTTTGCAATTGTCCAGACGATAGCAGAGACTACGCCTGAAGTACCGGATGGTTTAGTCATCGTGCTCGATGGTTCAGCACTGGTCAAGCCATCGGTTCAAGATATTATTGAGGGGTTAAACGCGATTCCCAGCGGTGTGGAAGTCGGGTTCATTATTGCTTCGGACACGCTGGCTCAGATTCAGCCGTCAGCTTGGAACGAAAATCAAAAGCGGAGAATTGTCGAGATGCTGAGAAAGTACAGGCTGGTCGGCGGACAAAACAACGCGCCAGGCCTGGCATCTGCGATGCAGATTCTTGAAGCTTATGATCCGGGGACGCTGTTATGGATTCATGGGCCTCAACCCGTGCCTTTTGAAAATACCCATGCGACGCTCGATCAAGCGATAGCGCGTCTCGTTAGATTCCCTGACATTGCGCTTCTATCTGTAGCCGCCGGTCCAAACCGTCTCTTGGATCAAGCGGAGTGGGCAATGGAGGCGACTGTGATCCCTCGGCTTGGCGATATCAAAGCAGATCTACACCGATATTTTGAGAAGATAGACGGAAAACAGGCGACATTTGAGATTAAACGAAAGCGGATTCCAGTATACGAGGTAGACCAAGAGCTATCCAGCAACCCGCGTTCACATCACATCACACCACTGTGGGCGAAAGAAGAAGTTCTCCACACGCTCGGCACAGATGCAGCAGGCAATCGGTCGGAGGCAATCCAGCTTGCTTCGAGGTATCATATTATCACCCCGGTCAGCGGCGCCGTTGTTTTGGAAACCGCGCAGCAATACGAGGCGAATTCGCTCACTCCTGTGGATCGAGACAGTGTTCCAACTATCCCTGAGCCCGAAGTATGGGCACTATTACTAATTGCACTTTTGTTTATCATATGGTTCACACTTCGACACCAAAATCATCACGTCAGCGCACGGTCATCATCTGGCATATCGGCGTAATCGCCTTGCAGATTATTGCATTCTGGCGCGTATGGACATGGTATGTGAATCGTGTGTGGGAATCGCCAGCGGACCTATTCGGCCTCCTGATTCTCATCACTGCATCTGCCTTACTGTGTACGCAGCCGAGAATACCGCAAAGGGCGTACCTCCCTTTAATACCCGTCATTCTGTTTGTTGGTCTCTACGTGTGTTTGTATCCTTTTGTTCCACCGCTGATTCGTGCAGCCTTCGCTGTGACCGCTTTAGGAACGACGCTGCATCTCTTGTATTTCGGGCGATTGCCACAGTTGTCTGTATGGGCACTCTTTCTGCTGGCTTTGCCAGTTGCTTCTACCATGCAATTCTATCTGGGTTATCCGGCGCGAGTTATCGCTGGTAAGTTGACTGTACCGATTCTCAAGCTCGGCGGCCTTGCCGTTGATCAAACGGGCACCGCGCTCGTGTGGAATGACCAGATGATACAATACGATGCGCCATGCAGCGGCGTACGAATGCTGTGGGCAGGTCTGTTTGTGACATTTACCCTTGCAGCCTATTACGGTTTCGGATGGCTAAGGCTTACGGCATCGGTCGCGATTGGTATAATCGCTGTCTTGCTCGGCAATGTATTGAGAGCATCAAGCCTGTTCTATATTGAAGCGGAAATTCTGGAGACCCCTTCATGGTGGCACAGCGGTATCGGTCTGGTTGTTTTCGCGTTCACGGCAGCAGCGATCGTGTATAGTCTTCAGTGTATTCGAGAAAGAACAGAAATCGATGAATGGACGGAGAGACGAATCAGCAAAATACGACAGACATATTTTACGTTCCACATCTCACGCTTCACGCGTCAGGCATCGCGTGTTGTATTTGTCATTCTCTGCAGCCTTGCCGCTTTAATGCCGGCAATTACCCCTGCAAAGCATACAGTGTATGACCTAACACAGTTTCCCGGCTGGCCGAAAACATTTAACAATCAGCCGATACAACCCTTGCCGTTATCGGATAGAGAACAAGCATTTGGCAAAGGATTTCCGGGCATGTTAGGACGTTTCACCAACGGTGAGCGTGAAATAGTGATACGGTGGGTAACGCAAGCGACGCGGAAACTCCATCCCGCCTCGGACTGTTTTCGTGGTATCGGTTACACAATTGAACCTGCCCCAATGTACATTGATGCTGATGATTCACATTGGGGCAGCTTCCGGGCACGGCGTTCGGATCAAACCCTTCGTGTTTACGAGCAAATTGTCGATGCTGATGGCAAGTGTTGGAGCGATGTCTCTGCATGGTATTGGGCTACGTTTCTTGGTCGAAGTTCGGGACCTTGGTGGGCATATACTGTTGCGGCAAAGATAGGGGCGGAAAATGATTAACAAAGTCCTTCATTCCAAATAACTCCAATTTTTCCTTTATCCCCTTTTAGGAACGGTGTTACCTTCCACGCTCCTGTTCGTAAAACAGTTGGTCCGCACTGTCGATTGAAAACCGCATCAACCAATTAACCCTAGTGCTCAACCATCACAGCGAGTAGTTCCGAGCCTTTACTGCCGCCGAAATATACCCTTGAAAAGGGAGTTAAGACCGTGATATGATATATTTTGATTACTGACAGCACCGGTTGCAAAAATGTGCTTGAACCCAATGGGCACCTACATTAAAAGGAGTTCTCGATGAAAACCTTACCTATTTGTATGGTTTGTCTGATTTTAGGAACCGGAACGGTGGCTATTATCTACGCCGCCGAAGTCGAAATTGTACCGGACGATAGACAGCAGGGTGAATGGTTTGCATTTTCTGTCTCCATCAGTGAGGGCATTGCTATCGTCGACGCACATCTTGACACTCATATGGGCGGAGAAAAGGCGGGATCTGCGTGCATATTCGTGCGTGATAGAAGGGCATGGATACAGCAGGCAAAACTCACCGCTGATGATGCTGAGGCTGGCGACAATTTCGGGAAATCCGTTGCCATCCACAAGAACACCGATGTCTTAAGCTTCATCGAATAGATCCGTGAAACCGTAGGCAACAGAACCAAGCTGCTACCCTTTACCGCTGGTATCAAGTACGAATTGGAAATGCCGGCAAAGAAAGTGCTGTGGAAATGGAATTGGTTCAATACATGGACAGTACCGCCGTGGCGTGAGGGATAGCGAACAATTGAAACCGATTCACAACCAAGGAGGCAAACCGATGCAAAGATTGAATAGAGTCGTTGTTTGGATAATTGTGTTGTTCCTTCAGCAGCAATTACTCGTTCAGGTATTTGCCGCTCAAGCGGAGCGGATTGACGCGAAAGAACTTAAGCGTCTATTAGATGCCAAAGAGAAGGTAACTCTGGTTGATGTGCGTGGCCAGATTCATTTCAACTTCGGACACATTCCCGGAGCCATCTCAATGCCATTTCCGGATGGGATTGAAACGAGACACCAAACACTTCCCGCCGAAGGGTTAATTGTTTTATACTGAAGCTGACCGGCGGAAGCCACAAGTGCCGGTGCGGCACAAATGTTAATAGACGAGTTTGGGTTTCCCCCGGAGCGAATAAAGGTGCTCCTAGGCGGGTTTCCTGGATGGCGGGACGCGGGCTATCCAATTGAAATGACAGTGGCAGTTGAACCGAAAGAAAAACGTCTCACTCTGTGGGGACAGATTAAATCAAAAAGCCGGAGGTGAGGCGCGACCCAAATGAACGAATATGATCTAACCATCATCGGTGGCGGAAGCGCAGGACTTGTCCTCGCGGTGGCAGGTGCAAAGCTAGGGGCCAAAACAGCCCTCGTCGAGAAGCATCGACTGGGAGGCGATTGCCTCTGGACAGGGTGTGTTCCATCGAAAGCCCTCCTAAAGTCAGCAAAAATTGCCTATTACATCAAAGAAGCTGAAAAATACGGCCTCCTTGTGAAAGACGGTCAGGTAGATTTTGGGCGCGTCATGGCGTATGTCCGTAGCACCCAACACATCATTGAGGAAGAGCATGATAACCCTGAACGATTCCGCGAAATGGGTGTAGATGTTATCTTTGGGGAAGGGCACTTCGAGTCGCCGACAACTTTTGTGGTGCAAGATACGGAGAACGACCAAACCCTCACGCTCAAGAGCAAAAAATTTGTCATTACAACCGGCTCCCGTCCAACTGCACCCGATATCCCTGGAATGGATTCGGGTGATTATCTGGACAGCGAAAATATTTGGGAATTGGATCAATTACCTGAGAGGCTATTGGTGATAGGCGCCGGTCCCATCGGGATTGAACTCGGACAGGCATTTCACCGTCTGGGCGCGAAAGTGACAATTGTGCAACGCAGCGATCGAATTTTAACGAAAGAGGACACCGAAGTCTCGGAGAAAATGTTGAGTTATCTTCAAGAAGATGGGATTGAAATCCTATTAAATACCAATCCTGTTCGGGTCGAACAGATAAAAACTCCACTTAACGAAGAGCTCAATCCGGATATAGCGGTCTGGGAACCGCAAAATACCACGCCATCGAAGGAGTATCGGGTCCAACTCAAAGCAGCAGATACAGGAAATGAAAGCGAAATCGTCGTTGATCGGCTCCTGATTGCGGCGGGACGGAAGCCGAACATCGAGGGGCTGGGACTGGAGAAGATCGGTGTCAAGATTGGAAAACAGGGGATTGAGGTCAACAATAAGTTGCAAACAACTGTCAAAAATATCTACGCTGCCGGCGATGTGGTCGGGCATTACCTCTTCACGCATGTGGCAGCGTTTCAAGCGACACAGATTGTCCGGAATATATTCTTCCCCGGTTCTAGTGCCATAAATTATTCCGTCGTCCCTTGGACCACGTTCTGCGATCCGGAGGTTGCTCGGTGCGGTTTGACCGAAGCAGAGGCGCGTGAAAAACATGGGAAGATCGATGTTTTCAGGGTGGATCTACACGATGTCGATCGGGCGGTCGCTGAAGGAGAAACGAAAGGGTTTATCAAGGTTATTGCAACCCGCTGGAAGGGCAAAATTTTAGGTGTCCACCTAGTCGGACCAAATGCGGGCGAGGTTATCCACGAGTTTGTTTTGGCAATGAACGCCGGTATCCCATTAAGGAAGCTGGCAGGGATCATCCATGTTTATCCGACGTTTTCGAGCATCGTTTGGCGCGTTGCTGGAAAGTGGCTTGCCGAAGGCACCCTGATCCAAACGCTACGCGGCGTATTCAGGAAAGGCAACTAGCTGGAGCCATCGGGTTTTTCGGTTGTCACTTTCCGACAATCGTGATATAATTATTTTGATAATCATCAGAACCCGCAAATACAACACGTTCCATCGAAACGAGGAAATTAAGATATATGGATGCAACCATTCAACCGATTTTGGAGAAGATATTAGCCGGCGAACGCCTAGATTTTGATGATGGGTTGACCCTTTTCAAAAGTCATGACCTCCTGTCAATTGGCGCAGCTGCCGATGCAATTCGGCAACGGAAGCACCCAGAAGGACAGATCACCTATATCGTTGATCGCAATATCAACTACACAAACTGGTGCTATGTCGATTGCGATTTTTGTGCCTTCTACCGACACAAAACCGATCCGGATGCTTATGTGATGTCCAAGGAGGAGTTGGGAAATAAAATCCAAGAGACAATTGACCTCGGCGGTGTACTTATCCTCATGCAGGGTGGGCTACACCCCAAACTGAAACTTGACTGGTACGAAGACCTTCTCCAGTGGATCAAAGCAAATTATAAAATCCATATTCACGGTTTCTCCCCACCAGAACTTGATTGGTTCGCTAAAATCAACCGACTCTCCCTCAAAGAGACCTTAACCCGTTTACGCGATGCCGGCTTAGATTCCATTCCCGGCGGCGGCGCAGAGATCTTGACCGACCACGCCCGTGACGAAATCAGTCCGAAAAAATGTACATCGGATGAGTGGTTAGAGGTAATGCGGCAAGGTCACTACGTGGGCTTGCGTTCGAGCGCAACGATGATGTACGGGCACGTCGAAAGCTATGGTGAGCGTGTGGAGCATCTCCTCCGCCTGCGTGAACTGCAAGACGAAACAGGCGGCTTCACAGCCTTTATCTGCTGGTCACTCCAACCCAAGAACACGCGCCTTGAACATATCCCCCCCGCAGGCAGCTTTGAATATCTTAAGACCCTTGCAATCTCTCGACTGATGCTCGACAACTTTGATAACTTCCAATCGTCATGGGTCACCCAAGGACCGAAAATCGGTCAAATGTCGCTCAAGTTTGGAGCAAACGATATGGGTGGTACGATGATCGAAGAGAACGTCGTCAGCAAGGCGGGAACGGTCTACTGTATGCCCATCGAAGAAATTGAGCGCACAATCTCTGAGTTAGGGTTCGTTCCAAAACAACGGAATTTCTTCTACGAAGCCATCAACTAATGCCTCTGATTCCCGCCGCCCACCTCAGAACCATCAGCATCAATATCTTTGCCGCCATAGGGCTCAAAGCAGACAAAGCCCAAACGATCGCGAACCTGCTCATCGAGTCCAATCTTGCCGGACACGATTCACACGGTGTCTTGCGCCTACCGCAATATGTTCTGAGCATCCAGAATAAGGCAATCGATCCAGATGTGGAGATTGAGATTGTCAGCGAAACCCCCTCCAGTGCGACCATTGATGGGCATAACGGACTGGGGCAATTCATCGCCACGCAAGCGATGGAGGTCGCCATTGCAAAAGCGAGAGAACAGACCATCAGCACAGTAAATGTCTACAATTGCAACCACATTGGGCGGCTTGCCGACTATGTGATGATGGCAGCCGAAGCGAAGATGATCGGCTTGCTGTTTCTTAACGGACATGGTGGGGACCACGGCGTTGCACCGTGGGGCGGCACCGACCGGCGACTCAGCACCAATCCCTTTGCGTGTGCCCTCCCTACAGGGAAGGACAGCCCAATGGTCATCGATCTCACCACCAGCATCGTTGCCGGTGGGAAAATTCGGGCGTATCGCAGTCGCGGCGAACCGTTGCCCGAAGGTTGGATTCTCGACGCTGATGGGGCCCCAAGCACCGATCCCAACGCATACCTCGAACATCCGCAAGGTGCCTTACTCCCATTCGGTGACATCGCAGGTCACAAAGGTTATGGACTAAGCATGTTGACGGATATTCTCGCCGGCGCGATGTGCGAAGCCGGTTGCAGTCGGTCATCATCGCCCGGTGTCGGTAACGCTTTCCTTATCATCGTCATCGACATTGAGAAATTCACAGAGATTGTGGATTTTGAAGCGCACGTTTCACAGATGATAGATTTCGTTAAAGCCTCCTCAACCGCCCCCGGTTTCGATGAAATTTCGATCCCCGGTGAACGCTCCGCGCATACCCGCCAACACCGTTTGGCAGAGGGCATCCCACTCGATGACACAACATGGGAACGTCTCGTTGAGACTGCTCAAAGTGTTGGGGTTCCCGTTTAGCGGGATTAGGCGAATCGACGCATATCCTCATTGGCGTAAGCCGCAACCGCTGCATTTGCTTCCCGCCTAGCTTTCAACTTTTCGACAACTTCTTCCAATCGTTCCGACGGAATTGTACATGTCATTTCATCCGGTGGCATCCCTGTCCGTACTCTACTCAACATACACCCCGTACTAATAGCGAGTTTTCCCTGCTCTTTCGAGATCGGGATGATGTGGCATTGCGGTTTACCAACGAAAACCGTATCGCTAAATCCGTCATGGATAACCATCGCTTGGAAACCGTTTACCCGCAAAAGTATCACATCGGGGTCAATGGGGGTATCTGCTAAGGGACCATAGGTGATGTAGTTCGGACGATCTGCTACAAATGGAAGCTGCATCGCTTCTTCGGGAGACACCCACCCCACTTCCACAATGGCACCGACATCCGCGTTATTCATGACCTCTTCCAACGTTTTTAAGCCGTGTGTAACACTCCCAACACTACAGTTATAGTGGTCTTCCGGCACCGTCGTAAACGTCTGATCGATAGCCTCCTTCCAAAAGACGCATCCCGCCGAAACCCTGCCGCTCCGACCATCGGGCGTCGGAGCTGGCACCTCACCCTCATGGGCAGACACACCTTGAGGGGCTTCGTTAGAAAATGTGATAGCGATGGGTGTGTGCTTCAAGCCGAGTTCTCTATCTAACTGTTCGGCTAAAAATTTCCAATCTTTTGTCGTCATAAAGGGTATCCTTTCTTTGTGCAATTCGCTGTTTTTCTGTCTCTCAATCAGTACCTGTCCCGCCAATAACGATAAGGAATGCACTATCTTCGGCGGCATAGACAGCGTGTAGGCTGTCCGCCGTGAAGGTAACCGCCTCACCCTGTTCCAACGTGATCTTCTCAGCACTTGTTGTAAATATGATGTCTCCACTAAGCGTAATAACGGTGGCGGCGGCAGGTGCTTGATGCTCTTCAAGTGTAGTACCCGCTTTGAGGGCAACCAGCACGAGGGTCATTTCCTCCCCGTGAGCCAGCGTTAATGAGGCACGTCCTGACGTGGCAGAGTTCGCTTCAGCCATCAGCTTTTCAGACATTGACATAAGCGGAAACGCCTTAGTCATCGGTTCGTTTAGATCTACAGGTCTGTAGGGTCGTTTAAATGATGTGTTCATTATGAAATCTCCATTTTGTTGTTTACGTTTTAGGTTTGGGGCGTTTCTCCAAGATGAGTTGCGTTCGATCCTCCCGCACTAGTATATCGAAAAAACGTTTCGCTGCGGGATAGTCTTCGGGTGGAATAATTGACTCCTTGATAGTGAAATTGATTTCATAATGAATCTGATTTCCTTCCAGTTTATACTGTCGTTCCATCCTAGCAAAGCGATTTTCCAGACGCACATCTTGCGGGAAGGCTGCCGTCCACCCCTCCGGCAGCGCAATCCGGATTGTTTTCTTCATCTGCATTGGGTAACTTAGATCGAGTGGATGTTGACGTTCAACCGCTGCAAAAATCTCCGCATAGTCTGAAAACTCATCGCTTGGCAACGGAAACACCAAGCGATTATCGATTGGCTCAGCGTAATTCTCGGCGGTAAGAGCAACCTTGAGCTGTACCGGTACGTTGAGATCCTCCAAATCGGAAATCTGCACCGCATCAATTTGGACGCCTGGAAATTGCTTACTAAGCCCAACAGCAAGGGTATCCTTCCACACACTCGGCGACAGCTGCTTGTACTCCAACCGCGCTTCGATATTGTATTGCCCAAGGGTATCAACCCGCATGGTCCCCTGAACCGTCCCATCTTCTGTTAGTGCGATTGTTGTGTCAATGATTAACTGATTGGATTCCGGTGTAGAGATAGGAATATCAACAAACTCGCCCCGCTCGCTTCGGATGATAAACCCTGTGCGCCCCCTATTCCGTGCGGGGAGATCGCCATAGCTGCAGGTATCGGCAGTCGGATCGAGCCAAATATAGTTGCCGTCGTCACGTGGAACCGCACCAATCAGATGGCTAAACTGTCCGAGCGATGGGAGTTCAAGATCGATGTGTTGATACGGCGCAGGATTTAGCATCACCGGAAACGCCTCAATACCGACCAGATCAAGCATCGCAATCATCAAGGTGGTTTTGTCTTTACAATCGCCGTATAGGACACTGATCACCTGATCCGCGGGCGTGGGCTGATACGCACCTTGCCCCAGTTCAATCCCCACATAGCGAATCCGTGATGCCACAAAGTGGTATATTGCTCGAATTTTGTCGTCCTCTGTGAGAAGATCTGCGGTGAGTGCCTCGACCTTTTCCTCAATCGCCTGATCAACGGTGTATCGGTCCTTTGCGATATCTTTGTACCAATTGTAAACGGCTTCCCAAGATTCTACAGATGAATAACTCAAACGTGGCACAATATCGTTGGTCGCCGGCATATTGTACTCCGTCTTGAGCGCGGGTGTTTCGCCGTAGGTCCAGAGATATGTGCTGCTTTCCTCTTCGTGTAGTATCTGAGGATTAAGTTGGCAATGAATCGCCTTCCACTTGAAGTCTGTCCCTTTGGGTACACGCAAGGCATAGGCGGATTGCAGGGTTGGATCTGTAGATTGAAAACTGTAGCCACCCCAAAACCACGAGGTGCTCCCAACCGACTCCGCTCCTGCATCTTCAAGCGTAACCTGATACTCAATACATACCCCCGGTTTGAGGGCGGGCATTGAGATAACTCGCCACATCGAATCGGAATAGAGGTTGTAGGAGAGCAGTCCCGGCGGTGTCACATCGTTGAACGCCTCCTCCGGCGGCTCAATAATGGAACCATCGGGGGTGATGGTCCGCGCGACGTTGGCGGTGATATATTGTGCCTTGGGGGTGTGCGGGATAGCGATGTCATCATAGTTCTGCACCCCTCTCTCCGTCAGAATCTTGACCACCTGATGGGTAGTGTAGCGGGATTTACCCGACGGGGTGACTTCGTGACTAAACTGGTTGAGCAGGATGATTGCATCAGCATCAGGGTAATCCGCCGCATCAGGGGCGGCAGCGATGACCGCTTCAATGTCAATGTCGATGAGATCCACAGGCGGAATTTCAATAGATACTGAGATAGATCGGTCTAACTGTGCAAGTGCTTGGAGGCGTGTCGGAGCGAGGAGATTCTGCGGATCTATCTCCAGAATTTTATTGTACTGGAGCTGCGCTTCGTAGTAACGTCCATGCGCTTCGTAGAGAGAAGCAAGGTTTTGACGGGACCAGATATCTTTCGGGAAAAGCCGGATCGACTCCCTAAATTCGGCGATGGCTTCACCGATATCCCCTTTTTCTAAGTAAATCAAGGCGAGATAGTTACGCAGATTCTTGCTGTCAGGTCGTGCAGATTTTGGATCAATCTCCACCGCTTTTCGTAAAATCCGTTCAGCATCGTCGAGTCTACCCAGTTGCTTGTAAGCCAAACCGAGATGGTTGAGGGCGTACAGGTTATGCGGCTCAACATTCACAGTATCCTCGTAAACCTGTGCTGCAGCTTCATAGTTGTTCAGTTGCTCATAGATGTAGCCCAAAGAATTGCGCGCATCCATATTCTTGGGATCAAGCGTTACTGTGGCGGCGAAGGCGTCCCTCGCTTTTTCGTACGCCTCCTGTTGGAAGTACAGCTTGGCGATCTGGAATTGAATCTGACTAGTCCTCGGTTTGATCGTCAGTGCGGCTTGGTAGGCTTCGAGGGCACCCGTCAAGTCCCCATCTTGGAGTGCCAGATTTCCCGCCTCGACCTGTTCGCGCCATGCCTTGTTTCGTTCGATCAGCGGATCGACAATTACCTTTTCACCGGATTGGCCTCGACTGAAGATCGAACAACCGCTCAACAATAACAGGATCGCAATCAGAGAAATGCTTGTCTTGAAATGTCGAATTGCCACGATTATTCTCCTTACGTTTCATGTTGATGACGCATACCAGTTAGCACAATTAGTGGTTCCTCGCTCGTCACCGTAATGGAGTGATAAGTATTAGCTGGCACATCCACGCGATCCCCAGTTTGGATTTGTCTACGCTCATCTCCTACCGATACATCGGCTCTGCCCGACAACACGCAGACTACCTCCTCCTGTGTGTGGATATAGTCCAGATAGGCGGCACCGGGCGTTCCTTTCCACTGATACGCACCAAAACCTTCCGAATGTAACTGACTCTCCAACGCATCAATATCGGCAGTTTCGCCGGGTTTGAGCCAGCGAGAAATCCATTGCATTGTCAACCTCCATATTAGGGTAATTCAGAAGTCACCACTTTGTTCTATATGAATCCACCCCTAAGTTTACCAAAAAGTTGCCCGAACATCAATGATTTTCATGCGGATCCCTTTGTTGCTTGAGACGATTACGACGTTTCGGTATAATGAGACGCAATACGGGCCTTTATTTTAAACTGACCGCGAAGGTATAAAAAAAGAGAAGCATAAAACGATAATCCTTATGTGTATAGCAAACACAGCAACACCGATTAAACTTAGAAATCAACTTTGGGGTGACGTTTTTCGTCCGAAGTTTTAACTGTGTAATCCCTCATTTAAGTCATTGGCTTATGTAATGGAATCAATGGCGATTGGGAGTGGAGCCATGTAGTAACCGGTGATACTCTTGACGTCCCCCTGCACGATACGACTTTCCGAACTTTTAGGTTTGCAACAAGAAGGCACGGGGATCAACAGTTGACTAAGCAAGGATACTCAAGTGTTGACTTGCCTGGTGCAGGCACTTACCGTATCACGGCGTATACGGAGGTCACGATGTACCGGGGTAGTACCGAACTCACAAAGCCCCCGGAAGGTAAGCCGAGAAAAAATAAGCGCAGTATCAAGTCTATAGAATTTAGGGTATTATAAAGGAGGTGTAAACTTGAGACTATTCACTCTCGTGGCTTGCTTATGGCTTGCCACGAGTCCCCTTTGGGGCAAAATTGTATTTTATTCTAAGCGGGATGGAAACGCTCAAATCTACACGATGAACTCAGATGGTAGTCACCAAACTTGGCTCACGTTCAATGAAGGTGGCGATGGTTGGCCTACCTGGTCTCCCAACGGTCAACAGATTGCGTTCGATAGCAATCGGGATGGAAACTGGGAGGTCTATGTAATGGATGCCGATGGGAGCAATCAACGGAGATTGACCCATCATCTCGCTTTGGATGCTTATCCCCACTGGTACCCCGACGGAACACGAATTGCGTTTCGTAGTGGACGAGATGGTGCGGATATTACTAGCATTTATACAATGGACCTGGATGGAAATAACCTCCGGTTGGTAACGCAGGCGGAATTTATCGCAAAACTGAGGTGGTCACCCGATGGCGAACGGATTGCCTTTGAGGGGGTTCTAGGCGGGAACCGGGAGGTCTTTGTTATTGATGCAGATGGCACGAACCGATGGCAGGTGTCAAAAACGGTACCCCGCTCGACGATGCGTCTGGGCGGGTGGTCGCCGGATGGGAAAAAGATTCTGTATACGGTCATCACGAAACCACTTGCTGCTGATGTCGCTTTTGAGTATTCTATGGTCATTGCGACACTTCATTTGTCAAATCGTGAAGTGATTAAGTTTGAGCCGGTGGTTTTGCCTCCCGGTCGCCTATTGGCTGCCGATGGTCACGGGTGGGGCGCGGACGGAAAATCTATCATTATAACGGGTAAAATTGGGAATTGGGATATTTACCGTTTCCGGCTCGATACACACGAGTTGATACAATTGACGGATAGTCCTGCTACCGATTTTGCTCCTCACGAATGGGATCCACGGTTGCCGGTTGCACCGCAGGGACTGGTTCCAACGCGTTGGGGGGAGATTAAGTCTAACTTACACCATCACCGGGGGATTGGTAGCTATCCAATCCCTCGCATCCCTTAATCTATAAGAAAAATCAATTAGTAATTGCGGTATCACACCCTTTTTTACGGGTATGATACCGCCTTTTTGTGCTCATAAATCTATTTCTTCACAAACTGCTTCCCCGGCAACTGCTGAACAACCCCTTTCAACTCAAGCATGACCAGCAGCGAAGAAACCTTACCGATCGGCAGCTGCGTTACCCGCGTAATCTCATCAATATGGACGCTATCGGCATCCATTGCCGACAACACAGTCTGTTCATCGGGAGTTAGATTGAGGTTCGCCTTCGGCTGAGGGGTGGGTGTCGATCTTTTTTCGACCGATTGAGGGCGGGCAATTGTGTCGGGTTGTTTTGCGGAAGGCGGTTGGAGGGTTGGTTCGAGCGATTCCCCTGCCAAGACCTTCGTGTAGTCTTGGGGTAGCGCATCAAGTAGATCATCAACGCTATTAATCAACGTCGCCCCTTGATTGATAAGGGAATGGGTGCCTCGTGACACCCCGGAAAAGATTTGCCCCGGCACAGCAAACACCTCGCGTCCCTGTTCGGCGGCGTGGCGCGCTGTGATGAGCGAGCCGCTCCGCTCGGACGCCTCAACAACAAGTGTGCCCAATGTTAAGCCACTAATCACGCGATTGCGGCGGGGAAAGTTTTTTCCACGAGGTGGCATCGTCATTGGAAACTCGGAAACCAATGCACCGGATTTAATAATCTCCGCTGCAAGCTCCCGATTCGTTTCCGGGTAGATAATACTCAACCCACATCCGAACACAGCGACCGTACGCCCGTTGGCTTCAAGGGCACCACGATGCACATAGGTATCAATACCGCGGGCAAATCCGCTCACGACGGTTATACCGCGTTCTGCGAGTTGATGGCTGAGTTGCTGACTTATCGTTTTGCCGTATTCAGTCGGGCTGCGCGATCCAACGATTGCGATGCTCGGTGTGTCCTGTAGAGGAAATTCGCCGATGATATAGAGCAGTACGGGTGGGTCGTGAATCTGCTTGAGGAGGGGTGGGTAGGATTCGTCGTTGATAGTGACGATGTGACATTGATGCTGCTCGATCAGTTGAAGTTCCTGCGCGAGGGGAGCGTGCGATCTACCATCAATCAGCTGTTGCCGAACATCGGGAGTCAACCCATCAATCTGGGCTAACTCCGCTGATGTTGCAGCAAGCGATTTCTCCGCAGATCCAAAAGCCGCTAACAGGCGCCGGATGGTATGATTTCCGATACCCGGAATCAGGTTGAGATGAATAAGACTTTTCGTATCAGCGGATAGCATAATTTACGAATTTTACTGTCCTGTTGCGGGCTGTGCTGCCGTTTCTTCGGGCGGCAAGGCATAGTATACTTGAATATCGCGAATCGGCTTAAAAATGTCAACCTCTGCACCGCCTTCGCCTCTGGTTCTGCGTTTCTGCCCGCCCACACGCCGGGATTCCCATTTTTTGGGGACCTTTAGGCGCAACTTTTGGGTCTGAATCGGCTCCGGTAACTGTAGCTTGAACTGGTCTTGATAGTGATTCTTAACACTTCTAATCGTTTTCCATTCCCCGGATTCGTCTCCAATTTGGACCTCGAAGAATTCAAGTTTCCCTTTATCTGCTACCACAACGATGCGCTGAATGGTTTGTGGTTTCGCCCATGTAAGCGTTGCCTGCGTAAAGTTCTCCTCTTCTTCTTGGTCTGCCTTGGTGAGCATCGTCTGTTTCTCAATAATGAGCCTTGAGGTTTCCCCAACTGAAAATGCGTTATCATCATTCAGTTTTGGATCCTGACACTCCGCAAACGGAGCGATGTTCTGACTCCACTGTATCGGAGGACCACTTGGCCCCAAACACCCTAGCGTGGAAACTAACCCTAGTATTAGAAAAGTTACTCCTATAAAACGCATATTTTGCCTCCTTTGTATGGCAGATTTTAGAATTAACTAGACACTGTAGCGCAAACTGTTAGTTTGCGGATTTGGATCACAATCTGACAGATTGTGGTACAAAAGACTATTGATTTTTAGAATTCACTATAGTTAAAAAACGCAGAACATGGGGCGTGATAATCTGTCCATCACCCCTCATCCCTATTAATCCTATTTCAACAGTTGATCAAGCTCTGCTTCGCTTTGATCCTGCGATCCCATTGGTTCTTCCGCATCTGCTGCTGTCGCTGCCTGATAACCGTATAGTTCAATTTCGTAAATCTTGGCTGGTGCCCGGCGATTTCCGCTCGCCCAGAAGTTCCGTCTCCGTTGACCCCGACGCAGTGAGGCATCGTCGGTTGTGCCGAGCACGCGGATACGGATTTTGTCCGTGGGGAATGGTGCATTCACTGACAAGTCAATTGGATTGGTTTTGACATTATTAACCTCTTTGACGACTTGCCAATCCTCGCTCCCTTTATCCGCATATACAGTGAATTTCTTCAAATTGTCCGAATGAATGACGACTCGGCGAATCACCTTTCTTTCGGGGAGCATGACGATTGCTTGTGAGGTGGGAGCAGGACCGAAATTGTCTTGTGAACCTTCACGAAACGCCGTTTCCCCAAACGTTCTGATATTGCCGTCAATCATCCTTGCGTTCGTTGCCCTTACCCCTGTTATCGAAGCATAATTTTCGCTCCACTCCTGTTTCGCTACAATGGCACAACCAAGCATTGCTAAAAAATAAAGACAGATGGATAATAACCCCAAATAACGATTCATCGCTATACCCCCGAAAAAACAGTGCGTAATACTTAATGCGTAAGGTGCTCATCCGATAAATCGGAACCTGTTTTTCTCACTTTCTCACTCTCACACCTGATCACTTTCAGTTTCTACCCTTTGGTAATCTTCCAAGTTGTTCCAGCCCGACTATCTTGAAGTTCAACGTTGAGTTGCTCTAGCTGATCGCGGATTTTATCCGCCGTTGCCCAATCCTTGCGTTCCCTAGCGTCCTGACGCACCTCCAAAATGAGATCCATCAGTTGCTCTGTCAACGCTGCATGTTCATCGCTAGCAACTTCCGCCTCCGCGTATATGCCAAGCACACTACAGACCTCAACCAAACTGCTGTATGCTCGACTTAAAACGCTTTCTCTCTCAACCGAAGAAAGACCTTCGGTTGCGGTGAGAAACTGATTCACCTCGCCGACGAACTTAAAGATCGCCCCCAATGCACCAGCGGTATTGAAATCGTCATCCATTGCAGATTCAAAGTCGTGACGCATCGTATGGATGGATTGGGACAAGTGTGCAGCTTCAGCGTCGTTCAACGCCTCAGAGGCAGCCCCGTCCGCGTCTCGATACCGTCGTAGGGCATCCAGACAATTATTCAACCGTCGAACCGCACTGCTCGATTCAGTCAAGCTCGTTGAGTTATAGTCTAACGGATGGCGATACTGCGCGGAAATCAGAAAATGGCGAATTGCTTCAGGTGCATATTGCTGCACAGCATCGTGGACAAAGATGAAATTGCTTTCTGACTTACCCATCCGTCGCCCATCAATCTGCAAAAATGCCACATGCATCCAGTATCGGGCAAAGGTTTTGCCAGTCGCCACCTCGCTCTGGGCGATCTCGTTTTCATGGTGTGGGAATTGGAGGTCATGCCCACCGGCATGAATATCAATCGTTTCACCGAGGTGTTTCATCGCCATGGCGGAACACTCGATATGCCAACCCGGTCTGCCCTTCCCCCAAGGGCTATCCCACCACGGTTCCTCCGCTTTTGATTTTTTCCAGAGATCGAAGTCTCGCGGATCCTCCTTGCGTTCATCAACTTCGACGCGAGCACCGGCAAGCAAATCCTCTGGCTTGCGATGAGAGAGCTTGCCATACTCCGCAAAGTGATTGACGCGGTAATATACGTCCCCATCGATCTCGTAAGCTGCTTGCTTGTCGATTAACGTCTGAATCAGGGAAACTATCTCCGAAATATGCTCGGTCGCTCTCGGATGGACGTCAGCCGCACGGATGCCTAGCTTGTTTGAGTCTTCAAAATAGGCATCTACATATTTCTGAGCAAGTTCAGAGGTGTCAATCCCTTGCTCATTGGCACGATTGATAATTTTATCATCAATATCCGTCAGATTTTGAACCAACGTGACGGTATAGCCCTTATATTCGAGATAGCGACGAACAATATCAGAAATTAGAAACGTGCGAGCGTTACCGATATGAAAGTAATCGTAGACTGTGGGCCCACAACTGTACATCAAAACTTCTCCCTCACGTAACGGCACAAATTCCTCCAACTGCCTTGTGAGAGAATTATAAATCTTTAATGCCATCAGTTTTCTTTCTAATTTAGGTCCCGATCCAATCGGGCACCGAGGTGTTATTCAGTAACACCTACCTTAATTCACGAAGACAAACAACAGCTTCAGCGGCAGCGGCCTTTCCTTCGCCAATGAAACCGAGTCTTTCCGAAGTTGTCGCCTTGACATTTACCCGATTGCTTGGAATCCCTAGTGTCTCGGCAAGGCGTTGGCGCATCGAAGGAATATAAGCCGCCAATTTTGGGCGTTGCATGATCACTGTGCTGTCCACGTTCTCAATAGCGTAATCTGCAGAAATCAATGTCCTCACTCTGCCGAGCAAGATTAAGCTATCAATTCCGGCATATGCCGCATCCGTATCGGGAAAATGTTGACCAATATCACCCAGCCCTGCTGCCCCTAGTATTGCATCACAAATGGCATGGGTCAGTACATCTGCATCGGAGTGTCCAATCAACCCCAACTCGTATGGGATTGTGACCCCGCCGAGTATCAATTTACGATTTTCCCCCAATCGGTGAACATCGTAACCAATTCCTACACGCATGGTAGTTTATCAAAAAATCCTTTAGGTGTAAAACCCCAATCTTTAGATTTGGGATACACACGCTTTAGCGTGATTTCTCATTGATTTTGTAGGTCAAAAGTGGTATACTTGTCTCGGCTTTCGTGGGAAGGTATGACGCCACCGCCCGGTGGTGTTTCCCACATTCCTTCACACAGGAAATGAAAGCCAGAAAGCTAGTCTCCGATGAAAACTTATAAGTTCAAGTTGTATTCCAATCACGGCAATCGTGAGTTGCATAAGACGATAGATGGTCATGCTCACGTCTGGAATCACTGTGTTGCCCTTCAGCGTCGCTACTACGCTATCTATGGCAAATATATCAGCAAGTTCAGGTTGATAAACCATATCTCCAAACTGAAGCGAACCCACCGATTTGCCCATTGGAATCAACTCCCCAGTCAAGCGATACAAGACGTAGCAGCACGGATTGACAAAGGCTACCGTGCCATGTTTGCAGCGCGTGCTTCAGGCAAGAGATGGGGCAGACCTCGTTTCAAGCCCCGTCGCAAGTATAAATCCTTCACATTGCTTCAGGCAGGTTGGCAACTGCTGCCGGGCAATCGCATCAAGATAGGAAAACGTATCTACTCCTATTTCAAATCCCGTGATGTGTTTGGCAATCCGAAACGCTGCACTATCAAACGGGATAAAGTTGGAGATATCTATATCTGTGTCTTAACTGACCATGTAGAACCTGACTTGAATCGAGCCATGACGGGTAAAATCGCAGGCTTCGATTTCGGTCTCAAACGGTATCTCACCGGTCATAATGGACATGATATAGACTCACCACAGTTTTTCAAACGTAGTATCAATGCTATCAAACGTGCCAATCGTAAACATTCACGGACTAAACAGAAATCAAACAATCGTGAACGTGCACGGCTTGACTTGGCACGGAAGCACCGCAAGATTGAACGCCAACGTGAGGATTTCCACTGGAAGTTAGCCCATGAACTGACTGACATATACGACGAGATACGGCTTGAGGACTTGAATCTACAAGGCATGAAATCCCTTTGGGGACGTAAAGTGTCTGACTTAGGCTTTGCCGATTTCGTCAAGAAGCTGGTGTATATCGCCAAGAGAAAAGGCGTTAAAATCAAGTTCATAGACAAGTGGTATCCCTCCAGTAAAACTTGTTCAACTTGTGGCACTACCAATGAAACGTTGAATCTGCGTGATAGACAATGGCAATGCAACGATTGTGGCACAGTGCATGACAGAGACCGTAACGCTGCAATGAATATCTTTAGGGTAGGGGCATCTACCCCCGAAGGAGAGGACATAAGACTATCTTCGGATAGCTGTCCTTGTTGATAGCGCAATTCCACACCTAACGGAACGGGTGAGAAGCCCAAGCCTTTAGGTTTGGGAGTATGTCAACCCTCACTCATCAGCGCTTCAGCAATAATCAGATCTTCCGGCGTCGTGATCTTCAGATTGCCATAGCTACCCATGACACACTTTACTTTAAGCCCCAGCTGCTCGACTAGCGCTGCGTCATCAGTCAACTGGATCTGTTTGCGCTGGGCATGTCGGTGGGCTTCGATCAATACATCCCTCCGAAATACCTGCGGTGTCTGTACCGCCCAAAGTTGGCTCCGATCCGGTGTCTCGACGACAAATCCGTCCTTATCGGTGATTTTGATGGTATCTTTGACAAGGACTGCGGCGACTGCGGCGCCCCAATCTGCTGCCGCTTCGAGACAGGTAAAAATCACTTCATCGGTCACAAAAGGACGAACTCCATCATGCACGACAACGAAATCCGTATCCTCCGGCAGCACTTTCAAGCCGTTAAAGACAGAATCTTGGCGCGTTTTGCCACCGGGGACTAGCCCAGCAACCTTTTGGAAGTCGTACGGTTCGATGACAGCAGATCGGCAAGCATCAAAATCCATTTCATCAACAATCACAAAGATAGCATCGACAACAGTACTTTGATCAAATACGCCGATCGTATGCGAAAGGATCGGCTTGTCAAGAAGTTCTATGTACGGCTTCCTAGTACGATGATGACCCATCCGGCTTCCGCGGCCAGCTGCGGGAATAAGAACGCACGTCCTCTGGTTCATCAGTGTCCATTTCATCAGTTTTCGTACGCGTAAAAATCATCCGACCAGCGGTTGTCTGCAATGTTTGAGTAACAATCGCATCAATTGTCTGTCCAACATATTGCCGACCATACTCAACAATGACCATTGTCCCGTCATCAAGATAGCCAACCCCTTGGTTCGGTTCTTTTCCTTCACGAAGAACACGTACCTGAATAACCTCACCAGCAACGACGACCGGACGAACAGAATTCGCAAGTTCGTTGATGTTGAGCACCGTTACCCCCTGAAGTTCAGCCACCTTATTCAAGTTAAAATCATTGGTAATAATTTTCGCCCCTATTTCTTGAGCGAGATGGATTAACTTAGCGTCCACTTCTGGCACTTCGGGAAAATCTTCTTCTGTTACCTCAACATCGATGTCCGGATTGTTTTGCATCAAACGTAAAATCTCGAAGCCACGCCGTCCTTTGTTGCGACGAAGTAGATCGGAAGAATCCGCGATGTGTTGCAATTCATTTAAGACAAATCGGGGAATCACAAACACGCCATCAATAAATCCTGTTTGGCAGATATCCAAAATCCGTCCATCAATAATCACACTCGTATCCAAGACCTTAATTGTTGGAGACTTGGATTGTATACCGTGTGTTGTGAGGGAAAACAGGGCAAACGCATCTCGCCTGCGATAGACAATCATTGTCCCCGCATAAGCACATGAAAGAACAATGCCTCCCGTCAGTGCCGGGCTAATTGCGCCAGTTGTTGCTCGAATAATATAAATGATAAGACCGGCCACAATCAAACCGAATGTCAGTCCAGCGAAGCAGGCGAAAAAATCCCGTAGTAGCGGGCGCGGAATTGAGAATTCAATTCCGACCAGAATGATAGTAGCAAAAAAACCGATAACACCTCCTGTGGCATCACCGATGATAAATCCCAACGCTGCACCAAACAATGTAAAAACGATGCGGATAATCCAAATTTGCACCCGAGCCACCCCCTTTCTTTAATAGTACATCTAGTATGTGGATAACTCAAACATCATATTGACAGTTCGCAACGCCTCCTTTCTCATAGTAGTGCACTTAGTGCACCGTAAAGATCTTTGACACCAACCAATTCAATATCTTCCTTTAATTCTAAGCCTTTACGATTGGACTCGGGGAACACCGCGCGATTAAAACCTAACTTTGCAGCTTCTAGTAGCCGCTTCTCAATATGTGCAACGGCACGAACTTCTCCGCCTAGACCGACCTCGCCCATGACGACAGTCCGCGGATCAATTGCGATATCTCGGTGACTCGATGTTATCGCGATAGCGGCACCCAAGTCAATACCGGGCTCATCAACGCGCATCCCACCTGTAATATTGACAAATACATCCGAATCACCGATGTCAAGCCCGATTCTCTTCTGTAGGACTGCTATCAACAGCGCAATTCGTTGGCGATCTACCCCCGCTGCCGTGTTGCGGGGAAAACCAAAGTTTGCAGGAGAAACCAACGCTTGCAGCTCCAGCAGTAACGGACGGGTGCCCTCAATGCTCGACACCACTACTGATCCAGAGGTATTCTCCTGTCGCTCACTGATAAACAACTCTGATGGATTCTTAACCTCGACAAGACCTCGGCTTAACATCTCGAAGATTCCGATTTCGTTGGTCGAACCAAATCGGTTCTTCACAGACCGCAGAATGCGGTAGATATGTTGCTTCTCACCCTCAAAATAGAGAACCGTATCAACCATGTGTTCTAAAACACGGGGACCTGCCAGAGAACCCTCTTTAGTCACATGCCCAACAAGGACGATGGGGATATTCTTACTTTTAGCAATAACCAACAGTTGTGCTGCGCTCTCGCGAACCTGGGCGACGCTACCCGGAGCAGATTGTAAGCCGGGGAGGTAGACCGCTTGAATCGAATCAATAACAACCATACGGGGATCGAGCTCTGTAATATGTGATTCAATCTGCTCCAAGTTATTTTCGCACAGGACGTACAGTGAATCAGAGGTAATGCCGAGCCGGTTTGCCCGCAGCTTTGTTTGGGCAACTGACTCCTCACCTGACACATACAGCACACCTCCATAAGTGCGGCTCAACGCATCACTCACCTGTAACAGTATCGTCGATTTACCAATTCCCGGATCGCCACCGATTAACACCACAGACCCCGGTACAATCCCGCCACCAAGAACTCGATCAAACTCATCAATCCCTGTGAGTTGCCGGTCTGATTCACTCGCACTAATCCGCGTAATAGGCGCCGGATCGCTGGCAGGCTGCGCTGCGAGTCGGGGATGCACAGAAACTGCTTCCTCAATCTCCTCAACGAAAGTGTTCCACTTATCACACTCCGGACAGCGACCCAGCCATCTGATAGAGGCGTGACCACATTCCTGACAAACAAACTGTCGACTCTCTTTTGCCATTTTAGGTATTCGTCCCAGTGCTTAAGCTAGTTCACCAATTTTTCGACAAGAGCCGAAGCCCTGCTGTATAGCGGATATTACCCGATGTCAGATCCTCTGCGCCGATAATAATCTGTCCGTATGGAAACAATCGCCACGCCACTTCCGCCCCAAGTTCTGGATTTTTGCTGGTCAGATGTGTGCCCTCGAAGCTTATACCAAGTTTTCGGGAGAGCAGCCACACATCAAATCCCAAGCCAACTCTTGATCGCATGAACCCAGCACGACCTCGCAGATTGTTTGTGAAGTCATAACCGTACTGGAAGTCTATCTTTATCTCCTCTTCACGCGTCCCTAAGCCAAGTCGGTATCGCTGTCTATCCGAGGCAACTAGCAAAACGCCCAACTCGTTGTGTAGGCTCTCTTCAAGGCTTAAATACCTGAGTTCGTAATCCCAACCGAATTCAGGTATCTTGATTTGCTCCGAACCCTGATCTAACAACCGAGATAGGTCCTGAAACGCGAGCATTGTCTCATCTACCGTTTTCATCGTATGCCGCATTTCATTGAGCGCGTCCGGTTCAGTCAACAATTGAGCGATGCTGCCTTCCCCATGCTGGGTAGTATGAAGCAGTTGATTCACATTATCACGCAGCCCATCCAACCCTTGGATCGCACTGGTAAAGTTTTCGAGCAGTTGATCGACTTTAGGCGTTTCAGTTGCAATGGCCTCTTGGCTTTGTGCAATCAGGTCCGAAATGCCAGCAGTCAATTCAGCGAGATTTTGATCTAACTGCTGAGACAGCTGGCGAAAATTGGTAGCACTTGTTTGTAAGTCAGCAACTATCTGTTCCACGGGGGAAGAGTTACGATCGACCAATTCAAGCACCGCTCGATTAATATCCCCGATCTGACTACTGATTAGTAAAGTATCACTTTCCAGTCTATCCATCAGACGATTGAACCGTCTATAGGTTTGCGCCAAACGGAAATCGTTCTCCTGTACGATACGATTCAGATTTTGTATAGCTTCATCCGTAGCCCCAACTACCTCCGTTAAAGCGCGGCTAGTTTGCTCAATGAGTGCCCGCATTTCCACAATACTCGCGCTAAAGTTTTCTTGATTTGCTTCCATAAACTGGTTTGCGGATTCAAGAAATTGTGTACCTTGTCTAACAATGTTGTCTCCTCGTGTAGCGAGTTCCGACAGGTCAAGCGGATCTTTCCCTATCAGGGGTAGGTCCGCCGGTTTTAAGTTTGGATTCCCAACAGGCCCATTCGTTAAATGGATATACGCTTCGCCGACAAAACCGATGACGCCCACTTTTACCTGACAACCTTGGCGCAGCCTTTGAAAGGCGTCTTTGACCCGCATCTGAACTTCAACACGGGTTCCGTCTTGATTCAGTTCAACACTCGTGACTTTGCCGACCTGCACACCGGCGAGTTGAACCTTCGCACCAACGCGGAGATCACCGGCATTATTAAAGTTGACACGTAACAACTCGCCACTCACACTCCAAGGTGAATTAGCGGCATTCACTATCAGAATCACAAGGAGAACAACACCAATGATAACAACAAGTCCCACCTTGAGCTGTACACTCCACGACCCCATCGATCACCTCACCTACAACTGTCAATCCTGACGACGGTTTTCATGCCCAATAAATTGCTGTAAAATAGGGTTATCAATCTTCCAAACTTCATCTGGGGTCCCGTGGGCAATCACCTGACCTTGATGTATCATTGCCATCCTTGTCCCAACTGAAAACGCACTCTCCATATCGTGTGTCACAACAACAGAAGTTACTTGAAGCTTTTGATGTAGATCGCGTATGAGTCGGTTGATTTCTAACGCTGTAATCGGATCCAATCCTGTCGTCGGCTCATCGTATAGTATTACTTCTGGATTGCACGCAATAGCACGGGCGAGTCCGACCCGCTTTCGCATACCTCCGCTGAGTTCTGCCGGTCTCAGGTCCTGTGTACCATCAAGCTGGACTAAATGGAGCTTTTCGGCAACAATTTCGTCGATTTCACGCCTACTGAGTTTCATGTGCTGGGAAACCATGAACCCAACATTTTCCGCAACAGTCATCGAGTCAAACAGGGCAGCCGATTGAAAAAGCATGCCGAGCTTTCGACGGGTCCGGTTCAAGGCTTTGCGTGTGAACGTGGTAATATCTTCGCCATCAACCCAGATTTGGCCTTGATCCGGCTTCATTAACCCGGTAATCATTTTGAGCAGAACGCTTTTCCCACACCCACTCTGTCCCATAATAACCAATGTCTCACCACGAGGGATGTAAAGCTCAAGTCCGGTGAGGACCTCTTTGTTTTCAAAGTTTTTCCAAAGATCTTCAATCCAAATCATTTTACTTACAGCGGAGTTGCGGCATAGTTAGGCGCAAGGTGTAACATTGATAGACCTCGCCCCTATTTCGCTCCGCCGGCTATTGCAACCCCCAAATCGTATGAAGCAGATAGTTCAAAAATGCATCTAGAGCCAAAATGGTAACCAACGATGTTACTGCTGACCCTGTTGTTGATTTGCCAACTCCTTCGGCACCGCCCGCTGCAGAGATTGTAAACCCTTTATAGCAACCTATCGAAGCAATCGCCATCCCAAACGCTGACGCTTTAACAAGACTGATAACAATACTGCTGATAAACAAATTTGCTTGGGCTAGTTTAAGAAAAAAGAGACCATTCATATCAAACAGGATAATGGAGGCGAGATAACCGCCAGCAATGCCAAAAACAATCGCAAAAAGGGTCAGGATCGGCAGCATGATTGCACAAGCAAGAAAACGGGGAACGACGAGGTATTTGACCGGGTTCGTTGCCATCACCTCAAGGGCATCTATCTGCTCGGTCACCTTCATTGTACCCAGTTCCGCCGTAATCGACGCACCGATTCGTCCAGCAAGTACAAACGCAGTGACCATCGGTCCAAGTTCTTTAACGACAGATACAGTGACAAATTTACCCAGTGTGCCTTCTGCTGAAAGCTGGATAAGTTGATGGTATCCCTGCGTTGCCAATACCATGCCGGTAAAAAGTCCAGCAATTAACACAACTGATATCGAATTGACACCAATCAGATACAGCTGGTAAACTAGCAGTCTAAGTTGCAGTGGAGGCCTAAAGGCTAACGACCAAGTCTCCCACACCAGCATGGTGGCGTTCCCAAGTCCAGATATACCGTTTAAGGCTCGGCCGCCGACAAAATCGATAGCGCGGACTAAAAAGCTACGCGAATCATATAGGGTCTGGCGTTGGATAGGGGATTGGTCATTCATAGAGGGACACACGGGATAAAGGTCGCAAAAAACTTAAGAATGTCTACATCAGAGACTTAACTACCCTATCTCTACTGATAGGACATGTTGGCAAACCGCATCTGTGTTTTATTGAATTCTAATCTGACTGTACCTGTGGGCCCATTGCGTTGCTTTTTGATAAGCAGATCAGCAGTTCCTTGGTCATCCGCAGCTTCATCATAATAGTCTTCTCGATACAAGAATGCAACTAAATCGGCATCCTGCTCAATAGCTCCAGATTCCCGTAAATCGGATAGTAGCGGACGTTTATCCGGACGTTTCTCTACCTCACGGCTCAACTGGGAACATGCAATAATCGGTGTATCCAGTTCCCAAGCAAGGGTCTTGAGCGCACGTGAAATATCAGAAATCTCTTCTACCCGTCCGGCATATCGCCCCGAACCACTCAGCAGCTGCAAATAATCAACAATAATTACCGCGAGATCGCTGTGTTCCCCTTTCAAGCGGCGCCCCTCTGCACGCAGTGTCTGTACAGTTACTCCTCTTGTATCATTGATAAAAATAGGCACCGACATCAAGCTACTGACCGCCTGTGTCAAGCCTGTCCAATCCTCGCCCGTCAAGTTACCAGTGCGGAGGTGACCAAAGTTAATCTGGGCTTCAGCAGCCAACATCCGCAATAGCACCTGCTGCGTGGGCATTTCAAGGCTGAATATCGCAACCGGCAATTCCTGCTCAATAGCAATATTCTGAGCCATATTCAATACTAACGTACTTTTGCCCATGCTGGGTCGCGCCGCAATAATAATCAAATCACCCCGCTGCAGCCCCGAAGTCATTAGATCAAAATCGGTAAACCCCGTCGGTATACCGACGTATTGGTCCTGTTTATGGAAGAGTTGCTCGATCTCTGCCAAGGTTTCCTTGACAATCGAGCCAACCGATACAAATCCTTGGTCATCCTCCGCTTGACCGAGACGAAAGACCCCTTCTTGGGCTTGATCTAGTACCTCCCGGAGCTCCTGATCTTGGTCACGCGCTAGATTGCTGATCTGCTCTCCCGTTTGCACTAACTGCCGGCGTGTCGATTTCTCTCGAACAATCTGTGCATAGAACTCGGTGCTTTCCGTTTCGACAATACGGGCTTGTAGATCATAGAGGTAAAGATCGCCCCCCGCTCGATTGAGTTCATTTTTTCTTTCGAGCTCATCCGACACAAGGAGCGGGTCCACCTTGTTATGACGCTCATAGACCGAAAGAATCGCCGCATAAATGAGCTGATGATCTGCAGTAAAAAAATCCTCCGAAGTGTGACCGAGAATAGGGATCACGCGGGGAATCACTGCGCTATCTACCATCATGGATCCAAGCACAGCTTGCTCCGCATCTCTGTCGTGAAGGGGTTCCGTAGTTTTGGTATTCATCGCTCAACCCCGGAGTTTAGGACTGGTGAAGGCTGTTCGTCAAGACGACTCTTCACGAACAACAACAATCTGAATATCTGCGGTAACATCCGCATGAAAGCGGATGGGAACCGTGAAAACCCCTAGTTCTCTAATGGGTTCTTCTAGTTCAATATTTCGACGATCCACTTCAATATCCTGGCTCGCCAGCGCATCTGCAATATCCATCGAGGTAATAGATCCAAAAAGCCGATCGTTTTCCCCGGCGCGCCTTTGGATTGTACAAGTGACTTCTGCGATACGGCTTGCGAGTTCCTCAGCCCTTACTTTCGCTTTTTCGCCTTGGGCTGCTATCAACTGTCGCTCATGCTCAAGCATCCGTCGGTTTTTCTCTGTCGCTCGAACTGCAAGTTGCATGGGGATGAGATAGTTACGCGCATAACCGTTGGCAACCGTTAAAATGTCTCCCTCATCTCCAAGTGTTTCAACTCTTTTTTTAAGAATAACTTCCATAAAATGCCTCTCAATTTTTATGACCAAGCTTTACAATGTGAGTCGGAAAACTATCACGCGTAGCCTTTACCTATAATGATCTACTGTTGTGTTGTAAAAGGTACTAAGGCAATGTTACGTGCCCGCTTGATGGCTCGTGTTATCTCCCTTTGATGCTTCGCACAGTTTCCCGAAACCCGTCGCGGCAGCAGTTTACCGCGGTCCGTCATAAAATTTCTGAGTATTTCAATACTCTTATAATCAATGAAATCTACCTTATCCATGCAAAATCGACACCGTTTACGACGACCCCTTCGATAGGGCGCCTCACGGCTATCTCTTAAGTTGTCACGAGTATCTCTTGATCGGTTATCCCTTGATCTTGTGTCACCACGCTGTTCCCTAGCCACAATTTCAGTCCTCCAATTTGTAATACAGAAGAAAAGCGGGCATTGACCGCGCCCGCTTTTCATTTTTAATGTTCGTTAATTTTATACAACGGTTAATATCAGAAAGGAATATCATCGTCAGTTGTAGACGGTCCCTGCTCACCGGAAAATTCGGGTGATGAAGGGGCTGCTGCGGGTGATGCCTGATCGTAAGCACCACCACCGTCGCCATCTTGAGAACCTCCGACAAACTGGAACCGAAACGCTCTGACCTTGAGTCGGCTCCGCTTAGTCCCATCGTCGGCTTCCCAAGAGTCAAACTTGAGGCTTCCCTCAAGCAAAATAGGTCTCCCTTTTTGAAAATATTCGTTCACAATTTCGGCTTGTCTTCCCCAAGTTTCTACCTCAACAAAACAGGCCTCTTCCTTCTTTTCGCCAGTCTGCCGGTCGGTGTAAGTTTCGTTCATAGCGAGTCCAAAATTCGCAACTGCTGTTCCACTTGGAAGATATTTCAATTCCGGATCGCGGGTAAGGTTTCCCATGAGTATGACCTTGTTGTAGCTTGCCATGATTACTGTCTCCTTATGCTTTGGCTGATGCTATACTTCATCAACCATATCAATAGCATTAAAAGTATTTATCCTCGTCTGCATCCTCGTCTTCGCTCTCAATATCTTTAAAAGAACGTGCATCTGTCGAGTCGCTTCTTTCTTCCTGTGTTGCCGACGGATGGCTCGGAGTAAGTGTGGTTAGATCCCCTTCAAATTGCACAACGATATGCTTGATAATCAGTTCCGTAATTCGATAGTGACCATTCAGTTGAGTTACAAACTCAGGGCTACTTTCAAACACGATAAGCACATAATAGCCATCATTGTGCTGCTTAACTGCATAAGCAAGCCTTTTCTTCCCCCATGGATCTACTTTTAGAACCTTACCTCCACCAGATTCGATAGCCGTCTTGACGCCTTCAATAACGCCATCTGTTTGGCTTTCATCTAGATCTGGGTTAATAATAAAAATGGTTTCGTATTGACGCAATGCTCTCGTACCTCCCTTTGGACGAATGGCTCCAATCTAAATTTTGACTGATGTTTACTCGCAGGCAAAAAATCTCCTGCATCTCCCTCGTAATAACAATACCAAAATTCATAATCAGTCAATTATGGAGCAGAGATTGGCTAGATTATACCATAATTCGGTTGCTTTATCAACCGTTTTTAGTTGGGCGCAGAAATATGTAGAAAAAGCAGATTCCTGTGGACAACATCAGGCACATTGACTATAATTTGTGTGGCTGTGACGGCATGGTAGCATACCATCCTTAGTCGAAAGGAGTAACGACAATGTTATCCAAAATCTGTTTCCGCCTTAGTGTTGGGGTTTTGTTCATTACTGTAATCGGTTGCCAAACCCAAACGTTACAAAGCCCGATCTTTGAACCACCCCCAGAACTCAACAATTTTGCGCTTCTCAGTAAGGGCGCAGCCGCCGATGCTTCACAACACATACCCAACCATCTACCCGAAGAGGTAATTGATGGGGACACCTCTTCCGAAACATGGGATGAAGGCAGCGGTTGGGGGTGCACCCTAGAACATCTACGCACTTCGGATCTAAACAGACGACCCTATGTGCGAATCGATCTACCCGAACCTGTTGACATCCGGCGAGTTGTCATGTACACAATCAATTCCGAACAGTACCCCGCTGCAAAGCACGGTCTCAAAGACTACCGGATTGAATATTGGCACGGAACAGGCTGGGGATTGATTCCAACAGGCGATACGAAAGATAGACAATACACCGCAAGGGATAATACCAAAGGGAAACGTGTGCACGATATTCGTGGCAAGCTGTTTGCTCAACACATCCGCCTTGTACCCGTGTCAACAAACGATACAGAGCGGGTTTATCAGTATATGTCGCGACAAAAACCTGTTTATGAAGTCGAAGGGTTTGCGCGGGTCATGGAATTAGAAGTGTGGGGCTATCCAATAGCAACGGGTCAGACAGCGCAGAAGTTGACTCAAGCACTCGCCCCGCAAGCAGAGGTGCCATCGAATGACGAGGGATTGATAAGGATGGTGTTAAAGCAATATGAGGAGGGATACGACAACGCCAATCTTGAGAAGGTCATGTCCTGCTTCTCAGCAAACTACAATTCCAATGGGCGAACATATAACGATATCCAAACCAGAGCCGCTGATTTTTTTCAAAGGCATCATCAGATCAACATGACACTGACAGAGATCAACATTCACCGGAATGTAATTGATGACACTGCCGTTGTCAACGGAATCTACACACTCCAGTATACGCCGAAAGACAGTGGAAAAGCCGAACAGACCTCTGGTGCCCTCTCATTGGTCTTAGCAGACACAGAGAAGGGGTGGCAAATCATCCGCGCCAACTAGTCAGAGCGAAAACTTTCCTACTTCGTTACAGACTGTAGCCTTCATCGTCCCGGTAGGGCGCAAGGACATCGTCAACAGAAAGGGTTTGGGGGAACCACGAGACAACTTTGCACAGTACCTCGTCAAGTAAAGCATCAGGACACGAAGCCCCCGCGGTCAGAATAATATCAACAGGTCTGTCATCAGGAGAGTGCATGGGAAGCCAATCGGTCGTTTCGCACACAGATTTTGCGCGAATGTCCCAGTGGCGGACCGATCGAGGCGATTTGATCTCCCCGGCGTCGCAGACGAAGTACGTCGGCATTTTATCTTCGCACAACTCGACAAGGTGGCTCGTGTTAGAGGAATTGTATCCACCTACCACCAAGGCTAAGTCGCCACGGTCTTCGATGAGAGCGAGCGTCGCGTCCTGATTCTCTTTAGTCGCGTAGCACAGCGTATCCTTAGTATCGGCAAAATGTTCGTTAATATGTTCCTCACCGTATCGGTCTACCATCGTCCCCCGAAGTAGGTCTGCGATCGCCTGTGTCTCGGTTGCCAGCATCGTCGTTTGGTTGACAACACCAATACGTTTCAGGTCACGGTCCGGCTCAAAGCCGGGGGAGTAGCTATCTGCAAAATATTCAAAGAAAAATGCTCGGTCAGCTTCACCGCATATCACCTTAGAAAGGTTCTTCGCTTCAACCAGATTCAGCACAACCACCACAGGTGCTCCCGATTTCGCATGGGAAAACGTCGCCCGTGTTTCTTCGTGGTATCGCTTGCCGTGCACCACGATAGTGTAATCCTGCCTGCCAATCTCCTCACTTTTCTTCCACACCTTTTCCACAAAAGGACAGGTCGTATTGTAAGCGTAGGGATTGATGCCGCGCTGATTCAGTTCAGATTGTATTTCCAGTGTTGTACCAAAGGCAGGCACAATAACCACATCTGCGGGTGTCAATTCATCGAAAGGGATTAATTGCTTACCCGATGTTTCGCAGAGGAACTGCACACCCCGTTCACGGAGGTCTGTGTTGACGTGAGGATTGTGAATCATTTCTGACAGCAAGAAGATCCGCTTATCCGGATTTTCGTCCAGTGCTCGATAGGCAATTTCGATTGCGTTCTCCACTCCATAACAAAATCCGAAGTGACGTGCAATCTTGAAACGCACCGGACCAAAGTCCAAAACGGAAGGGGCGAGGTCACGCTTACGAGGATCAATCCCCCGGCGCGCTTGCTTCACCACAGAAATGATGGGACTTCGGTAGAAAAGGGGGACGTTGAATTCTCTTGGCATTCCTCACCGTTCCCACGGTTGGTTACTTAGGTGGAGACCCCCACTCGCGGGGTACACCTACTTTATCAGGATCTTCAAAAAATTCAGGAGGGAAGGTACGTTTTATTGACTCCTCAGACTCTATAACAGCAGATCCGGGAGGTTCTACTATAATATGGGTCTCATCCACTATCCTTATCATAGTATCAATAATGTAGCTTCCGTCCAAAGCCATTGCTCTATCAAGGAATTGGCGTGATAGAATCCCTTCACCTTTGAGGGAATAGACATCGGCGAGTAAGTAGTGTGCCTCGACGAAGCTAGGCGCAATCTGGACCGCTTTTTTGAAGGCTACAACGGCTTTGTCGAGTTTACCCTGCTCTAAGTAGGAAGCTCCAAGATTCTTATATACTACAGCCTCGCTTGTTGCACCAGGATCTGCGAGTTCCAGTTGAGAATTTATCTTTTCGATTTCTTCATCGAAGAGTCTCCTGACAGCAACTACTTCCTTATGCTTCTCTAGATTATTATGACCTTTACAGGCTGACAGAAAACAGCAGAATCCAACAAAAAAAGCAACAAACAATGTCTTCATCTCGCCGCCTCCTTGTCATTCACCAAAGATCTTGGTAATCTCGTCTGTCTCAAAAATAGGGAGTGGACAGCGTTGGCCATCCGTCTCAATCCAGCAACCGCTCTCCGGTGGCAACAACTGACCGATAACCTCACAAGGAATATTGCGTTCAGTAATCGCTGACACAATCTGGTTGCTTGCTGTGGGGTCCGCCGCAATCAGCAACGCACCAGAGGAGATAACTCCTAGCGGATTCAGATCCAATTCACGACAAAGTTGCGCTGTGTCATCCGATATGAGTAGCACATCCTGCCAGACAACTACTCCCAAGTTCGCAGCATGTGCCAGCTCGTGGATGGCTGTCGCAACGCCGCCTTCCGTTGGATCGTGCATTGCATGGACACCGCCCGTTTCAACAGCGATCAGTGCCTCCTCCAGCACCGAAATTCCCGGTGAGGTCAAATACCCCTTTGCTCGATTAAGAAAAGCGGGAGAAAACTTCGCCAATAGATCGGCTTCACACTCGCGGGCGATGATTGACGTGGCTTCAATGCCAAGTCCTTTCGTCAATATTAGATCATCCCCCGCCTGCGCCCCCGATGATACGATTAGCTTGTCCTTGGTGACTTCACCGAGCATTTGCCCAATGACAATAGGTCGATCTAAGCCGTAAGTAATTTCAGTATGTCCACCGCACAGGGTAATGTCAAAATGATTACATGCGGTGTTGATCTGTTCCATGATACGGCGTACCGACGCTTCAGTTGTCCGGTTTTCCGGTAGAAGAATCGTCGTCAGCAGCCATTTTGGAACTGCCCCCATCGTTGCGATATCGTTGCTGTTGACGCAGATAAGATACCAGCCAATCTCATCGGTTGCAAAGGTAATCGGATCCGTCTTAGCAACCAGATACGATTCGCCGAAGTCTATTACAGCAGCATCCTCCCCAACTTTCGGTCCAACAACGACGCGAGTATCCCGATCTGGTTGAGGTAAAAGCTGCTCCAACAGATCAATCTTGAGTTTTCCGAGGGGCAACACCATTGGTGTATATCCTGTTAAGCGGTGAGGACTTTTCGACCTCTCGCACGACGTTGAGAGAGAATCTTCCGGCCATCCCGCGTAGACATCCGTTTGCGAAAGCCAAACTTATTTTTTCGTTTACGACGGTGAGGTTGATATGTACGTTTCATCAGCACCTTCTCCTAACTAATTTTGACGTACTCCCAAAGCTAAAGCACTGGGATTCTTATCCGCTATGTTAGCCAGATTTACATAGGTCCAATCAAATCTGACACCTATCGGGGACGCCATCGCCCCAACTACGGGACTCAACAGGAATCCCGATACTTTGTTCCAGAGGTTGATTTTTCAAACAGTCAACTCTAAGCGCAGGAATGATAGTCTATTAGGTTAGGATTTGTCAAGATTTTTCCCACCAATCGATCGGATTTTGGCTTGATTTTACACCATGTTTTATGATATACTAAAGTAGATTTACTTAAGGACAAAAACTAAATCTAATCCCCGCCAAATAATGGCTGACAGTCCCCGGTAAGCCTCGCCTTTCTATAGGTGAAGAATTTGTGGATAACTTGTGGATAACTTGTGGATAACTTGTGATTAGAGCAAATAATTTTTGTTCTTCGTGCATTGTCAATTTTGTAATAATGATCTTTTTCCTCATTCCGGTTTCCGGTTGTTTAGCGAGCAAGCCAGTCAGGAATCCCAATCTTTTTATATTAATAGTTGATTGCTACATTGCTTGAATTCCCCTGAAGGAACCCTCCAATTATAGGATGTCATATAATGCAGTATACCCCGGACCAAATCTGGTTGAAAATTCTGTCTGAGTTGGGCGACACCATCCGTGAAGATGTTTATCTACGCCAAGCTAAACCGATGGCTCTCACAGAAAGTGAACTGACAGTTTCAGTTCCGAGTGTGTATACACAGGAGCAAATTGCAAGCCGTTTTCTTCCTGATATCAACGGTCTCTTAGAGAAACAGATTGGTGCCAGCTGTCGGCTCAAAATCATTGCTGCACAGCCCGACGGAAAAAGGCAACCTGAACCTGCGGTCTCATCTACCCCTGCTACTGCACCTGATGATACTGATGCCCCATCAACTGATACAACCCTTAACCCCGAATATAGTTTCGATCGGTTCGTTGTAGGAACTGGGAATCGCTTGAGTCATGCGGCTTCACTGGCTGTATCAGAAAACCCAGGCAAGATTTACAACCCACTTTTCATCTATGGTGGTGTTGGATTGGGTAAGACTCACCTGCTGCACGCAATCGGCAACCGAATCCAAGAGGTTCATTCCAAGCAGAAAGTGCTCTATATCTCGTCTGAGACCTTTATGAATGAATATATTGACTCTATCATCACTCGTACCACCGCATTCGATTTCCGAAGCAAATATCGGACAGTTGATGTGCTTCTTATTGATGATATTCAATTTTTACAACGTAAGGAGGGCACCCAAGAAGAATTTTTCCATACTTTTAATGAGCTTCACCAAAATTCAAACCATATTGTGATGACAAGCGACCGACCACCGAAAAACCTTGAAACCGTCGAAGAGCGATTACGCTCTCGTTTTGAGTGGGGAATGGTTGCAGACATTAGTCCACCCCAATTTGAAACAAGGATTGCTATCCTTCGCCAGAAATGTGAAGACCAAAACTTGGAAAATGTTCCCGACTCTGTTTTAAGCTATATTGCCGAAGTGATCCAAACGAACATTCGGGATCTAGAGGGATCGCTCATCCGGGTCGCTGCAGAAGCAAGTCTTTTCAATGAGGAATTGACAGTCAATTTTGCCCGTAATGTGTTAAACGACTTCGCTACACCGCCGCCTCGGATTAACTCTAAAGCTATCACAGCAGAAGATATTCAAAAAGCCGTAGCGGGCTATTTTCGTCTAAAAATCAGCGACCTCAAGTCCTCTACACGCACAAAAGCGGTTGTTGTGCCCCGACAAATTGCCATGTATCTTTGCCGTCAACTAACCAACCTGTCCCTAATGGAAATTGCAGATGCTTTCGGCCGGCAAGATCACACGACCATTTTGCACGCTAACAACCGAATTGAAGAGAGTATCCGAACGGATGCAGAGCTTTATCAAACAATTAACTTTTTAATCGAAGATATTAAATAATAGAAACATATTTGTTAAATCGTTAATGTGGATAACCTGTGGATAACCCTGTGGATAACCTGTGGATGATTTGTGGATAGATGTGGATAACTTTGGGGATGTGGATAGATTGTGGATAAGTCAAAAAGTTATCCACAATCTATCCACAGGCTTCCAGCCAGTCGTGGCGCGGGTTTAGGGGAGTTATCCACATATCCACATCCCCTACTACTACTATTATTAATATATAAATTAATAGAATAAAGAGTAGATAATGAATATATAACCATAATTTGTCAAAAAGTATTTATGAAAATTTAACTTAGAAACATAATTTTTTTAGGAGAAAGAAGATGCAATTAGTTTTTGCAAAAGAAGATCTGTTTAGATGTATTCAAGTATTACAAGGTGTAGCTGCCGGAAGGAATACCCTTCCAATATTATCGAACGTCCTAATTCGTGCAATGGACGGACAAATCGAAATTGCAGCAACCGACCTTGAAGTTAGCATTCAGACCGTTGTTCCCGGTACTATCGTTGAGGAAGGTGCCATTACCGTATCGGCAAGAAAGCTTTCTGAAATTGTACGTGAGTTGCCAGACCAAGAAGTAAGGCTTTCGACAACGGCAAACGATCGAATCGAAATCACCTGTGGAGAAGGGGTTTATAAAATTATCGGGCTCCCTGATGATGAGTTTCCAGAACTTCCCTCAATTACGGGAGCGTTTTTCACTATTGATGGTGAATTGCTCTGTTCGATGATTGATAAAACCGAATTTTCTGCTTCCACCGAGGAAACGCGATACTTCTTGAATGGACTGTATTTTGATCTGACCCCCGAAATAACTCAGATTGTCGCAACTGATGGCCGACGCCTTGCTGTCGCATCTAGCGATACACTGATGCCACCACCTCAAGAACCGATAGGTGTTATCGTTCCACTCAAAGCGGTCCGGGAGATTACGAAGACCTTTGCAGAATCAGCGGAGGTTAAAGTCTGCTTGCTAGAAAACCAGATTATTTTCGCTGATGATGATTCTACTTTGACCTCTCGATTGGTTGAGGGAGAGTATCCCAAGTACCAACAGATTATCCCCAGCGATAACGAGATTCACTTGACACTTAATGTCGACAAAATGTCGGGAGGACTGAGACGAGTCGCACTGTTATCCAATCCGAAAACCTACTCGATTCGTTTGGACGTTCAGGACGGCAAAGTGCGAATCTCTGCCAAGACACCCGAACTTGGGGAGGCGTATGAAACGGTAGATGTCACAAGTGGCGATGGAGAGATCCAGATCGCTTTTGATGCGCGTTTCCTCGTGGAAGCTGTGGGACATATTCAAGCCGAAGATTTCCGTTTGGAACTCAAAGATTCCCTCAGTGCGGCTGTCTTAAAGCCTGTTGGCGATGATGGGCACCTTTGCTTAATTATGCCGATGCGGCTTGAATCATAACATGTTCCAAATCTGAAAAATAGAGATTCTTTCGGAGTGGATTCTCTTGCTCTCTTATAGACAACTTGCGTTTGCTTGCCGCTAAGTGGCAAATCAAAACCGACAAAATGCGATTAAACCAACTTGTGTTGCGTAATTTTCGTAGTTATGCTGATTGTGAAATCGAATTCACCGATCGAGTGAACCTGATTGTTGGGGAAAACGCGCAGGGGAAAACAACACTACTAGAAGCAATCTATTTCCTCAGCACGGCAAAATCACACCGCACCTATCCTGATAATGAATTGATACGGCACAGCGAAAGTTGGTTTTACCTCAAAGGGGAGATTACCGCTACTGATGGTTCGCAGCCGAATCCAGAACCCCATGATCTACAGCCATTAAACTTGATGACGGTTGAAGTCTCAAACGAGTTGAGTGGCAAGAAACGTTTCAAATTCAATGGGATTCTTCAGAAAAAACTTTCTCAGTGGATTGGTCAGTTCAACGTTGTTTTTTTTTCCCCTGAATCGCTCACTTTAGTCAAAGGTTCACCCGCAGACCGTCGGCGTTTTATAGATCTTTTGATTTCCCAGATCAATTCGGCGTACTTGACTTCTCTCCAAAACTACCAATTTGCGCTCAAGCAGCGCAACGAGTTGCTGAAACAAATTCGATCGAAACAGGCTACTCCTGACTTCCTCGATCCGTGGGATGATATACTCATTGCTGAAGGAATCTCTATCATCCAAACACGCGTGAGAATTTTTGATCAATTAAAGGCTTATGTTCAAGCCAAACACGCCGAATTGACCGGAAATCGTGAGATACTTGAATTGAAATACCGACCTTCTCCTGAAAAGATTGATGATGCGATAGAGCAAGGGGCGACAGAACTATTTCGCAAGGAGCTACAATCTTCCCGATCTTACGATATTCTGCGCGGGATGACTTCGGTGGGACCCCACCGGGACGATTTCAAATTAATATTGGAATCGCAGTCTGCCGGAGCGATGTATTTTCAGGAAGCCAAAGCTTTTGGATCGCAGGGGCAACAACGAACAATTGCCTTAGCCCTCAAACTTGGGGAATTGGAATTAATACGTGAAACCACAGGTAAAACTCCTATCGTTCTATTGGATGACGTTTTCTCAGAATTGGATGAGGAGCGTTCGTCCTTTTTATTTAAGTTGCTAGGGCGATTGAATGCACAGACATTTATCACTTCAACGCGGCAGGAGGCATGGGTGCCAGAGTTAGGTGATTGCCGCGTATTTACGGTGCATGATGGACAAGTCAACTGAGAAAACAGAGCGGATCGATCTGCTGCTTGATGGGTTGATTCGTGATTATGGATTAGATCACAAAATTCTTGAAACACAAGTCTTTGCCGCTTGGAAAGGAGCGGTGGGTGCACTGATCGCTCGCAACACTCAGCCGATTTCACTCGTTAATGGGAAATTAACAGTTTATGCTTCCGCTCATGTCTGGGTCAACGAGCTTCAAATGCTGAGAGGGCAAGTGATTCCCAAAATCAATAAAGCTGTCAATTTTCCTGCGGTAAAAACATTGGACTTTTCTGTTAAGCCGATTCATTCGTCAAAATCTTCAGAAAGTCAACGTTTTCACCGTCCAAAACGTCTTAAATTAGAGACTGTTGAATTAGATAGGGAGACATTAAAACGCATTGATCAGACCGTCGCATCGGTCGAGGATCCAGATCTGAAAGCGCACTTAAAGCGACTCTTTATCAAACAGAGCCAACGCGCTTTAATTGAAGATGAGTAACAGAAGTTGATGAAAGGGGTAGAGATATATGAGGAAGGGTTCTTCTTACACAGCGAAAAATATCCAGGTACTTAAAGGATTGGAAGCGGTTCGTAAACGTCCTAGTATGTACATCGGTAGCACGGGACCCACGGGGCTACATCACCTAATCAAAGAGTTAGTCGATAATTCAATCGACGAAATCGCTGCCGGCTTTGGATCGAAGGTGGAAGTGACCCTCCACACCGACGGCAGCGCAACTGTGCGTGATGAAGGGCGTGGGATTCCAGTGGGGCGACATGCAAGTGGTGCTTCTGCTTTACAGGTTGTGATGACTACATTGCATGCCGGCGGAAAATTTGACGGGCGTGCAAGCTCTGGATATAAAACCGCTGGCGGGCTGCACGGTGTAGGTGCTTCTATTGTGAATGCCCTATCAGAATGGACCCATGTCCAAGTTAGACAAAATGGGAAGGTACATCAGCAAAAGTATGAGCGTGGCATCCCCTCGACAAAGGTCGAAGTTGTCGGCACGAGTAAAAAAACAGGTACAACGACAACCTTCATGCCAGATTCAGAAATCTTTGAAACCATTCACTTCTCACATGATGTCTTAGCAGAGCGACTCCGCGAATTTGCGTTTCTCAATCGTGGTATCAAAATTGTCTTCAAAGATGAGCGACTCACTGAAGACGGTAAGGAGAGGGAACCCCGTGTGTTCCAGTATGCGGGCGGCATTTCGTCATTCGTCCAATATCATAACCAAAATAAAGAGGTTCTCCACAGAGATCCCATTTATATAGAGGGGATCAGAGATGATGTTTCGGTCGAGATTGCGCTGCAATTCAATACCGGTTATTCCGAAAATCTCTTTTCCTACGCCAATAACGTCCGTACACCGGAGGGTGGATTTCATGAGAGCGGTTTCAAAAGTGCGTTCACACGAACTTTCAACACTTATGCTAAGTCTTATGATCTGCTAAAGAATGTAAAGATCAATTTGTCGGGTGAGGATATTCGTGAAGGCATGACCGGCGTTATTAGTGTCAAAGTCCCGGATCCACAGTTTGAAGGACAGACGAAACAGAAATTGGGTAATACCGAGGTTGAGGGAATTGTGCAAACGCTCGTCAATGAGAAGTTAAAGACCTATCTTGAGGAAAATCCAAGCATTGCAAAAAGGGTTATCCAAAAGAGCGTTCAGGCTGCACAAGCACGAGATGCTGCTCGAAGGGCGCGGGAAGTCATCCGCCGGAAAGGGATATTGGATTCCGCATCAATGCCCGGCAAACTCGCTGATTGTTCTGAAAAGGACCCCGCACTGTGCGAAGCATTTCTCGTTGAAGGCGATTCAGCCGGTGGAACAGCAAAGCAAGGACGGGACCGCCGCTTTCAAGCGATATTGCCGTTGAAGGGTAAAGGCATCAACGTTGCCAAGGCACGGTTAGATAAGATTCTCAAGAACGAACAGATTATTGACATCGTCACCATGTTGGGGACGGGGATAGGTCAAGAAGATTTTACGCTGGAGAAGTTGCGCTATAGCAAGGTGATTATCATGGCTGATGCTGATGTCGATGGCGCACATATCCGCACCTTGCTCTTAACCTTCTTCTTCCGTCAGATGCCCCAACTGATTCAGGACGGCCATCTGTACATTGCTCAGCCACCACTATATCAAATCCGAAAGGGACGTCGCGCACAATACCTCCAAAGCGACGAACAGATGAATGATTACCTCTTGGAGGCTTCGATGGAAAGCGCGAAACTGACCAACAGCCGGCGTGCTAGACCGTATACAGAAAAACAGTTTCGCACAATTCTTGAGACCATCCGAAAAATTGAGAGCTCATTAAGCGAATTAGGACGAAAAGGGATTGATACAGATCGTATTTTTGGTCAACGTTTCCGCGGTGAAGATATTGTCGGCTTATTCCGAGTTCAAACCGACAGGGGCGAATTCTACCGGTTTGAGGATGAAGAGATCGATCAGCTGATTGAAGAAAATACGAATTCGCAGCTAGAGATGGAGATCGAAGATTTTGAGGAGACGAGCGAAACAGTGATTGAAGATGTCTCCGATATGTCTGAAATCCGAGAGTTGGATAACCTCATTGATGGGTTAAATAAATTTGACATATTGCCTCACGATTTCGATCGTTCAAATGGGATCGAAAGTAGTAACGGTAATTCGACCTTTACCATCCGAGATGGGGACCGGGAGCCTCAAAAATCGAATACCGTATGGGAAATGCTGGGTGTCATTGAAGACATCGGGCGACGCGGCATCAATGTTACCCGCTACAAAGGGCTTGCGGAGATGGACGCAGATCAATTGAAAGACACGACCATGGACCGCGAATCACGAGTGCTGCTTCAGGTCAAGATGGAGGATGCTGTCGAGGCGGATCGGATGTTTACCCTACTCATGGGCGATGATGTTGATCCACGGCGTGTCTTTATCGAAAAGTATGGAAGCCAGGTGAACCTCGACCTATACGGGGCGTAAGATGTCAAATGATGTCGTGAATTGGCGTGACAGTGGGGTGAGGATTATCCGCAGCGATCAACTTGATATGAATACGCCGCAGACTCCCGGCATGACCCGTGCCGCTGCGATCAATCGTGCGATGGCTGGAGCTGGCAAACTCTGGGCTGGCACGGTGAACATTCAGCCAAACGCAAAAACTGGTGCACACCATCATGGGGCGTTGGAGAGCGTAATCTATGTCGTGAACGGGCGGGCGCGTATGCGATGGGGCGAGCAGCTTGAATTTGTCGCAGAGGCGGGACCGGGCGATTTCATCTATGTGCCGCCCTTCGTGCCACACCAAGAAATTAACGCCAGCACGGACGAACCCCTCTCCTGTGTCTTGGTGCGGAGTGACCAAGAGCCGATTGTTATCAATTTGGATATCGAGCCGGTAGAGCCGCCGGAGGAAGTCTATTGGGTTGACCCGATCCATCCTGAACCATAGAAATAATTCTCCTTCTGCCGGATTGCCTAATAAGGGAAGTGAATCCAATGGATATGATTCGAGCTGTCCTATTTGACTTAGATGGAACCCTTTTGGATCGAGATACATCGGTTAGGTTGTTTTTGCATGACCAATATATCCGGTTTCAAAAGTATTTAGACCGTCGTGCCTCAATAGACCAGTATGTTTCCCTTTTTCTCAAGTTGGATGACCGGGGGTTAGGTAATAAACATGAAATATATGACCAAATATTTTCCGAATTTTCGGTGGAAGGCTTAAACCCAAAAGCGTTGTGTGACGATTACTATGAGTCCTGTTCCAGTTATTACAAAGGCTTTGAAGCGCTCCACGAGACGTTGACCGAGTTGAAAAATCAAGGGCTGTTTCTGGGAATAGTTTCTAATGGCAGAGAATCTGTCCAACAGAAAAAGATTGACAAACTTGGAATCAGAGAGCATTTTGGTCCCAAGATGATATTAATCTCTGAATCAATAGGAGTCAAAAAACCGAATAGGGCAATCTTTCAAGAGGCATTAAATCGGTTAAACGAAATTTCAAGTCGGACGATCACCCCGGAAGAGACAGTTTTTGTGGGAGATAATCTCACAGCAGATATTGAAGGTGCCAAGAAGTCCGGCATGAAAGCCATTTGGAAAACAGATGATTCATGGCACTTGCCCCCACCTGAAGATGAAATTATTGAGAAATGTGTAGATAATACCATTGTGAATCTGGGGGATATTCCGAAGGTAATTTCGACAACGTGGAAAATTCCAGGGCCGGATCCTTTTTTATCTGTAATAGGAACTCTTTCGGGAAAAAGCCTCTCTGCGGAAGAAATTGAACGGGCCCTCTATGGAGATTAGCAAAGAATTATTAAGGGATGCAAAAGGTGTTTTTGTGGATACATGGGGGTGGATAGCACTTGGATATCACCATGACCCACATCATGAAGAAGTAAAGTGCATCTACCAAGAACTTCGCCAGCGTCAGATACCCATTTATACCAGCGAATATGTTCTAGACGAAATGATTAGCTTATTATTTCGGCTTCAAAGGCGATTCTCTGAAGCCGTTCACTTCGTAGAGGAATTATTGAACTCCGCATCTCAAGGATATATACATGTTGAGCGGGTGATACCCAACCATTTTTCAAAATCATGGAACCTGAGAAAACGATTCCATGATAAGCCAAGGATTTCGTTTACTGACCTCACTTCAATGGTTATCATGGAAGAGCGAGGGATTTGTCAAGTGCTGACAGAAGATGCACATTTTATCCAAGTAGGGATGGGATTCATTAAAATACCATAGAAGGACGGGCAGAACGTGCTAACACGAAACGATGAAAATACTAATATTGTCACGCGATATATTGAGGATGAGTTAAGGGAATCTTACCTCACCTATGCGATGAGTGTCAACACCAACCGGGCGATTCCTGACCTGAGAGATGGATTGAAACCCAGCACGCGACGCATCCTCTATGCTATGGGAGAGATGAATCTCACGGCAGGTCGTTCCACCGACAAGTGTGCGGCTGTCGTTGGCGAGGTCATGAAGAACTTCCATCCGCACGGCGATGGTCCAATCTACGATACGTTGGTTGGATTGGTTCAAGAGTTTGCCATGCGTTACCCTTTGGTGTATGGACAGGGGAATTTTGGGTCGATTGATGATGACCCACCGGGAGCGATGCGCTACACAGAGTGCCGTTTGATGCGAATCGCAGATGAGATGTTAGCTGACATCCACAAAAATACCGTTGACTTTCAGCCCAACTACAAGGAATCGACGACCGAACCAACAGTCCTTCCGGCGCGGTTACCAAACTTGCTGGTTAACGGCACAACCGGTATTGGTGTGGGATACCTAACACGAATTCCGCCGCATAACTTGGGGGAAATCGTTGATGGGTTAATTCTATTGCTGGAGAATCCAGAAGCAACGCTTGAAGACCTCATGACGCATATCCCTGGTCCCGACTTCCCGACAGCAGCCGAGATTGTTGGGCGCGCCGGTATTCGTGACATATACGCCACTGGCAGAGGTTCAATCACCGTCCGAGGAAAAGCGGTTATTGAGCGAACGAGGGAGGGTAGGGAGCATATCCTCATCACAGAGATTCCATACCAAGTCAAAAAGAACCAGTTGCTTCAGAAGATGTATGATCTGGTCGCTAGTAAAACAATCACAGGAATCTCCGATATCCGCGATGAATCAGACCAAGAGATACGGGTCATTGTTGAACTCAAACGGGGTGAGATTGCACAAGTAATCTTGAATCAGTTGTATAAGCATACGCAGATGCAAACCAACTACAGCGCTATTATGCTATGCCTCGTTGACGGGTTGCCCAAGGTGCTGTCTCTGACGGAGATCATGAGTTACTACCTTGAACATCGTCGAGAGGTCATCCGCCGTCGGACTCAATACGATCTTGATGTCTGTGAACGGCGAGCACATATTCTGGAAGGATATCGCATCGCCTTAAACAACATTGAAGATGTAATCGACACCGTTCAAACTGCTGAATCTCCAGAAGATGCCCGAAACCTATTAATCGAGAACTATGACCTTTCAGAGGTGCAAGCGAGTGAAATTTTAACCATGACGCTCCGCCAATTGACAGGGCTGGAACGGCAGAAAATTAATGATGAGTACGCAAACCTTCTCGAACAGATTGAAGAGTTGCGGACAATCCTTGATAGTGAAATCCTTATTACTAACATTATCAAAGAGGAATTATTAGAACTAAAAGCCAAATACGCTGACGAACGACGAACCAAAATCGTTGATGCAGTGACCGAGTTTGAGATTGAAGACCTCATCGCTGATGAAGAGATGATTGTCGCTATTTCTCACGAAGGTTATATCAAGCGAGTGCCAATTACCACCTATCGTCGTCAACATCGAGGCGGGGTTGGGGTGATCGGGATGCAGAGCAAGGAAGGAGATTATCCCGAACATGTCTTTATCGCATCAGCCCATCAATATATCCTCTTCTTTACCGATCGCGGCAAATGTTATTGGCTGAAAGTCTTTGAAATTCCAGAACGGAGTCGTACTGCATCGGGGCAGGCAATTGTCAATCTGCTACGGATAGAAAACGGCGAGAAGATCACAGCGTTTGTACCGGTGCGCGAGTTTGATGAAGAGCGGTCTGTTTTTATGGCAACGGAGAAAGGCGTTGTCAAGAAATGCAGCCTTGAAGTCTTTAGTCGGCCATATTCTGCCGGTATTATTGCGATCAATCTCGACGAAGGTGACAAACTTATTGGAGTGAATTTGACCGAAGGCGATCACAATATCTTGCTGGTCACCCGATCTGGGCTATCTATCCGATTCAATGAAGGAGAGGTTCGCAGGATGGGACGGACCGCAGCGGGGGTTCGTGGAATCCGTTTGGCACAGGACGATTTCGTTGTCGGTATGGTTGCTGCGGCTGATGAGAGCGAGACCGTGTTAGTTGTGACGGAAAACGGTTATGGTAAACGTACCTTGTTGGCGAATTATCGTTTGCAGGGACGGGCAGGAAAAGGTGTGATTGCGATTAAAACAAGCACCCGTAACGGGCCCGTTGTAGCAATGAAAATGGTGTCGAACGATGACGAGTTGATTATTGTGAATTCAAACGGTATGGTGACACGCATGGCAGTCAACGATGTCCGCACAATCGGGAGAAATACGCAGGGCGTGCGTTTGATGTCCTTGCGGAAGGAGGAGAGTGTTGTTGATGTTGGAAAGATCTCCCAAAATGGTGACGAAGTCCAAAATGATGACAAACCCGAAGTTGACAAAAGTCGATAGGTTTCCTATAGAAAGGTCTTAATGTGATACGTTTATCGGCGATAGCACTTGCTACCCTGATAGTGATGAATTTAAATGCACACCTCAACGCTTCTGACGCGGCAGCATCAGAGTCAACCGTGGACAATGTTCAGATCGTTGATAATTCATTACGTCCCGAATATAAGCGTGCGAAGCAGGTTTATGCCCATTTGATTGCCGCCACCTATCTCCGGGTAACAACCAAATTGTTTCCTGCAAAAAAAGGGTATCAGCAGATTCTGCGCGAACATGAGACTTCCGCCTTTGTCCATACTCAACTGGCGAGCCTTAGCATGGAGGTGTTCGACCTCCCAACTGCGGAGCAGCACTGCCGCAGAGCCATTGAAATTGCCCCCGAAAAGCCAATACCCTATTACCTGCTAGGGCAGGTTATGATCTGGCGATACGGAGACGCAAAGCACAAAGATAAATGGAGCGATATTGTTTCGACCTTCCAGAAAGTCGTCGAACTGGATCCCGACCATTACGGATTTGAAAAAAATGGACGGCCATTCAGTGCGTACATCTACCTTGGGGAAATTGCAGAGCAGACGGGAGACTACGAGTCTGCCGCCAATGCTTTCAAAGAGTTGATTCGTATCATGCCCTATCAGCCGACATATTATTTACGATTGGGTAGCCTCTATAACCAGTTGGGGGATAAGCAGGAAGCAATCACCGCTTACGAGCGTGCAATCAAAATCGACCGCGACCTATGGCGGGGGCATGACGCACTGTGGAAATTGTGTGTTGAGCAGCATGATCGGTTATATCAAGAAGATCAGTTAGAGGCTGCGGCAGAAAACCTCCAGAAAGCAATTCACTCTTATTCTCAACTGCGACGACTAGCCCCACCTGCTAACCACAGAGCCAACTACGACAACGATTTGCTAGCACAATTTCGTGCACGTCTTGGAAGTCTCTACGTTGTATTGGAACGGGAGAACGAGGCAATTGAGCTTTTAGAAGAAGTGTTAGAAACAACTCCCAATAACCCTGACGCAAACTACTGGCTCGGAATTGCTTATCAAGAGATTGGAAATTTTGAACAAGCGGAACACTATCTCAGAACAACAATTGCACTCTCACCGGAACGTGAGGAGGCCTACAACGCGCTCGGATATTTTTTTGCCGAGCTTGGAACCAACTTAGATGAAGCTGTAAGACTAATCCAGAAAGCTTTGAAAAAATCTCCAGCAAATGGTGCCTATTTGGATAGCCTCGGTTGGGCATATTTCAAGCAGGGCAAGTTGAATGACGCATTGAAGCAACTCAAAAAAGCGGTTATCCACATGCCGGATAGCGTAGAAGTCCAAGATCATCTGGGGGAGGTTTACCTAAAAAAAGGACTCAAGAAAGAAGCGGTTGCAGCGTGGCAAAAAGCGATTCAGCTATCACCGGGTAATACCGCGATTCTGGAGAAACTAAAAAAGCATGGACAGGAGTGAACTCCGCAAAATGAGGAACTGGAGAAATGAGAAAATGGGGAAGTGGTACGTTCATGAGTTCATTAATTCATGCGTTTATTCAGGCGATGTGGAATAGAAAATCTGTTTCACGTTTCACGTATTACGTTTCATGTATTACGCTTTACGTTCTGTTGGGAGTGTCAACCGCTTATGGTTGGATCGATGGCACTCCCTATTTTTATGAACACTTCGGTCCCCTCCTCAAAGATGCGCCTGAAGTCCCTTCTGCACCTGCTCAACCAAACGCGCCTCAACTGGCACTCGGAGATCGCAAGGACTTTTTCTCAGTCAATTTTAATACCCACGAACAATATATTGTGCAGTCCACATTGCGAGCGATTGGAGAATTCTGTTACGTCTTCGTTGAGGATTCGCAGTGGTTGCAGACGGTGAATGAAGAAACAGTTCGTTCAGTGCGCCGTGCATTTGATGATGCGACACCGGCGGATCCGAATCGTGGCATCTATGAAATCGAAACAGAACTTTTTGGCCCACCGCCGGATATTGATGGCGATAAGCGGATCTATCTGCTTTTATTGGACATTCGTGATAAAGCGACACGAGGCAGCAATTTCGTCGCAGGATTTTTTAGCCCGGTGAACCAGCACCGAGGCGTTCTGAGACACCCGGAGATAGGTATTCCAGTGCGTAGCAATGAACTTGATATGCTCTATCTGGACACCGATCCCCTAAACGCAGGAAGCGAGAAAGCGTTCGGTGTGCTCGCCCACGAATTTGAACATCTCATCCACTGGCGACATGATGCAGATGAAGCAATCTGGGTCAATGAAGGTTGTGCTGAATATGCTATGTTCGTTTGTGGATACCACGTAACAGGTCATATCTCATCATTTCAACAGAATCCGCGTATCTCGCTAATAGATTGGCCTCAAGGAGCACACAGCCAACTCGCCCATTACGGTGCGGTGTACTTATGGATGCTCTATCTCCATGAACACTACGGTGGTCCACAAACGATCGCCGCAATCGTGAAAGATCGGGCAAACGGAATCTCCGGCATCAATAACGCCTTGCACTCGCGCGGTGTAGAAGCAACCTTCTCTGCTATCTATGCCGATTGGAAGGTCGCAAATTATCTAGATGATACCGAATTTGCCGATGGGCGATACGGTTATCAGAATGAGCAACTAAAGCTCCGTCACCACCGGGAGCATCGTTCATATCCTGTGTCTGTCGAAAACAATGTACTTGCTAGCTATTCATCAGACTATATCCCCTTCTACCCTAGGGCAGGAAATGGTAGTTTGAGCCTTTCCTTTGCAGGCGATGACCGTCTCCCTTACGATGTCAAAGCAGTTGAGTTTCAAGGCGAACAGCCGATGACAGTACACGATATGTCGTTGACTGAGATGGGAGAAGGGAGTCTACTTATCCTAGATTTTGGGCAGGTTGTCGGGAAAGTTACGCTCATCCCAAGCGTCCAACCCGAGCAAGATTTATCAGGACACAGTGTCTCATCTTACGCTTATGGCGCACAGCAGATTATTGAAAAGGTAGAGTTTGACGCAACAGTCTTGCCTAATCCCGTTCATCCAAGATATTGGGATATCATCGCTGTTCCAAACCAATCAATTGGTGGAAGTCCGCCACAAATCACGGTCGCGCAAAATGCAGAATCCATTATATCAGCAGCCCCAATGAAAGTTGTGCAAGATGGAGCTATTTACACATATTCGCTTTATCTGTCTCCGGAGGTCACCCCTGAAAGCGTCCGATGGGAGATTTTCTTCTTGGGGGAATCGGTCGGATCCGGTGAAGTAAAAAGACACAACGAGTAGATGTTGAAACAAACAGAAACAGTGCTTAAACGATAGGTTCTCTCGTTTTCCTTTTACGCATCACGCTTTACGATTCAAGGAGGTTACACATGGCAACACCAACTTTTTACGCAGGAACAGTAGGTCAAAGTGTATGGCGCAGCAATGATGGTGGTGATTCATGGGATCGAGCAAGTAGCGGAATGTTCCCGGAAGCAGATATTCGCGCCCTCGCTGCAAATCCTAACGATTCGTCAATCCTCTTTGCAGGAACAGAAACCGGCGTTTTCCGCACACAAAATGGCGGGGATAATTGGGAACAGATCAATTCTCCTATGGATGGACTGCAAATCTGGGCGATTGCAATCAATCCTAATAACCCTGATGTCCTCTACGCAGGCACCTGTCCGTCCGCCCTGTTCAAATCAAGCGATGGCGGAGATACGTGGAACCAGTTGGATGTTGAGTTGGCTGAAGAGTGTGAGGGTGTGCCAATCATACCGCGCGTAACGTCGATCTCAATTGATCCGGAGGATGACCAGACCATCTATGCAGGTATTGAGATTGACGGACTACGTCTCTCCACCGATGGCGGCGAGACATGGGTAGAGCGAAGTGAGGGGTTAAGCAGCCTTGACATTCACGGGTTGACGGTTGTCCCCGGCGATCCCAAAGCACTCGTTGCCGCGACAAATAACGATGTATGCGTTACGACAGACATGAACGAATGGATGCCGCTCAGTGTCGGGGACGGGTTCCCCTGGCCCTACTGTCGAGCAGCGATGTATGTGCCTATGAATGGCACAGGTCGAGTTTATATTGGAGCGGGAAATGGTCCCCCCGGAGATGAGGGCGGGTTGTTCTACACCGATAACCTCGGCAAATCGTGGGAACGCGCAAATCTTGGACTGACAGCCAACAGCACAATCTGGTGTTTGGCACGTCAGCCGGAGGTGCCCGGCTGGTTGTTCGCTTGTAGCGTCAACGGTCAGCTTTTCCGCAGCACCGATGACGGTGCGTCATGGTCTAAGCTTTCACATGAATTCGGCGAAGTTCGTGCGCTAGCGATTGTACCATAAGGAGTTCGTGCGCTTACTGACCCCCCTGGATCTTCAAAACGTAGGGAACGCAGATCTGCGTTCCCTACGGATTAAATTTGCCTAGTACCCTCTTTGGAAAGCAAGGATTGTTGATAGTGGAATCTTACTTGATATTTGGCAATACATTTGTTATACTTCAACTGCGCGGAATGATAGAGTGGCTATTGATAAAAGACAAATAAACTTTTAGCCATCAAGAAACGTCACTACCTAAGTATCATCCGGAATTTTTTGTAGACATAGAAGAGAGGTTAAGTGCTGTGAATAAGAGTGCGAGAAGCATTGTGGTTTGGTTGATTATGGCGTCATTTGTTGCCTATGCTATGTACCACTTTTTAAGTTCAGGTAAGGACAAGGTACATCAGCTTGCGGCATCAGAATTTTATGCCTATCTTCGACAACCAAATAGCAAGGACCTATTTGAAGGAAAAATCGAAATCGGTAAAGAGTGGATTAAAGGAAAATTCAGAGAGCCACAACACGTTCTACTAGATGATGAAATGCACAGAGGTGGAGGAGAATCCACAACGTTTCAGGAATTTCGGACCAGTCGTGACGTTTACTCTGAATACCCACTTCAAGAAAAACTTATTGAGTATCAAATTCCATTTGATAATGAACGTTCATCGGCTGTTCCCCAGTGGATTGTGATCTTCGGCTCGACAATCTTGCCAATCCTGCTCTTCCTAGGGATTATGATTTTCATTTCAAGACAGATGCAAGGCACAGGCAATCGAGCGTTATCGTTCGGAAGAAGCCGCGCGCGACTCCACTCTGAAAGCGAATTGAAGATTACCTTTGCCAATGTCGCTGGCTGTGATGAGGCAAAGGAAGGACTAGAAGAAGTCATCCAGTTCCTGAAAGATCCGAAGAAATTTCAGAGACTGGGTGGACGTATCCCCAAAGGAGTCCTGTTAATGGGACCGCCGGGCACCGGAAAGACCTTACTTGCGCGTGCCGTCGCCGGGGAAGCCAATGTTCCATTTTATAGTATCAGTGGATCCGATTTTGTTGAAATGTTCGTAGGGGTCGGTGCTTCCCGCGTCCGCGATCTGTTTGAGACGGGCAAGAAAAATGCACCGTGTATCATCTTTATTGACGAGTTGGATGCTGTTGGACGACATCGTGGCGCAGGCATCGGTGGTGGGCATGATGAGCGCGAACAGACCTTAAACCAGCTTCTCGTGGAGATGGACGGGTTCGACACTTCCGAGGGCGTTATCCTCATTGCTGCAACAAACCGCCCCGATGTGTTAGATCCGGCACTCCTCCGACCGGGGCGTTTCGATCGCCAAATTGTTGTTGACCTTCCTGATGTTAAAGGGCGTGAAGATATTTTCAAAGTCCATACAGCGAACATTGAAACGGACCCAGATGTGGACTTGGAGAGACTCGCAAAGGCGACCCCCTACTTTTCAGGAGCCGATATCGAAAATATGGTGAACGAAGCCGCCTTGCTTGCAGCCAAAGAGGACAAAGATACCGTTGAAATGATTTTCTTTGATGAAGCCAAAGACCGTGTGCTAATGGGACCCGAACGCCGTAGTCTTGTCATCAATGACGATGATAGACGGGTCACCGCATACCATGAGGCGGGACATGCCTTGTTACGACATGTTATCCCCGAAAATGACCCGAACTATAAAGCCACCATTATTCCTCGGGGGCGATCGCTGGGTGTTTCGGTAGCACTTCCTATTCGAGAACGTCGTAACTTCAACAAAAAATATCTCCTTGGCAGTATTACCACCGCGCTCGGTGGACGTGTCGCTGAAGAACTGATCTTTGGTGAATTGACCACCGGGGCACAGAACGATTTTGAACAGGCGACCGATATTGCCCGTAAGATGGTCACGCAATGGGGCATGAGCGATCTTGGACCACTCTCCTTCGGACGACGTGAAGAGCAGGTCTTTTTGGGCAAAGAGATTGCACATCACCAAGATTATAGCGACAAGACAGCAATTGAAATTGATGAAGCTGTTCATAGCATTGTTATGGAGTGCTATAATCGAGCGAGAAACCTCATTGAAATAAATCTTGATGGGCTGAAGAAGCTCGCTGATGAGTTGCTCGAACGCGAAACACTTATCACAGAAGATATTGAAGAAATCCTTGGGCCCCGTCCCCAAACTTCTCCGATTGCATCATGAATTGCCGAGAAAAATCGCTTACTTTCGGGGAACGTACATGGATTATGGGCATCCTCAACGTCACCCCCGACTCCTTTTCTGACGGTGGTCGCTACCTTGATGCCAACCGTGCCATTGCCTACGCCTATCAGATGATCGAGGATGGCGCGGATATTATTGACATTGGCGGTGAATCTTCTCGCCCGGGAGCCTTACCTGTCTCCGCAGATGAAGAGTTAGCCCGTGTCTTACCAGTGATTGAAGCCCTTGCAAACAGAACGGAAGTGCTGCTTTCAATTGACACCTATAAACCTGTGGTCGCACGCGGTGCGCTTCAAGCAGGCGCGAATATTGTCAACGATATTACAGCGCTGAGTGATGGAGATATGGCGAGAGTGGTTGCGGAGATGGATGCCGGGCTGATTCTCATGCACATGAAAGGGGTTCCCCGCACAATGCAGCGCTCGCCAGTCTATCGCGACCTCATTCCTGAAATTTTGGCTTTTCTTCGACAACGCGTTGATAAAGCGCAGGCGGAGGGAGTCTGTCCCGATCGAATTATGATTGACCCCGGTATCGGATTTGGTAAAACCGCCGAGCATAATCTGGAGATTTTACGCTGTCTTGATGCGTTTCAGAGCCTAGATAAACCCATCCTTATTGGTACTTCCAGAAAATCGTTCATTGGGAAGATTCTTAATCTGCCCAATCCAGATGATCGGTTGGAAGGCACTGCTGCGACAGTCGTGTGGGCGATTGCCCACGGCGCCGATGTCGTTCGCGTACACGATGTAAAGGCAATATGTCAGGTTGCTCAAATGACAGATGCGATTCATCGCGCAGAAATTAAAATCCCTACTAAAAAACTGAAGATTTGATTGTTTACGTACAACAAATCAAAAGCCCAACAGACGAAAATTGATTATAGAGGTCAGCATTGACATTGTTTAGGTCAATAGGTTGGAAGTCTGTGTAAAAATACCTCCTTGTAAACAGCTCTAAATATGAATAAGAACCAATCTTACTATTTTTCACCTCTCACGTTTTACGCAATACGCAGCTTGGCAATCATACTCATCACACTGCTATTTCTCTTCGGTGGGGAAAATCCTGCTTCAGCCCAAGCGATCAACGAAGATTTTTACGCATCAACAAATACGTTTCTCAGAAGGCTTGCATCAGCAAAGCATCTGAGGATGGGGGACAACTTTGGCAGTTCAATTTTAGGGACAAATGCCCTTAACAGCAATCCTGCCGGGCTTAGTTTCATCAATAGCAACCGTCTCATCACAAACGTTTCACGGTTTCCACGCACTGTTGCCGTTACTGCAAAATTGAACGAGCTTGAACGATACGAAGACCACGGTCAGTACGCGATGCATGCCTCAGGACTTGAGTTTATAAACTACAGCAAGCCTTTGGGGGCAGCAGGCGGCTTTGGGCTCGATTTCGCGGTCGGACATGAGGGACGATTCAGCCGCGTTAATCACCTTGGAAAAGCGACGAACAGTTTTCCTGAAACTGACTTTGCGATTGGAGTTAGTTATGCGGTTAAACTGTTTCGAGATTTCGCTATCGGTGCTGATGCCAGGTGGCTGCGATCTAAAGTACAGGATGCTGAGAATAACCGGCATATCGGGCACGGTTATGCCTATAATTTAGGGCTGATCCAGCAGTTTGGAGAACACCTCCGAATCGGTGGCGTGATTAGAAACTTGAGCAACGGATTATCGTTTACTGATAACTCCATTCCCGATAAGATCCGTCGGGATGTCCTTCTGGGCGGGAGTTACCAGTTCCATTATAACAATGTAGATATCCTGATTGGCTTGGATCTGAACCCACCCTTTGAAGATGGTGTCCGAACCAACTTTGATGGAACTGTCTGGTATCGTGATTTCATCGGTGGACGGATAGGTTATCTGCGTCACACCGAAAAGCGATTCGGTTCAATCCTTGATCTCGGAACTGAACAAATGGAGTTTGAGGATAGACTCTGGAAGACTGAAGGGCTGACATTGGGGCTTGGCCTGCAGATTAGCGGGATTTATATAAACGCATCCTATACGCCGCAGATGCGACCGACAGAAAATGGCGGGGAGCAGATTCGCATCGAAACGGGTAAATCTGTGTACTCATTTTCAATCGAGCAGCGTTATTGAGGAAAAGTAAAAAAAGTGGAGATCGCAAATTCAGTCAATGGTGTGCCAATTCGTCTCACTGACGAAAGATGGCAACACATTGTGAGTAATAAACCTTACATGCAATCCTATTATGATAAAATACTGGATACAATTGAGAATCCTACTTGGATTTTACGTGGGCACGGTCACACACTCGTAGCGGTGCAATCCATTAGGAGGTTAAATCATTTACATGTTGTCTATCGGGAGATTAATCGCAATGACGGTTTTGTCATTACGGCTTTTCTCGCCCGGAAAGTGAATCGAGGCACAATAATATGGCGAGCGAGAAATTAGAAGAAAAAAATATCATTCACCTGCTACAAGCGGCTTCCCACCTTGTGCAACTCGCGAAGAAGCAGATGTGGTTGGATTATGATGAAGAGGTTGATGTGCTCTATCTTCGTTTTGAGAGGCTACCTGCTTCCAACCACAGTGAAATGCGCGAGGACGGAATTATCCTTGATTACAACGATGACCGTCTAGTCGGGATAACAATTCTGGAGGCATCTAAGCGGTGACAAACGAGAGATACGACAGCACTAAGATGATGGATTAACCTCTACCAACCACGGATGCTCTGTCGTATTACGCCTCACGTTTCGCATATCACAACCACTATGTCAGATGAATACAAAACCATCGTTGGAATAGCGGAATCAAAGCTGATTGTCAAGAAATCCCGCTTTTTTGGGGTTGCCACATCGGTTGATACGATACAGGGGTCGAAAAGATTTCTGGCACTCGTTCAAGAAAAATATCCCAATGCCTCACACTATTGCTACGGATACAGCATCGGGTGGGGGCGCGAAAAGCGCGAATATGCTACCGATGCTGGTGAGCCAAGAAACTCCGCAGGTCCCCCAATTTTAGCCGCTGTGGCTTCATCTCAACTCTCAAATGTTATCTGTGTCATTGTCCGCTACTACGGCGGCATCAATCTTGGCATCGGTGGACTTATTCGGGCTTACGGTCGATGTGCGAGGGAATGTTTAGCGAGTGCAAAAATTGAAACTCGGATTTTTTACAAGACCCTACAGGTGCGGATACCTTATGAACAGATTGGGTCGGTCCTTAAACTGTGTAGCAGATTAGGCGGAAAGGTGGTAAACGTCGAATATGATCAACATGCAACCGCACATCTGCAGATTCGCCAACGAGAGATTGAAAACTTTCAACAGAATCTGCGAGGAATCAACACAGATATTGACGTGATTGATCCTGAAACTGTATAATCTATTGGTATTAAGTCTTGAGTGTGTAGGTATTAAGCAATACAGGAGGAATAATCTTGAACGAGGTGAAAAAATTCACAACTACACATGAATGGATTGAAGTTGGAGAGAGTGACGGGGTCGTTGGAATCACCGAGCGCATCCAACTAGAGTATGGTGATATTATCTTTGTTGAACTGCCCGCGGTTGGCGATGAATATGAACAGGATGAACCGCTGGGCAGAGTAGAAGTGACTGATGGTAACACGTTTTCTATCCATGCGCCAGCGACCGGGGAGATTAAAGAAATTAACACCTTGCTGGAGGAGGATCCGGATCTAATTAATCATTCGCCCGAAGGGGATGGCTGGATTTGTCGGATAAGCATTGAAAGTCCTAGAGAGCTTGATGTATTGATGGATATCGATGAGTACAGTGAATATGAGGAAGAAGAGCTCGACGACGAATACATGGATGAGGAAGATTTTTACGACGAGGATGAGGCTTATTGACTTGATTATAGTGGATTTTAGAATTAATGAGACACTCCAAACCGGTTCTGCTACACTCCCCCACCTCAAATAGATTCCCTATTCTTTTTCTACGATACAAAGGATCTCTATGTCATTAGTCAGATTAGACCAAGTCACAAAATCGTATGACCCTTACCTCATTCTGGACGAAGTCTCTTTGTCAATTGAACATGGCGATCGGATTGGGTTGATTGGGAAGAACGGAACCGGTAAAACTACACTGATAGAAATTATTGCCGGTATAATTGAGGATTTCAAAGGGAACGTTGGGTACGCGAAACGACTGCAAATCGGGTATCTCAGCCAAGAGCCCAATTTAGCAGTCGATTGCTCACTCCGGCAAGAGATGTTCAAGGTTTTTCAGGAACAACGGGATTTGGAAGATGAGATGCTGCTGCTCAGTGAAGAGATGGTAGAAGATCCCAATCTGCTCGATAGATATGCTCAGTTGCAAGAACAGCACGAACGCATGGGTGGCTACGACTATGAGTATCAAACAAATCGAACATTGGGCGGATTAGGATTTCGTGACAGCGATTTTAATTTGAAGACTGGTGTCTTGAGCGGCGGACAGAAAAGTCGTGCCGCGCTCGCCAAATTGCTGCTTGAAGATCCCGATCTATTGCTGCTCGACGAACCCACGAACCATCTGGACATCAAAGCGATTGAGTGGTTGGAAAACTTCCTGAATACCGAATATCAAGGGGCGGTCATCATCGTTTCTCATGATCGCTACTTTTTGGATCGCGTCGCCCGCAAGATTGTCGAGTTACGAAATCACAAACTCAAGGAGTACCCCGGTAACTACACCAGATATCTCGAAATCAGGCAAACGGAGAGGGTGGCACAGGAACGTGAATATAAAAAGCAACAGCGGCATATCGCTCATGAGCAGGACTTTATCCGACGAAATATGGCTGGGCAACGCACGCGGGAGGCACAAGGGCGGCAGAAGTTGCTCGACCGGCTTGAAAGGGTAGAAAAGCCAGAGACCCTTGAGAAAACAATCAAACTTCGATTCACGCCGGAGGTACGGGGCGGAAACGACATCTTGCAGTGTCAGGATTTGGGCAAGCGATACGGCGATAAGCGAATCTTTGAAGAGGTGAATATAGAGGTCTACCGCCAAGATGTTGTCGGCGTCATCGGTCCCAACGGTGTGGGAAAGACGACACTGTTCCGAATGATCCTCGGAAACGAACTGCCAACTTCAGGGAAGTTGAAGGTTGGGCACAACCTCCATTTTGGGTATTACGACCAAGAGCTTGCAGGGCTCAACCAAAACAACACAGTTATTGATGAGATTTGGGCATTGCGTCCCACACAGAAACAGGGAGAGATTCGCAGTTTCCTTGGACGGTTCCTGTTCTCTGAGGATGAGGTGTTCAAATGGATTGGCGACCTCAGCGGCGGCGAACAGAGCCGTGTCATGCTAGCCAAGCTGCTCTTGGAAAACGCAAATGTTCTCCTCCTCGATGAGCCGACAAATCACCTAGACATACCGTCGCGCGAAGTCCTTGAGGAGGCATTGGCAGAGTACCCGGCAACCATTTTTATGATTTCGCATGACCGTTATTTTCTGAACAAGCTTGTCAACAAACTGTTGGTCTTTGAGAACGGAACGGCGCATCTATTTTACGGAACTTACGCCGAATATGAAGCCCACGTTCGGGAGCAGAAGCGGGAGGCAATGCAAGCGAAAGAAGATGCAGAAAAAGCAAGAAAGGCAGAACGGCAGGAAAAACAGCAGAAGGAAAGGTTACGAGTCGCTTCGAGTTCAAAGAAATCGAAAAAGAAACGGCGGGTGAAAGCACAGCGCGTGGCTGATGTGTGAGAAGCATTCGGAAACTATCAGCCGCATCAAAAAGGAGAACAATCTTGACATCAGAATTGTCGTCCATAGACTTTCATAACGAAGCCCTTGTCATTGATTCTCACAACGATACGATTGTCGGGCATATCCGGCGAGGGAATATCAGTATTTCAGATCGGGAGACACCTGACCGCGTCCGGCACGACGGAACAATCGCCTATATGCGCGGTCCACTCGATTCCGCAGCTAGCCAGATGGATATCCAGATCAATCTGCCGAAGATGCGTCAGGGCGGGGTTGACGCTGCCTTCTTTGCGATTGATGTGACGCGAGCGTGGAAGAATCATCTCAGCTACGCCTTAGATGCCATCGGCTTTTTTAAGGCGGAAGTCGAGACGCACGCCGATGAAATTGTCATCGCAAAGACAGCGGAAGATATCAGGAAGGCAAAAGCGGCGGGTAAACTCGCTGCGATTCTAGTCATTGAGAACAGCGACGGTGTGGAGCGAAGCCTGAACATCCTGAAAAGCCTGCACCACTTGGGTGTCCGATCTGTTGGGTTGACCCACGACCCAACCTCATGGGCAGCGGCTGGTAACGGCGAAACGGATAGCGGCGGCGGCCTCACCCGATTTGGCGTTCAACTGGTGAAAGAGATGAACCGACTGGGGATGCTTGTTGATGTCTCCCACATCAGCGAGCGCGGCTTTTGGGATGTGCTGGAAATTGCCCAACGTCCTGTAATCGCTTCCCACAGCAACTGTAAGGCACTCTGCGGTCATCCGCGCAACCTGACCGATGAGCAGATTAAACGCATCGCCGAAAACGGCGGCGTCATCGGTGCGACCTTCGTGACATGGTTCATTGACGACAATACCCCTTCGTTTTCCCGCTATCTCGACCATATCGATCACATCGTCAATCTGGTCGGAGATGATCACGTTGGCATCGGATCCGATTTCGATGGTGGGGGCGAACAACTCAGGGATGCGACAGAGTTCCCGAAAATTACCGAAGCGTTGTTAGAGCGGGGTTATTCACCGGCGTCGATCCGGAAAATACTTGGCGAAAATCATCTGCGGGTGTTCGCAGAGGCGTGTCCCGGCTAGGTATTGCTCCCTTACAACTCTCCGCGCAGCAACAGACGATCCGCCATCGCGTCGCCCTTACCGTTAACCGTGCCAGGCGGCATATAGTGAATAACCATCGCCCGTCGTCTACGATGTGACCGATTCGGATTGGTCTGATGCAGCATCATACAGTGATGCACCATTCCGTATCCTGCCTTGAGTGGTACAGGTGCCGCACGACTTTCATCTACGTTTGCTTGTAACAGCGCAGGGAGTTGCCCTTTTTCTGATACGGCGCGGTCGTGATCCGGTGCGCTTTCCACATGGCTGCCGGGGATGACGTTCATGCACCCGTTCTCTTCATCGGCGTCGTCGAGTGCCATCCAGATGCTCACGAGGTTCGCCGGCGTACAACGCCAATAGCCGTTGTCCTGATGCCACGGCACTTCGCCGCCGTGACGGGCAGGTTTATACAGAGCTTGATCATGGAACAGTTGGATATTAGGACCAATCAAACTTTCGGCGATGTCCAATAGTGGCTCGTGATAGAGCAGTTGGCGGTACACCTCATCATAGTGCCACATCTCCATGATCTGTAGCATTTCCTCGGAACTGTCTGCGGTTTCGTCCTGCTCCGTCTCACCGATGATAGCGAGGTTGCGTAATCCCTGACCATTTGTGCCGCGTTTTTTCGCAAACAGTGCGTCGTAGTGCTCGCGCAACAAGACAAGGTGATCGTCTGTAATGAGACGGTGTGGGATTTTGAGATACCCTTTCTCTTGAAACTGTTCGATCTGTTGTGGCGTGAGTTTCATCATATTCTCCTCTGATATTTCACTTTACTTGTACCTGCATTTGATGGTATACTTCGCACACAATAAAGTTTTGATTTCTGACGAGGTTGTTATGAAAACATTAGATGACTACATCAAAGAGTTGAAAACTGAAAATCTCATCGAAGCCGCACATACAGCCAAAGTGCAAAGCCACGCACTTTTAGAAAATCAAGGGATTTCTACGCTTGCCCTTGGCAGTACTGAAACTGCTGTGCCCTCTGTTTCAGGTCGTACTACTGCTGACGAGAAATAATCGTCTCATCTATGAACACTACTTCAACATAGTTCTCCTTCTGAATCCTACAGTTCAACCGGCTCCCCAATCTCTGCTGACCGCTTCACCGCACGGCAAATTGCCACCGCTTTCATGCCCGCTTCACCGCTTGCCCGCGGTTCGTTTCCCGTTTGAATGCACTCAATAAAATGCTCAATCTCTGCACCGAAAGAATCAAAGTTCGGGTAGTTTTCCTCCTGCAAAGTCTCCGGATCATCTCGGAAAGAATAGTGCAAAGTGTCCGCGCTATCAAACCCCCCTGTCACTTCAGCGACGCCGTTTTCGTTGGCGGCGTAGAAATCCTCAAAGCTGAACCCTCTCATCGAAACCATACCGGCGTTGACAACCCCAATCGCACCGCTTTTGAATCGTAGGGTAAACATCGCGCAGTCAATCTGTGGCTTTCGATGCGGCGCAAAGAAGGTCCCACCCTCGGCATAAACCCGCTCGACATCTCCCATCAGAAAGCCGAGGATGTCTGCGGCGTGCACAGCGTTTTCGAGGATAGGTCCACCGCCGTCGTCCTCTGCCCAGAACCAATCTTTGTTCGACATCCCCGGATGCGGATACCGGTGAACCATATACTGAATCGGTCCAAATTCGCCCTCGGTCAGTTCCTTCAAACGTAGGAGTGATGGAAGAAACCGTTTCTTATGCCCAATCTGCAAAACGACACCCGCCGATTTGCACACATCGATCATCTCCTGACAGTCTGCCACTGTACTTGCCATCGGCTTCTCACACAATACGTGGATGCCACGCCCTGCCGCTGCGCGTGTTAAAGCGAGGTGTATCTTCGGCGGTGTGCAGATACTGATTGCCGTCAGATCCTCCCTATCCAGCATCTCCTCCGTGGAGGTATAACCCTTAACACCGTACTGTGACGCGAAATCGTCTGCAATTTGAGGGACGATGTCACATACGCTGACCAACTCGGCGTCAGGATTATCTGCCCACCTATCAACATGGGCACGACCAACACCCGCTAATCCAATCACTGCAACTTTCATCAGAATTCTTCGGGATGGAGCCCGCACCCTTTAGGGCGTGGGGGGACATCCCACCTCCTTTTTTGTTTGAAAGATATTATGAGTATGTTAAAATTGTCTTGTCCTTCGTGGGAGAGTTTCAGGTCTAACACCCGTTAGGATCTCCCACACATCCATTGAGTTTTCATGCCCGACATCTATCAGAAATAACCAAATTTACGACACACATGTCGCCCCGCTGGGGCTAAATGAAGCCGTGAACGAATTGCTCTCACGTTTCACGCATCACGTTTTACGCACTATACCGCCGTAGTTTAGCAGCGAGGGGTTGCAGAGTCAAGATAAACAAAAAGATAAGTAGGGTCATTTAGTTTTTGGTTTTTTGACTGGTTTTGGAACGACCCAAACCCGTAGGCGGGGCATCTTGCCCCGCCGTTGCGTTAACCAAGACATCGAGCTACGAAAGAATTAAATGACCCTAAAAGATAAAACTTGACAATGGGTAGTGAATCCCATACACTAAAGTCCAGCAGCCATTCTGAGTTGTTCGTGGGAGGAGGCGTCTGCGTTGATCTGTCCCAAATGCGGCGGTAAAGTACAAACGCTCAAAGACGAGTCTGCGTTTTGCCTAGATTGCGAGTGGGATAACCTTAAGCAAATCCCCCAATCAGGACAACGAGCGGATTGCAGGCATCTATGGGTTTTACAGGTAAACCAAGCCGATGGAACATCGCAGTGGCGGTGTGTGCACTGCTCTGAACGTCGTGATTTTCAGATGGCATTGATGTATCTGAGGCCTTAGCATAGATCCGAGTTGCCGCCTAAAGTCCTAGGGGGTGACAGATGTATAGCATTCATATATCACGTTTCTAAGGAAGATAGGGGGACATCCTATGGGTTTTTCATTAGCGGATAAAGTTGCCATTGTCGTGGGAAGCAGCAGCGGCATGGGGAGAGCAACCGCGGTTACTTTTGCTGAATCAGGGGCAAAAGTTGTGCTTGCTGCACGGAGTGCCGATACACTCGCAGCGTTAGCGGAAGAGATTGGCGAGAATGCAATCGCCTGCCCAACCGACGTGCAAAATTCGGCAGCCGTGGATAGGCTCATTGCAACAACATTAGAACATTTTGGACGGATTGATGTGCTCGTCTACGTCACCGGCACAAACATTCCCGAACGGAGCCTTGAAGTTTTATCCAACGAAACGTGGGATATGATGATCCAGACGAACCTGACCGGAGCGTTTTACTGCACGAAGGCTGTCCTCCCAACGATGCGCGATCAACAGGATGGCTTAATTATCTACGTCTCCAGTGGAGCGGTGCAGCGTCCCGATACATCTGGTGTTTCCTATCAAGCAACCAAGCACGGGATGGTCGGTCTCGCTCACGGCACATTCCAAGAAGAGAAAGAGAACGGCATCCGCACCTCCATGCTCTTCCCCGGTTTGACGGATACGCCGCTCGTGCTGCAACGTCCGGTGCCAACCCCACCCGAAGTGATGGCAAAATCTCTACAACCACAGGATGTCGCCGATGCGTGTCTACTGATTGCTTCGCTACCAGCACGGGTTTATGTCCCAGAATTAATTATGCTGCCTGCGGGTTTGGCGTAGTCAGAATCATGCTATTATCCAATCAAAAACTGCAAATGGTTAAGAGATTTACCGCTGTTCTCATTTTTTTAATCCTCATTCCAACGCTCCTGTTTGCCCAAGCGGATCTACTCGTCAAGATTCCTCAAAGTTCCAACCAACACCTCCAGTTCCTGCAAGCGCATCATGGGATCAAATTGCGCTATCGCACACCTGATTTTGCGGTTATTCAAGTCCCTCTGGATTCCGGTTCCATCGGAGCGAATCAAAATGTGTTGACCGAATTACCAGACCCACAAGTTCTGGATACAGTTACGCCCGGTTTCAACTATTACGTCCTCCGGCTCCCTTCGGCGAGAGAGAGAACAACAATCGAGATGTATGGGGAGATTTTACATCAGTTCGGTGGCGTTTCCCTGCTCAAGTTGCCCGCCAATCTTGAATCCGTCCTGTTAGACCTGCCGGTGCATTACCGTGCTAAACTGCCCGCCAATATTGTGCTACCGGAATTTCAGACCCCTTCGCTTGCTCCGAGTATATCCGCATCACCCCAGCAGCAATCGGTCATTCAAGGACTACTCAATCAAGCGGACGGGGTTCGATGGGTTTGGCAGACTATCGCTCTCGTCGAGAATGAAAATCTCCAGAAGCCGGGACAATTTTTCCGAAGTCGATACGCCCTCCGCGTCCGCGATGCCGTTCAATTTGATGATAATCCGACACCCGATCACGCCTGCGATAACTCCGCAGACTACATCGCCCAACAGTTTCGCAGCTACGGTCTGAAGGTCGAATTCGATCCCTTTGACCACCGGCGTCGATCCGGGCTTGGGGCATTGGTCGGCGAATACGTCATGCGGAATGTGGTCGCTACGCTGCCGGGAAAAGGTCCGAACAAAAATCGAATCTACTTGATGATAGCGCATTATGACAGCATCGCCTCCAAAACCCCCGGTTGGGATGGAGGCTGGAGAAGGATGGCTGCACCGGGGGCCTCCGACAATGCATCAGGTGTCGCGGAGATGCTGGAGACTGCGCGTATTCTGAGCCAACAAGACTTTGATTTCACGGTTCGATTTATCGCCTTTTCAGGGGAGGAGTTATTTCTATTCGGCAGCAAACATTATGCGCGGTTGGTTCAGGAGCGTGGGGATGACATCGCCGGTGTCATAAACTTCGATCTCCTTGGACATGACCCGGACGGCAACTTGGACATCCATGTGCTTGGCGATGAGGGTTCGCAATGGCTTGTCAACGCTTTTGGTGCCGCTGCGGAGCGGTACAAAATCCCAATAGATCTGCGCCTAAAAAATGATCCCAGTTTCATCTACAGCGATCACTCCCCATTTTGGGACATCGGCATTCCGGCGGTGATGGTGGCAGAGGAATCCTCCCTCGATGCGCCGGACGAATCGACCGAATATATCCACAGCCAAGAGGATGACCTGACAAAAATCTCCATACCGCTGTTGGGGGAATTGGCTATCAAGTTAGCCGTAGCAACCCTCGCCGAACTCGCCCAGCCTATCGTTGGATCAACCCCTCCGCTGAATCCTGACATCTTCTGGGAATCCGAAGGCATCACCGTTTCCAACCCCGCTCCTACCAAAGGGGATGAGGTGATAATCACCGCAGAGGTAACAAACGCGGGTCCCGTCCCCCTTGAGAACATCACCGTTCAATTCGTCGTTGTCAGTCCCGATGGAACCTCCGAAATCCTGCCTGAACAGAGCGTAGACCTGAGCGTTAATCAACCGCAAACGGTCAGCGATCGCTTCACACCAACCACATGGGGCGTATTTACCCTCCGTGCCCTAGCGAACGACGATACGCGTGTCTTTGAATCCAATTTCAACAACAATCGGATCGAAACTGAATTGACAGTAGCGAACCCAAGCGTGACCATTGAAAACATCGTTGCCTACCCGAACCCACTCCGTCTTAACCAGCCGAATGCTGCGCTCAAACTGACCTATACACTGAGTCGTGATGCGGAGGTCATCGTCTCCATCTACGACACCGTCGGCGAGCAGGTACTTGAAAGTGTGTTTCTTGCGGGAGACAACGGCGGTCGATTGGGCGCGAATGACGCCTTTACTTGGGAGGGTAGACGGAACTTTTTTGAACTTGTCTCGCCCGGCGTGTACATCTGCCGTATCACCGCAACCGATGCAGATGGCGAATCGCGGACGGAAGGCACAAAAATTGCTGTGATTCGGTAAGGATAACACTTTCCCAAGACCAATCCAAAAATGGGTAAGAATTGAGGAAAGATGTAAATCATACCTAGGGATTAACGAAACAATAATGGTTTTGATGTGTGTAACAATCAGGGAAAGATACAAATCACACCCTCCTAACAAGGTTGATTAATTAGGTTCGTAGTAGCGCAATTCATTGCGCGTTCGTGCAAACTCTACCCTCCTGAAAGATTAATTTTCATTACATGGAGCTAAACCTATGCGAATCAAAATTACATGCGACATCGGCAAAGGCATCCGTCTACCGATCAACTATAACTACTTCCTTACAGGCGTTATCTATCAATTCCTCAAAGAATCCGACCCCGAATATGCACATTTCCTCCACCAAGATGGCTATGAAGTTGAGAATCGGCGTTTCAAACTGTTTACCTTCTCTCAACTGATGGCACGACGCAAGATTCAAGACGACCAGATTCACTTCGGTTCACCGCTGACATGGTACATCTCCTCATCTCAGGAGCAGTTTTTGGCAAACTTCGCCGCTTCCCTGATGCAAACCGGAATCCTACAGATTGAACGTCACAGGATGCGGGTGCAGGATGTCGAGGTGTTGCGTCAACCCCGCTTTGGACCGCAGATGACCTTTCGGTGCCTCTCACCGATTACAATGTCTACCAAGCGCGAGCGAGACGATACACCTCACTACTGCTTGCCCGATGATCCGCAGTTCTCCGAGTTGGTTCGGCAGAACCTGATTCGGAAATACGAAGCGGTGCACCAACACCCACCGACAGAGAAATCGTTTGCGATGACCTTCGATCAGGCGTACATCGACAAAAGGGAGGGGCGCGTGACCCGGTTGGTTAATTTCAAAGGGACCAAAATTCGCGGCATCCTCTCTCCGTTTCACGTTATCGGTTCCCCGGAGTTAATTCACATCGGCTATGAATGTGGATTTGGGGATAAAAATAGCATGGGATTTGGGATGGTGGAGGTTTTAAGGCAATAAATACGAAAACTATGTTGACTTAATATTTGTGGGGTGGTATAATTCTGGTTCAGTTTTCGTAGAGGGAGAAGAAGGATGGCAATTTATGAGAAATTGATGGGCAATCCGTTTGTTGATGCGGGTGTATGTGGAATTTGCGAATGGTTAGGACGCAGTGTGCAACCGGAACAGATTACTACCGCTGACCTTGAGACAGTTGTTGAGGAATTTGTTCCTATAGCAGCGAGTTGGGAAAAATGGACTTCAATCTTCACAAGGAACCACGTTCTAACGAATGGTAAAAAAGGTGACCGCGTACCAAAGTTTAAAAAGAAACTCCTTGGCTATATTGATAAATCGGACGGGCTCGGTCAAGGTGGCAATTGTATGGGTTGTGGTAGGCGTGATGTAACTCCCACCTCCTCGCTTGACAGAACAGGTGTCCCGCTAACAGGCGGACAAAATAGCAATTTTTTTCCTGCCTTTGCCGAAGGAGCAGGTTACTGCGCCGCATGTGCTTTTGCAATCCAGTTTTCACCTCTTGCTTTGGTCTCAACTGGTGTAACCGGCGGACGGTTTCTCATGCTTCACTCCAATTCTTGGCAACTGCTGAGAGCTTGGACATCAATCTGCATTAAGGGGGTTCACCGGCAATATTCCCAACAAGGAGTGGCAGGATGTTTTAAACCTGACTACTCAAACCCGCGCAACGGGTTGTTCAGAATGGTTCGGGAAATGGTTATTGAGGTTGAGGAAATGCAGGCAGATGAAGATGAAGAGGAGGAGGTATCTATGCAAGTTTACTCTTTTACAAACAACAATCAGTATCCTGACGTTGAAATTTTTTATATACCATCTCCTGTCTTCCGATTTTTATGCGTTGTTGAACAGAATCCCTTTAAGGATGCCTGGGAGGGAATTGTCCGAAGCGGTTACGTGCCAAAAATTGCTTGGGCTAAGGTTAAATCTGAAGAGGATTACAAAAATAAGAAAAACCTTGTATATGAGTATCTGTTGCAGGACAGGTCTATTCGTGGTTTTTTTCTTAACCGACGCGCTCGAGAATCGCGCGGAAATTGGGAATTGCTCTCTCGTTACTTACAGGAGGTCAGAAGTATGAAACAAGCACGGCTTGATAAAATCAAAGAAGTCGGTGATTTCATCGCGGAGAGTATCCGTAAATCTGGAAGTAAGCGAAGTAAACAACTTCTTCGTGACCTTCAAGATGCGGAAACCTACGCTAAATGCCGCAGTGTGTTACTGCGTGTTACTCGAGATAGAATTGAACAAAAGGAACAGGAACCGCTGTTTTCGTTAGACGATTATGTTGAACATCTTTTCATCTCAAGCGATAATGCTATATCTTGGAGTGATGAACTGGATGATGGTGAATTAGATGAATTAGATGAGGATCAAAAAGAACAGCTGCTTCATTCGGCGAGCGATAATGTTACGTTTTGGCGTGAAACTCGCGACCTATTGCTCTTTCGTATTTATGAACGGCTCCACGGATGGTTAACTGAACAAGAGGAGAATTAATCATGTCTAAGCACCTTATTGGATTAGCCCTTATTGATGCCCCTTATTCGGCTTTGAATAACGCCGAGAGACCAAGGGACCGGGCGAACGATAATGTAGTTGTTGTCAAAACGCTAAAAAAAGGACGAAGGCGAAACATCTATCCCTATGTTTCCGGCCAAGCTTGGCGAAATTGGTGGCGGACCACGCTGGATCAGGAATTTGACGAGTGGAAAAGTTCGCCTATAGGACGCGACGACAAAATTGCTTATACCAAAGTGGATCCGGTGACATACGACGACGACGATGTCTTTGGCTATATGCGTGCACAAAGTGAGGGAGAAGGGAAGCAAAAAGTCGATCTGACGGTAACCCGTTTATCACCCCTTAAATGTTCGCCGCTCATTTCGATTGAGCCCCAAATTCCAACGGACGATTGGGGAGTTATGGCACGCCAGGAAGGCGACCCAGTGCCTTATGAACACCAATTTTATTCCTGTGTCCTGCAAGGTATCTTTTCCCTTGATCTTAGCGCGGTTGGCACGTTTTCGGATGTCAACAGAACGGGCTATAAGAACATTGCCGCCAGTTATATCCCGACGATTCAGGACGCAGGTGGCACAAGGGAAGATGAAAGATCAACATGGGTCCTTCCGAAGGACATCCGCCTCCGGCGATGCCGACAAACACTTGAAGCACTCCCACTCCTCAGCGGCGGAGCCAAACTGACATCGCACCTCACCGATGTTACGCCTAAGCTGATTATTCTGTCAGTCCTTGATGGTGGGAATCACCCCTTCATGAACCTGATGGTTGAACAGGAAGGGGCCGGGCAGTTAAGCCTCTTGGCACTGCGCGAAGTCATAGAGGACTATGCGGACCGGTTCCTTGATTCCATTTACATTGGAAGACGTAGTGGGTTCATGGATGATTTGCACCCAAAACTAAGTGAATTGGCAAGGGAGACAGGTCTGCCATGCGAAGTTGTTTACGATTCGCCAAACAGGGTAATCGCCCAACTCGCACAAAAGTTGGAAGAACACATGGGAGATACACCATGAAGGTGATTCGTGTTCATATTACCGGCTGGGTCACGTCGTTTCGGAATCCGCTATTTATTAGCGGATTTCAACCAACGCTGCCCCTGCCTCCTCTTTCGGCAATTTATGGACTCCTAACTGCTGCAAAAGGGGATTGGGTAACGCCACACGATGCCGCTGTTGGGTTTGTCTTTCAGAGTGAAGGAAAAGCCGTTGATCTAGAAACTGTCTACGAGTTTGACAGCACGTTGAGCCCGAATTCCAAGATAAACAGACAACAATCCAACCTCGCTTCATCAAGGATTTTGTACTCAATGCGTATGAATCCCAACATAAAAAAACGGGAGTTTCTTGTTGCACCCCAACTCTATCTCTATACACCCGATACGTGGTTGAAGGATGCATTTGAACGACCACGGTATCCGTTGCTCTTGGGGCGTTCTACAGATTTGGCGACGGTGACATCAATAGAGGAAATCGAACTGGAGAATGTATCAGAAACAACCTTTCAAGATACATTGCTCCCTTTTCCTCACCCGCAGATTTATGGACAGATTCAAGCCCTGCCTACCCATTTCACGGCGGAAATCCCACGCCAACCTTGTGGTATCCGCGCTTACTGTCTCTTGACGAAAAAGATTGACTACCACGGTGAGGCTTTATACGATTCGGAGAAGAATTGGGGTGTCTATTTGCACGAACGCATCCCAGGAGATTTTCCGATCCCAACTGAGCAAAGCCCACGAATTAGAAATCAAGTTGACAAGGATTTTGAAGTTGCTGGGGTGGATGGAGAGCAAATGTTACTCCCCGGCCTTGAGCTGACTGGAAAATGAACATGCCCCCTTTACTTGCCAAAAGTGCCCCAACGGAAACCCTTCGCGAACATACGGAGAATTGCCTTGCGGTATATGATAGCCTCCGGGAACGGATGCCCTTTTTAGCTGAGGTTGCGAAAGAGCCTGATTTCTTTGAACACCTTTTCTACACCGTAGCACTTCACGATTTCGGAAAAGCCGCCACTGGTTTCCAACGCCAACTCACTACCGGCACCCGGTGGAACTATCGCCACGAAATCCTGTCCGCGGGGTTCGTAGCCGGACTCCAACTCTCGCAGAAGGCAAAACAGGCAATTGGGCTTACTATTTTAACACATCATAAAGACATTAACATCCTTAGACACACATATCGGCACTATCCTGAGAGTACCGATGGGTTTCAAGTTTGGAGAGACCGAATCGCAGAATTAAAACCGAATTGGGTGGCTTTGATGACAATTCAAGAGCAGGTCTCTTGTTGCTGCCTTACAGAGAATTGTGTCTGGGCACCAGTTACCTCAACTGAGCAGCTTCTTAACGGCTATCGTGATTTTCTGCTACCCTACCGGAATGCTATTAAGAAAGGAAAATTAACCCCCTTGCATGGCACATACGGGATGCTTCTCCGCGGCTGTATGATTGCGTGTGATCACCTTGCATCCGCCGGAAAAAACGAAATCCACACCGCTCTTGGAAACCTCGAAAACCGGTTATCTCAATTTGTTGAAAAAAGGGCAGAGGAGAAGGGCAGGCACTTTCACGGTTGGGAACGCTTTCAAGAAGCATCTGGAGAAATCACAGGACAGCTTATGCTCTCAGCCCCTACCGGATCCGGAAAAACGGAGGCTGCCCTCCTCTGGTCAGCTAATAATCAGGTGGAAACCCTAGGGAATCGGGTCTTTTACGTTTTACCCTATACCGCTAGCATTAATGCAATGTATAAACGCCTAACAAAGTTGGTTTCCGATGAGAAAATCGGTGTACTGCACGGCAAAGCTGCCTACTTTGTCTATCAAGCACTCGTTGACAAGGACTACACACCTCAAGCTGCCGCTGCATCGGCCCGGATAGAACAGAACCTAACCCGAAAAATTTGTCGCCCCTACAAAGTGTTGACTCCCTTTCAACTCCTGAAAGCCTTTTTTGGAATGCGCGGTTTTGAGATGCAATTCGCAGAGATGGCAGCCGGTTTGTTCATCTTTGACGAAATTCATGCTTATGACCCACACACGACCGCGCTGATCCTAACAATGCTGGAATGCCTACACCACGATTATGATGCCAAGTTCTGCATTATGACTGCCACAATGCCGCAGTTTCTCAAGCAGATGTTTAACCAAGCCCTCGGTGAGATGTCACAGATTGAAATGCCAGCCGCCGAAAGGGACCAATTCACCCGGCACCGAATTCGATTGCTTGATGGAAACATTCACGATGCAATTTCGTTGATTGAGGAACAACTGGCACAGGGGCAACGGGTGTTAGTTGTTTGCAATACTGTTCGCCAAGCACAAACCATGTTTGAGGAATTGCAATATGTCGCGGAAAATCCCAAACTTCTTCACAGTCTATTTATTCTTCGCGACCGCGAACGAATTGAAAAGAAACTTGACGACGCAGATTTACTCGTTGGCACACAGGCAGTTGAGGTTTCACTTGACATTGATTTTGACTGCCTCTTTTCAGAACCGGCACCAATAGATGCCCTTATCCAACGTTTCGGGCGAATCAACCGAAAACGCGAAAAAGATCTCTGCGATGTCTGTATCTGCCGTGAGGGCGGCGAAAACGATCACTTCATCTATTCCAATGACAAGATTCAACGAACTTTACGCGCCTTCGCGCCTATTGATGTCCTGTACGAATCGAAAATTCAGAGCCTAATTGACGAAGTCTATTGCCACGGCTACGATCAAAAAGAACAGGACAAGTTTGATAATGCAAGACGAGCCTTTGAACGGCATTTACAAAGCGTCGTCCCTTTCATTGAAGATGCATCAAACCGAAAAGAATTTAACGAACTCTTCAAGAGCGTTGAAGTTGTTCCGGCCGTTTACGAAGAGGATTTCTTAGCGGAAGTTGCCGCACGCCAGTATTATGAAGCCCGGGCTTACATCGCCCAAATTAGTCATAGCCAATTTGTACGATTACACCGAGAGGGACAACTCTATGAAAACGAACGCTTAGGTCAGTGGTTCGTAAAAGTCACCTATGATGAAACACTCGGGTTGCTCGTAGATGAACAGAGCACGAACCTCCTGTAACCTTAGCTTGCAAAGATAGAGGTCGTCCATATCTGCCTACATCACTAAAGGGAAGAAATCAATGCAAAACCCAGATCAACCCCGCATCACCGGCACAACAATCAACTACCTCCACGTCTGCCCACGAAAACTCTGGTTCTTCCAGAACCACATTGAAATGGAACACACCTCAGACCTCGTTTCCATGGGACAACTGCTACACGAGGACAGTTACAGCCGTGAAAAACGGAAGGAACGCTTGATCGATGACCTCATCCGTATTGACTTCGTCGACAAAGACGGCATTCTACATGATGTCAAGTCGGGGAAAACGATGGAGAGGGCGCACGAAATGCAAATTCTCTACTACCTCTATCTGCTCAAGCAGAAGGGGGTGCCGAATCGGAAAGGGGTTATCAACTACCCACGCCAACGACGAACTGTTGAGATCGAATTAACTCCAGAGAAAGAGCGCAAAGTCGAGGAAGCGATCAAAGAGGTCAAAGCAATCTCCGACCTGCCAACGCCTCCAGATGTGGAGTTTATGAAAATCTGTAAATCGTGCAGCTATATGGAATTATGTTGGAGTTGAAAGGCATCAGAAACCGAGTTTTTTTGAAAACTCGGTTTCTCTATCTTTGGTAGATTTTAGAATTACTTAAACACTCCCAATGCACAGCCAACCCCCTATTACGCATCACGTTTCACGTTATCAGCAACTGCAAACTAGCACCATTGGTTCTATAATTGGAAATAAAGGAGGAGAACAGCCATGTCCCGCAATTACTACATCAGCCAGTCCGGTAGATTGCGCCGAAAGGATAACACCATCTATCTCGAAAAAGAGGACGGTTCGCGTGTGCCGATTCCGATAGAGGATGTGGATGCATTCTACCTGTACGGAGAACTAGACCTAAACACACGGCTTCTCAACTTCATGGCGCAGAAGCATATACCCATTCACATTTTCAACTACTACGGCTACTATTCTGGCACCTACTATCCGCGCGAATACCTGAACTCTGGATTCCTAACGGTTAAGCAGGTGCAGCACTATGAACGGAAGTCGAAACGTCTACCGATTGCCCGTGAATTTGTTTCAGCGGCGGTGGCAAATATCCTGCGAAACCTGCGTTACCGTGCGAACCGTGACAGCGATTGTTCCGAGCAGCTGAGTATCATTGAATCAATTGAAGCTGAGATTCCGTACGCGCAGCGCGTCGACGAACTAATGGGATATGAGGGAAATATCCGCGAAACCTACTATCGCGCTTTTAACGCCATTATCGATCTTCAAACCCCTTTTGAGAAACGAGTTCGCCAACCACCCGATAACCCCATTAACGCCGCGATTTCGTTCGGTAATTCACTGATGTATACCGCTTGCCTGACGGAGATCTATCGAACACAACTCAACCCGACAATCAGTTTCCTACATGAACCGGGGGAACGGCGATTCTCTTTGAGCCTCGATCTGGCGGAAATCTTCAAACCAATCATTGTTGATCGAGTCATTTTCCGGCTGTTCAATCGAGGACAACTCAAAGAGTCAAAGCACTTTGAAACCGAGACGGGCGGCTGCTATCTGAATGAGAATGGGAGACAACTGTTTCTCCAAGCCTTCGATGAGCAACTCAAGCAGACCATTGACCATCGAAAATTGAAACGGAAGGTGTCCTACCAGCGCCTAATCCGCCTCGAATGCTACAAATTGATCAAGCACTTGACAGGCATGGAAGCCTATCAGGCATTCCGGGCATGGTGGTAAAATAGTGTTGCAGGTAGGCGGGGCATCTTGCCCCGCCTTATGCCGGTATGGTGCTGCAAGAAAACGGAGACAATTGTTATGTATGTCATTATTGTTTATGACATTGATGTGAAGCGGGTTGCAAAGGTCTGCAAATACCTGCGTCAACACCTCAACTGGGTCCAAAACTCCGTCTTTGAAGGTGAGTTGACAAAGGCTCAACTTGCGCGGGTGAAATCGGGGCTTTTAGGAATTATTGACGACAGCGAAGATTCGGTGCTCATCTACCAAATGCGCCATGAAAAATGGATGGACAAACAGGTTATTGGCATCGAAAAGAACCCGGTGACAAACCTTTTATAACAGAGATACGACAAGGGATTGAGGTGTTTTCACTCGGATGGTGAGTCGTCAACCTCAATTTCTGAGGCAGTTTTCTTACTTCGCAAGGCACCCCTTTTATTCAAATATTATTGACTTGAGGCGTAACCATGCGATCTCGTCAACCTCCCGTCAATTTTACACAATCGGACGTTGACGACTTTTGAAGGTAGCGGCAATTTTTTCCTTGTAGAAATAGCGCGGGTTTTGTATAATATTTTTTGTTGATTGTTCGGGCTTTTAATCGAACCAGTGTGGAATTGAAACATGCCTTTACTTTCGCGCGCAGCTCTTTGTTCTCACTTTTAATCGAACCAGTGTGGAATTGAAACCATGAATAAACAGCCCCAAGTGCGGGGTGAGTTTGACTTTTAATCGAACCAGTGTGGAATTGAAACTGGGGATCACGCCGTTGTATCTTCCCTCATGGACAGCCGCTTTTAATCGAACCAGTGTGGAATTGAAACACGACCCATGTTCGATCGTTAAACGACCATGTGACTTTTAATCGAACCAGTGTGGAATTGAAACTGAGATCCAAGATGTTGAAGTCAATGTTGCGGAGATAGCTTTTAATCGAACCAGTGTGGAATTGAAACGATCGCGCTCTGTCACGGCGTCCACATTGGGCAGGCGACTTTTAATCGAACCAGTGTGGAATTGAAACCCGAAGAGCTTGCCCCGCTTTTCTTGGGTCATTCGACTTTTAATCGAACCAGTGTGGAATTGAAACGAGAGTACGTATCATTGAGCTGCCGAAGTTCTATCAACTTTTAATCGAACCAGTGTGGAATTGAAACCCGGCTCCCTATCATGTTTGGGCTTGAGTACATACGGCTTTTAATCGAACCAGTGTGGAATTGAAACCTTCCCAATCACGAAGGCTGAGTATCTCTTGCCATTCTTTTAATCGAACCAGTGTGGAATTGAAACAGTATCGCCCTTGCTGCATCGAGATGGTCAAATCCTCTTTTAATCGAACCAGTGTGGAATTGAAACTTCGTTACTCATCGTGTTACTCCTATTCAGTTGTCACTTTTAATCGAACCAGTGTGGAATTGAAACTTATGAAATCAGGTATTTATTGCATTCGCCATATTACTTTTAATCGAACCAGTGTGGAATTGAAACACAAAGGCAGCGTTGCTCGATAATGGGCGGTGGGTCGCTTTTAATCGAACCAGTGTGGAATTGAAACTGCTGATAAACAAGACCACTACGACCGAGAATTGATGCTTTTAATCGAACCAGTGTGGAATTGAAACAAAACACGCAGCGTATAACGAAAAACGCAACCCCGACTTTTAATCGAACCAGTGTGGAATTGAAACCGCGTTGCTAACTGTAGAGGAACTGTTGGCAGAGGAACTTTTAATCGAACCAGTGTGGAATTGAAACATGTCCCGGAGATTCTTGCGGGGGATGCCCTTGCTTCCGCTTTTAATCGAACCAGTGTGGAATTGAAACTTGATAAATAGATCGATTAAGCCACCTGTACGCCCCATCTTTTAATCGAACCAGTGTGGAATTGAAACTTTATTGTTCCACTGCGGGCACCGCTTCAACCCCTGCTTTTAATCGAACCAGTGTGGAATTGAAACGAGTGCTTTGGTTCCCGTATAGTGATCGTCTTTCTGCTTTTAATCGAACCAGTGTGGAATTGAAACATGGTTATGTTTCATACGGCATGAATAATACACACGAGCTTTTAATCGAACCAGTGTGGAATTGAAACGAACGCAATGTATCAGCAGCGGCATGTGTTTGCTGACTTTTAATCGAACCAGTGTGGAATTGAAACATGGGAGTTCGATCCGCATCAAGACGTTGGTTTCGCTTTTAATCGAACCAGTGTGGAATTGAAACCGGAGTCGGTGGTGTTCAAGTCGCGCTTTGGCGATTTCTTTTAATCGAACCAGTGTGGAATTGAAACTTGTTCCTCCTTGAATGTGCCGGTGATGCCGGTGTCCTTTTAATCGAACCAGTGTGGAATTGAAACTGCGATGCGCGGGTCTTGTCCGATGAATGCTGCGATCTTTTAATCGAACCAGTGTGGAATTGAAACCTATCTGTGAGAATGGGTTGTCGCTGAGGAACGGGTCTTTTAATCGAACCAGTGTGGAATTGAAACTCTGGAACGCTTGGCAATGTTGGTGATTTTTATGCCGCTTTTAATCGAACCAGTGTGGAATTGAAACGCCTATGCTAAATTCATCGCTGATGAAGCTGTCAGGCCTTTTAATCGAACCAGTGTGGAATTGAAACCTGAGAGACTTCTACGCAGACCCAGAAAGCAAAGCGTACTTTTAATCGAACCAGTGTGGAATTGAAACAAGTCAATCTTCTAACACTGCACAAATAAGACAAGCCTTTTAATCGAACCAGTGTGGAATTGAAACAGCGTTACAAGACCCCAACCTGACCCCCACTGACAACTTTTAATCGAACCAGTGTGGAATTGAAACTTTACAAGCGTTACACGCATAAATGGGTAACGATGACTTTTAATCGAACCAGTGTGGAATTGAAACTCGTTTTCGTTAAAGATCTCGTCGAAACTTGTCGGGCTTTTAATCGAACCAGTGTGGAATTGAAACAAACGCTTGCTATGGGTTGGGATATAAACTTGTTTTTGCTTTTAATCGAACCAGTGTGGAATTGAAACAGCCTTAGCAGAGCAGACTGAGATTGCGAACAAAGCGAAACTTTTAATCGAACCAGTGTGGAATTGAAACTATCTTCCCAACATTTCAGGAGATATGTTCTCGATTTCTTTTAATCGAACCAGTGTGGAATTGAAACGTCTATTTTCGTTGGTGGATCATCATTGGGATCATCCACTTTTAATCGAACCAGTGTGGAATTGAAACTGTGTTGGTGTCCGATGGTGTATTGCCAAGCGACACTTTTAATCGAACCAGTGTGGAATTGAAACTGTCTTTCAATGGATACTTGTAAATCGTTTCGTTGTGCTTTTAATCGAACCAGTGTGGAATTGAAACTGTTTTCAGCACGATCGAAAAAGTTTTCCGCCATTGTCTTTTAATCGAACCAGTGTGGAATTGAAACCATCGACGCGCCCCTGCACACCGTCATGCTCAAACGTCTTTTAATCGAACCAGTGTGGAATTGAAACTTCGATGAGGTTGTGGGACGCAGACCGTTCCGCCCGCTTTTAATCGAACCAGTGTGGAATTGAAACTGGATATATGACTTCACCGAACAACCGTTTGCAACTCCTTTTAATCGAACCAGTGTGGAATTGAAACTTCGGACAGTTTCATCTTGCCGTTGATGTGCGTGTCTCTTTTAATCGAACCAGTGTGGAATTGAAACTTCCTGTGCAGTTGAGGTTGGCGACTGCTTTTTCGCCTTTTAATCGAACCAGTGTGGAATTGAAACGTCCTCACCAGAGGGGTCAGGCAGGAAGTTCTCACGCCTTTTAATCGAACCAGTGTGGAATTGAAACTATGCCGTTGCTCCTGCCACCGCTGCCCCTGAGTTTTCTTTTAATCGAACCAGTGTGGAATTGAAACAGATAGGCTCGTATGGGATACATACAGAGCGACTATCCTTTTAATCGAACCAGTGTGGAATTGAAACTACAAAATCCCGTATCCTGCGCGGGTATTTGTCAATTCCTTTTAATCGAACCAGTGTGGAATTGAAACACGCGCTCAGACACACACAACATTCTTTATGACACCTTTTAATCGAACCAGTGTGGAATTGAAACCGTGCTGAATCTCATAAGGGGTATAACAAATCTCCTTTTAATCGAACCAGTGTGGAATTGAAACTGATTAGCAAGAGTATAAAGAATCAAATCACGCATTGCTTTTAATCGAACCAGTGTGGAATTGAAACACTGTTTTTCAATTTCAGCAAGCCGCAACTTCACATTCCTTTTAATCGAACCAGTGTGGAATTGAAACTTTTGAGAATCTTTAGGAAAAGCTTTTGGAATTACTTCTTTTAATCGAACCAGTGTGGAATTGAAACTCAGAAGATTTATACATTGAGCGATCGGATCGGGATTAACTTTTAATCGAACCAGTGTGGAATTGAAACGCGGAAACCAAGACCCTAAAATATATCTTGACACCATCTTTTAATCGAACCAGTGTGGAATTGAAACTGAGCAAGGAGAAGCTAGCGAGCGCGCAACGCGCATCTTTTAATCGAACCAGTGTGGAATTGAAACCCGACATCCCCGTAGACGAGCGCGAATGGATACGGCACTTTTAATCGAACCAGTGTGGAATTGAAACCTGAGCTACCCCTGCACAAGTTCTTTCACGTTCAAGCTTTTAATCGAACCAGTGTGGAATTGAAACTCTCGATCAGCGTGCGATGATACCGTTGCGGGATCCTTTTAATCGAACCAGTGTGGAATTGAAACGAAAACTACCCAGAGCATGAAGTTAAACGGCGCATCCGCTTTTAATCGAACCAGTGTGGAATTGAAACTTGGAACTGGATAGTAACGCACTCCGAAAAGTGCTTCCTTTTAATCGAACCAGTGTGGAATTGAAACACACCCAAGCCAACCTTGATAATCTCAAGAAAACCACTTTTAATCGAACCAGTGTGGAATTGAAACAACGATCACCGAAAAGACCTACGAGGGATTTTTGTCCACTTTTAATCGAACCAGTGTGGAATTGAAACACGGGCAAGGCAACGCGTTCTGGGGACACGGCTACGCTTTTAATCGAACCAGTGTGGAATTGAAACTCGACGCACTCAACCACGCCTGCGATTGGGCGTCCCACTTTTAATCGAACCAGTGTGGAATTGAAACTTGCCATACCTGCCTGATGCAGCGTCGGTAAAGATGCTTTTAATCGAACCAGTGTGGAATTGAAACGGACGATGTTCGGGTATCTCCAGTCCAGCAAACTTCGCCTTTTAATCGAACCAGTGTGGAATTGAAACGAATACGGGGCGGTGGTCGATGAGATGAAAAAGACCATCTTTTAATCGAACCAGTGTGGAATTGAAACAACTTACAAAAAGTTTTGAAGCGGGTATCCGTGAACACTTTTAATCGAACCAGTGTGGAATTGAAACACGCTTCTTATCAGAACTCTATCATGATCTCAACGCACTTTTAATCGAACCAGTGTGGAATTGAAACAAAAGAAGCACCTCTCGGTGTTCTGCAACAAAATCGACTTTTAATCGAACCAGTGTGGAATTGAAACCTGTATGCACACGCTCAAACAGATCGTAGACATTACTTTTAATCGAACCAGTGTGGAATTGAAACGCAGTCAGACGGAAAGCAAAGAAGCACATCGACGACTTTTAATCGAACCAGTGTGGAATTGAAACGTTGTCCGGTTTTACATGATGATTTTCAATCGTTAATTCTTTTAATCGAACCAGTGTGGAATTGAAACACGGAGGATCTATCATGTTAGCTCCAGCACAATCACCCGCTTTTAATCGAACCAGTGTGGAATTGAAACATATGCGGGATGTAATTACCCCCAAAACCTGGGCACCTGAATAAGATATATTTTGGACTATAAAACAGTCGTCATCTGTGCGACAATATGGGTCAGAAACGCCTAACAAAGAAAGGAGTTTTCACCCCCATGTCCCGTAGAAAGCAGTACACGAGTCAATTTAAAGCACAGGTGGCTATTGAAGCGATAAAAAATCAACAAACGGTCGCTCAGATAGCCAGTGAATATGAAGTGCACCCGACTCAAGTCAATCAATGGAAGAAACAGGTCCTTGAGCAATTGCCTCAATTGTTTACCAACGGACGCTCAAAAGCAGCGGCTGACACCGACCAGTTAGTAGCAGAACTGTATCGTCAAATCGGTCAGTTAAAGGTGGAGTTGGACTGGCTTGAAAAAAAAACTCAACCTTTCCGTTGAACAGAAACGACAGTTGATTGACAAGACGTGCCATGGTCTTTCGGTTGTCAGACAATGTGAGCTGTTAGGCTTGGCTAGAGCCTCGTTCTATTACCAGCCTATAGGCGAATCGGCACAAAATCTACGCTACATGCGGTTGATAGATGAGCAGTACACAAAAACACCGTTTTACGGCGTGCCTCGATTGACCGCATGGTTGCGTTCTGAAGGCTATAGTATCAACCCAAAACGGGTGGCACGGTTGATGCGGAAGATGGGATTAGCGGCTATCTATCCCAAACCCACAGCTTCAGCTACGGGCACCCCATCGAAAACGTATCCCTATTTACTCAAGGGACTAAGTATCATTAGACCCAATCAGGTTTGGGCAACGGATATCACCTATATTCGCCTGACCAGTGGGTTTGTGTATCTGGTAGCGGTTATGGATTGGTTCTCCCGGTATGTGTTGTCGTGGGAACTGTCAAACTCACTCGACGTATACTTTTGTCTATCGGCTCTCGAACGTGCCCTTAGCCAATCCAAACCCTTGATATTCAACAATGACCAAGGCAGTCAGTTCACTTCTGATGCCTTTACCAATCGACTCAAAGCGGCTGATATTGCCATCAGTTGGGACGGCAGAGGCAGCTATTTTGACAATATATTCATTGAACGGCTTTGGCGCAGTGTCAAGTATGAGGAGGTTTATCTCAACGACTATGATTCGGTGACTACGGCTTGTTGTCGATTGAGAGATTATTTCAACTTTTACAATCAACACCGGTTTCATCAAGCACTTAACTATCGAACACCTCACGAGGTATATTTCCAGTAAAATCAGGCGTTTACACTGGACCACGTTGCTCAGATTTTATATCTTAAATCCCATTCATCGCTGTCTAAAGGATGGGGGTAAGCTCAGGAAGATACTGAAGTGGTTGCCACAACGCACTTTTAATCGAACCAGTGTGGAATTGAAACGGTGATGAGCTCGACACCGAATAAGCGTTGGTTGATTCGACTTTTAATCGAACCAGTGTGGAATTGAAACTGTCGCCTGCAACGATAGTATAATTCGCTGTTTGGCTTTTAATCGAACCAGTGTGGAATTGAAACACAATAAGATCGTGTCACTGTGGAAAGAACACGCAACTTTTAATCGAACCAGTGTGGAATTGAAACTAGAACGCAAATCAACGCCAAAAAAAAAACAGTTGACTTTTAATCGAACCAGTGTGGAATTGAAACTCTGGAAGCCATAGCTGTTATTATCCCCCACACACACTTTTAATCGAACCAGTGTGGAATTGAAACATTTTCTCATCCTTATAATCAGTTTCCAATCGTTTGACTTTTAATCGAACCAGTGTGGAATTGAAACTCGGTCAACATCGGGATAACAAGAATCTCTATGCGTCGCTTTTAATCGAACCAGTGTGGAATTGAAACTCAGGATTTGTCTCACTATCAAGAGATGGTAGATGGCTTTTAATCGAACCAGTGTGGAATTGAAACTGAGCGAGCCAGTGGACAATGGCGCATGAAACGCTGCTTTTAATCGAACCAGTGTGGAATTGAAACTTGACAAATCGCAACTGACCGACAACTTCTTTCCCACTTTTAATCGAACCAGTGTGGAATTGAAACGATGAATTGCTGGATTATCTCGGTGTTGAGGCTGACTTTTAATCGAACCAGTGTGGAATTGAAACTAAGATGATGAACAACCTCTTTGGGAATGTGAACTTTCTTTTAATCGAACCAGTGTGGAATTGAAACTCTGGACAATCAAAGACAGTTAAACCCCCAACCCGTCTTTTAATCGAACCAGTGTGGAATTGAAACGAATCTCATTCACCGCTTGAGTCACACCACTTCCAGCTTTTAATCGAACCAGTGTGGAATTGAAACCTTGACCGAAACCCTACCAAACGGGAAAACTCTCACTTTTAATCGAACCAGTGTGGAATTGAAACACGGAATGTGGACAGCAATGCCGTCTGCGACTTCAACTTTTAATCGAACCAGTGTGGAATTGAAACATTATGTTCGTGTGTGGTCAACATCAACAACCTATGCTTTTAATCGAACCAGTGTGGAATTGAAACCAGACACTCTGCCGTGACTACAATGTTCCGATGGTACTTTTAATCGAACCAGTGTGGAATTGAAACTTATTATAACAGGATACATATTATGGGGCGCAATGACTTTTAATCGAACCAGTGTGGAATTGAAACAGTGGCGTTGCGCTGATGCCTACGTCTCTCGGATATACTTTTAATCGAACCAGTGTGGAATTGAAACTATCTTTCTATGTGGTGTTCCCGTCGTATCTCGTCGCCTTTTAATCGAACCAGTGTGGAATTGAAACTCTTGTTGATGGCTTGTGCAAGATCGTCGTGGATGCCTTTTAATCGAACCAGTGTGGAATTGAAACCTGAAAGCCTCGACACCGCCCTCCAACGATTCGTTGCTTTTAATCGAACCAGTGTGGAATTGAAACATTGAATGACGTTAAATGTGTTTATCTTTGGTGGACACTTTTAATCGAACCAGTGTGGAATTGAAACCGAATCAGTCTATCACGCCGTGGTCGCGAATCAGTGTGGAATTGAAACCCAGATCCTCCAGGTCGAAGGGGAGCGCAAGCTGCGATTCCTGACTTTTAATCGAACCAGTGTGGAATTGAAACCCGCTCGAAACAGGGTATACCGCACTGGTGGCGTATGCTTTTAATCGAACCAGTGTGGAATTGAAACATGTCACTATCACGATCGGTGGTGACGGACGGGTTTCTACTTTTAATCGAACCAGTGTGGAATTGAAACGCACAAATCCTGTCTGCGTCTGCGGTGACAGATGCGGCTTTTAATCGAACCAGTGTGGAATTGAAACTCTGGACAATCAAAGACAATTAAACCTAACAACCCGCTGGAACGGGAAAGTTCCACCGGCTCTTTTTATTGCTTGTTATGATAGTTTTAGACCGGCAGTTTCCTCAATTTTGCGGTTTGCCGAATCGCGCAGCAGATGCCGCCATTCGCTGGGATCGTCGTTATTAATCTGTAGGACTTACGCAGTTGAGTGCCCAAAACCCTGTAGTTCGGCGATTTATCGCCGCAGAACACAATGTCCAACACCTGATGAATCGGGCAACTACAGTGGGGGCACCCTCAAGGAGTTCGTAGGGAACGCAGATCTGCGTTCCCTACGGAAGTGCGTAACTCCTACCCAATCTGTAATCAACAATAAGAATCCCAACGATAAGATGAATACAAAATGTAACTGTTTGTAACTGTTTGTAATGCGATTGGCGGACATGACGAAACGTTTCGTGCTGAAATAGGGACAATTTTCCCATTTGCGCGGGAAAAATGGGAAAATTTGATTTTCGCAGGCGAAACGCAACCTTCATTGACATACTCCCAAACCTAAAGGATTGGGATTCTTATCCCGATTTATCGGGACTCCGAGAATCGGAGCGCGCCCCGTGCCAATAGGAGTCGAATTGCGCTATCAACAAGGACAGCTATCCGAAGATAGTCTTACGTCCTCTCCTTCGAGGGTTGATGCCCCAACCCGGTAGATGTTAATCGCAGCGTTGCGGTCTCGGTCATGCCGCATGCCACAATCGCTACACTGCCAGTTTCTATCACGCAGATTCAACGTTTCATTGACCACACCACAAACCGAGCAAGTTTTACTGGAGGGATACCACTTATCAATGCAGATGATTTTGACACCTTTTTTCTTGGCGATATACACCAATTTCTTGACGAAATCGGCAAATCCTAAGTCACTGACTTTGCGGCCCCATAGGGCTTTCATGCCTTTAAGGTTCAAGTCTTCAAGACGGATTTCGTCGTATTCATCGGTCAGTTGGTGTGCCAACTTCCAGTGGAAATCCTCCCGTTGGCGCTCAATCTTACGGTGTTGTCGGGCTAAATCAAGCCGTGCACGTTCACGGTTATTTGACTGCTTCTTTTTCCGTGAATGGTTACGATTGGCACGTTTGATAACGTTGATGCTTCGTTTGAAAAACTGTGGCGATTCTATATCGTGTCCGTTATGACCGGTGAGATACCGCTTCAGACCGAAGTCGAAGCCTGCGATTTTACCCGTCATGACTCGATTGAGGTCTGGTTCATCATAGTCCGTTAGAATCGTGATATAGACATCACCTACGGTGTCCCGTTTAATGGTGCAACGTTTTGGACTACCAAACACATCACGGGACTTGAAATACTGATAGATACGTTTACCAATTCTAATACGATTGCCCGGCAGTAACTTCCAACCGGCTTGAAGTAAGGTGAATGATTTGTACTTACGACGGGGCTTGAAACGGGGACGACCCCATGCTTTGCCTTGCACACGCGCTTCAAACATTGCCTTATACCCTTTGTCAATACGGGAAGCCACGTCCTGTATCGATTGGCTTGGCAGCTGATTCCAATGGGAAAAACGAGGTAATCGTTTCAGTTTGGATATATGATTGATTAACCTAAACTTGCTGATATATTTGCCATAGATTGCATAGTAACGACGCTGAAGGGCAACGCAGTGATTCCAGACGTGAGCATGACCATCTATCGTCTTATGCAATTCGCGATTGCCGTGATTGCTATACAACTTGAACTTGTAAGTTTTCATCGGAGAATAGCTTTCTGGCTTTCATTTCCATGACAGTGGAGCGTGGGAGACCCTATCGTGCGATAGGGCTGTCATTCTCCCACGAAAGCCGAGACAAGTATACCATTTTTGACCTACAAAATCAATGAAAAATCACGCTAAAGCGTGTGTGTATCCCAAATCTAAAGATTTGGGTTTTACACCTAAAGGATTTTTTGATAATTAACGCTCCTGAAACCGAAATGCAAACAGATCTGCGTCCTTGAAGACAAAACGCAACCGCACCGGTTGCCCAGCCAACGAGCGCAGATCTCCCCCACCATCCCACTCAACACCACCATCAATCTTGTCACCGAATATCTCAGAACAATCATCTAGCGTAAAGCCCGGCTGCGGATGCCCTTCTGTATCCTGGATCTCAACCCGCACAGCTCCCACCGCCGATGTCGAAAAGTTCAATCTCAGGCTGTTACCCGCGAAAATCAATGGTTGGGTGACAAACTCACCACCGGCGTAACCTGCACGAACCGACACGAACCCATCAGTTCGGAGCGAGAATCGACGAATATGGACACTCGGCAGCCGCCAGTTTGCCATACTGTACATTGAGAGTTCTTCGGGCGATGTTTGCAAAATGCCCCGCTCCATGTAAATCCCGCGCTCATGCCAGTTGCCTTCATCGAGTCCGGGACGGACAAAAGCCTCCATGAAGCTGCGATCGAAGTGAATTCCATCGCGGCTGGACATAAACACGATGTCATTCACGCCCGAACCGTATTCCCAATCTGGAATGGGCTCGCGCTCCGGCACAAAACGCGCAGGAAACATCAGGTACATCCCCGGCGCACGCTCGTAGGGGACACAGGCGTTGGTGTAGAGATGCTCAAAGGGGGTATCGCCGGTGTCAATCAGTTCGAGCGGTGTCCAACGGCGAAAGTCTTTGGAGGTCGAGCGTCGAATCCAGCGCACCCCATTCTTGAAGCTGCCCCGACCTGCCACACCCCGCGTATAAGCGACATATTCGCTCCGTTCCGCGTCCCAAAAGGCGATGTTGTGCGAATCAAAGGGGCGTTCAGTCAAGATTGGTTCGTCCTGCATCAATCGCCAACGGAGCCCATCAGGCGATACCAACGCCAGCACATCACTAGTACGGACGATGGCTTTGTACCGTTCTTCGTCCGATGCGCCGGGATTGAGATCCAGGAACGGCGACATGTTGTTGCCCGGTCCCATCCAGACGAGGTTGTTGTCCTTTGAATCTTGAAACTCAATCAGTCCGAGTGGTGGTTTCTCCCAATGAATTCCGTCGGTGCTTTCAGCATAAGCGTAGAGCGGCAGCCGCTCACCACGAACTGGCATCTCCTGATCGCAGCGATACCACGCACGGAAGCGATCGCCCTCGCGGAACGTCACCATGTAGGAAACACCGCCGCGTTCCCAGGGGTGTTCTGCGGAAATTACAGCCTCACGACGCACCGGCTCATGCAAATGCCGCGTGACATCTTGCGCTTCGTCAATCCAGAAATCATCCACAAATAGTTGGCGATCTGTGCCGATGTGGATAGGTGTGCTATCATTATTATGTTGTACCATTTTCCCCTCTATTAATTGATGGTTCTCAACCCTGTTTCCCTGCTATAATCATAGTATTAGGCATACTCCGTATGCCGTATAACCCGTAGGTCGGGCATCAATGAACTAATCATTTTTACGTTTCACGCATCACGTTTCACATTCTTGAGGAATACCGTGCCCCAACCTCGCCCCAATATTATACTGATAATGTGCGATCAGATGCGCTGGGATACCGCTGGCTTCGCGGGAAGTTCGATTGTTCAGACACCGCATCTGGATCGCTTGGTGCAAAGTGGGGTCTGTTTTGAGAACGCCTACTGCGCCTCCCCTGTCTGTTCACCCGCCCGCGCCAGTTGGCTGACGGGACTCTACCCACACGCCCACCTACAACTAAAAAATTACGGTCCCGGCATGGTTGGGAGATGGGGAAGCTACCTGCCCCCTAACCACGTGACCATAGGCGATGTCCTCAAATCCGCCGGATACCGATGCGGTATGGTTGGACCGTGGCATCTTGGGAACGATCATCTTCCCCAGCACGGGTTTGACGGTTTCTGGTGCACCTATCGCTATCTCGGCAAGGACTACCCGGACCCGCTCTTCGATTCCTTTAATCGTGCGGGAGTCCCCAATCTCTACCTCAGAGACGCTGAAGGGATGACGCAATACGGAAACACCCTAGAATTTGGGACAATCACCGACCCCCGCCAGCAGCGTACCACGTGGACGATAGATCGGTCCCTTGAATTTATCCAACAACCGCACGATGACCCGTTCTTCCTGTTTGTCAGTGTCAAGGACCCGCACCCGCGTGTCTTGGTGCCACCTGAACTGATCGAACTTTATCCAGAAGACCAGATGCCGCTACCCGCTTCGTTTCGGGATACCCTCGACGGGAAGCCCGCATTTCAAGAACGTGCGAAATTTCGCATTCCCCCAACCGTGACCGATGACCAATTTCGTCGGGTGATTGCGTACTATTACGCCCTAATCACGCACATCGACGCACAGGTTGACCGCCTACTCCGCGCCCTTGAGACGCAGGGCATGGCGCAGGATACGATTGTCGCCTTTATCAGCGATCACGGTGAGATGCTCGGCGACCACGGTTTCACGGAGAAATGCCTCATGTACGAAGCATCGGTTCGCGTGCCGTGTCTGCTCTCTTGGGGTGGAACATTACCTGCGGGGACGCGAGTGAAAACACCGTTGGCTGGCGTTGACCTGATGCCGACCCTGCTTGAACTGGCAGGAGAAACACCACCCTCGCCGATTGATGGACGCTCCGTAGCTTCAGCGATTCTGTCGGGCAGAGAACCCACTCCGCAGCCGATCTTCGCCGAAATTTCCAGTAATGAAGCGATTTATCGCGGCGCACCGGATCCAGAACAGCTCGCCGCTCATGTGATGGTCTACGATGGGCGTTGGAAATATATCCGCAACCGCTTTGATATTGATGAGTTGTACGATTTAGAGACGGATGCGGACGAAATGCAAAATCTCGCTGTTCAACCTGAACACCACGAGCGGGTAGATTCCATGCGCCGTCAAATCGCTGAGATGGTTTGCCATACCGGCCCCGGACCGTACGATTGGTGTTTATCTGATAGCGACGGGACGGCTACAGCTCAGTAGTCAACAACTTGGCAAAATTCAAAAAGCCGCCGCGCCCGCTCTGAAAACTGCTCGTATGTCTCCGGCGGCACCTGCACCGCATGACCAATACTAAGCCAAGAGAGTCCGTAGCAGACCACAATTTCGGGACGCGGTCCGTTGGAGGTATTGGGCGTGCCACGGTGCAGGGTGCGGACATCCTGTATCCACATTGTGCCCTTTTTCATGTTGAGCCGACGGGCAGACGGAAAATCGCCTTGCGTCAGCACTTCATCGTAACGTCCCTCTAGGTCGGGGTTGGCGATGTACTGCGTTGATGGCAGCACCTCAATGCTACCGTTCTCCTCTGAAGTATCCACGAGCGGGAACTTGACGCCCAATATCGGGCAGGTATCAAGCCCGACATGCGGAATCTCCCGCGCCAGTCCGGTATCTCGGTGCCAATGCTGAAACTCGCTCCCCGGGTAAGGGTTATTGGAGTGAAGACACCTAATATAAAAATCGTCCTTGCCCCAATAACGCCTGAGAAACTCCAGAATCACCGGATTCTCATACACCTCCGGATCGGCAAACGGTGGCACCCACGGGATGGTCAACGTGTAGCGATTGATAATCTGTTGACGACCAAAGCCTGTCCGTAAGTCCCCCCACTCTTTCTCAGCAAAGCCGGTTTCACGCGTCCTGACATGCTCTAACATCGGTATGAACGCCTCGCGGATGCGATCTACGGTCTCGACAGACAACACATCCTCAATCACCGCGTAGCCGTTGATCCTGAACTCAGCTATCTTTAGATCAAAATCTATATCTTCACATCGTGCAGTCATGGATCCTCCGTTGATAGTAGTAGGCATACTCATGGGTTTTAAGAAATTAAACGGGTAATTCTATATTTCCCCAGACCCGGTAGGTGCGGTTTCCAACCGCACCGGACATCGCTCGGAAATTACCCAATTAATAAATTAATCTTCATCCGTATGCCGTAACCTCTTTACCAAAGAGAGTAGAGCTTTTACCTCTTAACACTACGTTCTCACAGATAACGAGCGTGAAACCCAACACTCACAAAATCGATTGTATCATAGGACGTTCCGGTGCGTCCAGCAAAATGGAGAGGAGAGCGGATCTACGTTTCTTTGTGTCGCTTGCTTGGATCTGTGCTATCATATTGCTTGTTCCTGTAGGTCGAGATTCATATCTCGAGACCCAAAGGTCAACAGAACCTAACAAAAGGAGAAAGAAGACATGCGACACGAAAAGTGGAAATGTCCCAAATGCGACAATGTTGAATTTGAAACAGATATTTTCCAAGCAACGGGTGGCACACTTGCCAAGCTGTTCGATGTTCAAAACAAAAAATTCACCACCGTCTCATGCACGCAATGCCAATACACCGAGGTCTACAGGGCAGACACCTCGCGCTTGAGTAATATCTTCGATTTCTTCACCAATTAGCATCAGGAGATAATCTCTGATGAGAGTATTCACCGACATTGAAAAACAGCAATTACAAGCCAAAATTGAAGACGAACAGGAACGGCAGCGGGCACTTAGAGAGAGCATCCAAATTGAAAATGAAAAAGAGTCAAAAAGGAGTAAAGGCATAATTTCGACGGTGTTAAGCGTTAAGTACGGTTTCCTATTGGTCATTCTTTGCGTGCTTGCCTTCAGCGTGTGGGCTCTGATGCCTTTTAGCTGGCAAATTTCTTCTCCCATTTACCTTAGCTTCATGGCCATGTTAGGGGTACTATTCAATCACATTGCGTGGCATTTCACAAAGAAAGGTTGGCCAAGCCGCGTGATGAAAACGATTGCGTGCATTTGGATGATATTTGTACTTGTCTACCTGTTTTGGGTTTTTAAGACTGGGGTTGTCTAACATATTGACGGTGAGGGATAAGAAAGCATGAGCGAAGTATTCTTTGAGAAAATTGACGTGCTCCTACCCGGGCAGGGAGAGGAATTGGCGCAAGCCCCAGCCCACCACTGGGAACGAGCAGAGCGCGCTAACGCCCAAATCTACTATAGCACACGCGAGCCGAAATCTGTCCTCATCCATCTGACAGGGTTGACCAGAGAGGAGAGGAAAGCCCTCGCCGATATGCCAATCGAGGTGGACCTGTCAGCCTTGAAGTATCACAACTACGACGGGTTTGGCGTCCATCTGCCGGGACTCATTGTCACGACACAAGGGACGGCTATTGCCGTGTGCCAGAAACGACACGGTTCGATGGGAGACGGCGGCAACCAGGTTGATATCTTGATGGCGCGTAGCGAGGACAGCGGCGCAACTTGGGGGCGGCAGGAGGTCATCTTCGAGGAGGAGGGGGCATTCACCTATCTTGGTCCCATCTTCGAGGACTGCACGACGGACGCTGTATTTGTCGCTTTCTGGAAAATGCCCGCGGACATATTGGACGACCTCGGTTACTTCAGCGAACACGCCAAACAGGGAGGTGGTTTCTATCTGCTCAAAAGCACCGATCAGGGACGGAGTTGGTCTGCTCCCTTCTATGTCCGCCCGGAACCGAACGCGGAGGGTTGGGTGGGGTGGTCCAATAACTGTGTCCACGGCATCCAACTCGCTGTTGGTCCCTGCAAGGGACGGTTGATCATACCGGCGTTTCTTTACAAAGATGGCGAACCGGGGCAGGTGCCGGGAGTTCGTGGTGGCTTGTTGTACAGCGACGATCACGGGCAGAGCTGGAAGGCGGGTGCTGTCCTGCCCGAAGGCTCGGACGAGGTCAGTCTTGTGGAGACCACAGGGGGTAGTATCTACGTCAGTTATCGCAAGAACACACTCGCCACCGGCAAACGCCACTTCGCACGCAGCAGCGATTACGGTGAAACCTTCTGCGAACACGGTCAGCACGAAGAACTACCGGACGCGAATCTCCATGCGGGGCTAATCCGCTACCGTGGGGGTGAGGGAGCAGGTAAAGACCTCCTCCTGTTTTCCAGTCCATCTCCGGCGAAAGATATGACGATTCGCATCAGTCGAGACGAGGGCGGGAGTTGGGACCTTTCGCGTACGGTTGAACGAGGACTGTCCCGGTATTCCGACCTCGCGGTGACTCCGGATGGGACAATCCTCTGTCTGTATACCAACGGGGTGGTGCGCGATAGAGAAAAGATCAGCGTAGCGCGGTTTAACTTGGAATGGTTGATGAGTGCTAGCGATTAGGTAGGATAAGTCGTATTGTTCTCACGTTTCACGCATCACGTTTCACTTTCGGTCCTTAACTGGAGACGGTATCAACAGCTACAAACTAGCACCAATAATTATAAGGTTTCATACCTGTCCGCACGGTTGTGTCCCAAAAGACCGGGGCAAAGTTGCTGCATCTCCGGCGGCATCCGCTCATACGTTTCGGGCCAAATCGGTTGATGACCGCCTTCAATCCAGTTGTTGAACCACGGTGGGTAGTAGGCGATATTCAATCCGACACGGATCTGATCGCTGGTATTGGCACGGGCTTGGTGGTAGGTGCCGCCATGCCACATAATAACCGAGCCTGCTCTGCCGGTAATCGGCTTAATTAGCGGGCTGTCTGAAGTGATGTCCGATGGCGGGGTCCTCCGACGTGAACGGTGACTCATAGGCACGACACCCGTTGCACCGTTCTCCTCCGTAAAGTCCGTCAACATCCAGATACTGTTGATAATCCACGGCACGTCCGGCACTTCATGGAATTGACCGGCAGAATCCACATGCAGATGCTGCCCCGGCGCACCGGGCCACGTCGGCTTGGAGCACGCTTCAACCACCCGACAATTCTGCCCCAGAAAATGCCGCGCAACCGTCACCGTGTCCGGGTGGCTCGCACACATCCAAACACGGTCATCCAGATTCATCATGCCGAATAGCGTCTGATAGTATTCATCACCCGTATTATAGATTTGACACTTCGGATCGGTGTGCAATTCGAGGAACCGTTCCGCCATGCTGCGTGCTGTGTCTTCGGGGAGGCGATCTTCAAGCAGGCAGTAGCCGTAAGTAGCCAAGCAATCTATGGCAGTTTCGACATCGCTGTCCATCTGCTTCTCCTGTTTAGAGTACCGTCAAGAAACATGCAGCGTAAAACGCAAAACCTGAATGCAGCGACTTCACGTTTCACGCATCACGTTTCACGATAAGGCGCGGTATACACACGCGCTCTGTCCCACAATCCACATCTTTAACTTAGACAGGCATCGTCCTGCCACTATAAGCCCTGCCAGCCTCTGCTATTTCAGGACTGCCTCCCATAATCCTCACACCCCCATCAATTCTCTCTGGGAGCGTCTCTATACTACCACCTTCCAAGAATGCGACACCCGTCTCCTTACATGCAGTGTATACCCGTTCTCTCGCTTCGGTCATTTCAGGCGGCCGCGGACTTGGGGTGTTCTTGTAACCGAACGACATACCGAGATCCCCAGGGCCCCATTCGGCAAAGGCGATACCGGGCACACGAAGCGTCATTTCAGTATTAGCGATTGCTCGCACATTCTCGATCTTCAACCCAAGCATGAGTTCACCATCGGGGTTAAGGGGCCAAGGGTCAGCTTTTCCTAGGTAATCATCGACAGAAATGCCCCAAATCGGTGCCGCCGATCCCTGTCCCGCTGAACCCCTGCGTCCGACATCCAGTTGCGTGCCGACGCCAATCGTCTGAAACGGATACCGGCAGCATTCAACAAATGCTTTCACCGCTTCTGGGGACTCCGCATGACACAGAAGCAGACCGTGTACACCTATCGCCAATAGCTGCCTGAGCTGCCACGCATTCGCTCGCATAACATCAGGACTTGAACCGTCCATCGGCAGCTCTACAACGACTGCCGGTGTCAGGTGCCCGCTGTTGGTCGGTCCACCGTCCACAAGTCCACGCATAAAATTCGCCAGACCTACGAAATCGAGGGGACCATGCTCCATACCGATGTTGATGTAGTCTGCCCATGTTTTTGCCATCTCCTTGCCAGCCTCATAGGTGAGATTGGCACCTGTGTGGCTGCCTGTATAGTAGACGGGCTGATCTTGCTCAAGCAGTTCAATTGCTTTGTTCACTCGCTTCGGCATAATTAACCTCTCTAAAAAAAATAACTAGTTCGACTAGCGATTTCGATCGCTCAAAAGATTCATCAATACAGAAAAAAATTATAGCATAGTTACAGATGTGAGTCAAATGGTGAATCCAATGTACAGCTGCATATTTCTGTATTCGGCTAGGGTCATTTAGTTTTTCGCTTTTTGACCGTTCGAGTTGACCCGAATCCGTAGGCGGGGCATCTTGCCCCGCCGTAGCCTTAACCGGGGGATCGAGCTATGGGAGAATTAAATGACCCTAGTATTCGGCCCTCCTACCTTGACATTCCCACCTGTCAAAAGTATAATGAATAGGTTATCCACCGATTCACACGAACCGAATGGGAGCGGGATCCCGACACGTCGGGACAAGCGAAAGCGAGAAAAAATATGGCAACAAAAGAGGAACTTTACGATCAGGCTTTAACACATTTTGGGAACAATGAACTTGAGGCGGCGGTGACTGTGTTCAATACACTCCTCGAACAATACCCCGATTATGTGGACGGACATATTGGACTTGGACACGCATACGAACGGATGAGCAGATATGACGAGGCAATTGAGGCGATCAAAAAAGCAATCGAGATTGACCCAACCGATCCACTCAATTACACCAGTTTATCGATGTGTTACCAGCGCAAAGGGATGATTCAGGAAGCGGAAGACGCGATGGCAAAATCACACCAGCTACAGATGGGGAAATAATACACAGTATCCGCAAACGAGGAGGAAACACAAGCAACATGCTTGAACTTTACGATACAACACTCAGAGACGGAAATCAAGGGGAAGGGGTCGCTTTCTCCGTTGAGGACAAGCTACTCATCATCAAAGCCCTTGACCGTTTGGGAATCCATTACATTGAGGGTGGATATCCCGGCTCGAATCCAAAAGATATAGAATTTTTCAAAGGTGCGAAGTCGCTCGAACTCCAGCAGGCGGTAGTCGTGCCTTTCGGCAGTACGCGCCATCCGCGCTATCAACCCAGCGAGGACCCCAATCTGCTAGCGTTGCTAGATACAGGTGCCCGCACCGTCACGATTTTCGGAAAGACTTGGGAACTCCACGCGACAGATGTGCTTCGTGTCACAGCACAGGAAAACATTGAACTCATCGAAAGTTCAGTCCGTTTTCTGGTCGAGAACGGACGCGAGGTCATCTACGACGCAGAACACTTCTTCGATGGATATGACGACCAACCGGATTACGCTTTGCAAACACTCAAAGCGGCAGCACGAGGCGGCGCAAGATGCGTTGTGTTATGCGACACGAACGGAGGGCGATTGCCTCTAGAAATTCAGGAAGGTGTGCGGGCAGTCATGGCAGAGATTAATCTGCCGGTCGGTATCCACACCCATAACGATGCTGGAGTGGGGGTCGCAAACACTGTTCTTGCTGTGCAGGCGGGGGCAGCGCATGTGCAGGGAACATTCAACGGTTACGGAGAACGCTGCGGCAATGCAAATCTCGCCTCTATCATCCCGACACTCAAACTCAAGCTAGGGATCGACTGCATCAGCGAGGAGGGACTCAGCCAACTGACGGAAACATCGCGCCTCGTCAGTGAATTGGCGAACCTGCCGCACGACGAGCGTCAGCCGTACGTCGGGAGTTCCGCTTTCGCCCACAAAGGCGGTATGCACATTGACGCTGTGCGCAAGAATCCGCGCACCTTTGAACATATAGATCCGGAGCTGGTTGGCAATGAACAACGCATCCTAATCTCGGATCAGGCTGGTAAAAGTGCTATCCTAAAGAAGATCGAAAGACACTATCCAAATTACGACAAGAATTCGCCGGAAGTTATCGCCCTTTTTGATCGGTTGAAAGAGGCGGAAAATGAAGGCTATCAGTATGAAGCCGCCGATGCCTCGTTTGAGCTGCTGACCCGTACACTCTTGGACAGCTATCAACCATTTTTCGATCTGCTCGGATTTCGCGTGATTATTGAAAAAGTCAAAGACCACGGCATCCGGTCTGAAGCGACGATTAAAGTAATGGCACCCGATGGCGAGGTCGAACACACCGCCGCCGATGGTGATGGTCCCGTCAATGCCCTCGACAGTGCTCTGCGCAAAGCGCTTGAGCGTTTCTATCCTTCGCTACAGGATGTCCATCTTACCGACTATAAGGTACGCGTTTTGGACACTCAAGCCGGCACCGGCGCAAAAGTGCGTGTGCTGATTGAAGCAAGTGATGGGCGGGAGCACTGGGGTACGGTTGGCGTATCGGAAAATATCATACAGGCGAGCTGGGAAGCCCTCACGGATAGCTTGGAATACAAACTCTATAAAGACAGTCGTGAAGCGTAAAACGTGATGCGTGATAATCCGCCAACAGAGCGAGAAAAATCACCTCTCAAATCAGTCTTAATGTTTGACAGAAACGCTTCTATTTGTTATAATATATATAACAATTCGATAGTTTAACCGACAGGAGGTTTCAAATGGCTGATTTACAACAGATTGCTCAGGCAGCGCAAGAGATTATCCAGATCTGTGAGCAAAAACGGACGAACAAAGCAGACAAGGAAAAGCTGCTCAAGCTGCAAGGGGCAATCCTTACACATATCGAAGGGCTTACTGAATGTGAGGTTTGTGGGTCAATCACGGATCTGGTTGTGACGATGACGATTGAGCCGGTGACCGCAAAGCTGTGCAAGGATTGTGGGATAAACGCGATCGAAGAAGGAAAGATTAAAAAGGCTACCACACGAAAGCGATCTACCCGAACTGCACGGAAGAGCGTACCAACGGCGAAGAGAAAATCATCGCCACGACAACAGGCACCGCCCAAGAGTGCCGACGAGCTATATGCCGAGGTGGAAAAGGAAACAAGCCTCAAGAAAACGGATATCAAACGCTTGCATAAAATTATCCAAGAGATCACGGGTCCGATGAACCTTGAGAACACGGTCTTATATGTGAAGCGTGAGGCTGAACTCGCGAAACTAAGGATAGAGCAAGACGCTTTGAAAACAGCAGTCACATTATTAATGGCGGCGTGAAATTCCGCTTTCACGTCTCAAGTTGCGCCAAATTTCGTCCATCGAATCTTGCGAAGATTTGGAACTTTTGGAACTTCTAGTTAAACTTGATAATTTCTGAAACAGATTCTTCCCTGATAACGTTTAGGATAATACGATCTTGGAAACGATAGGGACAAGGAGGCGCTTACTGTGATAGATAAAATGACCGATGACCTATCGGATCAAGAAGATACACAACTCGCAACGTTGACAAAGGCTGGGAACGAAGAGGCTTTTCGATCGTTGTTTGATAAACATTACAACTGGGTTTATAGTAAAACATATCGAATGCTGTGCAATCATCAGGATACGGAGGAAATATCCTTAGATATCTTTATGAAAGTGTGGCAGAAGATTGAGAAGTGGGATACTGTTCAAGGTAGTTTTCAAGCGTGGTTGAATGTTGTTGCAAAAAACACAATAATTGATGCAATCCGCAAAAAAGAAAGAATTCGCGAGGCACTTTTAAGTATGGAGGATGAATCTGAATTGCCACTTGTTGAATACCAAGACCAGCGACCAACGCCTGAAAAACAGGTCGAATCCCGAGAAGCTCAAGAGATTCTTGAATGGGCACTCCAGATGGTGAAAAAGCCAAATCACCGAATTGCTTGGATTCTACGCCATCTGGAGGGGTGTAGTATTGCCGAGATTTCGCAAACGCTCCAGCGTAAGGAAGGTACCGTGAAAATCTGGATCTTCCGTTGCACTGAGGAATTGCGCCAAATTCTTACCAGAAAGGGTCTAAAATGGGTTTAATGATTAGGGGGGCTACAATGAAATTTTGGAAAAAAGTCACACAAAATTTCAGTAAAGATGAAGTTAGAAAAGCGGAGATGCTAGAAATTCATACACGCAGAATCCGGGGAGAAAGGCTATCCCGCAAACAAACCCGGCTGTTAAAAGCGAGCGAGCAATATCCAGAATTGGACCCTTTGAAAGAGCTCATCGATTTTGCACATCACCGTTTTGAGGAAAGAGAAAACGTCACCCCGCTTCCTGGAGCAAAACGACGCATCGCTAACAATTTGATGAAGCTAATTGGTCGTAATGCTGTGGAGGATGACGTACTGTCAGGAGATGAACTCGGCTTGCAGCCAGCTTACAGTCCGGATCTGGTCGGAAGTGATAGCGAACTTGTCTTACCACATATTTCCGGTGACCTGCCGCCGCCGATTCCTGAAGCGGTGGACCCGCTTAATGAGACAGTTATCCTTGATGGTGAAAAGGGCGAATCGGCAACGTCTCCAGTAGAGGCGTGTCACCTGAAATTGAAGGTTGTGCAGGGCAACGAAGCTGGACGTGAGTATGACATCTCTTTCCAACCTATGATTATCGGATGCGGGGAGGAGGTAGCTGTCCAGTTAGATGCCAACACCCCTGTATCACAACATCATGCGTTGCTCACCGTTGATGACGATGAGTTACTAATCACAAATCTTGACAACGATAGCGGCACGTCCGTTGATGGTGCCAAGATTACTGAACCAACACCACTTCATGTTGCATCTAGGGTACAGATTGGTGGACAGGTGCTTGAAGTGGCTGCGTTTCGGCGGGATGCCAGTGTCCTTGGCGTCTCCTTTGAAATCGTAGAAGGACCCGATGTCGGGCAGGTTCACTGGGTCCATTTCAAAGAAATGACAGTCGGGCGCAGCGCAGCGGCGCAAATCAAATTTGCTGATTCAACAGGAACCCTCTCCCGTCTGCATGCTCGGTTCAATCTGAAAAACGGCGAGGTATATCTTACCGATCTCGGTAGCAAAAATGGGACTTATGTTGATGGTTTTCGTATAGAGGAGCCAACCGTCGTTGAGCCAGGCACGCACATTGAGTTCAGTGGAATTGTCTGTGAAGTCACGCACATCGAACACATTTAGTCGATGAGTCTGTCTGCGATTTCGTGATGCAGTGCAATAAAAATAAACAGATAGATTCGGGCATATACGATATACTGCCCATGATAGACATACCGCATTTTTCTTCCTGCTGTCAAGCGGAGAGAGGAATGCGGTATTTTTTTCTCTTTGAATTTTTGATAACCTAGGATATAATATTCTGACCTAAGCCAATATTAAATATTGCATGACTCCTGCCCATATCCTGATGATTGAATTAGGAGGAGGAGTTTAATCCTCATCAGCCACTCATGAGTCAGAGACAAGCTGCTTTCGCCCATTTTAACCGTGCTGCAAATCTTTATCGGCAAGTTCACTATGCCCAAGCCGTTGAATATTATCTGGCGGGCTTAGAGATCGATCCGATGTGTGTGGAGGCGTATGCAGACTTAGCGAAGGCGTATGAAAAGTTAGGGCGCTGGAATCAGGCAATTGAATCGCTGGAGACTGCGCTAAAACTACGCCCCGGTTATCCAACCGCCCTTCGCCGTAAGGAACGCATTCTCGAAGAGAAAGGTGTTTATGATAGTTTAACTGATGAACTAAATCTAGTTCTTGATACCGTCCACCAACATCAGCTAACCGATTCCGTTCAGCGAAGCAGCCCCACAATTGAACACGAATTCTTCACCCTTACCGGCGGGCGCACAATCCCACAGAATTTATTATTCGTCGTATCCCAAATCATCGAACACACCTATCATGAGATCGGCAAAATTTTCCAATGTCATCCGCAATACAAGGTTCCTGTTTCCATTGAAGATGTCAAGCAAATGGATACGCCACAGGCTATAAATCCGATGGTCAGCGCAGCATCTCTAGTTGAAGTTGGGAATCACACGCTGTTTTCGGATGTCTCTCTCCCACGGTGGGCGGTCGCCTGCTACGACAATGGAAGCATTCGACTAACTTACCGTCCTTATAGCGATTCTAGTATCGGCGTTTTATACGCAGTCATCCGTCACGAATGGGCACATCTGCTCGTTGACCTATTAACGCATGGGCGGTGTCCCAACTGGCTTGACGAAGGACTCGCTCAATTTGTCGCACGCCCGTTGATGAACTCCGAGAAGACTCGCTTGCAACAAGCAAGTCGAGATAAACATCTCTTATCTCTCCACCTCCTGCAAAAACCGTTTCGGAACCTTCCGGAAAAGCAACGCCATTTAGCATACCTCCAGTCCTACGCAGTCACCAAATACTTGATACAGCAGTTCGGTTTTGCTGCGCTCCGAGATGTTCTCAAACACCTTGGCGGCGAAAAATCGACCGATACAGCATTTCAAGAGGTGTTCGGAAAAACAGAGGAAGAAGTTGTCGGTGCTTCAAGCGTGGAGCATTTGACCGTCTAGGAGGATTAGTCATGGGAAAAATTGATATAGCCATCGTAGTCATTGCTGGTGTAGGTGGTCTGAGCTGCCTACGGGCAGGCTTTACACGGAGCGTCTGGGGAATTGCTGCCCTGTCTGCTGGTGCATTCGTCGCTAGCCAAGTCTGGCAAGATCTGACCCCCTTCCTCCTCCGCTTCATAAAGCAAGAACCCCTCGCCAAGTGGATCAGCATTATCGCTATCGTCGCCGCTGTGAGCATCGTGATTGATATGGTATTTAGTCACATTCAGAAAGTCGTAGAGCGTGGCGTCTTAGGATGGGTCAACCACATCATCGGAGGTGCTTTTGGAGTAGTATCTAGTGCGCTTTTGATTGGATGTTTTCTCTTGTTGTTGGATCGCTTCGGCGGAGAGGAAGCTAGACAAGCCGTCGCCAATTCTCGTTTTGGGCCCGATCTCTTAGAGATTGCTAGGCAAGTTTTCGACTTTGGGGAGGAGGCAATTAAAGAGCATTTCGGACCGATGTAAAGGGCAATTCTTCAGCGCGCCCTAATCTCCGGCAGAACCAACCCATGCACAGCTGCTATGTTCCACCCGCGCAAATCTCCGATGGCACCATTCGTATCAGCGAATCCGAGCGACATCACCTGCTCAACGTACTGCGCCTGAAAGTTGACGACCAAGTTGAAGTCTTTGACGGAGAGGGCAACTGTTATCTTGCCTCGCTCTGTGATACCCGTACTTCCCCGCTACAGGCGAAAATCCTCCAGCATCAATTTCACCCACACACCCCACCGCATATCACCCTATTTCAAGGTTTGCCCAAATTTGACAAAATGGATCTAATCGTCCAGAAAACGACCGAGATTGGCGTAGATGAGATCGCGCCGATGATCTGCCAGCGTTCAATACCGAAATCGGTTGTTCAGGAGAAACGGACGGTACGCTGGCAACGGATCGCAAACGAAGCCGCCAAACAGTGTAAGCGTCCCCATTTCGCTCACGTATTTGCGCCTCAGAGGTTGGAAGAGTGTCTTGGAAGGGTATACCACTTGGATCTGTTAATTCTTCTGTGGGAGGGCGAAAAACGGCAAGGACTCAAGGAAATATTACAAAATCATGGAGAGGCAAAATCAGTTGGGATTTTTGTGGGACCCGAAGGGGGATTTACAGACGAAGAGGTAGGGTTGGCACTTCAAAACGGCTGCGTGTCTGCAACGTTTGGCAATAACATCTTACGCACAGAAACCGCTGCAATCGTCAGCGTAGCATCGGTGATGTATGAACTCAGGTGAGCACCCCACACCGTAGTATCAATGAAAACTTGATTGTTACCTCCAAACCAACAAGACCGCAAGTGCTTCACCCGGCGTATTCCACAAGAAATCAAACGCTTCCTTTGCCTGCTCGTATGGAAAACGGTGAGTAATCATCCGATCGGTTTGAATCTTTCCGGTGCGAATCTGCTCCAACGCCCGAAACGCAGTTTGTGAAAGCGGTTCATCGACGAGAATACCTGCCACAAGCCGCTTGCTCATAATCTTTGATGAATGTAACGGCAATGGTTCCCCTTGGTATAATGCGATTAGCTGAAGCGTGCCTCCCCTGCGAACCATATCCTGCGCCTGATCAAATGATTTAACACCCGCATGTCCACCGACACAATCAACGACCAGATCTGCACCTTTCCCATCGGTTAAACGATGAACCGCCTCAACGGGATCCTCTTCCCAAGCATTAATCACGGCATCCGCCCCCAACCCCTTTGAGAGTTGGCAGCGCAACGACAGCCCATCAACCGTGATGATTCTCGCGGGGTCATATCCGCGCAGGATCTGCAGCATCAAGCTGCCCACAACGCCTTGACCCAGAATGACAATCGTATCTCCCGCCTGTGCCCCTGACGACGCCGCCCACGCCGTCGCCTCTGTCGAAAGCAAAAGGAACGTACCTGCCTCGAAGGAAACATCGTCGGGAAGTGGGACTAAATGCCCCCGCGTCGAATCCGCATCGCCAACTACATATTGTGCATGAGGTGCAGCGGCCATCACCCGTTGCCCTATTTGATACTCGGTAACATCGGCTCCGACCTTCTCGACGGTGCCTGTGAGGGAATATCCCATAATCGAATGCGGAAGTGCTTCTTCGCTGATATAACGACGGAACAGTTCCGAACCACGGCTAATCAACGTCCGTTCGGTCCGCACCAAAACTTGACGATTGTCGATTTCAGGGATAGGTGCATCTTCTAACTGAATATTGCCAAAACCCTCTGGCTTAATCACGCGAATCATCGGTGTTGTCTCCTATTATGCGTTACCCAAATTGCGCTTCTCCCAGCCACCTTCCCCGTACATATCCAAGAAGTACGATTCGTCATAGGGGTATTTTGCCATCTCCGCTTCGTTGAGATCTATCCCTAAACCGGGGCGGTCCGGAATGATGACATCGCCATCTTTGATCTCTATCGGATAATCAACAATCTTTTCAGCGAAGGGCGTCGCAAAGTCCTCAAAGACCTCTTGGATCATAACATTTGGCGTTGAGGCATCGATATGGAGGCACGCAGCAGTACAGACAGGACCTTGTGCGTTGTGGGGTGCGACGGACACATGATAGGCGTGTGCAATGGCGCAGATCTTTTTCATTTCTGTGATGCCGCCGGCGGGGATGGGATCCGGCTGAATTATCTGCGCTGCCTTCCGATCTAGCAGTTCCATAAACGCTTCTTTGCCGGATAGCCCTTCGCCGGCCGCAATGGGAAACGGCAGCTTAGAGGCGATGAAAGCGAGATCGTCTATTTGTGGTGAGCGCACCGGCTCCTCAAACCAGCCCGGATCAAACGCCTCCAGCCTGTGCCCAATCTTCACGCTGAGCAGCGGATCGAAGCGCCCATGCCCTTCAATGAGTAGTTCTACATTGGGACCGACTGCATCCCGCACCGCTGCAATAATATCGATTGAAAGATCAATCTCGCTAGGGGCAATTCGCCCGTAAGCATTCCCAAAGGGATCGAATTTAAGTGCAGTATAGCCCTTCTCGACAACCGCTTTGGCTTTCTCAGCAAACGCTTCAGGGATGCGGTCTACCTGATACCAGCCGTTAGCATAGGCGCGGATGCTATTTCGATAAGCTCCACCGATTAGTTGATAAACCGGTAGCTGAACTGTCTTACCGATGATGTCCCAACATGCCATGTCCACCGCTGCTTTTACATAGAAAGGGGCACTCCCCTTTGTAAGTTCTTCGTAAATTTCTTCCGTGTTGAACGGATCGCGACCGAGGTAATAGCGGCGCATCTCGATGACAGCGGTTTCTGCCGTTTTCGCTTTACGATGGCTTGTCGCCTCACCAACTCCGTAAACGCCATCATCGGTGTGAAGTTTGATAAACACCCAGTTTTTCCACGGATTCCCAACAATAAAAGTCTGAACATCTGTGATTTTCATAGCTAATGGTCTAGGTATAAAGTATTTTCGCCGCAATGTGTGCATTGCGAATTGATAGATTTCATATTGCGGTCTATCCGAGTGGATCAATGCCCCGGTATGACTGGTCGAGAAGTTCGATTGGGTGCATCACCTTCATGGGCAATTCATTCGCTTTAATGCCAAGTTGGATCTGTAGAATACAGCCGGGATTCCCTGTCGCAACAATTTCAGCATCTGTCTCAGCGATGTGCTTTATCTTACGCTCCAGAATTTCACGCGACATCTCTGGCTGCGTGATATTATAAATGCCCGCACTGCCACAGCACCATTCTGATTCGGTCAACTCCACCAATTCTAACCCCGGAATCGATTGGAGCACTGTGCGGGGTTGGGATTGGACCTTTTGCCCGTGGACGAGGTGACACGGTTCATCATACGTCACACGTCGGTTGATCTCTCCTTCGGGGGGTGTCATTTCAATCTCCGCGAGAAACTCACTGATATCCCGCATCTTGCTGCTAAATACCTTTGCCCTTTCGGAGTAGACGGGATCATGTTCCATCAAAGCTTCATACTCTTTTAGTGTCGCACCACAGCCTGCGGAATTAATTATGATCGCCTCCACCTCTGCGGCTTCAAAGACATCGATATTTTGCCGAGCAAGTTCTAAGGCTGTGTCTCGAACACCGTTATGGACATGCAACGCTCCACAGCACATCTGCTGTGCCGGTGTGATTACGTCGCATCCGTTTTCCGCCAAGACGCGAATCGTCGCCAGATTGGTTTCGGTGAACACCTGATTCATCACACAGCCAGAGATAAATCCGACCCGATGCTTCGCCTCTCCCTTGGCGGGGGTAAACTCCCGCAGGTTGTCCTTGAGGGATGGATTGGGAATATCGGGCAGCAATGACTCCATCTCTCCCAGCTTTCCCATCAGTTTGAGAATCCCAAGTTTTTGCACCAGCCAGCGAATCCCAAGGCGTTGATACAACCACATCATTTCAAAGATGAAGTCTAAGCGATCTTTATTGGGTAAGAGTTCCTTAAAAGCCAAACGCCGCCAAAACCGTTGTTCAGTTGGACGATCGGCGTTCATCTCATAAATCGCACGGGCTTCTTCGATAACCTCGCCAAAATGTACACCCGAAGGACATGCCGTTTCGCAGGCGCGGCAGTCCAGACAACGGTAGATATATTTTACCCAGTCGTCATTGATCGGCATCGGGTTGTTATCCCTGAATGCCGCCCCCATCAGATAGAGCCTTCCGCGTGGCGAATCGGTCTCCAATCCCAATTCACGGTAGGTCGGACAGGTTGGCAGACAAAGCCCGCAGTGGGTACAAGCATCCCATTTCTTCCAGCTAAAGAGTTCGGACCCGATAAGGGGGTTAGGCTGTGGATTTGGTTGAGTTTGTGGCTGTTGCATCTGTTGTTCCTGCTAATGGGCAGTCAATTTTGAAAGGTTCAGCAACCCTTCGTTCAAACTCCCAGATCTATACCCCTGCAAATCAAGAGCGACATGCTCATATCCGAGCGATTTGAATCTTTCGTTAATCTGGGTGCGAATTGACTTGGCAGCGACGAACTCAATCTCTTGTGGATTGACCTCAATACGTGCGAGCGTGTCGTGATGGCGTACACGAAATTGGCGAATCCCCAGATCGAACAAAAATTGTTCCGCCCGGTCAACGAGGCGTAGGTTTTCGCGGGTAATCCGTGTACCGTAAGGAAAACGGGAGGAGAGGCAAGCAAAGGCAGGTTTATCCCACGTCGGCAAACTCCAACGCTTTGAAACTTCACGGATCTCCGCCTTCGTAAGGTTCACATCAATGAGCGGTGCCTGAATCCCCATCTGTTTAGCGGCATCCATACCGGGACGGTGATCCCCTACATCGTCAGGAATTGCCCCGTAGACGGTTGTACCAATCTTATACTGTTCCGCGATTGGACGAATTTGTTCAAAGAGTTCGGTCTTGCAAAAAAAGCAGCGGTTAGTCGGGTTGCTCGCATAACCCTCGGTTTCCAATTCGTCGGTATTTATTGTTTCATAACGGATGCGAATCTGCTTGGCGATGTCCTGTGCTGCTTTCATTTCGCGCTCCGGGTAGGAGTCAGAAACGGCTGTCACAGCGAGGGCATTATCGCCCAATGCTCGTTTTGCAGCTTCTGCCAGAAAGGTGCTGTCTACTCCACCAGAGAATGCGACGATAACTTTTCCGTAAGATTTTAATAGCCGATCGAGATGATCTAGCTTCTGATCAATATCTGGATATTTTTCTGTTTCCGACATCTGTTTGACCTTTCTGATTTTTACTGTTGCGAATATTGAAGCTTTCTTAGTTTCCCACGGAGGAGTTGCCGTCTCAGACCGCTGACGCGATCAATGAACAAGATACCATCGAGATGATCTATTTCATGCTGTAGAGCGCGAGCGAGTAAGTCTTCCCCTTCGATCCGAATTGGCTCACCGTCGATATCTTGCGCTGTCACAACTGCCTTCGCTGCCCGTTTTACGTCTGCGGTAATACCGGGAAAACTCAAGCACCCTTCTTCCTCAGTGGTCTCACCCGCTAGGCTATGAATTTTCGGGTTAAACAGCACCAATGGAGCCTCTTCCGGATCGTCTCGGTCCAGATCAATCACAATCAGTCGCTTCAAAATTCCAACCTGCGGTGCCGCCAGCCCCACGCCAATCGGCGAAGTATACATCGTGGTTAGCATATCCGCTGCAAGTTTCCGTTCAACATCTGTGATTTCCTGAACGGGGAGTGCTTTTTCTCGCAGTACCGGATCACTATAGAGCCGAATACGAAAAGGTCTCTCAGTGCAATCCTGCGGCTGCTTATCCACCGTTGGGGACCTAGCTACCTTTGGCACTGATGCGGTCCGGCTTCTGCGCTTGCGTCTTGCCATTTCCGACTAGAGATTCCCTCCTGTTTCAATCAAAGGTTCTGAGGTGTCATAATCATATCACTTGGGGGAAGACTGGTCAAGCAAAAACCGAACATATAGCGATATACGGACACCATCGCACTCCTAGTAAAACGGGGATATTGAGAATAAATCTTCATCAACTCTTCGCAGTGGAGACCCCGTTCTTTAGAGCGGGGAGGAAACTGCGCTCCTTTTTCGTTGAAAAGTTGTGTGAAATATGGTACAGTTCTTATGGCTTTCGTAGGGGATTTCTACCATCCCGAACCCTTCGGGATGTCCCCTACACCTCGTAGAAAAGGAATGAAAGCCAGAAAGCTAACCCCTATGAAAAAGAGTTATGAATATCGCGCCTATCCTACGACGAAACAGCGACATACTTTTTTGGTTTGGCTTGCCTTGTTGAGAAATCTCTACAATCAAGCGTTAGCGTGGCGGATAGACGCTTACCAGCGAAATAACGATTCTGTCAAATGGACGACCCAAGCTAACGCCTTACCTGACTTGAAAGCAGCCTCCAAGGCTTATGCAGGACTTCACGCGGATGTTCTCCAAGATGCGATGCGCCGTTTGGATAAAGCGTACAAAGCATTCTTCCGCCGTGCCAAGAACGGGGCGGCACCGGGCTTCCCCCGCTTCAAAGGCGAAGGGCGATACCGGTCAATGACCTTTAGCCACCTGTCCAAGCATCTGGTCCGGAGTGTACATCGTAAGTTTGCCAAAGTCGTTGTTCCGAAAATAGGACACCTCAAGATCCGTTATCACCGCCCCTTAGCCGATGGCAACATCAAGAATCTGACGGTCATCAAGCGAGCCAGCGGTTGGTATGTAACTATCTGCGTCGAAGTGCCAGATCCTATAGAAGTCCCTGTCCACACGACGATTGGCGTAGATGTGGGACTTAACTCGTTTGCCGTAGATTCGGATGGCGAACATATCCCCAACCCCCGCCATTATCGTCAGTCTGAAAAGCGACTTGGCAAACATCAACGCGTATTGTCTCGCCGCAAAAAGGGGAGCCGCCGCCGAGCAAAACAACGTGAGATTGTCGCCCGTTGCCATGAACGGATAGCGAATCAGCGCAAGGATTTTCAGTTCAAGGCAGCCCATCGTATCCTTGAACGATGTGATGAGGTCGCTGTAGAGAATCTGACCATCACCAATATGTTGAAGAACCACTACCTCGCCAAGAGTATATCTGACGCGGGCTGGGGTAGCTTTCGATTGAAACTGCAAAGCAAGGCTGCAAGTGCCGGCAAGCAGTTCACGAAAGTGAAGCCTCACCATACCAGTCAGAAATGCTCCGGTTGTAATGAAGTTGTGCCTAAACAGTTGTCGGATCGTCTCCATGATTGTCCCCATTGTGGGTTGGTCCTCAATAGAGACCATAACGCCGCGATAAATATCAAAAAGGCTGCTGTAGCCTTGCGTGGAGGTGCGTCGGTTGCAAACGACCCCGAAATCCCCCGTCAGGGGACAGAAGCGCGAAACTTTGTAAGACCCGTTGGGCGGACGCTTCAAACAAGCCCCGTCCCTTCAGGGCGGGGTAACTGACTCATACTAAGAATATAGTGTAACAGAAATCGTAGGGGCGGGGTAACCCCTGATTTTCACGTTTCACGCATCACGTTTCACGTTTTTCAACCCTGCTTCACTAACTTCTGGAGCGAGCGCAGTTCTCTAGGCGGATCCATCTGGCTGCCATAATCGCTCCAAGAGACTTCGGCGACATAGATATTCCCCTTAGAATCGACAGCGATTCCGTGCGGTGAGTAGAACCGTCCGGGCTCATCTCCATAAGATTCGTCGCTCAGTTGTGCCAATACATTCCCCTTTGTGTCCATAATGCTGACTCGGGGTCCTAATTGTGTGCCCATTTTATTCGACGCAATACCACCAAAATACTCACCCACATACACCAACGGTTCATCGCTAGTATCCAAACAGATACAAGCAGCCCTAGACAAGTTCAACCACTGTGTTTCATACTTGCCCTCGGGAGAGAATACCTGTACCCGATGGTTCTCACGGTCAGCAATGTATACCCATCCATCTCTATCGGTTGTGATGTTATGGACGATGTTGAACTGTCCCTCACCTGTGCCTGACTCTCCCCAAGAAGACAGATGTCGCCCATCAGGACTAAATCTATGAACCCGTGCGTTGGCATATCCATCAGCTACATACAGGTCACCGTTACGCGGATCGATTGCCAAATGCGTCGGAAGGTTGAAGGGTTCGCCACTCATCGGGGAAGAAGGTTGATTGGGTTGACCGAGGGTCATCAAGAGTTTTCCATCGGGCGTGAACTGACGAACGGTGTGATCTCCGTTATCAACACAATAGACCGAACCGTCAGGACCAATTGTTACACCGTGTGGATTGGCGAATATACCATCCCCCCATGTCTGAAGCACATCGCCGTCCGAGTTGAAAACAACCATCGGGTGTGTACCACGATTAAAGACGTAAACATTATCATCTGCATCAACAGCGACAGCGGTGGCTTCTTTATAAGTCCAATCTTCGGGTATGTTACCCCAATCTTCGCCTGATACTTGATATCTAAAATCTCCAGCACCTAAAGTAACCATTTTTTCCCCCAACGATATAAAAACCCCAAATTGCTATCTATTGAAATTCTATTTAGAGCACAATGTATTAGGTTCATCAGTCCAATGAACCAATCAGGTTGATTATAACACACCTATTGCAGCGATGTGAAGATCAAAATAGCAGCTGATGACCATTGACAGGCGAGTTTGGATATGTTACCATGCCCGCCAAATCTTCGTCAGTGGAGTCATGGAATCTACCAATGCAAGTTGCTTTGAATCCCGATCCTATCGGGGGCTTATACGTGCTACTTTTGGGCATGATTATTAACGGCGGTCTTGCCCTTTGGGTGTACAATGATAGTAGACTGCAAGAGCGATCTGGGTTTTGGGCTTTGGGCACCTTTTTCCTTCCGCTAGCGTTCTTTCCTCTTTACTTTTGGAATCAGATGCCCGAACTTATCTGGACCTGCCCTAAATGTCAACGAGATAACCGGGCATGGTCACGCAAATGTGGACGCTGTGACCAGTTCTACACAGCGGAAGAAACAGTTGCGAGGCTGCACGGCTATTTTAACCCATCAGACCCGGTAGTCATTTTTCTAATAACTTTTCTATTCCAAGAGGTCGCGCGTTATGTCGCAATCTTGATGGGGGTAGGGCTTGAGGTGCTGACGGAAGCAGACGCTGTAACTGCGCTTCCAGCTTCTTACTTCTGGAGCATTAAGCTAGTGATTGGCAATGTGCTGATTTGGCTATCTTTTTTCTGCATCACTGGTCGCTATCGCAGGACTATAAAGTCTATTGGGTTAGGGTACAGCGGCAACCTTACCGACTTTGGATTACCGCTATTGCTCGCACCCGCTTTAGCTTTTGTTGCGGTAGGTTTTATGCAAGGGATAAGTTGGCTCAGCCAAGAAATACCCCTAGAAGGACTGGGAAAATTGGTTCAATGGGAACAGCAGCAATGGTCGAACAGTATGCCAGAAAACCTCGGAGATAGCACAGTAATCCTCCTCGGTTTTGTGATGTTGATTCTAATGCCGGTGGGGAAAGAGATTCTCTTTCGAGGAATTGCGTATATCGGTTTCGCCGGTCGATTCGGTCAGACTAAAGGAATGGTACTCAGTGCACTCCTTTTTGCGATATTCCACGGATACCTCCGTTCTTTCGTGCCGTTAATTTTGGGTGGAGTTCCGATGTTTTTCATGGGACTTACCCTTGCATGGCTGTACATTCGGACAAAATCACTAATCCCGTGCATAATCATGCACAGTTTGGTAAACCTGATTTTAATCCTAATTTACTGGCTGTAAGGGTTAATTAGAATTTACCAGATACCTCCTCACCCTGTTCCCCAATCGGATAAGTCCCCAGAATTTTCATCATCACGCACAACTCCCTGATCTCTGCGAGTGTTTTTCGGACATTTTCGTCTTCCGCGTGCCCATCCAAGTCTACAAAGAAAACATACTCCCACGCTTTGGTGCGGGAGGGCAGAGACTCAATCTTGCTCATATTGATTCCATAGTTTTTCAACACCTCCAGCACCTCCGACAACGCGCCAATTTTATCCTTAACCGAGAAAATGATAGATGTTCGGTCATTTCCAGTTGGTGCTGCCGAGTGGCTTCCAATAACAAGGAAGCGCGTCGTATTGTTTGGTCCATCCATGATTGATGCACCTACCACAGATAGTCCATAAATGTCACCGGCGAGTTGCCCCGCTATTGCTGCTGCATTTGGTTCGCTGGCAGCCAATTCCGCTGCCTCTGACGTGCTAGAAACCTCAATTTGATGTACACCTGACATATTGTGACCTAGCCATTGACGACATTGTGCAAATGCTTGCGGATGGGAGTAAATCTTTTTAATTTCTGATAGCGGAGATTTTGAGAGGAGATGCTGCTTGATTGGTAAAAAGCACTCCCCACAAATTTGAAGATTTGTGTACTGGAACATCTCTAAAACATCACGGACTGTTCCGTGCGTGGAGTTTTCAATCGCGACAACGCCGTAATCGGCTTGACCGGACTCGACCGTTGTAAAAATGTCGGGCTGGGGTGTTACCGCGATAAATTCTACTGACGTGCCAAAAAAATGCGAACCCGCCGTGTGACCAAAGCTACCAGCAGGACCAAGGAAGGCGATGGATAACGGTCTTTCGAGCGCACGGCAGGCAGAGATAATTTCGGTATAAATCTTGTGTAGCGCATCGGAGGGGAATTGTCCTCGATTCTGCGTTTCCAACCGGGAGAGAATTTCCCGCTCTCGATGTGGCGCATAAATCTGTTCAACACCGGTGCTCGATTTGAGCTCACCGACACGCTTGACAATAGTTGCCCGTTGCTGTAAGAGGGCTAAAATCTTATTATCAATCTGATCCAGCAAATCGCGGTAATCTTCCAATTTCATAGTAGGTGCGTCAAACGCTATCTCCTGTGCTTCAAATAAGCAAAGGTGGTTTGGGTTCAGAAGCCGAGTTTTTATGGGTTTTAAGAAATTAAACGGGTAATTCTATATTTCCCCAGACCCGGTAGGTGCGGTTTCCAACCGCACCGGACATCGCTCGGAAATTACCCAATTAATAAATTAATCTTCATTTAAACTCGGCTTCTCTTTCACGCGCTTATTTAAGAATTACCATGCGTCGTAACTCAGCATAATCGCCGGCTTGAAGTTGATAGAAATAAACTCCACTTGCGACCGATTCGCCGATTTCATTGCGTCCGTCCCAATAGGCTGCTTTCGTCCGGGCGGTGTAGAATCCTGCGGACTGATACCCCAAATCGAATTGTCGCACCGGTGTGCCTTTCATATCATAAATTGTGAGCGTCACGTCGGCATCGCGGGCGAGTTGGTACGGAATCCACGTTTCCGGGTTGAACGGGTTGGGGTAATTTGCCAAGAGTGCTGTTTCTTGCGGAACCAGTGCTGCAAGGAGTTGTTCAAGGAAGAGAATCCCCTTTTGCGTTCTCATATCGGTTAGGTCTAACCCTTGTGCTTGAGTGAGCCAACTCTCAACATCGGCGGGGGTCAGATTGGTCAGTGCCAAGGAATGTCCAGCAGGTGCAGCAGCCGCGTTGCCTATAGCACCGGCGACCTGAAGCAAGTCCGCAATATCCACAACGCCATCCCCGTTGACATCAGCATCATTCTCCCCCGTCTGTCCCAAGCGTAATCCAACGAGTGCTAAATCTAAGATATTGACCACCCCATTCCCATTGACATCCTCAACCGGCGGGTCCTTCTCGACAATGGGAGGTGGCGGTGGCTCCTCGGGGGGTGGTGGAAGTGTCGCATTCCACAGAAGCACCGTGCCGTCCCAACTCCCACTGGCAAGAGTAGTACCATCAGAATTGAAAACAACACTCTCAACGCTAGATGAATGCCCGATGAAGGTTTTCAATAACTCACCGGTGGTGGCATCCCACAAACTAACCGTATCATCCCACGCCCCACTTGCAAGAATTTTTCCATCAGGACTGAAAGCCACGCTCTCAACACCATGAACCTCCCTATCAATGGCTAGCACTTCCTCACCGGTGTCAACATCCCACAGACGAATGATAGTATCTATCCCGGCACTGGCGAGAGTCTTGTCATCGGGACTGAAAGCAACGGTCAGAACATGAAGGTAATGTCCTCCAAGCACGTGCAGAGTTTCCCCTGTTTCAACATCCCACAGACGAACAGTACTATCTCGACTTCCACTTGCGAGGATCTTTCCATCGGAAGTGAAAGCGAGGCTCTCAACACCTGTCCCATGTCCACGGAGGGTTCTCAAACGCTTCCCGGTGGCGACATCCCACAAGCGGACGTCATCATCCTCGCTTCCGCTCGCAACCATGCTACCATCGGGGCTAAAAGCGACGCTTATAATATAGGAACTATGCCCAACAAGCGTTTTCAGGTGTGCCCCGGTGTCAACATCCCACAGGCGGACCGTATCATCATCACTGCCACTAGCAAGTGTATGTCCATCCGGACTAAACGCAACAATGTCCACATCGTCTGTATGCCCAAAAAGGAAGTGCTCGCGCTCTCCTGTTTCGTTATTCCACAGGCGGATGGTACTGTCCCAACTCCGACCGACAAGTACGCGCCCATCCGGACCGAACGCAACATTCAAGACAACATCCGCAAATCCAGTGACAGTTTCGATATTTTCACCCGTGTCAACGTCCCACAGGCGGAAAGAAGAGTCCCACGCCCCACTTACGAGTGTACGACCGTCCGGGCTAAACGCAACCTGATTGACATCTGCCGTATGTTCGATTACGGTGTGAATGGTCATACCAGCATCAACATCCCACAGCCGAACGGTGTCATCCTCGCTTGAACTCGCTAGAATGCCATCAGCTGAAAAAGTGAGATCGTAAATAAGAGAGGTATGTCCGGTGAGTGTTTTGATGGGGGCACCCGTATCAACATCCCATAAGTGGATCATTGCGTCGTAGTCTCCGCTAGCGACCATGTCCCCATCCGAACTGAAGGCAACCGCCCGGACGAGAGAGGTATGTCCGGTGAGTGTTCTAATGAGTTCACCCGTAGCTACATCCCACAGGCGGACAGTTTGATCCCAACTCCCACTAGCGATCATATCCCCATTTGGGCTAAAAGCAACGCTGTTGACCCGGTCCGTATGTTCGGAAAGGATATGAACGGTTTCACCGGTGTCAACATCCCACAGGCGAACAGTATCGTCGTAACTTCCACTTACCAGAATCTTTCCATCCGGGCTAAAAGCGAGGCTTCGAATACCACTCTCATGCCCGGTCAAAGTTTTAATATCCTCACCCGTAGTGGTGTTCCACAGACGGATAACTCGATCCCAACCCCCACTGGCAAGTATATCCTCAACCGGGGAATACGCGATAGAAGATGGCGAATACGTCGTATTTTCATATATTGCGGTCTGCCCGGTAAGTAGGTCAACTTCTTGAAGGGTTGCCGTATCGTAGAGCCAAATACCGATGGCGGTCGCGACTGCGAGCCGACTGCCATCAGGCGAATACTGAATTCCAGCTATCCACCCTTTACCGAATCGCGCAATCGCATCTTCGGGTAACCGCCACTGCGGATTATTTTGGGCGAAGCTATTTGATAGAAATAGAGCAGAGAAAAATAATAAAGTAAGGCTAAAAAACACTATCCTTTTCATTGAGATTAATTCTCCTTTTTGATTATCCGTTTTGCAGAACCCCAAATACATGGCAAATGAGCGAAAGATGGCTTAGATTCAGAATCCGAGTTTTTTAGCGACCCCCGGATTCTTTCGCCAATTAATGCATCTACTTGAGAATCACCATCCGCCGTAAGTCAGTATAATCACTTGCTTGAAGTTGATAGAAATAGACTCCACTTGCGACCGATTCGCCGGTTTCGTTGCGCCCGTCCCAATAAGCAGCTTTTGTCCGAGTAGTGTAGAATCCTGCGGACTGATGTCCCAAATCGAATTGTCGCACCGGTGTGCCTTTTGTGTCATAGACCGTGAGGGTCACATCAGCATCGGTGGCGAGTTGATAAGGGATCCACGTCTCCGGGTTGAACGGGTTGGGAAAGTTAGGCAAGAGTGCTGTCTCTTTCGGAGCCAATGTTGCAAGAAGTTGTTCAAGGAAAAGGATTCCCCTTTGTGAACGGACATCCGTTAGATCTAACACTTGTGCTTGGGTAAGCCATCCCTCGACATCTTTGGAGGTAAGGTTCGCCAATGCTATAGGCTGCACCGAAGGTGCTGCTGCCGCGTTGGCGATAGCCCCAGCGACCTGAACCAAGTCCGCAATATCCACAACGCCATCCCTGTTGACATCGGCATCATTCTCACCTATCTGTCCCAAACGCAAGCCAACGAGTGCTAAATCCAAGATGTTGACCACTCCATTCCCGTTGACATCCTCGACGAGTGCGGGCGGTGGCTCCACGGGCTCTGGCGGTGGTTGTGGAACAGCCCATAGCAACACCGTGCCATCCCGGCTTCCACTTGCGAGGACTGTACTATCGGAGTTGAAAGCAACGCTCTCAACCCTAGAGGCGTGTCCGGTAAAGGTTTCGATATGCTCACCTGTTGCAACATCCCACAAGCCAATTGCATTACCCCACCCTCCGGCTGCAAGAGTCTTTCCATCGTGACTGAAAGCAACGCTCTCAATAACATTTTCTACACCATACTCGCTTGCTTGAATAACTGTCATCTCCTCCCCGGTGGCGACATCCCACAAACGGATGGTATTGTCCCAGCCTCCACTTGCAAGGATTGTACTATCCGGATTAAAAGCAACGGTGAGAACATGGCCACGATGACCAAAGAGAAAGTGCAGCCACTCCCTAGTGGCGGTATCCCATAGGGTAATGACCGCGTCTCGACTCCCACTAGCGAGGAGGGTGCCATCGCGATTGAAAGCGAGCGTCTCGACACCAGCATAATGTCCCCAAAGCCGTCCCAGACGCTCCCCGGTGGCGACATCCCACAAACGAACAGTATCGTCCTCACTTCCACTAGCGAGGAGCGTACCATCGGGACTGAAAGCGATGGTTATAATATAAGCCCAATGCGCGACGAGGGTTTTCAAGTGTGTGCCAGTCTCAGCATCCCACAAGCGGACGGTATTGTCCTGACTTCCACTAGCAATCTTACGGCCATCCCGACTGAAAACAACAATGTCTACGTCGTCCGTATGTCCCACGAGCAAATGTTGACGCTCTCCGGTTTCGGTGTCCCAGACACGGATGGTCTGATCCCAACTCCGACCAACGAGTGTGCGGTCTCCCGGACCGAAAGCAACGCTCAGGACACGACTCTCATGTCCGGTAATGGTGCCAACACTCTCGCCGGTGTCAACATCCCACAGACGGACGGTCGCATCCCCGCTTCCACTGGCAAGGGTGCTGCCATCCGGGCTAAACGCAACCCTGTAGGCATCAGCAGCGTGTTCAGTAAAGGTTTTGACTGTCTCACCCGTGACAGCATTCCACAGGCGGATAGTATCATCCTCACTCGCGCTTGCCAATATACCTCCATCCGCAGAAAAGACAACCTCGTAGATAGTTGAGGTATGCCCAGTGAGAGTTCTGATTTTCTCACCTGTTTTAACATTCCACAGATGAATCATCGCATCATAGTCTCCACTAGCGAGTGTGCCGCCCCAACCGAAAGCGACTGTTGTAATGAGAGACGTATGTTCGGTAAAGGTATGGAGGTTATCGCCTGTAGCAATATCCCAAACGCGAACGGTCTGGTCCCAACTCCCGCTGGCAATCATATCCCCAGCCTGACTGAAAGCAACACTAGAGACCCAATCTTCATGTTCGGTAAAGGTGTTGATATTTTCGCCGGTGTCGACATCCCACAGGCGAACGGTATCGTCGTAGCCTCCACTGACGAGGGTTTTTCCGTCCGGACTGAAGGCAATGCTCAACACGCTGTCCTCATGTCCAGTCAGAGTATTGATACTCTCACCCGTTGCGGTATCCCATAGCTGGATGGTATCATCGTAACTTCCACTGGCGAGTATAGTCCCATCCGAAGAATATGCGATAGTAGAGACTGTTTCCGTGTGCCCGGTGAGCAGGTCAACCTCTTGAAGGGTTGTCGTATCGTATAGCCAGATACCAATGGGACTGCCAACTGCTAACCGGGTGCCATCGGGCGAATAGTCAAGTGCAGATATCCAGCCTTTGCCAAAACGCGCATTGGCACCATCAGGCAGCTGCCACTGCGGATTTTCTTGCGCGAAGCTATTTGATAGAAGTAGTGCAGAGACCAACAATAGCATAAAAGTAAACAAGGTTGTTTTTTTCATTGAGACTGATTCTCCGTTTTATGTTATTAAATCTGAGATATATTTTTGGAAGTCAGAGCAGGTTGAGCGCAGCGAAATCCTGATGTCTCGGGGAAATCGCTGCCCGCTCTCCTACTCACTATTTCTGTACGGAACGCAGATCTGCGTTTCCTATCGATTGAGCTTTTGCATCGCGGCGATCATATCATCGTCTGACGGATTGCTTTTGACCATCTCAACGAACTCGTCAGCATCTAGCTTGTGTTCCTCCAGGAACTTTTTGTCCTGCGGTCACGGGTAGATGTACTCACCGATAGTACCGTTCAATTTGGCACGCGCCTTATCCGTAACCCGTGCCAACCACCAGTATCCGCCAATAAGCATATCCCGATGACGTGGTTTCCAATCGAGTCCCATGTAGTTCACCTCCTTCGTTAGTTCATTAGTGTATTAGTTCATTCGTTCATCGCGTCATTGCGCCATGACGAGATAACAAGGGAGCAACAGGACAAGAAAGTGAGAAGCACATTCGCTCACTTGCGCACCCGCTGTTTCTCCCGTTTTCACGTCCCCTCGTTTTCACGTTTTCATGCTTATCTAGCATCCGCTTCAAGCTGCTTCAAGGTCGCTTCGAGCAGATTCAGGTAACGTCCATATTCCGCCCAATTCCCTGTGCGCTGCGCTGTTTGTGCCGCCTCAAACTGCTCTCGCGCCTGTTTTGCCAGTGTCGAAGTGGATACCGAGATGGCTGCACTCACCCCTTCAGCAGCTTCATCATCAGTGCTTTTTTGCGTCATCGCAACCTCCAACCGCTTGCCGAACATGTTAATCAACACCTCATCAAGGCTCGCACCCCATGCGACATTTTCCTTATAGCCAACAACAACGCGACGCAATTCGGGAATCGCAGACTCTTCGTTCTCAGCTTGGATGTAGATCGGTTCAACATAGAGGATCGCCTCATTCATCGGGATGATAAGTAGGTTGCCGCGCAGGACGCGTGAACCTTGCGTATTCCACAAGCTAATCTGCTGGGAAATTTCGGGCTCTTGTGTGATGAAGTTTTCCACCTGCATCGGCCCGGGGGCGAGTTTGCCTTTTGGAAACCGATAGACGAGCAGCTGTCCATACTGCGGTAAATCGCATCTCGCAGCAATCCAAGCGGTGAGATTCGGCTTGTTTTTCGGCGTGAACGGGAGCATCAAGACAAATTCCGCGCGTTCCTCTCCCGGTATTTTGACGACCACATAGTAAGGGGCAACCTCTTGCACATTTGTGACCGTTTCCGGCAGCTGCTGGGTACGTGCGAATGGACTTGGCGGTTGCGGCACCTGTGGGGGACGAGGACGCTCAGTGTTATCGTACAGTTCCTCACCGATCTGCCACTGATCTTCACTCGCGTAGAAAGTAATCGGATCTTTCATGTGATAATCCTGATACATCCGCGCTTGGATGAGGAACATCGTGGTCGGGTATCGGATATGCGATTTGAGATCTTCGGGCATCGCATCGAACGGTTTGAATAAATCTGGGAAGATACGACGATAACACTCCGCAACCGGATCTTGCTCCTGCTCCATCAGATAGAAGTTCACGCTGCCGTCGTAGGCATCAATCGTGACCTTGGCAGCGTTGCGGATATAATTACCCCACGGTCTTTCGCCGCCGACGATACGCCCAGCAGCGCGTCTGCCACCCTGTTCCATAATGGTTCTGCGGATGGCATCCTGCATCGGCGCGGAATAAGGATAACGCGCGGTCGTTGTATACGCATCGATCATCCAAATTAACCGACCGTTGTGGATGATAAGATAAGGGTCGTTATCATATTTCAGGAATGGAGCGATTTGGCTGACACGCTCTTTTATGTTCCGGTTGTAGAGGACACGACTGGTTGGTCGGATTTCGCCGGGCAAGATGAAATTGAGTGCGTTATTAAATTTCAGCATGTACGCAAATTTTCGGATGAACGAAGAAAGATCGACACCGCCTACCCCTTGGTACGAGTATTTGGCAAAATCTTGTCCAAACGTTTCGGGGTAATCAAACTCAAGCCCCTCTGACCGATCTGGATGGACAATGACATAGTGGTTAGTACGCTCACCGTAGTAAATTCGAGGTCCCGGATTGTCGTTAAACCGATATGCCCATTCAGGTTCGTAATTAATTGGGTCCATATCCCGAATGTACATCTTCGGCTTTCCGTCCAGAATTTCATTCACAGGACTCATCACCGCGCCGTAGCCGTGCGTGTAGACATAAGTGCGCTTAAACCAGTCCCGGCTTACCTCACGCGGCAAATCGTTAATATTGAGTTCACGCCCAGAGAGCATCACCTGCCGGGGTTCACCACTTTCCATCAGGTAACGGTCGATATCCACGTCAGCAAAATCGTATTGTGAACGTAACTCCTGCAGCTGACGGAAAGTGCGACGCAGCGGCCGCCAATCCCAAAGCCGGATGCTGTTAATTACTGCTGCATTTTCCTGCCCCGTGATATTATCATAAGACAGTTCCCCCGTCAGAGGATACTCCGTCTCGGTCACGGTACTATCCTCCAGATCATAAGCGTGCAGTGTTGCCCTGATGTTATAATTAATATATCTACCCTCAAGTTCCTGCTTACTCGGTTCAACTTTCAGGTTTTGAACGATACGAGGATAGGCTTGTCCCATAAAGGCAACAAGTACAAGAACGATAACGCTACCAACAGCGAACGAAATACGCTTTAAAAAAATGCTGATAAAAAAAATCAACGCGCAGATGACAGTAAGTGCGAGCAGTATCCATAACACGGGCAGCCGTGCCTGTATCGCTGCATAACCGCCGCCGCCCCGCACAACATCGTTGGTCGTGTAGAGCAGGTCGTACATCACAAACTGGTAATTCCAAGCACGAAACAGCAGTGTCAAACCAATCAAGATGAACAGATGCGTCCTGACGCGCTGTGGCGGTGCAAAGCGGTTATCATCATTGATAAGTAATCCGTGAAAAAAGTAAAGCACACCTGTAAAAAGGGTCACCAGCATAAATAGACCGAATAGGTAGCCGCAAATCAAGCGTTCCAAGGGCATCCGAAAAACATAGTAGCTGACATCCTTATTAAAAATTGGATCACGGGCAGCTGCGACCAAAACTGCGTCTTCGGTTGCATCGAAACTAAGCCCTTGATTTAGGACGACCCTAACGCTCCCCTCCCCGCCCGGACTGATGGAGCGGATTTGTGCTGTATGACTGCTATCCCCTTCTTTGATTGTAATCTCATCTCCTACTCTAAGTCCTTTCGCACTATACTCCAATTCAGAAATGAGGACATCTGTCGCATCTCGATTTGCTGCTGCATCAAGCGATGTCGCGGCTTGGAAGGAAAGATCGCTCGCATTTGAATAGCGGAGGAATTGCTCCCAATAGTCTGTCGAAGCATACCCCCCCACAATACTCCCTCCAATAGCAAGCAGTGTCAGTATCACATAAACAGCTTTCCGGAGGTTAAAATCGGGCATACCTTCAAGCGGGATCGATTCGACGAGTGTTGGACTCAACCGAGGTGGGGTAAAGCGATACAGGAGATAGAGATTGATGAGGGTCACGGCAAGAAAGAAACCACTGACGGCAATTCCCAGACCTATTTTTGTCAGTAGCACTTTTTTATAAATGGCGAGATAGCCGACCATATTAAACCAGAGCAGGTCAGGATAGATTTTAACGAAGATTGCGCCTGCGCTAATGATTACCGCCAAAACAACAGCAACAATAATAAATCGAGTCAAGTTTGGTTGCATACATCCTTCCTTAATTAAGGGTAAGCTAGAGTGTCTAGCATGTCATAAATCTGTAAATTCCTAAGCTAAAACGCTTGACCCAAACCGAAGTGGAACGTCGTATCCGGATCGATACTAGCCAGATCGGTGCGGCGTGCCACGTCAAAGTCGAGGGAGAAAAAGCCAAGCTGCAATCGAAGTCCAAGGCCAATTGAGCCTTTGACATCATCAAGGCGAACCCGGTTGCCCTCACGCCGGAGCAGGTAGTAGGGGTTGTCAGAGTTGAACTCCTCCTCCGACCATGTTGTTCCGAAGTCAGCAAAGATAATCCCGCGAATGCCGCCAATCGCCCACGAAAAGGGCCAACCGAAACGAAGTTCGTCTATAAACGGAATCCGAAGCTCAAAGTTCAACAGCCCCATCCGCGTCCCAATCAATTCTTCATAACTATAGCCACGTAGCGTGTCAATGCCACCGAGGTAGAACAGCGACTTGTCCCTTGCGAAACTGCCGCCGAGCAGCAGGCGAGTTGCAAAGGTCGAACGTCTGCCCAGCTTAAAGTAACGGCGGAAATCAAAAACGAGATTGGTCAGTTCGAGATCGCTGCCAGTCGCACGAAATGACTTTTCAAAGGTGAGATTATAACGGGTACCACTTTGGGGGCCGAATATCTGCCAGCGCGTCGTGTCGCTAACGAGAGAGAGCGTTCCAAGCATTAGAAGCCCACGATTATCTTCGCGCTCTGTCTCGAATCTGAAAGCATAAGGGGTAGAATACATCAACAACTGTAACTCCACGCGGCGATACCGATTGAACGGATACATCGCGGAGCCAGCAATTCCCGTTAAACGTTGCGAGACGCGGCGACGATTCCGGGTCGTCCCCAACAGGTGATATTCATGAAAGTTAAAGAGAGAGGCACCAAAATCAGCACGACGCGCAAGGGAACCGTACTGGGCAATAAAATCCGGAGCAAGGAATCCTGATTGATTCTGAACGCTCAACCCTAGACGGTGGTTCCCCATCATATCACTTGCGACAAGTTCCGTTGAGTTGCGCAGCAAACCATCAGCACCAAGACTGAAGTTGGTAAAAATAGCATCTAAGCCAATTTTCGTGCCGTACTTCCGGTGCCCGATTCGGCGCTGTTTCCTTTCCGCAGTACCGACAAATCGAGTTGGTTCAGATTCAGGAGACGGTATCTCAATCTTTTCATTACGCGCCTTCTCCGCCTCCATGACATACACATCCTGCTTCCCCGATTCGTAAGCACCAAACAGGATGTGCTTGCGGTCCGGTGAAAAACTTGGGTTAAAACAGCCAGTAATAATATTGGTCAAACGCGTCAGGTCTGTGCCGTCCGATCGCATAGTACACAGGTCATAGACACCACCGATGTCCGAACAGAAAAGCAACTCCTCACCGCCCGGTGCCCAGCGAGGACCAACCGCATTATGCTCACCATGCGGCAACTGCCGGGAGTTCCGACTGCTAACGTCAATGATAATTAGCCTGTACTTACCTCCGCGCTCTGAGGCATAGGCAATCTCTTCCTTCGTTGGATGCCATGAAGGATTACTATCGTCAAAGGAATCGTTTGTCAGGCGTATCAACTCCTCGGTCGCTAGGTTTATAATAAACAGGTCGGTCTGGCCTCCGCTTAGTGCGGAAAAAACAACCCGCTCGCCGCTACCATCATAGCTCGGTGAACCGGCAGCGTCGAAGTCGAGTTTGATTCGCCGTTCCAATTGCTTACTGATAATGTTCACTTCAAGCAGATACTCCGATTCCCGGTACTTGGCAATGAAAGCAATACGGTCGCCATCCGGGGACCAAGCTAACCCACTGCCATCGCTCCGAATATCTTCATATTTACTCCCGAAAAAATTTTTACTAATCCGCTCTAAGCGGCTGCCGTCCCTAGCAGACGCAAGGACAATTTCACCAAATCCATCGTTGCCTGTGATATAGGCGATAACGTCACCACTCGGAGACCAGATCGGTTTCACGTTATGCGAGTAGCGCGATTTCTCTGTTAGGTTCTTAGCAATCGAGTTTGGCATATCCTTGTGCTCAATCATGGGCCAATACTTCTTCTGCACCGTCAAACGCCACTCTTTATCGAACTGTTCAAGGCTAACGCCAATCACATTTTGGAAGGCTTGGTTGAGATCCTTGGTCCGGATATGGCGCAGTTCCTGCATGACCTGCCCAACCTTATCCCGTCCATACGTCTCAACAAAGTAGGCGACAGCGGACTGACCTATCTTATATCCCAAAAATACCTGCGATCCGAGTATCCGAAAATCTTGAAGCCGCGTCAGTGGAACCACTTGATTCGCGATGCTTGCATCTCTGAGTACCATCTCACCAACGGCATCATTATCGTTACCGAAGTAGTCTGCCGTTCCCTCCATAAACCAGATTGGAGGACTATACAGGAACTCACCGCTATAAAAACGTCCGGCGGGTTTCTGATAGATGATGTCATACTGAAAGATGTGAACCAGTTCGTGAAAGATAACCTCACGAAATGCAGACATTGAGCCTGTAAAAGGGATAACCATACGTCGCTTAAAGAGCTCAGCAAACCCGCCAACGCCTTCGTGCAGTTCAGCCAGCGTAATGTTGGTCTCTTGAAAATCTTTGTGTGATTGATATAAGATGAGCGGCGTCCGATCCTTAAGCTCGTGCTCAAAATCCTCGCTATGTTTTTCGTAAGCCTCTTCGACGATATCCGCCATGATGGAGACTAACTGCTCTTCACCCGGATAATAGTGGATATCAAAATGTTCTGTCCGGTGAATCAGCCAATCAAAATCTTGGTCCGTGACCTTATTTTTACCAAAACCTTGTGCCCAACCGCTGCCAACCGAGAAGAAAACAAACAGGAGAGAAAACGAGAAAACGAGAAAACGAGACAAAAATCTCTCCTTTTCAGAGCATTGCATTTTCAATATGTGATAGCCGTGATCGGTTTTCATCATCTCATCAAAAACCTTTCCTCTTGTTCATAGTGCGGTGAAACCTGTCGGGTAAACTCCGAAATCGCTTGTCGCGCTAAACTCTTTAGAACACCCTGATTTGGCGCGACTTCTGAGATCAAGAATGAACTAACGCTATGGGCTTGGAACGCACGCCGTTCATACGTGTCATCCTGTATAATTTCCTCTGTGTCCACACTAGCAATTACAATCCTCAACGAAAGGATGTAGGTCTTTTCGAGGTAATCCTGATAATCGGTGACATACCTCTGAAGTCTTCTCGAATAGCGTTCCCCATAGTAGCGTCTAGGTTGGCTCATCGCAAAAAAATCATAACTGCCAACAATGACTGCATCTACTTCAAAATACTCACCAATACGCACCAACTCTGACACATCCGCCAACAGATCCTCATTAACTGTTTCATCAGTAAATAGCCGCAGCGTATCCTGTGTGCCAACAACATCCAAATTTTGATTCCGTCCCAATCCAATTCGCATCAAGGATGCAATCTCTTCCCCTGTATCATCGGAAGATGCTATCCGCTGCCTCCCTGATTCCTTCGCTTCGATAAATGGCAGCACAGCAAAACCTGAATACTTAGTGACATCAATTGTGGATTCAACCTGAATTTTGATCGGGACTCGCGTTACCGACGAGGCACAACCCCAATGCACTCCCAAGCATAAAAGCATCGGCAGCATCATAATGATGAACGGGATTCCCCCGATGTATCGGAGTCCCGGGAACGGGATCTGGATTTCGGTTGATTTATTGGGCGGCTGATTTCGGTTCATCGGTTTGTTCTAAGATTCAGGTTGCTTTGAATCCCCATCTAATTGAGGTTGATCCGGTACATCCTCTTTTTCTGTGGGTGAGGACTTTGCACGATTGCGCTGGAACTGCATCCGGCATTTCCTGTAATTGAAGCGATAGAACTTATTTTCAGGTTCTAACTCTGTCGCGCGTTCATACGCTTTGATCGCTTCATTGACCTTGCCTACCGCTTCGTAAGCGACCCCCAAATTGTTGTGCACCTTCGCGTTTTGCGGCTCAATCTTTAAAATATGCTGCCAGCGGAAAATCGCTTCATTCCAAAGCTGCAACTTAGCCGCTTTAATCGCAAATTGATTATACTGCTCAATTGTCGGCTGATCCCGCAAGGAACCACACGCAAATAGCAGAAAAGAGAGAACAAGCAAGAGTAAGCATATACGAACTGACAAATTAAATCCCACCTTTCAAGGGGTAAATTCTACATAATTTCAATCAGTTCAGTCAAGGCAAAAGGTAACAGCAGAAATATTTAGTAGATTATAACTAAAGGGAAGCGAAAAATCTTTTGCCTTTCAATTTCTTCTATTTTGTATTACAATTAGCCCAAATTAGGACCAAAAGCCCCAGCGAAGCGATATGTGTATCGAAAAACTCATGCGTTCAACGAATCAATGAACCAATCAACTAATGGAGGAACAGATGGCAATTCAGCGTTTATCAACTACTCAAATTGAAACCCAAATGGATCAGTTAGCACAGAGCCCCCAAGATCTCGGCGTTCTTGAATATATCGTCCTTCGTCTACCCGATGAACAGCGGGATACTCCCCAGGCAGCGGAGGTTAGTCCCGATGGCGGACTCGAAGGAGACCGCTGGGCGCGACCGAATAGTCCCAATCCAGGGGCCCAGATATCTGTGATGAATTCCCGGTTCCTGCGGATAATCGCTGGCGACGATGCACGAATGCCCCTCGCCGGCGATAACTTCCTTGTCGATTTAGATCTAAGCGAGGAGAATCTCCCCGCCGGCACTCAATTACAGATCGGCACCGCTACCTTTGAAGTTACAGATGTCCCCCATACCGGCTGCCAAAAATTCGAGCGTCGATACGGCAAAGATGCACTTGATGTGGTCAACAGAGAGGCTTATAAGTCTCAACGACTCCGCGGACTGTTTATACGCACAATTCAAGCCGGAAAAATTCAAGTGGGAGATTCTATCCGCAAACTAACCGCTACATCGTAAAAATAAATACATGAGCGGGGGATTCCTTTTTTTTACGTATTACGCATCACGCATTACGTATCACATATATTGACTCACTGTAGGAGGAATCTCCGAATCCCGATACCTCATTAAATAACCCTAAATTTCCCGATTTTACCCTTGATTCTTTCAAGCGAGATATGCTAAAATTAGGGACGCTTTTGCCGGAGTGGTGAAATCGGTAGACGCGCTGGACTCAAAATCCAGTGAGCCTTGGCTCGTGTCGGTTCGAGTCCGACCTCCGGCATTAATCCGCCATATAGTCCCATTGAGGCTATATGGCTTTTTTTATGGTCACGACCACACAAAAATCTCATCATCGTCCGCAGAATAGCCGATGAACACCGCCAAAACAATTCGAGGATTGTTTCCCTGCACCGGGGGAACTTCGTGGATGCACCGGGTGTTGAAGAAATACAGATCGCCCGGCTCAAGTTCGACCTGACACTTCTCAATACCGTTTTCAGCAGCATACTGGTGGAAAGTGTTCTCAGCGATATATGGTTGGACCTCCTCCGTCCACAAACATCGGTGCAGGATCGCCTGTGTGCCCGCATCGAATTCATCCGCATTTTGGAGACACAACACACCGGCAAACTGGTGATCAAAGCGGTATACGGCGTAATTGGTCCGTGACTCCCGCAGCCGCACACTGTCAATGTGCGGGTGGTAGAGTTGGGTGTGGTAATGGATACGAAAGATCGCAGGACCGTAGCGACGACCGTCCGGCTCGTATGCTGTCCTAACCTGTTTGTCCGGTGCAAGATCCGAAAGTGCATTGTAGATGAGGTCTACCGGATTGTCGAACCCATCAAATAGGAATTTGAATAGGTGATGCGTCGCTTCCGAATGTTGGAAAAAACGCTCCTGATTTTGTCCCCGAATCCCCAGACTCGTGCCGATATCAGTTCTCACCCGTTCATCTCCGCCATACGCACCATCTTCGGGGTTGCGTGCCAGTCCCATGTTGTAGAACCGTTGGATCAGTGGAGTGCATTGATCCGGATCGTAAGCCCCCCGAAACATAATGGCAGGCATCTCCGCCTGAGACAAAGCATAAAGCGGATCTGCATAATTTACCCGAATCGTCTCTAAATCCGGCTCAACCGGTATCCAACTTTCCGCAGCCATAAAATTCCTCCGTTTTTCAATCAATTGGTCCTTTATCTATCTTTGTAGTAAAGTCTCCCATCTTCCAAGACGCGGAGAAAACTGTGCCTCTTTTTGTCTTGTATATACACCCCAACTGTTTTATAATACTCCAAACCATGGTAGTAGGCATACGCCGTATGCCGTAATCCCTGTTTAATGAACTCACAAAAAGAAGGAATGTCTACATGAATCTCGGTTATAGCACTTGGGGAATGCCCACCGTCCCCATTGATGTCGCAATTCCGCATATCGCACAGCTCGGATTCGATGGGATGGAACTCGCCGTTGGCCCCCGTTTCATCACCGAATTGAGTACGCTCGACGCTGCCGAACGCAAACGAATTGCGGGACTGCTGAAACAACACAACTTAGCCCTACCGGCAATCGCTGCACATTCAAGTTTGATGGAAACAGACCCCGAAGCACACGCACAGAACATGTGGCGGCTCAAAGGCGCAGCGAATCTCGGCGTTGAACTCGCGCAAGGAGATAGCCCACCGGCAATCAACACAACATCAGGCGGTCAACCGGAAGAATGGGACAACCAAAAACAATTCCTCGCCGATCGAATCGGCGAGCTGGTTGAATATACCCAAACGCTCGGAGTGACCGTTGCGATGGAACCCCACATCGGTGGTCTGATCGATACGCCCGATAAAGTCCTTGAACTCCTCGACCTCGTTGGTTCTCCCTACCTCAAGGTCAATTTCGACATCAGCCACTTTGATATCATCGGCATACCTACCGAGGAAAGCGTCGCTGCCTTAGCACCACATTCCGCTCATACACACGTCAAAGATCAGCGCGGACTCGCCCCCGATTTCGAGTTCCTCATCCCTGGTGAGGGTCCCTTCGATTACGTGAACTACCTGAAACTGATGCAGCAGCACGGCTACGACGGGTTCATCACCGCTGAGGTCAGTTTTATGGTGCAAGCCCGCGAAGACTATGACCCACTTGCGGCAGCAACCCTATCCTATGAAACACTGTCGCGCGCCTTCACCGATGCGGGGATTGATCGAACCCGATAGCGCGTAGATTGGGTTGAACGATAGTGAAACCCAACACCCACGAATTACGCATCACGTTTCACGCTCAAACAATCTCCTTCACTTTTCGGACGATTGCCCCGGCACTGATACCGTGTGCTTCCAGAAGTTCGTCCGCCTTGCCCGATCTCGGCAGCCCGTTGACGGCGAGCTTGTGAACCGTGACCCCTCTAGGGGCGACCGCATCCAGCACCGCATCGTTAAGCCCACCCTCCGGGTAGTGGTCTTCAACCGTTACTAGCGTGTTATTGGTAGCAGCGGTTGCGTTAAGAACTGTTTTTGCATCAAGCGGCTTGACCGAGTAAAGATCGATGACACGGATGGAGATACCGTCCGTTTTTAGGGTTTCATACGCCTTCAACGCCTCGTGAAGTGTAACACCCGCTCCGATAACCGTCACCTGATCGTCGTCACTAGATCGGAGTACCTTGCTACCCCCAATTGGAAATTCTTCAGAATTCGTATAGATTGTTGGTGTCGGCGGACGCGAGGTCCGAATATAGACGATGCCCTGATGCGCCGCAGCTTGTGCAACCAAACGTTCCGCCGCAACAGCATCGCTTGGATACAGCACAACCGATCCGGGGAGTGCCCGAAACATAGCGAGATCCTCCAGTCCCATCTGAGATGGACCATCTTCACCGACCGAAACACCGCAGTGTGAACCGGCGTATTTGATGTTCGTCTGAGAAATTGCGGACATCCGAATGTGATCACAGGCGCGAGTGAAGAACGCCGCAAAGGTTGAGACGAATGGAATCTTACCGCACTTCGCCAGTCCAATCCCCGCTCCGACAAGATTCTGCTCGGCGATGAACATTTCAAAATATCGATCACTATGTTTCTCCATAAACTGCTCGGCATAGGTGGAATTTTTGACATCGCCATCCACCGCCACAATTAGTGGATTCGCATCGCCCAATTTGGCAAGCCCAGAGCCGTAGCCACTGCGAGTCGCTGCTTCTTCGCCCGGTTCATATTCGGGAGGTGCCATCTCCTTAATCTGCGATTCAGCGATAGCGGTTGCCGGGGCTGCTTCAATCTGAAAGCTGCCATCGGTGCTCAAAGGACCAAGCTCTTTCAGAGCGTCATCCAACGCCTCCCCCTTGGGAAGTGCTTTACCGTGCCAGCCAGCCTTGTTTTCAAGGGAGGATACCCCCTTGCCCTTAAAAGTTTTCGCCACAATCATCGTTGGCCGGTCCTCGCTTACCTTCGCCTTATCCAGCGCGGATAGAATCGCGTCAAAATCGTGTCCGTCAATCCCGATTGCCTGCCAACCAAACGCCTCAAACCGCCGACAATAGGAGTCAGTATCAAACCCGTACATCGTCGGTTCGCTCTGCCCCATACCGTTGACATCAACGATACCAATCAGATTATTGAGGTTGCGGTGTGCTGCAAGTGCAACTGCCTCCCAAACACTGCCTTCGGCGGTCTCTCCGTCCCCCATCAGGACGTAAACGCGGTAATCGGATTGATCTAGATATTTACTGTTAAGTGCCATCCCAACGCCAATTGACAGTCCTTGTCCGAGCGATCCCGTGGCGACATCGACCCATTCCAAACGCGGCGTGGGATGTCCCTCAAGGTCGCTGTCAATTTGACGGAGTGTTAGCTGATCCTCGACGGAGATAATTCCCGCCTCCGCCCATGCGGCGTAAAGTAACGGCGCAGCGTGTCCTTTCGACAAAATGAAGCGATCATTATTTGGGTTATGTGCATCTGTAGGGTCGTACCGCATTGTGCGAAAAAAGAGCGCGGAGATAATATCCGCAGCGGACAGGCACGTTGTCGGATGCCCGGATCCAGCTTCTGATGTCGATACAATTGAGTGGATGCGTAAATTATTGGCTTTCTGTTTCAGCACATCTATGGAAGTTCCCATGGCGTTCTTAATCCCTTTCTCATAAAAAAACTCCTTCGGTGCGAAACCCCTCCCTTTCAAGTGTGAGAGGAAATACTGATACGGTGATCGGAAAATCCAATATTCCCCGTCCCTTATCTCGGACGCCAAGAGGGAGATTTGTCGTCCGCGTTAGCGTTATTGGTTATGTTCCGCTGATTGCTGCCATCAGCATTCATGACATAGATCTCCCAATTAAAAGTCTCGTTGCGTTTCGACGCAAAAGCGATCTGCCGCCCATCAGGAGACCATGACGGTTCCCGATCATCCCCCGGATGGTTAGTAAGGTTGATTTTGTTTGATCCATCTGTGTCCATCACATAGATTTCGCCGCCGGCTTTTCCTCCTACCAAACGGTATGACATATAAGCGATTTGGGTTCCATCTGGGGACCATGCTGGTTGAGAATCATCCGCCGCATAATCAGTTAGCCGAGTATTCTGTCCGCTATGCACATGCTGCACATAGATGTCCTCGTTTCCTTCGTTATTATTGTAGATCACAAATGCCATCATAGTGCCTTTAGGAGACCACGATGCTTCTGTAGCATCAATCACCTTAACCGGTCTTACATTCAGGCCCAAGTAGACGGTCCCCCCAGCTGCAAACGCAAGACCGCCGTGTGGCAGCCATGCCGGATCTTTTGCATACTGGATGGTGAAACCGACAGCCCGGCGTTGATTAGTTCCATCTGCATTCATCACAAAGATGTCTGCGTCAGGCACAGATCCGGTCCGCCGATCCGATACAAACGCAATCAGCACACCATCTGGAGACCATGTAGGTTGGAAATCATAGCCTTGATGGTTGGTGAGGTTGATTAGATTCGTGCCATCGCTATCCATCAGATAGATCTCCCCACTTGATTCAAACGCAATCTGATTCTGATTTGATGGCAATGGGGGCGGCAACGGGCGAGGCTCAAAAGGGTCTAATTGTGGTGGGATATCATCCGAAGGGATATGACCTGTATTTTCATGCCCGGGACCATCGGCAGGCTCCCCTGGCTTAGGAATTTGTGGATGAACAGATTCCTCTCCTTCTATCTGTGTCTTTAAGCCACCAATTTCCTTCTCAAGGGAACCAATCTTTTCAGCCAGTAAATCGTTATCATCATTACTACAACTGATAAATACCACAGCGAGCAACGAGACACACACAAATTTGCAGAACGACTTGCTCAATTGCATTTTTATTCTCCTTTGTTAAGCGATTCGATGTGATTGATTTATGTTACCCTCCTTTTACACACCTCACGCTGTTTCCTGTTTCAAAAGAGATTTGACCAAATCTACCAATGTTTCCGCAGCATACAACACAGCCTCACGGCTCGCATCGTGATTTGCCACCATTCGGACGGTCATCGGTCCGTAAACAGAAACCTTAATATTGTGTTGCAGCGCGCGGTCTGCAAAGTCCGCTGCAGAGATTCCCAGCGGCTTTGTATTAACAAAAACCATGTTGGAATGCACGTCCTCTGGGTTCAGGGCTAACTCGTCAAATTGGGACAGTGCTTTTGCAAGGAGTTTGGCGTTGGCATGGTCCTCACCGAGTCGATCCGGCATCTCCGTTAACGCGACGATACCAGCCGCAGCAAGCACCCCTGACTGTCGCATCGCACCACCGAGTCGTTTCCGAGCGCGCCGCGCCGCTTCAATAAAATCTGCATCCCCAGCAAGCATCGATCCCACAGGGGCGCACAATCCCTTTGAGAGGCAGAACATAACGGAATCGACATGGCTGACAACTTCACGCGCCTCAACGCCCAACGCATGGGCAGCATTGAAAATACGGGCACCGTCCAAGTGAACCGGAACCCCATACCGCTGCGCTAGTTCGTGAACTGCACGCATCCGATCCAACGGAATCGCACGTCCGCCGCGACGGTTATGTGTGTTCTCCAAACAGATTAAGCTAGTTTTTGGGAATTTGGCAGGATCCCGTTGCAGATACGCCTCAACCTCATCGAGATCCGGGACACCATCCGCGCTGTTCATCACAATCGGCATGATCCCCGCTAATGAAGACAGGTTTCCATGTTCATAGTAGTAGATATGGCATTCGGCATCCATGATCGCATAATCGCCGGCGCGGGTATGTGTCATGATCGCAGCAGTGTTCCCCATCGTCCCTGTCGGCACATACATCGCCGCTGCTTTGCCAATCTGTTCAGCTGCCAACGCTTCCAAGCGATGAATGGTCGGGTCTTCCCCGTAGCAATCGTCACCGACCTCCGCATTCATCATCGCTTCACGCATCCTATGGGTCGGTTTCGTCACGGTATCACTTCGTAGGTCAATAATCTTATCCATTTATGTGGACTCACTTTCCTCATCAAGCCTTAGCGCGACAACTCGCCGTTGTGCCGCTGGTGCAAGATAATGTAGACTATAGTGGTCTGATAACTGCCCAAACGCTTCAATGGCTTGATCGATTTGGTTCAACTTGAGATAAGCCTCCCCCATCCAGTACATTGATTTGACAAGGACATCATTCGGCGGTTTCGGCTCAGCTAGCTCCTCCGAATCCTCTGATTCCTCCATATCTGGCGGATCCGAGGGTTGTGATTTTTCGTGTTCAATTGCAGCTTGGAATTCTGCGATGGCTTCCTCGTAGTTTCGATCTTCATAGTATGCCTTGTTAGCCTGATAAAAACTCATATTGCTACCATCATGCAGGAACTCCAAATCTACCCCAAGGGATACGAATAAGGAGGAAGGGTCCTCCTCTACTTCTTCTATAATGTCTTCTGTTGCTTCATCATCTGATGTTGCTTCATCATCTGAGGGAGTGCTCTCCTCCTCTCCCGTTCTCGTTTCTTCTATTTCTTCTGTTTCTTCGACTTCTTCTATATCATCCTGTGTTGCTTCATCTTTTTGCTTCTTAGCCATACTAAATCTCCTTTCGATATAGTTTATCCACCCATCAGCGGAATGAGTATCTTCGTGTTATTGTTGGCTTTGATACGAGTGTAGTCAACAGAAAAATCAGTTCAGGAAAAGTCCTTAATCCGTAAACTGGCAATTAGTTTATAGTATACCAAAAACTAGGCTTTATGGCAAGAACCGCAAAATAGAAAAAACTGACAGATTATTCCGCTATAAGAGAGCAACGACTCCGCGGGAACGGACGGTTGATTTACGTCTAGGAAATTTGCTTTTACCCATCCCTACGCCTCTGGTATAATAACCTTTGGTGCTAGTTTAGTGAGAAAGTCTTTTCCACATTGTTCAAGGGTTTATCGGTTGATTCATTCTCTTCGGATACACATGTCGCCCGGCTGGGGCTAAATGAACCGCTGAATCAATCATGTTTACGTTTCACGCATCACGTTATCAACAGCTGCAAACTAGCACCATTGGTTATTACGCGATTTCTTGACATGAGCATTAGTTGAAATTTACCGAAACGGAAAGGACGCAGTGAATAATCAAAAATCCGACGAAAATAAAGCAAAGCTCCTACAAGGTCCAGTGGGAAAAACACTCATATCTCTAGCGGCACCGATGGCATTCGGGATTATGGCGATTATCCTATTTACCGTCGTTGATACCTTCTACATCGGGCGATTGGGGGCAGAACCGTTAGCGGCAATGGGGTTCACCTTTCCCATCAGTTACATTGTCATGAGCATCGCAATGGGATTGAGCGTTGGCACCTCCTCAACCATCGCTAGAGCGATTGGAGAAGGGCATCAACTGAAGGTACAACGCCTCGCGACCGACGGGTTAGGGCTAGCGTTCCTCATCGTTACGTGCTTTTCCCTTATCGGACTAACAAACCTGAATACTATCTTCTCACTGATGGGAGCAAGGGGTGAGATACTCGAACTCATTTCCGACTATATGATCCCTTGGTGTTTGGGCGTGGGGCTGCTCGTGATTCCGATGGTCGGCAACGGTGCGATTCGTGCCACGGGGGACACCAAAACGCCCGCGACCATTATGATTATCGCCGGACTGGTGAACATCATTTTAGATCCATTTCTGATTTTTGGTATCGGTCCGTTTCCGCGATTGGAGTTACAAGGCGCAGCGTTGGCAACGGTAGTTTCTTGGGGGGTGACATTCACCGCATCGTTGTGGATTCTGGGGAAACGTGAAGGGATGATTCGGCTGCCGGTATTCGATCCGAAACGCACCTTTGATTCATGGAAACAGATCCTTTACATCGGTATTCCGGCGGCGGGGACGAATGTGATGGAACCGTTGTCAATGGCAGTTATTACCCGGATGATCTCCGAATATGGCGAGGAGGCTGTCGCCGCGTTGGGTGTGGGAGGGCGGTTAGAAGCACTGTCACTAATTGGGTTGTGGGGGTTGTCAATGGCGATGACTCCCTTTGTCGGACAGAATTTCGGTGCGGGCAATTATGACCGGATTCGAGCGGTGCTACGGTTTGGATCGAAATTCTCGCTAATATGGGGAGGCGTTGCGTTCGCTGTCCTTTGCCTCTGTGCCGGCATTATCGCACCAATTTTTAATGACGACAAGACGGTGATTGCTTCCGTCGTGCTCTTTTTGCAAATTATCCCGATCAGCTACGGGATGTATGGAATCTCTGTACTGGTTAATTCGATGTTTAACGCCTTGGGAAAGCCGTTACATGCCTCCTCGGTCATCATACTACATCTTTTCGTTTTCGTTCTACCGTTGGCGTATCTGGGATCAAAGATCCACGGGTTGAAGGGGATCTTCATCGGTATCGCTGTTGGGAATGCGGCAGTCGGGATTATCGCCTATCTAATGGTTCGGAGATTTCTTGTCCGCGTTGAGGCAGATCGCGAATCAAGGGTTACTGATGCAGTTGAGTCAATTTCTCCTTGATGCAATCTCACACTTGTAGGGGCAACCCTTGTGGTTGCCCGCTTTCAGCTTTTCACGTTTCAGACATTACGCATTATTCTTAGGAGGTCAATCAAACATGGCAGAGAAAAGCACAGCGTTTGCCGTAATCGGCGATCGCTATCACAACTCAGACTACATTCGGACCGCGCTAGGCAAAACCCTAGTGGGTGACCTTGGACTCACCATCGACTTCACCGACGACGTGAAGCTGCTCAATGCAGAAACCTTGGACGGCTACAAAATGCTCATAACCTTTCGAGACGGCATGATCTGGCCCCAAGGCTACGGTGCGGGGGGATCGTTACCGCCACATGTGAGCGAACCACCGGTGCCAGAAGTCGAGGTGACCGCTGTCGATTGGATCACCGAACCACAGGCGCAGGCGGTCAAAGATTTCGTCGAAGGCGGCGGCGTCGCGCTGTTTTATCACAACTCGACCTACATCGCCAGAGGCAATGTGACCTTTCGCGCAGTGTTAGGGGCAGCGACCGAGGGGCATCCACCTGTTCGACCGTTCAAGGTCACGCTCACTGATCCGGACCACCCAATCACGCAAGGTGCGACCGATTTCATTGTGACCGATGAGCAGCACTACATGACCTACGACGGCGATCCGGCGCACGTTTTCATGCGGAGCATCAACGAAGATGGGTTGGGGTTCAACGAGCTTGGCACAACTTGCGAGGCGGGATGGGCATACGACTACGGGAAGGGACGGATCTGCTATCTTGCGCCGGGGCATACTGTTGCTGCGCTATGGAATCCGGCATACGTGAAGATTCAGCAGAACGCTGTCCGATGGCTATTGAGGGAGATTTGAGCGGTAGGTGTTTGAAAAAGGCAGCTAATCCGTAAGATATCCAAACGATTTCTTCTTACGCATCACGTATTACGCATTACTCCTCATCAATCCTAGGGAGCAATCGGTGTATGGCGAATCAAAGAGATTCTCTTGTTACGCCTTAATATGATAGATCTCACGCAAGTTCCGGTACTTCTGCGCGTAGTCCAAGCCGTATCCAACGACAAAGGCGTCTGGAATCTCAAAACCGATATAATCGATCTGTGTTGACACGATTCTTCGGCTTGGCTTGTTTAAGAGACTACACACTTTCACGCTTGCAGGTTCCAACGCTTGGAGTTCCTTCGTGAGAAAATTCAAGGTCTGTCCGGTGTCAACTATATCCTCCACAACGACCACATCCGCACTGTGAAGGTTTCCGTTTAATCCCTGAACCGTCCGAACATGCCCCGACGACGCCGTTCTATCGTCATAGCTTGACAGTTGGATAAACTCGCAGCGCACAGGAATCGAGACCGTACGGAACAGATCCGCGAAGAATAAGGCTGCGCCTTTGAGAACGCAGACAAGCACCGGCTCGCGATCGGAGTAATCGTCGGAGATCTGTTGACCCAATTCGCGGACACGTCTTTGAATTTCTGCTTCGGAGATTAGCGTAGATTCAATTTCCATTTTCATTGATTTCAGCACTTGGCAAAAATTTGGTTTCTCTTATCGTTTGGTACACTCTTTTTCTGTGAACCCGGTAGGTTGGGGACCAATAAACTAATGAACAAATGATTTTCACGTTTCACGTTTCACACTTTTTAAGTAATTCAGATATAACCGACGCTTCGTCTCGGCTCGGATTTTGAACGGTTCACTTGTTCGGTAGCCAACAACCCAGATAATCTCATTCCCACCCATCAACACCGGGACCCGTCCCCGTTCCTGTCGAGGGATCTTGGCATCGATTAACAGATCCTTCAACTTTTTCGAGCCTCGCATCCCAAACGGATGAAACCGGTCGCCGTCTCGTCGCTGTCGAAGCTTCAGCGGAAGTTGAAGCCGATCTAAATCAAACACGGCTTGGAATTTACCATCAGGAAACTTATCTGCCACCGCGCAATTCATTGGTGGTTCCACAACGGTGGCGATCATCTCTGCATCTAATAGCGGAAGTGGGGTCTGCCCCGGCACCGCAACCTCATATTCAAATGAGGCACGGTTTGCTGTCGATTTTTGGATAAGGACTCTATCGTATGCCCGTCGAAACGCCCCGCCGTTGGGCAGATCCAAAACACTATTCGGTGCTTCCCCATCAATCAAATTCAACATTGACTCAAAATGATTGAAGTAGAGATCCCTGACCTCTCCAAAAACTTCTGCGGCAGCCAACCGCAAGATTCGCCGACGCAAAGCGAGATGATGTTCTCGAAATAAATAGCGATCCAGAACAACAGTGTCAGGTGTGTAGGATTCTATCCGGCACGCTTGAAACGCATCATGAGCGAGCGTTTCCAGATAATCCGATTCAGCCTGTAACAGTTCGGCGGTCTGATTCAAGGTGTTCTGGAGATTGGCGTTGTAAGTCCTCTCTAAGGCGGGGATAAGCTCTAGGCGCACCCGATTGCGGAGATAGTTAAGTTGATAATTTGTAGCATCACAGCGCGGTTCCAATCCAAGCTGCGCTACAAAATCCTCAATCTCCTTCCTTGAAAAAGTCAGCAAGGGACGGATGAACTTTCCTTCCCGCACCGGGAGTATCCCTTTTAAGCCAGATGCGCCCGCACCGCGCAACAGATTCATCAAGACCGTTTCTGCCTGATCACCGCGATGATGTCCCAACGCAATCTTCGTCGCCCCAATTCGCTTAGAGATACATTCATAGAACTGATATCGCGCTTGTCGTGCTGCCACTTCAGCGGAGAGTTTCTGATCCCGCATCAGTTGTGGTACGTCAACTCTTGTGCTTGAAATCGGGATACCCAGCTGATCTGCCTGTTCCGCAACATACACCGCATCCCCCGCCGAATCCTCGCGAAAACTGTGGTCGAGGTGAGCGACATGGAGTTGGCAATTGAGTTGATGACGTAGCGTGTGCAAGGCGTAAAGCAAGGCAAGTGAATCAACACCGCCAGAAACACCGACAAGCACTGTTTCCTTTGGTTGAATCATCTGATGTTGAGTGATGAAGCGGTGGGTACGTTGCGCAAAGCCAGCGGCCATGACAGAATCTCGAATTAAAAGAAAGCCGAGCAGCTCAGAGAAACCGAGTTTTTTCGGAAGTACGGGCGGGGTAACCCCGCCCCTACGGTCTCTTTGCAATATTTCTTAACGTGATCGAAAATAAAAAAGCCGCGCAAGGCGGCTAAGTGATGACTTGTAAGTGCCGGTGTGGAGAGTTGAACTCCAGACAGCACGATTATGAGTCGTGTGCTCTACCACTGAGCTACACCGGCATAAGAAAAAAGGGAAATGCGCTTGAAAAAACACATTTCCCGTAGGGCTTTTCTACCTCCAATAGAACCAGATGGTTGCAGGGGAGGGATTTGAACCCCCGTCCTCCGGGTTATGAGCCCGACGAGCTACCAGACTGCTCTACCCTGCGCCAAGATTAAGGAAGGAAAATGGTGGGCGAGGAGGGATTTGAACCCTCACACCCATTTACGGGCGATGGATTTTAAGTCCATTGTGTCTGCCATTCCACCACTCGCCCGCGGCAAGGAGGCATTGAATTCCAGCGAATTCAATGAACCTTATTGTAATAGATCCGCTCCGATTTGTCAAGGTTTTTTTGGATTTGCCTTTTCTATTGATATTGATGTCTTTTTGAAGTTGACTTTCAGATACCAGCGTGGCATACTTTTCACCTAAAGATCCATCCAATTTTTAACGAGAAGGAGCAATAGCAGCTTATGGAACTTACCTACGCACAAAAACAGGAGATTTTCAAGAACGGGTTTGTTAAGGTTCCTGGTGTTGTGCCACAAGTGATGGTGGAGGCAGCCCTCCGCGGGATCAATCATTCGGTCGGTGAAGGGATGAACGCCGACGAAATGGTGACCTTCCGATCGAGATCGTACTGTCCAGAACTTCAGGGATCACCCATCATCACGGATCTGCTGAATCGAACACCCGCGTGGGAGTTGGCGGAATCTGCAATCGGGGTCGGAAAAATTATTCGTCCAAAGGGAGGACAAATCGCACTCCGGTTTCCGAGTGTTCAGGACCCGCCGCCGAAACCGGGCGGCCACCTTGATGGAATGTACTCGCCACACAACGGTGTCCCCAAAGGCGTGATCCGAAACTTCACAATGCTGGTGGGCGTGTATCTCAGCCATGTGCCACAGCCATACTCTGGCAATTTCACCGTATGGCCCGGGACACATCACGTCTACGAGAAGTACTTTCAAGAACACGGTCCAGAATCACTCCTCGACGGGATGCCGCCGGTCGAATTGCCGGAGCCACATCAAATCACCGGGGAGCCCGGCGATGTCATTATAGCGCACTACCAGATTGCGCATACTGCGGCAGCAAATGTCTCACCACACGCGCGATACGCAATCTTCTTCCGCTTGCGTCATGTCGATCACCCCGATTACCGACCTGAAGCGATGACCGATATCTGGTTGGAGTGGGAGGGGCTGCAGGACATTGTGGCAGCGTAATTGGCATGTTAATTCTCACGCTCTCCTATTAGCACAGAAAAGCCAAAAACACGACAACTCCTTGTAACATTCTGGGGCTATTCTTACGAGAGCGTTCCCCAAAAACCCTAGCGGTGTAATGAACTAATGAACCATTGAACCCAAGAAAGGGGCACTCATGTCAGAACAACTTGCAATCCACGGTGGACAACCGATAATTCCAGAAGGGACGATTAAACCTTGGCCCCACATTACCGATGCGGATCGGCAGGCGGTGATGGAAGTGCTTTCCAGCGACAGCATTAACGAGCAGCGTAAGATTCAGTCCGAAGCGTTGTCTCAAGAGTGGGCAGCATACGTGGGCAGAAAGTATTGCATCCCTACCAACAGCGGCACCGCGGCACTCCACATGTGCATCGCCGCTTTGGGAATCGAACCGGGCGACGAGGTCATCGTTCCAGCTTTTACATTCTGGGCAACGGCAGCTGCTGTCCTCCACCACAACGCTATCCCAATCTTTGCTGACATCGATCCCAAGACATTCTGCATTGACCCTGCACAGATTGAAGCCAAACTCTCGGAACGGACGAAAGCGGTGATCGCCGTTCACATCCACGGGATGCCGGCGGATATGGACGGAGTCCTCGCGATTACTAAGCAACACGGACTCAAAGTCATTGAAGATGCCGCCCAAGCGCACGGATCAAGGTATAAAGGCATGCCGTGCGGTGCGATTGGGGATGTCGCAGGTTTCAGCACGCAAATGTCAAAAACACTGACGACGGGGAGTGAGGGCGGTCTATTCGTCACCGACGATGAGAATTACCACAAACAAGCAGCACTGCTACAGTACTTCGGCGAATTGGTTGTGCCGGGCAGAGAACGGCAGGAGCAGGAGTACAATGCTTTTGGGCTCGGTTGGATGTATCGCGGTGATGTGTTCGGTCAAGCGTTCATCCGTAGCCAACTAAAAAGGCTAGATACGAATAACGCCTTACGCATCCGAAACTGTAACTTCCTCACGGAACACCTCTCTAAAATCAAAGGCATCGAAACACCGTATGTCCCGCCACAGTGTGAATCTGTCTTCTATAACTATGTGGTTGGCGTCAAACCGGACGAGTTAGGGCTTTCCGTCTCACCAAGAGTCTTTCGTGAAAAGGTTCAAGAAGCGTTAGTCGCCGAAGGGCTGCACGTCGGACAGTGGCAAAGGAGACCTGTACCGGCGCAGGAAATTTTTCAAGCCCAGATCGGCTACGGAAGAGGATGCCCATGGACCTGTGGTCATGCTCAGCCGGTGGAGTATCGGACAGAGGATTATCCCAACGCCACTGCGTTCATTGATTCCCATTTCTACCTTTTCGACGTGAATCCGCCAAATGACCTTGACCTGATGAAGTTGTACGTCGAAGCATTCGAGAAGGTGATGGATAATCCCGATCAGTTGGTCGGGTAGGCGTGTGGACAAAAAAACAAAGAATGGATGAACCGGGAGAATTGTTTACGTCTGAATGACGCAACTTATAAATGACCTGAAAGGAAAATTGATGGACAAAACAGTGAATTCGCCGACAAACGTTATCTTCTGCATTGGCGATGGAATGGGATTCGAGAAAATCAAGGCAGCTAGTATGTACGCCCGTGGCAAAACTGGGACACTCTCTTTTGAAGCGTTCCCCCATCAAGGTGAGGTGACGACACACTCAGCTGACTCCCCGATGACCGACTCAGCGGCAGCAGCAACCGCTATGGCGACCGGTTCCAAGGTCAACAACGGCGTCATCAGCACCGCTCTGCCGGGCGACGGCAGAGAGTTGTATACACTCTTGGAGTGCTTCAAGGATCAGGGCAAGAGCACAGGGTTGGTTTCCACAACCTTCATCACCCACGCCACACCAGCCGCCTTCGGTTCACACGAACCGAGACGAGGCAATCTGGCAGAAATTGCCGCGGATTACCTGAATCAGACCCGTCCGAATGTTTTGCTTGGCGGTGGTGGCAATGGGATGGCTGAAGAGGCAGCAGAAGCAGCTGGCTACACGGTTGTAACGAATCGAAACGAACTCCTATCTCTGGAAACAGAGAGCGTCGAGCGAGTTTCCGGTCAGTTCGGCGACACAAATCTACCCTATGAATTCGATGGACTTGGGGATTTGCCGCATCTGTCGGAAATGACTGCAACCGCGCTGAAGATATTAACAAAGAATCCAACCGGTTTCTTTCTGATGATTGAAGGCGGTCGTATCGATCACGCCGGACACTCTAACGACATTGAGCGCAATGTCTACGAGACACTTGAGTTTTCTAGAACGGTGCAAGTTGCATTTGACTGGGTGAAGGGACGGGAGGATACCCTCATCATTGTTACCGCCGACCATGAAACCGGTGGTTTGAAAGTGCTTGAAAACAACGGCATGGGCATTTTCCCAACTGTCTCTTGGTCTACCGGCGGTCATACAACAACAAATATCCCTGTATACGGTTGGGGCGCCAATGCAGCGTGTATCTCTGGTGTGATGGATAACACCGATTTCTTTAACGTAGTGGTGCACAACCAATCCGCAGAAAAATAGAGCGCGATCAGAGTTGAAGTGTGGACATCACGCTTTGGGAAGGGGTAATTCTATGTACGATTCTGTTCGACATTTCGAGCAGCTATATGCGTCCGTACCGAGGGAATTTGCGTTTCACGCATCATCACAAGAGGAGTGGCTTGCTTGGCGCGACGCCTTCCGACCGCGCCTATGTCACGCGCTTGGGTTAGACAAAATGGAATCGGACTTACAGGGCTATCAACCGGGGGCGGAGATGTCTCAATCCGAAGACATGGGAACGCATATTCGGGAACGGTGGCATCTATGGGTTGAGCCGACCGTGCCGTTACCTTTCTACCTACTGCGTCCCAAAACACAACGTGGACCCTTACCGTTGGTGCTGGCACCGCACGGCCACAATCACCCACACATCTACGTTGGGATTGCTCACAGCGAAGACGAAGAACAGTCGATGTTAGCGGGAGAACGGGACATCGCCCGCCAAGCCGTGGAGGAGGGATATTTGGCGATTGCGCCAACCGTCCGCGCCTTTGGTGAGACGCGCACTGAGGGGGACAGAGAAAGTAACAAAACATCTTCGTGCCGAATCGCGTTGATGCACGGTCTATTGGTGGGGCGCACACCCATCGGAGAGCGTGTTTGGGATATCTCTCGTCTGATTGATTGGGCGTTAGGGCATCTGAATGTGACAGTGCAGCAGATCGCGATTACGGGGAATTCTGGCGGCGGCACTGTTTCTCTGTTTGCTGCTGCCTGTGAACCTCGCATTTCGGTTGCCGTCCCTAGCAGCTATTTCTGCACCTTTCAAGGGAGCATCGGGTCCATCCATCACTGCGACTGTAACTATGTGCCGGGGGTAATGCGGTTGGGAGAGATGTACGATGTCGCCGGGTTGATCGCCCCGCGACCGTTCTCTGCAATCGCTGGTAGGGAAGATCCCATCTTTCCGATTGAGCACGTCAAATCCGCCTTTGAACATCTGCAGCAAGTCTATGCAGTCGCCGGCGTACCAGAAAATTGCCAACTCCATATCGGCGAGGGCGGACACCGCTACTATAAAGCAGGAGCTTGGCACTTTATCCGTAAACATTTTCACGAAATAGCAACTAGAAGCGATTGAGCACGGAAAAATACCCCTTTTTCGTGGGAAAAATGGGAAATTGTTTCTCGCACTACCTTATCAACCCGGATCCGCTCGGGTTGTGGCACCGGAGGGCGGCTTAAAAATTTCCAACTGTCCTAATGCCTCCTGAATCTTTCCCAAACGCGTCGAATCTGTAATTTTTGCCCCATTTGTGTCCGTCACGTAGAATGAATCCTCTGCGATAAATCCTTCAGTTGTAATCTTGGCGAGACGGATATCCAAGCCTAGTTTATAGAAGGCATCCGAGATTGTGTAGAGTAGGCCCACCTGATCTTGAGCGCGGATGTCAATAATCGTTGCGCGGTCTGATCCCTCATTGTCGACTCGGATCCTCGGTTGGATATAGCGCCGTTGACGGCGAAGGAGCGAATCCGATTCGCGTTGCTCCTGTAGAACAGTTTCTACATCAACTTCCCCATTCCAGACCGCTGTTAGCGTTTCCTCGATTTGGTGATACCGATCTAAAATTGGTCCCTTACCCATCTGGCCATCTGTCACATTCAAGACATCAATCACTATTCCATCGCTACGCGTGTTAATCATAGCCCTTAGTATATTAATATTCTCGACTGTGAATACAGCCGTAATCTGTCGAAAAATTCCCCGTGCATTGCGAGTACAGATGCCGATTTGGGTATAACTCTGATTCTCGGCAAAATGCGAGACAGCGATTGGAAGATCGCCTAGCTTCTCAACGAGCTGAATCTGTTTACCGATTAGGTCGGGTGCCTGCGAAACCAATCCCTGATCAGGCATTGTCTCAAAGTGGCGGGTAATTGCAGCCTCTCCAACTGCTTCACCAATCAGTTGCGTAACACGTGTTTGCAGCTCTTCGACTTTCAAGAACTCCATCTTTCCTTGCAGGAACTCAAGTGTTCGTGTATAGAGTTGCCAAAGTAGAATCGCATTCCATTGGTTCCAGATCTCTAGACTTACAGCTCGCATGTCGGCAAAAGTCAAGAGATACAGCATCTTCAGATGCTGCTCATCCTGCACCAACTCTGCAAAACGTTCGATGACTTTTGGATCATCGAGGTCCCGTCGCTGGGCGGTGTGGATCATATCCAAGTGCCTCAAGATGAGAAATAGCACCACCTCTTTATCTACGGTATCCAATCCTATGCGGTCCAAGGCGGCTTGTGCCATTTCAAACCCACGCTCGTCATGTCCTCCCGGGCCGTCAACCCCTTTCCCGACATCGTGTAATAGGATTGCCAACCGCAGCAATTCAGGTTTCTCCACCTCTTTGAGAATATTGAGAAAATCCTGCCCGTTCTGTAGCTGTGCCAGCGTCCCTTCTTCGAGATTTTCAATCGCATACAGGGTATGTTCATCGACGGTGTATTGATGCGGACGGTCTGACCGCACCAGCGATCGGATTTTACCAAACTCAGGTAGATAGTGATCCAGCACCTGCCAACGATGCATCCGGCGCAGCACTTCAGCAACCGACTGCGAATGGCGGAGGATTGATAGGAAACATTTGGCAACTTCAGGCGAACGTCGGAAGTTTTCATCAATGAGATGAAGATTTGCAGCGATTTGATGCCGCACATCCGCGCTGATTCGATTCCCTAGTTGTTGGCGGTGTGCAAATACCTTCATCATCCGCGTTGGGTCCGCCCTAAAATCGAAGTGTCCTTCCTGAAAACCGATTTCGTCCCTGACAACCGCAAATCCATCGGGCAGTGCTTTGGTCTGCCATCGCTCAAGCCAATGATTTAGCAGAGATCCCTGATGCTTCACCCGATCTATGATCAGCTTTGCGAACTCATAGAGATGCTCTGCGTGTAAATAGTAATCCCGCATCATCGTTACCTCTGCAAGGGAATGCCCATTATCCTCATATCCAAGATTTTTAGCAATGGTTTCTTGCACATCTAGAACGAGCTGATCACTCCTTCTTTGATTCACATAGTGGAGTTCATTGCGCAACTGCCACAGAAAATTGAGCGACTCCTCACACGCCCTTGCGACGGTTTGGGGGATAACCCCTCGCCTCTCAAGTTCCCCAAGGTCCTTAACCCCAAAACGAACGGCTGCAACCCAGATGCCCGTATGAAAGTCTCGTAATCCACCGGCACTCTCCTTGATATTCGGTTCTTGCAGGTAAATCGTTGCGCCGTAAGATTCATGACGCGTACTCCATTCCTCAATCGTTTTCGCGATGAACTTTCCCACCTGCTTCTTGAAAAAGTGCTTGGAAGTCAATCTCTGAAATTCACGGTAAACCTGCCTTGCACCGACAATGTATCGCGCTTCAAGCATTGAGGTTTTGGAGAAAATATCGTCGTAAGTTGCGCGGACACACTCCTTGAGCGATCGACAGCTATGCCCGACCTCAAAACCGATGTCCCAGAGCGTCGTAATCAATTGGTTGGCAAGCGGTTCTATTTGACGTACGTTCAATTCCGAAGGGTTATAGACCAACATGATGTCAATATCTGAATAGGGATTTAGCGTTTCCCTGCCATAGCCACCCAATGCGAGGATGGCTATAGGGGCATCTTCGGGCAGTCTGGAACGACCATTGTCCGCTTTGACCGTGGATTGGTAGATGCGCTGAATCACGTTGTCTGCAAGGCGGGTATATTCTTCGACAACTTCTCTACCCCCAATTCCGAAACGGTGGCGGTTATAGATGCGCTCACGTTCTTTGGCACAAAAGTCTTTAAGTTCCTCTACAAGTGTACGGTTATTTTGCTGTTGCATTTGTTATCTATAAAATACAGAACCTTTCAAAGATCAAAATCTGTAAAAGATGCGGTCGGTTGTCACCTAGTACGGAACGCAGATCTGCGTTCCCTACGGATTGCTAAAGAGGAGGATACAAGCAAGTGTCGGGAGCAAAGCAAGGAGCAGTTTGACCTCAAGCAGATAGTTTTGGTAACGTAGGGCGGACGGATCGCCCCCCTTGAACCGCTCAATAAATTTGATTCGCCGCTCAACTGAAGGATGTGTCTGGAATAGCTCAAACAGACGCTGGATAGACTGGGGTGTGTAGTTGAGGTATGCGAGTCGGACCAAGGCGAGTTCGAGCGCCTCTGATTTACCTGTCAGTGCAACGGCGTACAGATCTGCTTGGTGCTCAAAACGTCTCGATAAAGCGCGGAAAATAATAACAAAATAGAGAGAAATAAAAAAGACCAAACCGATTGCCGGTAACAGGGAAGAGGCAGAGGAAATTGACTCAAGCGGTCGCCCAATGTAGATGTAATAGATGGCGTAGCTGAGAAAATAGGCAATCAAAAACATGAGGTAGGTCAAAATATGCTTGTAGTGGACATGCCCAAACTCATGTGCCACAATCGCTTCAATTTCATCGTCGGAAAAGTGCTGTAACAGGGCTTCTGTCAGAAAAATCTTGCGGGACCATGGGGCAATGCCAGCCACAGCCGCATTAGCAACTGATTCCGTCTGCCAAATAACAATATCTTTGTATCTGATATTGTCTTGGAGGGCCAATCGGTGGAGTCTGTTCCTCAGATTAGCATCCGGCAGCGGGGTCGTCCGCCAGATGAGACCCAATACCAAAGGTGCGTAGATATACGCTAAAAAAATCAGCGACATCATAAGCGCGATGGGCAAATATGCGTGATCAGCGAGAAATGGGATATAGGCAATCAGATCTAGCAAGGACAGGTAAATAAATAACGGCAGTAGTGGCAGTAGCAGAAATTTCAGATGGACACTAAGATACTCTTCCCTTTTCCAGTTACTTGACGTTACCTGCTGCTCAACTTCATAGAGCGCGAAGCGGATAAGCATCAGTCCAGCAATCAACGGGACAATACCCACAAGGTGCTTTGTATAAATTAATGGGATCCACTCCAATGTCTTGCCGGTTAGCAACGGCAGATTCAACAGGTATACATCGCAAATATAACCGATCAAGAGCAGGCATTCAAAGCCAATCACTGACCGTTTGAGGAGGTACACTCGACGCAGCCGAGCGTCCTGATTGGTTGGCAATGCGCGTGTCGCATAAGATCCAAAAAAATAAACAAGTGCCGGCGGCAAGATAATCACTGCAATCGTGCCGATTAGGGTAAGCAGTTGATTAAACTCTCCTGCCCCCCGCGAGGGTTCAAAGAAAAACAGAAAAACCAACCCTGCGATTAAAACGATACTAATTTGACCCATTGCTATATTCCTGACTGGAATTTAATTGAAACAAATCATCGGTATTCTATCACAGCGGAGTTTATGAAGTCAAACCAAAACCCTGAACATCTAGGGTCATTTAGTTTTCGATTTTTTGACTGATTTTGGAACGACCCGAACCCGTAGGCGGGGCATCTTGCCCCGCCGTTGGTCGTCGCGCATTCATTGTACATTGTTAAGGTCGGTATGGCTGTCGTCTTTAATCCGTGTTAATCCGCGATTCAGACAATAATATCCGGAAAATTAAATGCCCCTACCTGAACATCAGAAAGTTATTGACAGTGGGCATTGGGTTCTTTATAATGCAAAAGATCATAATCCGAAGGAGGCATTAACGATGCAGACAACCGCTCCCACCTTGCCAACCATTTCACTCGGTCCGTATCAGGTGAGCCGACTCATCATCGGTGATAACCCAATCTACGGCTACTCGCACTTCAACCAACTTCTTGCCCAGCACCAACAGGAGGCCCACGCACCGGATTCGGTGATGGAGACACTGAGACGCGCCGAAGCCGTTGGGATCAATGCTTGGCAGAACACGATCACGGAGCGTTCACTGTCTGATCTGCTTCGCTACCGGGAGGAGGGCGGCACAATCCAGTGGCTGTGCCTCAGTACCTCGCAATGGTACGATGAACCTCACCATATCGCGGAAGTCGCACGCCATAATCCAATTGGCATGGCACCCCATGGCGGTGGAATTGGCGATCGCTGTCTCCGGGAAAATAAGCTCGATCTGCTCAAAGACATCCTTAAACGGATTCGGGATACCGGCGTTTTGGTCGGATTGTCCGCCCACGACCCCCAACTCATCAGCATCGCAGAGGACGAGGATTGGGATATCGATTACTATATGGCTGCTCTTTACAACCTACGTGGAGGAAGAGAGGAGTTTGAGGAGAGGTTTGGTTACTCACCGTTGGGAGAGGTCTATCTGCGGGAACACCGTCCCAAGATGTGTCAGCAGATCCTGCAAACGGACAAACCGTGTATCGTTTTCAAGGTGCTCGCTGCCGGTCGGGCGGTTGGATCGAGGGAACAGATTCGAGAAGAGTTTGCATTTGCGTTGAAAAACATCAAACCCAACGATGCCCTCCTTATCGGCATGTATCAAAAATTCGGGGATCAGATCGGTGAGAACGCCGCGATGGTGTCTGAGCTCTGTCAGGAGTGATTCTCTGTCAATTGACATGGCTTGCTAGGGCGTGTTGACATTTATGTAAAGCATATCTGTACTTCAAGGCACGACATCGCCGGAAACCCCCTGCATATTCAATAGGTGTCCAGACGATTTTCTTACGCTTTACTCATTACGTATTATTTTTCACCGTGCCATCCAACCCCCATCAACAGGCAAAATATGTCCGTGAATATATGAAGCCGCTTCAGATGCCAGAAAGACTGCCGCACCTGCCATGTCATCAGGCGTGCCAAACTTACCCGCCGGGATTCGATCCATAAATTCCGCAACTCGCACCGGATCATTCAGGATCGCACTTGTCATGTCGGTTTTGATATATCCCGGTGCGATCGCATTCACGTTAACCCCTCTTGATGCCCACTCATTGGCGAGTGCTTTCGTCAATTGTGCTACACCGCCTTTGCTTGCGGCATACGCCGCTGTCCGTATACCGCCGGAGAAACTTAGCAGTGACGCGATGTTAATAATCTTTCCGCTGCCGCGCTCGACCATAGCTCGTCCCACCTGTTGAGAAAGCAGCCACACCGATTTCAGGTTGACCCGCACCACATCATCCCATCGTTCCTCCGGAAAATCAACGGCACTATCACGATGCGTCGTGCCTGCGTTGTTGACCAAAATATCAATTTGTCCGTAAGACGCATTCACCGCTGCAACCAAACCCGGAATGTTCTCTGTTTGATTCATGTCATAAGGGAAAATCTCCGCTCGAACGCCAAGAGCCTGTATCTCCTCCTGAGCCTCAATGAGTGTCGATTCGGATCTTGCCACAAGGGCGAGATTCGCCCCGGCACTCGCCAGACCAACTGCGATGCCTTTACCGATCCCTCGACTCGCCCCAGTGACCAACGCCACCTTCCCTTCTAGTGAAAAAAGACTTAAAATTGCCATACCATCCCTCCAGATCCTTAGTTGTTTAGTTGTTTTGTAAATTTTTAAGTTTGACCATAACTACTTAACACTTGACACGCTAAAACAAGCATCGGTATAATAACATAAATTCGTAGTTTCCACCATTGTCCGTCTGCAAATACAACTTCACAAAGGAAAATATCGTGAAAAACCGTTACTGCTTTAGTCGTGTTGTGGCTTTTACGCTGTTTTTTCTACTTTTCGCCTGTAGCAAGGCGCGACTCCATCCCGCGGATCCACCCCAAAATACCGCGTCTGGTGTCCAATTATTAGAATCAATTGAAAATGCCTTCGTTAGTATCGCCGAAAGGAGTAACCCCGCGGTTGTTAGCGTCACTGCGTCGAACATAGAAAGGCAGGCAATCCCCCTTAGAAGATCCGATCGACAGGAAGGAACGGGGTTTATTTTTCGCAAAGACGGCTATATTTTAACCAATAACCATGTTGTAGACGGTGCGAAGCAGATTACGATTCGCCTATTTGACGGCAGAGAGTTCAGGGATACTCAATTGATTGGGGTTGACCCAAACACGGATGTCGCTGTGTTAAAAATTAATGTACAAGAAGAACTTCCTGTGCTTCCCTTTGGTGATTCTGATCGGGTTAAAGTCGGACAGTTTACAATCGCAATTGGTAACCCATTCCAGTTGAATTATACAGTAACTACCGGCATTGTCAGTGGGAAAGGACGTTCACTCGTTCCAGCACTCATGATCCGCTTTCAAGATCTGATCCAGTATCAAGATTTTATCCAGACTGATGCGTGGATCAACCGCGGAAACAGCGGCGGCCCCTTGCTTAATATCCGTGGTGAAGTCATCGGTATCAACTCTGCGATTCGACGCCCAGACGATTCCCCTGCGATAGCAGCAGTCAGAGCCGGTGCCGGTTTCGCTATTCCCATTAACCTTGTAAGAAAGGTCAGCGACCAGCTCATTGCAAACGGACAGGTGATACGTGGGTGGCTAGGAATTGTTATGTCATCACATGCCGACGGTATTCGGGTCACTCGGTTTTCCGATCCATCACCTGCTAGACAAGGTGGGATGGAAGTCGGTGATATCATCGTCGAATACAATGGGCAAAAAACACGAGAAATTCGTAAATTCAGATTCCTGATCGCCGAGTCAATGGTTGGTGAACAGGTAGCATTTACAGTCATTCGTGATGGAGTGCGCAAAAAACTCTCCGTGACGATTGGCAGGATGCCACGGCGTTTCACAGGGCTGGCAATGGAGCCAGATTCGCCATCTTGGACGAAACTAGGGATAACCGTCCGCGAGCTAGGTGCCTATGACTCTGAGCGTTACGCCTACCTAAGTCTTGAAGATGAAGGAGTTATTATTGAGGAGGTGCGTTCTGATGGTCCCGTCCTTAGTGCGGGGGTCCCGATCGGCACATTAATCGTGTCAGTCAACGACCAGCCAATCAAAAACATGACGGATTACGAAAAAGTGCTGCAAAATGCTCTCAGTAAATCGGAAATTACTTTTGAAATTAAGAATGCCTATACCGAAAAAGGAACGGAAACGGTTACAATTAAAATCGATCCAGAGTGAAGACTGATACCAATTTTTCCCTTCTGCAACATATTATAGTGAATTCAAAAAATAAACAGACACTTTCGCCCTCCACCTGGTAGGCGCTGTTTCCAACTGCGCCGATTTGGAGTGTCTCATTAATTCTAAAATCTACTATAGTTATCTGATTTCTGGTTTGTAGGAAAGGTAGCAATGAAAAAGCATCTATCAAATTTACAGGAAGTTCTTGGTCCCGATGGATTGATTGCGAAGCAGCTAACAGGCTATGAGTTTCGACCGCAGCAGCTCGAAATGGCGGAGGCAGTCGCTAGCGCACTATCGGCCGATGAGCACCTTGTCGTCGAAGCCGGCACAGGTGTCGGAAAAAGTTTCGCCTACCTCCTGCCTGCAATCGATCTCGCACTTAGTACCTACGAGCCGGTCGTGATTTCCACCAATACTATCAACCTGCAAGAACAGTTGATTTCCAAGGATATACCGTTTCTCCAACAGGTGCTCCCACAACCTTTCACCGCTGCACTCGCCAAAGGACGTGGAAACTATCTTTCGCGGCGTCGGCTAAACAGTCTACTGACTTACGAACAGGGTCTATTTGACACAAAGGCAGAGGTGGATGATCTCGCCCGCATTGTGGAGTGGGTTGAAGTTACTGAAGACGGAAGTAAGGCGGATCTTGAACCGCAGCCGATGTTTGAGGTTTGGAATAAGATAGCTTCAGATACCGATAATTGCCTGCGGCAGCAATGCCCGACCTACGACACATGCTTCTATTTCAAAGCGAGGGCCGAGGTGAATGAAGCCGACCTGATTATTGTGAATCACCACCTGCTTTTTGCAGATTGGGCACTCCGTAAAGCCAACCCTTATGCCGCCATATTGCCAGAATATAGATACCTAATCATCGATGAAGCGCACCACCTTGAAGCGACTGCGACGGAACATACAAGCGTTGAGTTTAGCAATACACGGGTCAAGCGGTTTTTGGATTCTCTGTGTAATCCACAAGGGAAGGCGGGGCTGTTTATCCGATTTGAATCAACGGGTTCGATTCGGCTTGTTGAGGACGCACGAGAGGAAGCGAATCAACAGTTTGCTTCAATTATGAGTTGGTTGGACCGACAGGGGGTGAGAGACCGGGGACATGGGGTCACACAAACCGTAGATCAAGCCGATTTCGTGGACAATATGTTGGATGATCCTTTAGGCGAACTCCAGAGCCGGCTCAAGTCGCTGAGAGATGCCGCGACAACTGAGGACGATCAGCAGGAAATTGAAGCCCATCTGCGTCGCTGCCGTGAACTGCGTAACGACTTAGATGTGATGGTTAGCCACACATTGCCAGATTACGTTTACTGGATCAACACCTCAACGCGGGGACGATTTGATCGAGTTGTGTTGCATGCGACCCCAATCAACGTTAGTGAAGAATTGAACACCCACCTATTTGAAAAACTGGACAGCATCATCATGACCAGTGCCACACTAGCGACTAACCAGAATTTCGACTACTTTCGGGGGCGGATTGGGCTACCTCATTGCCGTGAATTACTTGTCGGATCACCCTTCAACTATCGAGAGCAGGTCGAGATCCATATCCCTTCGCGGATGCCCGATCCGCGAGATCGGGCTTTCACGCGGGCCGCTACCACACAGATCCTGAATTACCTCAGGCTGACCCATGGCAAAGCCTTCGTCCTATTTACAAGCTACCGGATGATGGACGAGGTTTACGAGGAAGTTCTACCTTACCTTGAGCAGCTTGGGATTGACGTGCTCAAACAGGGAGAGGGACTTTCGCGCAGCGCGATGCTGACGGAATTTAGGGAGAATATTAATTCTGTCCTGTTTGGAACTTCCAGCTTTTGGGAGGGAGTTGATGTGCGCGGTGAATCGCTCAGTAGTGTAATTATTACCAAACTACCTTTTGAAGTTCCCACACATCCGGTGATAGAGGCGCGGGTCAAGCAGATTGAGGAGCGGGGCGGAAATCCGTTTATGGAGTTTAGTTTACCAGAAGCGGTTATTCGGTTTAAGCAAGGGTTTGGACGTTTAATTCGCACAAAAACGGACACAGGAATTTTCGTCGCCCTCGATGCGCGTATCAAGACCAAGTTCTACGGCAAGCAGTTTTTGAACTCGTTACCACCTTGCAAAATCGTAGAGAGCAATTCATTGCACGATAGGAGGTGAGAAGTGCTCCCATTCGGGTTCACTCCTCACTCCTCACTTATCGTTCAGTGCTAGTATCGATGTGGTGCCGGTTGTGCAAGCCGAATCCCTTTATCGTGTATGAAGGGAAATTCGTATACTATTCTTTTATAACGAGTCGCAGTGCCTTCCGGCGGTTTTAACTCAAGCGGAATAATAACTACTAGTGTTTCGGCGTTGTGCTTCATCTGATAGAATGGGAGAAAGCCCTCAATGCTCTCGCCGGAGGGGATCCCCTTTTCTGTGTCTAGAAGCTGTGTTTCTATCAAAATCTCTCTCGCCTTTCTGAGCCCGTTCGTGACATATATCCCCGAAGCGCGAGACATGTAGGTCAACCGTTCTTTGAGGGCGTTGTAATCTAATGACCCGTAACGGTTTTCCCCTTGATCGACCATCTCGCAGGGAACTTGTCGGGTGCCCTTGATCCGATAGACAACAGGGGTGGCGGCATTGTTTGTAACTTTTACATAAAAGACATCTGTTTTGTCGCCTTGGTGGAGGGCTTCCGTTTCATAGAATGGAGAGAAAGCATTTCCACGATTATACTTACGATCAAGATCCGCACGACGCCAGTAAACAATCTGAACCGTAATGTTATCTTTGGTCATTGAGAGTACTCGTCCCGTGGGAGGTCTAATTTTAAATGCGGCTGAATCAGGCTCCTCAAGGACAATATCTTCTGGTAAGGTCTCAGCCGGTTGAACAGCTGGAAGATTTTTTAGTGATGTTCCCGCTGCGCAGCCAGCAACTAATAGGATTAACACGAGCAGCCCAGCGCTGCCTATCCATGAGTCTCTATTTAATCTTTTCATGGTGGATTTTACCTCCTTGTTCGTCCATCATTTGTGATGGGCTTTTTATTGATTGAAAATAACTATTTCGATATTCCCGCTCTCACCCCGGCACCTAGAGATCCATCAAATTATGTCGAGGTGCTTATACTATGTAACTCGACGGCGTCGAGGAATTATTAATTTGCTAGTATAGCATACCTCCACTTTTAATTCAAACACAAAATTGACTCGGTTTTTCAGAAAATTATCAAGAAATATCGATTAACCCTTTCAATTGCTTCACAGGCTCACTCGGTTAGCCTCTCCATTGTTTTCTGATAACGTTTCTCCATCTCTGGTCCCTGCAATTGCAGATATTCCTGCTCGGCACGGCGCGCTATCTTTTGCGATGGAGATTCCGGGATGTCGATGACCGCGGTCGAGATTTGGTCGTTGCCCCACTTGTAGGTGACAATCTCACCCTTGCTGATGATGAGGTTCATGCCGACATTTGCCTCGACGATTGGCACCCCATTTTCCCGTGCCCGCGCAAGCACTGCCTCGTTTTGTCCCTTACTCTTCGATCCATAGGAGGGGATGAAGATTAGGCGTGCCCCATCGAGAACAAGTGTACGCGCGATCATTGGATTCCATCGGTCGTTGCAGATGACAGCTCCGGCACGCCCAATCGGCGTATCAAAAGCGCGCAACGTCTTGCCGATCCGGTTAAAGTTCCAAGAGGAGTGGGTGCCTTCCGCGAGTTGCGTCTTGTGGTATTTGCCACAAATTTCGCCGTTGTGATCGATAAACACGGCACAGTTATAAGCCTCATCGGCGATGCGTTCAGCAAAACCGAAGCAGAGACAAATCCCCAACTTTTTGGCAAGCTGCTGAAAACGCTGAATGTAGGGACCATCAATCGGCTCCGCGATGTCAAGCAGCCGCTTCGCCGTTTCCTTATTCTCGATGACCTCCATGACGACGTATCCCTCAAGTACGCCTTCTGTCGTCAAAATCACCTGTGGTTGCTCCTTGGCGGCTTCAACAAAAAATGCCTCCATCTTATCAGCGTTTGCAGCTTTATCCCACTTCTTTGGTTTAATCGAAATGGCCGCGACCTTGACTGAGTTATACATAGCTTCACCCCTTTATTTCTGAACAAAGCCCCACTTTCCACGAAAGCGGAATAAGCTGTCCATTTAGCGAAAAGGCCATGTGCCCGGGTTAAGTTGATCCGGGCTCACACTAATCTCTCGAATGTCGCTTACTAACTCTGACGGAAGCGCATCGCACCCTGCAAATGAAACGATCGCCTCCAACTCATGCACTCGACCGGTCCCCACCAGCGCGGTGGAAACAGCAGGGTGGGCGAGCACAAAACGGTATGCCAATTCTGGCAAACTGCTATCTTGCGCGCTGCACAGGGAGTTTACCCCCTCAACCACCGTCCGTAACTCACGGAGTTCTTCGGGAAGATGTGCGTAGCGATAGGTCAATGCCCCTTTCAGGAGGACGGACCGAATAACGACCCCTATATCGTTTGCCTTAGCTAGCGGCAACACCTGTTCTTCAAACTGACGATCTAATAGGTTGTAGGCAACCTGTACGCAGTCGAAACGACCATCTTCTAACACGGCTAACGGTGCGGCTTCGCCATAGGTGGTCGTGCCAATGAAGCGGACGTAACCCGCTTGCTGCGCCCGCTGCATAATCTCTACAAGTTCCCCGCGTTGGATGAGTTCAGGAGTAGCATTGTGAACATAGAGGAGATCAATGGTGTCCGTCTGTAGCGTTTGCAGCGATTCGGTGATTGACGTTTCCACCTGTTCTCGCAACTCCCTACCGGTATAACCTTCCCAACTCAACGAGCCAATCTTCGTCGCAAGGATATATTCGTTCCGACGTGACTTCAATGCCTGTCCAATAATCGCTTCGCTCTCCCCATAAGCCTGTGCGGTATCAATTAAATTAACGCCCAAGTCGAGCGCACAGTTGAGTGTACGGGCAGCATCTGCTTCGGATGGCTGTAGATGCTCTCCCCGCACCGGGATGCCGTAGTCCATTCCTAATTCTACGGTTCCCAGTGAAATCTCCGATACTTGCAGGTTAGTCCGCCCTAAACGCCGATAGTTCATAGTACCTTGGTTAATATTTGTATCATTTTATTTTGATTTGGTTCCCGGAAAATCGTCGCGCCGAAAATAACCGTTCTTGATTGTGTCGATTTCACAGGTTGTTTGCGCGCTCGCCCAATGTGTGGCGTAACCACGCCGCCAGCGGTCAGATTCGTTACGATGGGATGTATGCAGCGTCTTACAGTGGTGAAAAACGACGCCACCCTTGTTGACTTCCGCCAATGCCTCTTTCGATAGATCGATCAGTTCAGGTGGCGGTACAAGGTTGTATGGCTCATCAGGGTCTGGGGTTTCGTGTGGCAACACCGGTCCCTTATGTGAACCTTCGATATAGCGAAGGCAGCCGTTCGACTCCTCGACATCGTCCATCGCAATCCAAGCGGTGATTACATGGTCAGCCGGATCACATTTGAAATAGTAGTTATCTTGATGGTACGGTTTCGCACTACCGAAGTGCGGCGGCTTCATGAAAATCTGATCGGTCACCAGCACCGGCTCTACGCCGATGAGGTCTTTGATCCTGCGCGAGAGACGGGTGTCAAGGACGAAGGATTGGAAGTCAGGTTCTTTGAGGAAAGGTGCATTGATTTTTCGTGGTGCGATCGTACCATCTTCCGCTCGATCAACGGCGTAACCGATTCCCTGATCCGTAGTTTCTGGGGTCCCCATCTCACGATCACTGACCTCAATGGCAATTTGAGCAATACGTTCAACTTCGTCGGGACTGTAGACGTTTTCGATGGCGACCCAGCCCTTTTCCCAGTAATGGTTATAGTCGTTTTGGTTGATGTGCATCTGTATCTCCTCCAGAAAATTGCTATGTCCCGCTTCGTGAGGACACCCTCGTAATTTTTCAATCCAGAAATCGTTTCAGCACGTTGGTAGTAATTTTTGAAATCGTATCGTCCACTATCACAGAACAGGGATAGGTAATCGAGCCGACGGAGAATACGGCACCACCGCCACCGGGTTCGTGGTAAACGATTTCAGCCCCGCCGTCATCGGGATTGAGCCCCTTGGCGAGCAGCTGGGTATTCTTAGGAGAGCTGGCGGAGATTTTGTCCATTTCGTGCCCCGAAGCCCCACCGGGACAACGCATATGTAAGCTCTTTTCCCCGAACACATCCCCATTCTTCAGTCCTGTGCCTTCAAAAATCCAGTGGGAATCATCAATCACCCGATAGGGTGCGCCGGTCATGATGCCGGTATCGGTACAGACGACGCCCAAGAGGTTGGCTTCGGATTCATGACGCAGGTGGAATCGACTTTCAAACCCAACATCCTGCAATGTGGTGAAGCTGCCGCTGCCACAGTTCTCGTTGTGAGTAACCATCGTGTATTCGTCGAGAAATTCGACCTCACAGTTCAAGCCGTTGCCTCCAAGATACATCAACTTGCCACCGCCCTCGAAGACCCACGCCTTGAGTCGAAAGTACATATCCGCAGACCAGTATTCGGGATGGGTACTGATTATGAGAACCTTGTAATCCTCCAAGTTCAGAACCCCTTGGTGAAACTGTGTCTCGGCGTAGAGGTCGTAATCATATCCTTCGCGCTCCAGCCAACCGAAGAGACGCCATTCGGCGGGGGCGACATGACAAGCGGAACGCCCTTCGACTGGATCCGTAACTTCCGTGTCTTCAGCGATGACGTTAATCAATTCAGGGCGATCAAAGGACAGAGGCGCGTATTCGTCCGCATCGAAGTGCTGGTGGTTGCGGTTGGTATATCGCTTCAGATCGAGTCGGGCGTTAATGGTGGGGGTCGGTGGAAACTGATCGGGATGGATATAGTTACTCCGACCGCCGAAATTGTTGTAGGCGTTCCAATTGATGTTGGAAGCCAATACGGCGATGGGTCCCTGCGGCTCCGCCGGTGCAACAATCCACGGGAAGGAAAAGAACGCGCCTGATTCCCCCTTGGCGTGAAAATAGTATAGTCCGCTTCGAGCCGGTGCTTCAACGAACTGGAGATGATGGGGATTCGTATATCCGAACTTATTCCACTCAATGCCAGTTTGGGTGAAATCTCCATCGGGGGAGATCTGCATCGTTGCGCGAGGTCCATGCTCATCATGCCAGCCGAGATCCCGGATCAATTCCTTCTCAAACCCATACCGCCACAGCGATAGCTGATACGCCTCGACCGCGTGAACACGGAACTCGGATTTCTCACCGGACCGCACCCACTTGGGCCAAGCATACCCCAGCAAACAGTCCGAAAGCAAGCGAAACTGATACGGTTGATCCTCTCGGACTGTCATATTAACGCTCTTGGCACCGAAGCCGGGTTTATAGAGCGTTACCTTGTAAGGTCCTGGTGACAGATCCGCGTAGATCGCGCCCGTCGCCCGTGAACGGGCTTCATACGAACCTGATTCATCTACAAATTCTAACAGTACGTCAGGAATTGCTACATAGCGTTCGTCGCTGACATATCCAATCAGCATAATACACCTCCAAGAAAAGAACTCTGATTATTGAGCAGGCAAAAGTTTAGCAGCCGTTAAATTTTATGTCAACGACTTTCCTACCCGTTGCGCCAAACCTCATAAGGATTTTCCCGGTTCTTTAACGGGAAGGATACCCGTGTTTTCAAACGTTGTGACTCATGGACCGCCATAATCATCTCCAGTGCTGCGCGCGCATCCGCCCCACTAGAAACCGCAACAACATCACGGTCCTCCTCGATGGCTTGGATCAGTTCTCTCACAATCATCCGGTTACTGAGGTGCATCTGCTCCTGATCTGACCGGCTTGTACCGTCTGGTCGCTTCTCCCACTCGTCCAGAAGGATACGTTCCCATTCTAATTCCCCCGGAATCCACAACCCGTGAGGATAAAGGTACATCTCCCCGCAGGGGGAGTTTCGCAGCGAGATAATCCCCTCGGTGCCGTAAACCTCAAAGCCGAACCAGCGGCTGCTAGAATGATTGCCGGAGGGTTTCCCTCGGTGTGATTCATAGTGGGCAGTGATTCCGTTCTCGAAAACGTAATACGCCGCCAAGCCGTTGCCAGCCAGCAATCCAACGCCCTCATCTCCCTCTCGGATGTCCGCGGGTGTGACCTCCTGACCATCTTGGGTCACATGCCCATGTGCCCATGCGACATCGGCACCGGCAAAATACCGCATACTATCCATCATATGCGTCCCCAGCACCATCAAATCCATCGCTCCAGCCCGGTGATCGGCTTTGCCGTGACCACGCAGCACCTGAATTTCTCCGATTACGCCTTCATCGACCAGTTTCTTGGCGTGTTGTTCGTGGGCGCACGCCCGGCGATGTGCGACAGCGACCTTCACCCCGTTGCGATCGCAGGCTTCCATCATAGCGTCGGCTTCCGCGAGGGTTCGGGCGAATGGTTTCTCGCACAGAATCCCTTTCACGCCGGCGTTGGCGCAGGCAATGACCATCTCTGCATGGCAATCGATCCAACGGGGACCGACACTCACCAAATCTAGGTGCTCCTTTTCCAGCATTTCGTGGTAGTCTAGGTAGCGTTTCTCTATCCCGATTCGTTCTCCAGCGGCCCGAAGCCCCTCCGGGTCTGAATCGGCGATGGAAACGATCTGCACGTCCGAACCTTCAGTGGAATCGGGGGGAATCTGAAATGCCACATCGAGCCCATGACCATAGTCGCCCTTGCCGGTTCTGCCGATGACTCCTGCACGATACGTGGTCTTCATGGATTCTTCCTTATTAATTATAGGACTTACATAGTTGGTTCATAAGTCCCCCTGATAAGGGGGATTTAGGGGGTTAAAAATAAAAAAATATCGCGCCGCTCACTAAATTTGCGTAAGTCCTGAATTATAGAGGTTTTAGCTAGTACACTGTCAGGCAAATTATGCTTGTGTATATTGATTGAGACTCATAATACTTCGTAGGGGTCGGGTCACCCGACCCCCTTGTTGATATGCAAAACTTATGTGACAGAGTACTAGTCCGTAAATCGAGATTCACATCTCGACACCCAACTATTCAAATTGGCTAAAATAAGCCGCTACGGTTTCATGGTCAACCGTTTCGTCAGGTGTCATATCCAAGCGTTTATAGAGTTCCGCCCGCCCACGCATGTCCGCTAGCAACACCGCACGCGCATGTACCGCAACCTGTTCAGCGAGTTCGATTGGCACAACGACCACACCATCACCATCACAACCGACAATATCGCCGGGACGTACCTGTACCCCGCCACAGCCGATAGGGGTCTGAACCTCCACCGCTTCAATGCGACCGGGAATAATCGTGCGCCCACGTGCACGGGAGCATATCGGGGTCTGTTGGAGAATTAACTCGTCTGTATCGCGACAGTAACCATCGGTGATAATTCCAACCGCGCCCGATGCGATCATGTTCAAGCTGTTGGCAGATCCCCAAAAGCCGACCTCCCGCGCACCGCCCGTGCCCGTTACAATGACGTGTCCTGTCTGGATCTGATCACGATAACTGACATTTCCCACTTCGTTAAACCAGACTCCATGTGCTCGAACAACCTCTTCGGTGGTATCCAGTTTCCACATCGGACGGTTGGCAGGGACACAGCGAAGCGTGAAGGCAACACCCCAGAATTTCATACCGTGCCAGAGTGGTTGAACTTCAGGGGACATCAGCCCGGTGTCAAAGTGACCAACCCCGTCCATCCCATCGCAGACATCAGCGACACGGAGATATTTGTATAGTTTGAGTAATTCAAATGGATCAGTCGTTGATTCGTTGGCGTTCATGGTGCGGGTCTCCTTGCATTGATTTATTGGTTCATTAATGAACAAATGAACTAATATAGGTAATCCATCTCCGGTAGCAAATTCCATCGGTACTGATCTGTGGGCTGCGTTTGGCGTCCCCAATCCGCCAGAATTTTTGCCTCCGCGCGCTTCTCCTCCATTTTTGATGCAATAGCGTCAGCATCCCAATCGTTCAGTACCTGTTGTGTCAATGTCTCCAGAACCTCTCGATACGTTGCATCACCCGCCCGGTCGTGCAGTTCTGCCGGATCTTCCTTTAGATTGAAGAGTTGCGGCGGTTGTCCATGGTAGTAATTCAGTTTCCAGTCACCACTTCGGATCATCCGGTGATAGCAACCCTCATCAGTGCAATACTCAGAGAAAGCGATGTCCTCCCATTCCGCTTTCTCTTCCCGCAAAAGCGGGAGTACACTTCTGCCGCGAGAATTCGGCAGGGCGGGTGCATCGAGTGCATCTAGCATCGTCGCATTCAGATCTAAGGAACTAACGACTCTGTTGCATCTCACACCTTCAGGCAGTGCCCCGGGCCACGAAAGGATAGTAGGAACTCTCACCGAATCCTCATAGAAGGTCTGCTTCCACCAAAGCCCATGTTCTCCCACCTGCTCGCCGTGATCGGACATATAGAGGATGATCGTGTTCTCCGCCAAGTCATTTTCTCGGAGCGCAGTCAAGATCTCGCCGATCATTCGGTCCATCCGCGTGACCAACGCCCAATACGCTATCCGTGCTCTGAGAATCTCCGCATCGGAAACCTCAACGATGCCACACTGTTCCCGCCACCATCGAAAATAGGGGTGCAACGTATCGGAGAACGGTTCGGGATGTTTTGGCATCGTCATCGCCCCATCGTAAAGGTCATAGTCCTCCCGACGCGCTACAAAAGGCTGATGGGGTAACATGAACCCGACAGAGATACTGAACGGTTCGTCCATCACACCCGCCCGTTTTCGGACGCCGAGGCGATTCAAATAATCTACCGTCGCGACGGTCACATCTTCGTCATGGACCTGATACGCGCTTTGACCGGGGCCCGACTTTTCGAGACTAACCCGCGCAGGACCCGCCGTGCCTGTAAGCGTCCCGTGATCAACACCCTTCCCGCCGAGATAATTGGAGCCGTGATCTCCAACCAATCGCTCGGCGTACCCGTGTAGCTGATCGGGTCCCAGCGAGTGCATTCGCCCAATCAGAACCGGGCGATAACCCGCCGCCCCCATCGCGTGTGCAAAGGTCGGACTCCCGGAGTCAAGGATGTGGCTGTTCGTCCAAACCTCGTTTTCGTGGGGATAACGTCCGTTCAGCATGGACATCCGCGAAGGGACGCAAATCGGGGAAGGACAGTAGACATTATCAAATACGACACCCCCTGCTGCTAGCCCATCCAGATGCGGCGTCTGCACCAACGGATCGCCGTAACAGCCGGTCACAGCGGGGTTGTGCTGATCAGAATGGATATACAGTAGATTGGGACGTTGTGTAGAAGCACCTTGATTAGCCATAAACACCTCGTATTATCCAGATAGATGCAATGACTATAGCACATCTCTGCTTGAAAGGCAATCGTGATATTTATTTTTTTGACACCTCTCATCTTTTAGATTATTATACTGTTACATTACCACGCTTCGCCCAATCTCAAAGAAATTATACCCTAAAGAGTATTAACGAACTTACGCCATCGTCTCAAAACTTCCCACCGAAAAAGGAAAACCCATCATGAAAGTAACCTCGACGTTACTGATTCTTTTAACGCTGTTTTTGCAAAATGCCATCGCCCAAAACTACACACGATGGGGTTTACCCAAAGGTGCCAAAGTGCGTATTGGTAAAGGCATGGCAGCTGACGTTCAGTATTCACCGGATGGCACTCGTCTCGCAGTCGCTAGCTCCATCGGTGTTTGGCTCTATCACACGGAGACCTATCGCGAACTGGCGTTACTCACCGGGCATACGGACTGGGTCATTAGTGTAGCATTCAGTCCGGATGGGCGAACCCTCGCGAGTGGCAGTCTGGACGGCACCATCCGCCTGTGGGATACGGTTACGGGTGCACACAAACACACGCTCACAGAGCATACGAGTATCGTCTTGAGCGTATCGTTCAGTCCTGATGGGAAGACGCTGGCAAGTGGGAGTGGGGATGATACCATCCGCCTATGGGATGCTGTCACAGGTGCACACAAAGGGGTGCTTACTGGACATGCGGAGGCTATCATGAGTGTATCGTTCAGTCCTAATGGAGGTACGCTTGCGAGTGGAAGTATAGACAAAACCATCCGCTTGTGGGATACCGTCACAGGTGATCACCGGGCTACGCTCACCGGACATACGGATAGGATCGAAAGCGTGTCGTTCAGTCCAGATGGGAGTACACTCGCAAGTGGAGGTTGGGATGAGACCGTCCGTCTGTGGGATGTCGGCACGGGTGCACACAAACACACACTTACCGGGCATACGGATTATATTTTCAGGGTGTCGTTTAGTCCAGATGGGGAGACGCTTGCCAGTGGGAGTGAAGATGATACCATCCGTCTGTGGGACGCTATCACGGGTGTGCACAAACAGACACTTACCGGTACGAATTGGGTCAGAAGCATATCGTTTAGTCCGGATGGGAAGACACTCGTGAGTAGTAGTTGGGGCGAGATTCGCTTGTGGGATGCCATTACGGGTACGCACAGACATACACTTACTGGATATACACATGGTATTGGTAGTGTATCGTTTAGTCCTGATAGGGGGACACTAGCAACTGGAAGTTGGTCTGGCATGGTGCGATTGTGGGATACAGACACCGGCAAACTCACGCAGATACTCGCCGGGCATACAGAGAATGTCAGAAGTGTACTGTTCAGTCCAGATGGGAAGACGCTCGCGAGTGGAAGCCACGATGGTACTATCCGCCTATGGAATGCTGTCACCGGTCAACACGAGCAAACACTCACAATAAACCCCGCCTATTCTGTTTCTAGCCTATCGTTCAGTCCCGATGGATTGACGCTCGCGAGTGCGGGTTGGGAGGTTATCCGCCTGTGGGATACTGTTACGGGCGCATTCAAAAGAACGCTCGCTGGGGATACGCCCCTCACTAGGCATACGGATCGGGTCACGAGTGTATCGTTTAGTCCCGATGGGTCCACCATTGCGAGTGGCAGTCTGGATGAGACCATCCGTCTATGGGATGCTGTCACCGGCAAACACAAGCAGATGCTCACTGGACATACAGCTTATATCAGTAGTGTATCATTCAGTCCTGATGGGAGGACGCTTGCGAGTGGGAGTGGGGATGATACCATCCGCCTGTGGGACGCTATCGCCGGTGCTCACAAGGCTACACTCACAGAACATACGGATACTGTCTTGGAGGTATCGTTCAGTCCCGATGGGTCCACTCTCGCAAGTGGCAGTTCGGACGGCACCATCCGTCTATGGGATGCTGTCACGGGGACGCACAAACAGACATTTACAGATATGGGAGGTGGTGTATCATTCAGTCCTGATGGTCAAACACTTGCAAGTTGGGGTCAGGCTGAGGTAGTGCTGCTGTGGGAACTCACCCCCACAACACAACCATCCTTGTTCGGAGATGTAAACCACGATGGTATGGTGGACATTTTTGATTTGGCGTTCGTTGGATCAAGCTTCGGACAGGTGGGGCGGAGTGATGCAGATGTCAACGGGGATGGGATGGTCGATATTCTAGATCTGGTTACAGTTGCCGGTGCGTTCAGCGCGGAGGCGGCTGCGCCTTCCGCACATCACCAAGCATTAAAGACGCTAACCGCAGCGGATATACATCAATGGCTTATCCAGGCACAGCAAAGGGGACTGACGGGTCCTACCTATCAGCGTGGGGTTGCCATGCTTGAACAACTCCTCGCAGCGTTGACCCCAAAAGAGACAGTGCTATTACCTAACTACCCCAATCCATTCAATCCAGAGACATGGATACCCTACCAACTTGCCCGCAGTGCAGATGTCACACTCACGATTTATGATATAAAAGGCTTGTTAGTTCGTCAATTAGATTTGGGGTATCAGTCGGCGGGGTATTACACGGATCGAATGCGAGCGGCATATTGGGACGGTCGCAACGATAGAGGAGAATTGGCCGCAAGTGGCGTCTATTTCTATCAACTCCAAGCGGGGGATTATACTGCGGTACGACGACTGGTAATCCTCAAGTAGGCACACAAATTGACAAGAGAGACTGCAATTGCAAATGAGGAAATGATTCTCTCATTCGTCCATTGAAAAGGGTTTGCACTCTGAAAGGAGCGTTATCAATGAAAATCTTACAAACTTCCCTCGCCTGTCTTATTTTCTTAATTGGGCAGATCGCGTTAAGCTATGCCGTTGACCCTAAAGGAGAGGTTATTCCTTCGCCCGCCGATGCCGATGAGGGCAGTTTTTGGGGAAATTCCGTTGACATCAGCGGGACAACTCTCATCGCCGGATCTGGAGTGAATTTGGATAACAACAGCAACGTCTACATCATGGAACAGAGAGGAGAAGCGTGGGAGGTCCTGAATCATTTTCCGGCACCCAATCAAGGTCAGATGGATTTCTTTGGTCACGCTGTCGCTCTTGAGGAAAACTTTGCTGCGATTGGTGCCCCTGCAGCAGGCGGAAAAGAATTCTTCGTTGAACGCGGACTTTTGGTCAATGGGCCAGGCAAGATCTATGTCTACCGTCGTAGAAACGAGGGAGACTTTGTGCTGATGAAAGCCCTCAAAGCTGATGATATCCAAGACCGTGACCGCTTCGGATATTCTGTTGATATCAGCGGGACCACGCTTATCGCGAGTGCACCGTTTCATGATGAGGAGAAAGGTGCCGTTTATGTCTTCGTCCTAGAAGGAACAAAATGGAAACAACAAGCCAAACTTCAAGCGGATGATGCAGGAGTAAAAAACCGATTTGGCTGGGATTGCGCGATTAGTGGTGATACGATTGTTGTCGGTGCACCGCTTGCCGCTGCGCCCCAAAGGCTCTCCGGAACCGCTTATGTCTTTAAGCGTAAAGGGAATGTCTGGGGGCAGATAGCAAAGTTAATTCCTCATGACGGAGATGGCGGTGATAACCTCGGTGTCTCTGTTGATGTCAGCCAAAATCGCGTTATCCTTGGAGCAAATAGGGACAATAATTCAGGAAGGCGCCTTTCCGGTTCAGCGTATATCTTTAGCGAAGTCGAGGGCACCTATACACGAGAAGCAAAGTTGACTGCAGGCGAGATTCAGGAAGGTGCTGGCTTTGGGTTGACGGTTGCAATCGATGTCAACCGTGCTCTCGTTGGTGCACCTTCTGCTGATACCAAAATTGGCGACGATTCTGGTGCCGTTTACGCCTTTTTGAAGGTCGGTCCCGATTGGGAATTACAGGCAACAATTATACCGGAAGAGAGACCAGATGAGGCTCAAGGCCTGATAGCGGGCGATAATATGGGTGACGCCCTTGCACTCGACGGACAATTCGGGCGTGAATTCAACTACGCCGCTATCGGCGTATGGGGAGATGCTACCCCAGAACATCCAGATGGGGGTTCTGTGTATCTCTTTGATACCGAAGATGTCAACAATCTCAACATACCCTTAAGCAAAGATATCGAAGATTTCAAAATACCGTTGTCTGTTGAACCCATTGATGAACTTGCACTCATTATGTTGGGGGACATTAAGCGGACCGCCCTGCTTCAGAACTTTCCCAATCCGTTTAATCCTGAGACGTGGATACCTTACACCCTCGCCAATGATGCGGAAGTAAAGGTTCGTATCTACGATGTTCAAGGGGTGCTGGTGTATCAATTGGACATCGGACAGCAGCGGGCGGGAAGGTATCTCAACAAACAAACTGCTGCGTATTGGGATGGTAGAGACCAATCGGGTGCATCGGTTGTTAGTGGTGTCTATTTCTATACATTAGAGGTGGACGCTTTTTCAGAGACTCGGCGTATGGTCATCCAGAAGTAGGTGTGCAAATTGAAAAGAGCAACTGCAATTGCAGATAATGGGATAATTTTCTTATTTCTCAGGTGGTGGTTAATTCAGTCATGACTTTACCTTTGAGGTTGTTCAACACGGGCAGTCTGGGTCTAATTGTCGGGTTGGGGTTGATTTTCAGCATTGGATTGCTTCACACAACCCGCGCCGAGGAAACTATTGTTCTTCGGAAAAAAGTGGGACCCGATGCCTTTGGATATGCCGTTGATATCAGTGGTAACACCCTCATCGTTGGTGCACCGGACAAAGACAATGGGCAAGCCTATATCTTTGTCCGCCAAGGAGACACATGGATCCAGCAAGCGCAAATCAAGGCACCACAACCAAACCCAGGGGGCTGGTTTGGTGGAGCGGTCTGCATTGATGGAGATACCGCTGTTGTTGGGGCTCGGACAGTTTTTAACCACACTCACGGCTTCGCAGGTGGTTCGGGCGTGGTCTATATTTACGAGCGTGAAGGTAAAAATTTTCTACTGAAACAGAAATTGCGCCCGAAAAATTTAAAAAACGCGGAACGATTCGGGTTCGCAGTTGACCTGAGTGAAGATACTCTCGTTGTTGGTGCCCCCTTTTGGGGTGGTGGGCCAGGCATCGGGACGGTGTATGCCTACGTGCGAGGAGAGCAAGGGTTTCAACTCCAACGAATGTTCTTTAGCGATGGCGGTGGAGATAGGTTCGGTTGGTCTGTTGCCATTGATAGGGATACCATTGTTGTTGGGGCACCATTTATGGATATGTTTGTAAGGGAGGACGGTATAGCTGCTATCTACGTGCGCGAGGGAAAATACTGGGAGCGAGAAGCAAGGATCTGGGCAACGGACGGATCTGGTGCCGAACATTTCGGTTGGTCTGTCGCCATCAGTAAGAATCGCGTCATTATCGGTTCGCCGAATACTAGAGGAGACACCCCCGGCGCGGCGTATATCTTCCGGCGCAACGAGGATGAATGGACGCAGGAGCTGAGGCTGAACGCTAGCAATAAGGAAATAGGTGCCCACTTTGGATTTGCAGTCGATATCGACATCAACCGAGTGGTCGTCGGGGCACCATTTGAACATAGCGTTGGCGAAGATGCAGGGGCGGTCTACTCTTATTTGCGGGAAGGTAATACGTGGACTGAAAAAGCTAGGTTCGTGCCAAAACGCGTAGTTCCGGGGGAACTGCATAAGATTTGGGACGGCGATGCCTACGGCAGTGCGGTTGCTATCGCTAGAAAAGGTCCCTATGCTGTTGTTGGGGCACCGGGAGATAACCTGCACCGTTTTCCCAACCCATCGGGCGCAATGTATGTATATGATACAGGAGAGGATTTTTTGACACCGCGCCCGGTAGAATCCATTTCTCTAAAAGCGGCAACGTTGGGTGATGTGAAGAGGACAGCACTCCTCCAAAACTTTCCCAATCCGTTCAATCCTGAAACGTGGATTCCCTATCAACTAGCGGTGGCTGCGGATGTGAGCATCACCATTTACAATATTCAAGGGCATCGTGTTCGCCGAATTGAAGTAGGTGAACGGTCTGCGGGGATATATCTTGACAAAGAGACGGCGGCGTATTGGGATGGGCGAAGTGATAATGGGGAATTGGTCTCCAGCGGCATCTACTACTATCATCTGCGAGCAGGCAACTTTCATGCGACACGACGGATGGTCATCGTGAAATAGCGAGGAGATTACGATGAGGTGTCAACAGAATCTAGAACTTACGTTATTTATAAACGCCGCAAGAGTGCTGATAGGAAGATTACGATTAGTCCCAAGATAAGCGTCAAGTTCAGCCACGGTGCGGGACGTTTTTGAATCGGTGCAAAAACAGGATAAGGGAACGTCAGCAACACGCCGAAGGTAAATATGATAAAGACGATAAAGAGCTTAATTCCCAATACAATGATATATATGGACAGATTCTCAACAGGTTCTTTGGGGGCATCTTGGGACAGAGAACCCGTTGACCGCAGGAAGGCGATAAAATTGTAAACACCTGAAAACAGAATTGTCAACAGCGCGCTCCAGATAACGACCCTAAATCGGCGAAATGCCGCCTCCACAAGTTTGGGTCGCTGGTTTTCAGGAAGCACTTTGGCAGCAGGCAGCAAAATGACGCGGAGAAAGAAAAAACCGCCGATCAGCAGTACAACTGATCCGACGTGAATCCATTGTATCAAAGCGGGTAGGAATGTCATAGCTGTCTAGTAGGTTGAATCAAGCGGGCGGTGAATGTATCTGCGTTTGCCTGCGTTGTCCCCAGCACCCGACTACGCCTGCGCCGAGAAGTAACAGTAGTCCCATCGACCAAAACATCGGTGGGAAATCGAGCCACTGAATCAGGAATCCCCCCAAGATAGGACCTACAACCTTACCAGCATTTTTGAGTGTACCGATTAAGCCCATTCCCGCCCCGATATGCAGTGGACTTATTTGCGTGGATACGAGTGCGACCGTGGAGGGAAACACAAAGGCTTGTGCAGTACCAATCAGCACAGCCAGTGCCATCAAGCCCAAAACACCATGCGTCAATGTAATCAGTGGAAGTGCAATTCCCATGAGAGCCATGCCGAGGCATATCGCCCCAAAATACCCCAAGCGATCGCCAATCCTACCTCCAACGGGCTTTAACACCATGTGCACCCCCTCCTGCACCGAAAAAAAAGCCCCTACCAACGCAACACTGATCCCCGTAGAAAGGGCATAGATAGGCAGAAACGCTTTGACGGCGTAGAGGGCAATAAACACGGTTGCTTCTAGTCCACCCGATAGCCAGACAGATGGCGTGTGTGTGCCGGACTTTAGGGCATGGACAATCTGTTGACCAATTGGGAGACTGACAGTTTTGGTACGCGGCGCAGGTTCTGAGAGTAATAGAATCGGGACAAAAGCGAGGCAGCTGAACAATCCAATGATAGTAAAAACATTGACAGGACTCACCCCTGTAGCCAATAGCCAACCCGCAGCCGCCGGTCCGACAATATAGCCCGCGCTACGAGCCATGCCGAACCAACCCAATTTCTCTGCTAGCCGGTCTTTTACACCCTCCGCCACGAAAGCGAGGGTCACGGGACCGTAGATGGCTGTGGCTAAACCGTGGATAATGCGTATGCCAAACAGTTCTGCCGGAGCATGAACAAAGCGATACAGAAAGGGCATACCGGCGAAAAAAACGGTTCCGGCAATCAGCCACCAACGCCGTCCCCAGCGGTCAGAAAGTATACCAATCCCTGGTTTGAGAACCATGCCGGTCAGGGTGGAAACAGAGACAATAAACCCAAGAAACGCATCGGTCGCTCCCAAAGTCATTGCGAAAATCGGCAGGAGCGGTGTCTTTCCCATCTGATAGGCCGAGCGCACAATGAAATCAGCACCCGTGATACCGATAAAATTAAGGGATCGCTTCATTACCAAATCTAAGATAGGGGTGTGGAAATTAAGTTGGCGCATCAGCAGCGATAAAAATTAGGTTACAACCGCTGGCAAGCTGGCTTCGCTGATAAGATCGTTAAAAGCAGCGACATCCTCCTCAACCACCGACTGGAGTTGGTCCAGTTGGGCGTCAATCTGGCTTGACAGCTCTTCAAAGAGCTCATACGCCTGTTTCGGCGGGGCGAAGTCAGCAACTGCTACGACGCTAGTCAACCCAGCGAGCTTACCGGTTAACATGGTGGGCAGCCGAAGTCGATCGCCGATGGTATCTGCTCCGGTCTGTATCAACTCCCCTTCGATGGCTTTCAGTTTTTCCTGTAAGGCATCAGCGGCTTCGCAGATCGCTTCGGTGTTGGTATCCTCCCCCGCCTCTGCGCGTTTCTGCCACTCATTCGCCTGTCGCTGTATTCGACGAAGTTGATTAATCGCTTCATGTGTTTCAGACAGCTTATCACGGATCTGGCTCCACAACTCAAACTGAGCATCGAAATCTGCTTGGCTAGCAGTTACCCGCGGGTCTTTGCAAATCTCGAAGGTTTGCGTCTGCGTCTGCTCACCGACCTTGAGTTGTGCCTGATAGGTTCCCGGCGAGGCGAGAGGACCATTCTTCGGCTTATCCGGTGACATTTCCTGTTTGCCACTTGGTGGTTCCGTTATCGCTTCCGAATCTGAATAGCACATATCCCACACAAAGCGGTTCAGTCCCGGTTCCGCTGGGATATAGCGATCAGCCTTGTCTTCCGATTTTGTTTCATCATCTTTAGTATCATCAGTGTCCTCTGGTTTAGTGGTGAAAGTTTTGATTTCTGTTCCATCGGCGTCAAGGAACGTGAGTTCAATAGGATCAGCGGCTGTGCCTTCCAAGAGGTAGTAAACAATCACACCCTGCGGCGGCCCCTCGCCAGCGTCGAGGAATCTGCGGGTGCGTGCCCCTTCAGGCGATTTTTCCAGATAGAAGGTCGCAGCAGCCCCCAACCCCATCAGGTAGTTCTTTCCCGTCTCGCTCCGGAACATACCCGCACCCCATTGTAACCAACGGCGATAGGTGGATCGAGGCTCAAACAGGTGGGAAGATGCTTGTGCTGCGTCTGCTGCCAATTCACGCAGTGGTGTTACATCGTCCAAAATCCAGAAAGATCTGCCGTGAGTGCCTGCGACCAGATCTCCGTCCTTGATCTTTAGGTCGTAGACCGGGACGACCGGGAGATTGTTTTGTAAACGGTGCCAGCTTTCTCCATCGTCCAACGAGACATAGATTCCGGTTTCCGTGCCGACATAAAGGAGGCCCGAACGAACTGGATCTTCTCGAATCACGCGGGTAATCTCACCATCGGGGAAACTCCCACTGATTAGGTGCCACGTCTTCCCGTAATCGTCTGTCTTATACAGATACGGTTGATAATCATCTAACTTGTATCGGGTGACAGCTACATACGCCGTCGCCGGGTCGTGTGGGGAGGCTTCGATATTGCTGATTAACGACCATTCAAGCAGGTCCGGCGGAGTGATATTCTCCCAGTTTTGTCCTTCATCTCTAGAGATGTGGATCAAGCCGTCATCGCTGCCAGCCCAAAAGACACCGGATTCGTGTGACGATTCAACAAAGGCGTACACTGTCCCGTAATGCTCCGCACCGCTCGCATCTTTGGTGATAGGACCGCCCGATGGTCCAAGTTTCGTTACATCGTTACGGGTCAAATCCGGGCTAATCGGTTCCCAACTGCTGCCTTCATCCGTCGAGCGGAAGATTATATTGCCCGCTGCATAGAGGACATTCGGATCGTGAGGTGAGAACGCAATAGGAAACGTCCAAGAGAAGCGATACTTAAGATCTTTCGGTCCCAAGCCAATATATTCTTCGGGCCAGACATTAACCAACCGAATCTGACGGGTGTGATGGTCGTAGCGTTGGAGGACTCCGCTGCCCCCCGGTGAGCTACCTATCGCACCGATGTAGGCGATATCGGGGTTATCAGGGTGAACCACAATGTCACCGCTCTCACCGGTGCCAACAGGATAGCAATCAACCCAGTGGATACCGCCATATTCGCTCGCGCTTGGGGCACAAATACTGGAGTTATCCTGTTGTGTGGCGTAGACACGATAGGGAAATCGGTTGTCAGTGTCGATGCGATAGAACTGCGAGGTGAGTTGGTTGTAGATGGTTGTCCAGCTATCGCCTCCGTTGAACGAAACACACGCGCCACCGTCGTTGCCTTCGATCATGCGCCGAGGGTTGTTCGGATCGATCCACAGATCATGGTTGTCCCCGTGCGGTGTGCTAATCTCCGTGAAGGTCCGTCCCCCATCGGTTGACTTCCACATCTTCAGGTTCAGGACATAGACGGTATCTGGATCTTGCGGGTCAGCAAAGATGTGGCAGTAATAAAACGGACGATGCCACAGGTCGCGATTTGCTGTCAGCAATTCCCATGTTTCACCGCCATCGTCTGAACGGTGCAGCCCACCCTTCTCTGCTTCGACGATTGCCCAGACCCGATCAGATTGGGCAGGGGAGGCAGCGACGCCGATCTTACCGATGAGCCCCTTGGGAAGGCCGGGTTTATTCGTGATCTCCTCCCAACTGTCGCCGCCGTCGGTTGATTTGTAAAGGCTGCTGTCAGGTCCACCGCTAGACAGTTCCCAAAAGTTGCGATAGGTTTCCCATATCGCCGCGTAGAGAATGCGAGGGTTATTCGGATCCATTGTCAGATCAACTGCCCCCGCCTTTTCGCTACGAAACAGGATATTTTCCCAAGTTGCCCCACCATCTTTGGAACGAAAGACACCGCGTTCTTCGTTTGGTCCGAAGGCGTGACCGAGGGCTGCTACATAGACCAGATCGGGGTTCTGTGGATGAATGCGAATTTTGCCGATATGACGGGTCTCCTTCAATCCGACATTTGCCCAAGTTTTACCGCCATCGGTGGATTTGTACACCCCATCACCGTAGGAGACATCGAGGCGGATGGTGGTTTCGCCGGTGCCGGCATAGATAACGTTTGAATCGGCATCTGCCACCGCGATAGCTCCTACGGCAGCGCTATTGAAGAATCCGTCTGAAACGTTTTCCCAGTATGTTCCCGCGTCGTTAGTTTTCCAGACACCGCCCGCACACGCGCCAAAGTAGAAGACCGCCTGTTCTGTCGGGTGTCCTGCCACAGCAACAACTCGCCCTCCCCGTGGCGGACCGATACAACGCCATTTGAGTGATTGAAATAAATTTGAATCTGATTGAGAATTACTCATGCTCTATTTTCCTTTATTATTGGGTATAAGATATTATTGGGTATAAGATTTCGTAGGGAACGCAGATCTGCGTTCCCTACTAATCCGCCTTTTCGTCGAAATCTAAGGCGACAAATCGGTAACCGATTGTTTTCATCCGTTCCACAATTGTTTCTCGTATCTGAATGGCTCTGTCGAAATCGGCTTCTGATACCTGTATCCGCACAATCTTTCTGTGAGGATAAATTGATGCTTCTGCGATGCCAAGTTCCGATAAACACTGCTGGGCGAGTGCCACCATTTCATCTTCGTTAAGTTTTTGGGTTGTCTTTGATTCCATATATTCACTTTCTTTCGGATAATAAAGCCAACTGCTAATTAGGAAAGTGTAGCAGAAATGCCGACGGAGATCAATATTAATTTCATTGCATCGTAGCGAAATCGGAATCGGCTTTCTTCCCTTGACAGTGACCCTCCCCTGTGCTACACTAGAAACAGTTGACATCTTCTTTGAAATAATTCACTCACCGTCCAGCTTCAGCACAACCCGCAAGGAGTTTTCACCATGAGCATACCAATAGAAATCACGCAAGAACACATCGACACTGGCAAAGTGATGGACGCCTTCAACTGTGCAATCGCTGTAGGGTTGAAGCAAGAATTCGCCTACGAAATCAGCGTCACGAGTATGATCGTGATCGGGAACGACGCTTACCAAGCGACGGCTGAAGTTGTTCGCTGGTTTGGGGATTTTGATAGAGGCAGGCCAGTTAAACCAATCACGATTGAGCTTGTTTCGGAGCCCTTTGGCAGAGGAACCTATCGTCGGAAAGGACGTCAGCCGATTCCAATATGCGGCATAGCACGGGTGGCGAACTCCTCGTGGCTTAGCCGTAACCCGCAAGGAAAATACAGATCCCGTAGCAGGGCATCGACGCCGGCGAAGGGAGGAACGCTTTCCACTGTGCAACCGCCGAAGCGTTTAATCAAGAACCTTATTCAGAGATCGAACTCCGAAATTTGATTCGGATTGGGAATGACGTTTTCCGAGCAAGGTCGGAAGTTGTTCGCTGGTTCGTCAATTTCGGGTGGTAATGGCGGTATGTCAACACCTTACCGAGTAACGGTGTAGCATTTTTACGACGGCAGTGTGGCACAGTTTCGACAGCTGCTTTGTGGGCATGATATTCTCTGTGAAATTACAGCTGATGTCAAAAACAGATACAAAGTCAGGCGTGAAAAGGAGTTTTCCAACAAACTTGATGTTTGACAACGCACTTCGTGCAATTCAAGATAACTGTGGCATCTAAATTGCGTGTGGTTGATGTGCCAATTGAATTTCGGTTGGCCATGGTTTGTGTTAAATCTTATCTGGCTTCGCTAAGATTCCAGCGGGGCACAAACTATTGTGTGAAATAGTCATGTGTTCAAGCTGAATCAGATTCCAACCCCGAAAGGGTATCAAGGAGAAAATCATGCACACTCATTTCTGCCACATCGTGTCTATCTTAGCTTTATGTTTACTCTTAGTGAGTTGCGGACCACCACCGCAAACCGGAAAGCTGCCGCCTATCCCAAGTGCAAACCGTTCACAACCTGCTTCAGCTTCAGCACCGACGAGAATGCGAACAGGAACATTGCCTTCTGCTGCTGCGATTGATGTTACTAAGAAACCGCTCCTGAAAGCGTTCTTCAGAATAGATCATGATATCAGACGGCTTGAAGACCTCTATGGCACGACAAGAGGGCAAGTTCAAAACCTCAGCGTTGTGTCCAGCTGCAATTTGACAGTATTGAAAGCGTTCGTGGCAACAGGTTGGACTCCCGTTATCCTATCGGGCCGTTCAAACAGCAGACACCTATCAGCGATTATGGGATATAATGATGCCGATCAGCAGGTTCAGATCGGAAACCCGCTCGGCGCACAGAGAAGAGGGGCGGGGTCTAGGGGCGCGCGCATGCTTAGTTACTCAGAATTTGAGAAAGAGTGGACAACTGGATCTAGACGAACATGCGTATTGATTACACCGAAAAAGCTCAACGAAGTGAGCATACATGCCGCTTTGGAAAAGTACCTCCCTAAAGAACAGGTTGCTCGAGTTCAGGTGAGGAGTCGCTGAAAAAAGTATAAGCACATAGGAACAGGGCGTACGCACTTCAGATTGTAGGGAACGCAGATCTGCGTTCCCTACTTACTTTTGAATCAATGAACTTAGGTAGGTAAAATTAGATGCCGGAATTGATGCACAATCTCTTTAACACATTACAAACCTTTGAATCCGATGGACAGGATGTCCATTACTACTCACTTCCTGCCCTAGAAGCGCAGGGCATTGGGACAGTTTCTAACTTACCTGTTAGTATCCGCATTTTGCTGGAATCATTGCTGAGAAACTACGATGATCAGCAAATTACGGAGCAGGACATCGTGGACTTGGCAAACTGGGATCCGAAACAACCCAAATCTGTCGAGATCCCGTTTAAGCCAGCCCGCGTGCTCGCCCAGGATTTCACGGGTGTTCCCCTCCTCGTCGATCTGGCGGCGATGCGTTCGGCGGTGGAGGAGCTCGGCGGCGATCCACAGATTATTGAGCCGCTTGTCCCTGTGGATTTGGTCATCGATCACTCCGTTCAGGTGGATGCATACGGAACGGCGAATGCACTCCAAATTAACACCCAACGGGAATTTGAACGGAATAAGGAGCGATACGAGTTCCTGAAGTGGGGGCAGCAGGCTTTTGATAAGTTTAGGGTGATTCCGCCCTCCATTGGCATTGTCCATCAAGTGAATCTGGAGTATCTCGCCAAGTTGGTTGTTCCCGATGCGATTAACGGTGAGACGATTGCATATCCCGATACATTGGTCGGGACGGACTCCCATACCACCATGATCAACGGTCTCGGAATCGTTGGTTGGGGTGTCGGGGGTATCGAAGCGGAAGCCGCCATGCTCGGTCAGCCGGTTTACATCCTAACGCCGGAGGTATTGGGCGTTCACATGAAAGGGACGCTCAAAGAGGGCGTAACGGCGACAGATCTCGTGCTAACAGTTGTGCAGCGGTTGCGGGAAACAAACGTCGTCGGTAAATTTGTGGAATTCTTTGGCGAAGGGGTTGAAGTGCTCTCAACCCCGGATCGGGCGACGATTTCTAACATGTGTCCCGAATACGGTGCGACGGTCGGCTTCTTCCCCTCGGATGAAGCGTCGGTGGATTACCTTCGGGCGACGGGTCGTGATGAAGCAGATCTGGAGTTGGTCACGGCGTACCTGAAGAACCAGAATATGTTCGGTATCCCGAAAGCGGGTGAGGTGGAATATTCCGAGGTGTTGATGGTTGATCTTGATGCGATTGAACCAAGCATTGCGGGTCCCAAAAGGCCTCAAGATCGGATTGAACTCTCAAGGGTCAAGGAGACTTTCCCGCACCTGTTGACGACACCGCTTACGGAGGGCGGATACGGACTTTCTCAGACGGAGATTGAGGAGCACCGTCAGGGTGCAGAAGCATCAGGCAGCATCACACACGGAGATGTTGCAATCGCCGCCATCACCAGCTGCACCAATACCAGCAATCCGTCGGTGATGATCGCCGCCGGATTGGTCGCAAAGAAGGCGGTCGAAGGCGGCATCCGCGTACCCGATTCCGTCAAGACCAGTTTAGCCCCCGGATCCCGCGTTGTCACGGAGTACCTGCAAGGGACAGGGCTGCTGCCCTATCTGGAGAAGTTAGGTTTTAACGTCGTTGGATACGGCTGCACGACCTGCATCGGGAATAGTGGACCCCTAGATGAAGATATTCAGAGCGCGATTGAGGCGGGAAATCTCGTTGCGGTCAGCGTTCTAAGCGGCAACCGAAACTTTGAGGCGCGGGTACACCGCGATGTCAAAGCCAGTTTCCTGATGTCACCACCGCTTGTTGTCGCCTACGCGCTTGCCGGACGGATCGATGTCGATCTAACGAGTGAGCCGTTAGGCTATAACGACGCTAATGAACCGGTCTATTTGAGAGATGTATGGCCCACACGGGATGAAATTGCCGATCTGATCGCCCAATCGTTGGACGCCAACACGTTCAAACGTCTCTATGCCGAAATCGCCAACCAAGCACCAGAATGGGACGAATTGGATATACCCACAGGTGAACTGTATCACTGGAGCGAAGAAAGCACCTATATCCAGAAACCACCCTTCTTTGAAGGATTCGGGTTAGAACCTGATCCAATCACAGATATTCAAGGCGCGAGGGTTCTCGCTATTCTGGGAGATTCTGTCACAACAGACCACATCTCCCCCGCCGGCGCAATTGGTGCGGACAGCCCGGCTGGAAAATATCTGATCGAACACGGCGTTGAAAGAAGGGATTTTAACACCTACGGCGCAAGGCGCGGTAATGACCGGATAATGAGCCGTGGAACATTTGCCAATAACCGGATTAAAAACGCAATGCTACCCGATGTCGAAGGCGGTTATACCGTCACCTATCCTTCCGGGGAACAGACAACAATATATGAGGCGGGTCAACGTTACCTTCAGGAAAACACACCGCTCGTCGTTTTCACCGGCAAAGAATACGGTTCTGGTAGTTCGAGGGATTGGGCGGCGAAGGGACCTAAGCTATTGGGGGTCAAAGCCGTTGTCTCCGAAAGTTACGAACGCATCCACCGGAGCAACCTGATCGGTATGGGCATTTTGCCTTTGCAGTTCAAGGAGGGTGAGAGTGCAGCGTCGCTCGGCTTGACGGGGAGTGAAGTCCTCAGCATCACCGGTTTTGCGGACAACCTGCAACCGGGTCAAACTGCCACGATGGAATGGACAGACGAATCGGGGACGAAGCGTTCAACAGAATTGTTAATCCGGATCGATGCACCCATTGAGGTGGAGTACTACCAACACGGTGGGATTCTGGATTATGTCATCAGAAATCTGGTGGCTGATTGAAATTTTCTTCCGAATTGACCATTCCGATTTTTAACGAGGTGTAATATGCTAGATTCTCAGACAAAAGTAAGTGTTCGTGAATTTAGGAAAATTATTCGCGATCGAACAGAAGATATAGCAAAAGACCGGGGTTGGGATTATAGGAATAATGCTAGACGTGGGTATAGTTTTCAAATTTGGGTGTCTAGGTTATTTTGTAAGATTTATCCAGGCGTTGATTCTGACCCAGATGAATCTATTACTTACTCAAGAGATCTTACAGCAGATGTGGTGCTTGAGGATTCTGCTCAAAAAATATTACGGATTATTCAGTGTAAGTTTGCTGGACTCTCAAAGCCAAGAAACATTGACGGAGATGAGGTGAATAATTTTTTTCATCGACATGAACACTTTATGAAGCAAAAATGGGTTCGTAAGCACGGGAGCGACCATACTTTTGATCTGCTGGGAGATTACGCTGCGAAGTTTAAGGATGGATATACTGTTAATTATTATTTTGTATCAACCGCCTCTTTGACAGACCGTGTGGTAGAACTTACTCAAACATGCACCCAAAGCTACGAGAATCAAGATCTGAATATTACATGTGAAGTCATTGATTTTTCCGCCTTAAAAGAGTTATATGTACAAGCGCTCTCTTTGCAAGAAATTATTCCGGAGAAGGTAGAATTGCGTCTGCCTGAAGGCAGATTTTTTGAAAAGAGAGATCCATATCCTACGGTTATTGCAGCTATTAAGGGCAATGCGTTGGTCAACTTGTTTAAAGAGCATAAAGAGTCTTTGTTTACGTACAATATCCGGGGGTATTTAGGGGCTCGTGGTACTATCAATAAAGAAATGAAGCAAACAATTGAGAATCGTCCCGCTGAATATTTCTACTTCAATAATGGTATATCTGCTATCTGTACACAATACGAACTTGAAGAAAATTCACTTACGGCGTACGATTTTCAAATTATTAATGGAGCACAAACTGTGGGATCGCTTGCTAGATCAGATCTCAATTCTGATATTGATGTGCTTTTTCGTCTTACTAAGGCTGAAGACGTTAAAACTGAGAAAGGAATAAATCGGGATATTATTCGTTACAACAATAGCCAAAATATTATAAAGGCTTCCGATTTCCGTGCTAACGATGATATTCATATATGGCTTTACAGGAAGTTTAACCGACTTAAGGTGCGTGGGACCTTAGAAACAAAGCTTCACTACATACGTAGGCGTGGTGGGAAACAACAAGCAGGAAAATCTATAGGAAAATCTATTAAGTTAGAAGATTTGGCAAAAATCCGTTATGCTTTCTTGTACGATCCTGTGTTAATAAATAAAAATCCAAGTCACCTTTGGACTTATAGTCATGATGGCGGAGCATATGAAAAATCTTTTGGGGTAGATGGGCAAGTTCCTGAAGTATGGTCGGACGAAGAATTTGAGAAATGTCTTCTAGCTATTGTATTATATTTGCAAATAGACGAGGCGTCTAAAGAGCTAGCGAAGCGAGGGGAAAGGTTCAGTTCTCTAAGGAGATACCGTTATCACGCCTTGTCGTTAGCCAGCATCTATATTAGAACATCTGAACTGAACGAGCATAGTTTATTTACCCAGAAGAAAGCGTTTGATGCAATGTGGCGTGACTTTTGGAAACAAGCCGTGGAAGTCTTGATTGAATTTCAAGAAGAAGCACCTGAAAACAGGTCAATATATGCATTGCTTGGTACTAATCGAGAATGGGAGAAAATGAAAAGTAAGTTTGAACGAAAACTCTCCATTGCGAGTCAGTTCTCTTGAATCAGGGTGAGAATGAGATTGTAGTTTTCATCAAGGTGGAGTTCCATTATAATGCTTGAACTTCTTGAACAATAACCAATAATTCTTTCTGATCGAGTTGGGATGCCCATTCTGCTTTTTTATTTAGAAAGAAATGTCTGCTCTCTTCTGTCTGCGGCGTTAAAACAGTAAAAATAGCATTTTTATCTTGGTGAACGTGTCCTGTTTCGGGTTCTGTCCAAAAACCATCGTAAATCGGATTCCCAAATAGAGAGGTCATTGTAATACCGCCAAATTGGGTGAGAATTTCCTCTTTAATCCGTTCAAATTTCTCTGGCTCAATCATTCGCCCATCATTGTAAACTAGGGGGAGATAAACTTCAAAACAGTATAAAAATGCCATTATTAATCTGCTAACCTATTTTGGGATTCAAATCCGATTTTTTGATTAATCGAAAAGGAATATCTGCTTTCTTTAATGCTTCGACGTGATGCTGTCCAACAATGTAGGTATTATTGGGTAAGCAACCTGCCTGTCCTGTATTCAGAATCAGATAAAATCCCTCAGTCGCATGTTCCGGTTCAAACCGAATGATATGTCCTTGATTGGAATAGTGGGACAATTGTCCTCTGCTATTTTGCTGCTGCATAATTCAATCCTTTCTTTCTATTATCTCGCCGGTGCTCCATGTTTGCCCTTAGTATAACATGATTGTAACAAGAAAATCAAAAGGATCTGAAGTCGGATTCAATTAAGAAACCTACCAATTAACCATCCTGAATCAAAGTAAGAATGAGATTGTAGTTTTCATCAAGTTTCAGTTCTGTGCCGGACGGTATGAACGTTGTCGAATCAATCTCTTCGATAACCGCTGGACCGGAAAACCGCGAACCTACCGGTAACCCATCCCGCCGATAAACGGGCATCTGCACGGTGTGGGTTGCGGATTCGTAAACGCGACGTGGGGCATTATGCTGGGCGGCTTCGGAAGTTGCTGCCAAGTTAATCTTCGGATGCTGTGCAGCTTCAGAGATGGAGACCTTCAGGTGTACCAGTTCTATCGTCTCATCCTCGAAGTGATACCCGTAAAATTGATGATGCCGCTCGTGGAAACGACTAATCGCCCCCCGTAAACCCTCCTCCGAACGATACGCAATATCCTGTTCGTAGTTCTGCTGATAATACCGCATACTGATAAACAACGTCTCCCGTGGCTCCCCTCGCACACCCTCCCGCTCAAGCTCCTCTCTCGCTTCCAGTCGCATAGGGGCAAATCGCGCTTGGAGGTCGCTGTCGGTAACATCTGGGTCTCGCGCAGCAAAGGTGTGAACCTTTTCGACACGAAGTTCGGAGATGGCAGCACCAAAAGCAGAGCATAGCCCTGGATGGGGTGGCACGACAACGGTTTGGATCCCCAATTTTTTGGCGATTGCGACTGCATGGAGGGGACCTGCACCGCCAAACGCCACGAGCGCGAAGTCGCGAGGATCGATCCCCCGTTCAATGGTCAGTAAGCGGATAGCGTTGGTCATGTTTTCATCGGCGATTTCGACGATGGCTGTGGCTGCCTCCTGTGCAGAAACACCCATACGATTCGCCAGTTTTTTGATCGCTTCTTTAGCCAGCGCGGGATAGAGCGGTAACTCTCCACCGAGGAAGAAGCTAGGGTTGAGACGTCCCAACACCAAGTTTGCGTCGGTCACTGTGGCTTGCGTCCCACCTGTCCCGTAGCAAGCGGGCCCCGGCACCGCCCCGGCGCTCTCAGGTCCAACGTTCAGCATTCCCCCTTTATCAATCCAAGCGATGGAACCGCCTCCCGCCCCCAACGTGCGAACTTCAATGATAGGAATTGCGACGGGAAGTCCCCATTCGATCTCGAAGGCTGTGGTAAACTGCTGCTCCCCATCAAGCACCAAACCGACATCGCAGCTAGTGCCGCCCATATCGAGGGTAATTGCGTTTTGGAATCCCGCCGTTTCTGCGAAGTATTTCCCCCCGACGATGCCGCCAGCCAAGCCTGATAGTAAGATATCAACAGGACGTTCAGGCGCATTGGTGAGAAGTGTGGTTCCGCCATCGGATTTGAGAAATGAACAGGGACCTTTGATCCCATTGTCTTCCAAAGCGGTTCCGATGTTGTGGCAGTAACTTTGGATCAGTGGTTTGACAAAGGCATCAGCCAAGAGGGTGCTAGACCGCTCGTATTCTCGCCAGATCGGGGCTACCTGATGCGATAGGGAGATGGGGATGTGCGGAAATACTTCCTCCAGAAATCTGCCTACCTCCAGTTCGTGAGTGGGGTTAATGTACGAAAAGAGCAGACATAGGGCAATCGCTTCAACCGCTCGGTTTTGCAGCCGCGCCTCAATATCGGTCTTTAGCGCGGCAAGCGTGTCAGCGGTCAGAGGCACGACGACCTCTCCTTGGGCGTTAATCCGTTCCTTCACACCGAGGCAGTTCCGCCGCTTCACCAGCGGCTCCGGCTTGAGCCAATGCAGATCATACTCCTTCTTTCGATTGATCCGTTGGATGAACGGGACATCCTCGAATCCAGCTGTGGTGATAAACAGGACATTTGCTCCGGTCCGCTGAAGAATGGCGTTAGTCGCAACGGTTGTTCCGTGCACGATACGTTCGATTGCCTCAAACGGTATCTCTGATTTCTCTAGCACCCCCAAGAACGCACGCATCGGTGCTTCCGGCGTGGAAGGATGTTTGGCAACTTGCACAGCACCATCAACTGAAATTGCGACTAGGTCCGTAAAAGTGCCACCGGTATCAATGCCGATTGTGCTGGGCACGTGTGCTTTCCTCCTCGGAAATTTCCAACATTTTTCTGTTGATTCTATGGTTTAATTCCCACAATGCACACTTATTACTATCCCAATACAAAATTTCCATGGCATGGCTATAATCCAACCATTTATACTCCGTATGTTCAGGGGATAGCTGTAATTGTTCCTCTTCAATTTTTACTCCAAAACAACGTTCCGGAATAACCAGAACATCTTTACCCCATCTAAAACCGCATACGTTTACAACAGGAATCATCGCACAGGAATCAAGTTTAATATATTCATTACTTCGATCAATACCGGCTTCTTCAAGGGTTTCCCTTTTTGCAGCTTCCAATGGAGATTCGCTGTTTTTTCCGCCACCAGCAATTCCCTGCCAATAACCACCTGATGAGGGATCGCGCTTAAAAAGCGCGTAAAGCACTTCATTATTTGGTGTGATTCTATATGGAAGAACTAATACCTGAAAAGGAGCTCGACTCATTACGTTTTGTCTTTTGCGATGGTTTGGTGCGTTGAACTGCACGCAGATCGGCCGAGCATAGTGCCTTCAAATCAATCGTCTGTTTCAGGATAGATCTGTTCCCAAGGCATAGGGTAAGTTCTCTCCCAACCGACGCGACCAAAGTCTGGGCTGCTAGAATAACTATAGGTATAGGTACGTTGTGGGAAGAATGCCTCAGTCGTCAGACGCATCACTTCTGCCGTCAGTTCGGCATCCATGCGGTGGAGTACATCAGCGGCTTGGGGGTCATACGCCAAGTTGTGCTGCTCGTCTGGGTCATCTGTGAGGTTAAACAGGTGCACCCCCTGAGCGTATTTACACAGCTTCCATGTGCCATCGAACCACATCCAACCGTTGTGCAACAGCCCCATAATAGCGTCTCTACTAACTTCATTCGCAATTCCGAGTCCGGGCAGCGGCGTGGCATCCATGTAGGCAGGAATCTTGCAGCCTGCTAGACTTAGTATGGTAGCAGTGACATCGGTAAGCGTGACAAGGTCTTCGCAGATAATAGTTTCTTGGAACTCCGGATGGCTCACCAACATCGGAACATGACAGGCAGCTTCGTAATAGGAGGCTTTGCCGCTGAGTCCGTGGTCTCCCAAGTAATCTCCGTGATCAGAGGCGAAAATAATCACGGTGTTGTCTCGGATGTCTTTTTGGTTCAACGCCTCGACAATACAGCCGACTTCGTAGTCAATCTGTTTAACCAATCCGGCATAGTAGGCACGCTGCAGCATGTAATGCTCGTGTGTTGGACTATTTTCGTTCTGAATAGCGTACCACGATTTCTGGGATGATTCGGAACGGGAGGGTCGCCTCGGTTGCATCAATTTCGTGTCTTCTGGGACAGCTGAGAGCGGTTCGGGCATATCTTCAGGTCGAAAGGTCGCGTATTCCGGCGCAGGATCGTACGGGTTGTGCGGTCCCGGGAAGCCGACCATCATAGCAAAGGGTTGGTCGCCATTGTACCCCTCAATCCATTTTGCCGCCTCGTTGCCAACGAAGTGGTCAACCGAGTATTCCCACGGGATGGGGCTAATCAAGGCACCGAAATTCTTGTGATAGTCAGGCTCATCGAAGAAAGCGTTCTTGATATAGCCGTGGGCTTTGAGAAGGTGGTCATAGTCGTCCTGAATATAGCCCCAAAGTTTGTCTTCAGCAATGATCCTGCGCTGGAAGCCCAGACGCTTCTCCCAAGGGTAAAAGTGCATCTTGCCGACGGCGATGGTGTAGTAATCGTGTGCGTTAAGTAGTTCGGGCCACGTCGCCAATCCGCACGCTCGGTAATCAGGGCGTAAGAACTGACCGTTGTCAAGTACGCCAGTCTTGAGACCGTTCATGCCGGTCATGAGCGCGACGCGTGCCGGAACGCATACCGGATGCTCCGAGTAAGCACGATTATAGCGAACCCCTTGCGCCCCGAGCGCATCGATGTGAGGGGTGTCAATGAAGTCAGCACCGTAGCAACTGAGGAAATCGGTACGCAGCTGATCGGGCATAATGAAGATGATGTTAGGTTTCTGGTTCATAGAACTCCTGTTCCACCGGTTGTGTTGTTTAACCAAAAACATCATAACAGAATCGTTAGCGTTTCGCAACGGTAAAATTAGCATATACACAACAATTGCCGATTAAGTCCGAAACTGAAATTGAGTTTTTCCGTATATGGATGTCAAACAGTGCTTTATGCTCAGATAGTAAATTGGAAATCAAAATCTAAAAATCGATATTGGAGAATAAATAATGCTTAATAGTATTGGAATCATCTTAGGAGTTGCTTGCTCTCTCATAGGAATCGCAGGCGGATACCTGCTGCTTTCAACTGTTTTTGCCGGTATTCAATTAATCTCTAAGCACCGCACGTTAGACCAAAACATGGAGAAAAAACTTGACACTTGAACCCCCTTATGGGTAGCATATTATACAGTTTTGCTATTTGTCCTTACCTCTCTGCCAACTCGGAATTGACGGTTCCAAACCTTCGCAAGGTTGACCCTATCGCAGCGATGTGTAAGCGAAAAAGCTATCCATAAATCGGTGGTTCATCCATGAATTATCAGCAGCTCCATCCGTGGGAGATAACTCCCGCTGAAGCACGCCAGATCCAAAACGAACTGCGTAATCAGGTAATATCCCAAGATCAATTTAGTGACATCAAAACAGTCGCCGGGGTCGATCTTGGGTTTAAGCAAGACATTGCCCGTGCGTCAGTTGTTGTCTTGAGTTTTCCAGACCTACAGCTGATTGATGGCGTCCTCGTTGAAAGTCCTGTCTCCTTTCCTTATATACCCGGTCTATTATCTTTCCGCGAAACCCCTCCCCTTCTCAAAGCCTTTACTCAACTTAATACCGAACCGGATCTCATTATCGCTGATGGCCAAGGGATCGCCCACCCGAGGCGTTTTGGAATAGCGTCGCATCTGGGATTAATTCTGGACAAACCGACGGTGGGGTGTGCGAAGTCGCGTCTGTGGGGCAGACACAAACAACCCAAAGATGAAGCGGGATCGATTGAATATTTGTACGACAATGCTGAAATTATCGGTGCAGCAGTTCGTACACGGTCCAACGTCAGCGTTGTTTACATTTCGGTTGGGCATCGGATCTCCCTAGATTCAGCAATTCGGTTGACGCTCGCCTGTTGTCAGCGGTACAGGCTGCCCGAAACCACGAGATACGCACATCAAGCAGCAGCGGGGCAGATTTCCCTGCCCAACAAACAGATTGAAGTGGAAAAGCAGCTTACACTCTTTTAGAAAACCGTAGTAGGCACGCTCCGCGTGCCGTAAACAAGGAATTAAAATGAGCATTTTGGTAAATAAAGATACAAAAGTGGTTGTTCAAGGGATTACCGGTCGATCCGGACGATTCCATACGCAGCAGTGCGTGGAGTACGGCACAAAAATCGTTGCAGGCGTTACCCCCGGCAGGGGTGGCTCAGATGTTGATGGTATCCCCGTTTTCGATACCGTTTCCGAAGCGGTTCTGGGGGCAGGGGCGGAGGTATCCGTCATCTTTGTGCCGGCGAGGTTTGACGCCGCAGATTCGATTATGGAAGCTGCCGATGCGGGCATCCGGTTGGTTATCTGTATTACGGAAGGCATCCCTGCCCTTGATATGGTAAAAGCCAAAAGGTATTTGGAGGACAAGTCAACACGGTTGATTGGGCCAAACTGCCCCGGTGTCATCACGCCCGGCGAATGCAAAATTGGGATTATGCCCGGCTACATTCATCGCCCCGGCAAAATCGGCATCGTTTCCCGCAGCGGGACATTGACGTATGAAGCCGTAGATCAGGTGACCAAGCTGGGGATGGGGCAATCTACTTGCGTCGGCATCGGCGGTGATCCGGTCATCGGTACAAATTTTGTTGATGTGTTAGCGTTGTTTGAAGCGGATACGGATACAGAAGCGGTGCTCATGATCGGTGAAATCGGTGGCACTGCGGAGGAAACAGCGGCTCAATTTGTGAAAGAAAACATGACCAAACCGGTCATCAGCTTTATCGCCGGACAGACAGCACCACCCGGCAAGCGGATGGGACATGCCGGGGCGATTATCTCCGGCGGACACGGCACGGCGGCGGAGAAGATTGAAGTGTTGGAAGCGGCTGGCATCGCTGTCGCTGAAAGCCCCGCGACGATTGGGGAGACGTTGGTGCGGAGGCTTGAAGCAATGGGATAGATACGATTATCTCATTGACTCAAGGCAGGGGATCGGTTACGATATGAAAAAGGCCGGGAGATTGCTCCCCCGACCTAGAGTGGGTGTATGTTGATGTTCCTTAATTGTTTTCTGCACCCTCATCGATCCAATCTTTGAAGAGTTGGATTTGGTCATCAGCCAACGGTGCGCCCGGCGGCATACCACCGCCATCAATCCGCTGGATAACCACACTTCCCTTGCTATCTCCGGGGTTAAATACGCCACCTCTCTCAAAGCCTGCGTACGTCTCCAAATTGAGCCCTTTCGGTGGATTGGGGGCAGCATGGCATCCAGGGACAGCACAACTCGCTTGAAGGATCGGTAAAATGTCTTCCTGGAACGAAACTCCGGGTGGCGGCTCCGGTTGAGGTGGTGGTTGTTGCTCGGGTTGGCGTTCGGGTTGTTGGTCCGGTTGTTGTTGAGGCAGCGGCTCCGGTTGCGGCTGTTGTTCCAGTTGTGGTGTCGGCTCCGAGACAGGCTCCGGATCGGGTGCAACGACATCGCCATTCATGTCATCGTCATCATCACCACTATCGCCACATCCTGCGACGAGGAGGGGCAGTGCTAAAACAGCTAAACAACTAATTGCAGTTACTAACAGATTTAAGCGTGAATACTCCACGGTTGTTGCTCCTTTCAAATTGAGATGTGAAATTTTAGGCTGGAAACCGTCTGAAATCTGTAAGGACGATTCCAAAACCATGAGGAGATTGGCAAATGAAAGTCATGATAAATACGGAAGTTGAGCCGGAACACCTGCAACGTATTCAACTCGTTTCCGCTGATATTCAGATCGTCCAACCCCAAGACAATGAGGCACAGCTCAAGGAGGTCGTAGACACCGATGTGATCCTCGGTGGACTTAGCCGCGCCCTCTTTGATAACGCTCAACAACTCAAATGGGTACAAACACTCGGCGCAGGCGTTGACGGTGTGCTTTTCCCTGAGTTTGTTGAAAGCGATGTCATCCTGACAAGTGCGAAAGGATTTGTCGGACCCCATCTCGCAGATCAGACGTGGGCATTAATCCTCGGTATACTCAGAGGTATTGGTCGTGCTGTCCGCGAACGGACTTGGGAAAACCGGATGTCCATTCGTGGAGAGACGTGGGAACTTGAAGGACGTACACTTGGCATCGTTGGACTTGGTGGCACAGGGATTGATGTTGCTAAACGCGCGCAAGGCTTTGATATGCGCGTGATCGCGGTTGATCCAGAAGATGTGGATCCGCCCCCGTTTGTCCACGAAGTTTGGAAAATGGACCGGTTCTATGACCTCCTTGAGGAATCGGACGTTGTGTCAATCTGCGCCCCTTTGACGCCGGAAACGCACGGTATGTTTAATGATGCGGCATTTCAGCGGATGAAACCGCACGCGCTACTCATTAACGTAACACGCGGCAAGATCGTTGATGGACCAAGTCTCCTCCGTGCATTGAATGAGGGACGGATAGGCGGAGCAGGACTTGATGTAACACCAGAGGAGCCTTTGCCGCAGGATAGCCCACTTTGGGATATGCCTAGAGTTATCATCACGCCTCATGCGGCGGGTGGTTCACCCATTCGGCTTGACCGGACAATTGGATTGTTCTGTGATAACCTCGAAAGGCTTATGGCGGATAAACCCCTGTTGAGCGTCATAGATAAACGGAAGGGGTATTAAGTCGTTACGGTTGCTAATTAACGAGATAAGGCACAAAACTATTGGGATTCCTTAATCCGATTTTCCTGTTGGGCATACTTGCTGCCGCCGTACCGCTAATCATCCACCTTTGGAGACGACATCAAGCGAAAACGGTAGATTTTAGCAGCCTGATGTTTCTCTTGGCCGCCCATCGGCAAAATGTTCGACGCATTCAACTCAAGCATCTGCTAATCTTGCTCTTGCGAGTGCTGATCATCATACTGATTGCCCTTGCACTTGCACGTCCCCTGCTTAAAAACCGATTCGCCTTCGCCGGTGGAAGAACAAAAACCAGCGTCGTCATTATTCTGGACAATTCTTACAGTATGGGGTATCAGGGCATTCAGGGAGGAAGATTTGAAGTCGCAAAAGGGATGGCACTTGAGATTGCTCAATCCCTTCAACGCGGCGACAGTGCCTCCGTGATTTTAATGTCTGATATCCCCGATTCACTCTTTCCCAAATTGACGAAGGACCTGAATCAGATAAGGGAGGTAATTCGTCGTGCCCAGATCTCTTACCGCGCAACGCTGGTTCCACCCAGCCTCGAAATGGCGCACGACATCCTTGAAACGTCCAACGATCCGAACAAGGAGATTTACTTAATCTCCGATTTTAATCGTAATGGCTGGACGCACTGGAATCGTGTGCCCAACCGATCTGGGGCGAGGATTTTTCTACTTCCGCTTGATGATGAAGTTACCGATAATATAAGCATTGAAGAAGTTCAAGCCTCTAACCAACTAATTGGTTTGGGATTGCCCATTGAATTGGAGGTAGCAATAGGGGTTCATTCCGATGCACCTCTGGCTGATACGACACTGACGCTGTTTATCGACGAACAGAAACGGCGATCCATCAGTCCTCAAGCGGGGGCGGGCGAGTCGGTGACATTGACTTTTACGCATCAATTTGAATCGCCCGGCACGCACACCGGCTATCTGGAATTGACTACGGATCGGCTGCCTATTGATAATCGTCGTTACTTCGTTCTTGATGCTTATGGCCAAATTCGTGTGCTTTGCGTCGGTGTTCAAACGATGTACTTGGCACTCGCATTAAACCCAGCAGTTCAGGCGCGACCAAACACCGGTTCTTCTTTTTTACCAGCAACCGCTTCCTTGGAAGCATTAGAGGACCTAACGCTAACAGAGTATGACATCCTGATTTTAGCGGACGTGCCCGCATTCTCAACCCGTGTTCAGCAACAATTGCAAGCGTTCATGCGGGCAGGCAAAAGTGTAATCTACTTTGTGGGGGATGACGTTGATACAGCTAGTTATAATGCGTTTGCTGATTGGTTGCCTGCAGCTGTGGGGCAACCGACAGCGTGGCAGCCGCCATTAACCTTGGCAAATTACAAAGCGGATTCCCCAATCTTTGAGGTCTTTAAGGGGGAAGATTTTGAAGGGCAATACGCCCCACAATTTTATCGTGGTGTGGAGTTGGAGCCGGCTGAAGATGCAAGGATTGTTGCGCAATTGAGCGATGGCACACCATTTCTTATCGAACGCTCTATTGACCGAGGGATAGCACTGCTCTTTAATGTGTCTGCGATTCAGTCCGACGCATCGAGCCTATTGGTCAATCAGAACTTCCTCCCTTTGTTGCAACAAGCTGTACTTTACACAAAGGCGGCTCAATCTGTGCATCAAAGAAATCTAATTGTTGGTGAGTCGTACACGGCAAACTACCGCTGGAGTGGGGCAACAACCACACAGATAACGCGCTTGGGGGATACACCCCATTTGTCAGAGACACTTTCACTTGCCGAGGATGGTTCGCTCACGTTTGGTGGGACAGATGTCCCCGGCATCTATCAAGTTGAGGGACAGGGTAGAGATACACTCCTGCAAGATTTTTTCGCCGTGAATGTTGATGCAACGGAATCGGAACTACAACCCATCCCCATTCAGGAAGCTGCAGAGCGAATTGGGGCGCAGACAGCGGTCATTTCAGAATCAGAGGCTTTAGAACAGATGCTCAACACATACCGGGTTGGAGTGGAAATCTGGAGTGAGTTGTTACTTATCGCCCTCATTTTAATGTTGATTGAGGGGATTCTATCCAATCGGGAAAGTGCTATTGCTGATGATTCTGTGCCAAGTCAGACATGAATAATATCTCCCAATCTACCAATGAAATGTCTTTGCCCCCTCACCCTTATCATTTTAATTCTCCTTCCCCAAACATTGCCTGCCGATTCGGTTCCAATCCGCAATATTATTGTCACAGGAAATGAAGCGTTCTCTAGCGAGAAAATTCTCAGCTTGATGCAGTCACAGGCTGGTGATGATTATGATCCTAACCTGCTCCGCCAGGACTTTGAATGGATTGCCAGTTTTTACCAAATGCACGGATATCAGTTCGCTCGAGTTGATGAAGAGCAGCTTGTATTCTTAAAGTTCTCTGATGGTGTTTATCTCAGAATCTACATCGACGAGGGAAGGATTGGACGAATTACAATAAAAGGAAATACCCGTACTAAAACTGATGTAATCAGGCAAGAGCTGCTTTTCAAACGCGGCGATGTTTACATACAGGACGATGAACTGGAAAGTGAGCGTATCCTGCGCCGAAAGCCGTATTTAGGAAGCGCGGAAATCCTTGCGACGCGGGACCCAGAAACCAATCTTATTTTAATAGAGGTTGAAGTCACAGACCTATGGACTTTTTTCCCCGCCTTAGATGTCCCCGCGTTCAGTAAAGATAAAACCGGTTTTTTAGTCGCGCTGTCCGATTCAAATGTATTTGGTTCCGGGGACAGCGGTCGCCTCCGTTACCAGCAGATTCGTGAAGAAGGAGAAGATCCACGCCACCTTATCAGTGGCCTCTATAGAGTCTTTCGCCTGTTTGATTCACATTGGGAATTCGACGGTGTGTATACCCAAAAGCGGGAAGGCATCTCATGGGATGCGAGTCTAAAACGTCCGTTGTATTCACTCCAGACCCGTTGGAGTGCGGAGTTTACAGCCGCTGAATCTAGAGATGAAGCCCGCTGGTATGAACAGGGTGTGAAAACAGCTGTCTTCACCCAAAGTAGGCAATCGGAGTCCGGGCAGATCATCCGTTCCTTTGGTGACCGTCGGCGACAGACGCAGATCGCGCTCTGGATGGTCTCTGAGCGCAATCATTTCAATGAGATTGAGAGATTGCCATCTTCCACCGTTAACTTTCAGGACAGAAACACAAGACTGATTGGGGTTTCACTCGGTCATAGAAAAGTCAACTTTGTCCGCACACGCTTTCTCAATAAGATGGGTCGTGTTGAAGATATTGGGGTCGGATATGGGTACGGTGTGTCAATCGGTCGCGCTCACCCGTTTTACGGTGCAGATCGCAGAGAAACAAGGGTGAGTTTGTTTCTCAACGCCTCCCAAGCATATCAAGATCTACTTTTCGTAAATGGTCGCACCGGGGTTACAACCCGTTTTCTTGCACATGAAGAAGGGGATTCGATGTTTCAGATGAGCATCAAAGCAGTACGCAAGAATCTCTTTCTGCGTCAAACCCTTGCCGCACGGATTTCTGCGGAGATGCAATTCGGACTTGAGGGAGAACAGCAAGTGCTTCTCGGTGGAAACAGTGGACTGCGTGGATATGACCCCCGGCAATTCAGTGGCACCAAAAAGATTCGCCTCAACCTTGAAAGCCGAACAATTTTCTGGGAACACCCGCTGATCGTGGTTGGGTCAGCAATCTTTGCTGATATCGGTTATATCTGGACGGGGGATGCTGTTGATATAGAAACCCCCAAGCGGAGTGTAGGATTTGGGCTGCGGTTGGGGCTCCCCAAACTGAGTGGATCTCGAGTCTATCGTGCGGATTTGGCGTACCCATTGGACGGACCGGAAAAACCATCGCTCATACCGGTTTTCACCTACGCAATCGGGCACGCCTTTTAGGTTATCCTCCTTGGTTCATGGGTTCAAGAGTTCATTAGTTCATTACTGAACCAATCAACTAATGGTTTTCGGGTTTGCTACTGGTTTGAGCGTCCCAAGACAGGGTACATGGGATCGTTATAGCCTTTCCCAGTATGCTCGCCGGGCGGAACGAGTTGGTCTACCGCTGCTTCGTCCTCCGGGCTGATAGCGCAATCGAGGCAGCCGAGATTGTCTTCAAGTTGCTCTAAATTTTTGGGACCAATAATAACGGAAGTAATGGTTGGATTTGCAAGGGTCCAAGCCAAGGCAAATTGTGCCAGCGTTTTATCGTGTGCCGCTGCCAACGGTTGGATTTTTTGCGCGACCTCGTAGCTTTCTTCGCGTAATTCGGTTTGCAGTATCCGACGGTCCTGACGGGCCGCCCGTGAGCCGGGAGGAGGCGGTTGCCCGGGCAGATATTTGCCAGTTAGCACACCGCGTGCTAAGGGACTATAGGACACGACACCTACGTTATAAGCTTCGCAAAACGGCAGTAACTCAACTTCAACGTCCCGATTGACAATGTTGTAGAGTGGTTGCAGACAGATAAATTTTTCTAAATTCATGCGATCGCTCTTCCACCACGCCTCGCAAAGTCGCCACGCATCGAAGTTGGAGCCACCGATATATCGAACTTTACCCTGCCTGACGCAATCATCCAACGCACGGACCGACTCTTCTATCGGTGTCAGCGCATTCCAACGATGTAGGTAATACAGGTCGATATAATCTGTATCAAGTCGTCTGAGACTATCCTCCACCGCCATCATGATGTGGTGACGACTCGTACCGGATCGGTTAAGTCCTTCCCCCATCGCTCCGCTCACCTTTGTTGCGATAAGCACATCGTCACGACAAGCTTGGACAGCCTTGCCGACAATTCGTTCCGATTCGCCTGCGTTGTAGACATTCGCCGTATCAATAAAATTGATTCCGGCATCGATTGCACGTTCGATAATCTTGATTGAATCACTCTCATTCGTTGGGCTGCCAAACATCATCGCGCCAAGACAAAGTCGTGAAACTTGGACGCCAGAATTGCCTAGGATACTATATTCCATTGATTGATACTCCTCTCGACAGTTTTAAGTATAGGTTAGGAGTTACGCAGTTCAGTTTGTAGTAGCGCAATTCATTGCGCGTCCCGACAGGCTCGCCCGACTATAAACCGAAAATCTGACTGTAGGGGCAACCCTTGTGGTTGCCCGCTTTGAGCGTTCAAGTGCGTAAGTCCTAATAGGTTATAAGATTGTAAGCCGATGTTTTGTGCATTTTAGCACATAGGTCAGTTGCACGCAAACGAAAAGGGATAGTAGCAGGCATACTCCGTATGCCGTAATCACAGCGCAATGACAATCCCCCTCAATTCTTGGCTTTGACACACCGAAAGCCGATATGGTAATACGCGCCTGATAGGGCATAAGCGCGCGCGGCGCAACGCAGATCGAATATCGGATCAAACCAACTTCCGCCTCGAATAACAAACGGTCCCTTGGCGGGAGATGTTCGTTGATTCACGTCATTTCTACGGTAACTTGGCAGGTATCTATCCGTGCACCATTCCGCCACGTTACCTCCCATGTTGTAGAGGGCGTAGCCATTCGGTGGAAAGTGGTCAACAGGTTTCAGGTATCGCCGCATGTTTTTCAACCCGCCGCTGCGTATATCTCTTGAATCGTAGTTCGCTGCGTCTGGGTCAACCTGATTTCCCCACGGATAGAGCTGCCCCGGCTGCCCGCCTCGCGCTGCTTTCTCCCATTCCGCTTCCGTCGGCAACCGTTTCCCATGCCATTCGCAATACGCTTGCGCTGCTTCATGGGTGACATACGTTACGGGATACCGATCCATACCAACAGGAAAGTCGTTTCCAACCCAATGCTTGAGATAATCCCTTACCTTGACGGCTGACTTTTGCCATTGACGGTTTGCCAAAACAAATGCTCGATAGTCGGCATTGGTTGTTTCATACTTGTCAATATAAAATTCTTCCATTGAGACCTGATGCACGGGTGTTTCATTGGGTCTACCGTTATCGCTCCCCATCTGAAAGGAGCCAGCGGGGATACGCACCATCTCCGACGATGCGAACCCTTGAGGGTGTCCAATTGCGCCAACAAATAGTAGAACGTGAAACGTGAGGCGTGAAACGTAAGACATCAGATTGGGTAGATAGCTGCACATAATTCACCATTCCTTTGAAAATCAAGTCTAACATACCTCCTGATTTTTATCAAGATTCGCACGATTCATTTATAGTAAACACGAGAAATAAGGATACATTTACTAATAATTTCAACCGGTGCAAAATCTTCAAAGTCCCCCTGAACCCCTCTGATAAGAGGGGAAAGACAAGGGAGAAGATCCTCTCTTATCTTCTCCCCTTGTCAGGAGAGTTGGGGAATTTAGGGGGTTGGCTGTGTATTGAGAGTGTCTCATTAATTCTAACATCTACTATAGTTCTCCTGTAGGAGGGATTTCCGAATCCCGACTTCTTACTTTGAAATTGACCCAACTCAAGAAATCTGATAAGATATTCCTAACAGGTTTTACACAGAATGTCAAACCCACGCGACAAGATCTCACTATAACCCCAGCGCACAGAAAAGAGGAGAACTAATGGACAAAACACATAAGGTTACAATGTTAGGGACAGGGCTCATCGGTATGTTCTATACAATGACGCTCCACGGGCAGCGGAGCCGGGACCGCGTTCATGTGGTATATTCACGCACTGAGGAGCGAGCGAAAGATTTTGCAGCTGAATGGGACATCCCTAAATCGACAACTAACCTCGCCGAAGCGATTAACGATCCAGAAACCGATGTGGTGGTCATCGGTCTTCCCAACGATCTGCACGAGGAAGCGGTTGCACTAGCTGCCGAAGCGGGCAAAGCGATCTTGTGTACGAAACCGTTAGGACGCAACGCAGCCGAAGCCAAAAGGATGCTTGATATAGTCGAAAAAGCAGGTGTCTTTCACGGCTATCTTGAGGATCTGGTCTACCCACCGAAGACGCTCAAATCAATTGAATCTGCTAAAAACGGCGCGATCGGTCAGGTGTTGTGGGTGCGTTCCCGCGAAACCCACCCCGGACCTCACAGCGACTGGTTCTGGGATATCGAGCAGGCGGGCGGCGGTGCTATCGTTGACATGGGCTGCCACTGTATCGAAATTATCCGTAACTTTATCGGCAAAGATATTAAACCCGTTGAGGTCATGTGTTGGGCGGATACCCTCGTTCATCCCGTTGAGGCTGAAGATCACGGGATTGCCTTGATCAAATTTGAGAACGGCGCAATGGGACAGTTTGAGGTGGGTTGGGCGTTTCGCGGCGGCATGGATATACGCGATGAAGTCTCAGGCACAGAAGGCACCATCTGGCTCAACCACTGGTTGCGAACAGGTATGGAGATGTTTACATCGGGTGGACAGGGTGGCTACGTCGCTGAAAAAGCCGAAACCGATACAGGATGGCTTTTCCCTGTTGGTGATGAGGTCGGGGAACTCGGATACCGTGATATGTTCGTTGATATACTCAATGCTTTAGATAACGGCACGGAACCGATGGAAACCTTTTACGATGGATACGTCGTAAACGCCATCATTGATGCGTGTTATCGGTCAGCGAAATCGAAGCAGTGGGAGTCAGTCGAATTGGAGGATTGGCGTGGAGCAACTGGGGTAGAGAAGATTGGCGTTACAGCGGTTGAAGTTGACGGGGGTTATACACTGGTTAAGGAAGAGCGAATGCCCGACGGTCGCCTGAAGCAGATTATCAGAGATAAGGAGAGCGGTGCTATCACTGAGAGGATTACGGATGGCGCATAGGAGCACAAAGTTTCTATCGGCTCATATTTGTTTCACATTTGTTAAAATTGCCTTGACTTTCGTTACCTGATAGGGTATACTATAGTCTGTTGATGAGCAATATAGTAATTGCTCACAGTTTTTCGTCTTGCTCTCAATATCTTTGAACTAGACGTCAACTGGCGTTTTCTTCCTGAACGTCAGTATTGCCAGACCGCCTCCCTCACGGTCTGGCATTTTTTTTCGCTCATGTCAAGAGTGAGTGCGTTAAACGTCAGTTGTTACTATTCTTCCTGCGTGTTCGACCATCTCACGTAACACATCCAGATTAATATCCGCCCGGTTCCGAAAACCAATACTACTTTTTCCGATCTTGACTTTGCCGAGTCGGGGGCCATAGAGCTCAGCCAGATAGGTTTTTCCTTCAACCGCATTGACATACACACTGAAATAATTTTTTTGCCGGGTCAACCCAACGATAAACCACTCGACCTGCATCTTATCAGAACGCTGGTAGGAATAATCACCATAGCCGATGATTTGCTGTTCGCTGCCGCCCCAAAAAACACCTTCCCACATACAGCACTCCCGATCTGGTAGCGCGGTCTTAATCAGCGTGTGCAGTTCCTCTAAAACCACCCGGATATCTGACGGTTGGCTCGCGATGTAATCATCAGGTGAGGATTCTACTCGTTCCATCTTATATTTCACCTCATAAATCCGTTCTTAGTGGGGGTGGAGCGTGCCCACTACAATTACCCCAATGAACCAATGCACTAATGAACCCCTTCTACCCATCGAACCGGTGTTTTTCCACTTCCTTCATCACAAGTTGTGACCCCAGTCCCGGTTTCGTTGGAAGTCGCAGATAGCCGTTGTCTACCTCCGGTGGATCCGTCATCAGGTCGTTACGCCACGGTGCATCCTGCTCGTCATCGACATACTCCAAGACAAGCGCGTTGGGGATATTCGCCATCAGGTGGACGCTGGCAAGCGTCGAGATGGCACTGTTGGGATTGTGCGGTGAAACCTGCATATAGTAGCTCTCTGCCATGGCAGCGATTTTCTTCGTCTCCGCAATGCCTCCCGCACGGACCACATCAGGCATGATCATATCCACCGCCTGTGCAGCGATTAGGTCACGGAATCCGAAGCGCGTGTAACGTCGTTCCCCAACGCAGGTAGGTGTGTTCACCGCTGCGGTCACCTTCGCGAGTGCGTCAATGTTTTCTGGTCCCACCGGCTCCTCATAGAATAACAGTCCAATTTCCTCCAACCTGTTGCCTAAGCGAATCGCTGCACTCGTGGTATATCGGGCACCCACGTCGGTTGCAATATCTACTTCGTCCCCTACAGCCTCTCGACACCGCTGCATGTGCGCTAGCGCAATCCGTTCCTCGCTGAGAGTGATGGAACAAGGGATGTTGATCCGTTCCCCCGGTCGGGGTGTGCCGCCGGGGAAGTAAGCCTTAATAGCGGTGCACCCTTTCTCCGTCAAGCGAGCGCACTCCTCCGGCTCACCCGCGTGGCTATAAAAACGCACTCTATCTCGACAGGATCCGCCTAGTAGGTTGTAGATCGGCTGGCCCACTGCCTGCCCCACGATGTCCCATAGCGCGATCTCAATGCCGCTGATTGCAGCAATCACCGCCCCGGTTTGCCCGATTTGTTGCAAGGCGTTATACAACAGATGGTAGATGTATTCGATGTTAAATGGGTCCTCTCCGATAACAAACCGGCTCAACTCCTCAATTGATTGTTTAATGATTGTTCCGCCGGGCCAATTCGTTGCGTCGCCTAGACCTACCACGCCCTCATCGGTGAATACCTGCACGAGGATCCACGGCGAAGGAATTATGGTATTGCGGTTTGATCGCACGAGGTGCACTTTGATGTCTGTAACTTTCATTGAGCTCTCCTCTTTATCTGCCAGCTTGACCTGGCCACCTGTATGGTCGTCCAAACGGTAGACCAAAAGGCTCTTCATTGGGGCGGAACGGCACCATATCCGCAATCTCCTGCAGCTCGGCGAGGACATCCGATGGCAGCGGGCCCGCTTCAACCGCACACACATTCTGTTCAACCTCCTCCACCGATCGTGCCCCCATCAAGACCGTCGAGATTTCAGGTGTTGCCACCATCAGGCGGAGGGCAGCCTCCGGCAGCGTCATCTCAATTTCATCCAGAAACCCGTATAACCGCTGATACTGTTTCTGTCGTGGCGGGCTTAACCACGGTGCGCCTGTCTCTATTTCGGGGTAACGTCGGGATAGGGCACCCTGTTGCAGTGGCGAACCGACGACAACCCCCATATCCCGTCGTTGGGCTTCAGGGAAGATCGAGATGGTCGCTTCCCGCCAGAGTAGGCTGTAGTTGAACGCTGTCAGAACGACATCGAAATTTCCCGTTGCCATAATGAGTGGAAGCTGATAAGCGGTCGTGCCGCCGAGTCCGGTGAATCGGATAATTTTCTCCGCTTTCAGTTCTTCCAGCAGATCACAGACGGGTCCGTGGAAGTTGTCGTAGTCTGTCCACCAATCGTACTGACCGGGACGGTCAGGTTCATGCACCAACAGGACATCAATATAGTCGCGTTTGAGTAATCGGAGGCTTTCATCGACCGATCGCCGCAAGATATCCTTATCTTGCGGATTGAACGGCTGCGGACGTCCGCCAAGTTTCGTTGCGAGAAAGTACGGCTGCGGCACCCCCTCAAGTGCGATGCCCAAAACCTCTTCGCTGTCACGATAGCTAGGTGCTGTATCCACATAATTTACGCCGAGTTCAAGCGCACGACGGGCAGCACGGCATCCCTCATCACGTCCAAGATCACCCGCGCGAGAGACGTATAGCCCCCCCATTCCTAACACACTGACTTCAAGTCCCGTGCGACCAAGCGTTCGTTTTTCCATATTTCTATCTTCTCCTCATCCTACCTCACAGAGGTCTGATTGCTGGCTTATGTTAAGGAATTGTACGCCAATAAACCAATGATTTTCACGTGTCACGCATCACGTTTCACGCGCTTAGTATTTTGCACTTTCTCCTTGCATGAGCCTGATTTTTATCTTATACGTTTGCTGGAGCCATATCCCACACATCAACGGATTTCACGTCTACACTCCCACCACGGCTGAATAGGGTCACACCTAGACTATCGCTTCGGGTTGGATAGATTCGTTGGGTCACGCATTGGCGTCCATTGGCGAACACCTCCAGCACCGAACGGTCTAGAAAAATCCGTAACTTGAGCGATTCTCCGGGGGGCAGCTCAAACGGTGCTTCTTGGGCAATCACGATTCTCTTGTTTTCAGGCACCCGCTGGGTTGCGCTTTCATTGCGGTAAAAGATGTATCTTATGCTTTTATCAAGACTCGACTTGTTAATGTTTACGCCCAATGTCTTTGCGCTCGGATTACACACAATGGCGGTCTGTTCTTCCCCCTCCGGTGAGCAACGAATCTTCACGCCAAACTCACTCGCCTCTGCTACATCAACCTCCACAGCCAGCTCCAGACAATCTCCTCGGACATCATCAAGTTCCAGTTCCGAATCGGCGGTCAGATGAATACTCCCGCAATGCCGGTGATTCTGCCGCAGCACCTCTAGTTCGGGAGCAGGTTCAATCACCAAGCTGCTATCTTCGGCTAGTAACAAGATCCGTGGCACGGTCATCACGCCAGACCAACCGGAGGCACGTTCAGCTTCTTGTGTTCTTGCCTCGCGGATCCAGTCGAAGAAGATACGACGTCCATTCCCATCCAACACGGTGATTCCACCTCCGAGGTGCCCGCCGGGCCAACTCATGCGCGCGTATTGCTCCGGATAAAGATAGTCGTCCTCGTATCGACCGATATAGTATTGGGTTCCCTGCAAATGGCTGCAAAACAGCAACATGTGTTTATCCCCTATCGGAAAGAAATTCGGAACAGCACAGTCCTCATCCGCCTCAGTCCAACGCCGATTTGATTTGTAAAATGGGTGCAGATACTCCCAATGAACCATATCGGGAGACTTGAACAGATAAGCGGTATCGCCTCCCGCCGGGTCACGACTGCCACACAACGCATACCAAAAGTCGCCGTGCTTCCACGCACACGGATCATAGACGCGGTATTTCCCGTAGTCTGGATCGCCCGGTTGTGGGACCGGTATAACGGGATTCGCAGGGTGTTTGGTCCATTCGATTAAATCTGGATCCTCGCTGGTGGCGATACATGTTCCTTCGGGAACACCGTGATAAATCAACGTGGGAACGCCATCATTGATCACCGCGCCGCCACTGAAGCAGCCGTCCCGGTCAGGACCGCCCAACGTCGGCGTCAGTGCAATCGGGTGGTGTGTCCAATGCACAAGGTCTGGACTCGATGCGTGTCCCCACTGAATCCATTTCCAATAGGCACCGTCCGGGTTGTGTTGATAAAAAATATGGTATCTACCGTTCCAAAAGAGGGGTCCATTGATGTCGTTCATCCAAGCCCACGGCGGGGTAAAATGATACGCTGGTCGATGGGGGTCTTTCTGAAACTTCTCTCTCAGCTCCTGTGCCCCTTGGATGAGTTGTTCGGTCTTTTCGATTTCGTTGGTCACTATGCGTTCACTCCTTTCGTACGGAACGCAGATCTGCGTTCCCTACAAGCAATCACAGGTTTTGCTATCCATACGCCCCACGCGGATGTTCGCCGAGTAGTTCCCGCTGGCGAGGATTGCATTGGTCGAGAATATCGCGGGACAGGCTGTAATTGAGAAAGGGCCAAAATCGCTGTGCGACAAACCGACGGGCGTAGCTCGGAACGACCGATAGCCGGGTACGATCTGTCCGATTCGGTGCCCCACGATGCCACATCTGGTTACTATACATGATACAATCCCCGGCGTGACAGGTAAGGGATACAGGTCCGTTACCCCGCCAATGCGGTGGATCGCCGTCTTCCGGCGCCGGCTGCCGACAAGCACGATGACTGCCGGGAACTACCTCTGTGGGCCCCAATTCCATCGGAACATCCACAACGTAATAGTGGCAATTGATTGTATTGATGATGGGTGGATATTCTACATCGTCACTGACATCTGCCGGACGCTGCAAGTAAATTTCGTCGGAATGGAATCTCGACACCTCATTCCCTGTGAACATCCGGTGCCCCTGTAACCCGATGATGTGCATCCGTTCACCGAGGATGCGTTCCATCAAGGTATAGATAGGCTCGTTCAGCAGCAGATCTACAAAATCCATCCCTTTTTCAAACAGTCGCACCAGTGAGTTTGAACCGTAGCCGACGGAGGGTTCAAACCCGGCGATGCGTTCCCGAAAATGCTCAAACGCTGCTGGAGGCAAGGCGTTGGGAATGATGACGTATCCCACGTCAATCAGTCGCGCCTCCCACTGCGAAACCTGATCTTCGGTCGGTTTTTCAGTATTCAGTGACGGCGTTTCAATTTGTTCAAATCGACTTCGTGGGGAAACGGTAGAGGCTTTTTGCATATCGATCTCCTTTCAAATTTGAATACCTATCTGCCCATCCTATTGGTAGCGTTCTCCAGGGTGGAATCGGTAGTCGCCGAGCACCTGAAGCAGACGGTCATTCGCACCTTCGAGGATATGTTCCGGCATCTTGTAGTTGATGTAAGCATTATAACGCGGAAAGGGCCAACGCCTAGCGTATTGCTGCTGGAGCAGATAGCGAACTTGACCCGACCTGTTGGGAGTCCCACGGTGCCAACATTGGGGATTGTGTAGGTAGATGTCACCCGCTTTGCAAAGCACGGAAACGGGACCCCGCCCTTCAAATGTTGGGGTGTCTGTTTTTGGTGGATTTCTGCCAGAATAGTGGCTACCGGGGACGTATTGTGAGGGACCACGCTCAATCGAGTCGATATCGGTAAGCGCAATCTGTACCGTCAACCACATGATCGGCATATCGATGCGCGGGTCGTGATGCGGAACGTCATCGGGCAACGGGTAGAATAGAGAATCATCCACATGCCAGTGGTCGATCGCTTGGGTGTGGTCATTACGCAACACTTGGTTGCCGCAGTGTTGGAAACCCTTGCCAAAAATCGCCTCCATCAGACTGAAAATTGGCTCACGAATCAGCAGATCACAGAAGATTCTGTCCAATTCATTGGGCTGCCAGACAATGAAGTGGTTTTCGCGCAGATAACCGTTTTCAACTGTTTTGGGGTCATCGAAAAGTTCGTCGGTTTTATCGCGAAGCGCTCTCGTTTCGTCTTCTTCAAGTACGTTCGGAATCAACACAAACCCATCCCGCTTAAATTCACGGATAATTTCGTGGGTTCGTTCTTTGCTGAAAGGCGTTCCATTTTGAATCGGCGTTTGATTCAAGTGAGTATCCCCCTTTGCGGAGATTTTATGCTGTCGCAAGGTTGGGTTTTACACTGTCCGGTATCATAGCAAAGTTCGGACAATTCCGCAATGAAAAAAGGTGTCTACACGGGAACTGTACATTTCTCTCTTGACCTTGTTTCGGTTTCGTCATAATATAAATCTAAACGTTAAAATTTGGGCAATAATGCTCCGTCTTGGAGGCGACCCGAAGGAGGGCAAATCTCATGAAAGCTGCTGTGTTATATGAAATCAATACACCACTAAAAATCGAAGAATTTGATCTGCCAGATACAGGACCCAATCAGGTGCGGGTACGAATCGTCGCCAGCGGTGTCTGCCATTCCGATTGGCACGTCGTCAAGGGCGATTGGCCCCACATTCCAATCCCGACTATCCTAGGTCACGAAGGGGCGGGTGTTGTTGAAGAGGTGGGGAGTCAAGTCACTGGAGTTCGTGAGGGCGACCACGTTATCCTATCGTGGAAGCGGAGTTGTGGTTATTGCGAGATGTGTCAGAAAGGGTTTCCTACCTTGTGTGAGCTCCCGCCCGATACCTCCACACTCCCCCGATTTCCCGGCGAACAGAGAACGATGGAAAAGATGGCAGGTTTGGGGACCTTTGGCACACACGCGCTGATACCTCAAGATGCGGTTGTTCCCATAGATAAAGATATGCCCTTCGCGCAGGCAGCGCTGATTGGATGTGGCGTTATGACGGGGGTGGGCGCAGCGATCAATACCGCTCAGGTGCAACAAGGGAGCTCTGTGGCGGTCTTCGGTTGTGGCGGCGTGGGGCTCAATTGTATTCAGGGCGCAGCGATAGCAGGTGCCGAACCGATTATCGCGGTAGATGTCCGAGACAACAAGTTGGAGATGGCAAAGCGCTTTGGCGCGACCCATACCGTCAACGCTTCTCAGGAGGACACCGTCGCTCGGATTCAGGAACTCAGCGGTGGTCCTGGTGTCCACTATGCGTTTGAAGCGATTGGGATAACAGGTGAGCCGTTCCTCCAAGCTATCCAATGCACCCGCAGACGCGGCATCACTGTTTTCGTCGGTCATGCCCCCGAAGGCACGCCTGTGGCGTTGGACGCCCGGATGTTGATGCACGAGAAGACAGTTATCGGCTCCTATTACGGCTCTGCACGTCCCCATGTGGACTTTGCGCGTCTGATTCGTCTCTACAAGGCAGGAAAGTTAAATCTGGATGAGCTGGTGACGCGGCAGTATCCGTTGGAGGGAGTCAACGAAGCGTTTGAGGCGTTGGGGAGAGGAGAGGTGGCGCGTAGCGTCTTGATGTTTGATTGAGACACTCGGCATTACGGTTTTTGCGCTGAGGTGAGAATTGCAGGCATCGGGATCTCCACACTCCCGTCCTTTTTGTAAGGGGAGGCTGCCTTAATAACAGCTGCGCGAATGTTGTCTAGTGCCACCCTAGATTGGGCGCGAAGCAATCCGCCGGTGCGCGCTGTCCCTTCATAGAATGCGACAAAGAGATCATCGGGCGAGGAAAGCTGCCATGTCTGCTGAATCTCTGTAATAGAGAGATTGGTAAAGCCGATTGCCCGTAGGGTTCGTTCACTTTCGGCGGGATCGCTAAAACGGAAGAAGGGTGGACCTTCAGGCAGTGGAACGTTAGGGTCGCCGTGGGTCTCGATCGCCTGAAGCATTATCTGAAATCCGATCGCGGCTTCGGGAGTCGCCCAAACCGTGAAACCGATCCGCCCACCGGAGCGGAGGACGCGATACGCTTCCCTCAACGCTTGCTCAGGGTTGCCGAAGTGTAATAATCCGAAATTGATGACAACCGCATCAAAACTGTTATCAGTGAAGGGCAACGCCGCTGCATCGCCTTCACAGAAGTCAACCTCTGGAGGCTGTTTTCGTGCTTGGGTGAGCATTGCCGTTGAGAAATCGATCCCAACAACCCGCATCCCTTTTCTTATACCTGCTTGCGCGACGTTGCCCGCGCCGGTTGCGACATCAAGGATGCTTATTGCATCGCCGCTCTGGACAGCGGATAAAAGTGGTTCAATAGTTTGACTGGTGAGGTGCGTCCAAAAATTGTGATACGCCCTCGCGCTCCTCTCCCAAGCGGTGTGTTCAAATGTCCAGAATGGATCCGGACGTAGGTGGTTTGTCATAGTAAGCCTATTGTAAGGCAGATCGAGCTAAAATGCGCTATGTGATGTTGTCAGCGGACACCACCGAGAGCTCAGGAGGTGATCAAACAAAAGGTTTGTCGCTTCAGGTGTGCCGATCTGTTTCAACGCAAATGTTGCATGGAAACGTACATACCGGTTCTCATCGTTCAGTGTATCCATCAACGCGGGCACTGCCTCCTCAGCAGCGGGACCGAGCCGAGCTAACGCCCGCGCTGCGTTATCGCGAATCCAGTAATGCTCATCATACAGCAGGTCGATCAGCGCAGGAACCGTGTTCTGAGCGGGTTGACCGATGAGTCCCAACGCTTCCGTCGCATGACGACGCACCCACGTCGATTCATCCCGCAAAGCCTGAGTGAGCGCAGGGACTGCAGCCCGAGCGGCATCCCCAATATCGCCGAGGGCATAAGCCGCACTCGCACGAATTGACTCATTTTTATCCTGTAGTGCGTTTATCAATGCAGGCACCGCCGGTCCTCCGATTGCGCTCAACGCATAAGTCGCGTGAGTTTGCAGCCATGATAATTGTGGAGACGACCACCCGCCGATCCCACTCAGCGCAAAGTCCGCGTGTTGGGAACTCTCATTCTCTGGATCCTCCGATGCCTTCTGCCATGTTTCAATCAACGCCGGTACTGCCGGTGCGCCTATCGTCCCCAACCCATACGCCGCGTTGAGACGAACAACCTCATCCTTATCCCCTAGAGCTGCAATCAATACGGGGAGATCATTTTCAGCCACCCCCATATCTTCTGTTGTGCCATTCTGCTTCCCATAGAACCAATTCCAGAGGCTTTGCCACATAACCTCATGCCCCTCTGACGACGCTTCGCCGTCAGACGAACCCCACGTTGAATCCGCGCTGTTCCAAGAAGGTGCCTTCGGTTCGTCCAATCGGGTGAAGAGGAATTTCAGCATGTGACGCTTTTTGTCGCTCTGATTCGGCATTGCCCGATGCCAGAGATCATAGTGCACCAGCGTCACCGTACCGGCTTCACCACAGAGAGCCAATTCCGGTTGAGCGTGTGCGCTTTCGTGCGTCTCATAGTATTGCGTTGCGGGGAGAATTGCTGTCGGTCCCATCTCTTCGGTGGTATCTTGGGGATAGTAAAACCCCATCATCCAGCGGCATCGGTGCCGCCGTATCTGCTCGTCCCCCTCGTAGGAGTCTTTATGAAAGTTTTGTCCGCTACTCCCCGGCGGATTAAAGTGGCAATAGCGGTGCGAGTGCATGACATAATTCTCGCCAAGCGCGCTGGTCAAAGCACCGTGAACCGCCGGATGCGAAAAGACCTGCTGAATCTCAGGGATGAGGGGTAGCAGGTTGTTCCCCAGATTCCCCTGATTCTCGAACATATCTTCGATCTGCTGAAAAATTGTTTGGTGGAAGTTGGTGGGGAAGTCGGTCTGTATCTTGATATAGCCATCAATGATGAAACGGCGCATCTCTTCGTCGTTGAGGAGGTATTCTCGATTTTCCATCCGTTTTCCTTTCATTAGAAACCGAGTTTTTTTTTGAAAACTCGGTTTCTCTCTGCATTTTGCACTTTACTTTTCAGGACGTTCTTTCTAGCCCGACTGTATCAATGAACTAATGAACAAATGAACAAATCATTTCCACGTTTCACGCATCACGTTACCAACAGTCACAAACGAGCATTACCTTGTCATACAGATGTCACCAATTTCGTAGAGATTTTGAGGCGACGCCGTACAAACTGTGATACGGAGTCGATGCCCATATTGAGTAGAACTGTGATCAGAATAAGCAAAACTGCCTTATCGATCTGATCATCGGAAATTGCACTGTCAATGTAGAACCCCAGCGTGTAGATACCGAGGATGCCGAGGATCGCCGACTCTCGCATCATCACCTCCCAGCGATAAAACAGGAACGCGAGGAATTGTCCGTATACGCGCGGCAAGATTTCAAACAGATACCGATCTATCCGTCTCCCAGGCGCATCTATCCGCAGCTGCACCAAGTCGGCGTTGTTGCTGCACAGGAAACCAAGAATCGCTCCGTTATGCAGGAGGATCGCCCAGACAGCGGGGAGCATAGACGGACCCCAGAGTTGTACAAGGATATACGCGAGGATATACTCCGGTGTGGTGCGGATAACAATCAATCCATAGTGCGAAATCCGGCTACTAATCTTTCCTGAGAAGTGCCGGCAGGCAAAGGGAAAACTGAGCAGCGCAAATATACCTGTCCCGACCAACACAACCTGCGTCAGCACCACTGTGTTCCATATCCCTTCCCACGCCTCTTGGATAAAAATCTCGTTTACCCAACTTACGATAGGTTCCCACGCAAACGAGATCTCGCGCGTACCGTCGAGGACGCCCTCCCGGCGCATGGGCCACGGGAGGAGATCGTAGGTGAAAAAGCGAACGATGTTGTCCCACGACACCGTGATTGTCCTTGACAGCAACACAAACGACGTCACAACATAAAGTGCAACAAGACGCGGCTTGAGCCAGTACTTGAGGGAGGCAATCAAGATATAGAACGCATAGAGCAGTGCCCAAGCCTCCGAGTATATGCCTTCACGAAACGCGGTCTCAAGGTGGAATCCAAGCGTCGGCAGTCCGATGAATCCGAGAATCGCACTGGAACGTAGGGCGCACTCGAAACGGTAACCGGTATAGTGTTTGGTGTCAGCATAGATGACGGGAAGGATGCCGTAGACAAAGCGGCTCAAATCCCCAGACGCTCTGGGAACACCTTCCAGCGGATGTCGATCCGACTCTTGGATAATCTCTGCGTATACCTTTGCAAAGATACCAGCATAAGGAATTGCGATGGCGAGTACACCGCAGGTTGGGTTAAGTCCAACAATAGGGAGGAAGATGAACGCCCAGAAAATCTCATGGATGGCGCGGATAAAAGCGCAGAACAACCTGACAGGGGTAAAGCGGAAGGCAAAAGCCAGTCCGATGCCCAATACAACAGCAAGAAAAATACCACAGAAGGCAAAAACCACTGTGTTGAGCAGCGCAAGTTTCAAATTCCAGAGAGAAGGAACATCCGGGGCGACTGCGCCCCAAGCCATTCGACTCAGTTCTGTCCAAGGGTGTAGCGTGGAGATTTCAAGATCCGCCAAGAGGAGGGCTATCAGGGCAATCGCAACGAAGAACAGACTGGTTTTTAACATGGTGATAGTATCACCCTTGAATGGTCCTATATTCAAAGGGAATTCCCGTTCCGATACAGTTCCGTAAGCATCGTTTGCGTCACCTTTCCTGTTGGCAAGTCAAATTGAATCTCCCCATCACTCAGCCCGACTATCCGCTGTGCAAACTTTAGGGCAAATTCCACCGCGTGTAGTGATAGCACAACGGTTTCGGTGTTCTGAACAATGATTTCCATCACCGTGTCCGCTTGAAGGGGGTCCACCGAGGATATCGGTTCATCCGCCAATAGGATATCCTCTCCACGATAAATCGCACGTGCAACAGCGACCCGCTGCTGCTGTCCGCCAGACATCGCTGCAACCTTTTCAAAAATTTTCTCCTCCATTCCCAGCGCGTACAAAATGGGAGTAATTTCCCCCAACACCTTCTTCTGTGGCTTAATCAGGTTCAGAAGGTTGTGGAATGTGGAATATCGATCAAGCCGTCCCGTATAGATATTGTGGAAAGCAGAGAGCTGCGGTACAAGGGCATAGTGTTGGTCCACAAATGCAGATTGATCCGCAACGCTATTGTAGAGTCTACGCAGCAAGGTCGTTTTGCCGGCACCACTCGGACCGACCAATGCAACCTTTTCGCCTCTATCAATTTGGAGAGTAATATTTTTTAGAACAACGTTGTTTTCGTAGGCTACACTTTCTGCAGCCAAGTTAAATAGTTCGGTGCTGGGAGATGACTTCATATCCTCAAATAAAAATGAAAGTCGCTCATGTCAAGAAATTGTGCAACAGAAACCGAGTTTTTTCTTGAAAACTCGGTTTCTATTCGTGCTTTGCACTTTCTTTTTACATGAGCCATGAAAGTTAAAGAATTAGTCCTTGTCAAAAGTTGATGTCCTGTTGCTCAATGAACCAATGCACTAATGAACCAAAGCGTTAGCGTGGAAGCGAGACCTCATTCGGAACAATAATTTCACCGGCGATGATTTTTGCCCTCAATGATTCGACGGTTGCTATAATTTCGTCCGAAAGCTCAGATCGGTTATGTTCATCAAGGGCATAGTCGACGCCGCCATCTGCGAGTCCTTGGTATCGGAGACCTCCCATAAAAGTGCCGTCAGCGGCTTCATTGATGACTCCATAGACAGAATTCTCGATCTGTTTAACCATACTTGTCAGAACTGTCCCCGGGGCGAGATGATTACCGTTGGAATCAACCCAAATGACATATTTCCCCTGCGCTTGGGCGGCTTCAAGCACACCCAGACCGGATCTACCGGCAACGGTGTAAATAACATCGACGCCGCTCTCATATTGGACTAACGCGATCTCTTTTGCTTTGTCCGGCTGATTGAAGCCGCTTGTATCTTCGCTGATGTATGCTATGGAGACAACCGCATCTGGATTGACGGCGTGAACCCCAGCGACGTAGCCGGCTTCAAATTCTCGCAGTAAGGGCACATCTACTCCGCCGATATAGCCGATTTTACCGCTCTCCGATTTTAACCCGGCGATCGCCCCGACCAGAAATGAGCCTTCGTTTGCCTTATAGTTGAGACTGGCGACATTGGGAATGTCAAGGGCAACATCAACAATCGCAAATTTGACATCGGGAAAATCGGCTGCTACGCGCGACAACGGTTCTCCCATTTGGAAACCGGCGGTTAAAACTAGGTCGGAATTTTGAGCTGCCTCTCTGAAAACCATTTCTATCAATACCGGGTCGCTCCGCTGACCGATAACCTCGTTGAGGTGGATCTCAAGTTCCGCCTCAGCGCGTTTGACACCAAGATGGAGGGTGTCACAGTACCCCTCATCCCCCACACAATCGTCCGGATATATCATAGTGACACGGATCGGCGCAGGATCTTTTGCACTGCTTGGTGGTTCGGAAGGGATGAGCTCCTGAACTAAGTCACAACTACAGAGTAAAAGTAGTCCTAACACCCAAAAGGGGTATTTTCTCAAGATGCTACAGTTTTTCATCTTTGCTCCTTTGTCCGATAAAAACCTTCGCTCCAGTTTTGAATCCCGATTTATCGGGGCGGAGCGATATGTCTATAGAATAGCGATACTACAATACCCGCGCTCCAGATGGGTTTTAAGAAATTAAACGGGTAATTCTATATTTCCCCAGACCCGGTAGGTGCGGTTTCTAACCGCACCGGACATCGCTCGGAAATTACCCAATTAATAAATTAATCTTCATGAGGAGCGCAATGTAGATAGCATGTTAGCATAAGTACCACATTATCGCAAGGGGCGAGGTGAACGCAATCTGCCATTTTGAAATCGCCATCGGGTTTTTGCGGGGCAGATGCTCATCAAGCAGCACGCGCATCAACAGCCTCCAGCGTCATCTTTAGATACGCGATCGCTTGCTCACGAGATACTGTTGGAAAGTCATCAAGGAACTTGTTAAGCGAGTCTCCCGCTGTTAGATGCTGAATTAAACTCTCAACCGGAACACGGGTGCCAGCGAAAACGAGGGCACCATTCATCACCTTAGAACTCTTAGGGATTACCCACCTCAGTTTGTAGTAGCGCAATTCATTGCGCGTCACGACGAGCGATAAATCGCCCTACTGCAAGCCTAAAGCCTTGCTATAGTTGCCCGATTTGCCGGGCACGTAGGTTGCTTGGTTTGCTTATCCGCGTCCTCCGCTAAATTCATCTAATCTGTGATTCAGACAACGGGTACATGTCGCCCCTCTGGGGCTAAATGAACCAATACACCGCCTCCCGTTTCCCGTTCCGTTTTCTATCCTGCAAATCCTTCAATCCTGAAAATCCCGATTCAGACTAATTTTTATTGGTGACAGCAAAATGTCAACATACCCTATCTTACGGGACTCATGTTAAGCAATCGTGCAAAGAAACCGAGTTTTTCCGAAAAAACTCGGTTTCTCTGAGCTGCACTGCACTTTTTCGATGAAACTCAATTCCTTATAATCCCAACCTCAATAGCGGTATCAAGGATCGGTTGGTACATAGAATTATCGGCGGGGATGAACTTCGCCCTCGGAAAAGCGTTAAGTATCGCTGGATCCTTGATGTCGAGAAGGGCTTTCTGAACCTTCTTGATGAACCCTTCGCCATAAGTTTCGTCCACACTGCCGCGGATTGTCCAGTTGTAGTCTGGGTAGCCGGGAGTGCGCCAGATGACCTGCACCTTGGTTGGGTCCACTTTGCCAGCCTCGACCTCCTTCAGCCAAACCTTGAAATTCATCGCTCCGACTTCATAACTACCGGCTTGAACCAGTGCGAGGGTTTTGGAATGGTCGCCGCTGAAGCCGACGCGCTTAAAAACCTCACGGGGTGCCTTCCCGTCAAATGCCTGTCGGATGAAATGTTCAGGCATGAGCCGTCCTGATGTGGATCCCTTAGAACCGAAAGTGAATGTCTTATCAGCGATCGCTTTCGGGAATTTTTCGGAGAACGACAGTCCCGTACTGGTATTGGCGATGAAATAGCTGATAAAGTCGGGATCTTCCGCCCCTTGCGCGATAGCGACTGAATTCGGAACTGCCATACGGGCTTGGACGCCTGACAACCCACCAAACCAAGCCAACTGAACTTCATTGTTCTTGAACGCCTGAACCGATGCGCTGTACGATTTCACAGGTATGTACTTCACCGTGATTCCTAATTCCTCCGAAAGGTAATCGGCTATCTTGCCGAACCGTTCTTGTAGGCGAGTTGTATCCTGGTCCGGAATGGCGGTAAATGTAAAATCGGCACCCCATGCCGATACGGTGAATAAGCTAGCAACTAACGATAATGTAACGAATTGATGACGTACTTTCCCAAATTTCATTTAATCTAGTAACTTTTCCTTTCAGATTTTGAGTTTTCTCAGAAACTGATGACGCTTCTGAACTTAAATTTACAGATCATGTGCATCAGACCAGAAGAATCGAAACACATGTCCTCGATGAAATTGTAACCATCAAATTATGTTATCACATCTGACTGAAAAAAATCAAAGTGAATTACAAATGACATCTATAATAGCAGGGTCCCACCCATTATTGCCTTTGCTAGCAGTGATAGAAATCCCTTGACTTTGATTTGTCGCTCATGTATTATGTGCGAATCTCAGGTGATGGGCAAAGGATCTGATCTATGAAAATTATCGCTGTCGATCCCTTTTACCTCAAAATGCCGCAGATTACTGATGCAGCAGACGGTACACAGGATACACTTGTCGTGCGTATCCAGACGGACGAGGGGATAACCGGGTGGGGCGAGTGCGATGCTTCGCCGCTTGTATCCTTAACGGTGTATTGTTGTCCAATGTCACACGGGAACATCATCAATATTCGCGAATCTTTGATTGGGGAGACGTTAGACGATCCCAACGATGTGGTACGACTTCATCAAAAGGCGTTGCGTAATGGGCTTGACATTCAGCAGATCCACCACGCCTATAGCGGTGCAGACATTGCTTTATGGGACATCGTTGGGCAGAAGCTCGGTGAGCCGATCTACCGTCTGCTTGAACCTCAAAGCCAAAGCCATTCCAAGCTACCGTATGCCTCTGTCCTCTTTGGCGATACCCCTGAAGAGACATATCAGATTGCAACACAGTTGCGCGAGCAGGGCTATCGTGCTGCAAAGTTCGGGTGGGGACCGATGGGGAAATTTGGAGAGGAGAACGATGTTGCGCTAGTACGTGCAGCACGCGAGGGTATGGGAGAGGATGCCCAGATCATGATTGATGCCGGCGTCGTCTGGGGCGAAGACTATGAAACGGCTTACGCCCGTGCAAAACGGTTCGCGCAGTTTTCGCCCACATGGTTGGAGGAGCCGCTCGCCCCCGACGCAATAGAAGCGTACATGGGACTATCAAAGCAGAATCCGCCCGTGCCCATTGCTGCCGGTGAGGGATCTGGGACGTATCGTATGGCGGAGGACCTGATTCTGCATGGCGGGATTCAGTTTGTGCAGATCGATGTCGGACGCATCGGCGGTATCACAGCAGCTTTCCGTGTGCGACAACTTGCCGAACAACATGGGGTTCAGTATGTGAATCACACCTTCAAAAGCCATTTGAGTCTTGCCGCTTCGCTGCATGTGTTTGCGACCAGCGAATCGTTCGATCTGTTGGAGTATCCGGCTGAAGGTTCTGAACTCGCTCAACACCTAACGGTTGAGCGGTTGGAGGTTGGATCTGACGGAAAAGTGGGGTTGACGGGTAAACCTGGGCTAGGCGTGCACGTTGATACGGACGCAATGGGCGCATATTTAACCCCTGTGCAGATTCAGGTTGGCAACCAGATTGTTTTTGAGCCGGTTGAACTCTAATTTTACTTTAACATCGCCCAAACTTATTGACTTGGTTCATATGAAACGAAAGTGGGAAATTCGAACAGAAACCGAGTTTTTTCTTGAAAACTCGGTTTCTTTGCACTATTTCTTAACATGAGCCATTGACTTAAATCTAACGATGGAGAAAAAGATGATCCAAAAATATCTAGGTCCCTTGATTTTGAACCTTATTATTGTTGCCTGTATAATTTTCGTTTCTTGTGGAGATGAAGGGGAAGTGGTCAAACCTGAGCCACCCATCGCCCAACAGCCGTCGCCGGGTGAACAGACTCCACAACCACCCGCCCAACAGCAGCCACAACCGGGTGAGCAGACGCCGCAACCGCCTGTCCAACCACAGCCGCAACCGGGTGAACAGATGCCACAACCGCCTGCCCAACCACAACCGCAGCCGGGTGGTCAGATGCCTGAACCACCTGTCCAGCAGCCGCAGCCACAACCCGAACCACCGCGAGTAGAACCGATGCCACAACCGGAACCCGAACCACCGGCTGCCCTTCCAGGCCTGCCGGAGGATATAGCAGGGTATGATCAGTGGCTGAAGTTAAACGCGCAACCGATTCCGCCGGTGCCGGGCTTTGACCCGCATCGCGGAACGAAAAATGTCTATGTCAACAAAACACGTGCGGAAATTGCTCCGAATGGTCAACAGCAGTTCCCTTATCCGGACGGCTCGATTGTCGTGAAGGATGCAACTCGTCCGGATCAAGACTTTATTGGACTAGTCGCAGTGATGTGGAAGGAAGCAGGAAGTAATCCCGCTTTTGGAGACTGGAGATTTGAGGAATTTTTGCGAGGCGCACCAGACGCAGAGTTTCGCTTGGCTTTTGAAGGGGGGGTCTGCACAGGTTGCCACTCAGGTGCTGCTGCTACAGATTTTGTGTTCGTAACACTCGAATAATAGACGACAAGCAAATCAATATCTCTGTTTTTTACGTTTTAGCTATACATTGAGGAGGTCATCAATTGATATACAGGTTTCAGTTTGGATTTTTAGTCTTTTTATTCAGCGCATTATTGACGCTTTCTTTCGTCTCTGATAGCATGGCGCGCCCGGAGTTTGCAGCGATGGAAGACAAAGAGTGTATCTTCTGCCATCTCGATCCGGCAGGCGGCGGACCGCGCAATGCGATTGGGCAGGTTTATGAAGATAACTACTTTGAATTTCCGGAGGATTTCGATCCGGAAGCAATTATGAAAGAGGCGGAAGAGGTGCGCCAAAGACTCACAACAGCGGTCAACATCCGTACCGCGTATATCAAAACAACCCATGTCGATCTCGAAGGACGCGCAAGAGCCACCTGTACCTCATGCCATTCATCCGTTGATAGTTTCCTTCTGATGCAGGGCGAATTGACCGTCAATGCACAAGCATCGGACAAACTCAGACTGACCCTATCCAACAATATGGGTGCGACTCTCAACATGTTTGCGACGGTTGATGCTATCCCCAAACACCTCTACGTCAAAGTGGGGCAATTCCGCCTTCCGTTTGGCCTTAAACAGAGAGACCACAATATCTTGGTTCGTCAAGGGTATAACCTCGGATCACATAAACGGGATGTCGGCGTTGAGGTCGGTGGTACTTACGGCAAGGTATTTTACAATGCCGCTCTGGTCAACGGAAATCGGAGTGCTGGACAGGCCGCAGATAGCAACCAACATAAAGGGATGGCTGCAACTGCCGGCACTACGCTTGGACCCTTGCGAGGCGGTGTCTCCTTTCTCCTTGATAGAGACAGAGACCTAGATCGTGAAATGACTGCTGGGGCTTTTTTGACTGCCGCCCTCAAAAATCTCACCCTTGAAGGCGAATTCAATTTTGGGGGCAGTTACGGCGACGATGAGAGTATCGGCTTCAGCGATGATGACATCACCTCCAAGGGTTACTATTTTGGTGCGAAATATCGCGTGATGCCGGAACTTACGCTCTCCGGACGTTACGGACTGTTCGATCCAGATCGCACGGTCAAAGGAGATGGAAGCCAACGTGTGACACTTGCAGCGCAATATATCTTTATGGAAAACGGTTCCCTTGAGCTATTCTATTGGCTCAACATCGCAAACGATGAGCGCGATACAACGAGCACCGACCGCCAACTTGAGGGTACAGATCAGCTCATCCTGATGTCGCATTTTTGGTTCTGACGCAATTGTAGGGAACGCAGATCTGCGTTCCCTACTACCAGAGGTCTATCTATAGGGGGATACGATGTCAACTGCAACTAGTACAATACTTGGGTTGATTTTCCTCGGTCTGGGGAATGCTTCCGTGTTTTTGATGTATAAACTGTGGGGGTATCCCTTCGACCATGAAACCCGTACCAGTGCCGCACCGAAATCGCTGATGTTTGTCCACCGGGCTATCGGCTATGCGTATCTGATCCTTTATATCTTCATGATGTGGCACATGGTGCCTCGCCTGTGGAATTATCAGGTTGAGCTCCCACCGCGTACCGTCGCCCACCTGATGCTCGGCATCACAATCGGCGTTTTACTTCTGGTCAAAATTTCGATTCTCCGCTTCTTCCGACACTTTGAGGAAGCGATGCCTTATATCGGGACGGCACTCTTGATATGTACCTATCTCCTAATTGGTCTATCCATACCCTTCACATTACGGGAAAGTACCCTGCGCGTCTTCAGCGATGCCAGCATCGAACGG